>NZ_JABZEE010000048.1 GCF_013387495.1 Streptomyces sp. PKU-EA00015 | reverse complement strand
CCCCGATCCGGAGACCAGGACGACGAGATCCGCCTTCTTGTCGGCTGTCATGACAGGGCGTCCACCAGTGCGTCTCCTCTGAGCGTGCGCAGTATCCGGACCTCTCGCCCCTGCCGTTCGCGGAAGAGCAGGCCGGCCTGTTCCAGCTGCCGGCAGTGGTAGGTCACGGTGCCGGCGGTGCAGTGCAGCAGGTCGGCCAACTTCCCCATGGAGACGGGCTGATTGCCCTTGCGCAGGATGACGGCCCGCAGCTCGCCGAGCGTCATGGCGAGCGCGTCGGCCCCCAGTCCGGTCCTCGCCTTCTCTCCCTGGAGGAGCGGAGAGAGCCCGGCGACGGGATAGCCGATGTACGCGTGGCCGTCCCTGTCGACGCGATGGACACACGCGCGCGTGCCCGAGACCAGGGGCATGAGTGTCATTTTCCGGACCGCGACGCCATTGCTTCTCGGTGCGTTGCCGGGAAGCAGTACATTTCCGTCGACAAATCTGATCCTCGGGCTCAGATTGGCGAGAAGAGCACTCATGGTCCCCGTGACCGAGGCCACACCGACTCGCTCGATTTCCCGTTCCAGCAAGGGCTTTCCGCTCCGCCACACAGGAGCGATCGAGTCCCATACCGTTTCGGCCGTACGACGGTAAACGGCAAGGAAATCAGCCGGATTATCGGCGACTTTACGCCACGCGGGCGGCACTTCCCCGCCGAACGTCCGCTCCAGATCGGCGAGCAGTGAATCCGACGGGATGTCGGCAACTCTCCGGATCTCGTCCCGCATGCCGTCAGCCCCCGGGGAGCCCCCCATCGAGAGCACGGCGAGAACGCGAAGGGACCCCGAAGCGGCGAGGGGCCCCATGGCCTCCATCAGCTGCTCGGGGCAGTCCTTCCGCAGAAGTCTGCGCCGGCTCACGGGCACGCCCTGCGGGATGCCGAGTACGTCCGCCAGGGCCGAGAGGACCGACAGCCCCGGAAGGAGCTCTATCGATACAGGAATGTCCACATATGCACCTACATGAAGTTCGAGAGCACCGTCCACTTCACTCCCCCGTTCGAAACCTTGTGATGAACCGCGGGCACGGACATGCGCCGGGGCCTCATCGCTCCCGGCGCATGATCGCTTCTCAGCCCCAGGCCGGGTCTCCGTCGACGGCCGTGGGGCCGGCCGGGAGCGGTGCGGACGCCCCGGCGGAGGCCGCCGGCCCACCGATGAAGACCGCGAGCGCCGCGGCGAGCACCGCGGCACCGAACATGGTCTGACAAAGACTGCGCATGGGAATTCCTTACCGTGCTGATGTGATGTGAGACTGCACGGACCGGACCGAGGGCAAAGCGTGACCGCTTCCCCCCAGCAGCGATCCTCATCATTGATCCTTACCGAACCCGGAGCGAAAAGTCGGATTGGACCGGCTGCGTGATGTTACATTTCACATCTGTGAAGCGACATCAAATCTGCTCAAGGGCGCCCAAGTGCGGCATAGTTGACGCGGCGGAGCCCTGTGACTGGGCAAAGGAGCACTACCGCCGAGCGGTAGTTGAAGGAGATATCTTTTTCGAGGCCGTGCCGGATTGCCTGAAGAGACTTCACCTCGTCATCGAGTCGCAGAACTCCAACGGCCTGGCCTTCCCGGTGCCGCCGTCCGTCGCCGCCGAGGCCGCCCTCCGCCCGCTCGAGGAGGCGATGACACGCCTCCAGAGGGAAGCGGCGGAGATCCGCGCCGCCGTGGGGGCGTACGACGCCGTCTATTCCGAGGCCAGAGGCCGGGAAGAACAGTCGCTCACCGTCATCCGCGGCATGCGCGCCATCAGTGCCGCGCTGGAGGCCGCCGTGAACGCCTGCCGCGAAGAACTCATCACCGCCCAGCCGGGGGGCGGGCGATCGGTCGAGCTGCTGCACGAGGCGCTGGGACGGAGCCTGCCGCTGCTGGCTCGCGGCGTACGGCAGCGGACGCTGTATCAGCACTCGGTGCGGACACACAAGCCGACCCTGGCCTACATCGAGCAGATCACCGCCGAGGGCGCCGAAGTCCGCACGCTTGCCGAGTTCTTCGACCGCCTGATCATCTGCGACCAGGACGTCGCCTTCATCCCCATCGGGGAGGAGACGGCCGACGCGGCGATGGCGGTACGGCATCCCGCCCTGATCCGGTACCTCACCGTCATGTTCGAGCGGCACTGGGCCCGGGCCGCACCGGTCGACCCGTCGGCGGCCGGTCCCCGGGACACTCCCGTGACGGACGACATCCAGCGCGTCATCCTGCGGGCCATGGTCGCCGGCGAGACGGACGAACGCATCGCCCGCAGGATCGGGTTGAGCCGCCGCACCGTCGTCGCCCACATCCGCAAGGTCTCGGAGCGCTTCGACAGCAGCAGCCGTGCCCAGCTGGGCTTCCTGCTGGCCAGCTCCGGCCTGCTCGGCGACGCCGGGGCCGCAGCTCACGAGAGCGACGGCGAAGCCGCGGGCGCGGAGGGGCGAACTGCCCGCGAGAGCCGGTACGGCAACGATGTCGGCCCCGGCCGGGGATCCGGCGGGACGGACGACAGACCTCCGGCCTGAGGAGCTCCGACGCGGTGCCCGTGGGGCCGGGGCACCGGAAAGTTACCCATTGACCTCGCGGTCCGACAGGCGTTCCATGGACATAAAGGACAGATAAGGCTGCTGACAGGAGGCGGCCCACCATGACCACCCGTTCAGACATCACACAACACCCGGACCTGGCCGAGATGCGTTCCCGCTTCGAGCGGGCGACGACCAATCCCGCGGCCCAGGCCGTCGAAGCCCTGGCACTGCTGACCGGCGTCTACCTGGCGGCATCGCCGTGGATAGCCGGATTCAGCGGCCTCACCGCCCTCGCGGTGACCAACCTGATCCTCGGTATCGCCTACGCAGCCTGCATGGGCGGCCTGGGATCGGCGTACGAACGCACCCACGCCATGGCATGGGCAGGATGCGCCATAGGCGCCTTCACGATCATCGCGCCGTGGGTCGTCGCCGGAAACGTCGACACCACGCGGACCGTCGTCAACAACGTGATCGTCGGCGTTGTCGCCCTGCTCTGCGCCCTGGCCATGGCAGTCGGTGCCCGGGGCGAGCGCGGACGCGGACGCAGCCTGGGTCCCTCTGCGATGAGCTGAGCCTGTCGCGACCACTCGGACGAGGGCCCCGGCACGAGGATGTGCCGGGGCCCTCGCACGGGCCGTTCGAGGCTCCGGCCGCCGGTCCTGACCGGGCCGGCCCGGGAGGCTCAGGGCTCGGGCTTCACCCGGCCCTTGAGGCGCTCCAGGTCGTCGGGGCGGACCTGGATGACGAGCAGCGCGAGCACCGCGCCGAGGGCGGCGAAGACGGCGGCCACGATGAAGGCGGCGGACACACCCGAGGTCAGGATCTCGTCGCTCCACGGCGCCGGCAGCTGCCCGGTGCGCTCGAAGCGGATCCGTTCCGCCGGTGTCGCCTGGGCCATGAAGCGGGGGATCTGGTCCTTGGCCTCGTTGGCGCTCGCCGTGCCGAAGACGGTGACGAGGATGGACAGTCCGAGGGAACCGCCCACCTGCTGCGTGGTGTTCAGCAGGCCGGAGGCCGCGCCGGACTCGTGCCTCGGGACCCGGGAGAGCGCCATCAGGGTGATCGAGACGAACTGCATGCCCATGCCGAGACTGAAGACCAGCATCGGCCCGAGGACGCTGCCGGCGTACGTGGAGTGGACATCGGTCAGTGTCAGCCACGCCAGCCCGGCCGCGGCCAGGAGCGCACCGGTCACCATGAACGGCTTCGGGCCGTATTTCGGCAGCAGGTGCGAGGCGAGTCCGGCGCCGACCGCGATCACGGCGCTGACCGGCAGGAAGGCGAGTCCGGCCTGGAGAGGGCTGAAGTCCAGTACGTTCTGGACGAAGAGGGTGAGGAAGAAGAACATCCCGAAGATCGCCGCCGCGAGGCACAGCATGATGCTGTACGTGCCCGCCCGGTTGCGGTCGGCGAACATGTGCAGCGGGATGATCGGCTGTTTCGAGCGCCGCTCGACGGTGACGAAGGCTGCGAGCATCACCAGGGCCGCCCCGAAGGACGCCAGGGTGAGCGCGTCGCGCCAGCCCTCCTGCGCCGCGCGGATGAACCCGTAGACGAGCGCCGTCATGCCGAGGGTGGAGGTCAGGGCGCCGAGGAGGTCGAAGTGGCCCGGGTGCCGCTCGGACTCCCTGATCCAGCGCGGTGCGGCGATGGCGATCAGCAGACCTATCGGCACGTTGACGAACAGCACCCAGCGCCAGTCGAGCCATTCGACGAGCATGCCGCCCGCCAGCAGGCCGATCGCGCCGCCGCCGGCCGAGACGGCCGCGAAGACGCCGAAGGCCCGGTTGCGCTCCGGGCCCTCCTTGAAGGTGGTGCTGATCAGCGCCAGCGAGGTGGGCGAGGCGATCGCGCCGCCGACGCCTTGGAGGGCACGGGCGGCGAGGAGCTGTCCGCCGTTCTGCGCCAGCCCGCCGAGCAGCGAGGCGACGACGAACAGCAGGATGCCGGAGACGAGCACGCGGCGACGGCCGAGGATGTCACCGGCGCGCCCGCCGAGCAGCAGCAGCCCGCCGAAGGTCAGCGTGTAGGCGTTGAGCACCCACGACAGGGTGGTGGTGGAGAAGTCCAGCGAGGTCTGGATGTGCGGCAGGGCGATGTTCACGATGGTGATGTCGAGGACCACCATCAGCTGGCAGGAGGCGATGACCACAAGCGCCATCCTGTTTCCGCCGCCGCCCTTGTCGGGAGTGCTGTCCGAGAGGGCTGGTGTCGGCTGCGGGGTCGTCATGGCGCATCGTGCCTCTGTGGTGGGGAATCCTGTGCGGATATCACCCGTTCGGCAGGTTTAAAGCGGTTCAGTCCACTGTTTCGACGTTAAGCCCGGCCCTTGGGCGGTCACCACTCGATCATGGGCGGTCGCCGGCCCGTTCGGCGACGAAGGACCGCAGTGCGGCGGCCAGTTTCTCCGGTTGGTCCTCCGCCACCAGCGTGCAGCTGTCCTCGATCTCCAACAGCCGTCCGCGCGGCAGCAGTTCGGCCAGTCGGCGGCCGTGCTCGCGCGGCATCATGCGGTCGTCGGCCGCCCAGACCACCAGGGCCGGCCTGTCGAAGGAGGACAGTTCCTCGGCCGCTTCGAGCAGTTCGGTGCGGCGCACGCCCGCGTTGTAGCGGCGGAAGTCCTCCCTGATGGCCTTGTCGGTGCGCAGCGGCCGCAGCCATCCGTCCACGATGTCGTCCGGGACCGGGTGCTTCACGAGGGCGCCGATGCCGACCGGCAGCCTGCGCAACGCCTTGAGCCCCAGCACCCTCACCATCAGCGCGACGCCGCCGGGCACCTTGCAGACAAGGGAGATCATCTTGCCGGGAACGCCGGGCGGGTAGTTGTCGAACGCCTCGCAGGAGATGAGGACCAGCCGGGCGAGGCGCTCGGGGTGCCTCGCGGCGACGGTCTGCGCCCGTCCGCAGTCGCTCTCGACGAGCGTGACGTCGCGCAGGCCGAGACGCTCCATGAACTCGACGACGAGCGCGTTGACGGCGTCGGGCGTGAGCGGGACGTCGCTGCGCATCGGGGTGCGGTGCGAGCCGTACGGAAGGGTCGGGGCGATGCACCGGTGGTCGCGCCGCAGGTCGGCTACGACCTTGCGCCAGACGGTCGCGTCGTGCACGAGGCCGTGCAGCAGGAGGACGACGGGGCCGCTGCCGCCGGTGTCCTCGTAGGGGATCCTCCCGGCGCCGAGTTCGATCTCGGGCATCGCGTCTCCCATCGATGGGTGTCTCCCATGGTGGATAACGATGTTATTGCAGCGGATGCGCCCGCCACCAGGGACGCGGGGTCGCCGTCAGGGCAGTACGGCCGTCCCGTCCACCTCGACCAGGCAGGCGTCGTCCCACAGCCTGACCACGCCGATCACGGCCATCGCCGGGTAGTCGCGGCCCGCCAGACGGCGCCAGATGCGGCCCAGTTCGACGGCGTGGGCCCGGTAGTCGGCCACGTCGGTGGCGTAGACGGTGACGCGGGCGAGGTCGTGCGGGGTGCCGCCGGCCGCGGCGAGAGCGGCGAGCAGGTTGGTCAGGGCCGTCTCGAACTGCTCGGGCAGCGTGGTCCCCACGACCTTGCCCTCGGTGTCCAGAGCGGTCTGACCGGCCAGGAACACCAGCCGCGTACCGGACGCGGTGACGGCGTGGGAGAAGCCGGTGGGGGGCGACAGCTCGGCCGGGTTGTGCCGTTGCAGGCTCATCGGGCGGCCTCCTCGGCGTACAGCTCCTTGGCGATGATCGTGCGCTGGACCTCGGTCGCGCCCTCGTAGATCCGGGGCGCGCGGACCTCTCGGTAGAGGTGTTCGAGCAGGTGGCCGCGCTGGAGGGCGCGGGCGCCGTGCAGTTGGACGGCCGAGTCGACGACGTACTGGGCGGTCTCGGTCGCGAGCAGTTTCGCCATCGCGGACCGCGTCGGCACGTCGGCCGCCCCCTCGTCGTACGCGCAGGCCGCCGCGTACACCATCAGGCGGGCGGCCTCGGTACGCGTGGCCATCTCGGCGACCGTGTGGGACACCGACTGCAGGTCGCCCAGCGTGCCGCCGAAGGCTCTGCGGTGCGCGGTGTGCGTGAGGGTCGCGTCCAGGGCCGCGCGCGCCATGCCCACCGCGAACGCTCCGACACTGGGCCGGAAGAGGTTGAGCGTGTTCATCGCGACGCGGAAGCCGCGGTCCGGCTCGCCGAGCAGGTCGTCGGCGGTCACGGGGACGTCGTCGAAGGCCAGGGCGCCGATCGGGTGCGGGGAGAGCATGTCGAGCGGCGTGCCGCTCAGTCCGGGACGGTCGGCGGGGACGAGGAACGCGGTGACGCCGCGGGCTCCCGCGCCCTCGGTGGTCCGTGCGAAGACGGAGTAGAAGTCGGCCTCCGGTGCGTTGGAGATCCAGCGCTTCTCGCCGCTCAGGCGCCAGCCGCGGCCGTCGGGCACCGCCTTCAGCATGAGCGCGGCGGCGTCCGAACCGGCGTCGGGCTCGCTCAGCGCGAAGGCCGCGACGGCCCGTCCGGCGACGACCTCGGGCAGCCAGCGCCGGCGCTGCTCCTCGGTACCCGCCTGGACGAGGGGAGAGGTGCCGAGGCCCTGGAGCGCGAGGGCGGTCTCGGCCTCCGTGGAGCCGTACGCCAGGGACTCGCGCAGCAGGCACAGTTCGAGGGCGCCCGCCGTGAAGAGGCGCTCCAGCAGGCCGAGTTCGCCGAGGGCGGTCACCAAGGGGCGGTTGACGTGGCCCGGTTCGCCCTTCTCGGCGAGCGGAGCCAATCGGGTCATGGCCGTGGCGCGCAGCTCGGCGCACCAGGCGGTATGTACCGGATCGAGTGAGAATACGGGCATTCGCTCCCCACTTCGGACGGCCGGAGGCGCGGGGTGTTCCCCGGCGAAAAGCACAGTATCGCGCACCGTTGACTGTCGTCACCATCACGATACGCTCGTTTCGCGACCCCACCACCAGAAGAGGGGCGACCCCATGGAGCTGACACCCTCGGCCCACCTGGACACCTTTGCGCGCGACCATCTGCCGCCCGCCGGGGAGTGGCCGGACATCCTCTTGGACCTGCCCTCGCTCCGCTACCCGCGGCATCTCAACTGCGCGGCGGAGCTCCTGGACGGCACGATCGGGCGCCACGGCGCGGACCGGCCCGTCTTCCGTACCGGCGAGGGCGCGGTCTGGACGTACGGTGAGCTGCGCGAACAGGTCGACCGCATCGCGCACGTCCTCACCTGCGAACTGGGCGTGGTCCCCGGCAACCGGGTCCTGCTGCGCGGGCCGACCACCCCCTATCTCGCGGCCTGCTGGCTCGCCGTCCTCAAGGCGGGCGCCGTCGCGGTCACCGTCCTGGCCCAGCAGCGGTCGAAGGAACTGGCCACGGTGTGCGAGATCGCGCGGGCCGGCCACGCCCTGTGCGACATCCGGTCGGTCGACGACCTGGTCAAGGCCGAGGTGCCGGGGCTGCGGATCACCACGTACGGCGGTGACGCGCCCGACGACCTGCTGCGGCGGGCCGCGGCGCGGCCCCCCGAGCCGTACGCGGCTGTCGCGACGGCGGCCGACGACGTGGCGCTGATCGCCTTCACCTCCGGGACCACGGGCCGTCCCAAAGGGTGCATGCACTTCCACCGGGACGTCCTCGCGATCGCCGACACCTTCTCGGCCCACGTGCTGCGGCCCCAGGCGGACGACGTGTTCGCGGGCAGTCCCCCGCTGGGGTTCACCTTCGGCCTCGGCGGGCTCGTGGTGTTCCCGATGCGGGCCGGGGCGTCCACGCTGCTGCTGGAACAGGCCGGCCCCCTTCAGCTGCTGCCGGCCGTCGCGGAGCACCGGGTGTCGGTCCTGTTCACGGCGCCCACCGCCTACCGCGTGATGCTGGACCACCTCGACGGGCACGACATCCGCTCTCTGCGGCGCTGCGTGTCGGCCGGTGAGAACCTGCCCGCGGCCACCTGGCAGTCCTGGCACGAGCGGACGGGTGTGCGCCTCATCAACGGCATCGGCGCCACCGAACTGCTGCACATCTTCATCTCCGCGGCCGACGACGCGATCCGGCCGGGCACCACCGGGGTCCCCGTGCCGGGCTGGCAGGCGCGCGTGGTGGACGCAGAGGGCGACCCGCTGCCCGACGGCGAGCCGGGGCTGCTGGCCGTGCGCGGACCGGTCGGCTGCCGCTACCTGTCCGACCCGCGGCAGACGGAGTACGTCAGGCGCGGCTGGAACATCACGGGCGACACCTACGTGCGCGAGCCGGACGGCTGGTTCCGCTACGTCGCACGCGCCGACGACATGATCATCTCGGCCGGTTACAACATCGCGGGTCCCGAGGTGGAGGACGCCCTGCTGCACCACCCGGACGTGGCCGAGGCGGCGGTCGTCGGACGCCCGGACGATCTGCGCGGCCAGGTCGTGGTCGCCTACGTGGTGCTGCGCGACGGCGCGGTGCGCGGCGACGGCACGGCCGAGGCGCTGACCGCGTCGGTCAAGCAGCGCCTCGCGCCGTTCAAGTGTCCGCGCGAGATCGTCTTCCTCGACGCCCTGCCGCGTACACCGACCGGCAAGCTGCAGCGCTTCCGCCTGCGCGCTCTAGAGTGATCGCGTGGCCGAGCAGCACACCCCGCGATCCCTGATCGTCACCCTGTACGGCGCCTACGGGCGCGAGCACACGGGCTCCCTCGCCGTGGCCGAGCTCATCCGGCTGCTGGGCGTCCTCGGCGTGGACGCGCCGTCGGTACGCTCCTCGGTGTCCCGGCTCAAGCGCCGCGGTCTGCTGGTGCCCGAGCGCACGGAGGACGGCGCCGCCGGTTACACCCTGTCCGCCGACGCCCGTCAGCTCCTCGACGACGGCGACCGGCGGATCTACGCGGGCTCGTCCGCCGACCTCGCGGACGGCTGGGTCATCGCCGTGTTCTCGGTGCCCGAGGCGGAACGTCACAAGCGCCATCTGCTGCGCTCCCGGCTGGTCAGGCTGGGCTTCGGGGCTGCGGCGCCGGGGGTGTGGATCGCTCCTGCCCGCCTGTTCGACGAGACGCAGCACACCCTGCGCCGCCTCCAGCTCGACACGTACGTGGACCTGTTCCGCGGCGAGCACCTCGGCTTCACCCCGACGGCGGAGGCGGTCTCGCGCTGGTGGGACCTGGCGGCGATCGCCAAGCAGCACGAGGAGTTCCTCGATCTGCATGAGCCGGTGCTGCGCTCCTGGGAGGCCCGGGACGACACCCCGGCCGAGGACGCCTACCGGGACTACCTGCCGGCCCTGGACTCCTGGCGCCGGCTGCCGTACGCGGACCCGGGCCTGCCCGCCGAGCTGCTGCCCCAGGGCTGGCCGGGCGGACGCTCGGCGGACGTGTTCGCCCGGCTGCACGCGCGGCTGCGGGACGCCGGGGCGGCGTTCGTGCTCGGCGACAGGGCCTGATCAGCCGAGCGTGAGCCGGGGCCTGGGCGCGTCGGTGCGGCCCGTCGGGGGCTTGCGGCTGCCCGCGCGGTACGGGAGCGGCCAGGGGGCCGCGTCGCCCTGGTAGTCCTGGTCGGCCGCCGCGTGCAGGGTCCAGTGGGGGTCGTAGAGGTGGGGTCTGGCCAGGGCGCAGAGGTCGGCCCGGCCCGCGAGCAGGATCGAGTTGACGTCGTCCCAGGAGGAGATGGCGCCCACGGCGATGACCGGCACTCCGGCCTCGTTGCGGATGCGGTCCGCGTACGGGGTCTGGTAGGAGCGGCCGTACTCGGGGCGTTCGTCGGGTACGACCTGGCCGGTGGAGACGTCGATGGCGTCGGCTCCGTGGGCGGCGAAGGCGCGGGCCACGGCCACGGAGTCCTCGGCTGTGGTGCCGCCGTCCGCCCAGTCGGTGGCCGAGATGCGAACGGTCATGGGCCGCTCCTCGGGCCAGATCTCCCGCACGGCGTCGAAGACTTCGAGGGGAAAGCGCAGCCGGTTCTCCAGGGAACCGCCGTAGGCGTCCGTGCGGTGGTTGGTCAGCGGCGAGAGGAAGCCGGAGAGCAGGTAGCCGTGCGCGCAGTGGAGTTCGAGGAGGTCGAAGCCGCTGTCGGCGGCGCGGCGGGCGGCTTCGGCGAACTGGGCCCGGATCTCGGCCAGTCCCGCGCGGTCGAGCGCGTGCGGGATCTGGTTGACGCCGTGCCTGTACGGGATCGGGGAGGCGGCGGACACGGGCCAGTTGCCCTGTTCCAGGGGCTGGTCGATGCCTTCCCACATGAGCTTGGTGGAGCCCTTGCGGCCGGAGTGGCCGAGCTGGACGCCGATCGCCGCGCCCGTTGCCCGTTGGTGGACGAAGTCGGTGACGCGGCGCCATGCGGTGGCCTGTTCGGCGGTGTAGAGCCCGGTGCAGCCCGGGGTGATCCGGCCCTCGGGGCTCACGCACACCATCTCGGTCATCACCAGGCCCGCGCCGCCCAGTGCGCGGGAACCGAGGTGGACGAGGTGGAAGTCGCCGGGGAGTCCGTCCTCGGCGACGTACAGGTCCATGGGCGAGACGACGACGCGGTTGCGCATAGTCAGTCCGCGCAGGCGGAAGGGGGTGAACATGGGCGGTGTGCCCGGCGGGCAGCCGAAGTCCCGCTCGACGGCCCCGGTGAAGGCGGGGTCGCGCAGCCGCAGGTTGTCGTGGGTCACGCGGCGGCTGCGGGTGAGGAGGTTGAAGGCGAACTGCCGGGGAGGCTGGTCGAGGTAGGTCGCGAGCTCCTCGAACCAACGCAGGCTCGCGGCCGCCGCCCGCTGGGTGGACTCGACGACGGGGCGGCGCTCGCTCTCGTACGCGGCGAGGGCCGCGGGCAGGTCGGGCTGCTCCTGGACGCAGGCGACGAGGGCGAGGGCGTCCTCGACGGCGAGCTTGGTGCCCGAGCCGATGGAGAAGTGCGCGGTGTGGGCGGCGTCGCCGAGGAGCACGGTGTTGCCGTGCGACCAGCGGTCGTTGACGACGGTGCGGAAGGCGATCCAGGCGGAGGAGTTGCCGCGCAGGGGGCGGCCGTCGAGCGCCTCGGCGAAGACCTTGGCGCAGCGGGCGGCGGATTCCTGCTCACCGAGTTCGTCGAAGCCCGCGGCGCGCCAGACCTCCTCGCGCATCTCGACGATGACGGTGGAGGCGTCGGCGGAGAACGGGTAGCCGTGCAGCTGCATGACGCCGTACTCGGTCTCGGCGACCTCGAACCGGAAGGAGGGGAAGGCGAAGTCGGCGGCGAGCCAGATGTAGCGGCAGCGGTGAGTGGTGATCCGGGGCCCGAAGACGTCGGCGTGGGCGTCGCGGGTCGCGCTGTGGACACCGTCGGCGGCGATGACGAGGTCGTGGCCGGCGGCGAGTTCCGCGGCGGGCGGCGCGGGGGTGCGGAAGCGGAGACGGACGCCGAGGGACGCGCAGCGCTCGTGGAGGATCTCCAGCAGACGGCGCCGGCCGAGAGCGGCGAAGCCGTGCCCGCCGGAGGTGAGCGAGTGTCCGCGGTGGACGATGTCGATGTCGTCCCAGCGGACGAACTCGTCCTGCAGGGCGCCGTAGACCACGGGGTCGGCGTGCTCGATGCCGCCGAGCGTCTCGTCGGACAGGACGACGCCGAAGCCGAAGGTGTCGTCGGGCGCGTTGCGTTCGTAGACGGTGATGTCGCGGGCCGGGTCGAGCCGCTTGAGCAGCGCGGCGGCGTACAGCCCTCCGGGGCCGCCGCCGATGACGGCGACGCGCAGGGGGTGAGCGTCCGACGGGACGGGGCCTCCCTCGGGCGCGTCGGCGTGCGGAGCTCCGGACGCGGGCGTGGCGGGGGCTGGGCCCGGTCCCGATGCCGACGGCGGCACGGGGGCGACGGCGGCGGCCGCGGCGAGGGCCGGTCCGGGGGATGTCTCGGGGGCGACGGCGTCACCCGCACCGGCGGGGAGCGGGCCGCCGGGGGACGGGCCGGGGTCCGGCAACGGCAGGGAGGCGGCAGCCATGTCAGCGGCCCTGCCACTTGGGCGGGCGCTTCTCCGTGAACGCGGCGTGGAACTCCGCGTAGTCCTCGCCGTTCATCAGGAGCGCCTGCGTGGCCGCGTCCATCTCGACCGCCGCGGCGAGCGGCATGTCCAGTTCCGCGGTGAGCAGCGCCTTGGTCTGGGCGTACGCCAGGGCCGGGCCGTCGGCGAGACGCCGGGCCAGCTCGGCGGCGCGCCGGTCCGCCTGGCCCTCGTCGACGAGCTCGCTCAGGAGGCCGATCCGTTCGGCCTCGGGTGCGCGCACCGGCTCGCCGAGCATGAGGAGCCGCGTGGCGTGGCCCAGCCCGACCACCCGGGGCAGCAGGTACGCCGCTCCCATGTCGCCGCCCGACAGCCCGACCTTGGTGAACAGGAAGGCGAACCTCGCCGACGCGTCGGCGATCCGGAAGTCGGCGGCCAGCGCCAGCACCGCACCCGCTCCGGCGGCGACGCCGTGGACCGCGGCGATCACCGGGAAGGGGCACTCGCGGATCGCGCGGACGACCTGTCCCGTCATCCGGTTGAAGTCGAGGAGCTGCGCGGTGTCCATCGACAGGGTCGCGCCGATGATCTCGTCGACGTCGCCGCCCGAGCAGAAGCCACGGCCCTCGCCGCCGAGCACGAGGGCCCGCACCGACCGCTCCCGGGAGAGCTCGGCGAGCAGATCGCGCAGGTCGGCGTAGGCGCCGAAGGTGAGGGCGTTGAGCTTGTCGGGCCGGTCGAGCGTCACGCTCGCCACGCCGTCCTGGAGCGTCAGCCGCAGATGGCGCCAGCGCTCGGTGCGCGTCGCGGAACCGGAAAAGGGGCTCATGGAGTGGGGCCTCCTTCGGCGGGCGGTCGGCCTGCTGCCTGCCTCTCGAAGTTATCACTCATCTGTGACTGCCGTCACGAGTGCGCGATATCCGTGTTGTGACAGTGCTGGGATCCCGTCCCGTTTCCGGCACAGGTCACGGCGGCAGCCCCCCGGGGCCTGGACCGGCCTCCGGCTGTTCGTAGGGTGAACACACCACCGCCACCGAACGGACATACGCCTTGCCCGAAGCCGCCGACTCCGCCGAGACCGCCTCCTGGCGCATCGCGCTGCCGCACACCACGGCAGCGGTGCCCATGGCCCGTGCGGTGGTCCGCGCAGCGCTGGCGGACATCGAGGCGTCCGCGGACAGCGACACGGCAGAGCTGCTCACGGCGGAGCTGGTGGCCAACGCGGTGGAGCACACCCGGTGCGGGGTGCCCATACAGCTGGTGATCGAGCTGCTGCCCACGGGCTGCCAGGTGGAGGTGCACGACGCCGATCCGGCGCCGCCCGGCGATCTCTCACCGGCGGCGCCGGCTCATGCGCCCGACCCGTGGCAGGAGCACGGGCGCGGGCTGCTGCTCGTCCGCACGCTCAGCTCGGACTGCGGGCACCGCCCGACGGAGCGGGGCAAGGCGGTCTGG
Organism: Streptomyces sp. PKU-EA00015; assembly: GCF_013387495.1. GTDB lineage: Bacteria > Actinomycetota > Actinomycetes > Streptomycetales > Streptomycetaceae > Streptomyces. The sequence goes on along the minus strand of NZ_JABZEE010000048.1, from coordinate 37,248 downwards.
TTCACGCTGCCCGCCCGGCGCTGACCGGCGCGCCGGGGCTCACTCCACCGAGGCGGCGCCGACCAGATCGTTCCGGCCGTCCGCGTCGTCCGCCCGGGGCCGGCCGCGAGTGGCGCCGGCCGTAGAGCGCGGAGACGACTGCGCCCACCGGCAGGAAGACCGCGAACGGTCACCCGATCGGGCACATGGCTATTCAGCGGCGGAGAGGGTGGCCACCATGACCGCCTTGATCGTGTGCATACGGTTCTCGGCCTCGTCGAAGACGACGGAGTGGGCCGACTCGAAGACCTCGTCGGTCACCTCCAGCTCCGTGAGGCCGTGGCGCTCGTGGATCTCGCGCGCCACCGCGGTGCCGAGATCGTGGAAGGCCGGCAGGCAGTGCAGGAACTTGACGTCCGCGTTGCCCGTCGCGCGCAGCACGTCCATGGTCACCGCATAGGGAGCGAGCGCCTTGATCCGCTCGTCCCACACCTCCTTGGGCTCGCCCATCGAGACCCAGACGTCGGTGGCGACGAAGTCGGCGCCTCGCACGCCCTCGGCGATGTCCTCGGTGAGCGTGATCCGCGCACCGCTCTCCTCGGCCACCCGGCGGGCCGTGGCGACGATCTCCTCGGCCGGCCAGTACGCCTCGGGTGCGACGATGCGCACGTCCATGCCGAGCAGGGCGCCGGTGACCAGGTAGGAGTTGCCCATGTTGAAGCGGGCGTCACCGAGGTAGGCGAAGGAGACGCTCTCCAGCGGCTTGTCGGTGTGCTCGGTCATGGTCAGCACGTCGGCGAGCATCTGGGTCGGGTGCCAGTCGTCGGTGAGCCCGTTGTAGACGGGCACGCCGGCGTGCGCGGCCAGCTGCTCGACGGTGTCCTGCGCGTCACCGCGGAACTCGATCGCGTCGAACATGCGGCCCAGCACCCGGGCGGTGTCCTTGGCCGACTCCTTGCTGCCGATGTGGGAGCCGGCCGGGTCGATGTAGGTCGTGGACGCGCCCTGGTCGGCGGCGGCGACCTCGAAGGAGCAGCGCGTACGGGTCGACGACTTCTCGAAGATCAGTGCGATGTTCTTGCCGCGCAGCCGCTGGACCTCGGTCCCTGCCCGCTTGGCGGCCTTGAGGTCGGCGGCCAGACCGATCAGGCCGCGGAACTCCTCGGCCGTGAAGTCCAGCTCCTTGAGGCAGTGGCGGCCTTCGAGATGTATCGCCATGGTGGCTGCTCCTGGGTCGCGGAAGGCGGTGACAATGGAAGTCTATACGACTCAATGCATCGCTATACAGCCTCGCGCTCCACAGGGCAGCTCATGCAGCGCGGGCCGCCCCTGCCCCGGCCCAGTTCGCTGCCGGGTATCTCGATCACCTCGATGCCCTGCTTGCGCAGATGGGTGTTGGTCGTGACGTTGCGCTCGTAGGCCACGACGACACCCGGTTCGACGGCGAGCACGTTGCAGCCGTCGTCCCACTGCTCGCGCTCGGCCGCGTGCACGTCCTGGGTCGCGGTCAGCACCCGTATGTCCTTCAGCCCGAGCGCCGCCGCGATCGCGTCGTGCATCTGCTCCGGCGGATGGTCACTGACCTTGAGCGCGCCGAAGCCGTCGGCCGGTTCGATGGTGTACGAGCGGAGCATGCCGAGCCCCGCGTACTGCGTGAACGTGTCCCCGTCGACCATGGTCATCACGGTGTCCAGGTGCATGAACGCCCTGCGCTTGGGCATGTCCAGGGCCACGATCGTCCGCGCGGAACCGGCGGCGAACAGTCCGCGCGCCAGCATCTCCACGGCCTGCGGTGTGGTGCGCTCGCTCATCCCGATCAGCACCGCGCCGTTTCCGATCACCAGCACATCGCCGCCCTCGATGGTGGACGGGTAGTCGTCCTGCCCCTCCGACCAGTGGTGGAACGTCTCGGCCTCCGCACCCACGAAATGGGGATGGTGCTTGTAGATGGCCTCGAAGTGCACGGTCTCCCGCTGGCGGGCCGGCCAGCGCATCGCGTTGATGGAGACGCCGTCGTAGATCCAGGCCGAAGTGTCACGGGTGAAGAGGTGATTGGGCAGCGGCTGGAGCAGGAAGTCGTCCAGGTCCATCACATGGAAGCGGACCGACGTCGGCTCGGAGTGTCCCGCGAGGAACTCCCGCTTGGTCATCCCGCCCACCAGCGCCTCGACGAGATCGGACGTGGGCAGCGCGTCGAAGGCGACGCGCAGGTGGTCGGTCGCGAGCGGTCCGTACTCCTTCTCGTCGAAGACGCGGTCCAGCACCAGTTTCCTGGCCTCGGGGATCTCCAGCGACTCGCGCAGCAGGTCGCCGAAGAGATGCACCTCCACCCCTCGGTCACGCAGAACGTCCGCGAAGCCGTCGTGCTCCTGACGGGCCCGGCGGACCCAGAGCACGTCGTCGAAGAGCAGCGCGTCCTTGTTGCTCGGCGTGAGCCGCTTCAGCTCCAGATCGGGCCGGTGGAGGATGACCTGGCGCAGTCGCCCGGTCTCGGAGTCGACATGGAATCCCATGTCTCCATCCTCGCCGCGCGGACGGCCGTTCACCCGGCGAACGGCCGACCTTGTGGGGTCCGCCGGGACACCGGGGCCGGCATCGCCCGCCGGGTGGGGCTCGGCGCGCAGGCGCAGCAGCCCACGGACAGGCCGGAGCGCGCGACGTGCCGGCGGCCCTCCTCGCGCTCGGCGCTGCCGACCTCGTCCAGCAGCTCGCGGGCGCGCGGCGTCGACGGCGGTGTCCTGTCCGGCGCCGGACCCGCGTACTGCGGGCAGGCACTGGCCGTGCCTCCTCGCAGCCGCACCCGACGGGGTCAGAGCCGGGGGTCGACCGGCTCCGACTCCAGGGCCAGCACCGCGAAGACCGCCTCGTGCACCCGCCACAGCGGTTCCCCGTCGGCGAGCCGGTCCAGGGCCTCCAGCCCCAGGGCGTACTCGCGCAGGGCGAGCGAGCGCTTGTGGTTCAGGAACCTGTGGCGCAGCCGCTCCAGATTGTGCGGACGGGTGTACTCCGGGCCGTAGACGATGCGCAGGTACTCGCGGCCGCGGACCTTGATGCCCGGCTGCACCAGCCGGCCCTTCTCGTCCTTGGCGAGCGCCTGCAGCGGCTTGACGACCATGCCCTCGCCGCCGCGGCCCGTCATCTCCAGCCACCAGTCCACGCCCGCGCGCACGGACTCCTCGTCGCCGGTGTCGACGACCAGCCGCCGCGTGACCTGCAACAGGCCGGTCGGGTCGTGCTCCACGAGCCGGTCCAGCCAGGCGAGCTGCTCGTCGTGCGGGACAGCGGCCAGCGAGCGGCCCTGGGAGGCGAGGACCTGGAACGGCGCGAGACGCACGCCGTCGAGTCCGTCCGTCGTCCAGCAGTAACGGCGATAGGCGTCGGTGAACGCGGACGCGTCGCCGGCCCGTTCACGCTGCCGGCCGAGCAGACCCTCCACGTCGACGCCCCGGGCCGCGGCCGCTTCCAGCGCCGCGCCGGCCCTGGGCAGCACGGCGCCGGAAGCCGCGCCGACCGCCGCGTACTGGGAGCGCAGCAGCCCGGACGCCTTGAGCGACCAGGGCATCAACTCGCCGTCCAGCAGCAGCCAGTCGGTGCCCAGCTCGTCCCAGAGGCCGGCCGCGGTGACGGCCGTGCGCAGCCGCTGGAGGATCTCCTCGGTGACCGTCCCGTCGTCGAAGAAAGGCCGCCCGGTGCGGGTGTGCAAAGCACCCGTGGCGCCCACCACGCCGAAGCGTTCCCGCGCCGCCTCCGCGTCCCGGCACACGAGCAACACCGCACGCGACCCCATGTGCTTCTCCTCGCACACGACCTTGCCGATGCCGTCGGCCCGATACTGCGCGAACGCCTCGGCCGGGTGCTCCAGGAAGGGGCCGTCGGCGGCTCCGCCGCCGGCGTCCTCCCGCGACGTCGCGGTGGGCGCCATCGTCGGCGGCAGGTAGACCAGCAGCCGGGGGTCGACGGCGAAGCGGCTCATGACCTCCAGCGCCGCCGCCGCGTTCTCCTCGCGGACGGCGATGCGCGCCATGTGCCGCGTCTCGACGACCCGGCGGCCCGCCACGTCGGCGAGGTCCAGCGGGCGCCCCTCACGGGCGCCGGGCGCCTCCGTCAGGAGCGGCCTGACCGGCTCGTACCAGACCTTCTCGGCCGGAACGTCGACCAGTTCGCGCTCCGGCCAGCGCAGCGCGGTCATCCTGCCGCCGAAGACGGCACCGGTGTCCAGGCAGATGGTGTTGTTGATCCACGAGGTGCTGGGCACGGGCGTGTGTCCGTAGACGACGGCTGCGCGGCCCCGGTAGTCCTCGGCCCACGGGTAGCGGACGGGCAGTCCGAACTCGTCGGTCTCGCCGGTCGTCTCGCCGTACAGCGCGTGCGAGCGGACCCGGCCGGAGGTGCGGCCGTGGTACTTCTCGGGCAGGCCGGCGTGGCAGACGACGAGCCTGCCCGCGTCGAGCACGTAGTGACTGACGAGGCCGTCGATGAACTCCCGTACCCGCTCGCGGAATTCGGGGTCCCTGGCGTCCTCCTTCTCCAGCTGCTCGACGGTCTCGGCGAGGCCGTGCGTGTGCTGGACGTTGCGGCCCTTGAGGTAACGGCCGAGCTTGTTCTCGTGGTTGCCCGGGACGCACAGGGCGTTGCCCGCCGCGACCATGCCCATCACACGGCGCAGCACGCCGGGGCTGTCGGGGCCCCGGTCGACGAGGTCGCCGACGAAGACCGCGGTACGGCCCTCGGGGTGGGCGCCGTCCTCGTAGCCGAGCTTGACGAGCAGGGTCTCCAGCTCGGAGCTGCAGCCGTGGATGTCGCCGATGATGTCGAACGGTCCGGTGAGGTGGCGCAGGTCGTTGTAGCGGCGCTCGAGAACGATCTCCGCGCTGTCGGCCTCCGCCGCGCTGCGCAGGACGTGGACCTTGCGGAAGCCCTCGCGCTGCAGCCCGCGCAGCGAACGGCGCAGTTCGCGGCGGTGGCGGGCGATGACATGGCGGGGCATGCCGGCGCGGTCGGGGCGGGTCGCGTTGCGGGCGGCGCAGACGTCCTCGGGAAGGTCCAGGACGATGGCGATGGGCAGGACGTCGTGCTCGCGTGCGAGGCGTACGAGCTGCCGGCGGCTCTCTGTCTGCACGTTGGTGGCATCGACGACGGTCAGCCGTCCGGCGGCGAGCCGCTTGCCCACGATGTAGTGCAGGACGTCGAACGCGTCGCCGCTGGCGCTCTGGTCGTTCTCGTCGTCGGCGACGAGTCCCCGGCAGAAGTCCGAGGAGACGACCTCGGTGGGCTTGAAGTGCTTGCGGGCGAACGTGGACTTGCCCGACCCGGTGGCCCCGACGAGGACCACGAGGGACAGGTCGGTCACGGGGAGCCGGCGGCCCGGGGCGGTGACGGTGGTTTCCGTGGTGCTGGTCATGCGGCGGTCGCCTGCTTCGCGGTCGTGTCGGTCGTCGTCGTCTCGAACACCGCCATCTGGGTCGGCGGGCCCACCTCGGGGTCGTCGGGGCCGACGGCCACGAAGCGCACCGCGTAGCCGTGGCGTCCGGCGACGCCTTCGGCCCAGGTCCGGAACTCCTTCCGGGTCCATTCGAACCGGTGGTCGCCGTGGCGCACGTGTCCGGCGGGGAGCGTCTCCCAGCGCACGTTGTACTCGACGTTGGGAGTCGTCACGAGCACGGTGCGGGGGCGCGCCGAGCCGAACACCGCGTACTCCAGGGCGGGCAGCCTCGGCAGGTCGAGGTGCTCGATCACCTCGCTGAGGACGGCGGCGTCGTAGCCCGTGAGGCGCTTGTCGGTGTAGGTGAGCGAGCCCTGGATCAGCCGGACGCGGGCGGCCTGCCGCTCGCCGAGGCGGTCGAGCTTGAGCCGGCGCCCCGCAATGGTCAGGGCACGCACCGACACGTCGACGCCGACGATCTCGGTGAACCTGACGTCCTTGAGCAGCGCCTGCACCAATTGGCCCTGTCCGCAGCCCAGGTCGAGTACCCGGCTCGCACCGGCGGCGCGCAGCGCTTCGAGGATGGCGTCCCTGCGCTGCTCGGCGAGCGGCACGGGGCGCTCCTCGGTGTCCGTGGTCTCGTCCACGGCGTTGTCCACGTCCTCGACCCGGAGGTCGTCGGTCTCGGCGAGGCGCACGAGCTCCAGGCGCTCCATGGCCTGCCGGGTCAGTCCCCAGCGGCGGGACAGGTAGCGGCTGGTGATGAGCTTGTGCTCGGGGTGTTCGGCGAGCCAGCCCTCGCCCGCGCGCAGCAGTTTGTCGACCTCGTCGGGAGCGACCCAGTAGTGCTTGGCGTCGTCGAGGACGGGGAGCAGGACATAGAGCTGGCGCAGCGCGTCGGCGAGCCGCAGCTCCCCTTCGAGCACGAGCCGTACGTAGCGCGACGCGCCCCATTCGGGGAACTGCTCGTCCAGGGCGATCGGTTCGGCCTCGACCGAGGTCCAGCCGAGCGGTCCGAAGAGTGCCCGGACCAGTTCGGCGCCGCCGCGGGCGGCGACGGCGGGCACCTCGATGCGCAGCGGCAGCGGGGCCTCGGCCCGTCCGGGCAGCGCCGCGCACACACCGCGCAGGGCGCTCTTGAACACGGTGCTCAGCGCCACTGCCAGCAGCGACGAGGCCGCGTAGGGGCGGTCGTTGACGTACTGCGCGAGCGCGGCATCGGGCGCGCCGCCGCGGCCCTTGCCCTTGCCGCGCCGCACGAGCGCCACCGGATCGACCTCCAGCAGCAGTGCGGCCGTGCACCGTTCCGCGGACGCCTCGGGGTAGAAGACATGGGCGGTGCCGTGCGAGGTGGAGAACGCCTGCGCCTTGTCGGGGTGCTTGTGCAGCAGAAAGCCGAGGTCGGTCGCGGGACGCTCTGGGGTGCCGGTCGTACTGATCGTCAGGAACACGCGTTTGAGTATCGTCCCGTCCGTCCGCCCCGACCAGCGGTTTTTGTCACAACCGGGCCCCGGAACACCTTCCTCGCACCGCGGGGTCAGGCCGTGCCCAGCAGCCGGGCGAGGGCGCCGATCTCCTGCGGCCCCACGCGGCAGCAGCCGCCGACGAGGCGTGCTCCCCCGGCGCACCAGGCGCGTGCGGCAGCGGGGTCGTACGCACTCCCGCCCTGCCAGCGCCGCTCGACGGCGTCCCAGCCCTCCCCGCTGTTGGGGTACGCGACGACGGGCTTGCCGGTCACCGCGGCGGCGGTCTCGACCGCCGCGGCCACCTCCCGCGGGTCGCAGCAGTTCACGCCCACCGCGAGCACGTCGTCCCGGTCCGCGGCCAGGGCGAACGCCTCCGCCAGGTCCTGGCCGGCCCGGGTCCGCCCGCCCGCGACGGTGTAGGAGAGCCACACCGGCACACCGCACGCCTCGGCGGCGCGCAGCAGCGCCTCCGCCTCGTCGGCGTCCGGCACGGTCTCCAGGGCGAGCACGTCGGGCCCCGCGGCGACGAGGGCCTCGATACGCGGCCGGTGGAAGCGCTCGAGCTGCGCCGTGCCGAGCCCGTACCGCCCCCGGTACTCGCTGCCGTCGGCGAGCATCGCCCCGTACGGGCCGACCGAGGCGGCGACCCACACCTCGTGGAGCGCCGCGTCGGCGGCGGCGCGCGCCAGCGCGACACTGCGGCCGAGCAGGCGGGCGGCCGCCTCCGGCCGGACGCCCCTGCGGGCGAATCCCTCGAACGTGGCCTGGTAGCTCGACGTGATGAGCACCTGCGCACCCGCGCGCACGTACGCCGCGTGCGCCGCCTCGATCTGCCGCGGAGCGTCGGCGAGCAGCCGCGCCGACCAGAGGGCGTCGGACAGGTCGCAGCCCTGCGCCTCCAGCTGGTTGGACAGGCCGCCGTCGAGGACGAGGGCGTCCCGGACGAGCGCTTCGGCGAGTGTGCGGGCGGGTCTCACAGCGGCTCCCGGTGATCAGCTCAACTGGGACTGGACCTGGGAGGAGATGAGCTCCAGGTGTTCGAGGTCGTCCAGGTCGAGCACCTGGAGGTAGATCCTCGACGAGCCGGTCGCCGCGTAGCGGCCGATCTTGTCGACGACCTCCGCCGGGGACCCGGCCAGGCCGTTCGCCTTGAGCTCGTCGACCTCCCGTCCGATCGCCGCCGCACGGCGGGCCACCTCCGCGTCGTCCTTGCCGACGCACACGACCAGCGCGTTCGAGTAGACGAGGTCGTCCGGGGAGCGGCCGGCCTTCTCGGCGGCGGCACGGACGCGGCCGAACTGGCGCTCGCTGGCCTCGAGGGAGGCGAACGGCAGATTGAACTCGTCCGCGTACTGCGCGGCGAGGCGGGGGGTGCGGGTGGCGCCGTGGCCGCCGATCAGCACGGGGACCTTGGTCTGGGCGGGCTTGGGCAGGGCCGGGGAGTCCGTCAGCCGGTAGTGGTGGCCCTCGAAGGTGTAGGTCTCGCCGGGCTCGGTGGCCCACAGGCCGGTGATGATCTCCAGCTGCTCCTCGAGGCGGGCGAACTTCTCCTTGGGGAAGGGGATGCCGTACGCCCGGTGCTCCTCCTCGAACCAGCCCGCGCCCAGCCCCAGTTCGACGCGGCCGCCCGACATCTGGTCGACCTGGGCGACCTGGATGGCGAGCACGCCGGGGAGCCGGAAGGTGCCGGCCGTCATCAGGGTGCCGAGACGGATCCGCTTGGTCTCGCGGGCCAGACCGGCCAGGGTGATCCAGGCATCGGTCGGGCCGGGCAGCCCGTCGGCGGAACCCATGCGCAGGTAGTGGTCGGATCGGAAGAAGGCGTCGAAGCCGAGCTCCTCGGTGGCCTTGGCGACGCTCAGGAGGGTCTCGTAGCTCGCCCCTTGCTGGGGCTCGGTGAAGATTCGAAGATCCATGCATCCATCCTGCACCTTTCACCGCCGGGCAATCCGGTCGCGTGGGGGCGGATGAGGTTCTCACGCGGAACCGTGCGCCGGCCGGTTGCACCGGGACAGCCGCGCCTTCGCGCAGCACGGGACGGGCCTCGTGGGAGCCGTTTCACGGCACGGGCTTCACGGGGCCGCTGCACGGGACGGCCGCCGCCTCCGGGCCGTTTGCCGGAGACCGGCCGCACGGACCGACCGCCCGGGACAGCAGCCTGGGGCAGGCCTCCCCGGACGGGCCGCACGAGACGACCCGTGGAGCCCCGTCACGGCGCGCCGGCCGCGGAGTCCATCTCGGCGACGGGCCGCTCCGGGCCCGCCCGGCCGCGGACCGCTTCGGGCGGGCGCTCGTGCTCGTGCTCCGCCAGGCGGCGCAGCATGCCGCGCACGCGGTCGCTCGACTCGTCCGCGGTGTCTATCGTCTCGATGCACTGCCAGTAGAGCCCTTCGTCGTCCGTGGCGCAGGCGACCGCGACGAGAGCGATGCCGACCTCGCCGAGCAGGACGTTCAGCCCGGTCAACACGGCTTCGGGGTCGGCCACTTCGGTGAGCTGGGCGGCCCGGACCCCGCCGCTGCGCACCATCGGGTGGTCGAGCACCCCGCACCCCCGTCCGCCGATCTCGCCGAGCCCCCGGGCCTCGCCTCTCAGCTCGGCGGGCCCGCTCGCCGCGAGCCGGCTGCCGATCGCCTGGGCAAGCGCCTGGACCTGCCATGCCTCGGCCACGGTCTCCGGCACGGACCGGCTCTGTGCCAGCGCGTGGCGGCTGATCTCGATGAGTCGTAACGCGTCCATGACCGCGCCCCCGTTCGCACGACTATCTGCCCACTCAGTTCATTACCCAGAGTGAAGGTCTTCGACCAGAAAAGCCAGGGGAATTCGGAAATCTGTGGACACCAAGGCTGTTGTGGATAACTCAGCAACTCCGAAGAGTGACGAATGGGTGTCGAAACGGCCCTCGGTCACCCCTGCGCGCCCGTTCACGGCGCCCCGGCTCTACTGCGCCGGGAAACGCCGCTCGTTGCGGTCGATCTTGTCGGACAGGGCCTGCAGCACGTCGATCCCGAGCACCTCGCAGAACTGGAGCAGATAGGCGAGCACGTCCGCGACCTCGTCGCGGACGCGGTCCGCCGTGTCCTCCTCCTCCATCACCCGGGCCGACTGCTCGGGCGTCAGCCACTGGAAGATCTCGACCAGTTCGGCGGACTCGACGCTCAGCGCCACCGCCAGGTTCTTCGGGGTGTGGTAGGGCTGCCAGTCGCGTGCCGCCGCGAACTCCGCCAGTCTGCGCTGCAGTCCCGCCACGTCCAGCCCGTCGTCTCTCGTCACGGCATCAGGTCTACCACCGACACGCCCTCGGTCCCCCGCGCGCACGACGGGTCCGACACGGCCCCCACCAGCCGGATGTGCCCCCGCGCACACATCTCGGCGGCGAGACCCACCAGTTCGCGCGCCTGAGCCGGATCCAGGCACCGGTCGAACCCGTCCGCGAGCACCGTGAGCGACTGGTACGCGGCCGGCACCTCGGCCACCTGGTCCACGGACAGCACGCCCGGCCCCGTGAGCAGCACCAGGGCCAGGGCCAGATACCTCAACTCGCCCTCCCCCAGCCGTCCGAGGGGCGTGCCGGGACGGCTGTCGCCCCGGGCGAGCAGTGCCCGGACGGTGCCGTCCCGAAGCTCCTCCACGCACAGGTCCGTCACCGTCCCCGCGCACCCCGCCCGCGCCGCCGCCGCGAGCCGCGCGTGCCGCTTGCCGCATTCACTGCGCGTGCGGTGCAGGACCTCGGCAAGGTTGTCGCACCCGCGCCGCAGCCTGCCGGGTCCCGCGGCGACGGGCTCGCGCATCCGGTGGGGCCGCGGGTCGCAGGCGAAGACGGACCTCAGGGCGAGCACCACCTGCTCGGCCGCGGCCAGCACACGCAGCTGCGCCTGCGTCCTGCCGGCGACGTGCAGGGGCAGCAGGGCGGTGCCGAGCCGGTCGCCGGGCAGCCGGCCCCGGGTGACACCGGCCGCACCGGAGGTGTGCCAGGCGGCCTCCACCTCCGCGCGGCCGGGATCGCGCAGGGCCGTGGCGAGTAAAGTCCGTCCGCCGCTCGTCAGCCGTTCCCCGACGACGCGCAGGCGCGGCACGGCCTCCACCGCGAGGTCGAGGCGCACCGGGCCCGCGGGGCCGTCCACCGTGCACCCGATCCCAAAGCCGCGGCGTCCCTGGCGGTCGGGCCGGGCCCCCTCCGGAACGCACTCGGCCGCTTGCGGGAACGCGGTCTTCAGATCATGTCCGGCGCCGAGCAGGGCGAGTGCCTCGTACGCCTCGAGGGCGCTGGACTTGCCGCTGCCGCTGACGCCCGTGAAGAGTGTCATGGGACCGAGGGGGAGCGCCGCCCCTCGGTGCCTCCTGTAGGCGGAGAGCCGTAGTTCGGTGACCGCGGGCCGGGCGGCGCCCGCCTGTCCGGGCAGTGTCCTCGGGCCGGTGACCAGTGCGTTCGCGTCCATGGTCGGGACGGTACGCACCGTGCTCACCGCCGAACCGTTCCGTCGTGACGGCTGTCCTACGAATGAGGTACAGCGGCCGGCTCGGCTCCTTCCACCTCGGTGCCCACCGGCGCGAGGAGGAACACGTTGCGGTCGACCCGGTGCATCGCGCTGCCGAGTCCGAAGACGACACCGCTGCTGAAGTCCAGGATGCGCTTGGCCACTTCGGTGTCGGCTGCGGTCAGGTCCAGCAGGACGGGCGTGCGGTTGACGAGGTACTCGGCGACCTCACGCGCGTCGGCGAAGACCTGCACCCGCAGCACGACGAAACGACGCTGCTCGGCCGCCGCGTAGTCCTGCGGGACCGTCCGGTGGTCCACCCGCGACGGCCACTCGTCGCGACTGCGCAGCGGCACCACCTGTGCCAGGCCCTCCCACTGCTCGTCGGTGACGTCGTACCTCTCGTACCTACTCATGGGACCATCCTCCCGCCCCTCACCCGTTCGGCCCATCAGCGACACGGGTGAGGAGCGGGGGATCATGAATCGGTCAGCCGCGCTCGAAGACGGCGACCGTGCGGGCCGGCACCGTGAAGGTTCCCGAACTCCGCTCGTACGACGAGGCCTTGACGGCCGCGTCCGCACCCGACCGCTGCACCGGGTGCAGGGCGTAGCCGCTGCCCGCGAGGTCCGCGACCCGCTGGGTCTGCCGCTCGGGCGTGGCGTTGAACACCACGACGAGGTCACCGAGGCGCATGGTGATCACGCCCGGGGTCTCGTCCGTGCCCGACAGCGGGAAGGACAGCGCCGACTGGACGTCCTCGGCGGTCGCGAGGCCGAACACGGGCTCGGTGGTCCGGATCCGCAGCAGGTCACGGTAGGCGGCCGAGGCCCCGTCGATCTGCGCGCAGCCGACGGTGAGCGACGCGCTTGTCAGCAGCGGCTTCGCGTATCCCCACTTGGGCTTGTTGTCCGCGGCGGGCGGCAGGCCTCGGCCGAAGCCGTTGCCGTCGCGGCAGTCCCAGTGGATGGCGTTGAACCAGTCGCCGCTGTCGTACGAGTTGCGGTCCAGCGACTTGGAGCGCAGCAGGTCGGTGCCCGCCTGGGAGAGCGCGGGTCCCTGCGACAGGGCCGAGGTCGCCATCGCGAGCACCTGCATGCGCGCCCGGTCCGCGGCGGACGTACCGGCCGGGAGCTTGAAGGCGAGTGCGTCGTACAGCGTCTCGTTGTCGTGGGCGTCCGCGTAGGCGAGCGCGTCACCGGGCGCCGCGGCGTAGCCGGCCGGGGCACCGTTGTAGTCCACCTCGGAGCCCTTGACGGCGCGGCCGCGGGTGTCCGTGAAGGAGTACGAGGCGAGGTTGCCCGAAAGACCGACCTTAATCAGGTCCTGGTAGTGCAGCAGGCGCGCCCTCTGCTCCGCCTCGGTGCCGTTGGCCTTCGAGGAGTTCGGAGCGGTGTACAGGCCCGAGGCGAAGCCCTGCACGCCCGGGTCGTCGTCGAACGGACCGCCGCCGCGTACCGCGTCGCGCGCACGGTCGGAGAAGGTCGCGATGCCGGTGCCGGCCATGTTCTTCTGGGTGGCCTGCACGAAGCGGGCGTCGTCGGCGATCTCGCCGAAGTTCCAGCCCTCCCCGTACAGCACGATCTTCTTCCCGTCGACGCCGTCGCGCTCCACGGTGAGCTCGTCGAGCGCCTTGCGCACCGCGAGGATGTTGGCCTTCGGGTGGTGGCCCATCAGGTCGAAGCGGAAGCCGTCGACCCTGTAGTCGCGCGCCCAGGTCACGATCGAGTCCACGACGAGCTTGCCCATCATGGCGTTCTCGGGGGCGGTGTTGGCGCAGCAGGTGGAGGTCGCCACCGAGCCGTCGGCGAGCAGCCGCTGGTAGTAGCCGGGCACGATCCTGTCGAGGACGGACTTGTCGGCCTGGCCGCTCGCGACGGTGTGGTTGTAGACGACGTCCATGACGGTGCGCAGTCCGTCGTCGTTGAGGGACTTCACCATCTGCCGGAACTCGACCGTGCGCCGCGTGCCGTCCGGGTCGGTGGCGTACGAGCCCTCGGGGACCGTGTAGTGCAGGGGGTCGTAACCCCAGTTGTAGGCGTCCTTCGCGGCGGCCTTCGCGACGCAGGCCTGCTGCTCCTCGGAGTCGGGCGCGTAGATCTTCAGGTCGCACTCGGGCTGCTGCTGGTCTGCCTTCTTCTCGGGGATGGTGCCGATGTCGAAGGCGGGCAGCAGGTGGACGTAGGAGGTGCCGGCGCCGGCGAGGGCACGCAGGTGCTTCGAGCCCTTGCTGTCCTTGTCGGCGAAGGCGAGGTACGTGCCCCGGTGGTCGGCCGTCGGGTCCGCGACGGAGAAGTCGCGGATGTGCAGCTCCTGGATCTGGGCGTCCTTCAGCGGCACGGCGGCGGGCTTCTTCAGCGCGGACCAACCGGCGGGCGCCAGGGACGGGTCGGAGAGGTCGGTGACGATGCTCCGCTCGGAGTTCGCCGTCAGTGCGACGGAGTAGGGGTCGGTGACCTTGTTGGTGACGACCTTCTGCACGCTCGGGGCCCACACGCGCACGGCGTAGCGGTACTTCTCCCCCTTCCAGCCCTTCCTTCCGCGCACCGACCAGACGCCGCTCGCGTCGTCGCGGCGCATGGCGACGGTCTCGCCGTCGATCTCCAGCGCGACGTGCTGCGCGGTCGGCGCCCACAGCCGCAGCGTGGGCACGCCCTTGCGGTCGAACGTCGCACCGAGCGAGGCCTTGGTGGCCTCCGGCGCGTACAGGTCGTCGAGGACTCCGGCGATCTGGACGCCGGTCGCCGTGACGACGGCGCCGTTGGCCGCGTACTGGGCGGCCACGACCTGGCCGCGCAGCGCTTCGCGCACCCGGTCGCGGTCGCGTTCGTCGACGCGGTGGGCCGTGTAGGTCTTCAGGTGCGGGTACTTCGCCTTCTGCGCGTCGGTCAGCGACGCCTTGGTCAGCCGCAGCACTCGCGCGCCACCCGTCAGCGCGCCGTTGTCGACGGCGATGGAGCCCTCGTGGGAGTAGAGCAGGGCGCTGGACGCGGCGGCGTCGCTGCCGTTCCAGGCGACGGTCTCTTCGTCGATCCAGACGGCGTGCGCCTTGGTGAGGTCCAGGGCCGCGCCACCGCCCTTGGGCTGCGGCAGCAGGTACTTCTCCTGGCCGGCCAGGAGCCACACCTCGTGGCCGTTCGCCTTGAGGTCGAGGGACTGGTCGGAGGGCAGGTCCTTCTGGTCGCCCTTGTGCAGGATGTAACTGAGCGAGGTGGCTCCCGGTGCGAGCGGCGCCTCGAAGACGGCGCCGTACGCGTCCGTCCGCACCGGCTCCAGGGGCTTGGACCAGTCGGTCGGGTTCGCCGCCCCGGTCCAGGTGTGCAGGCCCCAGCCCGTGTAGTCTCCGTCGGCGCGCTTGTAGTGCAGGACGGCCTTGGACGTGTCCTGGGGCGGGTAGGCCCCCTCGGGCGCGGTGTTCGACAGGCCGGGCCTGCCCTGCTCGATCCACACCTCACCGGTCTTCGACAGGTCGATGGTGCGATCGGCGTCGGTGTCCTTCACGCCGTCCTTGTTCACGGCGATGAAGCCGACGGAGGAGGCGCCGGGCTTCAGCTTCACGTAGGCGAACGCGCCGTACGCGTCGCGGCCGGTGAAGGGCTTGCCCGCGGGCCAGGTCGTGCCCTCGCCCTCGGCGATGTCGCCCCAGGTGTACAGGCCCCAGTCGGCGTAGTCTCCGTCGGCGCGCTTGTAGTGGACGATCGCGTAGTCCCGCTGGGTCGCGGTCGGGGGCTGTTCGACGGCGGGTGCGCCGCTGGTCGTGGCGGCCGTGGCGCTCGCGGTGCGGCCCTCGGAGTCGACGACGACGGCCTTGTAGCGCAGGGCGGTTCCCGCGGGGGCGGTGATGTGCTGGGTGACCTTGTAGGGGGCGTGGTCGGCGGAGCCGAGCACCTGCCAGGGGCCGTTGCCCACCTGCGCGGCGAACACGACCCGGCCGAGCGGCCCGCCGTCGGCGTCGGCCGAGATCTCCACGGTGCCGGTGGCGCCCGCTTCCGGCGCCTTCAGCACGACGGACGGCTTCGTGGCGGGCGCGGCGAGCGGCTTCGCGGCCTTGAGCACGAGCGACGAGAGCGCCGGGACGGTGACCTCGACGGTCCGGTCGCTTCCACTGCGGACCGTGGCGTCGCCGCCGTGGATCGCGGTGAAGTCCGTGCCGGCCGAACCGGTCGGGATACGGACCGTCTTGGCGGCGCTCGCGTTGTTCAGGGCCACGACGTACTCGGTCTTCGCCGCGGCGTCCGTGCGGGAGAAGGCGTACACGGAGCCCTCCGCGTAGCGCTGCTGCTGCACGCCGTCCCGCAGCGCCGGGTGCGCCTTGGTGAGCTCCGACAGCGCGGCGACGGACCGGTACAGCGGGTGGGAGGTGTCGTACGCGTCCTCGGCGTGCGTGCGGTCGGTGCCGAGCTGGTCGTCGTCGAGGTAGTCGGCGGTCCGCGAGGCGAACAGGCTCTGGCGCGCGTCCTTGTCGCCGCCCGCGCCGGTGTAGCCCTGCTCGTCGCCGTAATAGATCACGGGGTTGCCGCGGCTGAGGAACATGAGCTCGTTGGCGAGCCGGTAGCGCCGCAGCAGCTCGTCGCCCCCGGCCCTCGGGTTGTCCTGCCGCAGGAAGGCGCCGAAGCGGCCCATGTCGTGGTTGCCGAGGAAGGGTACGGACTCGTAGGCGTTGGCCTTGTCCGTGGTGTAGCGGTAGTCCTGGGCGAAGAGATGCGCGAGCTTGTCAGCGGAGGCGCCCTGCGAGGCGTAGGCGCGGGCGGCGTCCTGGAACGGGAAGTCGAGGGTGGCGTCGAGGCGGCCCCGCGTGACGTACGGCGAGGTGATCGCCGGGTCTCCCGAGTAGACCTCGCCGAACATGAAGAAGTCGTCCCGGCCCTGCTGGGCGGCGTACGCGTCGAGCGCGGTCGCCCACTGCGTCCAGAACTCCATGTTGACGTGCTTGACCGTGTCGATGCGGAAGCCGTCGATGTCGAAGTCGCGCACCCAGCGCTGGTAGATCTTCGTCATGCCCTCGACGACCTCGGGCCGTTCGGTCCACAGGTCGTCGAGACCGGAGAAGTCGCCGTGCTCGGAGGACTCGCCCGCGAAGGTCGAGTCGCCCCTGTTGTGGTACATCTCCGGGTCGTTGAGCCAGGCGGGGACCTTGATGTCCTTCTTCGCGGCGGGCACGACGGGGGTGCGCGGGAAGGAGTCCCGGTCGGTCGCGGGGAAACGGCGCGTCCCGTCTGCGTAGTCGCTGTCGTCGAAGGGCTCGCCGTCCTTCGTCAGGTAGGGGAAGGCGCCCTTGGAGAGGTAGCCGTACGACTTCTCCTGGTAGTCGACGACGTCGGCTGTGTGGTTGGTGATGACGTCGAAGAAGACCTTCATGCCCTTGTCGTGGGCCTTGTCGATCAGCCTCTCCAGGTCGGCGTTCGTGCCGAAGTGGGGGTCGACCTGGGTGAAGTCGGTGATCCAGTAGCCGTGGTAGGCGGCGCTCGCGTCCTTGCCCTCGCCCTGTACCGGCTGGTTCTTGAAGATCGGCGCCATCCAGATGGCGGTGGTGCCGAGCCCCTTGATGTAGTCGAGCCTCTCGGTCAGTCCCTTGAGGTCGCCGCCCTGGTAGAAGCCCTTGTCGGCGGGGTCGTAGCCGGTGGTCGTCCGGGTGCCGGTGAGGCCGCCGCGGTCGTTGCCCGTGTCACCGTTGGCGAAACGGTCGGGCAGGACGAAGTAGAACTGCTCGCGGGTCAGGTCGTGGCGGGCCGGCTGTGCGGCCAGGGCTCTGTCCGAGGGCGGCGGTGGCGGCTTCGGCGCGGCCACCGCCGGCAGGGCGGGGACGAGCGCCGCGACCGTCGCCGCGGCGGCGACGGCGGCCGCGCCCGGGCGCAGGCGGATACGGGGGCGTATCACAGCGGATCTCCTGGATGAGATGTGAACGGGTGCGGAGTGCCGCCCCGCTCCGGGGAGGAGGAGCGGGGCGGCGGGAGTGCGGACGTCAGCCGCAGGAGCGTGCGCCGGCGTGCAGCGCGACCGCGGTGTTGGGGCCGAGGGTCGCGGTGAACTGACCGGAGCCGTTCACCGTGACCGGCCTGTTGTTCTGGACGTCGCAGTAGGTGCCCGACGGCAGCGAGGTCTGGAAGGTGCGGGTGAGCGACCAGGTCTCGTGGTTGATGGCCACGTACGCCTTGGAGCCGCGGCCGAAGGCGATCTGGTCGCCTCCGTTGTCCCACCAGTTGGTGACGGACTGGCCGCGGGAGACGTTGCGGAAGGCGACCATGGAGGAGATCTCGCGCCAGGCGTGCTGGCACTTCCAGCCGTCGCTCCAGCAGGCGTTGACGTGCCCGCCGGCCGGCGGTCCGGCGTCCTTGTCCGACCACTCGTAGCCGGAGTGCACGTCGGGCGACCCATACGGCCAGGCCAGCATGAAGACGCCTGCCAGGGTGTAGTCGGCGCCGTTCTTGTAGTTGAGCGTGTCGCCACCGCGCTCGGTGTCGTGGTTGTCGACGAAGACGGCGGACTTGGCGGACTCCATGTAGCCCCAGCCCTCGCCGTAGTTCTTCAGGTAGGCGAGGTTCTCGTTCTGGAAGACACGCTTGAGGTCGCGTGCGTAGCGGAACTCCTGCACGTCGCCGTTGCCGAGGTACTCGGCGGGCGAGACCGCCTCGCCTGCGCCGTGGATGGCCTCCTGCTTCCAGTACACGGACGGGTTCGTCAGCTTGGCCTTGACGGCCGCGAGGTCGCCGGCGGCCATGTGCTTGGCGGCGTCGATACGGAAGCCGTCGACACCGAGCGACAGCAGGTCGTTCATGTAGCCGGCGATCTTCGTGCGGACGTACTCCTCGCCGGTGTCCAGGTCGGCGAGCCCGACGAGCTCGCACTCCTGCACGTTCCAGCGGTCCTGGTAGTTGCTGATCTGCGCGGTGCAGTTGTTCAGGTCGTACCAGGAGTACAGCCCCGGGTAGTCGTACTTCCCGTACGAGGAGCCGCCGGTGCCGGTGCCCGAGCCGGCCGCCATGTGGTTGACCACGGTGTCGGCGACCACCTTCACGCCTGCCGCGTGACACGTGTCGATCATGTTCTTGAAGGCGGTCCGGTCGCCGAGGCGGCCGGCGATCTTGTAGCTGACGGGCTGGTACGACGTCCACCACTGCGGGCCCTGGACGTGCTCCTGGGGCGGCGAGACCTGGACGTACCCGTAGCCTGCCGGACCGAGCTGGTCCGTACAGGCCTTGGCCACGGACGCGAACTTCCACTCGAACATCACGGCGGTGACGTCCTTGTCGCCGGGCGGCGCGGCCTGGGCCGGTGCGGGGGCCGTGACGGCCGCAGCGGCTCCCGCCAGGACGGCGAGTGCAGCGGCCACGGTTCTGCGGGCCATGATTCCTCCTGCTCTTCAGGGAGGTGCGGATGCGAGGGGGCAGCCTCGTACGGTCAACGCGCCGTGCCCGCAAGGCCTTTTGAGAATTCTTGTGCAAGAAGACTGAAACTCGTTGCGGTCGAGACCGTACGACCCGCCGCGCGACCCGGTCAACCCTCTGGACAGGGGTTCATGACGGGCGGGGTGACAACCGGGAAACGTGGCCGTTCCGTGTCCGCAAACTCTTTCGCAAGTCATTGCAGCGGTGTTACGTTCAACCACGTCTCCGGACCGGCCCCTTACGCGGGCCGTGGATCCGGCAGGGCCGCTGGCGGTCACCCCGAGCGGGTGGCTTCCACGGGGTTCGCGCCGGCCGGGGGTCCCGGTCCGTGCCGGGCCCTACGCGCCCGGCCGGCCGGACCGATCCCCCGTCAGGCGCCGTGGCCGGAGGGAGCGCCCGTGGAGCCGCGCACCACGAGCTCCGGCTGGAAGACGAACTCCGTGCGCTGTACGGGATTTCCGTCGATCTCCTCGATCAGCGCGTCCACCGCGGCCGTCGCCATCGCCTGCACGGGCTGACGCACCGTCGTGAGCGGCGGATCCGTGAACGCGATCAGCGGCGAGTCGTCGAAGCCGACCACCGAGACGTCGCGCGGCACGTCGAGGCCGCGCCCGCGCACGGCGCGGATCGCGCCGAGCGCCATCAGGTCGCTGCCGCACACGATGCCGGTGCAGCCCGCGTCGAGCAGTGCGCCGGCGGCCACTTGGCCGCCCTCCACCGAGAACAGCGTGCGGCGTATGAGGTGCTGGGCCTCCTCGTGGGGTATGCCCAGCAGCGAGTGGAGGGCCGCCGTGAATCCCTCGGCCTTGCGCCGGGAGGGAACATACCGGGTGGGGCCGACGGCGAGGCCGATGCGTTCGTGCCCCAGCTCCACGAGATGGCGCACCGCCATGCGCGCCGCCGAGCGGTCGTCGGGCGAGACGAAGTGCGCGTCGACCCGCTCGTTGAAACCGTTGATGAGGACGAACGGCACGCCCCGGGAAGCGAGTTGCACATAGCGCGACGGGTCGGCCGAGGTGTCGGCGTGCAGCCCGGACAGGAACACGATGCCCGTGACGCCGCGTTCCTCCAACTGCTCCACGAGCTCGTCCTCGGTGGCACCGCCCGGCATCTGCGTGCACAGCACGGGCGTGTACCCGTGCCCGGCCAGTACCTGCTCGATGACCTGCGCGAACGCCGGGAAGATCGGATTGGTCAGCTCGGGGATGACGAGCCCGACCAGTCCGGCGCTGCGCCGCTTGAGCCGCACGGGCCGCTCGTAGCCGAGCACGTCGAGCGCGGCCAGCACCCGGTGCCTGGTCGTGGCGGCGACACCCGCCTTGCCGTTGAGCACCCGGCTGACGGTGGCTTCGCTGACCCCTGCCTGGAGGGCGAGGTCGGCGAGCCTCGGGACGGCGTGCGCGGCGTCGCCCCGAGGCGGAGGGACCGTCACACCGCCCACCAGGCGGTGGTGTCGGCGGGCACCTCGGCCGCCTCGCCGGTGACCTTCACCGTCGAACTGGCCAGCAGCAACTGCCCGTAGGCCGGCAGAGTGACGGGCTCGGACGTGGTGTTGGCGACGCAGACGAAGCCGCCGCGGCGCAGGACGAGCACGCCGTCGGGGGCGTCCAGCCACTCCACCGCGTCGCCCGCGCCGAGCTCCGGCCGTGCGCGGCGCACCGCGAGGGCGCTGCGGTACAGCTCCAGCGTGGAGTCGGGGTCGCCGGTCTGCGCCTCGACGCTGAGCGCGGCCCAGCCGTCGGGCTGCGGCAGCCAGCTGCCGCCGCTGCCGAAGCCGTACGAGGAGCCCTCGACGGTCCACGGGATCGGCACGCGGCAGCCGTCGCGGAAACCGTCCTGGCCGGCCGCGCGGAAGAACGACGGGTCCTGGCGCACCTCGTCGGGCAGGTCGGTGACGTCGGGCAGACCCAGCTCCTCGCCCTGGTAGATGTACGCGGAGCCGGGCAGTGCGAGCATCAGCAGCGTCGCCGCGCGGGCCCGGCGCAGGCCCAGCTCACGGTCGCCGGCCGTGCGGATCTGGGTGCCGAGTCCCGCCGGGTTGGCGAAGCGGGTGGTGTGCCGGGTGACGTCGTGGTTGGACAGCACCCAGGTGGCGGGGGCGCCGACGGGCCGCATGGCCGCCAGCGAGAGGTCGATCACGGCACGCAGCTCGTCGGCGTCCCACGGGGTGCCGAGGTACTGGAAGTTGAACGCCTGGTGCAGCTCGTCGGGGCGCACGTAGTTCGCGGTGCGCTCCACGGTCGGCGTCCACGCCTCGGCGACGGCGATCCGCTCGCCGGGGTACTCGTCGAGGATCTTGCGCCAGCTGCGGTAGATCGCGTGCACGCCGTCCTGGTCGAAGAAGGGCATGACGTCGTTGCCGAGCAGCTTGAGCTGGTCGTGGCTGCCGAGGTCGGGCAGGCCGTCGGCCTTGACCAGACCGTGGGCGACGTCGACGCGGAAGCCGTCGACGCCCATGTCGAGCCAGAAGCGCAGGATGGAGCGGAACTCGTCGGCGACGGCGGGGTGTTCCCAGTTGAAGTCGGGCTGCTCGGGCGCGAACAGGTGGAGGTACCACTCGCCGTCCTCGGTGCGCGTCCACGCCGGTCCGCCGAAGATGGACTCCCAGTCGTTGGGCGGGAGCTCGCCGTTCTCCCCCTTGCCGGGGCGGAAGTGGTAGCGGGCCCGCAGCGGCGACCCGGGCCCCTCGCGCAGCGCGCGCTTGAACCACTCGTGCTGGTCGGAGGAGTGGTTGGGGACGAGGTCCACGATGATGCGCAGGCCCAGGGCGTGGGCGTCGCGGATGAGCCCGTCGGCGTCGAGGAGCGAGCCGAACATGGGGTCGATGGCACGGTAGTCGGCGACGTCGTACCCGGCGTCGGCCTGCGGGGAGGCGTAGAAGGGGCTGAGCCAGACGGCGTCGACGCCGAGGTCCTTCAGGTACGGCAGCCGGCTGCGCACGCCTTCGAGGTCGCCCATGCCGTCGCCGTTCCCGTCGGCGAAGCTGCGCGGATAGACCTGGTAGATCACCGCGTCGCGCCACCAGCCCGGCCGGGTGCTGTCGAGGGTGTGCGCGGGGGCAGTGAGGTGCTGGGTCATGTCTTCCCTGAGTAAGAGATGGCGGACGGGAAAGGTCGGCGGCGCGTCAGGACTTCGCCGCGCCGGCGGTGAGGCCGGTGACCAGATGGCGCTGGACGAGGTAGAAGACGAGCGACGCGGGCAGGGCGATGAGGACCGCGGTGGCGGCCATCAGGTCCCACTGGGTGTCGTACTGGCTGACGAAGGTGGTCAGACCGATCGACAGCGTGTACTTGCCCTCGCTGAGCATGAAGACGGAGGCGTACGCGACCTCGCCCCACGCGGTGAGGAAGGTGTAGAAGGCTGCCACCGCCAGGCCCGGCCGGGCGAGCGGCAGGATCAGCCGGTAGAAGGTGCCGAACGGGGTGAGCCCGTCGACGCGGCCCGCCTCGTCGATCTCGTGCGGGATGGTGTCGAAGTATCCCTTGAGCAGCCAGGCGCAGTACGGGACGGCCGTGGTGCAGTAGACGAGGATGAGCGCCCCGTAGGTGTCCAGCAGGCCCAGGTCGGCAACGATCTTGTAGAGCGGCACCATCAGGATGGCGACGGGGAACATCTGGGTGACCAGGAAGGTCCACATCAGCTGGCGGTAGCCGGGGAAGCGCATGCGGGAGACGGCGTATCCGGAGCTGGCGGCGATGAACACGCCCAGTACGCAGGTCCCGAGGGCCACGATCATCGAGTTGCCGAACCAGGTGAGGAACTGGGTGTCGGCGAGCACGGCCGAGTAGTTCTCGAAGCTGATCTTCCCGGCGATCTCGTCGGGGTGCAGGAAGTCGGTCTTGTCCGGGCCGAGCGAGATCCAGGCGATCCAGCCGACCGGGAAGAAGGCGATGAAGCTCGCGACGATCAGCGTGGCGTGGACGGCGATCGAGGCGCCGCGGCTGCGCTCGCCGCGGCGGCGGGCGCCCGCCCGGTCGGCGGGACGGGCGGGGCGCTTCGACGGGGCTGCGGCGGGGCGTTCGGTGAGGGTGCTCATGTCGGTGGTGTCCTTGTCGGCATCAGGCGGCGGACTGCTCGTGGCGAGCGAGCCAGCGCCGGTAGAAGGAGGCGAAGACGATGAGCATCGACAGGATGATCACGCCGTACGCGGCCGAGCCGGCGTAGTCGCGCGGGTCCTGACCGAAGCCGAGGCGGTACGCCCAGGTGACGAGGATCTGCGCCTCGGGCGCGCCGGTCGCGCCGAAGAGCAGGAAGATCACGACGAACTGGTTGAAGGTCCAGATGACGCCGAGCAGGATCACGGTGGAGCTGACCGAGCGCAGACCGGGCAGCGTGACGTGGCGGAAGCGCTGCCAGGCGCTCGCGCCGTCCATCTCGGCCGCCTCGTACAGGTCGCCGTTGATGGACTGGAGTCCGCCGAGCAGCGAGACCATCATGAAGGGCACGCCGACCCAGACGTTGACCATGACGGCGGAGGTCCGCTGCCAGAAGACGTCGCTGAGCCAGCCGGGCTGCGGCAGATCGAGCCAGCCGAGCGCGGTGTTCAGGATGCCGCCCTCGTCGGCGAGGATCAGCCGCCAGGAGAAGACGGTGACGAAGGTGGGCACGGCCCACGGCAGGATCAGGACGAGCCGGTAGAACGTGCGGCCGCGCAGCTTGCGGTTGAGCAGCAGCGCGAGGCCGAGCCCGATGCCGTAGTGGAAGGCGACGCAGACGACGGTCCACACGATCGTCCAGACGAAGTGCGGCCAGAACTGGCCGTCGGCGCCCGAGAGGATCTCCGTGTAGTTGTCCGGGCCGACCCACGAGAACGAGTCCGGGATCTTGTTGACGCCGATGGTGCGGCCGATGTTCGTGCTGTCGGCGTTCGTCATCGACAGGTAGATGCCGCGGACGAGCGGATACAGCACCAGCACGCCGAGCACGAGGACGACCGGGGCCACCATGGCCCAGGCGTACCAGTTCTTCTCGTACGACAGCTTCATACGGGCAAAGAGCCCGGGGCGCCCGGGGCGCGGGGCGCGCCCGCGCTCGGCGGCGGTTGCGCCCTCAGCGGCGACGGTCATCTTCGGCACCTTCTCGGCGTTCTTCTCGGCAGTTGACTGCGGGAGTCGGTCGGGACGCGGCTGTGCGGCCGGCCCGCCCCGTCAGGAGGGCGGGCCGGCCGCTGGGCTCAGGAGTAGTCCTGGAGCAGCTTCTTGTAGGCCGCGGCGGTGTCGTCCAGGCCCTTCTGCACGCTCACCTTGTCCTGGAGGATCTTGGTGACGTTGGTCTCGAAGTCGGTGTACAGGGAGCTGTAGCTCGGGTCGGAGCCGCGCGCCTTGCCGCTCTCGGCCAGGACGGTCTGCATGTCGGCGAAGCCGGGCAGCGCCTTGACCTCGGCGGTGTAGGCGGAGGTACGGGTGGGCAGGGTGCTGTTCTTCAGCGCGGTCTTCGCCTGGGTCTCACCGGAGGTCATGAATCCGATGAACTTCTGCGCGGCCTTCTGGTGGGCGGCGTCGGAACCGGCGTAGAGCGCCAGGTTGTGACCGCCGATCGGGGCGCCCGCGGTGCCGGTCGAGCCGGCGGGCACCTTGGAGATGCCCAGGTTCGCGGCGTCCTTGAACGCGGCGCCCTTGTAGATGTTGGTGAGTTCCCACGGGCCCTGGACGATCATCGCGACCTTGCCGGTCGTGAAGGCGTCCTGCATGTGCGCGTAGGCGTCGGCGGAGACGTCGAGCTTGGCCACACCGTCGGAGGCCAGCAGGCTCTTGCTCGTCTCGACGGCCTTGGCGGCCTTGTCCGAGTTGACGGTGATCTTCTTGCCCTCGGAGTCGATGAGGTCGACGCCCTCGCCGTAGAGGAACGGCATCTGGTAGTAACCGGCCTTGTTCAGCCAGAAGCCGTCGGCGTCGGTCTTGGCGGCGACCGCCTTGGAGACCTTCTTCAGCTCGTCCCAGGTGGTGGGCGCCGCCTCGAAGCCCGCCTTCTTGAGGAGGTCCTTGTTCCACATGAGCGCGAGGGTGTCGGTGACGATCGGCGCGCCGTAGGTCTTGCCCTCGTACTGCGCCTGCTTCAGCAGGGCGGGCGTGATGTCCTCGGAGTTCTTCAGGGCCTCGGTGCCGTCGAGCGGGGCGAGGAACTGCTGCTTCGCCCACGCACCGGTCCAGCCGACGTCGGCACGGATGATGTCGGGGGCGCCCTTGCTGCCGGCAGCGGTCTGGAACTTGTTCTGGGCCTGGTCGAAGGGGACGTTCACGTACTTGACCGTGATGTCCTTGTTGGCCGCCTCGAACTCCTTGATGAGGGCCTTGTAGTTGGGCGCCTCGTTGGTCGCGTTCGAGGTGTCCCACCATGTGATGGTGACCGGGCCCTCTGCCTTGCTCTCTCCGCTGCCCCCGCCGCACGCCGTCGCCGAGAGGGCCAGTGCCGCTACCAGCGCGGTGGCCGCTATGCCACGCCGCATGTGAACTCCTTCAACTCTGCCCGGGAAGGGCGGAGGCGATGTCGCGCCTCCCGCCGACCGCTCCCTCGCGGCGCCGGGTTGCCAGGAACGTAACAGGGCTGAAAAGCATCGGAAAGACCTTGCGGCAAATTTCTGCAAGGACGGGTGATCGTTACATTCGCGTGTCCGGAGAGTTGCCGTCGGATCGCTTGACGCCGGTCCCGACACAGGGTGCGCCCCACTGCAAGGCATCCGCAAGGGGCCCGCAAGGCTTTGCAGGTCCCTGATCCGGTTCTTGCGTCGTCGCCCCGGAACCGACTGAATCCCGTGCGTGGTGGGCAATCCTCCATACGACCGGTACAGTCCTGACATGACCGCGCGGCTCGCCGACATCGCAGCCCAGGCGGGGGTCAGTGAAGCCACAGTCAGCCGCGTGCTCAACGGCAAGCCCGGTGTGGCCGCGGCCACCCGTGAGTCCGTCCTTGCCGCACTCGACGTGCTCGGCTACGAACGGCCCGTGCGGCTGCGCCAGCGCAGCGCGGGCCTGGTCGGCCTGATAACCCCCGAGCTGGACAACCCCATCTTCCCCGCCCTGGCGCAGGTGATCGGCCAGGCGCTGACCCGCCAGGGGTACACCCCCGTCCTCGCCACCCAGACGCCCGGCGGCTCCACCGAGGACGAGCTGACCGAGATGCTGGTCGACCGGGGCGTCTCCGGGATCATCTTCGTCTCCGGCCTGCACGCCGACACCACCGCCGACATGGAGCGCTACGACCGGCTGCGCGCCCAGGGCGTGCCGTACGTCCTGGTAAACGGCTTCTCCTCCAAGGTGCAGGCGCCCTTCGTCTCTCCCGACGACCGGGCCGCCATGCAGCTGGCGGTCACCCACCTCGTCTCGCTCGGCCACACCCGGATCGGCCTGGCCCTCGGCCCCAGGCGGTTCGTGCCCGTGCTGCGCAAGATAGAGGGCTTCCAGACGGCGATGAAGGAGCGGCTGGGCCTGTCCCCCGAGGAGTCGCAGGAGCTGATCCAGCACTCGCTCTACACGCTGGAGGGCGGCCAGGCGGCTGCCTCCGGGCTCATCGCGCGCGGCTGCACGGCCATCGTGTGCGCGAGCGACATGATGGCGCTCGGCGCGATCCGAGCGGCGCGGCAGCAGGGGCTGCACGTGCCGAAGGACATCTCGGTGGTCGGCTTCGACGACTCGCCGCTCATAGCGTTCACCGATCCCCCGCTGACCACGATCCGCCAGCCCGTTCAGGCCATGGGCCAGGCCGCGGTCCGTGCGCTGCTGGAGGAGGTCGGCGGGACGCCGGCTCCCCACAGCGAGTTCGTGTTCATGCCCGAGCTGGTGGTCCGCGGTTCGACGGCGTCCGGAACGAAGAGGTCCGGCTCCGACCGGTGAGCGGCCCCGCCCGAGGGCGGCGCGCGGCCTCGTGTACGGCTCCGGCCCCCGACGAGCCGGTCTCCCACGTCGACTCCGACAACGCCGGCGACGCCCGTCGTCCGGCCGCCGTTTGCCGTCCGCCGGAAGACCGTGACGATCACGGGCCGCCCGGACATCTCCGTGGCCCGGTGCCGGCCGGCCGCCGCATGCGCCGGAACCGTCTGCGGGCGGCGGTGGGCTTCTTGGGCGGCCGCCCCGCCCGTGCCACCATGAAGATCCGTCCGCGGGACCCGCCGCGCGACCTTGGCCCCGAGGTACTGCTGTGACGAAGCCCGCCGCCCGCGAGCCGCTGAGGCGCAATTCCCGCTCCAACCGCGCCCGCATCCTCGCCGTCGCACGCAGCGAACTGGGCTTCAGCCCGGACACCACGCTCGAGGAGATCGCGCGGGCCGCGGGTGTCGTGCGCCGCACCGTCTACGGCCACTTCCCCGGCCGCCGGGCGCTGCTCGAGGCGCTCGCCGACGAGGCCGCCGCGGCACTGCGGGAGGCGGTCGGTACGTTCGCGGCGACGAGCGCCCCGGGCGAGACCGCGGAGCGCGCGCTCGCCCGTTTCGTGCTGACGATGTGGCCGGTCGGCGACCGCTACCGCATGCTGATCGCCCTGGCACGGCGTGACCTGGGCGTCGAGCGTGTCACCGGGATCCTGTCCCCCACGCGCACGACGGTGCAGACGATCCTGGAACGTGGCCGGGCGGCCGGGGTGTTCCCCTCCCCCGTCCCGGCGCCCGCGCTGAGCGCGGCCCTCGAGTCCCTGACACTCTCGCTGCTGGAGAGCGTCAACACCGGTGCCTGGAAGGACGACGGGCGGGCGACCGCCGTCACGACGCTCATCGCGGCGGGAGTGCCCGCAGGGCAGGCGGAGGCCGAGGTGCTCGCGCTCGTCGCGCAGCCGGGGATCATGCCCGCTGGTCGAGCCGCGGACCCCGGAGCAGGGAACTGATGCGCCCGTTGCCCAGGACCCGCGCCGCGGCCACCGCCGCCGTCCTGCTGATGCTGCTGAGCGCGTGCTCCGCGACCACGGACCCCCGTCCGCGTCCCACGGCGCCCGGTCCCGACGAGGACGGCGTCCGCCGTCCGGCGGCGGGCGCGGTGTTCGACTACCAGTTGGGCGGCGCCTATCGGCCGACCGACGACGTCGAGGCCGTCTCCCGCGACCGGGGCGCCGAGCCCGTGCCGGGCCTGTACAACATCTGCTACGTCAACGCCTTCCAGACACAACCCGGGGCCGCCGTCGCCTGGTGGCGGAAGAAGCACCCGGACCTGCTGCTGCACGGGCGCGACGGCGAGTTGGTCGTCGACGAGGACTGGGACGAGCCGCTGCTCGACCTCTCCTCGGCCGCCAAGCGCCGCTCGCTGCTCGGTGTCGTGGGGCCGTGGATCGACGGTTGCGCAGAGCGCGGATTCGACGCGGTCGAGCCCGACAACCTCGACTCGTACACCCGCTCGGACGGCCTCCTCAGCGAGGCCGACGCCATCGCCTTCGCCCGGCTGCTGGCGGACCGGGCCCACGCGCGGGGGCTCGCGATCGCCCAGAAGAACACCGCCGAACTGCTCGATGGGCACGAGGACATCGGCTTCGACTTCGCGCTCGTGGAGGAGTGCGCGCGCTACGAGGAGTGCCCCCGCTTCACGCGCGCGTACGACGGTCGCGTGTTCGACGTCGAGTACGAGCAGGAGGACTTCGCCACCGCGTGCCGCACATGGCCGCGCCTGTCCGTCGTGCTGCGCGACCGCGACGTGCACCCCGCGGGCGAGCCGGGTCACGTCCGCGAAACCTGCTGAACTCCGCCGAACCGGGTGCTCCGCCCCAGGCCCGCCTCCTGCATCTGGCGGGCCGGGGGCCGAGCCCCGGACGGATCAGACCAGGCCCTGGGCCAGCATCGCGTCCGCGACGCGCTCGAAGCCCGCGATGTTCGCGCCGGTCACGTAGTCGCCGGGGACGCCATAGCGCTCGGACGTCTCGTAGCAGATGCGGTGGATGTCGCTCATGATCAGGCCGAGTTCCTTCTCCATGCGCGCGGGCGTCCAGGAGTCGCGGGAGGCGTTCTGGCGCATCTCCAGGGCGCTGACCGCGACGCCGCCGGCGTTGGCCGCCTTGCCGGGGCCGAGGGCGACACCCGCGTCCTGGAGGATGCGCACCGCCTCGGGGGTGCAGGGCATGTTGGCGCCTTCGGAGACCGCGCGCACGCCGTTGCGGACGAGCGTGAGGGCGTGCTGCGCGTCCAGTTCGTTCTGGGTGGCCGAGGGGAACGCGATGTCGGCCGGCACGTCCCACACGCTGCCGCCGGGCACATAGCGGGCGGAGGACCCGCGGCGGTCCGCGTAGTCGCTGACGCGTCCCCGTTCGACCTCCTTGACCTGCTTGAGGAGTTCGACGTCGATGCCCTTCTCGTCGACGACGCAGCCCTGGGAGTCGGAGCAGGTGACCGGGTGCGCGCCGCTGCTCGTCAGCTTCTCGATCGTGTGGACGGCGACGTTGCCGGAGCCGGAGACCACAGCCGTCAGGCCCGCGAGTTCCTCGCCGCGCAGGCTCAGCATCTCGGCGGCGAACAGCACGCTGCCGTAGCCGGTCGCCTCGGTGCGGAACGCGGAGCCGCCCCACGCGAGTCCCTTGCCGGTGAGCACCCCCGCCTCCCAGCGGTTGGTGATGCGCCGGTACTGGCCGAAGAGGTAGCCGATCTCGCGGGTGCCCACCCCGATGTCACCCGCCGGCACATCGGTGTGCTCGCCGATGTGCCGGTGGAGTTCCGTCATGAACGACTGACAGAAGCGCATGACTTCGGCGTCCGAGCGGCCGCGCGGGTCGAAGTCGCTGCCGCCCTTGCCGCCGCCGATGCCGAGTCCGGTGAGGGCGTTCTTGAAGATCTGCTCGAAGCCGAGGAACTTCACGACACCGAGGTTGACCGAGGGGTGGAAGCGCAGCCCGCCCTTGTACGGGCCGAGCGCGCTGTTGAACTCCACCCGGAATCCCCGGTTCACGTGGACCGCGCCGTGATCGTCCTGCCAGGGCACCCGGAACATGATCTGCCGCTCGGGCTCGCAGAGCCGCTCGACGAGCCCCGGCTCCGCGCACTCGGGACGCGCGGCGAACACGGGGTCCAGGCTCTCCAGAACCTCCCGGGCCGCCTGGTGGAACTCGGGCTCGCCCGGGTTGCGGCGTTCCAGTTCGGTGCGGAGGGCGGCCTGCCGGTCCTTCGCGGGTGAAGCTGTCACAGCGTGTCCCTTCCTGCCCGGCCGGCGCGGTCGGTGCCCGGCCGGGACGGTGGTCCGGTGTCGTTGCCGGCGAGGAGTACGGCCGTACGGCCCCGGGTGTTCACGCGGGCGGGACCCGCGGAACAGTCCCCGGCTCCTTGCCGGGTGCCCTTCCGGCCGGGCTCCGGCACGGGAAAGGGGAGGCGGCAAGCCGCCTCCCCTCGGACGCTATCAGGCGTGCGCGGCTCAGCCACGCCCCGTCGGCGAACGGTGGAGCACCGACTCCAGCACGTCGGACAGCACGGCTTCGGGGTCGGGTACGGAGCCCGGCGAGCGCCAGGCGACGAAGCCGTCCGGCCGTACGAGGAGGGCTCCTTCGCCGGTCGTACCGTGCGCGGCCCGCCAGTCGACGCCGGTCTCGGGCACCAGGTCGGCACCGGGGCCCTCGCCGATGCGGTACACGTCGAGCGGGACGCGCAGCCGGGCGGCGGCGTCCACCCCGGCCGCGTGCCAGGCGCCGCCGCCGGGGCCCGCGTCCGTCAGCAGGACGAAGGAGCGCTCGTAGAGGTCGAGGGTGGACACCATGCCGCTCTCGCCGCCGCGGCGCACCCACAGGTGCGGTGCGCGGCTGCCGGGTTCACCCGTGAGCTGCAGCCCCTGGGGAACGATGGGCACTTCGGGGTCGGCGCCCAGGACCGCACCGCTGCGGTAGCGGTAGCCGAGGGCGACCGTCAGCATTCCGCTCTGCTTTCCGCCGCCGCCGGGGGCGGGCGCGTAGCCGGGGTGGCTGTGCTCCTCGGAGCGGACGGAGGCCCGCTTGCTGGTGGCCACCGCGACCGGCCGGCGCTCGGCGTCGTAGGTGTCCAGCAGGCCGGGGCCCGCGTGGCCGCGCAGGACGGCGGCGAGTTTCCAGGCGAGGTTGTGGGCGTCCTGGATACCGGTGTTGGAGCCGAACGCGCCGGTCGGGGACATCTCGTGCGCGGAGTCGCCCGCGAGGAAGACACGGCGGTCGGCGTACCGTTCGGCGACCCGCTCGGCGGCGTGCCAGGGCGCCTTGCCGGTGATCTCGACGTCCAGGTCGAGGGCGCCGGTGGCGCGGCGGATGTGCGCGATGCAGCGCTCGTCGGTGAAGTCCTCGAGCGTCTCGCCGGTCTGGGGCTGCCACGGCGCGTGGAACACCCAGCTCTCGGCGTTGTCCACCGGCAGCAGGGCGCCGTCGGCCGCCGGGTCGGTGAGGTAGCAGACGATGAAGCGGCGGTCCCCGACCACGGCCGCGAGGCCGCGCGAGCGGAATGTGATGCTCACGTTGTGGAACAGGTCGCCCGGCCCCGACCGGCCGATGCCGAGCCGTTCGCGCACCGGGCTGCGCGGCCCGTCGGCGGCGACGAGGTAGTCCGCGCGCACGGTGCCGAGCCGGCCCGTCATCCGGTCCTCGACGACCGCCGTGACGCCCCCGTCGTCCTGTTCGAAGGAGCGCAGTTCGGTGGAGAACCGCAGATCGCCGCCGTACTTCGTGGCGTACTCCAGGAGCACCGGCTCCAGGTCGTTCTGGCTGCACACGCACCAGGGGGCCGGGCTGAAGCGGGACGCGCCGCTGCTGTGCTGCACCTCCTTGATCAGCCATTCGCCGCCACCGCCGGTCAGCGAGGGCGTCTGGAGGATGCCGTGGTTCTCGGCGAGGACCCGGCCGGCTTCACGGATGGGATCGTCCACGCCGGCCGTGCGGAACAGCTCCATGGTGCGCACGTTGTTGCCGCGGCCGCGTGGGTGCATCGAGGTGCCCGCATGTCGCTCGACCAGCATGTGCTCGATGCCGAGCCGGCCGAGGAAGAGGGACGTGGACAGGCCCACCAGGGAGCCGCCCACGACGAGGACAGGGACGCGTACTTCAGCCTGTTGTTGCATCGATCAGCTCCTGCTGCGGCCGCCGGGAAGTAACGACGTTTCCATGCCCGCGGGAAGGCGCTTCGGGTCGCCGCTTCACCCACCTGGTTCACACATCTCGCGCCACCGGTGGTACGTGGCGAGGATCGAGACCGGACCGCCACAGCCGTTGACGGCGATCGACGGACCGTACGCACCGGATCTCATGCTCGGGATCTTCCGAGGACCGATGTCGTACGCGGGTGTGGCGGGCTCACTGTCCAAGGAGAGGCGTGACCATGACGACGCTGTCCGAACGTATATCCCAGTCGGCCTTCGACGGCTCCCGGCTGCGCGTGGTACTGATGCTCGATCTTTACGACGGGGCACAGCAGCAGTTCCTCGCCGCCTACGAGCACATGCGGCACCAGGTGGCGTCCGTCCCCGGCCACATCTCCGACCAACTGTGCCAGTCCATAGAGAACCCGTCCCAATGGCTGATCACCAGCGAATGGGAGAGCGCTCCGCCGTTCCTCGCCTGGGTGAACAGCGAGGAGCACCTGGAGACCGTCCAGCCGCTCCACGACTGTGTGCGCGATACCCGGTCCTTCCGTTACAGCGTGCTGCGCGAGACGGACGGGGCACGCACCCCGGTCTCGCAAAAGCGCCGCACGGGCACGCAGCCGGCGCCCCGCGTCGGTGACGGCGTGGTACGCCACGCCCTCACCTTCACGGTCAGGCCGGACTGCGAGCACAAGGTCGCCGAGATCCTCGCGGGATACACCTCGCCCGAGGCCCGGGTCGACGACACCACCCGGCTGCGCCGCACCTCCCTCTTCATGCACGGCAACCGCGTCGTGCGGACCGTGGAGGTGCAGGGTGACCTGCTGGCGGCACTGCGGCACGTGGCCCGCCAGCCCGAGGTGCGGGCGGTGGAAGAGGCCATCAACCCGTATCTGGAGCAGGACCGCGACCTCGACGACCCGAAGTCGGCACGCGTGTTCTTCACGCGCGCGGCTCTCCCTGCCGTCCACCACCTGGCCACGACCGGCGGCAGGCCGCAGGACGTCGTGCGGCACGGCCTGTACTACCCGGCCAAGAAGGGGTGCGGCATGGCGCTGGCCAAGCTGCTGGCCCAGCAGGACGAGGCCGCCGCGGACGTTCCCGCAGGGCTCATCGACAGCAGCACCGTCTTCCAGCGCGACGACATCGTCGTACGGCTCGTCGACGCACGCGGTCCGCTGGACACCGACCCGCTGCTCGCCCTCGGCGCGCGCGGCCCCCGCAAGGCCGACGTGCTGGCGCGCCTGCTCGATCTCGAAGTTCTCGGTGTGGACGGGTCGCTCACCGACGAGAAGGTGGCGGCGCGCCTCCTGGAAAGCGCCGACATGCGTCTGATCACCGACCGCCACGCTTCCTGAACCGCGCCCGTCCGAGCGGAGCCGGGCGCCGCAGACCGCGGCTCCCGACTTCCGGCCCTGTGGAGGAAACAGTCATGAGCACAAAGCACCGCATCGTCGACCTCAGCGAGACCCAGCCCAACCGCCGGCGCGGTGGTGACCTGCGCGCCATGCTCACGCCCACCGTGGTGGGGGCGACGAGCGGCTTCATGGGTCTCGCGATCGTCGAACCCGGAGACCGCATCGGCGAGCACTACCACCCGTACTCGGAGGAGTTCGTGTACGTGGTCGCCGGCGATCTCGAGGTCGATCTGGACGGCGAGACGCACCCGATCCGGACCGACCAGGGGCTGATGATCCCCCCGTACGTGCGCCACCGGTTCCGCAACGTGGGCCGCACCGAGGCCCGCATGGTCTTCCACCTGGGGCCGCTGGCCCCGCGCCCGGAGCTCGGGCACGTCGACACGGAGGAGACCCCCGCCGCGGAGGGCACCGCGGCGGGACGGCCCTCCGAGCCCACGGGAGCGGTTTCGTGAACCGACGTGTGGCGGTGACCGGTGTCGGCATCGTCGCACCCGGAGGCGTGGGCGCCCCGGCGTTCTGGGGCCTGCTCGCGGACGGCCGGACCGCGACGCGGGGCATCACCCTGTTCGACCCGGCGGGCTTCAGGTCCCGTATCGCCGCGGAGGTCGACTTCGATCCCGCGGTCCACGGCCTCGACGCCCAGCAGGTGCAACGGGCCGACCGGTACGTGCAGTTCGCCATGGTCGCCGCGCGCGAGGCGCTCGCCGACGCCGGTCTGGACATGGGACGGGAGGATCCGTGGCGGATCGGGGTGTCCATGGGCACCGCGGTCGGCGGCACCACCCGG
This sequence comes from Streptomyces sp. PKU-EA00015, assembly GCF_013387495.1. Classification (GTDB taxonomy): domain Bacteria; phylum Actinomycetota; class Actinomycetes; order Streptomycetales; family Streptomycetaceae; genus Streptomyces. The sequence goes on along the minus strand of NZ_JABZEE010000048.1, from coordinate 3,323 downwards.
CTGGAGCACGACTATGTGGCGGTCAGCAGCACGGGCCGCCGCTGGGACGTCGACCACAGCGAGGCGGGGCCGCATCTCCACCGGGCGTTCTCACCCAGTGCCCTCGCCTCGGAGATAGCCGAACTGACAGGCGCGCACGGACCGGTGCAGACCGTGTCCACGGGCTGCACGTCGGGGCTGGACGCGGTGGGTTACGCGTTCCACGCCATCGAGGACGGCCGGGTCGACATCTGTGTCGCCGGCGCCTCGGACTCGCCGATCTCCCCGATCACCGTGGCGTGCTTCGACGCGATCAAGGCGACGTCGCCGAACAACGACGACCCGACGCACGCATCGCGCCCGTTCGACGCCCACCGCGACGGGTTCGTGATGGGCGAGGGCGGCGCGGTCCTCGTACTTGAGGAGCTCGAGCACGCCCGTGCCCGCGGTGCCCGCGTCTACTGCGAGATCGGCGGCTACGCCACCTTCGGCAACGCCCACCACATGACCGGTCTCACTCGCGAGGGCCTGGAGATGGCGCGCGCCATCAACCACGCCCTGGACCACGCCCGGCTGGGCGGGTCGGACGTCGACTACGTCAACGCCCACGGTTCCGGGACGCAGCAGAACGACCGGCACGAGACCGCCGCGGTCAAGAGGTCGCTCGGGCAGCACGCGTACGAGGTGCCGATGAGCTCCATCAAATCCATGGTGGGCCACTCGCTGGGCGCGATCGGCGCGATCGAGGTCGTCGCCTGCGTCCTGGCACTCGTCCACCAGACGGTGCCGCCCACAGCGAACTACGAGACGCCCGACCCCGAGTGCGACCTGGACTACGTGCCACGCACGGCACGCGAGGCGAAGCTGCGCACCGTGCTGTCGGTCGGCAGCGGGTTCGGCGGATTCCAGTCCGCGGTGGTGCTCACCAGGCCAGGTGGGAGGACACCATGAGCCCTCGTCAGAGCCGTCGCCCCGTCATCAGCGGCATCGGAGTCGTCGCCCCCGGCGGCGTGGGCACCGACGCCTTCTGGAAGGCCACGCGCGAGGGGATCAGCGCGCTCGACCGCGTCACCCGCGAGGGCTGCGAACACCTGCCGCTGCGCGTCGCGGGCGAGGTGCGGGGTTTCGACCCGCAGGCGCTGGTCGAGCAGCGGTTCCTGGTCCAGACGGACCGGTTCACCCACTTCGCGATGGCGGCCGCCGACATGGCGCTGGCGGACGCGCGGCTGAACCCCGGGAGTCAGGAGGAGCCGTTCGCCGTCGGGGTCGTCACGGCGGCCGGGTCGGGCGGAGGCGAGTTCGGCCAGCGCGAGCTGCAGCGGCTGTGGGGCCAGGGCTCGACGTACGTGGGCCCGTACCAGTCCATCGCCTGGTTCTACGCGGCGAGCACCGGCCAGATCTCGATTCGCGGCGGCTTCAAGGGGCCGTGCGGTGTCGTCGCCAGTGACGAGGCCGGCGGGCTCGACGCCCTGGCGCACGCCGCCGGGGCCGTACGGCGCGGCACCGACAGCGTGGTCGTCGGCGCGGCCGAGGCGCCGCTCGCGCCGTACTCGGTCGTCTGCCAGCTCGGCTACCGGGAGCTCAGCACGTCCGACGAACCGGATCGGGCGTACCGCCCGTTCACGGCGCACGCGTGCGGGTTCGTGCCCGCGGAGGGCGGCGCCATGCTCGTCGTCGAGGACGAGGCCGCCGCCGTCGCGCGCGGCGCGGTCGTGCGCGCCGAGGTGGCCGGGCACTGCGCGACGTTCACCGGCGCCTCGCGCTGGGAGGAGTCCCGCGAGGGGCTCGCCCGGGCGATCCGCGGGGCGCTCGACGAGGCGGGCTGCGCGCCGGAGGAGATCGACGTGGTCTTCGCGGACGCGCTGGGGCTGCCGGACGCGGACCGCGCCGAGGCGCTGGCCCTCGTCGACGCCCTCGGCCCGCACGGCAGCAGGGTGCCGGTGACGGCGCCCAAGACCGGCACCGGCCGGGCCTACTGCGGAGCGCCGGTGCTCGACGTCGCCGCCGCGGTGCTCTCACTGGAGCACGGCCTGGTCCCGCCCACCCCCCATGTGTTCGACGTCTGTCACGACATCTCTCTGGTGACGGGCACGGCACGGCCCGCCGCGCTGCGCACGGCACTGGTGCTGAGCCGGGGACTGATGGGTTCCAACGCGGCGCTCGTGCTCCGGCGCGACGCCGACAACCTCTCGTGAAGGAGGATCGCATGACCGCACAACTGACCGTCGAGGAGCTGTCCGCGCTGATGAAGAAGGGCGCCGGCATATCCGTCGACCCGGCCCAGATGGACAGCAACCCGGACATCCCGTTCGAGGCGTACGGCCTCGACTCGCTCGGCCTGCTCGGCATCGTCGGCGAGCTGGAGAACCGGTACGGCCGGGCGCTCCCGGTGGAGGCCGACCGCTGCAAGACACCGCGCGAGTTCCTCGACCTCGTCAACGACACTCTGATGGCAGGAGCCTGAAATGGCCGGGCACACCGAGAACGAGATCGTCATCGACGCGCCCCTGGACCTGGTCTGGGAGGTGACCAACGACGTGGACCACTGGCCACAGCTGTTCACCGAGTACGCCTCCGTGGAGGTGCTCGAACGGGACGGCAACCGGACGGTGTTCCGGCTGACCATGTACCCGGACGAGAACGGCAAGGTCTGGAGCTGGGTCTCGGAGCGCGAGGCGGACCGGGCGGCTCTCACGGTGCGCGCCAAGCGCGTGGAGACCGGACCGTTCGAGTTCATGAACATCCTGTGGACGTACGCCGAGACGCCGCAGGGCGTCCGGATGCACTGGACGCAGGACTTCGCGATGAAGCCGGACGCTCCCGTGGACGACGCGTGGATGACCGACAACATCAACCGCAACTCCCGCATCCAGATGGCTCTGATCCGGGACCGCATCGAGCAGCGTGCCCGCGTCCGCGAGACCGCTCCGGTCACGCCGAACTGACGGCCCTTTCCCCCCGACGGCATCCGAAGGGACGCCCCCGATGCACCAAGCACTGATCGTCGCCCGTATGGCACCCGGGTCCGCGCCGGACATCGCCGAGGTGTTCGCGGCCTCCGACAGCGGTGAACTGCCGCACCTCGTCGGCGTCCGGCGGCGCAGCCTGTTCCAGTTCGGCGACGTGTACCTCCACCTCATCGAGGCCGACCGGCCCCCCGGGCCGGCGATCGCCAAGGTGACCGAGCACGCCGCGTTCCGGGACGTCAGCGAACGCCTTGCGGCCTTCGTCAGTCCCTACGATCCGCAGACCTGGCGGAGCCCGAAGGACGCGATGGCCACGCAGTTCTACACCTGGCAGAGCGACAAGGACGCCTGAGCGCGCACGACACCAGCAGCCGGCCC
>NZ_JABZEE010000047.1 GCF_013387495.1 Streptomyces sp. PKU-EA00015 | reverse complement strand
GGACGCGATGGCCACGCAGTTCTACACCTGGCAGAGCGACAAGGACGCCTGAGCGCGCACGACACCAGCAGCCGGCCCCGCGGATCACCGCGGGGCCGGCTGCTGGTGTCGTGCGCTCCTCCTTGCCGGGCCGGCGGCTCAGCCGGGGACGACGCTCTCGAACGCGTGCAGGTAGGAGTTCACCGGGCGGATCTCCCCGACGACCAGACCGGCGGCCTCCATGCGGCTGGTCATGCTCTCCTTCGTGTGCTTGGCCCCGCCCACGTTCAGCAGGAGCAGCAGGTCCATGGAGGTGGTGAACTTCATCGACGGCGAGTCGTCGACGAGGTTCTCGATGACGATCACCCGGGCCCCGGGGCGGGCCGACCCGACGACGTTGCGCAGCGTCCGGGCGGTGCTGTCGTCGTCCCACTCCAGGATGTTCTTGATGACGTAGACGTCGGCGTCGACCGGCAGGGCCCGACGGCAGTCGCCGGGCACGATGCTCACCCGGTCGGCGAGCGCACCGCCCTCGCGCAGCCGCGGGTCGGCCTTCTCGACGACACCCGGCAGGTCGAACAGCGTGCCTTTCAGGCCGGGGTTCTTCTCCAGCAGGCTGGCCAGCACGTGGCCCTGGCCGCCGCCGATGTCGGCGACCGTCGACGCCCCGGTGAGGTCGAGGAGTTCGGCGACGTCGCGCGCGGACTGCACGCTGGAGGTGGTCATGGCCCGGTTGAACACATGGGCCGACTCCTCCGCGTCCTCGTGGAGGTAGGTGAAGAACTCCTTGCCGTACAACTCCCCGAAGACGCTGCCGCCCGTGCGCACCGCCGTGTCGAGGCGCGGCCAGGCGGCCCAGGTCCACGGTTCAGTGCACCACAGGGCGATGTAGCGCAGGCTGTGCGGGTCGTCCTCGCGCAGCAGCCGGGACATGTCGGTGTGCGCGAACCGGCCGTCCGCGCCCTCGGTGAAGATCCCGTAGCAGGCCAGGGCGCGGAGCATGCGCCGCAGCGCTCTCGCGTCGGTCTTCACGGCCGCGGCGAGGTCCTCCGCGGTCCTTGGGGTGTCCTCCAGGGCGTCGGCGACGCCGAGCCTGGCCGCCGCACGCACGGCGGCGGCGCAGGCCGCGCCGAAGACGAGTTCGCGCAGCCTCATGGAGGCATGGGGTGCGGTGGGCTCGATGGGCGCGGTGGATGCGGTGGATGCGGTGAGTGCGGTGGATGCGGTGGTGGTCATGCCGCCTCGCTTCTCGTGAGTGGGGCCGGGCCTGACGGCCCGGCCAGTCGGTCCCTCGCGGCGTCGCTCAGCACAGTCCGGCGGGTTCGGAGACGCCGCACACGTTGGCGTCGAAGCGGTTGCCGGTGCCGGCGGAGTCCCGGTCGGCCAGGTCGGCCGCCCCGTTGCGCACGACGAAGTTGTCCCGGATGACGTTGTCCGTGCCGGGGATGCCGACGACGCTCTTGAAGAGGACGATGCCGCCGGAGAACGGCGAGGAGCCCACGTTGCCCCACACGAGGTTCCGCTCGACGACGGTGTCCTCGGTGCCGGTGAGGACGATGCCCGCACCCTGGATCTCGGGCAGCCGGGCCGTGGCCTTGCAGGCCTTGTTGTTGCGGAGGACGTGGTTGCCGGTGACCGTCAGGGCGCCCGCGCGCGGCTTCGATTCGTCGCCGACGAGGAAGAGACCGGCGCAGTTCGCCATCATCGTGTTGCGGTCGACCGTCAGGTTGCGCACCCGCCGGACCGTGGCGCCGATGCGGTTGTCCGTCATCACGTTGCCACTGATCCGCGTCCCGAGAGTGTCGGTGGCGCCGGCCTCCTCGGAGACCGTGTTCGCCACGAAGATGCCGGCGTCGCCGTTGGACCGGACGATGTTGCCCGTCAGGACGGAGCGGGTGGAGCGCTGCTCGGCGATCCCCCACGTGCCGTTCTTCTCCGAGGTCACGCCCCGCACGGTCAGCCGGTCGGTCCAGGAGGCCCACAGGCCGCTCTTGGCGAAGCCCGACAGGGCCAGCGCCTGGATGCGCACGCCGTCGACAGACTGCTCGGCCGTGCCGGTCACGCAGACGCCGTTCCCCGCGGCGGCGCAGGCGTTCCCGGCCCGCGCGGTGGCCGCCGCGGGCTTGATCACGGTACGGGCACCCGCCCCGCGCAGCGTCAGGCCGGACGTGGTGATCAGCACGCTCTCGTGGTAGGTACCGGCGGCGATGACGACGGTGTCGCCCGGCCGGGCGGCGTCCACGGCGGCCTGGATCGACTGGCCGGGGCGCACATGGTGGGTGTCGGCGGCGTGGGCGGGGACCGCGGCGGCCACTCCGGAGGCGACGAGCAGGGCCGTGGAAGCGAGGCAGGTGATTTGTCGTTTCGTCATAAGACGAAGCTATGCGCCGAAGCAGATGAATCGGGACATAGCGGGGCAGTCTTCGGTCGTGTCGCGCGCGTCGCTTCCCCGTGCAGCGCAACGGATCTCCCCAGAGGGAGCAACGTCTCAGGGCCTGTCACCGACGCCTTATCGTGGTCGTCATGACTGTGCCCGAGCGGATCCGCATCGTCTCCCGTTCCTCCCCGATGGCCCTCGCCCAGGTGGAGCGCGTACGCGCCGAACTGGCCGCGCTGCATCCCGGCATCCGTACGGAGGTCGTGCCCGTCACCACGACCGGCGACCGGTGGATGGGCGACCTGGCCGAGGTCGAGGGCAAGGGGGCGTTCACCAAGGAGGTCGACGCCGCGCTCCTGGCCGGTGAGGCCGACCTCGCGGTGCACTGCGTCAAGGACATCCCGGCCGACCGGCCGCTGCCCGCCGGCACGACGTTCGCCGCCTTCCTCAAGCGGGACGACATCCGTGACGCCCTGATCCACCCCGGCGGCCTGGCGCTCGACGAGCTGCCGGCCGGTACACGGATCGGTACGTCGTCCGTCCGGCGGACGGCCCAACTGGCCGCCTCGCACCCCGAGCTCGCGTGCGTGCCGATGCGGGGCAACGCCAACCGGCGCCTGGAGAAGCTGTACGCGGGGGACGCGGACGCGCTCCTGCTCGCCGTCTCCGGCCTCGAGCGCATCGGCCGCACCGACGTGATCACCGAGATCCTGTCGGTCGAGACGATGTGCCCGCCGATCGGCGCAGGGGTCCTCGCTCTCCAGTGCCGCGAGCACGACGACGCCGTGATCGACGTGGTGAGCGCCCTCGGCGACCCGGACGCCCACCGGGAGACGACGGCGGAGCGGATGTTCCTGCACGTCCTGCAGGGACACTGCAACAGCCCGATCGCCGGTTACGCGCAGGCCGAGCGGAACGGCGACCTGTCGCTGCGGGCGAAGGTCTTCACCCCGGACGGCAAGACCGTGCTCAACGCGCACGAGTGGGCCGGGCGGCTGGACCCGGCCACACTCGGCACCTCGGTGGCCGTCGCACTGCTGCGCCAGGGAGCGCGCGAGCTGATCGACGGCATCGCGCACTAGAGGAGCGCGACGGGCGTGGTGCTCAGGACTCCTCGAAGTAGGCGTCGAGCACCGCGTCCAGCTCCGCCGTCCACTCCTTGAGCCGGCTCCTGGCGTCCGCCTCGACCTCGGCGTTGAACCAGCGGTTGGCCGCGATGTGGACCGTGACGGTGAAACGGCGGCCGAACCGCGGGGTCTTGACCTCGACCGCGCCGATCTCGTCCCAGCGGAAGTCGGCTTCCTGGTCGTCGAGGCGGAAGCGGACGCCCTCGCGGTTCGCGGAGATCGAGCCGCGGCGGTCGCTGACCTCGAAGACGGGGCCGCCGTCCCCGTCGGCGTCGGCGTCCTCACCGTCCGCTGCCGTGTCGTCCCCGGCCGTGTCGTCCCCGGCCGTATCGTCCGCTGCCGTCTCGTCCCCGGCCGCGGGCCCGGGGGCGTCCTCGATCGCGTCCTCGGCCTCGTCGTCGGAGACCGCCTGGGGGGCGTCCTCCCCGGCGGCGTCCTCCGGCCCCCCGTCCTCGCGCTCCCGCGTCCCGCCGACCGCCGTGGGGGCGGGACGGGCGCCGACGAGGCCGGGGAGGAAGGCCGGGTCCGTGCTCACGGCGAAGTCCGGCTTGATGTTCGGATCTATCTGCTGCTCCACGGCGGGCAGTATGGTCGACGAAGCTGTGCGAGGCCAATGGGCGTTCGGGGCGGCGTTTCGCCGCGGCGGATCCGGTCGGCGTCGAACGGACCGGCCCCGCCGCCCGGTGCGGTGCCCGGTCCTCCGACCGGACGCGGCCCATCGGACAGCGGGGCCCGTTTTCCACCGCCGCGGAATCAGCGGCGCAGCAGCTGCTTCATCCGCTTGCCCTCGCGGGACTCGGCGAGCGTGTCCCACAGCTTCTTCGAGCTGGTGGAGGTGTAGACGCCGGGCGCACCCTGCTCACCGCAGCCCTCGCCGTACGACACGATGCCGATCTGGTAGGTGCGGCCGGCGACCTTGCGGAACAGCGGGCCGCCGCTGTCGCCCTGGCAGGAGTCCTTGCCCTCGACGCCCGCGCAGACGTTGACGGCCTTGTTGTACTCCGGGTACGTCGCCTTGCACTCGGCGTGCGAGAGCAGGGGCACCTTCACGCCGCGCAGCCGGTCGGGGAAGCTGGGCACCTCGGTATCGGTGTTGCCCCAGCCGATGACCGTCGCCTGCGCGCCGGGGCGGAGCAGGGCGTCCGTGCCCGCGGTCGGCATCTTCACGGCGGCGATGCCGGCGACGGGCTCGGCGAGCTCCAGCAGCGCCAGGTCGTACGCCTCGTCCCCCTTGGCGTAACGGGGGTGCGAGACGATGCTCCGCACGTTGCGCAACTGCCCCTGGCGCTTGTCGGACAGCACGGTCCGGCCGACCGTGACCTCCAGCTCCTTCGCCTTGGTGCCCGTCACGCAGTGGGCCGCCGTCAGGACCACGTTCGCGCTGATCAGGCTGCCGCCGCAGAACTGGCGGTCGGTCGGGCTTCCGGAGCCCTTGTTCAGGAGGGCGGCCATCCACGGGTGGGCGGAGACGGGCTGCTCCACGCCTCCGATGATCTTGATGCTGGGCCTGGTCCGCTCCTCGTCGGGTGCCGTGTGCGCGGCGGCCGTGGTGACGGCCGACGCGACGAGGGCCAGAGCCGCACTCGCCACCAGCCCGACGGAGGTTATCCGGCGGACACGGTGACGGGTCGGGGAAACTCTCATGGGGGTTGGTCTCCACTTCTGATCACGGACACCGAAGGGCCGTTCCCGGCAAGGGCGTTGACCCTTCGGCACTGTCGTGTCATCAGAGCGGCAAATCGCGCGTGAGGTTTACTCGCCACCGGAGGTTTTCCGGTGCGGCGCGCTCAGACCAGCGGCTGGTGGTCGAGGCGCGGGAAGTAGCCCTCCCTTGTGCCGTCGCGGCGCACGTCCCACGTGGCGCAGTGGAGGGAGCCCCCGTACTCGCACACGTCGCGCAACGGGACGGACTTCTTCCGCCGCAGGCGAGTCGGTTGCCAGGACCCGGCTCGGCTGCGGCGCACGGGCAGAGACGCCGGGGACTCACCTCAGGTCGCGAGCGCGCCGCACGGGGCTCCCCAGCATCAGCACAGGGATCAGGAGACCGATGCCGCAGGACAACCACAGCGCACCCCGGGTCCCGAGGGCCGTCGCCGTCAAACCGGCCGCGAGCGCGCCGAAGGGTATCGCCCCCCAGGAGACGAAGCGGACCGTGGCCATCACGCGCGGCAGCAGATCGGGCGGGGTCACGGTCTGGCGGTGCGTGCGGGTCAGGATGCTGAACATCACCACGCCGCAGGAAAAGCCCGCGTTTCCCACCACGAACACCGCGAGGAGCCGGCCGGAGCCGCTGAGCGGGAGCAGGAACTGGCAGGCCATCAGGAACACGGTGGCGTACAGCACCGCGCGGGCGCTGCCGATACGCCGCGCCACACGCGGGGTGACGGCCGCGCCGAGCAGGCTGCCGACGCCGCCCGAGGCCATCAGGAGACCGACCAGGCCCGCGGACACGTCCACGGTGCGGACCAGGAAGACCGGAACGAGGGCGGCCAGGGCGCCGCAGCAGAAGTTGATGAGTGTCGCCGCCGCCACGCAGGGCCTGATGACCGGGTGGCGCGCGACGAAGCACCAGCCGTCCTTGATGAGTTCGACCGCCGGGACTCCGCGCCCGCGATCCGCACCGTCGGTCGCGGGCGGCCTCGGAAGGCTCCTGAGCAGAACAGCCGACACCAGGTAACTCGCGGCGTCCACGAGCAAGGTGGCCGGAGCGCCGAAGAGCTGCACGAGCACGCCCGCAGCGGAGGGGCCGCCCAGTTCCGTGGCGGCGTTGGACGCCGATGTCAGGCTGTTGCGCGAGGTGAGCTCCTCCTTGCTGACGATCGACGGCAGGAACGTGGAGTTGCCGACGTCGAACACGACGGTCGCGAGGCCGATCACCAGAGCGACGGCGACGAGGAGCGTCAGGTGCAGGCCGCCGATCGCGGCGGCGACCGGCACGGAGAGCACCGCGACGGCCCGCAGGACGTCCAGGGCCACCTGTGTGCCCCGCAGCGGCAGCCGCTGCACGATCACCCCGGCCGGCAGGCCGATGAGCAGCCAGGCCGCATACCCGGCGGCGGTGACGAGACTGACCTCCAGGCTGCTGGCGTGCAGCAGCTCTATCGCCACCAGGGGCAGGGCCACAGCCGTGACGGCGTCACCGGTTCTGCTCACTGTCGAGGCGGTCCAGTAGCGCCAGAACACCCCCGCCCCGTGACGGGGGGCCGAAGGCGCTGACGCCACGGTCGTTCGAGCCATCGCTGTTACCTTGTTCCTCGATGCGCAGGTGCCGACCTGCGTGTCCGGGTCATGACGCGTAGCCGTGGGCGTGCAGTTCGGCCTGCGCCCGGGGGTCGTCGAAGGCGCCCAGCTGGTCGAGGTAGCGCCGGGTCATGCGCGAGGTCGCCCGCGAGTGCCGGCTCAGCACCTCGGGCGTGTACACCTCGCCGACGACCTGTTCGACCTGCTCCTTCGACAGCCCGTAGCCGGTCAGCTCGGCCCGCAGGCTTTCGAGGTCGGGGAGGAGGAAGGCGTCCATCAGCTGCGGTACCAGCCGTCCCGCGAACTGCCGCTCCGCGGTCGACAGCTGCCCCCACAGGTGCCGCAGGAACGCGGCGAAGTACGCGTGGTGGCGCCCTTCGTCCGCCGCGTGGTCGCGGATCGACTCCCTGACGGCCGGGACGAGGCCGTCGCTGTCCGGGATCTCGGCCAGGCTGGCGGAGATCAGCGTCTCCGAGACGATGACGAAGAGCAGCTCGGCCAGGCCCCGTTCGTCCGCGGGCAGCTTCGCCAGGATCTGCTGCAGTCTGCGCAGGAAGAACGGCTCGTCGGGCAACCGGGGGCGGATGCCGGTGCGCTGCTCGACCTGTCGCATCAGATCGACGGCGGACAGGGCGTGATACGCCTCGTCGCAGTACATCTTGAGCGCGTCGAAGCGCATCTCCTGCGGCAGCCGGACACCGGTCGACCCGTGCGCGATGCCCACGAGGGTCCGGTTGACGACGAGGTACTCCAGCTTCGCGGTGAAGTCCAGGTACCGGTAGAGGTGCTGCACCAGGATCTGGTCGAAGACCGGCTCGGGAAGGGCCTTCACCAGGGGGTGGTGGGCCACGGGGACGAGGTCGGGCGAGAAGAACCGCAGCGCCGTGTCCCCCTCGGCGACGGTCCGGCGCGGTGCCTGGCGCACGCTGGCACGCTCGTACCAGGTGTGGAAGGCGCTGCGGTATTTCTCACCGCTTCCGTCCTCCTCGCCGGCCGGGATCCGAGCGCCGTCGTCCGGGGGCCCGGCGGTGTGCGCGGCCAGCAGGGAGCGGGGGCAGTAGGACAGGGCCGAGCAGCCCACGAACATTCCGACGGTTCCGCACACCTCAGCCGCCCCCGTTCCGTCGCGGGTGCGCCGGCGACGCGTGCGGCCGCCGCTCGGGGCGGGCGCCCGGGCCCGGACTCCTCCTCATACGGCGACCGTGACCATTCCGCACGCCAGCAGCTCGGACAGCAGCTCGACGCTGTCCGCGGTCGCCTCGTCCGCCGACACGTCGTACTCGGTGGAGAGCAGTTCACCGATCTGCCGGACGGTCGTGGCGCCGTCGAGCCGTTTGAAGACGAACTCGGCGACCTCGTCCAGCTCCAGTGTGCTGTCGGCGCGGGCGACGAGGAGACTGCCGCGGAACTTGCGCACCCGGATGTCGGTCGAGCGGCGGACCACCGACTTCTCCGTGAGAGGGGGACCGGCGTCCATCAGATCTCCACCTCCATGCACAGGCGGTTGCACACCTCGACGGTCTCCTTGACCCAGATCTCCGGAGCGGCGGGGTCGAATCCGCGCATGGTCTCCAGCGCCCAGTACTCCTCGAACGACAGCTGCGCGGGGGCCGCCTCCTGGAACCGGCGGGCCCGCCACTTGGGCTGCGCCGAGCCGAAGCACCCGTGGGACTCCAGCAACGCGTCGACGACGTGGCCCACGGCGCGGCGCGCCGACAGCACCGCGGACGCGGTGTCGCCGGCGTCGAGCTGTCCCAGCGCGTCCTCGACCGCGGAGTCCAGCCCCGCCAGCGAGCGTGTGGCGGCGAAAGCGCGGAAGGCGGACTCCCCCAGCTCGCGGCAGCGCTGCCGGACCCACGCCTCACCGACGAGCGGGATGCAGGTCAGCAGCCGCTCCAGGCACAGCTCCTCGACGTCCAGGAGCACCTTGGCGGAGACGGTTCCCGAGTCGAACCGCTCCCAGGAGACCTTGTCGAGCAGCTGGCCGATCTGGTCGTCGGTCCAGTACTTGATCTCCCAGCGCCGGCCGTCCACGTGGACGGTCACGGTGGGCACCGTGCCGGGCCGCAGGGGCACCGGGAGGGGACGGGCGCGCTCTGTCGCGAAGGGCTCCCCCGTGACGACGACGAGGTCGTAGTCGCTGCGCTCGTTCGCCCAGCCGCGGGCGACCGAGCCCACGCACAGCACGGCCCTGTGGTCCTCGGGCAGCAGCCCCTCGTTCCGCAGCCGTGCGACGACACCCTGGAGGTCCGGCAGTGAATCCATGTCCCTTCCCTTTCTGTTGTGCTGAGGGGTCCGCGCACGCGCCGCCGCCCCGCCCGGTGGCGGAACGGGATGCGGGAGGGGGCGGCGCCCCGTCACGGCGTGCCGGCCGCCGGCAGGAGGAGCCCCGCCTCCAGCGCCTCGGAGAGCAGTGGTTCGAGCGGCTTGAGCTCCAGCCCCAGGGCGGACACCACATCGGCGAGGGGCCGCACGCCGTCGAGCGCCCGGAGCAGCGGGATCCAGTCCGGCTCCTCGGACTCGTCGACGACGTACTCGATGCTGCCTTCCACGGCGAGGTACCAGGTCGTCGGATCGTCGGGCGACCGCAGCAGCAGAAGTTCCTCCGCGCGGGAGAGGACGGCCTGCGGGTCGACCGCGGGCCGCCGGACGACGAGCGCCGCGATCTCCGCCGTCTGCCGGTCCCAGTCGGTGATCGGCACCGCACGCGGGATCGCCGCCTTCGGCGCCGAGACCAGCGGCTCCGGCAGGTCGGCGGCCATGCTCTCCAGCAGCCCGAGGTTGACGGCACGCAGCGGGAACTCGACATAGCCGGAGCCGGGGTCGTTCTCGATCCGGCGCACCATGGCGCGGATGTTGTCGGCGTCGAGGTACTGGCGGGCGCCCGGTCCGCTCAGGGCCTCCTCCAGCAGCAGACCGCCCTGCTGCCCGAGCATCCTGGCGAAGGCCCGATAGGTGTGGGCCACCCCGGATCCGTAGAAGAACGGGATCTTGGGGCGGTTCACCACCTCGTCGGGCAGGACTCCGGCCAGTGCACGGCGCAGGATCTGCTTGTCCCAGATCAGAGCGGGACGCAGGGCCTGCGGGACCGCCGCCACGATCTCCACCAGACGATGGTCGAGGAACGGTACCCGCGCCTCGATGCCGTTGCCGGCGGCGGTTCGGTCCTCGTGCCAGCAGTTGTAGAGCTGGACATCGCGGTACTTGGTGCGGAACAGCATCTCGTACGCGTCGGGCCTGCCGCCGCCCGCGGCCGCTCGCAGGGCTTCCGCCCGGACCAGCGGCAGGCCCGGCTGGTCCCACCATGCCCCGAGCTCGGGGCGGCGCTGCTGATCCCACCTGATGCCCATCCGCCCGGTGTTGGCCGCGAAGTCGGACCAGTCCCCGCCCCCCGCGAGGGAGGACGTGTACCCGCCGTTGAACTCGTCGGAGCCGCCGCCGAGCAGCATGGCCTTGATCTCGGGCGCGTGCGCGCCCACGTGGCGGTAGAGCTCGTACTTGTAGTACGTCTCCGGTCCGGCGAGCGGAGTCTCCATCTGCCACAGGTGGCGCTTCCACTCCTCGATGCCGGGAACGGCGGCCGTGTCCTGCAGCACCTGGTGGTTGACCAGACCGAGCCCGGCCGCCGTCCGGTGCGCCCATTCGGCGTCCCGGTTCTCCAGCGTGCTGCCGTTGAGCGCCGTGAAGGTGCGGGGCTTGATGCCGGCCAGTGCCGCCACCGCCGCGGAGTCGATCCCTCCGCTGAGGAACAGGCCGATCTCGACGTCTGCCATCTGGCAGTCCTGGACGGAGGCAGCCAGTGCCTCGCCATACGAGCGGACGAGGTCCGACTCGGAGCCGGTCCGGGAGCCGTCGAACTCGGGGAAGGACCAGTACCGGTGGGACCGGCGCTCGCCGGAGACGAGGTCGAAGGTGAGGACCGACGCGGCCGGGGCGAGTTCGATGTCCTTGAACCAGGCGTGCGGCGGTGCGTCGTCCAGCACGAGGTTGCCCGTCATCTGCTGGTCGGAGAGCGCCCGCTCCCAGTCCACCTCCCTCGGGCAGTCCGGGTCGTCGAAGAGCGCCTTGATCTCCGACGAGAAGACGACGCGGTCCTTGTTCGCGTGGAAGTACAGCGGCTTGATGCCGAAGCGGTCCCGCGCGAAGACCAGCCGGCCCCGGTCCCGGTCCCACAGGACCACCGAGAACATGCCGCGCACCTGGTCGAGGAAGGACAGCCCGTCCCGCCGGTACAGGTGGAGGAGGACCTCGCAGTCCGAACCGGTGAGCAGCTGCGTCCCGGCCGGCAGACCGGCGGCCAGTTCACGGTGGTTGTAGATCTCGCCGTTGGCTATGAGCACCAACGAGCCGTCCTCGGTGCTGAGCGGCTGGCCGCCGCCCTGTGGGTCGACCAGGGACAACCGCACGAAGCCCAGGCCGACGGGGCCGGAGCGGAAGAACTCCGTCTCGTCGGGGCCCCGATGGGCGATCGTGCGCGTCATACGCCGCAGCAGGCCGTCCGCCGCGGCGGGGAGCTCGCCCCCGCCCCATCTCGCTGTTCCCGCCAGGCCACACATGTCTACCTCACTCGCTGCTGCTGCGTTCTCTTCCGCCGGCCGGAACGGCCGGGCAGGCTCACCCCGACAAGGAGTCCTTCATATGGCGCAGGATCGAGGCGGTGACCTCCTCCCGGGGGGCCCCACCGTCGATGTGGACCAGTTCCGGGCCGAGTTCCTCGTACGTGCGGGTGATGGACTCGATCCGCTCCGCCGACTTCTCCTCGTGCTTCAGCCGGTCGCCGTCGCGCACACGCAGACGCCGGAGCAGCTCCTCGGTGGGCAGCTTGAGGTAGAAGGCGTGGTCGGGGCGGGGGATCCCGCTGTTGATCGTCGCCAGGAAGCGGAAGTCGACCCCGCGGTGCACGAAGACGCCGAAGGTGGCGTAGACGTAACGGTCGCAGAGCACGACCGCGCCGCGCTCCAGGGCGGGATTGATCACCTCCATGACGTGCCGGCGGCGGTCGGCGGCGGCCAGCAGGGCGAGGATGTACGCGGTCTCCACGGAGCCGCCCTGGTCGTGGAAGACCTGCACCTCTGCCAGTTCCCGGTACCAGTCGGCGGGCTGGCGCGTCTCCACCACTTCCCTGCCCTGCGCGCGGACGGCCTCCGCGACCCGCTCGATCTGGGTGGTCTTGCCGGACCCGTCGAAACCGACGATCGACACGAGCAGTCCGGTGTCGGTCCTCTCCGGCTGGAAGAGGCCGGCCATCGCCTCGTCGTCGACTCTGCGCTGCGGCATGTTCTGTCCTGGTTCTCGTCGATCGGTGGTCGTCATGCCCGGGCATCCCCCGGGTGCGTGCCGGCTGCGGAGCGCAACGCGCGCACACGTTCCATCAGATCGGCCACCCGTGACTCGTCCACCGGGTTGCCGGGCACTCCGTCCACCTTGAAGTAGCTGCCGACGATGAAGCCGTCGGCGTGCTCGTACACGCAGGCCAGATTCCCGGGAGTGACGCCGCTGCCGACGAGCAGGGGACCGGCCGTCGCCCGGCGTGCGGTCAGCAGGTCCTGCGGGCTGGTCTCCAGGCCGGTCAGTTCGCCCGAGACGATGATCCCGTCCGCCCGCTGGGAGAGGTCCCTGACCTCGGTGGCGAGGTCCTGGTAGACGAACGGCTGCGAGTGCTTGACACGCGCGTCGGCGAAGATCGCCACGTCGCTGCCCAGCGCCCGGCGCAGCCGCAGCGTCTCGTGACTCCTGCCCGTGAGCAGACCCTGTTCGGACAGGACCGCTCCGACGTGCACATTGACGCGGATGAAGTCGGCACCGGTGGCCGTGGCGACGGCGAGGGCCGCCGAGGCGTCGTTGCGCAGGACCGCGACGCCCGTCGGGACCGTGGACATCCGCACGACCTCGCGCGTGACACCGGCGACCGTGGCGGTGGTCTCGACGGGCACGGTGTCGGGGTGGAACGGGGCGTCCCGGAAGTTCTCCACGATCAGGGCGTCGACGCCGTGCCGCAGGAACACCTCGGCGTCGCGGAGCGCGGAGTCGTAGATGTGGTCGATCTTGCCGTCGTATCCGGGCGACCCCGGAGTGGGCGGGAGGTGCACGCAGGCGATCACGGCCTTCTCGGGCAGGGTGAGCATCAGGCGATCCCCTCGATCTCATGGAGGACCTCCAGAGCGGCCTTGCGCCGGTCCGCCGCGTGGTGGATGCGGCGGCCGAGGACGAGCAGGGACGATCCGCCGGCGAGCGCCTCGGCATGGGTGCCGATCCGCTTGTGGTCGTTGCCGCTCTCCCCCGGGGAGCGGGTTCCGGGCGTCACGTAGAAGAAGTCGTCCGGCAGTCCGGGACGCACGAGGTCGATCTCGGACGGCGCGCAGACGATGCCGTCGAGGCCCGCCTCGGCGGCGAGCAGCGCCCGGCGGCGTACCTCGTCCTCGATCGTGCCGGACACGTTGAGGTCCCCGTTCAGCGTCTCGCGGTCCACGCTGGTGAGCAGGGTGACAC
This sequence comes from Streptomyces sp. PKU-EA00015, assembly GCF_013387495.1. Taxonomy (GTDB): domain Bacteria; phylum Actinomycetota; class Actinomycetes; order Streptomycetales; family Streptomycetaceae; genus Streptomyces. The sequence goes on along the minus strand of NZ_JABZEE010000047.1, from coordinate 65,588 downwards.
CGACGAGCTTGGGGCGCTCCACGCCGAGTTCGGCGGCGGTCCGGTCGGCGGCGGTGACGGCGGCCCGCATCATCTCCAGGCCGCCGCCGGTGTGCAGCGTGACCAGATGGGCGCCCAGGCCGGTGACGGCGTGACCGTAGCCGGCCAGGGTGTTCGGGATGTCATGGAGCTTGAGGTCCATGAAGACCTTGACGTCCCGCGCGAGGAGTTCCCGTACGAGGTCGGGGCCGTGGAGCGTGAACGCCGAGTTGAGCTTGAAGTACCCGATGAGGTCCTTCAGTTCGTCGACCAGCGCGAGGATCTCGCCGCGGTCCGCGAGATCGAGGGCGAGGCAGAGGCGCTCGCGGCCGCTCGCACCCAGGTCGTTGCCGATTGCTGTCACGTGATGTTCCTGTCTCGATGGGTGGCCGCATTCACCGCTGGTCGCCGACCAGGATGCTGCGAAAGATCTCGGTGGCCGCGGTCAGTTCGTCGAGGTCTACGACCTCGGTCTCCGCGTGCGAACAGCGCGCGTCGCCCGGTCCGAAGACGAGGCTCGCCCCGCTGAACCCGGCCAGGACGCCGGCTTCGCTGCCGTAGGAGAAGGTCTGCGGCTCGCAGCTGCCCGTCACATTCTTGACGGCCGCGAAGAACTCGGGCACGAGCGGCGAGGCGGGCGGCACCTCGTTGGGCGGTGACACGAAGGTCAGCGGCTCCAGGACGAAGTCCACCTCGACGGGCACCAGTTCGCGCAGCTCACGCTCGATGTCGGCGGCGAACCGCTCGCCGGTCGTGCCCGGCAGGAAGCGGCCGTCGAACCGGACCGTCACTTCGGTGGCGCTGAGGTTCATCCCGCCGTTGCTGTCGAGCCGGGTGACGGTCAGCGTCGGCGTGCCCAGGTCCGGGTGGCCCAGGCGGCGTGCCAGGTCCGCGTTCAGCCGGGCGACGGCTCGCACCAGCTCGGCCGCCGACCCGACGGCCGTGACCTCGGCGGGATACGCCGCGTGGCTCCCCGGCCCCCGGACGCGGAAGGCGCCCCGCACGATGCCCTTCTGCGCCACGACGGGGACCAGCCCCGTGGGCTCCCCCGTGACGGCCAGCGTCGGGCTCATGCCGTGGGAGGCGAGGGCACGGGCGCCCCGGAGCAGGCACTCCTCGTCCACGGTGGCGGCGAGGTACGCCTCGCGCCGGTCGGGCGAGGCCGCGGCCTGCAGGAACGCCGTCATCATCGCGGCCAGTGAGCCCTTGGCGTCCGCGCTCCCCCGCCCGTACAGGGAGCGGCCCTCACCGACCGCCTCGTACCCGGCGCGTGGTCCTCCCGCCGGATAGGTGTCCATGTGCGCGCTGAGCAGGACGACCTCGTCGTCGGCGGCGCCGGCGCGCGACAGGTGGGCGATCACGTTGCAGCGCCCGTCGGTCACCTCCCGCGTCTCGACGTCGAGCCCGGCCGCCCGCAGGCGGTCCGCCACGAAGGCGGCCAGATCTCGCTCGTCCGCGATCCCCTCGGAGCCGGGCAGCAGCGGGTTGACGCTCGGTACGGCGATCAGCTCACGCAGCAGGGCCTCGACGTCGGGGGTCGGCATGTCGGCGGCGGTGACGTCCGCGGCGGCGGTGAGCAGACCGGGGTGAAGACGTGCCGCACGGTCGTAGGTCTCCCGGAAGGCGGTGAAGACCTCCTCGCCCCGGTCGCTGAAGATCTCGCCGGCGTGCGGGCCGATCAGACGCAGGTCCCGCAGGTGGCGGCGGCCCACGGACGCGAGGTGTTCCTCGAAGGACGGCAGCTCCCGGGCGTCGGCGAGACCCTCGTCGAGCACGCCGAGGACGATCTGGTACTCCATGTGCTCGGTGAACAGGCCGTGGAACGCGTCGTAGACGTTGCGCGGATCGTCCTGGCCGATCACCCCGGAGAGCGGGGCCTCGGGGTCCACCCGGAAGAAGTCCCCGCGGCTCAGCGTCGCCTCGCTGAACAGGACGTGCCCACCCTGGTGGACGAGTTCCTCGACGAAATAGTCCGTGCCGGCCGCCGGCGGAACGTTCAGGAAGACCATTCCGTGCATGCCCAGAGCGGCGAAGGACTCGGCCGTCGGGTGCTCGTAGAGAAAGATCGCGCGCAGGGATTCGGTGAGCGCCCGGTGGTAGGCCGGGCTCACGGCCGCGACAAGGTCGAGGGCACGGGAGATGTGCGGCAGGTGCGCCTGGACGTCGGCGATGACGGCCAGGTCCTCGTACCGGTCGATGTGGCGTTCCAGGAAGGCGTCGAGGATCGGGTCCAGCCGGTCGACGAGCTCGATCGCCGTGCCGGGCACGCGGGTGACCGGCTCGAGGGCGTACGACTCGTCCCCGGTTTCCTCCGTCAGCGCGCGGGCGGTCGTGTCGTGGCGCACGGTGAGCCGGGCGGAGCGGTGCGGTGTCGTGCAACGTCCCAGGCCGGGTACGTAGACGACACCCTCGTCGTCCGTCAGGACCTCGCGTGGCGCGCCGTCGCCGGGGCAGGACGCGAGGACGAGTTGGTCGGCCGTCATGGAGCGGAAGCCGCCGAGCACCAGCTGGCTGTACAGCCGCGGCTCGTAGAAGGCATCGGCCGGGGCGGTCCCGGTCGCGGCACTGCCGGTTTCCTGCTGGGCGGACAGCGTCCGCATGGCCTCGGCGAGTTCGGATCGCGCCGCACGCCGCTGGTCGCCGAGCAGCCCATCGAAATCCATGTGTCCAGGTGCCGTCATCGACGCAGCCCCCTCAGTTCGGTCCTGTCGCCAGGTCGCGGCGGCGGCTTCGCGCCGCCGCCGCGCCCCGTGCGTCACTTGCTGTTCTGGCAACCACGCTTGACGGCGCCGGTGGACAGCTGCTTCATGATGTCTGCGGAGATCATTTCTCCACTCCTTTTCCTGGTCCTGAACACCGTTCTTCGGTGTTCTGATGTATGCGAAACGAGCTGCTGATCGGCACACCGCGGGTGCGGCATGCACGACGGACGACTCAGGCGCCGTTCACGAGGACGGTGCCCTGGTCGACCTTCTTGGAGGCCGGCTTGACGTACTTGCGCATCGAATACACCCCCCTTCGGCTTCGCATATTCCGGGTCCACTCAGGCGTTGCCGCTGACAATGGTGCCCTGGTTGACCTTCTTGGAGGCCGGCTTGACGTACTTGCGCATCGAAATACACCCCCTCGTCCACTCCTTCGGCGATCCGGATCCCGGCGCGTTCGAAACATTGCCGAGAACGCGATGGAAAGCCGCTTCCTTCATGCGGATCGACGGATGACGCGACGCGTTCACCGCCACCACATCATCCCCGCCAGAATCATGTCGACTTCCGATCGGGACAGGTCCTGGGAGTGCGTTTCGCCATCGTCGCCGGCCGGTGGGCCGGCTAGCGGCTTTCGCAGCTCCCGCAAGGAATTCGGTCCGGATCCCTCACGATTCGACACATGCACGAAGGCTGGCCCTCCAGCAATCCCTTGCCCCTGACGGAGCTTGCCGGGACGACGCAATAGCGTGCCATCTCAAGTCCTCACACGAGTGGCGGTGCGCGGCAGCACCATCCGCATCCGCTTGGCCTCAATACTCCGTCATGTCAGGGCACGAAGGAAGACCGAACGGCTGGCACAAAATGACCTGGCACATTCGTGCCCGCGCCTTGCGGCACAATTGTGCCGGGCCAGTTCGTGCCACAACTGCGTGCTGACACACGGGCGTTCGCTGTGCCACGATCCATGGCACCGGGTCCGAGATTCCGACATCGGCCCCGGATACCAATGCCGTACGCCATGGAGGCGTACCGAATGGAAATGGGAGAAAACCATGACCGTGAACGCCGATGTCCTTCGCCAGCTGTCGACCGGCGCCGTGAAGCGCGGCTGCCAGAACTGCGGCAAGTGAACTGATGCGGATTGCGGTCGGCGTCGTCCCGGACGACGCCGCCGCAATCCGCTGCCGCACCGTGCGGCGGAGCTCACAGAAGTCCGCGCTCGGCGGCCCGCTGGCCGAGCTGGAACCTGCTCTGCGCGTCGAGGAGTTCGGAGAGCTTGGTGAGCATTCTGCGTTCGGTGCGCAGGGACACACCGAGTTTGCGGGCCGCGGCCTCGTCCGTGAGGCCCTGACCGAGCAGCCGCAGGAGTTGGCGGTCCTGTGAGGTGATCGCGTCCTTCTCACCGCCGGCGCCGAGAGGCGTGGCAGAGGCCCAGACCGTCTCGAAGAACGAGCGCAGAAGCGCGACGACGGCCGGCTCCTCGATCACCAGGGCGTCCTCGGCGGTGTTGCCGGGGTTGAGCTGGACCACAGCCCGCCTGCCGTCGGCGATGTGCGCGCGGAACGCGAGACGGGGAACCGTCCGGATCTGCGCGCCCTGCCGGCCCGGCGCGTGCCCCGTCCAGGCTGTGGCCCGGCGCACGTGGTCGGGACAGACGACCCTGACGGTGACCGGCCGGGTCCGCCTTGCCGCACTCGGCGCCTCGCCCTCGCCCCCGTCGTCGCCGGCCCTGGGCTCGTCCGAGGCGAACGACAGCAACTCCCTTTCCGCGCCGGCCTCGATACCGGCGATGCGCCGGCACACCGCCGCCTCCCCCTGGACATGTTCCACATGCATGCCCGGCACCGAGGCGTACGCGGACGCGCGGTGGTCCACCAGCGGCCCGGCCGCGCCCCGGGCTTCCTCCGGCGCCTGTTGCCGGCGCACGGTCTCGGTCCGCTTCCGCGCGAGCAGTGCCCGGAGGCCGAGCCGGGGGCTCAACGGCTGGACGGAATCGGTCTCTTCCCAGGAACGGTGGACCAGAGCCAGGTCGGCGAGCTCGTACAGCGCCCGCCGGATCTCCGACTCGTCCAGCGTCAGGCTGTCACGCAGCCCGTGCAGATCGATTCCCGGCCGCCGCAGCATCTCCTGATAAACAGCGGCCGTGGTGTCCTCTACCTCCCAGAGGTCAAGCATGGTCCTCCTCGTGGTTCCTGAACTCGCGGCACAGGTGGGGCCTGGGATTTCTCGACGTCGCCCGAGCGCTCAGCACGCCGGGCCGCTCCGTACCAGCAGCCCGGCGCGGTCCGCCGTCACCCGGCCGGCCACGGCGGTGGCGACCGCGCGGCGCATCGGCACGGGGTCGTCGACGCACCGCCCCGTCATCGGAGAAGAAGCGGGCCCCCGCCCGCGCCATGGCGGCGAGCGGTGCGGGCGCGGTGCCCGCGAGGCCCTGGGTGATCGCGCCGACCGGGTGCACCCCGCACGCGGCGGCCGCGACGGCCCTGGCGGCCGTACGGGAGACGGGCGTGACGCGGTCCGAGGCGTCCGTGACCGGGTCGCAGTCGGCCATCGCGAAGACGTCGGAGCAACCGCCCTCCGCGGCGGCACGGGAGCCGCAGGCGATGGTCTCGCTCTTCTCGCCGCCGGACTCCCGCAGGTGGGGGCGGCGATCGACGAGCCCAGGCAGCATCACCAGTTCGGTGGCATCGATACGTCGCGTTCCGGAGGAGTCGGCGGCCTCCGGTCCGACGGTGACGATTCTCCCGTCGTGGATCAGCACATCGGTGGGCGGGGCGCCGAGCACCCGGACGCCGCTGAGCACCACGGCACCCAGCGTTCCCAGGTGCGCGGCGACCCCGGGCGCCGTCGTACGGGCGGGGGTCACCGCAGGACGCCCGATGCCCCGGCGAGCGGCTTGTCGCCGGTCGCACAGCCGCCGCCGATACGGAACACTGGGCCGTCCTTGCAGATCAGCGGGGACTCGGCGGAACCGCTCCGGGTGCCGGTCGCGCAGCCGTGGCAGTAGCCGAGACCGCAGGCCATGTGCGCCTCGAGGGACACCTGCACGTCCGCGCCCCAGCGCCGCCCCAGCTCGCCGCACAGCCGGGCCAGCCGCTCCGAGCCGCAGGTCATGATCTGCTGCGGCGGACCGGCGTCCAGGTCGGCCGTCAGCAGACGGCGCAGGCTCTCGACGGTGCTGGACCCCGAGGCGTCCGTGACCTCGTGGACGGCCGCGGCGCCGAACTCGCGGTACAGCCCGCCTCCGATCAGGTTCGCCTCGTCACGTGCGCTGGTGACGGCGACGACTTCGGTGGGCCCGCCGGCGAGGTCCTGGGCGACGGTGGTGACCGAACAGGTGCCGATGCCGCGGCCCATGAGCAGAACCCGGCGGGCGGCCGGGTCCAGTTGGAAGCCCTGGCCGAGCGGCCCCACCGTGAGCATGCGCTCTCCGGGGCGGAACGTGCTCAGCCGCCGGGTGCCCGCGCCGACGACGCGGTAGACGCACTCCACCGTGCCGGCCGCGGCGTCCCGGCGGTACACGGCCATCGGTCTCGGCAGGACCGGGCCCCTCTCGTCCTCGCGGGCCGCCGTCAGCATCACGAACTGCCCCGGGCGGGTGAGTCCGGCGACGCTGGGGGCGTGCAGCCGCAGGTGACGGTACTGCTCCCCGACCGGAAAGTGGTCGAGCACGTCGGCGTGATGCCAGGTGGGGCGCGCGCGGGGGGAATGCCGGTCGTCCCGTATGACGGTGAGCGAGGCGCTCGGCGCGGGCCGGTCCGAAGCGGCGGCGCTCGTCATGTCCCGTTCTCCTCTCGTTCGTCGTGCCCGTCGCGCGCGGCGGCCAGGCGGCGGTCCAGTTCGAGCAGCCCGGCCGCCAGGACGTCGGCGCCCAGGGCCAGTTCGTCCGCGCCGGTCCATTCGAGAGGGCTGTGGCTGATGCCCTCGCGGCTGGGCACGAAGACCATGCCGGTGGGCACCACGTGGTTGACCATCTGGGCGTCGTGGCTCGCGCCGCTCGGCAGCACGCGGTGGTCGACGCCCAGCCCCCGGCACGTGTCGGCCAGGGTCTCTCGCACCCAGCCGGGAAGGATCACCGGTGACGCGTCGGCGAGGGCGCGGGCGGTGAGGCCGACGCCCCGGCGGACGCACAGTGCCTGTGCCCGCTCCACGATCTCCGCGGCGGTCAGGCGCTGCCGGTCGCTGTCCACGTCCCGCACGTCGACGTACAGGTCCGCCTTGCCGGCGATGGTGGTGATCGAACCGGGCTCGACCTGCAGCCGGCCGACGGTCGCCCGGGTGCCGTGGTGTCTGGTGTCGTTCGCGAGCGACTCGATGAGCAGCACGATTTCCGCGGCCGCCGCCATGGCGTCCGCGCGCAGGTGCATCGGCGTCCCTCCGGTGTGCGAGGCTCGGCCGGTGACCTCCAGGAGTAACCGGGTGCTGCCGGAGATCAGGTCCACGACACCGATCGGCGTTCCCGCCGCCTCCAGAACGCCGCCCTGCTCGATGTGCAGTTCGACGAAGGCGGCCCAGTCCGCCGGCTCCCAGCGGGCCGCGCCCACCGCCTCGGGCGGCAGTCCCACCGAGCGCAGGGCGTCGGCCAGAGTGATCCCGTCGGCGTCCTGCTTGTCCGCCAGGTCCTGCGCGGCGGTGAGCCCGGACACGATGCGGCTGCCGGTGCACGCCTGTCCGAAACGGGCGCCCTCCTCCGCTGCGAAGGCGACGAAGCGCACGGGATGGGCATGGGCCACGTCGTGGTCGCGGTAGAGACGAGCCGTCTCCATCGCCGCTACCACGCCCGCGATTCCGTCGTACGCGCCCGCGTTGGGAACGCTGTCGAGGTGCGAGCCGGTGCCGAGCGCCGGCAGACCGGGGACGGTGCCGGCGCGTTCCGCGATGGTGTTGCCCGCCGCATCGGTCCGCACGGTCAGTCCCAGGGAGCGCATCTCGTCGGCGAAGACCGCGTGCGCCTCGCGTTCCAGAGGCGTGTACGCCAGGCGGGTCACTCCGGGGCCGGAGCCGGGTTCGCTGAGTGCGGCGAAGGTGTCGAGGCGCTTCTGCAGGCGCTCCGGATCGGCGTTCAGCCGGGCCGGCGCCGTCGTGAGGTTGCTCATGCCCCGCCGCTCCCCGCCTCCGGGTGTACGGCCGGGTCGGCGGTCGGGCCGTCGGCGGCGAGCAGGGCCACCAACGGGAGGTCACCCTCCGGCCGTTCGGGGCTCGCGAGCACGGACGCGACGGCGACGATCTCGACCCGGACCAGACGCGCCATGGTGACCAGGGCCTGCAGGCGCATGGGGTTGGTCCAGGCGGTGGCGAGCAGGGCGACCCGCGCGCCGGCGGGGATGTCGGCGGAGAGCGCGACGACTCCCTCCACCTCGTCGGCGCGGACCACGGCGGCGCCCAGCTCCCTCGCGACGACATGTCCCAGGACGGCCTCGTCGCTGGTGTTCCAGAAGACGACGGTCGTCGCGTCGTGGGGACGCAGCGCCTCGGCGAGCGAACGGCCGATGAACTCGACGGCCTCGGACGAGACGGCCGTGTTCAGTGTGGGTCCGTGGGTGTCGGGGGCGGTGCCGAGTTCGCGGACGGCGTCGGCGACACCGGCGTACGCGGTGTTCGGGCCGGAGCTGTTGTGCGACATGTGTGACTCTCTTCCTTTCGGGCGTGTACGGCCGGCCGCGTGGGGAGGCCGGCCGCGTGCGTCACAGGGCGGTGCCGTCGGTGAACAGCGCCCGCAGCTGGTGACCTGCGGCACCGAGGCGGGCGACCGCTCCCTCGTCGCGGTCGATCACCGTGAGGACCGAGGCGATGCGGGCACCGTGCCGGCGGACCAGTTCGGCGGTGCGCAGCGCGCCGCGGCCGCCGGCCGTGACAGTGGTGAGGACGACGATCCGCTCTCCGCGGTGCACTTCGCCGAGCAGTTCGTCGCCGCCTTCCGTCACCGAGCGTCCCCCTGCGAGGGCGAAGGGCAGCCCGGTGTGCAGGGCGACGGCGGTGACCAGCGGGGTGTCGGCGCGGTCGGCGGCGACGAGCCGGTCGAGCCGTGCGGGGAGCTCGTGGGCCAGCAGGACGGCCAGCCGCCGCAGGATCGTCGGCCGGGTGTGCAGCGCGTACGGGTCGACCGTGTGTCCCGGTGCCGGTACCCCGTGAGGGTGCGTGCTCGACCGGGGGCCGGCCTGGCGGGCGGCGGCGAAGAGGTCGGCGCGCAGTTCGCTGCGCCGCCGCTCGGGGGCGAGGAAGACCGCCACGGCGTCGCCCTGTGCGGCCAGTTCCTGGGCGAGGCTCATCGCACCTCCTCCACGGTGTCGTCGGCCTGCTGCGCCGGGCCGGTCGTCCCGGCCGCAGACGCGGAGGGATCACCGGCGCTGTCGGGCCACTCCCCGTTGAAGCCGAGTTCTGTGGACAGCTCCCGCGCGGCGGTGAGGACGGTCTGCACCGCCGTGGCGCGGGTGAGAGGGTCACGCATCCTGCTGCCGGCGGCCGCGAGCGTCACACTGGCCGCGACCGCGCCGGTGGAGGTGAACACCGGTGAGGAGACGGCCCAGACGCCGCGGTCGAGTTCGTCGTCGCACACGTCGTACCCACGGGCCCGCACCAGTGTGAGGTGGGCGAGCACCTCGTCGACCGTCACCGGGGTCTCCTCGGTGAAGGCGGTGAGAACGCGCTTGGCCAGCAGGTTGCGTACGTCCGGCTCGGGCCGGTAGGCCAGCAGCGACCGGCCGGACGCGGCGGCGTGCAGCGGCATCTCCTGGCCGATGCGGACGAACAGGCGCAAGGGGTGGCGGCCTTCGGACAGGGCGACGCACACTGCCCTGTCCCCGATCAGCTCCGTCAGGAAGACGGTCTCGCCGCTCGCCTCCGCCGCTGCGACGACGGCACGGTGCGGGGTGACCAGGAGAGCGGACTGGTGCTGGTTCTGCTCGGCGAGCTGACGGGCGATCGGTCCGAGGAAGAAGCGCCGGTTCACCGGTGAGCGGGTGACGAAGTCCTCGTTGCCGAGGGTGGTGAGCAGGCGGTGCAGGCTTCCGACCGGAATGCCCAGTTCTTCGTGAAGTTCCTGGAGGGTGGCGCCCTTCGGCTTGGCGGCCAGCGCCCGCAGGACGTGCAGCGCACGCACCACGACTTGCATGGATGTCTCCTTCGTTCGTCCGGCGGAGGCCGGACCTGGGTGCGTTCCGGCGGTCAGCGGCCGGACACACCTCGCTGGGGCTCGGGACTCGTGGTCAGCGGCGTCGCGCTCCGCTCGGGTATCAGCAGCATCGCAGCCATGTCGATCACGTAGATGACGGCGAGCATCGCGATGGCCGTGCCGAACCCGACGGACTCGGCGGCGAGCGCCACCACGACCGGGGCGAAACCGCCCACCGCCCGCCCCAGGTTGAACAGCACGTTCTGCGCCGTGGCGCGTACTTCCGTGGGGTAGAGCTCCGCCATCAGGGCCCCGTACCCGCCGATCATCCCGTTGGCGAAGGCGCCCATGATCGCGCCTCCGACCATCAGCGCCCAGCCGGACGTCAGCTGGCTGTAGACCAGGACCGAGACGGCCGAGCCGAACTGGAACATCCAGAAGGCACGCCGCCGACCCAGGCGGTCGGCGACCTGGCCGAAGACGAGGCCGCCCGCGGCCATGCCGACGACGGTGACGGCCGTCCACAGACCGGACTTGGTGAGGCTGTAGCCGAACTCGTGGGACAGGTAGGTCGGCAGCCAGATCATGATGCCGTAGTAGCCGAAGTTCTGGACCGAGGTGAGCACGAGGACGCCGGCCGTGGCCCGGGTCGTCGTGGCGTCGGCGACGAGCAGCCGCAGGGGCACCCTGGCCTTGGCCGCCTGCGCCTTGCGCGCCGCGAGGGCGGCTCGGTGCTCGGTGAACGCCTCGGGCTCGTGCAGGCGGGAACGGAAGACGACGGCGACCACGGCAGGCAGCGCGCCGAGCAGGAACAGGCCCCGCCAGCCCCAGTGCGTCAGTACCGGAGCCGAGACCAGCGCCGCGAGCAGTACGCCTGCCTGCCAGCCGACACCGACCAGAGCCGTCGCCCGTGCCCGCTTGCGCGCGGGCCACGCCTCGGCGGCGAGGGTCATGCCGACACCGAACTCGCCGCCGATGCCGACACCCGCGAGGAAGCGGTAGACGGCGAACTCGGTGTAGCCGTCCGCCAGAGCGGTCAGGCCCGTGAAGACGGCGAAGAAGCACACGGAGTAGGTGAGCACTTTGACGCGGCCGATGCGGTCGGCGAGGACACCGAAGAGGAGTCCGCCGAGCACGGCGCCGAAGAGGGTGATGGTGGCGAGGGAGCCGGCCTCGCTGTTGCTGAGGTGGAGTTCCGCCGTGATCGCCGACAGGGCGAAGCCGAGGATGAGCAGATCGAACCCGTCCATCGCGTAACCGATGGAGGAGGCGAGCACCGCCTTCTTCCCGTACGTGCTCACGGGTCCGTCCTGGGGCGCCGCGGGCCCGGCCTCGTCGCCCGGTGGAGTGGCGTTCAGTGGGGCTTCGTCGATGTCACGCATGGCTTCTCCCGGGAGGTCTCGGTGTGACGCAGGCCGCCGACGAGCTCGGCAAGGTGGGTGACGCCGAGTTCGGCCCGCAGCTTCTCCAGCCCGCGGACGATCTCGACCATGGTGTAAGGGCGGGTGAAGGTCGCCGTGCCGACCTGGACGGCGCTCGCCCCTGCCAGCAGGAACTCGACGACGTCGGTGGCCGTGGTGATCCCTCCGCAGCCGACGACGGGGATGTCGACGGCAGTCGCCGCCTGCCACACCAGGCGAAGAGCGAGGGGCTTGACCGCGGGGCCGGACAGCCCTCCGACACCGTTGCCGAGGACCGTCGTCCGGGTCCCGATGTCGACGGCTATGCCGGGGAAGGTGTTGCAGACGGTGACGGCGGTGGCGCCCGCGTACTCCGCAGCGCGGGCGATGTCGCCGATCGAGGTCACGCTCGGCGTGAGCTTGACGATCAGCGGGACCCGCGTCCGGGCGGCGATCCCTGCCACGACCCGCTCGACGGTCGCCGCCTCGGTGCCGATGGCGAGGCCCCCGTGCTCCAGGTTCGGGCACGAGACGTTGACCTCGTAGGCGTCGATCGCGAGGTCCGCGGCGGCCAGTTCCTCGGTGACCTGCCAGTACTCGTCGACGGTGAGTCCGCCGATGCTCGCCACGACCGGAACGCCGAACTGGCGGTAGGCGGGCAGGACCTGTCCGGCGAAGGCAGCTGTGCCGGGGCTCGGGATGCCGACGCTGTTGAGCATCCCGTGGGCCGTCTCGGTGAGCCGGTGGGCCGGGTTCCCCGAACGCCGCTCGGCGAACAGCGTCTTGGTGACGACGGCGCCCAGTTCCCCGACGGGCATCAGGGCGCTCAGCTCCGGACCGAAGCAGCCGGACGCCGGCATGACCGGGTTTCGCAGTGTCAGTTCCCCCAACCGCGCTTGTAAGCCGTTATCGGCCAAGCAATGCGGCTTCGTGTCAAAAAGGTGGTCTCGGTCATCCAGCACCGCGGCATCAGACAGCGCATCCGCCATGTGAAAACGTCCCCTCCGTCTCACGGATGGTGTGAATATGCGGGGTGCGGTGAGCCTCCGTCAAGAGCTGTCGTGTTACGGCTTGTTACAGGAGAGGAAGTGGAAAAACCGCAGTTCAGAGACACTATGCGCACAGTTTCCGTGGGGCGGTTCACTTCGGCTCGAATATTTCCGTGACGCGGAAACCAGAAGCCGTCGCCCTTCCATCGATTCATCCGGTGATTTCCCCGAACAGACACACGGGCACTGCCGACAACCGTGACGGACACTGCGGGGGCGGCTCAAATTCCACCTTGCTGCCGATGTTCACGCTCCGCCCCGAAGGGTCGAAATCCGGGACGGAAACCTTCGCTGCGCATCAGACGGGGCGAACGGGCATGTGATCGGGGCGAGTCGTACGACGGCGGTGAACGGGCCGATGCGCGCCCGCACGGCCGATCTGCCGGCGGTACTGCCGGGGAGCGGACACCGGCATTCAGCGCCGCGGCCTGACTCGCGTGAACCACCAGGGTGCCGAGGCTCTGCGGCCTCGCCCCCCTGGCCCACGACGCCCGGTCGCCGCGCGGTGCGGTCAGCGCGAGGCGCCGACGCCGGTGGTGACATCGGCGACGCCGAGGCGCCGGGCGTCTCGTTCCGGCCGGACGGCCGCCACGGCGAGGAGCCCGAGCAGGTGGGCGTTGATCTCCTCGGCGCTGGAGCCGGTGTCGTTCTCGACCCACCAGGAGAGCAGGCCGATGAGAGCCCTCGATCCGGCCCGGTGAACGGGCGCTCGTCACCGTACGTGGTGTCCCGGACCTGCCGAGGCTGCCGTGGGACTCCCCACCCGGCCGCGGACCGGACAGCCGCCGCCCCGGCGCCGACCCGGCATCGCCGATCACCACTGCCGCCAGCGCCTCCACCCGCGGGGAACAGCGAACAACCTTAAAATGGAACAAATTGTTCAGCGTGATCGAGGGCAATGTGTCGGCCGATGGTGTGGCATCGAGCTCGTACCCGTTCGGCGCCGCGAGTGGCGGCGAAGCGCCCGAGCGCGACGACGCGCTGGTCAGTGCGGTCATCCATGCCGTGGAGGTGACCGGAGCGCATGCCGGAAGCGTCTTCCTGCTCTCCGGCGACCATCGCTCGCTCCTGCTGGCCGCGGCGTGCGGGGCGCCGCCCTCCCTCGTCGGCGGGTGGCGTCGGATCCCGGTGAACAGCCATATCCCCGTGGCGGAGGCATACCGCTCCGGGCGCATGGTCCACCTGGCCGGCGCGGAGGAGACGATGCGGCGCTTCCCCCAGCTCTCGGTCGCCGTCCCCTACCCGTTCGGTTCGGCCTCAGTGCCCGTGCGAGCGGGACAACAGACTTTCGGAGCGATGGCCGTGCTGTGGGCGCCCAGGCCCGAGGGGACGGGGCTGTCGAGGGCGCAGCGCCGGCAGCTGCGCTCCGCGGCCGACCGTCTGGGCACCACCCTCGCGGGGCTCAGCGCGCGCAAGGAGCTCGTCGAATACGACGAACGGACGGCTCCCGCAGTGGTCCCGCTGCCGTCCGCTCCACTGATACGGGTGGGTCTGTTCGACTGGAACCTCGACACCGGGGCCTTCACGACCGACGACGAGCTGTGCGCGATCTTCGGGATCCCGCCCCGTGATTTCGACGGACGGGTGGACACCCTGGCGGCCAGGATCGAGCCCGCGGATCTGCCCGGCTTCCGGTCCGCCGCCCGTGCCGCGGTCGAGGAGGGCCATGTGCTCGCGCACTGCCTGCGGATCCGGGACCCCGGTGGAGGCCACCGCGCTGTGGAGCTCTGGGGCCGGGTGCCCGTGAGCCCGGAGGACCCGCAGGCGTCGTCCCATCTGGTCGGCGCGGTACTCGACTCCGGGAGCGGCATGGCCGCCGTGGCGGCGATCGAGCGGCTCGCGTACGGCTTCTTCGCGCTCTCCCCGGAGGGGCATGTCGCCTACGCCAACCACAGCCTGGAGACTCTGCTGCGGGTCCGCCAGAACGAACTGCTCGGCCACCGCCTCTGGGACATCCTGCCCTGGCTGGCCGATCCCGTGTACGAGGACCGCTACCGGGCCGCCCTGGTCTCCCAGCAACCGGTCTCCTTCCTGGTCCGCCGCCCACCCGACGAGTGGCTGGTCTTCTCCCTCCACCCGGGCTCACAGGGCATGACGGGATGGGCGGCACCCGTGCGACAGCCGGTACCGGCCGGCACCGGCCCCGGGACGTCCGTCGCCGAGGAGGGTCCGCCCGTCTCCTCGTCCCCTCCGCCCGCGGCCCCGCGCCTGGGTGCCCTCTACCGCGTGCTCCAGCTGGGCAGCGCCCTCACCGAGGCGGTCACCGCGCGTGAGGTGTGCGATGCCGTCGCCGAGCAGCTGCTGCCCGCATTCGGCGGCCAGAAGCTGGCGATCTGCGTGGTGGAGGAGGGGCGCCTGCATCTGTTCGCGCAGCGCGGCTGTTCGGAGGAGGTTCTCGCCCGGCTGGAAGGCGCCCCGCTGCATGACCGGCTGCCGGTGACGGACGCGCTGACCTCCGGGACCCCGCTGTTCATCGAGTCCCGGGAGGAGCTCTGCGAAACGTATCCCGGGATCGTGTCGGGCGACTCCCGTTCCTGGGCGTTCCTGCCGTTGATCGCCTCCAACCATCCGGTGGGAGCCTGCATGCTCGCCTTCGACGACGTCCACCGGTTCCCCGACGAGGAGCGTGGAGTCCTCACCGCGCTGGGCGGCCTGATCGCCCAGGCCCTCGAACGTGCCAGGCTCTACGACGCCGAGTTCGCCCTCGCCCGCGGCCTGCAGAACGCGCTGCTGCCGCACCGGCTGCCCACGGTGCCGGGCCTGCACGTCACCGGGCGCTACCTTCCGGGCACCAGGGGGATGGACATCGGCGGCGACTGGTACGACGTCATCCCCACCGGCGAGGAGGTCGCGCTGATCGTCGGGGACGTCGAGGGACACAACGTCGCCGCCGCGGCCACCATGGGCCAGCTGCGCAGCGCGATGCGGGCCTTCGTCACCGCCGGCCACCGGCCGAGCGACATCGTGGCCAGCACCAACCGGCTCCACATGGACCTCGACCCGTCGCTGCTCGCCAGCTGCTGCTACGCCCGCCTCCATCTCCGCTCCGGGGTCGTGCGCATCGTCAGAGCGGGCCACTGCCCGCCCCTTCTGCGCCTGCCCGACGGACGCACCGAGATCCCGAATGTGCCGTGCGGGCCGCTGCTCGGCGTCGAGGCAGCGCCCGACTATCCGGAGTCGGAGCTGCGCCTCGTGCCCGGATCGGTCCTGGCCCTGTACACGGACGGGCTGGTCGAGAGGCGCGACTCGGACATCGGTTCCGGCATCGACCGCCTCCGGACCTCGCTGGCCCGCTTGGGCGGGGGCAGCCTGGAGGATCTGGCCGACGGGCTGCTGGAGGATGCCGACCAGTCACCCGACAGGGCGGACGACATCGGACTCCTGCTCGCCGAGTACGCCCCGCCGGCAGCCGCGGCGCCGGCCGCGCGCTGACTGGCGTCCCGCCGGACACCCGCCACCGGCACACCGCGGCAGCCGGCCCCACGGAGCCGTCCGCCGTGACGCAGCGGCACCTCCCGCACGTTCTCGCCCCGGCCGAGGTCGCAGTACGGCGCCCGAAAGGGCAGCTGCGGGCGCTTCGGTGGTTGCCCTTGCAGGCGTGTGCGGGAGGCGCCGCCTGGCACAGCATGGGTTGCGGAAGGGGTGAGGGGTCCGTGGTCAACTGCGCAGTGTGCGGGAATCGGTGCGATCCCGGGGAGCAGTTCTGCGGCGCCTGCGGGACCTTCCTCGAGTGGTCGCGGCCGAACACCCCGGCAGCCGCGGGCCGGTCGGATGCCGCGGTCCCGACCCCGACAGGACCGGACGTCGCCGTGCCGCGGGAGGAACCCGCGGCGCAGCCGAGCGGGCCGGCCATCCCGCCGAAACCCACCGCCCCGCCCCTGCGCGCCGTGCAGCCTCATGTCGAGGAGCCCGGCCGTCCGGTGCCGCCGCCGGCACGGCACGCGGACGCCGCCGAACCGCCGCCCCAGGCCGGGGACCTCGTCTGCGGCCAGTGCGGCAGCGGAAACGTGCCGACGAGGCGCTACTGCCGACGTTGCGGCGCCTCCCTCGCGGACGCCCCTGTCGCACCCCGCCCGCCCTGGTGGCGGCGGCTGTTCACACGCCGCCCCAGGCAGAAGCCCGTCGCCGGCGAGCGGCCACCGCGCCGGCAGTGGCGGCGGCCGCGATTCGTCCTGCCGCTGCTGGTGCTTTGCGTCCTCGTGGCGGTCGGGTACGTCTTCCGCGGCGAGGCCGGACGAGTGCTGGAGACCGTAAGGGACCGGACGTCCAAGGCCGAGCAGATGCATGCGGTGAAGGTGACGGCGTCGAGTGCGGGGAAACAGCACCCGGCCGCCCTGGCCGTGGACGGGACCACGGACAAGTACTGGACACCCGCGCTGCCCGGAGCCTTCGAAGGGGAGTATCTGGAGGCCTCCTTCGCCGAACCCGTTCGCCTGCTCGATCTCGTCGTCCATCCCGGCACCTCTCCTGTGGCCGAGAAGTTCCTCACCCAGGCGCGGCCCAGCAGCCTGCTGATAACCGTCACCTCGAAGGACGGCCGGACAACCGTCAGGACCGTCCGACTGGCCGACGTGCCGGGAGGGCAGCGTTTCCACCTCGCGGTCAGCGATGCCGTCCGGGTCCGGCTCACGGTCCAGGGCGCGTACGGGACCGGGGGCGGCCGGTATCTCGCCTTCGCCGAGGTCGAGTTCTTCAGACGGCGCTGAGCCGGGTGTCTCACACGACACCCAGGGTGTCCAGCATCTGCGCGTGCCGGCGCTCCGCGTGCCGGGCCGCCACCGGGTCACCGGCCTGCCGGTGGGCCGCGATCAGCAACCGCCACACCGCGTCCTGGAACGGGTCCAGGGACAGCGCGTGCGCGGCGGCCGCCACCGCATCCGCCGCACGGTTGCGGCCGAGTTCCACTTCGGCCAGCGCGTGGGCCGCCCGCACCGCCTGGTTGCGATACTGCTCACGGATCGGCACCACCCACTCCGCCGGGCCGTCCTCCGGCAGCAACTCCCCGGTGTAGAGCCGCAGGGCCCGCCCGAGCGCCCCCGCCGCCCGGTCCGCCTCCCCGCGCGCCGCCGCCCGCAGCCCCTCCCCGGCGGCACCCTCGAAGGCCTGTACGTCGCAGCTGGCCCCGCGGTCCAGCACCAGCATGTACGCCTCGCCCGAGCGCACCAGCAGCTGGGCCCTCCCTCGTCCGGTGCCCGGTTCCAGGACGGTCCGCAGGGCCGAGACCGCAACCTGCAGTCCGCGTCCTGCCGTATGGGCCGGGCTCTGCGGCCACAAAGCGGCCATCAGCTCCTCCCGGTGGACGGGCCGCCCCGCGTGGACGGACAGCAGCCGGGCCAGCGCCCGTACGCGCGGCCGCGTGCGGCTCCAGTCCAGCGGACGCCCCGCCAGTGTGGCCTCGTACCGTTGGAAGCAGCGCAGAGCCAGCGACGCGGACGGGGCCCCGTCGGTGCGGTGCACGGTGCCCGTGTGCCGGGCCGGCCGCACGCAGCGCCGGGCCAGGTGCGCCCGCAGCAGAGGCACGTCGGTCTCCAGGCCGTACTCCTCGGCGAGTTCCGGCGCGTCGGCCGCATCGTGGTCGCCGGGGTCGTCGGGTCCCCGTTCCATCAGACGCACGAGCCGGGGCGGCAGCGCTTCCAGCACTTCCCGGTCCAGATAGGTGCGCAGGCCGGCGGACTCCAGCGGGTCGCGGCCCGCCAGTACCGCCGGCCTGCTGAGGCTGAGCACACCGGGCCAGCCCGAAGTGAGCTCGGCAAGCTCCCGGGTGACCTCCGGGGCGTCGGGGAATACGGCTGCGATCTCGCCTTCGCCCAGCCGCAGTTCAGCGGCGCGGAGCACGGCGGTGTCGGCCAGTTCCAGCCGGGTGAGGTTCAGCGCGGGCATCCGACGGCCGGCCAGGATCAGCCGCAGGTTCCGCGGTGCCAGCACGGCCAGTTCCTCGAGTAATGCCTCGGCCGGGCTGCCGTGGACGTGGTGAACCCCGTCGACGAGCAGCAGGACGGGATCCGCACGGCGCTCGACGGCCAGCAGGACGGACTCCACGGACACCGTGTCGGCAAGCTCCAACTGCCGTCCCAGACTGGCGAGCAGTGAAGGCACCCCGAGAGTGTCACGGCAGGGCCGCCAGTGCAGCACCTTCCCGGGGAAGACGTCCGCCGTCCGCGTGAGCAAAGTGGTCTTGCCGTACCCGGCCGGAGCGACGAGCAGCGTCAGCGGTGCCGTCCCCCGAGCGAGCCCCGGCACCAGCCGCTCGCACACCGTTTCGTGCATAAAGGCCTCCTCCCCCGACAGGAGGTCAAGGATGGGCGCTCACTCTCCGCACCGGCGGAGTAACTGATTACCCCATATAGGCCCGCGCGTGCAACATACGCGCTTCCCCGGGCGTTCCGCGCGCTCCCGGTCATTCGGGGCCGCCGGGGCGCAGGTCGTACGCCCCCTACGGCTCCACGATCACCTCGACGGTGAACGGCAGATGCACCGGCCTGTGGCGGGCCACGAGCGCCGACACCGCCGCCTCGTCCACCGCCTCCGTGTCGGGGACCCGCAGTCGCACGGCCAGATGCGGCTGCGGCGCACCCGGGAGCGGGGTCAGCGCGGTCGCCGACCACACCGTGCCGCCGCTCTCCTCGATCTCCGGGGTGGTCCCGAAGACCCGGCGGATCTGCTCCGCAAGACCCTTCGCGGTGCCCCGGGAGGCGTGCCCGGGCACCGCTCCGCACACCTCGCCCTCGGCGCCCACCCAGGCCGCGAGCAGCGCCCGGAAGTCCTCGGGGGCCAGGCGCGGATCGAAGTACGCCGGAAGGCTGTCGAGCACGCCCAGCACGGGCGCCAGCACCTCGTCGAGGGCCTCCGTGAGCCGCTGGACGAGGTCGTCGTCCGCGTACACGCCCGGCAACCGGGCTCCCAGCGGATGCCTGGTCGGCAGCCCCGGCACGATCCGGCGCTCAGTCACCACCGGTCACCTCCACTCGTCTCACACCACCCGCACCTGGTGGTCGTAGCTGAAGACCAGCGAGCCCGCGTCCAGCGTGATCCGCTCCACCTCTTCGCCGCGCCGACGGGTCTGGAGATCCGCGGGGAACAGCCGTACGTTCTCCACCGCCTCCACCCCGGCGACCTGCTGGAGCACGGCGAAGACCTCCCCGCTGTGCACGGCCCGCCCGAACGGCCAGCCGTTTCCGTCCGGGCCGCCGGTGAGCGGGTTCAGACGGCGGTACAGGGCGGCGAGCGCGGCCTGCTGCAACCGGGCGGCCGGGACAGCGGCCGCCGCCTGGAGCACCGCGACCACCGTCACGCCCTGGTAGTACGGCGGCTCGACGACCAGCCGTGCGCCCAGCATGCGCCGCGCGTCCAGATGCGCCGCGACCCGGGCCAACAGCTGCGGCGGGCAGGCCATCTGCCCGAATTCCAGGCGTCCTTCACCGTCGTCCTCGGCGGCCGGGACCAGCAGCACCCGTACCGCGCCCGCGCCCGCGTCCACGCACCGTACCCGGGCGATCTCCGGGGCCGCCTGCCTGGTCAGGTACTCGTAGTCGTCGGCCGTCACGGCCCGCTCCCGGGTGCGCAGCGCCGACGCACCGCGCAGCCGGGCGTTGGCCACGTCCTCGCCGTCGACCCCGCCGCTCGCCGCCCGCCGGT
Source organism: Streptomyces sp. PKU-EA00015 (assembly GCF_013387495.1). Lineage (GTDB taxonomy): Bacteria > Actinomycetota > Actinomycetes > Streptomycetales > Streptomycetaceae > Streptomyces. The sequence goes on along the minus strand of NZ_JABZEE010000047.1, from coordinate 45,667 downwards.
TCTCCACCCGTGCGATGTACGGGATCGAGCTGCGCAGCACGGCGAGGGCTCGGCGCGCCACGTTGCCGCGCCGTCCGCCCCCCGCGAGATACGAACGGACGCGCACCGGGACGCCCTTGGCGGGAACGGCCCCGTAGTGCCGCAGGGTGCCGTCGGCCTGCCGTACCGCCGGGCCGAAGCTCACCTCTCCGGTGCTGCGATCCAGTCGTATGTGCCGGTCCAGGGGGCCGGATTCGCCGAAGTGCTCGACCTCGGTCCACTCCGTCCAGTCGCCTCCGGGGGCCGCGGTCTCCACGACGAACGGCGGGCCGCCCGCCACCACGGGAGCCCGGCCCAGCGTGAACGTCTGGGCGGGCACGCCCTCGGAGACCCCGAGGAGTTCCTCGCCCGACCGTTCGGCGTGCACGGCCGGGGCGGTCGCCCCGATGGTGAACGCCTCCGCGGACAGCAGCTCCGGGGTCGCCGAGTACATACGCTGCCCCTCGACGGGTGCCTGCACCACGCACCGCAGCCAGCCCGCCCGCTGCCGGGCCTCCACGGAGGCCAGGTGCCCGGCGGGCAGCTGGACCAGTACGTCGCCCGGCCGGTTGAAGCCGCCCGTGCCGTCGCGGTCGACCTCACAGCGGGTCCAGCCCTCGGCGGTCCACGCCTCCCAGGCCAGCGGCGGGTGCTCGGGGTCGATGCCGTGGCCGGCCACCGGGAAGTCCAGCCGCAGCGCCACCACGCAGGAGGGCGCGGCCCCCGAGAGGCCGAAGAGCACGGCGTCGCCGGGCTGCGGTACGGCGGAGAAGCAGGGCACCCCACGGCCGGCCGGGGGTCCCCCGGGACGGAGTCTGGGGAACAGCTCCGGACCTTGGTCGGCGGCCACGGCGCCCGGTTCCCCGGTCACGACGGCCAGGGCGGTCAACTCCACGGGCACGACGGCCACTTCCCGAACCGTCGAGAAGACCACGGCCTCCTCGGTCTCGGTGCGGTGCGTGGCGACTTCGGTCCCCTCCCGCACCTGCACGGTCTGCTCCTGCGGCGCCGAGAGCCAGAAGGTGACGTCGGTGCGGGCGGCCGTGGGCGGGTGCAGGGTGAGCCCGATCAGGTCGAGGAACGCCATGTGGTTCTTGGCCGGGACCCGGTTCAGCCGGTAGATCAGCTGATCGGTCATGTGCGCGAAGGCCTCGATCAGCGTGACGCCCGGGTCGGAGACGTTGTGGTCGCTCCACTCGGGGCAGCGCTGCTGCACCATCCGCTTGGCCTCGTCGACGAGGTCCTGGAAGCGCCGGTCGTCGAGATGGGGCTCGGGCAGGCTCACCGGTCACCTGCCTTTGCGGAGCCGTTCTCGTGTGCGGGGATCACATAGAACGGAAACACCAGGTTCCGGGGGTCGTTCGTGCCCCGGGGCGCGTACCGGATGTCGATGTAGAGGGTGCCCTCGTCCTGCGCGTCGAAGGTGACGTCGACGTCGACGAGGTCGATCCGCGGCTCCCACCGCTCCAGCGACAGCCGCACCTCGTACGCGAGCTGCGCGGCCGTGGCCGCGTCCGCGGGCGCGAAGACGTGGTCGTGGATCGCGCACCCGAACGCCGGGCGCATGGGCCGCTCGCCGGGCGCGGTGCCGAGGATCAGCCGCATGCTCTCCTCGATCTCCCGGTCGCCGCCGACCAGCGCCACGGCCCCCGTCGCGTCGGTCCGTACCGGAAAGGCCCAGCCGGAGCCGATGAACTGCTCTCCCACTGTCCTCAGCCCCCGATCAGCACGGTGACCGCGCCCATGACGATCGGCGCCCCGCACACGGCCAGGTCGCCCACGCGCGCGGCCGGCAGACCGCCGATGAGCACGGTGGGGCAGCCGGGCGGGGCGACCGCGGACGGAGGGTGCACGGCCGGCGGCGGGAACGAGCAGATGTGGGGGGTCGAGACCACGGCCGCGGGCATTCCCGCGATCAGCACGGTGGGCACCCCGGGCGGCCCGATCACCCCCGGGTGCCCGGTGGGGTCACCGACGCGTGCGGCAGGCGGCATCTCGTACGACTCCTCAGGGTGGTTGATGCGGTTGGTCGATACGGCTAGTTGATGCGGACGAGCGCGGCGCTGATCGAGCAGCTGGCCCCGCCCTTGATCTCGGTGCTCGCCTTCCCGTCCACCCCGACGGTGGTGCCCTTGACCTCGACCTGGCCGTTGGTCTGCAGCCTCACCGCACCCGCGCCGCCGTCGACGTCGACCCCTGTCTGTGCCTTGACCTGAACGGACTGACCGGACAGTTCGAGCTTTCCGGTACCGGCGTCCATGCTGATGCCCTGCTCGGCCCTGACGGTGACCTTCTCCTTCGCGGTGATCTCGACCTTCCCGTCGCTGTGCACGGTGACGGAGGTGGCCTTCTGGTCGAGGTGCAGGGTGAGTTTGCCGTCGCCGGTCGCCAGGCGTACGCCCTTGGGCCCGTTCGCGGCGTCCAGCAGCTCCAGCCGGTTGCCGGAACGGGTGACCAGGGAACGGCGGTTGGTGGCCCCGCTCGTGGAGTCGACGAGCGCGCAGTCGTGCTCGGACGGCTTGTCCTGGCCGTTGTAGAGGCCGCCGAGGACATAGGGACGGTCCACCCGGCCCTGTTCGAAGCCGACCAGCACTTCGTCGCCGACCTCCGGACCGAAGACGCCTCCGCCGCCCTTGCCGCCGAGATCCGCGGTCCTGGCCCAGTCGCTGACGTACTCCCCGTCCAGCCAGGGGAAGGCCAGCTTCACCCGGCCCCGCCCCTCGGGGTCCCGGGTGTCGGTCACCGTCGCGTTGACGAGGCCGCCGATGCGGTCCTGCGGGAGTCCGGCGCCGCCGCCCGAGGCGAGTCCGTACAGCGAGCGGTTGGAGCGGCCGCCCACCGTGATCCACGTCTGGTAGCCGGTGTCCGCGTCGAAGACGTGCCGGCTGCCGGAGATCGTGTACTTCCCCTCGAAGGGCGCCCCGATGTTGGCGAGGGTGACCGCTGTCCCGGCGCGCAGCTGCGGGATGCCCATGGCGACCGCGTCGAGCTCCGCGAACGAGGCGGCGAGGTCGGCGGCGAGCGCCTTCGCGGCCTGGTCGGCCTCGGCCTGAGTGCCGTACGGGGTGTCCGTGGCCAGGAAGACGGCCTTGCCGAAGGCGACGGCGGCCTGGCCCGGCGTGAGCCCGAGCTGGAGCCGTTCGCTGTGGTCGGCGGGAGCACGGCCGACGACCGCGGCCTTGGCCTGCACGTCCCAGCCGCGCACCTCGACCTGCTGGACCTGGTCGGCGGCGGTGACCGCGGCCTGGCAGCGCAGCAGGTTGCGCCCGAATTCGAGCACGTAGGGGCTGGCCTGCGGCCGGGTGGAGGTCGCGGGCGCCGTCTCGGCCCTCGCAGGATCCCGGAAGACGAACTTCCCGTCGACGACGGCGACTTCGGTGCCCGCGAGATCCGCGAGCCGGTGCAGGAACTCCCAGTCGGTGATGCCCGGCTGGGCCAGGTGCTCGTACACCGTCGTCGTGGAGTCGACGCTGCCGATGGGCAGCCCGGCCCGCTTGGCCACCTGCACGGCGACGTCGGAGGCGGTCATCTGCCGGTACCCGGCGACGCGGCGGCCGCGGAAGAACCGGTGCGCGTGGTCGAGCCCGCGGACCACGGTGAAGGTGCCGGTGGCGTCGAGGTCGATCTCGACGGCCGTGACCTCGCCCGAGACCAGGAGTTGGCGCTGAGCGTCGTCGCCGGCGCGTGCGTACAGCTTCATCGCCGTGCCGATGGTGATGCCCGTCCTGGGCAGTACCAGGTGGTGGGGGTCGCGGAAGCGGACGACGAACAGATCGGGCAGCTGGGTGGAGTCGTCGACGTAGGCGGAGACGATCAGTTCGGCCACGGGCGCGGGCAGCGGCTGTCCGTTCACCTCGACGGCGAGGGTGTTGGCGAAGCTCTCACCGGCCATGCGGGGCCCCGATCTCCTCGGCGGCGGGCAGCAGCAGTTCCGTCCCGGGTGCCAGGCGCATCGGATCGTCGATGCCGTTGGCCTCGGCGATGTCCCGCCAGGCGGCCGGATCTCCGTACTCGCGCCAGGCCAGCAGCGCGAGCGTGTCCCCGGAGACCACCCGGTGCACCCGGCGGGCGGCGAGCGCGCCCGAGGTGGGGTTCTGGCCCGGCACGGGCCCGCTGATCTCCTCCAGGGTCACCTGGCAGGTGGCCCGGATCGGCAGGCCGCCGGGTGTGAACAGGGTGTACTTGGCCTGCACTTGGCTGACGTACGCGACGAATCCGGTGAGCCCGCCCCAGTGGAAGATCACCCACGGCGGCACGCCCTGCTGTTTCTGGTGGGTCTGGTCGGTGGGCACGCAGCAGGACAGCAGCGACTCGACGGCCGACACCACGCTGTCGTCCTGCTTGGCGGTGGCGTCGAAGAACATCTCCAGGGTGAGCTTGGACGGCCCCGCGCCCTTGAACTCCGCGGGCCCGGCCTTCTTGGCGCCCTTGGCGGTCTTCCGCTCCCACTTGGCGGTCTTGGCGAGGGTGAGTTCCTTCGGGTTGAACTGGAAGTCGATCTGTCCCATGCGCGGGCCGGGGGTCGTCGTCCCGCCGTCGGCCGGGGGCTGACGCAACTCCAGATAGGCCCGTTCGAGCTTGGGGCGGGAGCCGCCGCCCCCCTTCGGGTCGGCGGGTCCAGGCGGGGCCGCAGCGGCGATGAACGCGACCGGCTGGTTGGCCATGCGACTCAACTCCCCCCGTGGAGAAAGCCGTGGTGGGCGATCTCGAGTGTCTCGGTGGCCACCTTGACGTTCTCCGGGCTGAGGGACGGCCCGGTCCAGCGGACGGGGACCACGTCCATCAGGCTCCAGCGGGCCACGACGGTGCCTTCGACGGTCATCGCGCTGATGTGCGCGGTCTTCCGGGCAACGCCGTTGATCATGCCGGACAGCCAGGCGGTGACCTTCTCGGTGTCCTTGGTGACGGGCCGGCTCAGCTTGATGTTGGAGAACTTGATCCGGGACGGCAGCTGCCAGACGTAGCCGTTGTTGCCGCCCTCCTCCCGTTGCTCCATGACGACTTCGCAGCCGAGGCCTTCGCAGCTGTTGAACGCCCCGAGGTTGATGTTGTCGATCTCGACCATGAAGCACACGCTCACGGCGGGATCCGGCTGCTGGTTCCGAGCCATGGCTTCCCTTCAGGCGTTCGGTGATTCTGACGTCGTTCAGTGACGGGGATCGAGGCGGACGCCGGCCCGCTCCCGGTCGAGCCGCAGCTCGGCGCGGAGCAGTCGGCTGAGCGGCCCGACGAGCCGCCGGACGAGCTCGTCGGTGGACTCACCGGCGCCTGGCGCGGCGGGGGTTGCCGGGGCGGAGGACTGCTGCTGCGCCTGGGCGGGGGGTGGCTGCGGCGGCGGGGGCGGCTCGGGTTCCGGCTCCGGTGCTGGTCCCCGTGCTGGTAAGGGTTCCGGTGCGGGTGCGGGTTCCGGTGCCTCGGGTGCTCGCTGTACGACCGGGAGCGGGAGCGCCCAGGAAACCGGTGCGGCCGGCCCGGGCGGCGGCTCGGGCAGCGCGACGCGCGGTACGGGTACGTGCGCGGGAGCGGGCGCAGGTACGGGTCCGGGCTCCCACGGCACGGGCGCCGACGAGTCGGGCGCCGTGGATCGCTGCACGGACGCGGACGCGGCCACGGGCGGCGGTGCCCAGGACGGTACGGCCGCGGACACGACGAGTCCGGGGACGACGGGCTCCCCTCGCTGTACGGGATCAGCGGGCGAGGCGACCCAGGCCACCGGCACGGCCGCTGGCGGCGCGGGGTCCGGGCTCCGGTCCTCGGTCCCGGGCGCGGGCACAGGTGCGGCCTGCAGCTCGAGTGCGCGCTCCCCCACGAGCCCGGCCACGGGCTCGGGCCCCGGGCCCGGCGCGAGGGGCACCTCCTCGGGGGCCCGCTGAAGCGCCGTGGCCCGTACCACGGTCAGCGGCTCCTCCTGACGCTGAGCGGAAACGGGTACCGGTCCCAGTTCCTCCGGCACGTTCTCCGCTACGACGGGCACGGGCACCGTCGGCCCCGGATCCGGAGCGGGCGCCGATACGGGCGCCGGAGCCGCCGCCGGTTCGGGTACGGCGGGCAGCGGAGCCCCGAGGCCCAGCCGCCTGGCAGGCGGCTGCTGCTCCTGGCGCTGCACGGTTACGGGTACGGGCTCGGCCACGGAAGCTCCCGGCGCGGACGACAGCGGGGCCCCCAGCCCGCCGCGCCGCGCCGGAGCAGGCTCCGGCGTGACCGGTGGCATCCCGCTGCCGGGCGCCAGGGGATGCTCCCCCACCAGCGGACGCTCCGGCAGTGTTTCGGCAACCGTGGCCGCGGGCTCCTCCTCCAAGCGCTGTACGGCAGGCACCTCGCGGTGCACGTACCGCTCCATCGGCAGCTGCGGGAACAGCGGCGCGGGCGCCGGAGGTACCGACGGCTCCTGGGCTTCGGGTGTCGCCGGGGGCGGTGCGTCCACGGAGGTCATCGCCTGCTCCCCGATCAGGGGCCGCTCCTGTGTCTGTGCCACCGCGTCGGCAGCGGCCTCCTCGGCCGTGTGGAGCTCCGGATGAGGCTCAGGCCCCGCATCCGGCGGATCCAAGGGAGGCGAGGGCACGCTTGGCCGCTCGTCGCGCAGAGGGTCATCAGCCACCCTTGGCACATGCTGCACACGCTGCACAGGCGTTGGAGCCCGTTCCGGCTCCACGGAAGGTCCTTCCGGGACGTGCGAGGCGTGCCGGTGCTGCCCGTTCCCTGTGGCGCCCGGGAGCGTCGGCGCGATGACCGGCAGGACGGGACTCTCCGCCGGCACCGACCGCTCCCCTCCCTCGAGAGGAGCCACGTCCTGTGCACGCTGCACCGCAACGGGCGTGACCGGAGCGAGCGCGTCTGCGGGGCCGGCCTCGACGGCGGGCCGTTCCCCCACCAGGGGTTGCTCCGCGTCCGCAGAAACCGCGACCGGCTCTGGTCCCGGGCCGGGCCGCGGCCCCCCGTCCACCCGCTGGACCGGCACCGCCTCGCGCGGCGCCCTCACCGAGGGCACTGCCGGCAACGCCCTGACGGGAAGCGTCCGCAGCGGCAACTCCACCACCCGGGCCACGGTCAGGGACGGCTGCGACGCGAACGGTTCCACCAGAGGATCCATCGGCGATACAGGGGCGACCGCCTCCGTGACGGTCTCAGGAGGGGCCTCGTCCACCGACTCGGCCGGCCGCACCGGCCCGACCGGCCGGGTGACCGCGGCCGTCTCATCGCCGGCCGCGTGCCCCATCGGCCGTCCCTGCGGAGGGACCTGTCCTGCCGACGACTCCCACTTCTGCACCGACGCGGGACGCGGTGTGGGCTCCAGCAATCCGCCGACGACACCAGACGGCGCATCCGCGCTCACCGTGTGCCCCAGGCGGCGCTGCAGCGACGGATTGCGCCAGGAGGCCAGCCAGTCACCGAATCCCTTGGGGTCGCTCACCAGCGGCGGCGCCCCGAACGTCAGCCGCTGCACCGGCAGTTCGCGCCAGCCGGGATCGGCCTCACGAGGCGGCACGACAGCCGGTGCCATATCCGGACCCGGGCCGGCCGGGGGTACAGGAGCCCTTCCGCGGAACCAGCTCCGCAGCGCGTCGAACACCGTCACTCACCGCCCCCCGGCCAGCCGGTTCAGCCGGGCGATCCGGTCGACGTACCTGCGCCGCTCCGGGTGTTCCAGTTCGAGGATCGACTCCAGTGGCCAGTGGAAGTGGTAGGCGATGTACGCGACTTCGTCGTACAGGTGCTCCGTCGCGTACGTCACGATTCCCCCAGGCGTCCACCACCCGCCAGGTCGACCGCGAAGGCCGATTCACAGGACGGACACGTCACCTGCGCCCGGGTGTGCCCCTCGGCGTTGATTCGCCGGTAGAAGTCCTGCAGGAACGCAAGGTCGGAGGCGAACAGGTCCTCGATGACGCCCGCGTGGATGTCCGTCACCGAGCCGATGCGCTCCACCACACGCCCGAGCAGCACCACCGACAGATATGCCGGGTTCTCCCGTACCCGGTCGTCCCGCAGCGGTACGAGCTCGTCGCGCGCGGTGGCGAGCCGCATCACCCCGCTGCGGTGCACCCGCCCCGTCTCGTCGACGTACCCGCGGGGCAGTTCGAAGGTGAACTCGGTGCGCATCGGGTCGGCTCCTCCACCGGCCCGGGCCTCGACCGCGTCGAACCCACGGGCCGCCTCGAACCCCTCGAGCGGGTCGACGGTTTCGGCCTCCGTCCCGGCCTTCTCCCCGATGGCGGCCGTCGGTGCAATCTTTCGTCGCATCAGGCGCTCACGCCACGTCCATCTGCTCGTACGTGATGACGAGCTTTTCCGTCAGGACACTGGTGTCGCCCGCCTTCAGCGAGCTGATCTCCAAGCTCTTGGGCCAGGCGTTCACCAGGGTATAGCGCTTGATCGCCTGGCCTTCGTAGTCGAAGACGATGATCGCGCCGCCCTTGCGGGCCGTGCCCATCTTCCCGAACCGGGCGTCCTTGATCCATTTCTCGAAGTTGTTGTCCGCGGTCAGACCGCGCGTCAGCGTGACCTCGCCTGCCTTCGGTCGACCCGGCAGCTTCTTGATGACGTACTTGCCGTCCGCCGTGTTCTGCTTCAGCTCGATGACGTCCTGCTCCATCTTGAGGCCCGTCACCTCGTTGATCTGCTTGATGACGACCCCGTCGATCTCCAGCCCGAAGGAGTGACCGACCGAGGTGTCCATGTCCGGCAGTGCCATGCCATCCGCCCCTTACCTGCTCATGCTCTGCTTGGCTGCTCTACTCGTTGACGAGGCTGGTACCGCCCGAGAACTGGGCCAGCCGGAAGATCACGAACTCGGCCGGCTTCACGGGCGCGATCCCGATCTCGCAGACCACCTCCCCCGCGTCGATTCCTTCGGCCGGGTTCGTCTCGCGGTCGCACTTCACGTAGAAGGCCTCGTCGGGCGTCAGCCCGAACAGCGCGCCCTTGCGCCACTCGTTGACCAGGAAGGCCGAGATGGTCCGTCGGATCCGGGCCCACAAGGCGTCGTCATTCGGTTCGAAGACCACCCACTGGGTGCCGATGAGGATCGATTCCTCGATGTAGTTGAACAACCGCCGGACGTTGAGGTACCGCCAGGCCGGGTCGGACGACAGGGTGCGCGCGCCCCACACCCGGATTCCGCGTCCCGGGAAGCTGCGGAGGCAGTTCACCCCGATCGGATTGAGAAGGGCCTGCTCGGCCTTGGTCAGATGGACCGCCAGGTCCACGGTTCCCCGTACGACCTCGTTCGCGGGGGCCTTGTGCACGCCGCGGCTCTCGTCGTTCCTGGCCCATACGCCCGCCATGGCCCCGCTCGGCGGGACGAACTTCGTCTGGTTCGGGGCCGTGGGGTCGGCCACCTTCACCCAGGGGTAGTACAGGGCCGCGTACTTGGAGTCGTATCCGGCGCCCGTCATGCGCCAGTCCTTGACCCGCTGCGGAGAGAGGTCGGGCAGCGGGTCGATGATCGCGACGCGGTTCCCCATCCGCTCACAGTGGGCGATCATCTCCAGCTGGACGGCCTTGACCCCTTCGGCGCCGAGCGCGCCCTGCTGGTAGGCGCTCATCAGATCCGGCACGGCCAGCATCGTGATCTCGTCGACGGTCTCCAGTCCGCCGAACCCGCTGCGTTCGTCGGTGCTTCCGACATAGTCGGCAGCGCTGAGGGCCGCGGGGACGGCGGGCGCCGCCGCGGGTGCGGGCGCCGGGGTCAGACCCACCGTCTGGTTGTCGGGCCGGTCCAGCGCCTGCGCGGGCCCGGCGTCCTCCACCGTGATCAGCCGCGACTTGTCCCGTACCACCGTCACCACGTAGTTGCGCTGGCTCCGCTTGGCGGAGACCTCCCAGGTCTCCTCGACCCGGTCCCCGCGCTTCACGTTCAGCGTGAAGGCGTCCTCGGCGGGCGCCTCCCCCTTGGCGTCCGCCACCTCGACAGCGATCTGCTCGCCCGTCCCCTCCAGGGCGGCGACCTGAAACTTGCCGAGCGCAGTGCGCGGCCCTGCGGGGAGCGCCCCGGTCTTCCCCCGCTTCGCGGCGGCGGCCGCGGGCCGCGACTCCTGAGCGGGAGGCCCGCCGTCCCCGCCGATGCGTACGACGTAACAGGTCCCGCCCCCGTTGAGGAAGTAGGCGTAGACGGCATGGGCCAGGTACGACCCCTCGATGAAGTCCCCGAAGGTGGAGGTGAACTGGCTCCAGTTCGTCACCAGGGTCGGCGTGTGGTACGGCCCGTCGGCCGCCAGCCCGACGAAGGCGGCCACGGCGGTCCCGACGCCCTCGATCGGGCGCGAGCCGGCCTCGACCTCTTCGACGTAGACGCCTGGTGACTTGTACGACGGCATCCTGGCCCTCCCCTGGGACGTAACGGTCGCCCCAAGCGTGCGCCGCGTGACCCTTCAAGGTCATGACCTGTCGTACGGCCCTGGGGGAACCCCGGGGTGCCCCTTCGGGCACGCGGCTACTCCAGCTTGGCGGCCACCTTCTTGCCGTTCACTTCCCACTGCCCGCCGAGCAGGGTCTCCGCGGCGTTGGTGGCGGTCCCCTCCCAGTCCTTGTGCTCCTTGGCGTCGTAGCTGATCGAGGCGGCGACCGCGCCACCGCCCCCGAGCCGGGCCAGCAGCTGGTTCAAGGTGCCCGTGCAGCCCGGGCAGGGCCCCCTGCCCACGACCCGCAGGCTCAGCTCGGTCACCTTCGAGCCCCCCTCCACCGTCTTCTCCAGCCATGTCGCGAACTGGTACTCGGCGTGGCTCTTGTGGGAGCCCTTGACGGGGTCCCGGGTGTTCCACGTCTCCACCTTGGCGACCTTCTCGCCGGGCTTCACGGGCAGGATCTGACCACCGATCTGAGTACCGCGCCGGGTGCTGCCTCCATGCCCCGCAACAGCCGCCGGGAGGGAGTCGGGGACCATGACCGGGCTGCCGTTCTGCATGACGACGCGGCCGTTCCCGTCCTTCAGTGCCTGCGAGCCGAACCGCTCCTCGATTGCGGGCGGCTTCTCGAAGGTGACGGTCGCCTCGCAGCGGACCGTGGCCTGCTGCTTCAGTGTGACCTTGCCCGCGCCGCTGGTCGGGCTCGCCGTGGCCATGACCTCGAAGCTGTCATCCCCTCGCTTGACCACCTCCAGCCTCTTCAGGCCCTGCCCCCGCAGGTCACCGGCGATGCCCGCCACGACCCGACGGAGGCCGGCCTCGTCATTGACGGTCGGCCAGGCCTGCTGCAGCCTGCTGCGGGCCAGCGCCTTGACCTGCCTGCTCTGCTCGGTGTCCGCGCCCCCGCCTCTCACGGACCGCAGAATCCTCTTCCCGGCGTCCACGATCTTGCCGATCACCCAGTCGACCGCCTTCATCACCGGCGCCTGGACCTTCTGCAGGATCTCCTTGATCTTCGCCGAGATGCCGCCCAGGCCCAACAAACTGGCCAGGAAGTCCAGCACCACCGGGACCGCCTTCGCCAGGCTCTGCTCGATCAGGGCCGGGACGCCTCCGCCACCCCCTCGCGCGATGCCTTCGACGGAGTCGAGTACGGAGTCGACGAAGCTCTTGATCTGCGCCGCGCGGTTGACGAAGAACATCACCACGTCGTAGATCGCCTTGCAGGCCCGCACGAACGCCGACGCCGGGTTCAGCATCGAGACGATCCAGGTGATGCCCGCCGTGACGATCTTCTCGGTCACGAAGTCCTTGATCGCGCCGATGACCGTGTCCTTGAGGTCGGACAGCTTCTCGGCGATCCACTTCCAGAGGCCTCCGACGCCCTCCGTCACCAGGACCTTGACCATCTCGAAGCCGGTCTCCAGGGCCCCCATCGCGCGCTCGCCGATCCGGGCCACGATGCGGGTGCGGATGTTGGTCCAGGTCAGGCCGAGGATGGAGAGGATCAGCTTGATGATGCCCTTGGCGTCGAAGGTTTCCGGGATCTCGATGCCGCCCGCCGAGAGCTGGCCGAACAGCCACTGCTTGAGGCCGTTCTTGAGGTGTTCACCAATCCGAGCGGCGAAGCCCGTCACGCCCGCCTTGACCGCGTTGACGAGGTTGCCGAGGAAGCCGATCGGGTTGGAGATGATCTTGTCGATGGCGCCGGCGGCCCGGGCCAGGACGCCGAGGAGCATGTCCTTGAGCTTCATGAGGGTCGCGGCGGTCTCCGCGATCGCGTCCTTCGCCTTGCTCAGCAGGCCCTTGTTCTCCTCCTGAAGCTTCTTGATCTCCTCGTCGAGCTCGCCGCGCGCCGCGACGTACTTGTCCGCCAGGTCCTGCACCAGGCTCTGGGACTTCTCCGAGACCGAGGACTCGAGCTGCTCGAACTCCCCGCCGATGTCGTTCGCCGCCTGCTGCGCGAACTGCCGTAGACTCTTGGGCTGTTCGGCGACCTTGTCGGCGATCCTCTGCTTTCCTCGCGCGATCGCGTTCGACGCGTCGGCCAGCCGCTTGCCGATCAGGTCCGCAATGTTCGAGATGACCGCCCGCATCTCGCGCTCGTAGACCAGTCGGGCCTCGGCGAAGATCTGGTTGGCGCGCGGCGGCGGGTCCAGCACCGCGTCGGCGAGCCAGCGGGCCGCGCCCGTGATGCCGGAGTAGCGCTCGTCCTTCCAGGCCTTCATCTTGGTCTGGTGGTCGGCGTCGAAGGCCGCCTTCGCCGCCTTCTGCCCGTTGTCGAACGCAGTCTCGACCTCGGTGTCGAGGGCGCCGAGGATGCCCTCGACCTCCTTCTTCGTCGCGTCGAAGATCCCCCTGATCTCCGCCGCGACACGCGCCCGCTCCTGCTCCTCCTTGGACTGCGCGGCGCCCTGGCCCGACGCGACCTGCTGCGCGGCACCCGCCTTCGCCGCCGTCATCGCCTGGATGCCGGCCGGGCCGACGGCGGCCGCGCCGCCCTGCTCGGCGGCCACCCGCGCCGCCTCCGCCGCCCGGAACCGGGCGGGCGCCGTCGCCGCGTGCGCGTCGGTCGCCTTCTTCGCGTCGAGCGCCTCCTTGAACTGCGGCTCGTTGGAGTGGGCCAGCTGCTCCGGGGTGACCTTGGCCTCCGCCATCATGGCGTCGGTCTCCTTGGGCCCCGTACTCAGGTCGGTCTGCTCGGGCGGGGCCTTCGCCACCGCTGCCGCCTTCGGATCCGGAGGCGCGAGCGTCGGCGGTGCGGGCTGTCCCGGGAGCGGAGTGACCGGTTTCTCGACGGCCTTCGACTCGTCAGGGGCCTTCGCGGTCTTCTCCGTGATGTCCTTGGCCGAGCCCTCCTTGCCCGCCTTCACCTGGCCCGACACCTGGGATTTGATCTCGTCGGTCTTCCCGGACCGGGTGAACGTGTCCGCCTCGTCGAGGCTCTTGGGCGCCTTTGCGGCGATCGCGGCGGACACGGCCGCGATGAAGGCCTCCTTGTCGAAGGTGCCGGGCTTCGCCGCGCCCATCTCCCCGGCCTGCGCTGCCTTGGCCTGCGCCTCCTTGTCGTCCCCGGGCGGCTTCGCCGCGTCCTTCGCGGCCTTCACCTGGGACGAGGTACTCGGATGGGTCGCCAGGGCGTTCTTCTTGGCCCGGATGTCACCGGCGACCTTCTTGAAGCGCGGGTCCGTCTCCGGTGTGAGGCCTGTGGGTGCAACGGGCAGTGCGGAGCCGGAGTCCAGCCGCTGTACGGGTGCCGGCTGCGGCGTCGCCACAAGGCGGGTCACGGCGGCGTTCCCCGCACGGGCCTGCAGCCGCTGGACCGCCCGTGGGTCCAGCGGCCGGGGCCGGGTGGCCGCGCCCGGGCCGCCGTCCGGGGCCCGGCGCGGCGGCGCCTTGGTCTCCCGTGCGGGTTCGTCCCCGGCGGCCCGGTCCGCTGTGGCCTTCACCCCTACTCCGCCGGAGCCTCGTCCTCTTCGGCCTCCTCGGCCGCCGCGCGCTGCACGAACAGGCCCTGTACGCAAGCCTCCCGGCCCTCTTCGGCCGCCCGCTGCACCGAGGCGGCGGGGACCACAGGGGCCGGGGCGGACATCACCCGGTCGGCGTTGGCCACGGCCTCGCGCTCGAACCGGTCGGACGGATCGCTGACCTTGATGCCCCCGGCGGTCTCGGTACCGTCCACCGGGCCCGACCGCTGCTGCACGACATGCGTCAGCTCGTGCGCCAGGGTGGTGCGCCCCTGGTGGGAGCCGGGGTCGTAGGCGTCCCGCTGGAACACGACATGCGAACCGACCGTGTACGCATGGGCGTTGACCGATTTCGCCGATTCGTGCGCGGCGGAGTCCGTGTGAACCCGTACGTCGCCGAAGTCGTGCCCGAGCCGGGCCTCCATGTCGGTGCGGACCTCGGCGTCGAGGGGCGTGCCGCCACCGGAGTTCACCACGTCGTGCACGGAGGAGCGCTGCACCACGACCCCGACACCGCTGTTGCCGAGGGCCCGTTGCAGCCGCAGCATGCCGCCGGGGCCGAGCACATCGGCCCGCCCGCCGGCTGCCGCCTTGAGCAGGAGGGCATCGGGGGCGCCCGCGTCGTCCTGCTCGGCCTTGGGCCGCGGACCGGCCACGCACTCCGCGTCGTGCTCGTGCCCGTGTTCGTGTCCCTGCATCTCTTCCCCTGACCCCGGTGCCGCTGTGAGGCTCGGTTCGCCTGGCTCACCTGCCACCATCCGCCGTGCGGCGCCCGTCGGACAGAGACCTCCGGCGCCACCCGGGGGCAGGCCGTCTGCCCCTTCGGGCAGACGGCACCGGCCGACGGCTACCGCACAAGGCCCACATACGGGCCGAACTCGCTCTCCAGGCACAGCCGGCCCAGCTTCCGGTACTCCCGCGCCACCGCCGCCACCAGATCCGCCATCGAGACCGGACGCTCGGCCTCCGCCGCCAGGTAGGCCGCCGTGACCGCCGCCGAGCGGATGTCACCACCCGCCAGCTCGAACGCGCTCCCGCAGAAGGCCAGGTCGATGTCGTCCGCTCGGGGGAGCGCCGTGCCCAGGCAGCGGTCCCACAGCGCCTCTCGCTGCTCCGCGTCGGGCAGCGGGAAGTCCACCACCAGGTCCAGGCGGCGCGTGAACGCCTCGTCCAGGTTCGCCCGCAGGTTCGTCGCCAGCACCGCCAGTCCGTCGAAGGTTTCCATCCGCTGCAGCAGATACGCGCTCTCCACGTTGGCGTAGCGGTCGTGCGCGTCCTTCACCTCGGAGCGCTTGCCGAAGACCGCGTCCGCCTCGTCGAAGAGGAGCACCCCGTTGACGCCCGCCGCCTCCGTGAAGATCCGTTCCAGGTTCTTCTCCGTCTCCCCCACGTACTTGTCCACGACCGTCGCCAGATCGACCGTGTACAGGTCGAGTCCCAGCGCCGCGGCGATGACCTCCGCCGACATCGTCTTGCCGGTGCCCGAGTCCCCGGCGAAGAGCGCCATCACGCCACGTCCGCGTCCGCCGCCCGGCCGCATCGCCCAGTCCCCCAGCACCCGGTCCCGGTGCCTGGCCCGCGCTGCCAGCTCCCGCAGCTGGCCCAGTACGCCCGGCGGGAGCACGAGGTCGTCCCAGCCCACCGCCGGCTGGATCCGGCGGGCGAGCCGCTCCAGACCGGAGGTGCTCTGCGCCCGCGCCCCGTGGAGCAGTTCCGGCTCGCCCACCGGGGCGCGCTCCAGCACCGCCTGCTGCCGGGCCGCCGACGCCGCGCGCCGCATCTGCTCGGGGGTGAGGACGAAGGCCGCCACCGACTCCCCCGTGCTCCCGTCCCCCAGCACCTGCCGCCACACCGCCGCCCGCGCCGCGGCCCCCAGCCGTCCGACCTCCACCAGCAGGGGCGTGCCGTCCGACCACTGCGGATCCCATCCCGCCCGGCCTGCCAGCAGTACCGGTACGGGCAGCCCGGCCAGGGCCCGCAGCAGCTCCAGCCGCTCCGCCAGCGCTTCCACCGGGGCCGCGATCAGGCCCGCCCCTGCCAGTGCGGCCTCCCGGCCGGCCGCCCTGACCAGTGCCTCGGGACCGGTCTGCCGGGCCAGCCGCGCCAGGTCCAGGGCGAACGCCGTGAACCCCGCCCCGGCCAGGGCGTCGGCGGCCAGCTCCTGCGCGGTGCCGCCGGCGGGCTCCCGCAGGTACACCGGCGAGATCGCGTCCCGTACGGCACCGGCGAGCCGCTCCGGCAGATCGCCGAGGACCCCCTCGGGCAGGGACCCGGCCCGCACCGGGCGCATCACGTCCACCAGTACCGGGTCCATGGCCTCGTCACCCAGCAGATGGCTGGTGACCCGGTCCGGGACCCGCAACGACCGGCCCAGGAAGGGGCGTTCCCCCTCCTCCACGAGCAGCAGGCCACGCTCCACCAGCGGTGCGTCGGCCGCCAGCCGGGCCCGCGCCCCGGCCGAGACCGCGGCCACCCCGCACAGGCCCAGGGCCAGCCCGATCGTCGGGCGCCGACGCGTCACGTCGTCGTTGAGATAGCCGTAGAGCTGCTCGAACCGGCGGTCGAGGTCCGGTGCCAGCGCGATGAGCAGCAGCTCCACGTCCAGCGGCGTCAGGCCGAAGTTCCGTTGGAGCGCGGTCAGCCTGGAGGACTCGGCGGCCCGCTTCAGGGCCTCCCGGTCGGGCACGTCCACCGGGTCGTCCGGCCATGGCACGGTCTGCGGCTCGTCCAGAATCCGCAGGACAGCGTCCTCCGACAGGTACAGGCCCCGGAAGGGGTCGTCCGCGTCCGGGTCCACGGCCCGTCGTGCCCGGACGGCCCGGCGTACCCGTGCCTCGACGATCCCGAGCCGTCCCAGCAGATGGTCCATCAGGCTCCCGTCCGGTCGCCAGGACGGCGGGCGCGTCGCGGGCCTCGCGGTCCCGGGACGGGTACGGACGCCGGAGTCGCGGGCGGCGCATGGACATCCGACAGGTCGACCGCCAGCCCCTCCTCCACCGGTGGCCCCGCCGGGTAGACCGGTGCCGTGGTGACCGGTGCGCTCACCACCACGTCGAGCGAAGGCTTCAGCTCCCCTCCCAGCGCAGACCACACATCCGCGAACGCCCGGTCCTCCGGCGGTGGCAGCGCGATCGAGACCGGCACCGGCAGGCCTGTCGCCGTCAGCTCGGGCCCCAACCGCCCACCCGGCAGTGCGGAATGCCGGAGAAAGCACGCCAACAGGGCGGACAGCAGCCGGTGTTCGTCCTCCGGCCGCTGGGTCCAGGCGCTGATCAGGTACGAGAGTGTGAAGTAGCGGGGCGGCAGGGTCCGGGCGGTGACCCGGCCCTGCTCGTCGTAGATGTTCTGCCGTCCGCGCGAGCGCCGCCGCAGGTCCTCCCGGATGTCGTACAGGTAGAGATTCACGGTGGGGGTGTTGCGCCGGGCCGCCCACTCCCGGGTCGGTGCGTCGAAGACGACCTCGACGTCCGCGCCCTCCCCCAGCGCCTCCCCTCGCACCAGGTCCCGCAGCGCCTCGTCCACTTCATGGATCATGTCCGGTCACCTGCGCCACTGGAAGACGGACGGCTGCAGCACCCCGGGCACCACCAGGTACTCGGCCTTCACTTCGCGGAACAGCGGCACGGGCACTGCGTCGTGCGTCGCCCGCAGCTCCCGCGGCCCCAGCGCGTCCTGTACGAGCACGAGCACCGGCGCCGAGAAGGTCCCGTCCGCCCCGACCACCACCGGCGCGGACGCCGCGGTCACGCCCTCGCTCCAGCGCAGCCGCACCGTGGCCCCGGGCGGGAAGGAACTGCCGCGGGCCTGCGTGACCGCACCGGGCGGTCCGAGCTCGGGGTCGAGCCGGAGCACTGGCCGGCGCACGGTCAGCGGTGCGCTCGCCGTGTTGTTGGCAAGGTTGCTGTCCGAGCCCGTTGTCGTGACCGTCGCCGTGATCGCTCCGGTCAGCGCCCGGTCCGCCGCCAGCCGCAGCCGTACGGTGGTGCGGGCCGCGGGTGCCAGGTTCCCGAGCCCGCAGCCGTCCGCGGTCAGGCACGGCGGCCGGGACACCGACACGACCCGGAGTCCGGGCGGCACGACGACCTTCAGCGTCAGCCCGGTCGCGGTGACCTGCCCGCCGTTACGGATGGTCGCCTCGGCGGTGATCCGGCCGCCCGAGTACGCCGTGCGCGGCCCGGCGGTCACCGAGACGGACGGGTCCGCGGAGCGCCGCGGGGGCGACGGCCGCTCGTCCACGGTCAGCGGCGCGGAGGCCGAGTTGTTCCCCGGGTCGGTGTCGGGGCCGGGAGTGGTGACCGTACCGGCGACGGACCCGCGCAGGGCGCTGCTCGCGGTCACCACCCGGGTCACGGTCACCGTGGCTCCCGGCGCCAGGTCCCCGAGGGCGCAACCGGTGGCGGGGCAGGCGGGTGTGGCGGTGACGACGGTCAGTCCGCTCGGCAGTACGGGCGTCAGCAGTACCGACTTCGCGGGGGCGTCGCCGAGGTTCCGTACCGTGTAGACGACGGTCGACCGGTCACCGGTCGGTATCCGCGAGGGCGCCGCGGTCACCGTGACCGCCGGGTCGGGCATCCGGGGGTCGACGACGGTGAGATCCACCGACGCGCGGTCGTTGTCGGGGTTGTTGTCCCGCGTGGTCGCGGTCACCCTGCCCTCGATCGTCCCGGAGAAGGCGTTCCGGGCTGTGTAGACGAGGGTGACCTTCTTCTCCGCGCCGGGAGCGATGCTGCCCAGGTCGCAGCCCGTGGCCGGGCATTGCGTGCCGGACATGAGCGTGAGGCCGGGCGGAACGGCCGGCGTGAGCCGGGTGTTCAAGGCGGTCGCGGAGCCGGCGTTGCGGACCGTGAACTCGACGGTCGACCGCTCCCGGATCTTGATGACCGGCGGGGTGGCCGTCGCGGTGACCGCCAGGTCCGGCACCACGACCTGGACCACCAGCTCGTCGGTGTTGTCCTGCGGCTGATGGTCGGTCAGGGCGCCCCCGGCGGTCGCCTCGATCGTCTGTGCACCCGGTGCGACGCCCTTCACGTCCAGCTCGATCCGCGCCTCGGTGCCGGACTTCAGCACGCCCACGTCGCACAGCAGTTGCCCGGCGTCGGCCGGATCGGCCGCGCAGGCCCCCTCGGGGTCCGACGGCGCGACGAAGTCCAGTCCGGTCGGCAGCTCGACGCGGACCCCGGTCCGGGGCGCGTCGGCGACGCCGTGGTTCCGCACGACGAGGACGACCGTGCCGGTGTCGCCCAGCATCAGCGGCGAGTCGGCGGTGGTGAGGTGGACCCGCAGGTCGGAGCTCGGCTTCCAGGTGGGCTGCTGCTGTCCGTTGTAGAGCTTGCCGGGCAGCGTCTCTCCCTGGCCGTTCGCCGGGTCGACCACGCGGATCCGGCGGTCGGTCACCGAGTCCCAGCCGGACACCACCACGTCGACGGCCAGCCGGTGGCCGTCGGGCGACCAGGCGGGGTTGTCCGGCATGTCGTAGCCCGGTCCGTCGCCGTCGGGCGCGGGCACGGCGAGAGGGCATGCGTCGCCGAAGGGCACGAGCCCCCGGCAGCGGGTGCCGTCGTCGCCCACCTCCAGCACCATCCGCGGCCCTTCGTAGCCCGAGACGGGTGCAGCGCGCAGGCCGGGCCCGGTGGGCACGGTGGTCTGGCGTACGAAGGCGATGCTGCTGGTGCCGGGGCGGTAGGCGGGCCGTACGTCGACCACGCGGCACTCGGGGCTGCCGCACTGCGCGGCCGACACGTCGAACGGCACTCCGCCGCCCGGCGTTGCCCCGGCAGTCCAGATGTGGCGGTCGCGGGTGTCGCCCTGGGGCCGGACGGGCCCGTCGGATGTTCCGGCGCCGTCGTCCGAAGGCGGCTCGCTGCCGTCCGCGGGAGGCCCGCTGCCGTCCGACGTGCCGCCGCCGCTGTCGTCGTCGACGGCAATCCTGGGGCCACCCGGGGCCGGCCCCCTCAGCGGTTGCCCCGGAACCGCGTTGATCCTCGAGCAGTCACTCCGCCGTGAGAAGGCAAGCTTGCCGCCGTCCGGTGACCAGGACGGGTCACGGTCGTCCGAGTAGCACCCGTATCCGGGCCTCGTCCGCTCCGGCACCTCGTGGAGCAGCTGTCCGTCCTGCGGTCCCCGGGAGATGTCCACGACCACGATCTGCGCAGCCGGATCCGGGTTGCCGCGGGTAGGAGGCGCCGACCGGGCGAAGGCCAGCTTGGTGCCGTCCGGGGACCAGGCCGGCCGCTCCTGGAACTCGTTCACGCCCATCCCCTTGTACCTCAGCGGCACGGCCCGGGCCAGCCCGAGCTCCTCCCCCACGAGGATCCGCTCGGTGTCGGGTGCATCCGGTGGCCCGGTGGTCCGTACGAAGGCCATCCTGCGCCCGTCCGGCGCGTACGCGGGATCGGACAGGGCGCTCTCCTCGCCCTGTCCGGCCCGCAGTTCGAGCCGGTCCAGCGGTACGGCTGCCCGCTGGCTCTCGATGGTGAAGTCCTCCGGATCCTTCCCGGACACCATGACGACGGGCTCACCGCCGGCCGGGGTGTGCCAGCCGACGCTCTCCGTCTCGTAGCCCACCACCTCGTACGGGTCGTACAGCGGCGTGCCCCGGCAGGTGCCGCAGGCCTCCGCCCGGGCGTCCACGAGATACGGCTCGCGGGACAGGAACACCAACTCCTTGCCATCGGGCTTCCATGCGGCGCCGTGGCGTGCGTCCTGGTAGCGATCCCCGACCGCCAGGATGTCGGCCGGCGTCTCCCCGCGCCCGGCCGCGGGGACCGTGGCGAGCGCCTGCTCACCCCGGCCGGTGCGGGTGATGTACGCGATCCGGTCCCTGCCGCCCGGGGCCGCGGGCTCCCAGACCGGCTTGGCCGCCGGAGTCTGCCCGTACGAGACCGGGACCTGCGCACCGCCCGCGGCCACGGTCGTACGGTAGGCCCGCTGGTCCCGTGTGAAGACGAACTCCGTGCCGTCCGGGGACCAGTCGGCCCAGTCCGCGTTGCTGACGGCCTCACGCAGCCCGGTGCCGTCCGTACGGACGACCCACACGGAGGGCTGCGCACCGCCGAACCGGCCGCGGGAGTCGTCGCAGCGGTAGGCCGACGTGCGGCTGCCCTCGCCGTCGTCGTTCTCCCACGACACGAAGGCGATCCAACGCCGGTCCGGGGACAGCACGGGATCGGCCAGCCGCCCGCCGTCCAGGTGCACGACCGGGGTCACCGGGCCGTCGCCGGTGCGCCGGAACACCCCCTCCCCCGTGCCGCTGCGGTCGCTGACCCAGACCATGTCGTCGCCGCGTGCCGATGCCTGGCAGTCGTTGCCCGCCGCGCCGGGCGGCAGCAGTGGCACAAGAGCACCGCCCGGGCCGATCGTGGCCACGCTGCGATGGGGGCCGTCGCCGACGTACGCGATCCGGCCCGGGTCGGGCGGGAGTTCGTCGACGGCCGGCGCGAGCGGGGGTTCGGCAGCCATGACGGCGGGGCCCACGGCAGGTGTCGCACTCACGAGCACCATGGCGAGCAGCAGACCCAGCCCTCGCCGACCCCGGACGGAGCGGAAAACACCTTCAAGCACGCGCATCCGCCGGACGTTTCCCCCGCGCCTCCCGGGGACGCGCCCCCGGGACGGCGCCGACAGCATCCGGACAGCCCTCCTCAGGACAACCCTGTCCGAAGCGCACCGCGCAGGCAGCCCGAGCAGGGGCACCGGTCGGGGTAACCCCGACTGCCCTAAGAGGCAGTGCGTTCGGACTCAGCGCGAACGAGCCGGTGCCCGGCGGCTCAGGGCGACTGCGGTGGGGGCTGCGCCCCGGACCCGTCCGGCGCCGACCGGGCCCCGGGCGGCGCCCGAGCTCACCTTCGTGCGGGCCCGGTTCGGCCCCGGGTCATCGGGCCCGGGTCAGATGAAGCCCTGCCGCATCGCGTACGCCACGGCGTGCGAACGGTTGCGCAGCTGCAGCCGCGTCGTCACGTCATGGAGGATGTTCTTGACCGTACGCTCCGAGAAGGCCAGCGTCCGCGCGATCTCCGCGGTGTCGCTGCCCTCCGCGATCAGCCGCAGCACGTCGACCTCCCGGGGCGCCAGCCCGGTGAACGCGAGGCCGCGCGGATCCAGCACCTGCCGCTGCAACCGCCCCACCTGGTCCAGCAGGCGCCCCAGCAGGTCCGCGGGCACACTGCCCTCGCCGCTCGCCGCGGCCGTGATGACCTGCACCAGCCGGTCCGTGGACGCCTCGGCGCGCCGGACGACGCCCAGCACTCCGCATTCGGCGGCGGCAACCAGCCCCGCATCGTCGATGTCTGTGGCCACGAGCACGGTGCCGCATCCACCGCCTCGCTGGAAACGGCGCAAGGTCTGCATCTCCGTCTCCCCGATCCGGTCCACGGACACCACGGCCACGGCCGGCCCGTCGTTCTCCTCCTCCCCCAGCAGCTCGAGTTGGGGGCAGTTCCTCAACTGCCCCGCCAGCCCGGCGCGCGAAATCGGGTCCTGGGCCATCAGCCGCACCCGGATACGCTCCGCGCCGCTCTCTCCTTGGTATCGCATGTTCAGCTTCCCCCAGTTCGGCGCGCCCCCACGCCACGCGAGAGCGGCGCCTGTCTTTTCAGGCACTTCCTCACCTGTCGTCCAGTGAACACCCGGGCAGTCAGCAGCCACTCCACGTCGGCTCAACGGGCAACGCAACGTGCCCCCAGGTGTGTCCGCAGGGGAGCGGAGCCGTCCGGCCCGGGTCCCTACCGTCCCCTCATGACCACTTCCGCTCTTCTGGATGCCTCCCCCGCCTCGGTGCTGCCCGGCGAGGAGGCCCGGATCCCGCTCGAAATCCGCAACGGCGGAAACGTCGTCGAGGCCTACGGTTTCGAGGTCCTGGGTCCGGCCGCCGACTGGAGCGTGGTCGAGCCGGCGACGTTGTCCCTGAACCCCGGCACGGGCGGGCAGGTGGAGCTGGTGGTCCGACCGCCCCGGGACACCACTGTTCCGCCGGGTGAACTCACCTATGGCGTACGGGTGCTGCCACAGGAGCAACCGCAGTACGCCACGGTGCCCGAGGGCGTCCTGCACATCCGGCCGTACGCCGACTTCACCGCGGAACTGACCCCGCGGCTGGGCCAGGGCCGCACCGGCGCCCGATTCCAGGTGGCGCTGGACAACCGCGGCAACTATCCCCTGTCCGTTGCCCTTTCGGGCAAGGATCAAGGTGATCTGCTGAGGTTCGGGCTGCCTTCCCAGGCCACAGTGGTGGAGCCGGGGCGGGCGGCGTTCGTGAAGCTGCCCGTCAAGCCGAGGAGGTGGATGTGGCGCGGGGTGGCCGTGCCCCACGTCTTCCAGGTGATCGCGGCCCCGTCCCCCGGCCCGGAGGGGGCGCCGGAGGTGGCCCCGGAGCCGCTCGACGGCAGTCTGCTGCAGCGTCCGATCGTCTCGGCGGGCCTGCTGAAGCTGCTGATCGCGCTGCTGGTGCTCCTCGGCGTGCTGGCGGGTCTGTGGTTCGGGTTGCTGCGGCCGGTCGTCCGCAGCGAGGCCAAGGAGGCGGTGAAGGTCCCGGTCGAAGCGGCGGAGTCCAAGGCGGCCGAGGCGAAGGAGGCGGCGGACGAGGCCAAGGAGGCCGCGTCGGCGGGTGCCGGCGGCGGCAAGCCTGGCCCGGGCGGCAGCGCGTCCCCGTCGGCCTCGGCGACTCCGGGCACAGGCCCGGCCCCGCTCCCGCAGGCCGCCCTGTTCTCGTACCGCCTGACTCCCTCAGCCCCGGCCGGCGGCACGGCCGCGGCGACGTACACGGTCCCGGACGGCAAAGTGCTGCGCCTGACGGATCTGGTCCTGGAGAACCCTCAGGGCGACGCGGGCACCATCACGCTGTCGGTGGGCGACAAGACCCTCCTCGCCCCCGCGCTGGAGAACTTCCGCGAGCAGGACTTCCACTGGGCATCGGCGATCCTGGCGGGCCCGAAGCAGAAGATCACGGTGACCCTCGCCTGCCGCACCGTGGGCCGCCCGCCCTCCGGCCCGGCCCCCGACCGCTGCAACTCGGCGGTCCTCTTCAGCGGCACGCTGGAGTAGTACGGCCCAAATCGCTGCGCGACGGAGCGTACGCGCCACCGCCACCCATGGTTCGCGACCAGGTGGCCTCTCTGACCTCTCGCGACGGCGAGCATCGAGTCACCAGGCGTAGGGACCGAAGCGCCCCCAGGCGATCACTCCGGCGATGGCGAGCAGCACCACGCCGGGACCGATCTGGGACCACTCCTTGCCCCGCGCGTGCGTGACGACCGCGCCGATCATGATCAGGGCCGTGCCGGTGGCGGCGAGCGGGGTGAGGACCGGGGCGACGCCGGTGGCGGCCGGGAGGATCAGCGTGCCGAGCGTGCCGACGCCGCCCGCAACCGACAGCAGCTGCTGGCCACGGCCCGTGCGATGGTCGCCGAACTGGGCGTGGAGAAGGTCACCATGGACGGCCTCGCCGAGCGCTCCGGCCTCGGCAAGGGCACCGTCTACCGCCGCTTCGGCACCCGCGCGGGGATCTTCCACGCCCTGCTCGACGAGGACGAGCACGCCTTCCAGGAGCAGGTCCCGAGCGGTCCGCCACCGCTCGGCCCCGGCGCCGCCCCCGTCGACCGGCTCATCGCCTACGGCCGCGCCCGCCCCGCCCACCTCGCCGGCCACCTGGCGATCGTGCGCGCCTCGCTCGACCGCAATCAGCCCGTCCCCGCCGGAGCCGCCGCCACCCTGACGCGGATGCACATCCGCATGCTCCTGGGTCTGGCCCGGCCCGGCGTCGCCGACCTCGACAGCCTCGCGATGCAGCTCACCGCGGCACTGGAGGGCCCGGTGATGCTGTATCTGTCAGCGCCGCAGCCGGCGACCACCCCGCCCCCGGAGCAGGCGGACCGCCTCGGCGACAGCTGGCAGGCACTGATCGAGCGCGTGTGCCGATCGTGATCATCGCCCGTTCACTCGAGCCGCCCGCAGGGGGCTCCGAACGGCCCCGTCCGTTCACAGGCTCTCGACGGCGGCGATCAGCCGCCGTACGGCTTCGTCGACCGTGGAGCGCGGGCAGCCCAGATTCACCCGCATGTAGCCGTGGCCCTCGGCCCCGAACTTCTGTCCCTTGTCCAGCCACAGGCGTGCCTTCGTGAGCATGAACCTGTCCAGGGACTCGGCATCCATCCCGAGGTCGCGGCAGTCCATCCACGCCAGGTAGAGGGCGTCGGCCGGCAGCACCCGCACCTTCGATGTGGCGCTGTTGACCGCCTGCGCGAAGCGCGCATGGTTGCCGCGCAGATAGGTGAGCAGCTCCTCCAGCCACGGCTCCCCGTGCGCGTAGGCGGCCTCGGCGGCGACCATGCCCAGCACGTTGACCAGCGGGAAGACGTTGCGCTCGTACTGGCGGGCCAGCTCGTCACGCAGCCTGCGGTCGGGGACGAAGACGTTGGCGCTCTGCAGGCCGGGGAGGTTGAACGTCTTGCTGGGGGCCGTGCACGTGATGCTGTTCCGGGCGAATTCCGGCCCGAGCGACGCGAAGGGGGTGTGCTTCTTCTCGGGGTTGACGATGAGGTCCTGGTGGATCTCATCGGAGATGACCAGGACACCGTGCCGGGCGCAGATCTCGCCCATGGTCCTCAGGTCGTCCTCAGTCCAGACGTTCCCGGTGGGGTTGTGGGGGTGGCTCAGGATGAACAGCTTGGTGTCGGGCCGGATGGCCGCCTCGAAGGTGCGGGCGTCGAACCGGTAGCCGTCGTCCGTCCGCTCCAGCGGAGCGAACGCGAGGTGGCGGCCGTTGAGCAGGACGTCGTTGTGGAAGTGGGCGTAGACCGGCGGCTGGATCAGGACCGAGTCGCCCGGCGCGGAGAATGCCTGGACCGCCGTCTTGAGGGTGGTGATGACGCCCGCGGTCTGCAGCACCCACTCCCGCGGCACCTCCCAGCCGAAGCGCCGGGCCTGCCAGCCGGTCACGGCGTCGAGGTAACTGTCGGTCGCGCCGCCGGGATATCCGAAGACGCCGTGGTCCACGGCCTGGTGGAGGGCGTCGATCACGGCCTGTGGGGCCTTGAAGTCGGTATCGGCGACCCACATCGGCAGGGGGTCGGCCGCGGCCTCGTCGTCCGCCAGGAGTCGACGGGCGTAGGCCCACTTCATGGAGTTCGAGTTCTTGCGGTCCACGACGATGTCGAAAACCGATCCCGCAGTTTCCGCCGCGAGGCCCTGTCCCGCCCGGTCAAAGGGTGTGCTGTCGGTTGCCATGGCTGGAGGTTAGCCAGGACGGCGGGCAAAATGTTCGTGAGCTTTGCTTGACTGCGAGCTCTCGTCGCTAGAATTTTGCTCGTGGACTCCACGGATCGAAAAATTGTTGCTCTCCTCCAGTCCGAGGGGCGCATCACGCTCACCGATCTGGCCGACAAGGTCCAGCTCAGCGTCTCCAGGTGCCAGCGGCGCGTCCGGGAACTGGAGACGGCCGGGATCATCCGCGGCTACCGGGCCGTCGTCGACGCCGCGGCCCTGGGATACGGGTTCGAAGTCCTCCTCTTCGCCACACTCAGCCGGCCCGGCGCGGTGACCGAATTCGACGCAGCACTCGCCGACATCCCCGAGGTCGTCGAGGCGCAGCGGCTCTTCGGCGAACCGGACTACCTGATCCGTGTGGTCAGCGCCGACCTGCCGTCCTACCAGCGCCTCTACGAGTCCGTCCTCATCCATCTGCCGGGAGTACGCGGCCTCAACTCGACCATCGTGATGAAGCAAGCCGTCGCCCCACGGCCCCTGCCGGAGCGACCGCCGCGTGAGGTGCCTGCGCGGCCCGCCTCCCCCTGAGCGCGGCCGGCAGCTCCGCCGAGGTCACATGACCGGCCACACCTCCCTCGGCCCCCTCCCCGGCGAGCAGCCGGTGTACGCCCTCCGGCTCGTCGCCGACGCCCGCCCCACCCGCCCCGACGCGCCATGGCGCTTGCACAGGGGTTGATGTCGGACTACCCCGTACACGGCGGGTGCCGGCACACCCACGGGCACGGACACGGACACGGACACGACCCACGGTTGCGCGAGAACAAGCAGGTCATGCGGCCACGGCCGGCCACACGATCAGGAGAGGGGCCATCTGGCGAGGGGATCGGTGGTGGGTTCGGCTGAGCCTGTGCTCGGTTCGACGGTGATGGCAAGCGTGGTGGCAGTCCCGGGCGGGGGGAGGGACACGGCCTGGGGGCCGGCTTTGGCGGGGAGGAGCCCGGCGGATCGGGCTCCGTCCCCGGGGGCGACGTACCACAACTGGTAGGTCCTGTCCGAGGGCAGAGGAGGCAGGTCCTGGCAGAAGTAGACGGCCTGGTTCAGCCGGCGCGAGACCGCGACGCTGCCGGAGCCGCCGTAGGCCACGTTTTTCCTGACGAAAGTGGTGTCGGGGGCCGTAAAGAGCCGAGCGAGGTCGGCGGCGTGGCTCGCGGCCTCCTGGCGCGTCTCCCGCACCTCCTGGTACTGCCAGGCCGCCAGACCGCCGAGCGCGGCGGCTGCGGCCAGACTGGCGGCCAGCGCGAGGTGCAGCAGAGGTGGCGTGGTCCGTCGGCTCCGGTGCTCGTCCGCCTGACCGGGAAGCGTCGGCGGAAACTGGGGGGTCCGGGCCGCCTCGGAGAGGACACGTTCTTTCAGACGGGGAGGCGGGGTGCGAGCTGCCGCGAGGGCGAGCCAGGCCGCGGCCTCCTGCTGGCGGGCGGTCTCGTGGGCGCAGTCGGGGCAGCCGACGACGTGACGCCGGAACGCCTCGCGCTCCTCCCGGGTGACGGCGTCCGCCGCATAGGCACCCGCGAGGTCGTGTGGGTCGGCTGGGTTCACGGCGGCGCTCCCAGACAATGCCGCAGCTGGGTCAGTGCCCTGCGCAGGCGGCTCTTGACGGTGCCGAGCGGCAGGGACAGCGCCGCAGCGATCTCGGTATGGGTCAGGCCCTGGTAGTAGGCGAGTACTACCGGTAGCCGCAGCTCGGCGGTGAGCTCTTTCAGGCAGGAACGGACTTGTTCGCGCTCTCCGAGCGCCTCCACCGTCTCCATGACGTCGTCGAACGCGAGGGTCGACTCGTGCTGGGAGACGGCGCGCTCGCGTTCAGCGGATCTTCGCAGAGTGCGGACCCTGTCCACGGCGCGATGGTGGGCGATCGTCATCATCCAGGTGATGGCGTGCCCGCTCTCGGGCCGGTAGCGGGGTGCACGCTGCCAGACCTCGAGCATCACCTCCTGGGTGACCTCCTCGGCGTGTGCCGCGTCCTGCAGCACCCGGTACGCGATTCCGTAGACCGGGCCGGCGGCCGCGTCGTACAACCGGTCGAAGGCGTCCTGACTGCCGGCAGCGACGGACACCAACAGTCCATCGGTCTCGGATGTACCGATGTGCCGGGCCCCGGGGGCCTGCCGCTTCGCCACACCCTCTCCCGTCTGTGGGTCTGCCCCGATCCGTCATGGTGGGTTCACCCGCCCTCCGCCAGTGTCCGGGTCCCAGCCGTCGTCCGCATCCCGCAGTGGCGTGGGCACCGGTGGTGCGGAGCGGGCGGCCCCCGAGCCGACGACGGCCGGCCCGCCGGAGCGGAGCACGTCCTCGCCGTAGAGACCTTGGACCCAGTTGGCCTGGTAGACGGTCTCGAGGTAGCGCTCGCCCAGGTCCGGGGCGATGGCCACCGCGGTGAGGCCCGCCGAGTCATGCGCGGCCAGCCAGCGCTCCGCGCCGCTGACGACGGTGCCGGTGGAGCCGCCGAAGAGGAAGCCGCGTCGGGCGAGGTGGTGACAGGCGCGGATGGTGTCCGCCTCCTCGACGTGCACCGCCTCGTCGACGAAGGACTCGTCGAGCAGTGGAGGGCTGACACTCATGCCCAGGCCGGGAAGCATGCGGCGTCCCGAAGTACCGCCGAAGGTCACCGAGCCGACGCTGTCCACCGCGACGATGCGGACCGGCCGGTGCCACTGCCGGAAGTAGCGTGCGCAGCCCATCAGCGTGCCGGTCGTGCCGGCGCCGACGAACAATACGTCCAGTCCTGGGAACGAGCGGGCGATCGCCGGTGCCGTCCTGCGGTAGTGCGCTCTCCAGTTGCCCGGGTTGGTGTACTGACTGAGCCACACGTACCGGTCGTCGAGGGCGGACAGCGCGCGAACGTAGTCGAGCCGTGCACGGAGGAAGCCGCCGTGGGCGCTCGGCTCGGTGACCACGTGCACCTGGGCGCCCAGGGCCTCCATCACCAGCCTGGTCGACAGGTTGCAGCGGGAGTCCGTCACGCACAGGAACCGGTAGCCCTTGCTCGCCGCGATCATGCCGAGTGCCACGCCCATGTTTCCCGACGAGGACTCGAGCAGGACCGAGCTCGGGGTCAGGACCCCGAGCTGCTCGGCGGCCTCCACCATCTCGGTCGCGGGCTTCAGCTTGATCGAGCCGGCGAAGTTGAAGCCCTCGCACTTCAGGAAGAGCCTGCGCCCGAGGATCGACTGGAGGTCGACGTAGAGATCCTCCTCGTTGAAGGTGTAGGGAGTGGATATGACTGACACGATGGCCTCCGCGGAGTGAAGAGCGGCCGGTCCGGATGGTGCTCATCCGTATCGGCGCAGCTCATGGAAGAAGCCGTCGACGACGTGCAGCTCTCCGGAACCGGCCACCTCGTCGTAGACGTACTTGCCGACTGCCAGATCGAGCACCCCGAGGCCGAAGGGCGAGAACACCACCGTCCGGTACGCCGACGGCGTCACGCTTCCGGCCATGACGTCCGCCAGCGTCCCCGTGAGGAAGTCGCGGTTGCCCGTGAGCTGTTCGGTCAGGTGAACGGAGGTGTCGGCCCTCAGACAGTGCTCGACGTCGTCGACGATGTTGTACGAGGTGAGTACGACCTCCGGAGCCAGGTCGCGCAGCGACACGTGCAGCACGAGCGGACGGTGTGCGAACCACGACGGATCGCTGATGTGCGGCCGGGCGGCGACCGTGGCGAAGACGACCAGGTCGCTCCGGCGGATCAGCTCCTCGGGGCTGTCGTGCACGACGATGCAGCCGGTGGCACCGGACTGCTCCAGGTAGCAGCGGAACCCGGCCGCGCTGTCGGCGGACACGTCGTGCACGCCGATGGCGTCGAACGACCAGCCGGTACCGGCCAGGAAGGTGTGGATGTAGCGGGCGATCAGGCCTGTCCCGACGAACCCGACGCGCGTCGGGCGCCGTCGGCCGCGGCTGAGGCGATCCGCCGCCAGTGCCGCCGACGCGGCCGTCCTCGTGGCGCTGATGATCGAGGCTTCCATGCAGGCGAACGGGTAGCCGGTGCGGCGGTCGTTGAGGATGAGCACCGCCGAGGCCCGCGGGATCCCGGCCGCCACGTTCTGCGGGAAGCTGGAGATCCACTTCAAACCGTCCACCCCTGCCTCCCCGCCGATCGAGGCGGGCAGGGCGATGATCCGGGACGACGGACGGTCGGGGAAGCGCAGGAAGTGGGACGGCGGATTCACCGAGTCACCTGCGCTGTGCAGCCGGTAGGTTTCCTCGACCAACTCCACGATCTGCTTCTCGCGCCCCTGCAGCGCGTGCTGGACCTGGCTGCCGGACACGACCGCGAACGGCGGCACGGCTACCGGCCCGGACGGTGCGGACCCCCCGGCGGTGGAACCGGTGACGGTCATGCGGTGATCACCTCCACGGTCGGCGAGCAGTCGGCCAGGCGTACGGCGTACGTCATCGCGACCAGCACCTCGCGCGGCCCCTCGTACGGCTCCCTGCTGTGGGCGGTGCGGACGTTGTCGACGAGCATCAGGTCGCCGGTCTGCCACGGCTCGCGCAGGGTGTGGGACTGGTAGACCTCGTTCAGCAGCTGCACGGTGTCCTCGCCGATCGGTGCGCCGTCCCCGTAGCGGGTGTTGAACGGCAGGCCGTCGGCGCCGTAGACGTCCACGAGGTACTCACGTATCTCGGGGTCCAGCGTCCACTCGTTGAGAAACGCGATCTGGTTGAACCAGCAGCGCCGGCCGGCGACCGGGTGCCGCACCACGGCGCTGCGGCGCTGCCAAGTCCGCAGGCCGCCGTCGGGCTGCCACTCGAACGCGATCGCGGCCGCGCGGCAGTAGTTCTCGACCGCACCGCGGTTCTCGGTGCCGAAGGCATCGGTCAAGGACGCGCCGATCTCCTCGTTGTAGGTGCGAGTGAGCAGCCAGCCCTCCCTCACGAATCGCTCGACGAGATCGGTGGGCAGGGCGTCCAGCACGGTGGGGGCGTCGGCCAGCGCGGTCGCCCCGCCGACGGCGGGGGCGCCGAGGCAGGCGAACAGCATCAGGCCGGGGAACTCCAGGGTGTAACTGAGTTCGTGGTGCATGCACATCGGCTGGTTCGGCGGCCACTTCGACGAGGAGTACACGCCGTCGGAGCAGGTCCGCCGGGGTGCGAAAGCCTCTTTCTCGGTCATCAGACCGCCGGCCCCGGCCAGCTGCCGGAATACGGCCGCGGTCTCGGCCTGGTCGCGCAGCCCAAGACCCCGGACGAGGACCGAACCGTGCTCGGCGACGACGGCGCGCAGCGCGTCCCGGTGCTCGGCCGCCCAACTCGCCGCGTCGCCGGTGGAGCCGGTGTGCAGGATCGGGGGCTTGCCGGGCTGCAGGTCGACAGCCGGCAGCGTCAGGGGGAACGAGGACGGGGACGACGGCATCTCGGGTTCCTTTCGCTCGGGTTCAGGAGGAAGGCGGTGGTCCGGTGGCGCGCAGCGCTGCCCGGTGCGCCCCGCTCGTCGGACGGGACGGCGGCCCGGACCTGCTGTCGACCAGGTGGGCCAGGTCGGCCAGGACCGGGTGGCGCGTGAGGTCCGTGATGTCCACCGCGCGGTCCAGGGCGATCGCGAGCCGCACCGCCGCGAGGGAGGTGCCGCCGCGGTCGAAGAAGTGGTCGTTGCGGCGGACCCGGTGTTCCGGGATGCCGAGCACCTGGGCCCATACGGCGGCCAGCCGCCGCTCGGTCGGCGTGCGGGGCGCATCGCGGTCCTCGCCGGCGGTGTCGGGCTCGGTGCCGTCGGATACGGCGTCGGGGGCCGGGGCACCGAGCTGTGCGGCGAGCGCGGACAGTGCCTTCCTGTCGACCTTGCCGTTGGCGGTCACTGGCAGGCTCTCCTGCCAGTGGAAGTCGGACGGGACCATGTACGCGGGCAGCGACCTGCCCAGCCGGTCCCTGAGGATGCCGTCCTCCAGCGGACGCCGGCCGGAGTAGAAGGCCACCAGGCGCCCGCCCCGGGCGGCCCCGTCGATGGCCACCACTGCCCCGTCGCGGACACCACGCACCCGCAGCATGGCGCTCTCGACCTCGCCGATCTCGATGCGGAAGCCGCGGATCTTCACCTGGTTGTCCTGGCGGCCGAGGAACTCGAGCTTGCCCCCGGGCACCCAGCGGCCGTAGTCGCCGCCCCGGTAGAGCCGTCGGCCCGGGTGGTGCGGATCCGCCATGAAGGCCTGCCGGGTGCGCTCGGGGTCGTTGACGTAGCCGCGGCCCACACAGACCCCGGAGAAGACGATCGCACCGGGGGCGCCGAGCGGCACGGGTGACAGGTGCTCGTCCACGACGTGGACGTGCACGTTGTTGACGGGTCGACCGAGTGGGACCCGTTCGTCGTCCGGAGGCCGGCCCATCACCTCGTGGTTGGTGTCGTCCGAGGTCTCGGTCAGCCCGTACGCGTTGA
Source organism: Streptomyces sp. PKU-EA00015 (assembly GCF_013387495.1). Taxonomy (GTDB): domain Bacteria; phylum Actinomycetota; class Actinomycetes; order Streptomycetales; family Streptomycetaceae; genus Streptomyces. Next base: position 13,208 of record NZ_JABZEE010000047.1, on the reverse strand, counting down.
CCAGCCTGATACCGGGCTGGGTCGCGAACCAGCGCTGTACGAGCTCCTTCTTCAGCACCTCGCCGGTGACCGACACGCACAGCAGATCCGGCAGCGCGCGCGGGTGCCGCTCCAGGTAGGACACGACGGCGTCGAGATACGACGGCACGACCTGGAGCACGTTCACCTTGCCGCGGGCGATCGTGTCGACGAACCGCGGGACGTCCAGGATCGCGTCCTGTTCCACGAGCAGGGTCCGCCCGCCGGTCAGGAGCGGGGAAACCAGTTGCCACATGGAGATGTCGAAGCACTGGGGCGCGGTCTGGGCGACCACCTGCCCCTCGCCGATCCCCAGGTCGTCGATCTTGGCGTAGAGGTGGTTGAGCATGCCCGCGTGCTCGCACATGGCTCCCTTGGGCTCGCCGGTGGAGCCTGAGGTGAAGTAGATGTAGGCGAGCTGGTCCGGTGCGACGTCGACGCCGAGGTCGGAGTCCGGGTGGTCCTCCGCGTAGGCCTCGTGGACGGAGATCGCCCGGACCGCGGGCAGCGCATCGAGGGCTCGGTCGAGCGTCGCCGTACTGCCCGGCTCGGTCAGCACGAGCCGGCACCCGGCGCGGGAGAGCATGGTCGCGATGCGGTCGGCCGGGAAGTGCGGCTCGACGGGCAGGTACACCCCGCCGGCCTTGAAGACCGCGAGGACGGCCGCCGCCCAGTCCAGGTTCCGCTCGGTCACCACCGCGACGACACCTTCGCGGCCGAGCCCCCGCGCCAGCAGGGCCCGCCCCAGCCGGTTGGCCCGCGCGTCGAGTTCGCGGTAGGTCCACCACTGGTCGCCGCGCACGGCCGCAACGGCGTCCGGGTGCGCCCTGACACGCTGTTCGAACAGCTCGTGGAAGCGGTGGTCGGGCAGCTCTCGGCGGGGCCCGGCGAGTCCTTCGAGCTGGAAGCGGCGCTCCTCGGCGGAGAGCAGGCTCTGCCGGCCGTGCGCGGCGTCCGGATCGGCGGCGATCAGCATGAGCGCGGTGAGGTGGTAGCCCACGATCCTCGCGGCGCAGTCCGCGTCGAGCGCGTCGGCCCGGTACCGCAGCCGCAGCGTGCGCCGATCGCCCCGTCGCGGAGATTCCACCCTCAGCACGGCATTCCCGGCGAGTTCGCCTCCGGCGCCGGCCGGATCGAACACGACCTCGGACGACGGTCCGGGCAGGCCCAGCTCCCGCCGGAGACCCTCGACGGGGAAGTCCTTGTGCAGCAGCAGTTCCGACTCGGCCCGGTGGGTGTGGAGCACCAGCGCCCGCCACGAGTCGGGTTCGGTGGTCAGCCGGCAGGGCAGCGGCCGGCCACCCGCCACGGTGACGTAACCGGTCGTGACCTCCCGCTCGCCGGACAGAGCGGCGAGCACCTTGGCGTGCGCGGCCAGCAGGATGGAGCCGAGCGGCACGGCGAGATCGTCCGCCAGGCGGCTCCATGCGTCCACCAGATCCTCGGGAAGCGTCGCCTCGTGCTCGGCGATGCGGGCCACCGGGTCGAGGGTCCACCGCGGGACCGTGGTGACCCCACCGGCGGTGAGCACGCCCCGCCAGAACTCCCGGCCGGCCTCCGCGGGCAGCGTTGCCATGGCCCTACCTCCCTTCGCCTTCGCCCAGCGGCCTGGCAGGATTCCCGCCCCACCGTGCGTCGTCCGGAACGACCTCTCCCTTCATGAGGAAGGAGTCGGCGGCGAGCACCGCGCCATCACCCACCGTCACGCCGTAGTGGGCGAAGGCGCCGACGCCGAGGGTGCAGCCAGAGCCGATCGTGATGTGGTCGGACTTGAAGGTGCCGTCTTCCTGCGAGTGGCATTGGACGACGCTCTTCCAGTTGAGCGTGCAGCCGTCCCCGATGGTGGCCATGGCCCGTTCGGTCAGGACACAGCCGTCGTCGAAGACCCTTCTGCCGATCCGGACCCCCAGCAGCCGCCAGAGCACGTTCTTGAACGGGGTGCCGTTGAACATCCGCAGATACGTCATCGACGGCACCTTCCAGTAGCGCTCGTGCTGCCAGAAGCTCGAGGTGTAGATCGAGCAGTACAGCGGCTTCAGCGGGCGTACCGCCGTGACGACGCGCTCGACGAGCACGAAATACGCGACGGTGAACAGCACGGCGAGGAGGTCGGCCAGCGCGATCGCAGGCGCGCCGAACGTGCTGTAGAGCTCGACGGCTGCCGAGGTGATCAGGGCGAGGCCGAACACGTACATCCACCGCGACAGCAGGTACCAGCCCATGGTGACGACGTTGTGCCGGTTCTTGCCGGCAAGGCGGCGCCGCAGCTCCGCGGGGCTCTTGGGGTCGAATTTGCTGTCCCGCAGGACCGACCGGGGAATCTCGAAGCTGGGCGAGCCGAGCAGCCCGACGCCCTCGCGTACCTCCCCGTCGACCGGCACCATGACCTTCGTCGCGAGGAGGCAGTTGTCGCCCGTCCTGCCCTGCGTGGGGTATGCGACGTTGTTCCCGAGGAAATTGTTCGGCCCGATCGATGCCCGGGACACGCGGAAGCCGGTACTGGAGAAGTCGGCATTCACGATCGACAGTCCGTCGGCGATCATCGTCCCGCGCCCGACGGTGCTCAGGTACGGCGTCTCGTGCTTCATCTCCGTGCCGAAGTTCGACCCGGTCTGCTCGACCCGGGAGAGGTCGTACCCCAGGCATCGCAGGTAGTGGACGATGAACGAACTGTCACCGAAAAGGCGCTTCAGGACCTTCCAGTTGGTCATGAGCGTGATCGTCCGGTGCACTCCGAAGCAGAAGCCGTACAGAGGGTAGACCTTGCCCGGCGTGATGCTCAGGCTGAGCAGACGGGGAACGGTGGTCAGCACGAGGAAGCCGAGGGGAATGGCGCCGAAGACGAGCACGAACGACGACACCAGGGCGTTGCGGTAGAACGCCCAGTCGGTGACGACCACGGCCCCCGGCTCCAGAGCCGCGCTGAGGCCCGGGACCTCGGCGAGCAGCGCGGTCACACCGCCGACCGCCAGCGGCACGTACCCGGCCAGTGCGACCAGCAGCTGCAGAACGCTGTGGGTGGTCCTGCGCACCGCACCACAGCGGACGGAGCCCACCACCTGGTAGTCCACGTCGGTCCGCTGTGCCGGAGACCCGTGCCAGTGCTCGCCGTCGGGCACTGCCTGTCCGCGGTGCAGCGAGGAGGCATGGCCGAGCTGGGCCCCGTCGCCCATCGAGGTGTCGATGTCGAGCACCGTGGCCTCGCTGACCAGCACATTCCGTCCGAGCGTGACGGGGCCGGTCTGGATCAGTCCTGCGTGGGCGCGATAACAGGCGAAGGACGAGTCCTTGCGGATGACGGTGCCGTCGCCGATGGTGAGCAGGTCGGTGCACACGGGCGCGGTCCGGGAGAGGACCAGGGCCCCGCGTCCGACCTTGGCGCCCAGGGCCCTCAGATAGAGCAGGTAGATCGGCGAGCCGCTGAACAGCACCAGTGGATCGGACCGGACCAGTGTCTTGACGATCCAGAAGCGGACGTACGCAAGGCTCCAGACTCGGATCTGTCCGGGCTTCCACCGGCCGATGAGCATCCACTTCGCGAGCACGGGAAAGAGGCACAAACCCAGGAAGGCCGCTCCGCCGAACAGGACCGACCGCAGGTAGACGTCGATCACACCGGATCCGGCGGAGATCCAGTCGTAGCCTCGGGCGGCGACGAGGGAGACGAGGGAGACGTATCCGAGGAAGACCAGGAACTGCAGCACGCCGCACAGGACGTATTCCCTGCCGGCCGGGGACTGGGCCGGTGCCGAACGCGACTCCGGTGCCGGGGCCACGGCCGCCGGCTCCGCCCGGGGCACGGACGGGGCATCCGCGAGCGCCGTCGCCAGGCTCCTGATCGTCGGGTGCCGATAGACGTCCTTCATCGACACCGACGGCAGATCCCCCCGTTTCCTGACGCGCGCGCAGAAGTGCGCCATCACCAGCGAGTCGGCCCCCAGGTCGTTGAAGAAGTGACCGTCGACCGGAACCCGCTCGGTCCGCACGACCGCGGCCAGCACCGCGGCGAGAATTCGCTCGATCACGGCCGGTTCACCGCACACCTCCGGCAGGGCCGTGGATTCCTCAGGAGCGGAGGGCAACGTTTCCACCGGCTTGTCCACCATGTCAGCTCCCAGGAAGGTGCCGAGGAAGTGCAGGCCGGCAGTGGCCGGCTTGCGTCGGACACCGATGCCGGACCGATGCCGAGTGCGAACGACGCGGACCGTGGTCAGAACCACTCATGCTCTTGATTCGGAGCCGGGACGCGGACGGATCTCCACATTCGGAAACTTCTCGTGAGCCGGGCCGTCGGCACGCGGGCACGGCGGTCCGTGCCAGGCCGCGCTATCCCGAGGTACGGCCGTTGTTCCCGCCCGGGATGGACACCCAGCGCGGCCGCCTGTTGCGCGCGCTGCTGCGCATCGTCGACCTCGTCGACGATCCAGAGAACCTGGTCCGCTTCTGCGGATACACCTCGGGCGTGACCACCGCAAGTTCGGCGCGCTCCGGGCGCACTTCCCCGCCGTGGGCGAATGCCTCCTCGCCTCGTCGGCCCGCTACGCCGGCCCCGCCTGGACCGAAGACATCGCCGCCGCCTGGACCAAGGCGTATGGTGCAGTCGCCGACGCCATGATCAGTGCTGCCGAGCAGGACGCGAAGGCACGGCCCGCCGTCCGGCCCGCCACGATCGTGCACCTCGTCCCCTGCGGGCACGGTATCGCCGAGGTCACCCTGCATCCCCACATGCCCTACGGACATGCGGCCGGTCAGTACGTCAGTGTCGAGACCCCCTTGTATCCCAAACAGTGGCGCTACTACTCCCCCGCCAACGTCGCCCCTGGCTCGTCGGCGTACTTCGGAGTGCTGTGCTCCGCGTTGCCGTCGAGGGCCGGGCGGAGGCGCTCACCGGTCAGTACGTACGCTCCCTCGTCGACCGGCCGAACCGCGGCTCGACGGCGGCCGGCCAGGAGCCCGGCCGGCCGTGCGACCTCACGCCGGCTGGCGCTGCAGGGTGTCCGTCGCCGAACCGGTGCGCTGCATCCGGTGCCAGCGCAGCCTGCTGCCCAGCAGCGCGGTGACGACGGACTGCACCACCACCAGGTACATCAGCTGCCGGTAGACGAAGATCTGCAGCGGCAGCGTCCACAGCGGTTCGAACTTCTCCTTGTCGAGGCGGAGCGCGTAGACGGCGCTGACCACCTGCACGGCCGTGAAGCCGAGCCACACGGCCCCGGCCTGGGCGGCGCTCTGGAACAGCAGCCCGTACACGGCGAACACATCGACGAGCGGAGCGAGCAACGGCAACAGAGTCTGGAACACGGCGAGATAGGCCAGTCCGCGGCGGCCGAACTTGCCCGCCGCTCCCGTCTCGAACAGCGACTTGCGGTGCTTCCACATCGCCTGGAGAGTGCCGTAGCACCAGCGGTAGCGCTGCTTCCAGAGCTGCCGGACGGTGGACGGTGCCTCCGTCCACGCGATCGCCGACTCCTCGTACACGACCCGCCAGCCCGCGCGGCACAGCGCCATGGTCAGATCGGTGTCCTCGGCGAGGGTGTCCTCGCTGACTCCGCCGACGCCCGCGAGCGCCTGGCGGCGGAAGGCGCCGATCGCGCCTGGCACGGTCGGCATGCATTCGAGTACGTCGAACATGCGGCGGTCGAGGTTGAACCCGATGACGTATTCGAGGTGCTGCCAACGGCCCAGCACCCCCTGCCGGTTGCCCACCTTGGTGTTGCCGCTGACGGCGCCCACGCGCGGGTCGGCGAGCGGCTGGATCAGGTTGCGGATCGCGTCCGGCTCGAAGACCGTGTCGCCGTCGATCATCACCACGATGTCGAACTGGGCCCACGACAGTCCGGCGTTGAGGGCCGCCGCCTTGCCCGCGTTGGCCTGGCGCACCACCATGACCCGCGGGTCCTGGGCCCTCACCGACTCGGCGATCTCGAAGGTGCGGTCGCTCGACCCGTCGTCGACGACGATGATCTGGATGTACGGGTGCGTCGACGCCAGCAGCGAGTGCAGCGTCGCCTCGATGCCCGCCTCCTCGTTGTACGCGGGCACGATCACGGTGACCGGATCGTTGACCCGCGGCAGCCGGTTGCCGCGGCGCCGTCCGGCCCGGGTGCGGCGTACGTGGACACGGGCGACCGTGAACAGCAGCACGAGGCGGGCAACGGTGACCCCTCCGGCGGCCACCAGCAGCCAGCCCATGGCGTCGGTGAAACCCCTGGACAGCGTCTGGGCCCAGACGACGGCGGTGCCCTTCGCCGCGGCGGCCGTCGTCACCGGGTAGCTGAGGCCGTCTGTCCGCAGCGAGGCGCCGACGGTCGTGAACCGCAGGCCGTCGGCCGGGGACGCCAGGATCTCCTCGGTGGCGTCGACGGCCTCCCGGGAGCCGGTGAACTGGCGGATCAGTCCCTGCCCCGGACTCCGGTCGGCGGCATCCGCGGCGACCAGGACATAGCCGTCGTCGATCGCGCGGCGGCCCGCCTCCCACTGGTCGGCGCACAGGGAAGCGGTCTCCCCGGTGTGCGGCAGCCGTAGCAGACGGGTGCCGATGCCCGCCGTGCCCGCGAGGGTGTTCTGGGTGAGGGCGAGTTCGAGGCGCGCACGCACCGCCGAGACCTGCGTGAGGTCGGCGTCGGTGTAGGTGTGCGAGCCGATCTGATGGCCCTCGTCGTGGATTCTGCGGACCAGATCGGGGTGGGCCGCGACCTGGGTGCCGGTGAGGAAGAACGTTGCCTTGGCGTCATGCTTCCTCAGGACGTCGAGCAGACGCGGAGTCCAGGAGTGGCTCGGGCCGCCGTCGTAGGTGAGGGCGACCGTCCGGGCGGGCAGTTGAGCGCTGCGCAGCTTTCCGTCGACCTCGCTGAGAACGGGGCCGCCCTCGCGTACCGCTGCGGGGGCGGCAGCGGTGCAGTGGCGTGCGGGGGCAGCGGTCGGGGCTATCTCGTGCCGCCCGAAACCGCTGAACAGCAGCGCGGTGGCAGCGACCGCGAGAGCGAGCAGAAGCAGCAGCCAGTGGGCGCGGGGATCGCGCTGCCGGGCATGCCGGTTGCTTCTGGCAGGCGGTGCCGTCCGCGTCGAGTGGGCCCTCGCGGATGATCGGGGCGAGCGCTTGGTGCGGGGGGAACGGCTGCGACCGGTGGAACGGGTTGTTCCGGTCTTGCGTGGTACAGGGCTCACCTGGGTCCCTTGGTCGGCGCCTGGCCCTGGCCAGGACGGTCGCCGGAGTTCCCCAGGCCCGGCGTGGTCTTGGTGGAGGACGCCGTGGTCGTGGGCGCCTCGGTGCTGGGTTCCTCGGTGCTGGGTTCCTCGGTCTCGGTCTCGGTCTCGGAACTGCTCGTCGAGGGGCTCGGGGCCGCTGACTCCCCTGGCGTGGCGGCGGCGGTGGGTCCGGCGGTGGAGCCGGGCTCATCCGTGGCCTTCGTCGATCCGTCCTGCTCCCGCTCCTGGTCCTGACTCTGCTTCTGTTCCTCGTTCTTCTCCTGGACGAAGGGCAGCGGGAACGGGCCGCCGGAGGGCGCCGAACCGAAGAATCCGGCGATCACGACGGCGATGAAGACGACGCAGACCGCCGCGAAAGCAAGGCCCACAGGGCGGACCAGCCGTCCGCGGCGGCCTGATGGGTCGACGAAGACCGAGCCGTCGTCGTGTCCGGCGTCGCGGTCGTCGTCGGCGGCGCCGTAGGCGTTTCCCTCGTCTCCGTGCAGGTGCTCGTGCTCCCGGTCGGCTCCTTGGCGGCCGTGGCCCCCCTCGTAGGTGTTGCGACCGCCCCCGTAAGCAGGGTGACCGTCCACGTACGTGCCTTGCGGGTGGCCGTAGGCATCGCCGGGCGCGATGCCGTGACCGGTCGCCGCCGGCTCCTGCCACCCGTACGCCGCCGCCGGATCCGCGTATCCGTCATGGGCCTGGGCACCGTCGCCGTACGGGTGGTACACCACCGGCAGGCCCTGGGTCTGGCCACCCTCGTGGTAGGCGCCGTTCCCGGCGTACACGCCAAGGGTGCCGTTCGCATGGTTCGCGTGGTTGGCGCCATGTGCGCCATTCGCGCCGCCTACGCCGTACGCACCGTCGTCGTGCTCAGGGTGCCAATGCATGGGCGCGGAGCTTACAGGTTTGGGGGACCTGTCGTGTAGCGGAGGAAAAGAACCACATAAATCACGTGTTTTTCCTCAAATGAACCTCCGATACGCATCACTGCCGGCCTCACGACCCCAATCCACCCCGACCAGGAGGGAGTTCGCCGACTGCAGATGGCGGCCGAATGCTGCAGGAGTCCGGACCGCGCCGGCCCGCATCGTTACGGCCAGTGCGTGACCAGGGTGTCGTGCAGAAGCATGACGGGATGGCGACAGCCCTCACTGACACCGCCCATTTGCCCCATACTTGCTGCAGCGCGTGTGCTGCTGGCGCAAGGGGGCGAGGGCTGTGGCGTTCGGGGTGGAGCAGGTCGTCGATCTGATCAAGTACTTCTGCTGCGACGCGGCGACCGCCCGCTGCGGGCCGTACGAGGCAATGGTCCCGGACGAGCCGATCGGCCTCCGGGAGCTGCTGCCGGGGCATCTGTACCTGACGCGGGAGCTGTTCGACGCGGAGACGAACCGGCAGGTGGACGTCTCAGTGTACCTGGGGCTGACGAAGCTGGGCGGTCTGCTGTGGGACCAACAGGTGCGGGCACTGACCCGGCTGTCGGGGCTGGAGCATCCTTGTCTGCCGGTGCTGCTGGGCGGCGGTTACCTGGACGCCGTCACGGCGAAGGACGCGGGGCTCAGGACGGAGTCGGGCGAGGGGATCGAGGCGGCGTTCATCGCCACCGTGGGGGCGGACAACCAGCTCTCCCCGGCGGACGGCGAGAACCTGCGCAAGGATCCGGCGGGGGCGCTGAGGCAGTTCGAGCTGCTGGCGGACGCGCTGGCGATCGTGCACGACCTGGGCCTGACGCACCGCCGACTTTCCCCCGCCGCGCTGGACGTGATCGTCGGGTCCGACGGCGAGTACCGGCTGCGGCTGGCCCGGTTCGAGCTGAGCTCCTTCGTGGCGGGGCTGCTGAGTGGCGCGTCCGCGGACTCCTCCGCGGGCGGGCAGCTGCGGAACCTGGTGTTGGCGGAGGGACCCGAGCCGCTGCCGTATCTCGCGCCGGAGCGGCTGGCATACCTGCTGCCCCGGCCGGGCGATCCTGACAATGTCGTGGAGAACGCCAAGGGTGACGTGTACGGGCTGGCGGCGGTCGCCTGGGAGTGGTTCGTCGAGCCGCTGCCGCAGGAGCTGGTACCGGAGCGCGTTCCCCGTGAGGCGGCGGAGGTGGTGGCCGAGCGGGACCGGCTGGAGCGCCTGGGCGAGCATCTGCGGGACAGGCTGCAGCATGCCCGGCTGCCGTCTGCGCTGCGCGACCTGTTGCGACGGATGCTGGACCCGCACCCGCGGAACCGGCCCACCGCAGATGAGGTCGCGGGCTACCTGAACGAGCACCACGAAGCGAACATGATCGAGTTCGGCGGCGCAGTGAGCAGCCTGCCGCATCTGCTGGCCTTCATGCCGGAGCGGGGCGAGGAGACCCTGGGCAAGTGGAAGTGGCTGGAGCATCCGGCGGACAGTGAGGCCGGCATCCGGGAGACGGCCGAGCTGCTCCGTACCGACCTGCGCCGCGGCGAGGTGCTCTGGTCCCCGGACGGCGCCGACCCGTTCGTCAACGGCGGCTCCACGGAGATCAAGCGGGAGGCCACCGTCGTGCTGGCGGGCGCCCGTGCCCTGTGGTTCTGCCAGTTGCTCCGGCCGCAGCAGGGTCTGAGCCTGGGGGCTCCGATGCCCGAAGTGCTGGTTGTGAAGTACGTGGCGCGGCTGGACGCGTACGGGGTGCAGAACAAGCTGGAGGATCTGCGGGCGGCCTCGCTGAAGCGGCCCATGCCGGAGATCAAGGCGCTGAGTTACCGCACCCCGGCACCGCGACTCAACGCGCTGCGCCGAGACCGGCCGAGCTGGGAAAAGTTCACCGACGCCATCCGCCCGGCCGTCGCGAAGTCCACCGCGCAACTGGACTACGAGCGCGCCATCAACTGGCTGCTGGAGTTCCAGGGCGTCGAACTGCGCGCCCGCCGCTACCCGTACGAGACGGTGGCTGACGCTGCGGGCGACGGCACGCTGGTGCGCTGGGACCAGAAGCGCGACCAGGAGCGGATCCATAGTCACGCCATGCTCACCAAGTACGCGGGTAACCCCGAACTGCGGCCTCCGTTCGGTGAGTTCTTCGGCCGGCTGGAGAACGAGGAGAGCGGCAGCGCCGACGTCGAGGTGTACGCCGGGGAACACGACCGCAAGGGGCAGAACGTACGGAGCGTGCAGGCGCAGGTGGTACGGGTCGAGGGCGGCGACCGGATCGTGCTGCAGCCCAAGCCGGGACAGAAGAAGATCCCGCCGCGGGGCTGGATCCGGCCGGCCGACGACATCGGCTCGGAGACGGTGCTGCGCCGGCAGGCGGACGCGCGTTGGGAACTGTTCGCCCTCAAGTCGCTGGTCAGCCAGTTACGCAGGCCGTTCTCACTGCCCACGCTGCCGCAGCGCTGGGCGGACGCGGGCAAGGGCCTGCTGAAGGGCGGCCGGCATGCGGTGCGGGACATCCTGGTGCACCAGCCGTTCTTCGCCCTGCAGGGGCCGCCCGGGACGGGCAAGACGACAGTCACCGCGCGCGCCGTCGCCGCCTATCTTGAGCAGGAGTCCGCCCATCGCATCCTGGTCTCGGCCCAGTCCAACTTCACACTGGACAACCTCGCGGCGCGCATCCTGAAGGACATCGGCGCACGGAACGACGAGGGGCCGACGGACGCGGACCCCGACGTCCCGATCGCGCTGCGGGTGGTGTCCCAGCGCGGCACCCCGGACGAGCAGGTCCGCCCCTGGCTCCGCAGCGAGCTGGTGCTGCGCCGGGCTCGGCAGATGCGGCAGGGCATCGACGAGCAGCTGGCGGCCGGGGTGGACCCGGACGTGCGGCCGGTGCTTGAGCGGTGGCGCGACATGCTGGACCCCGGTGCCCGGGAGCCGGTCCTGCCGGAGCTGGCGGACCGGCTGCAGCGCGGCGCGAACATCGTCTTCGCCACCTGTGCCACCGCCACGCCGCGCAACCTGGGGACCACCGGCGGGGCCTCGTCGTTCGATTGGGTGATCGTCGAGGAGGCGGCCAAGGCATGGCCGACGGAACTGGCGATACCGCTGGTGAGGGGCACCCGCTGGACGCTGATCGGAGACCACTTCCAGCTGCCGGCGCACCGGCGGGACGAGGTGGTGCGGTTCCTCGACTCGTGCGTCAACGATCCCAGCACCGCGATCGCCGCCGCGGGCACAGACCGCACGACGTACCTGGAGGCGTTCGACATGTTCGGCAGCCTCTTCCCCGAGCAGGAGCCCGGGGACGAGAACACCAGCACCGGTGCGGATGCCCGCACGGACACGGGTACGGACACCGACGCGGAGTCGCTTACCTGGCGAAACCGGCCGACGGCGCGGCTGTCCACCCAGTTCCGGATGCGCGAGCCGATCGCGCAGGTGGTCAGCCGGGTGTTCTACCCGCGGCCACCGCGCCCCGGGGAGCGCCCGCCCGAGGACGGCATGCCGCTGGGCGGACTGGCCACCCACCACCCGGAGACCCCGGCACCGGTGGAGGCGCCGGGCTGGCTGCGCGGCCGTGCCCTCGTGTGGCTGGACACTGCGGGACTGCCGAACTGCCAGGAGCAGCCGTACTGGAAGAACGAGGGTGAGGCGGACATCGTGCACCGCCTGGTGTCGGCCATGCGCCCGGCCCCGGTTCCGGGCCGCAACGGTTTCAGTGCCGAGCCGCTGGCGGTGCTCACCCCATACCGTCGGCAGGCCGAGGTCCTGCACCGCTACGGCGACCTGTCGCGGTTCGTGCAGACCGTGCACGCCTTCCAGGGCCGGGAGGCGGACATCGTGGTGGTCTCGCTGGTGCGGAACAAGCGGCGCGGCTCGGGCAGCGCGGCCGAGAGTTTCGGGCACCTGTCCCGCCGAGACCTGATCAACGTCCTGTTCTCCCGGGCCCGACAGCTGCTGGTGGTGGTCGGGGAATACGCGCACTACGCAGGGTTCGAGAACGGCGGCGACACCTTCTGGCAGACCGTCTGCCAGGCGGTGGACCACTACGGTGTCGTGTTGAACGCCGCCGACGTCCTGCCCTTGGAGGCGAGGTGAGCGTCGCGGTCGTCTACGTGCCCTGCGAGACGGTGGAGCTGCAGGTCCGGCTCGGCTACGGCGGCGCGCTGTCGCCAATGGAGCTGGTGCTGCTGGACGCGGTGCGCGCCGGGCTGAACGACGTGGGGCAACTCACCGGGCACCTGCAGCTGGGCCGCAGGATCGTCCACGACCTGGTGTACGACCTGTGGCGGGCGGGGCTGCTGACGGTGGACCGCTCGCTGAGCCAGATCATCGTGCCGCCGGAGGTCGCCGACCAGCTGGACCGGGGCGCACCGGTGCCCGGTGCGGAGTACGTGCGGGAGAAGCGGGAGCTGATGATCGACCAGATCACCCGCCGAGTGCTGCCCGCCCGCGGCCCGCTGTCGCCGCCCGACCCGAGGCTCGCCCTGCCGGTGGGCGACGACCCGGTGGGCCTGGACAGGGTGCCGCAGTCAGCGGTGCTGCGGGCGCTCGACGAGTCGCTGAATGCTGACGAGCGGCAGCCGCCGGCCGACAGATCCCACCAGCCGGTGGACTCCGGGCGCAGACGCAAGGTGCTGTCCTACCGGCTGCCGCCGCCCGGTCTGGAACGGCCGCGGACCCGCCGGTGGATCGAGCTGAAGGTGGAGCCACGCTGGGACGAGCACGACCAGCAGCTGACGTTGACCGTGGTGGACGACCGAGTGCCGGCCGAGCTGCGGGAGAGTGCCTCGGATCGGCTCACCCAGCTCGCCGTGGAGGCGCCCGGCGGCAAGCCGTTCAGCGAGCTGCGCAATGTTGCGGTGGGCGCGCTGAGCGAACCGCCCTCCCCCGCGGGCGCGTTGGTACGCCTGACGGACCGGGTGGAGACGGCGCGGGGGGTCCCGGCCGGGCAGCGCCACACCTGGCACCGCGAACTCGCGGACGATGCACGGCAGTTGGAAGGTCTGCTGCGCGAGCGTGCGGACCGGGAGATGCGGGTGCGACCTGTGACGGCCGACGAGCACGAGCGATTGGTGGGGCAGCTGATCGCACAGGCCACCGGCCAG
>NZ_JABZEE010000046.1 GCF_013387495.1 Streptomyces sp. PKU-EA00015 | reverse complement strand
CCGGGCGTGCGGGGCCGGGCGTGCGGGACCTGGGGCGGCAGCGCCCCGGAAGGTCAGGCGCCGTAGCGGCGGTGGCGAGCCGCGTAGTCGCGGAGCGCGCGCAGGAAGTCGACCTTCCGGAACGCCGGCCAGAAGACCTCGCAGAAGTAGTACTCCGAGTGCGCGCTCTGCCAGAGCATGAAGCCCGAGAGCCGCTGCTCCCCGCTCGTGCGGATCACCAGGTCCGGGTCCGGCTGCCCGCGCGTGTACAGGTGTTCCGAGATGTGCTCGACGTCCACGATCTCGGCGAGCTCCTCGAAGCTCGTCCCCTTCTCCGCGTGCTCCAGCAACAGCGAACGGACCGCGTCGGCGATCTCCTGCCGGCCGCCGTAGCCGACGGCGACGTTGACGAGTATTCCCTCGTTGCCGAGCGTCGCCTGCTCGGCCTCCTTCAGTACGGACTGCGTATGGGCCGGCAGCAGGTCCAGCGTGCCGACGTGGTGCACGCGCCAGCGGCCGTCGGCGGCCAGGTTGCGCACCGTGTTCTCGATGATGCGCAGGAGCGGGGTGAGCTCTTCCTCGGGGCGGTCGAAGTTGTCGGTGGACAGCAGCCAGAGGGTGACGACTTCGACGTCGGTCTCGGCACACCAGCCGAGCAGTTCGGAGATCTTGTCGGCGCCCGCCTGGTGCCCCTGTGCTGCCGTGCCTCCGGACGCCTTGGCCCAGCGGCGGTTGCCGTCGAGGATCACGCCGATGTGCTTGGGCACCTGGGCGTGGTCGAGGCGGCCCTCCACCCGGCGTGCGTAGAGCCCGTACACCAGGTCGCGCAGGTTCACTGTTCTTACACCCCTCCATGCGGCAGTCCCCGAAGGCGCCACACTACTGCGGACGGGCCAATACGGCCCAACCCGGTATGTCACAAGTCCGTGATAAGGAGGGATGCGTGACTGATTCAAGTTTCTACCGCGCCGCCGACGACCGTTACGCGTCCATGGAGTACCGGCGCACCGGCCGTTCCGGGCTCAGGCTCCCGGCGATCTCCCTCGGCCTGTGGCACAACTTCGGCGACGACCGCGCGCTCGACTCGCAGCGGGCGATTCTGCGCCGCGCCTTCGACCTGGGTGTGACGCACTTCGACCTGGCCAACAACTACGGCCCGCCGCCCGGTTCCGCAGAGCTGAATTTCGGCAAGATCTTCGCCCAGGATTTCGCCCCTTACCGGGATGAACTGGTCGTTTCGACCAAGGCCGGTTATCTGATGCACCCCGGGCCGTACGGCGAGTGGGGTTCGCGCAAGTACCTGCTGTCGTCGCTGGACGCGTCCCTGAAGCGGATGGGTCTCGACTACGTCGACATCTTCTACTCGCACCGCTTCGACAAGGACACCCCGCTCGAGGAGACGATGGGCGCCCTGGCCTCGGCGGTGCAGCAGGGCAAGGCGCTGTACGTGGGCGTGTCCTCGTACACCGCCGAGCAGACCGCGGAGGCGGCCGGGCTGCTGAAGGAGATGGGCGTCCCCGCCCTCATCCACCAGCCCTCGTACTCGATGATCAACCGCTGGATCGAGGACGACACACTGCTCGACACGCTGGAGAGCGCCGGCATGGGCTGCATCTCCTTCGTGCCGCTCGCCCAGGGGCTGCTCACCGACAAGTACCTGAAGGGCATCCCGGAGGGTTCGCGCGCCACCCAGGGCAAGTCGCTCGACCCCGGCCTCCTGTCCGGCGACGTGGTGCGCCGGCTGAACGGTCTGAACGACATCGCGGCCAAGCGCGGCCAGTCGCTCGCCCAGCTGGCGCTCGCCTGGGTGCTGCGCGACTCGCGGATGACGTCGGCGCTGATCGGTGCGTCCAGCGTGCGGCAGCTGGAGGAGAACGTGGCCGCTCTGGCGGGGCCGCCCCTGACCGACGAGGAGCTGAGGGACATCGACGCCTTCGCCGTGGACACGGCAGGAACGAACATCTGGGCCGCCCGGAGCTAGACCCGCAGCCTCCGGAGGTGCCGGACCGGCGGCGTCGGCGGCCGGACATCGGCGAGCATGAAAAAACGGGCCGGTCCGTGGGGGGATACGGACCGGCCCGAGGGGGGGTTTCCACCATAACCCTTCGTAAGTGGTGCCGCGTGCCACGCCATGCCGCAACCGGGCACCGAATCCCCTGCCGGCGGAGGTGCCGGCCGAGCGGAGGCGCAAAGCCGGGGGTCAGGGGCCCGCCACAGCCCGGTCCGCTACTCCCGACGGGTGACCCGGGACGGCGGGCGCCGCATTGACGAACACGTGACGTGACGTCAAGTGACCGAGGTGCGTTGCTTGTTGGCAACGATCTCGCTCATGAACGTCGATCCCCAGGCGCCGAGCGGCTCCAGCGCGGTGTTGAGCGCCTTGCCCAGCTCGGTCAGCGAGTACTCCACGCGCGGGGGGACCTCCCCGTAGACCTCGCGGTGCACGATGCCGTCCGCCTCCAGCTCGCGCAGCTGCTGGATCAGCACCTTCTCGCTGACGCCTTCCACCTGCCGCTTCAGCTCGCCGAAGCGGCGCGTGCCGTCGTTCAGAGCCCACAGGATGTGCGGCTTCCACTTGCCGCCGACAACGTCCACTGCGGCATCGATGCCGCAGTGGTAGGAGGTCCTGCCCTTGGCCATGCCCACTCCTCGCTGAAGGTTGCCGGTCGGGCGTCGGCGCGCCGCCGATCCGCCGGTACGCCGGGCCGGATCCACCCTAGGCAACGGCTCCGACAGCGACGGTGGGAGCGGACAGGTTCTGACCTGTATACGCCCGGGGGCGGCCGTACGACGACGAGCGACGTGACCCGGCGGCAGGCGCACGTGCAACTGCTCAGCCGAGGGCGTGCCCGGTCGTGCTGTCCACGTGGTCGGGGATCTCGCCCTCGTGCCGGTCACCGGTCGACTTCGTACCGGACGGTTCGAACATGAGGATGGACCCGCCCGGCGACGACGGCTTGTGCTCGGTGCCCTTCGGCACGACGTAGACGTCGCCCTTGTGCAGCTCCACGACGGACTCGCTGCCGTCGGCGGCGCGCAGGGCGATGTCGAAGCGTCCGTCCAGTACGAGGAAGAACTCGTCGGTGTCCTCGTGCACGTGCCACACGTGCTCGCCCTCCGCATGGGCGATGCGCACGTCGTAGTCGTTCATACGCGCCACGATGCGCGGACTGTAGACGTCGTCGAAGGACGCGAGGGCTTCGGTGAGGTTGACCGGCTTCGTCGGTGAGGAGTCCATGACTCCGATTCTGTCGGCCCGTTGCCGCGATGTCCGGCGATCAAGCCCCCAGAGCCCCCAGCAGCACCGCCAGGAGCGCACCGACGATCATGAAGGGGCCGAAGGGGATCGCCGTCCTGCGGCCCGCGCGGCGAAGGAGCATCAGGGTCAGGCCGTACAGGGAGCCGAGCAGGAAGCCGGCGAAGGCCCCCAGGAACAGCACCACCCAGCCGTACCAGCCGAGCACCACGCCGAGCGAGAGCGCGAGCTTCACGTCGCCGAAGCCCATGCCGTTCGGGTTGATGAGGAAGAGCAGGAAGTAGACCGCGCCGAGCGCGAGGCCGCCCAGCAGGGCGGTCGGCCAGGACCCCCCGTCGTGCGGCAGCAGTTCGGCGAGGCCGAGCAGGGCCGCCGATGCGGCGGCGAGCGGAAGGGTGAGCTGGTCGGGCAGCCGGTGCACACGGCGGTCGACGAGCGCGAGCAGGACGGCGGCCGGGGTGGCGAGCAGCCAGACCGCCAGCTCGGGGCGCGGCCCCGTCGACGCCGCGAGCGTCAGGCAGACCAGCGCCGTGACGGCGGGGACGAGGACGGACGGGCGGTACGGGACGGGCGGACGGTCCTCGGCGGACGCGTCGGCCGGTGCGAGCGCCCCGTCCCGCACCCCCGCCGCCACCACCGCAGGCGCCCCCGCGGCGCAGCTCGCGCACCGGGCCGCCCCCACCCAGCCGCGCAGCGGTCCGGTGATCGGATGTCCGGCGGGGCAGGCGGCGCGCCAGTCGTCCTCCGGTTCGACCGACAGACGGTACGCGGCGCGTGGCAGGAGCGTCCCGGCTACGGCCCCCCACACGGCGGCTACGGCGATCAGCGTCACGTCCACGGTGCCGACCCTAGGCCCGGCCCGGTCCGCGGTCATGGGCCCAGGGGCCCAGGTTCGCGGGCCGGGGCCCATTGCGGTACGGATCGGGTCCGCACGCCGCCGCCCGGCGCTACGGTCTGGGCCATGCGTACATGGCAGGACGGAACAGCGGAGCTGACGGTCCCCGGCCGGGACACCCCGGTCGGGGTGCGGATCGCCGCCTCGTACCGGGCACGCACCCGCGGGCTGCTCGGCCGGGACGGGATCGACGGCGCGCTCATGCTGACCCCGTGCGCCGGCGTCCACACCTTCCGGATGCGCTTCACGATCGACGTGGCGTACCTGGACAGGGAGTTGAGGGTGCTGGACGTGGTGACGATGAAGCCGGGACGCCTCGGCCGGATCCGCTTGCGTTCCCGGCACGCCCTGGAGGCGGAGGCCGGGGCGATGGCGCGGTGGGGGGTGCGGCCGGGTGTACGGCTTGGCATACGGCCGGCCGGTGTCTAGGGCAGCTTCGCCGTCTGTGCGCGGATCAGCTCGGCCGGGACCTCGGGCGTCCTCGCGTCGACGAAGTTCGCCGTGTAGAAGGTGACGACGCTCGCGCCCCGGCGTACGACATGGAAGACGAGCGGCACCTTCGCGCCCATGACCGCGCCCGTCACCTGGTAGGCGAAGGATTCGTCACCGGTCCGCGCTGCGGGCAGCGTCCGCACCGCGGAGTAGGTGGAGACCGAGTCCGCGCCGCGCGTGGTGAAGCCCCCCGCGCAGGCGTCCGCGGCGGTGCGCAGCGAGGCGATGACCTGCCGGGCGCCGCCGTTCGCGTGCGAGGTGAGGATCAGCGTGACGACGGTCTGCGTCTCCTCGCCCTCCTCCGCGGAGTCGACGGCGGTGCGGTACACGGTCGCCGCGGCGGCGGGTTCCGGCGTTCCGTTGATCACGGCGGCCAGCGGGGCGCAGGCCGGCTCGTCCGCCTTCTCCTTGCCGGGCTCCTCTCCGCCCTGCAGGGGCGTGACCTCGTAACCGGGGACCTCGCCGGTGGCCAGCACGGCCTTGGCCAACTCGGCCTCGGTGAGGGTCCTGCCACTGCTCGGGGGCTCGGCGGCGGGCGGCACGGCGGAGTCGGACGGAGCCGGTGCGGTGTCCTTCCCGGCGGTGCCGGACGGCGACACGGACGCGTCGGCGGCCTTCCCGTCGCCACCGGCCTTCGCCTCGTCCTCGCAGGCGGTGGCCGTCCCGGCCGTGAGCGCGACGGCCAGCGCGGCCGTCGCGACGCGCCGTGCCGTCCTGGTCCGGATCCCCGTGTTCATTGCGCTCCCACCCCGCTCGCCGATGTGCGTGGCACGCTAACAACCCGAACCGTCACGGCACATGGGCCCACGGGCCCATGCCTCGGACTCACGCCGCGCGCTCTACCCGTGTGCGGGCACCGCAGGACGCAGGGACTCCAGCACCGTGTCGCCACCGTGCTTCGCCACCCAGTCCGCCTCGTCCGCCCTGTTCCCCATACGGATGCCGAAGGTCCACGCCGGGTCCAGGAACAGGCTGCGACCGCCGGCGAAGTCGAGCGCGAGGCCCCGGATGACCGGCGTTCGCGTGCCGCCCGCGTGTCCGGCACCGGACACGTACGCCCGCACCGCCGTGCAGCTCCACTCGTCCCTGCCGTCGCCGAACAACTGCTCGCCGTACGACGCCAGCACGACCTCGTCCTCCGCCTCCGCCAGCAGTTCCACGTCGGACCAGTCGGCAGCCGTGACCCGCCGGGCGGTCAGGTGGTCGTACTGGCCCTCGGACGCGAGCCGCACCAGGCCCTCGTCGAGCCGCAGCCACACGATGAGCGGCTGCGGCCGGAACTCGGGCACGGAGTCGTCCCGGTCGATCCAGCCCGGAACGAGGACGTCGCGCACACGGCGTCCCGTGAGCATCCCAGCGACCTCGCGTGCCATGCTGCTCATGAGGTCAGCCCTTCTTCTTCGGCACCTTCTTGGTGATCTGGATCCCGGTGTCCAGGCCCTCGCCGGTCGTGAGGGCGGTCCAGAAGTCACCGTTCTCCCGCAGGACGATCGTCACGCCCTTGCCACGATAGATCAGCGCTTCCGGCTCGCCCTTCTTCAACGTGCCCTTGCCCACGAGTTCGAACGTGCCGTCCTTGATCGCGTTCGCGATGTCGTCGCGGAAGCGCGGGCCGTCGTCCTTGAGCTTCTTGTACTTGGTGCCCAGGGCGTCCTCGACGAGCTTCTTGTGCCGCAGGAAGTGGTCCTTGAACTTCTTCGGGTCCCCCTCGCCGACGTCCGGGTTCCTCGCCGCGTCGACCTCCTCGGCGGACATGTCGCAGTCGTTGTTGTGCACGAGGGCACTGGCGGGGCCCACTCCGACGAAGTACGTGTGCACACCGGCCACGGCGAGGTCGTACGTCGTCTGCCGCTGCACGTAGTGCCGGGCCGCCAGCACGGTGAGGCTGCCGCCTGTCCCGGTGCGGAGGCGGGCGCCGGGCCGGATGTCGCCGGCGTCCTCCCAGCGACGCTCACCGGCGAGCCAGAACGGGTGCGTGTCGGTGGCGGTGACGACGGCGGTGCCGGACGCCGTCCGCACGGTGAGCCGGGTGAACTCCTTGTCGTCGTACGTCGTGAACATCCGGGTGACGCGCCGGCCGCCGCTCTGCCCCGTACCGGGGTCCGCGGCCGCCACGCGCATCCCGGTGCGCACGGTCTCGATCGGCACCCGGCGTCCGTCGGCAAGCAGGACGGGCGTGCCGGCCGGGAAGCTGTGCCGGACGGGGCAGGTCGTCGGTCTGTCGTTCGGTTTGTCCTCGTCCGGTTTCTTCTGGTTCGGGTCGTACTTCTTCCTGGCGTCCTCGAGCGCCTTCTCCGCGTCCTTGACGCGCTTGCGGTTCTTGAGGAGACCGGTCAGGCCGTCGTAGAGGTCGCCGCCGTGTTTCCTGAGCCGCTGGATGAGCTCGTACGCCTTCTTCCACTTCCACGGCGCTCCGTACTTGGCGGCGAGCTTGCCGACCGCGCCGCCGACGAGGCTGAGCAGCACATTGATCAGTGTCTCGGTGCACGCCCCCATGTCGCCCTCGGTGACGCAGTCGAGGGCGTCGGTGATGCCGAGTTCGTCGGCGAGGATCTTGGCCAGCTCCTTGGCGGCCTGCACCGCCTTGTCCTGGTCGGCCTTCTCGGCGGCCTGGGCGTCCTGGAGCTCCTTGAGGGCCTTCTCGTAGACGATCTGTTCCGGGGTTCTGGGCACGGAGGAGTCGTCGGCCGGCACGTCGGCCGGGCCGTCCTGCGCCGGCCTGCCGTCCTGTGCCTCGTTCTGCCGGCCGCCGTCGCCGCAGTCCCCGCCGCCCGTGACCCGGCAGACCTGCGCGTTGATCTTCTGCGTCAGCTCGGCGCCGATCCCGGTGGCCACGAGTGAGCCGATGATGGCCACGACCACGAGGCCCAGACCGACGTACTCCAACGGCGTCTGGCCCCGGTCGTGCCGACGACGCCTGCGCAGACCGAGCAGCCGCGCATCGGTCCGGGGGGTGATCCCCCGCAGCCACCGGCGGCCGTGTCGGCGCACATCCCCCAGTACAGACATGGCTGCCAAGCTAGGGGCGGCCGGAGCGCCCGTCATGGGCCCAGGGGCCCAACGCAGGGCTCAACCGGCCTGTGGGGTCGGGGCGTTGCGCCGGGTCAGCTCCGGCGGCCGGGGGCCGGCTCCCGTGCGTCGTGCTCCGCCCGCGCCTTTTCGACGTCGTCCAGGTGGAGGGCCGCCCACTCGGCGAGGGTGGCGAACAGCGGGGCCAGACTGCGGCCCAGCTTGCTGATCTCGTACTCCACGCGCGGGGGCACCTCGGGGTGGTACGTGCGCACGACCAGCCCGTCGCGCTCGAGTTGCCGCAGCCGCTGGGTCAGCACCTTGGGCGTGATGGTGACGATGCGGCGTTCCAGCTCGACGAAGCGGTGCCGACCGTAGGTGTGGAGCGCCCACAGGATCGGCGTGGTCCAGCGGCTGAAGACGATGTCGACCACCGGGGCGATGGGGCAGGCCTGTTCCGGGTCGGCGCCGGGAGGCACCGCGTGCATTGTGCTGTCGGTCACAACAAGCCCCTCTCCCCATTACTTTCCTCTAGGTACCTACTATCCCCGCCCCGATAGCTTCCTCGAGTCCACGGAGAAACGCGACAACCGGGAGCGATACGTGATTGTGGTAACTGGGGCTACGGGCAACGTCGGTCGGCCGCTCGTGCGCGCACTCGCCGAGGCCGGCGAACAGGTGACGGCGCTCTCGCGCGGGTTGTCCGCGCCTCCGGACGTGCCGGCGGGTGTACGGCACCGGCGGGCCGACCTCGCCGATCCGGAGAGCCTGAAACCGGCCTTCGACGGGGCCGACGCGCTTTTCCTCCTGTACTCGGGCGACATGCCGGCGGCCGGCGCCGATGCGGGAGCCATCCTCGACGCGGCGCGGGCCGGTGGCGTCCGCCGGGTCGTCTTCCTGTCCTCCCAGGGAGTCGGAACGGGCCGCCACTCCCCCGAGTTCGAGGACGGCGTCAAGGGATCGGGACTGGAGTGGACGGTGCTGCGACCGGGCGGATTCGACTCCAACGCCTTCCAGTGGGCGGAGGCCGTCCGCACGCGGCGGACGGTGACCGCGCCGTTCGGTGACGTCGCCCTGCCAACCATCGACCCGGACGACATCGCCGCGGTCGCCGAGGCCGCACTGCGCAAACCGGGGCACGGCGGCAGCACGTACGTGCTCACAGGGCCGGAGCCGGTCTCGCCTCGGCAGCAGGCGGCGGCGATCGGAGACGCGCTGGGCGAAGAGGTGCGGTTCGCCGAGCAGAGCCGTACGGAGGCACGGACGCAGATGCTGCGGTTCATGCCCGAGCCGGTCGTGGAGGCGACGCTCGGCATCCTGGGCGATCCGTCGCCCGAGGAACAGCGGGTGAGCCCGGACGTCGCACGCGTCCTCGGCCGCGCGCCCGGCACGTTCGCGGAGTGGGCGACGCGCAACGCGGCGGCGTTCAGGTGAGTGGCACCTGACGGGCGCGGGCTCGCAGTTGGTGGGCCACCTCCTGCGGCCGTCGGCGCGCGCAGGCCGGGCCGCGTCGTGGCGCGCGGCCCGGCCTGCGTGGCGTCAGCCCTGGGAGCCACCGCGTGGGTAGGAGACCTCCACGCGGCGGTTCTTCTTGCGGCCCTCCTCGTTGGAGTTGTCCGCGATCGGGAACTGCTCGCCGTAGCCGCGGACCTCGTAGGTGATCCCCGCGTCGCTGAGCGCCTTGGACAGGACCGAGTGCACGGCGTCCGCCCGCTGCTTCGACAGGACGTCGCCGTGGGCGGAGGAACCGAGGTCGTCGGTGAATCCGAAGATGCGGACCTGCTTCGCGTTCTCCTTCTTGATCTCGTCGGCGATGGCCCGGATCCGGCCGTTCGCCGCCGGGCTGAGCTTCGCGCTGTCCTTGCCGAAAAGGACTTCGGCCTGGAGGGCGTACTTCACGTCCGAGTTTGTGTCCTCCCGGCGCTCCTCACCGCCCTCGGACTCGATGACGGACTTGATGTCCAGCACCTTGGCCGGGGCGAGGGTGGCGCCGTCGACCATCTTGAGACCCGGGTTGTCCGCGTCCACCTCGACGGGCGGCGAGGCGGACGCCTCGGTGCCCGGCGGCACGCTCGGCTTGTCGTCGGCCCGCGCCTCGGTCGCGGACAGGACGTGGGAGCCGACGAGGAGGGCCGCGGCGGTGAACGCCGTGAGCACGAAGCGGGTGGACGGCCGGCGCATGGGGGTGTGGGTCATGGCGGCACTCACCCGGAGATCTCGACCGAGACGGTCGGGAACGTCGGCAGCTGGAAATCGATCTCGGTGGTCGACGCCGGAGGTGCCGGGAACTGGAAGAAGACCGGGATGGACTTCCCCGGGTCGATCTTGTCGAGACCGGAGGTGCACAGGCAACGGCCGTCGGTGTCGCGGAGAATGTAGTAACGCTTCTTGCCCGCCTTGTCGACGAGCGTCGCACCCGCCACCGAGATGCCTCCGGCGAGGACCTCCTGCTCCGTACCGCGCCACGGCGACATGTCGTAGAAGGCCTCGGCGCCGTTGTTCTTCATCTGACCGTTGACGGTGACGAAGCCGCCTGATTCCCGCTTGACGGAATTGATGACGAGATCGATGTCCTTGGGGCCCTTCACGGTCGCAAGAGTCGTACCGGTGTCCGGTACGACCTCTCCGGAGTCGTTGTTCTCCGAGCCGGGCTTCGCCGACGCGGTCTTCTCCTTCTCCGGCTTCTTGTCCGAATCCCCGCCGCAGCCGGCCACTGTGAGGGCCAGGGTGGCGGTGATCACCACCGCTGCCGCCCCCCTGCGGGCCTTCAGGATGCGCCGAATGCTCATGAGTGGAGTTCCTTCTCTCGTCGTTCGCTTGTCAGTCGACCAACTGCACGTCGAAGAGGTCCTTCGCGTCGGGCAGGTCCGTCGGGTCGTCCTCGAGGTCCCAGCTCTTGGTCTTGCAGGTGAGCGTGGGAAGGATCTCGGCGTCGTCGGGAGGGTCGAAGGTGCACAGAGGCTTGACCGCGGCCTTGGCGTCGGCCGTGGCGTGCTTGCTCTCTGTTCCCGGGATGATCGACGTACCGACCGGCTTCTGCGTCTTGACGTAGGCGATGAAGGTCGGCCACGGCTCGAACGTCCGGTAGCACCCTTCCCCGTCAAGCACCGCGCCGTTCTTCTCGGCAAAGCGTGCGGCCGCTCCGCACGACGGAGCGATCTCCACCTTGCCGTCGAAGATGTCCTGCCACTTGGTCGGATCCCTGAGGGAGTCGAGCCACCGGCCCGCGAGCTTGTCACGAGCGTCCTGTGCCGCCGCGAGCGCCGCGGCGTCCGCCGCGCCCTGTGCGGTGTTCCGAGTGGCCGACGCCTGCCCAACTGCGAAGAAAGCGAACGCGAGGAAGAGCAGGCCCCCCACCATCACCACGTAGATGGGGAATGCCTGCCCTTGATCCCTCGTGCTGCGGTTCGGCAAGCGGCTCAGCCGGCCTTGATCTTGTCGATCTGCTCGTTGATCTTGGTGGTGATCTTGCCGCCGATGCCCGTGCCCACGATCGCGCCGATGATCACGACGACCACCATGATGATGCCCAGGTACTCCAGCGCGGTCTGGCCCTTGGAGCGCTCGCGGTCGGTCATGCGGCTGACGACGGTGTTCTTCCAGCCGTTGACGCGGATCTGCGTGCCGACCGCGGCCTTCAGCAGAGTGTCGTTCGACATGTCGTCCCCCTTCGGGTTCGGCCGACCGGTGGCCGGCCGACTCGTACGTCTCTGTTGCGACGCCGGAAACGTACGGCCGGCATGCGGTCGCCGAAGAGGGTCCCAGGGCCCAATCCGGGGCCCAATCCGCGGGCTGGGTCCTGCGAGGTTCAGCCACGGCCCCTCCCCGGGCCGCCATCGCTGCGTGCCGTGCCGATCCACACGGCGATCGCCTCGCTCCTGCTGACACTGTGAAGCTTCGCGAAGATGCGATTGATGTGGTTCTTGACGGTCTTCTCACTGATGAAGCAGGTGGCGGCGATCTGTTGATTGCTCATGCCGGACGCGATCAGGTCCATCACCTCCACCTCCCTCGCACTCAGGCCGAACTGGTCTTTGTCGCGGGCAGGTTGTGGCACACCGGCGGCAAGCCCGGCGTCACCCCCGTGCCCCACGGACGACTGTCCCACATTCGATTGCAGATGCGAAGCATCTTCGCTCGGATTCCAGGAAGTCGAGACAATCGGAGCGGCGGGATGCGGCGGCACGGCCGGACGGCCACCCGTGGGCGGGGCCGGTGGTGCGTACGCCGTGCCGAGTCCGTCCGGCAGCGGCTGCCCGCCCTGAGGGCCGGGCGCACGGCCGCCGCGGAACTCGGCCAGGAGCGCGTTCGCCGCGGTCGCCGTGAAGTGGGCGCGGCCCTCCCTCACGTCCCGTACGGCGGCGACGAGCTGGTCCGCGGTGAACTCGCCGTGCACGAGGTAGCCGCCCGCCCCCAGTCGCAGCGCCTCCTGCACGATCTCGTTCTCCCGGCTGTACGTCAGCATCATCACCGGCGCCGCCTGCACCAGATAGGGCAGGGCCGAGATGCCGTCGACGCCGGGCATGCGGACGTCGAGCAGGATGACGTCGGGCCGGTGCCGGTGCGCCGCCTCGACCGCCTGCCTGCCGTCGGCGGCCTCGGCGACCACCCGGATGTCGTCGCGCCCGCCGAGCAGGACCGTCAGCCCGGCTCTGACGACCGGGTTGTCGTCCGCGATGACCACCCGCAGGGGTGAGGAGGGAGATGGGGGGAACGGCGGGGCCGAGTGGAGCGGAGTGGCGTGGGACGACGTGTGCTGCGAGGCATGGGGCGTGGTGAACTGCTGACTCGAAGTGCGTGAGCTCTCGTCCGGCATCGTGCGGCCTCCTCTCAGGAGTTGGTGCTTTGTGGGGAGCGGTGGATGTCGGGCTGCGCGGGCAGGATGGCCGCCAGCGGGAGGTCGAGGCGGACCTCGGTGCCCGCGGCCGTCCTGCCGCGTCCGATACGGATGCGTGCGCCGATGCCCGCCGCGCGTTCGACCATCCCGACGAGGCCGAAGTGACCGGCCTTGCGCAGGGAGTCGAGCGTCGTACCCGCGGGCAGCCCGCTGCCGTTGTCGAGGACGCTGATGCGCAGCATGCCGTCGACGATGCCCGTCTCGGCCCGCACCCTGGTGGCGTGCGCGTGGCGGCCGCTGTTCTCCAGCGCCTCGCCGGCGATCGTGAGCATCTGCCGGGCGACCGCGCGTGGGACCGGCGGTACGGGCGGGCCGCCGAGCCTGCGGAACTCCGCGCCGATGCCGGTGCGCCGGCCGAAGTCGTCCACTGTGGCGTGCAGTTCCTCGGTGACGTCGACCCCGTCCGAGCGGAGGTCGTCGCTGCGGCGCAGGTCGCTGAGCAGTTCACGGGACTCGGCCGCGGCGCGGCGGGCGGAGCGGGCGACCAGTTCGGCCTGGCGCTTGACGGTGAGCGGGTCCATGCGGTCGGCCGTGGAGGCGAGGCCGTCGGCGGCGAGTGCCAGACCGTGCAGGGTCTTGGCGACGGAGTCGTGCATCTCGCGGGCCAGCCGGGCCCGTTCGCCGCCGACCGCCTCGGTGACGGCGAGCCGGGCCCGGGCCTCGGTGAGGGCCTGGCTCGCGGCGCCGAAGCGCAGCAGCAGATTCCGCAGGGTGACCCCTATGGCGCCGGTGACGACGCAGAAGCCCGGCAGCAGCAGGGAGTTCCCCGCGGTGGCGACGGTGTCGGAGTCGGCGCCGTACACGGCGAACAGGATCAGGGCCTGGAGGCAGGCGAAGAAGGCCGCGCCGCGCCACCCGTAGGCGAGCCCGGCGAGCAGGGGCGTGCAGATCGTGACGTACCCGAGGGTGCTGTCGGGTCCGGCCGTGATGAGCAGGAGGGCGCCGAAGAGCGCGTCGAGGGCGAGCAGCGCGGGGTGCCTGAGCAGCAGCGGTCCCCAGCGCTCCCAGTCCCGGAAGAGCCCGTAGGAGAACATGAAGGTGACGAGCACGCCGGAGGCCACGAGGTAGGTGGGCACACCCGGGTTGGCCGCGCCGAGTGCCAGCGGGGTGGCCAGGCCGATCATCGCCAGCCGGAAGCCGAAGACCTGGCGGCACAGCGCCTGCAGGGCGTTGACCTGGATGGCCAGGGTCGGCGTCTGGTCGGGATCGGCCGTGGCGCGGGCCAGGGAGGCCGGTCCGAGGCCTCCCGTTATCCTCCCGATGTGCAGGGCCACTGCGGTCCCCCCTCTGGCGGCGACGGCGTCACGGTGTCAGCCGCCGACCGAGCTGAAGTCGGCGTTGGCGCCGAAGACGAAGGCCGCGACGAGGAGGATCATGGTCGCCGGGACCATGATCGACGTGATGGTCAGCGTGGCCTTCGGGACCGCCTTGGACGCCCTGCGGCGGGCGTTCTGGGCGTCGGTGCGGCGCATGTCGTTGGCGATCTGGATCAGGGTCTCGGTGATCGGCGCGCCCAGCTCCTCGCCCTGCTGGAGGGCGGTGACGAACTGGGCGACCTGCTCCGACTCGTTGCGCCGGCGGAGCTCGTCGAAGGCTTTGCGGCGGCCGACGCCCATGTCCATCTGGCGCAGGGTGATGCGCAGTTCGTCGGCCCAGGGGCCCTCGTACTTGTCGGCGACGCGTTCCAGTGCCTCGCGGAAGCCGAGGCCGGCGCTGACCACGACGGCGAGGACGTCGAGGAAGTCCGGCAGAGTGCGCTCGATCTGCTCCTTGCGCTGCCGGACGGCGGCGAAGATGCCGACCTCCACCCAGAACAGCCCGAACGCGACCATGAAGAGGGCGAGGAAGGGCTGGCCGCGCAGGATCATGGAGAAGGCCCCGAGGAGACCGAGGAATCCGTAGACGGCGCGGCGGGCCGCGTACCGGTCGATGGTGAGGCCGCCGGGGTTTCCGGCGAGGTCGATCCTGCGGCGGACCTTGTTGACCCGCGCGGGGCCCATCATCCGCAGCACCGCGGGCGCGTAGCGCATGCCGAGGCGGTCGACGGCGGAGCCGACCGCGGTGGTGCGGGTGGCGCCGACCTCCAGGGCGACGGCGAGATCGCCGGGGAGCTTGGCGTCGGCGCGGTACATGCGGATGCCGTGGAAGGCTCCGACGACGCAGAGCGCCACGGCGAGGGCCAGGCCGAGTGCGATCATCGCGGTGCGCTCCTCCTCAGATGTCGATCTTGGACAGCCGGCGGATGACGAAGACGCCGAGGGCGTAGAGCACGAGGGCGACGACGACGGCGGCCTGGCCGATGAACGAGCTGGTCATGCGGTCGATCGCGCCGGGCATCACGCGGTCGAGCAGCAGCAGCGCGCCGAGTCCCATGGCGGGGACCGCGTAGGCGGTCATGTTGACCTGGGACAGCTGGGTGCGGACCTCTCGCCGGGTCTCCTTGCGTTCCTCCAGCGTCTCGGTGAGGTTGCGCAGGGAGCCGACCAGGGTGCCGCCGGCCCGGTTCGAGAGGACCAGGGTGGTGACGAGCACGACGAGTTCGCGGGAGGGGAGGCGTTCGGCGAGTTCGCCCAGGGCGTCGTCGACGGAGTGGCCGACGGCCAGCTTGTCGGCGACCCGGCCCAGTTCCTCGCCGGCCGGCGCCTCCAGCTCCTCGGCGGCCATGGACAGGGCGGTGCGCAGGGCGAGACCGGCCTGGGTGGCGTTGGCGAGGATGCGGGAGAGCTCGGGCAGCTGGTTGATGAACTTCTCGATGCGTTTGGTGCGCTGCCAGTTGAGGAACGCGAACGCGCCCCAGATGCCGAGCAGTCCCGCGATGGGCCCGAAGAAGGACGCGAAGAGTGTCTGCGCCGTGATCCAGAGGCCGGCGGTCACCGCGACCATGTAGACGAAGAACTCGCCGGGCGTGAGGTCGAGGCCGGTCGCGGCGAGGCGCAGCTCGATCTTCCTGCCGAGGCCGGTCCCCCGCAGTCTGCGGTCGACGGCCCTGAAGCGCCGGCGGCGGCCGCCGGTCTCCTCGGTGCGGCCGGTGTGGGAGAGCCGGTCGAGCAGCGCGTGGTGCTGCGAGCGGCCCGCGGACCAGGCATGGACGCCCATCACCGCGAGCACGCAGAACAAGAGCGTGCCGCCGATCGTGAGCAGTGCGGTAGTGGTCATGCGCGCTCCCTACTTGGCCTCTCGGACGGCGAGCTGGTCCTCGTGCGCGGCGACGCCGAAGGCCTGCGGGACGGGCTGGCTCGCCATGAAGAGCCGGTCGGCGAGGCGCCGTGGCAGGGGGAAGTGCTCGTACGTTCCGTGGACGCGTCCGTCCGCGCCCATAGGCCGCGCGTCGAAGCGGGCGACGGTGGCCAGCCGGTACGGCTCCTGGCCCCGGGAGTCGAGGACCGCGATCTCGCTGATCTTGCGCGCGCCGTCGGCGTGCCGGGTGAGCTGCACGATGCAGTCGACGGCGCTGTTGATCTGGTCGCGCAGCGCCTCGAAAGGGATCTTCACCTCGGACATGGAGGCCAGCGTCTGCAGGCGCATCAGCGCGTCCTCGCCGCTGTTGGCGTGGACGGTGGCGAGCGATCCGTCGTGACCGGTCGACATCGCCTGGAGCATGTCGAGGGTCTCGCCGCCGCGGACCTCACCGACGACGATGCGGTCGGGACGCATGCGCAAGGAGTTGCGCACCAGGTCGCGGATGGTGATCCGGCCCTTGCCCTCGACGTTCGCCGGGCGGGACTCCAGGCGGATCACGTGCTGCTGCTGGAGCTGGAGTTCCGCGGAGTCCTCGATCGTGATGACCCGTTCGCCCTCCGGGATGAGTCCGGACAGCGCGTTGAGCAGGGTCGTCTTACCGGTGCCGGTCGCTCCCGAGACGATGATGTTCAGCCTGGCCTGGACGAGGGCGGAGAGCAGATGGAGCATGTGCTCGTCGAGCGAGCCGAAGCCGATCATCTCCGAGAGCGTGAAGGCGCGGGGGAAGCGCCGGATGGTGAGTGTGGGACCGGACAGGGACAGCGGCGGGATGATGACGTTGACACGCTCGCCGGAGGGCAGGCGGGCGTCCACCATCGGGTTGGACTCGTCGACCCGGCGGTTGACCGTCGACACGATGCGCTCGATCGTCTGCACGAGCTGCTCGTTGGAGGCGAAGCGCAGCGGCAGCATCTCGACGCGGCCGCCGCGCTCGACGAAGATCTGGTCCGGCCCGTTCACCATGATCTCGGTGATGGACGCGTCCTCCAGAAGCGGTTCCAGTACGCCGAGGCCGAGCGCCTCGTCCACGACCCGGCGGATGAGCTGGGAGCGCTCGGACGCGGAGAGGACCGGCCCCTCACGGCTGATGATGTGCCCGAGCACGCGCTCCAGCCGCGCCCGGCGCTCGGCCGCGGCCAGCGCCGACATCTCCGCGAGGTCGATCTCCTCGAGCAGCTTGGCCCGGTACGTGGCCACCAGATGGCCGTCGTCCCGCCCGCCCCCTCGGTCCTCGGGGGCCGTGATGCGTGCCCGCAGGCTCATGTGCTACTCCTTGGCGTACGGCGGTCTCAGTCCTTGGGCATGGTGGAGCTGCGCTCGGCGTGGCCCCAGTCGTCGATTCCGGGCACGACGGAGGGGATCCTGACCCGGACGGTGGCGGTCACCTCGCTGCCTCCCGGCCGTGCGCTGTAGTCGAAGTCCCCCGGACCGTCGGACAGCCAGTCGCTGACGGCGCTGCGGCCCGCGTGGCCGCCGTCCGTCCGCCAGTTGTCGTCGCTCTCGGCGCGTGCGGCGGCCCGGGCGGCCGTGCCAGCCTGGGAGGTGGCGTAGGCGGCGACGCCGAGTTGGACGGCTGCGAGCGCGAGGATCAGCAGCAACGGCATGAATCCCGCGAACTCCAGGGCCACCTGCCCGCGGTCGCTTCTCTTCCTCCCCGTCACGGCGCCGCCCCCTCGTCCACCGCACTGGCGTGTCCCTCCACCGCGAAGGGGAAGTCGACGAAGCCGGGGAAGAGGACGGGGACCTTGAGCGTCACATCGGCCGCGTACATCCCTCCGGACGCCGGGCCGCAGGCGATGTCCCCGCTCCAGCTGCCCAGGTCCTCCCTGGCCGCCGACCGGCACCGCTGGTCCGACGACTGCCCGTAGGCGTCGGCCGCTCCCTGCCGCGCGCCCTCGTCGGCCGCGTTGCCCGCGCGGATGTACGTGTAGCCCAGCAGGGCCGACTGCCACAGCAGGACGCAGACGGCCGCGATGAGCGGCAGCATGCCCAGGAACTCGACCGCCACCTGCCCCCGGTCGCCGCCGCGTCCGCGGGCCCGTGACCGCCGCGGGTCACCGTCCGGCGCGGTACCGGCCCGTCCCGTGCTCGGTGGTGCGCTCAGCACGCGCATCGCTCAACTCTCCCCCTTGAGACCGCCGGTTCGCCGGCGGCGTACGCCGATGGATCCCCGGTCGCCCCGGAACCTGCCGGCTCTGTCCTTCCCTTCGGGCGCCTTCACGATGCCCAGCTCGCCCGCGAGGCCCCACAGGGCCTGCTTCACCGTGGACTTGGCCTCCAGGTCCTGCATGCGGCCGGCGTCGACGGCGCCCTGCAGTTCCTTGAAGTTCGCGGGGACGACGGATCGCGCGGCGCGTGTGCCGGTGATCCGTTCGATCAGGGCGGGCTGGATCTCGGTGTTGCGTGTGAACCGGTTGACGAGCGTGATCGTCTCCTCGGCCTTGCGGATCTGCAGCCGGTCCCAGAGCCGGACCGTGCGCTTGGCGGCCCGGACCGCCACCACGTCCGGGGTCGTCACCAGCACGGTCGTGTCGGCCATCTCGACGGCCGCCGCGTTGGCGCTGTTCATCTGGGTGCCGCAGTCGATGACCACGACCTCGTAGCGGTTGCGCAGGGCGCTGACGATCTGGCGCACCGCCCGGTCGTCGACCTCCTCGCCGCGTTCTCCGTCGGCGGGGGCGAGCAGCAGTCCGATGCCGGTGTCGTGGGTGAAGACGACGTCCTGGAGCACGCGCGGCGACATGTCCTGGATGCCGGCGAGGTCGACGATCGACCTCCGGAACTGCACGTCCAGGTAGGAGGCCACGTCACCGGCCTGCAGGTCCATGTCCGCCAGCGCCGTCGTCATGCCCGAGGCGCGGGCGGCCAGCGCGAGCTGGACCGAGGCGAGCGTGGTGCCGACGCCTCCCTTCGCCCCGGACACGGTCACCACGATGCCGCCGGGTCCGGTGAACACGTCGCCGCTGTGCCCGAGATGGCGGCGCACGCCGAGCGACCAGGAGGCCGCGGCCTGGACCCGCTGGGTCAGTTCCTCGTACGAGAGCGGAAGCGCGACCAGCCCGCGCGCGCCGGAGTCCATGGCCGACGAGTACAGGCCGGGACTCGCGTCGGCGGTGACCAGGACGACGCCGACCGCGGGGAAGCGCAGCGCCACCTCCCGGATCAGCTCCAATGCCGGCACCGGCCCGATCCGTTCGTGCACCAGCACGACCTCGGGCAGCTCGTCCAGCGACTCGCCCGCCAGGCGCGCGAGCGTGTCGAGCAGCGAGGTCGAATCGGCCACCGGCGCGGCCGGTTCCACCTCCGGCAGCTGGCTGAGCAGGGTGGCGATGGATCGGGCGGCGTCGGCGTCGCCGACGGCCGGGAGGATGCGTGTCGTCATCCGGCCCTCACTTGTTCGTGTCCTCGTCGAGGGTGTACGTGCCTTCACCCGGACGAAGCGTGGTCGGACTGCCCTTGGCGATCAGGGCCAGGCGTACGTGGACGGCGAACGACTCGGCGAAGGCCACGCGCTGGGCGTCCTGGGTGTTCAGGGCGAAGGTGATGGGCACGGCCTGGGTCGCGGCGGCGTTGCGGTCGTCGCCCTTGGGCTCCAGGGCGGTGAGCCTGCCGACGTCGATGACCTTGGCGTTGGGGACGATGATCCGGGACTCGGCGACCCGGCCCCTGTCCTGGCCCTCGTCGTCGAAGGTGGCGAAGATGTTGACCAGATCGCCGGGGGTGATCTTGCCTGCGACACCGGTGGAGGCGTCGATCATGATGGCGATCTCCTGCTCGCCGTTCTCCAGTGCGGGGCGCTTGACGATCATGTCGGCCTGAAGCAGCGACCCTTTGCGCAGCTGGGTGACGGCGATCTTCCCTTCCACCACGGACAGGTCGGTGACCGCACTCGGCGAGAGCCAGCGCTTCGGCATCGTGATCTTTTCGAACTGGCTCGGCTGGAGTTCCGTGTACGGAGCGACGTCCGAGGTGATCCGGTAGGCCGTCACCTCCGGCCCGACCTTGGAATTCACATCGCTGATCACAGAAAGCACGCCGACGAACGCGCCGAAGGCGCACAGGACGGACAGGAGCAGAAGAATGACACCGCGGCGCTGCCGTGAATTCATGGGCGGGACGACCTCGTGGGGAGACGGACGGTTGGCGGACGGTACGGGGACGGCCGGTGCCCGTGCCGGGATTTCTCCCGCCACCGGTCCGGACGACCGCCCTGGTGCGGCTACGACCCGGGACGCATAGGTGTTCCGTGGTTCAGGACACCGGGGCTCGAGGTTTGGTTCTCGGCCGGCGCGAGCGGCGCCGAACAGAATTCACAGCGGTCGCCGATGATTTCAAGGCCGCACCAGGAGCACTTCTCCCGTTTGACCGACGAGACGAGCTGATAGACGAGCGTGATGTCGGGCAGGTAGGCGGCGAATTCGATCATTTTCGAGGTGCCCCACCAGCGCGGCGAATCACCCGGCAGCGCGGTCTCGTGCAGGGCCTGGCAGCGCCATGCGGGGGCGAGGGTCGCGGTGACCCACTCGCTCTGCAACTGCCCCTTCGCGACGATCAGCCGGTGGCCGAACTCCGGTCCGGCGAGCTCTCCGCTGCCGATTCTGATCAGGTGCGGCCGCGGGTTGGCCAGGACCGCGAACTGGGAGCCCGGCACCCACGACTTGGCGTGCGACTTGAGGCTCACCGGCACCCGGTCGAGCCTGGCGACGGAGTTCAGCAGGGCCCCGGCGTAGATGTAGTGCGCGAGGAGGCGGGCCGCGGAGGCGACGATGCCCGCGCCGAAGTCGCAGATCGACAGCTGGCGCAGCTGGCGGACGAGCACGGCCACACCGAGCGGCGGCAGCGCCAGCTTCATCAGGGCGATGCGGTCGCTCTCCAGAACGGAGCGCACGGTGTGCAGTCTGCGTTCGTGGGCGACGGGGATCGAGGCGGGATACAGCGCCACCACATAGCCGTGCCGGTCCAGCAGCATCTGCATGTCGACGAGCGCGGCGTCGAGGGGCTGCGCGTCCGGGGGCGGCAACAGCGCTGCCGTCGGCGTGTGTTGGTCGGTGGGCGGTAACACCAGGTCAGCGCTGGTGACAGCGATCGCGGTCTGCACGCTCATTTCCCCGTTCGAATCCGGTCGCCGAACGTACGGCGACCGCTTCCTCACTGCTCGTGCTGCTGCATCAGCACTCTAACCACGTCCTGTGAGGCAGAGAACACCTTTCAGGTCCCCGGCAGGCAACCCGTACGACTCGCACCCGGCTGAAGGGGGACGAAGTCGTCGATTGCCGACTCCCGTCACACCGGCCGAATTACCGTGGCCGCGACTCCCTTTGGGCCCTCGATTGGGTCCGCAGGCCCACGCCGGGCAGTCATGGCCGTGCGTACGCTCCGATTCCGATTCCGCGTGCGAAGGGTGTGCGCGGCCTGGGAGGGGGACGTCGGATGAGACGGGACCGGGGGGCCACGGCGACCGAGTATCTCGGGGTGGTGGTGGTCGTTTCCACCGTCATCGGGGCCGTGACCGGATCCGGCTTGGGCAGCGCGATCACCGAAAAGATCATTTGTGTGATCGACGGCGGTCGGTGCGCCCCCGGAGGCACGTCCCGGGGCACGCCGAAAACCGACGCCGACTACGAACCCCCGCTCTGCCAGATCTCCTCCATCAGCGACAGAGCCGGAGCCAAAGCCAAGATCCTTTTTATCGAGTGGGGCGAGGAATACGGCTTCCAGCAACAGACCTTCCGCGCCAGGAACGACGTCAACGGCGACGGCAAGGTCGACGACGAGGACCAGCAGGTCACGATGACCTTCACCGACGCCGCGTCGGTCGCCGCCAAGAAGGACTGGAAACCGGGCGCCACGGTGGGCAAGTTCGGCGCCGACAAGGTCGAGCTCGGGGCCGGTATCAAGGTCACCAACGGCGACACCTGGGTCTTCGACAGCGAGGCCGACGCCAAGGCCTTCCGTGACGACATCGAGCTGCTCAAGACGTACGAGCTCACCAACCGGCACGCGAACGCGCACGGCGGCGGCCTCGGCAGCAGCATCCTCTACCTCTTCGGCAAGGGCCCCATGGCCGAGGAGGAGAAATTGCGCGACCGCATCGAGGAGAAGCTGGGCGACCGGCACATCAGCTACGGCAAGGTCGGCCTGGAGGCCAGTGCCGCCGGCGGACTCAAGCTGAGCGCGGGCGACGAGAGGAAGCTCGGCGCCACGCTCGGCGGGAACTTCAAGTTCTCGCCCGAGGCGACCTGGACCGACAACGACCACAAGGGCACCAAGTCCTACACGTACTCCGCCGCCGTCGAGTACGGCGGCAAGGTCGGGTACGAGGCCGGGCCGATCAGCGGGGAGTCCTCCGCGTCCACCACGCAGACCGGCACCATCACCGTCACCCACGACAAGAGGACCGGCGAGCTCCTGCGCATCGACATGACCCGTACCGTCGAGAAGGGCGCCACCAAGGACGGCGCCAAGGCGGGCGGCGACAACGGCGGGTCCGGGGACGACAAGCGCGGCGGCAGCGGCGGCGTCAAAGGCTCCGACGAGACCACGGGCATCGAGGTCGTCACGAACTCGATCGTCGTCGCGCCCGGCGCCGAGGGCGCCGAGCAGCGCAGGATCGCGCAGGCGTGGCTGGACGGCAACGGGGACCGGGGGGCGCCGTTCGGCTACATGTTCTCCGACCGCGCGCCGACGACCCGGCCCGGCAACGACGACCCGTTCGGCCAGTTGCTCTTCGACGAGGGGCTGTCGAGCCGCACGACGTACACGGGGCAGACCGAGGCGGCGGAGTACGGGTTCGAGCTCAACCTGGGGCTGAGCCTCGGCTTCTCGGTGTCGACCGAGAAGAAGGAGGAGACCCTCGACGACGCCCACTTCCTCGGAGCGCCGAACGGAAACAGCCGTGACTACGTCCCGTACAGCTACTGTGCGAACTGACCTGGCCGAGGGGAGCGCACACACCATGAGCAGCAGCACCTGCGTCAGCACCTGGAGCGGCGAAGCGGCGACCGGGCACAGACGTACGGCCCGGCGGGCGCTCGCGGCAGTCGTCCTCGCGGCGGCCGTCTCGCTCACCGCCGCGTGCGGGAACGGTCCGGCCGGGGCCGAGGTCCCCGAGGGCTGGCCCCGGCTGACGACGGACTCCGTCACCGTGGCCCACCCACCGGCGTTCAAGGAGCAGGGCGCGGGCAAACGCAGCAAGTTCAACGCTGCCACCGCCACCCTGGAGGAGGGCGGCCGGACGGTCGCCATGATCTCCGTCCAGCTCGACTACACCAACGCCGATTCGGTGGAGGAAGCCGCGATCGGCGCCGAGGCCGGTATCGCCCTCGGCGCCACCCTCGAGGGACAGGAGGACCTGCGGGTCGCGGGTCCCGAGAAGGCGCGGGACGCGAAGCGGATCGACTTCACCTTCACCTCGACCGGTGAACGGGGCACACCCGCCAAGGGCACCCGGGTCGCGGGCGTGATCGTCGCCGGTCTCGACTCCGGCGAGTCTGCGTACGCGGTACGGATCGACGCGGCCGAGGGGCGCCTGTCCCCCGACGAACTGAAGAAGATCATCGACAGCATCGCGGTCGAGTAGGCCCTCGACGCCCTGGAGGCTGCATCATGACGCGCCACGGCCACCCGGCGGTGCCCGCCCGGCGGGACGAGGGGCCGAGAGCGGGATTTCTCACGCTGACGAAGTCCTGGGCGGCGGGCATCGTGGTGCTGCTGTTCACCGAGTACCTCCAGGTCACCCTGGTCTACGACACCCTCGGCGCCCCGGCCGGGCTCGGTTCCTTCGGCGGGCGGCTGCTGCTGATCCACCTGCCGAACGCGCTGTGCGTCGCGCTGTCCGTCTGGGCCGCCGCACGGCTGCACCGGCCGCCCTTCCGGTACGTGACCGTCCGTCACCTGACGGCGGCTCTCGCCGTACCCGTGGCGGCCCAGGTGCTGAACATGGCGGTCCAGTGGCAGAGCCTGGCCGCCGAGGGGCTGCTGATGTCCCATGCCGTGCTGGCGCTCGGCTGCGTGGCGGGGTGGTCCGCCGACCGGCTCCAGGAAGGGGACTGAGCCGGGCGGCCGGGGGCCCGCCTTCCTCCAGAGGTCTTGACAAGCAGATTGGTCTGGACCAACTTGTACCTCCACGGTGGCCACCGTTCCGGGTCTCGGCTCCGGATCCTCCACACCCCCCAACTCCCCCACCGGAGGCTGCAAGTGGACCGCACCACACGCGCACGCAGATGGCTCGGCGCCGGCCTGGCGCTGGCCGTCGGCACCGGACTCGGTCTCATGGGCACGACAGGCACCGCAGAGGCGGCCGACGTCAACGTCGCCAGGAACGCGGGCTTCGAGTCGGGGCTCGCCAACTGGACCTGTTCCGCGGGCAGCGGGACCTCCGTGTCCTCCCCCGTGCACGGCGGCGCATCGGCCCTCAAGGCCACCCCCGCCGGCCAGGACAACGCCAAGTGCACCCAGACCGTGACCGTGAAGCCCAGCTCGACGTACACGCTGAGCGCCTGGGTACAGGGCGGCTACGCCTACCTCGGCGCGAGCGGCACCGGCACGAACGACGTGTCCACCTGGACGCCCGGGACCGGCAGCTGGACCAAGCTGTCGACCTCCTTCACCACGGGTGCGAACACCACCTCGGTGACCGTCTACACCCACGGCTGGTACGGCCAGGCCGCCTACTACGCCGACGACGTGAGCGTCTTCGGCCCCGACGGCGGAGGCGGCTCCGACCCCGACCCGGTCGTGCCCGCGACCCCGGCCGCTCCGACCGTCGCGACCGTGACCTCCTCGTCCGTGGCGCTGAACTGGCGGGCGGTGACCGGCGCGACCGGCTACAACGTGTACCGCGACGGCGCCAGGGTCCAGTCCGTGAGCGGCACGTCGGCCACGGTGACCGGCCTGGCCGCGAACACCGCGTACCGCTTCCAGGTGACGGCGACCAACGCGGCGGGCGAGTCCGCGAAGTCGGCCGCGGTCACCGGGACCACCGCCCCCGGCGGCAACCCGGGCAACCCGGCCGTGCCCCGGCACGCGCTGACCGGCTACTGGCAGAACTTCGACAACGGCGCGACGGTGCAGAAGCTGCGCGACGTACAGGCGCAGTACGACATCATCGCCGTGTCGTTCGCGGACTCCACGGCCACCCCGGGCCAGATCACCTTCAACCTCGACCCGGCCGTCGGCTACTCCTCCGTCGCCGACTTCAAGGCGGACATCGCCGCCAAGAAGGCGGCGGGCAAGTCGGTGATCATCTCGGTCGGCGGCGAGAAGGGCAACGTCACCATCAACAGCGACGCCTCGGCGACGGCCTTCGCCGACAGCGCGTACGCCCTGATGCAGGAGTACGGCTTCAGCGGTGTCGACATCGACCTGGAGCACGGCATCAACGCCACGTACCTGACCAAGGCGCTGCGCCAGCTCTCCCAGAAGGCGGGCTCCTCTCTGGTCCTGACGATGGCCCCGCAGACCATCGACATGCAGAACACCGGCACCGAGTACTTCAAGACCGCGCTCGCCGTGAAGGACATTCTCACGGTGGTCAACATGCAGTACTACAACAGCGGTTCGATGCTCGGCTGCGACGGCAAGGTGTACGCGCAGGGCTCGGTGGACTTCCTC
The DNA here is from genome assembly GCF_013387495.1 of Streptomyces sp. PKU-EA00015. Taxonomy (GTDB): domain Bacteria; phylum Actinomycetota; class Actinomycetes; order Streptomycetales; family Streptomycetaceae; genus Streptomyces. Next base: position 76,018 of record NZ_JABZEE010000046.1, on the reverse strand, counting down.
ACGGCGCTCGCCTGCATCCAGCTGGAGGGCGGCCTGGACGCCTCCCAGGTCGGCCTGGGCGTCCCCGCCTCGACGCGCGGCGCGGGCAGCGGCTACGTCGACCCGTCCGTCGTGAAGAACGCACTGGACTGCCTGACCCGCGGCGCCAACTGCGGGTCCTTCAAGCCCTCGAAGACCTACCCGGCCCTGCGCGGCGCCATGACCTGGTCCACCAACTGGGACGCGACGGCTGGCAACGCCTGGTCCGGCGCCGTCGGCCCGCACGTCCACAACCTGCCGTGACGGCATGTTGATCGACGAGGGCCCGTGCCGCCGTTCCCCGGCGGCACGGGCCCCTCAGGGGGTGCCCGGCAGATCGTGGCCGGGCACCCCCTCGTCGCATCCCGCCGGGTTCACCAGGGCAGGTCCCGCACCTGCTGCACGCACAGCACGACGAACAGCAGGCCGGCTCCCGCCAGCATCACGTTGCTGAGCATGCCGTTGCGCCACTCGGCGGGCGTCCGGGCGGAGTTGAGCAACCAGAACAGGGTGAGCGCGAGGAACGGCATGAAGAACGCGCCGATCACGCCGTAGACGATCACCAGGCCGAACGGCTGGTCCAGGAAGAGCAGCGCGATGGGCGGGAAGGTGAGCCACAGCAGGTACGCGCGGAACGGCAGCGACTTCTCCCGGCTGCCCGACGCCACCTCCGTGCCCGTCGTCGCCTCGCCCCTCTTGCGGTAGTTGGAGACGAAGTCGGCGAACATCAGGCTCACGCCGTGCCAGACGCCGATCAGCGAGGTGAAGGACGTGGCGAAGAAGCCGACGAGGAAGAGCTTGGCCGTGGTGCTCCCGTAGCGGTCCGCGAGGACGTCGCTCAGGTCGAGCAGGCCCTTGTCGCCCTTGGCCAATGCGACGCCGGAGGAGTGCAGGAGCTCGGCTCCGACGAAGAGCATGGCGACGACGAAGATGCCGGTCGTGAGGTAGGCGACCCGGTTGTCCAGGCGCATCACCTTCATCCAGCCGGTGTCGGTCCAGCCCTTGGCGTTGACCCAGTAGCCGTACGCGGCGAGCGTGATGGTGCCGCCGACGCCGCCGATCAGGCCGAGCGTGTAGATGAGCGAGCCGTCCGGCAGGACCGGCGCGAGACCCGCGAAGGCGTCGCCGAGGTTGGGGGTCACCCGGACGGCCAGGTAGACGGTGACCACGAACATCACGCCGACCAGCACGGTCATGACCTTCTCGAACACGGCGTACCGGTTGAACCAGACGAACACCAGCCCGACCAGACCGCACAGCACGGCCCACCACTTGAGGTCCATGGTCCCCGGGAACAGGGCGTCGAGCGGGAGCGCGCTGGAGGACATCGCGGCCGCGCCGTAGACGAATCCCCAGATGACGACGTAGACGACGAAGTAGGCCGTGGTCCAGGACCCGAGGCTGCGCCAGCCGTCGAAAAGGGTCCGTCCGGTGGCGAGGTGCCAGCGCCCGGCCGCCTCCGCCAGGGAGATCTTCACGAGGCAGCCGATGACCGCGGCCCACAGGAGTGTGTAGCCGAACTTGCTTCCGGCGATGAGGGTGGCGACCAGGTCGCCGGCCCCGACACCGGTCGCCGCGACGACGATGCCCGGTCCGATGTACCGCCAGCTCGCCCTGCGCGGCCGGGAGGTGACCTCGCCGGTGCTCTCTTCGGTGGTGCCTGACATGCGCAGCCGCCTTCCCGCTCGTCCCTCCGACGTGACTGGGTTACCCAAACCGGATGCCGGTGATCCCACAAGAGGCCCGGCAAGGTGTCCCGCATCCGGAAGGCGGGCGTATGGCCGGGAGTCGCTATTGACCGGAGCATGCCAGAGTCGCACCATGAGCGCGCGAGCCACCGCCGCCGCAACCGCACACGCGCACACCCGTACCCCGCGCACGCACACCCCGCACCCGCACCCGCACCCCGCACGCGCACTGAGCAACCCCCCACAACTCAGGAGCAGTTGCATGCGAATCCGCCCCTCGGGCAAACGGTCCGCCGCACTCGCGGCCGTCGTCGCCCTCGCCCTGGCAGCACCCCTGACCGCCAGCGCCTCGCCGTCGGCCGACCGGCCCGCGCCGGCCACCGCCGGTGAGGAGGAACGCACCCGGCAGTACCGCATCCACGGCCCCGACAGCGCCGCCGACCGCACGGCCGTCGCCGCCACCGGGGTGTCCGTCGACGAGGTGGACGACCACACGATCGTCGTCAGCGCCACCGCCGCCCAGGCGAAGCGGCTGCGCGCCCTCGGACACACCCTCACGGCCCTTGCCGGGCCGCCGGATCGCTCGGCGACGGCCGGCGTCGAGCCGTTCGACTTCCCCTCGGCCGACGCCAAGTACCACAACTACGCCGAGATGAAGGCGGAGATCGACCAGCGCATCGCCCAGTACCCGGCCATCATGAGCAAGCGCGTCATCGGCAAGAGCTACCAGGGCCGCGACATCGTCGCCGTCAAGATCAGCGACAACGTGGCGACCGACGAGAACGAGCCCGAGGTCCTGTTCACCCACCACCAGCACGCGCGCGAGCACCTCACCGTGGAGATGGCGCTCTACCTGCTGCGCGAGTTCGGCGAGGACTACGGCAGCGACAGCCGGGTCACGAACGCCGTGAACAGCCGCGAGATCTGGATCGTCCCCGACCTCAACCCGGACGGCGGCGAGTACGACATCGCCACCGGCTCCTACCGCAGCTGGCGCAAGAACCGGCAGCCCAACTCCGGGTCCTCGTACGTCGGCACCGACATGAACCGCAACTGGAACCACAAGTGGGGCTGCTGCGGCGGCTCCTCGAGCTCCCCCGGCTCCGACACCTACCGCGGCACGTCCGCCGAGTCGGCGCCCGAGGTGAAGGTCGTCGCCGACTTCGTGCGCTCCCGGGCCGTCGGCGGCAGGCAGCAGATCAGGACGGCCATCGACTTCCACACCTACAGCGAGCTGGTGCTGTGGCCGTACGGGTACACGTACAGCGACACGGCCGCCGGCATGACGCAGGACGACCGCGACGCCTTCGCCGCCGTCGGCCGGAAGATGGCGGCGAGCAACGGCTACACGGCCGAGCAGTCGAGCGACCTCTACATCACAGACGGCTCGATCGACGACTGGCTGTGGGGCAACCAGAAGATCTTCGGCTACACCTTCGAGATGTACCCGCGCTCCTCGTCGGGAGGCGGCTTCTACCCGCCCGACGAGGTGATCGAGCGCGAGACCTCCCGCAACCGGGACGCCGTGCTCCAGTTGCTGGAGAACTCCGACTGCATGTACCGGTCGATCGGCAAGGAGTCCCAGTACTGCACCGGCTGATCCACTGCCTGACGGCGCCCGGGACCGGCGGTCCCGTGCGCTGTCAGGTGAACGCGATCCTCGACCACGGCCGGTCGGGGTCCCACTCCGGTACGACGCGCGCCATCGCCCGTCGGAACTCTTCCTCCGTGCGGGCCTCGTACAGCGGCGCGAAAACCGGGTTGGACCCGAACTGCCAGACCGCGCCGTCCCGCTTGACGACGAGCACCGGACCACCGCCGTAGGTCATCGCGGAGGTGTCGCCGTCGAGGTACGCCTCCGGCTGCGTGTCGACCAGGTACGCGAAGCCGAGGTCCGAGATCCGCCGCTCGGGCCACGGGGTGCCGTACGTCGTCCGCACCCACGCGCACAACACCGGATAGGGCAGCCCGGCCGGCGCTGCGGCGGGCATCCGGCCGCCGAGGTAATGGCCGAGCACCGGCACGAGCCCGGCGGACCATTCGCGCAGACGGGCCCGGCGCCTGACGCCGACGCGGCACTCGTAGAGCATGCCGTTCGTGTGCGCGACCGTGACGACGAGACACAGGCCGCGGACCTCGTGACGGACGCCGCGCACCTCGTGCCAGGCGAACTCCGCGTGCAGGGCGCCCTGGTCGAAGCAGATGCCGGCCGCGTCCACGAGCACGGCGTTGTGCGCGTCGGCCGCGACGAACTCCGGGCCTGCGGGTGCGTACGGGGGTGCCGGGACCGGCGGCCGGTCCGGTGCTGGGGGTGTGACCACCCGTCGACCCTAGAGGATGCGGAAGCGGCAGAGCTCGCGCCTGCCCTCCCCGTCGGAGCCCGCCTGCTAGAGGACGAGGCTGAGCGCCGCCGCGACGGCGAAGCCCGCGACCGACAGCACCGACTCCAGGACCGTCCACGACTTCAGGGTGTCCCGCTCCGAGATGCCGAAGTACTTGGAGACGATCCAGAACCCGCCGTCGTTGACGTGCGAGGCGAAGATCGAGCCCGCCGAGATCGCCATGATGACCAGCGCGAGGAACGGCTGCGAGTGGTCGCCGTTCTCGACCAGGGGCACGACGATGCCCGCGGTCGTGACGATCGCGACGGTCGCCGATCCCTGCGCCACACGCAGCACCAGCGATATCAGGTACGCGAGGACGATGACCGGCAGGCCGACGTCGTTGAAGGTGTCCGACAGCGCCTGCGCGACGCCGCTGGCCTTGAGCACGGCGCCGAAGACGCCGCCCGCGCCGACGACGAGCAGGATGTTGCCGACCGGCTTGAGGGACTGCGTGGACACCGACTCGAGGGACTTGCGGGTCCAGCCGCGCCGGAGGCCCAGCAGCCAGTACGCCATGACCAGCGCGATCGTCAGGGCGACGAAGGGGCTGCCGAAGAACTCGATGACCGAACGGGGGGTGGAGGGTTCGAGCGTGATGGAGGAGAACGTCGCGGCGAGGATGAGGATCAGCGGCGTACCGATGATGGTGAGCACGGTCCCCAGCGAGACCGGCGCCTCCTGGGGCGCCCGGCCGGCGGCGGCCTGCTCGGCGTGGACGGCGGCCCTGGCGTCCTCCGCGGCCTCCACCATGTCCTGCGGGACCTCGACGAACAGCCGCTTGCCGATCCAGGAGGCGTAGCCCCAGGCGGCGAGCACGGCGGGGATGCCGACCACGATGCCCATGACGATGACCCAGCCGAGGGAGACGCCGAACAGGCCGGCGGCGGCGACCGGGCCGGGGTGCGGCGGCAGGAAGGCGTGGGTCATGGACAGACCGGCGAGCAGCGGCATCGCGTAGAGGATGATCGACTTGCCGGACCGCTTGGCGGCCGCGTAGACGATCGGCGCGAGGACGAAGATGCCGACGTCGAAGAAGACCGGGATGCCGAAGATCAGGCCGGTGAGGCCCATGGCGAGCGGGGCGCGCTTCTCGCCGAACAGGCCGAGCAGGCGCGAGCTCAGCACCTCGGCGCCGCCCGACACCTCGAGTATCGCGCCGAGCATCGTGCCGAGGCCGATGATGATGGCGACATGGCCGAGGATGCCGCCCATGCCGGTCTCGATGACGGAGACGGCGGCGGACCGCTGGACGGTGCCGAAGAGTTCGGTGACGGACAGGCCCGCGGCGAGTCCGACCGCGATGGACACGGCGAGCAGCGCGACGAACGGCTGCAGCCGCACCTTGATGATCAGCAGGAGAAGCAGCGCCATACCGAGGGCGGCGACGGTGAGGAGACCGGCGGTGCCGTCGATGAGGGTGAGCAGACCACCGGTGTGCGGGGTGGGTGGTGGGGGTGCGTCAGCGGCGATGAGCATGGAGGAGTGTCCGTTCCAGGCGGTTTTCGGCAAGGGGGGACCGCGGCACGGCGCATCGGGGAGGAGCGCCGTGCCGTACTGCTGCGGGTTCAGAAGGATCAGTCCAGGACTGCCAGGGCGTCGATCTCGATGAGCAGGCCGGCGGGGAGGCCGACGTAGACCGTCGTACGGGCGGCGGGGGCCACCGTCAGGTCCTTGAAGTACTCGTTGTAGATCTCGTTCATCTCGGCGAAGTGGGCCGTGTCGGTGAGGTAGACACGGATCATCATCACGTCGTCCCAGGACGCACCGCCCTCCTCGAGGATCGCCTTGACGTTGGCGAGGGTCTGGAGGGTCTGCTCGCGCAGGGTCGGGCCGGCCGGGGTCGGCGCCTGGCCCTCGGCAGCGGGGAGGAAACCGACCTGTCCGGCGACCTGGAGGATGTTGCCCTTCCTGACGCCGTGCGAGAACTTCGCGGGCGGGGCGGTGTGGGTGCTCGGGGTGATCGCGGACTTCTCGCTCATGCGCGTGCTTCCTTCTGAGGGGTGTGACCTGAGTACTCCCGCGTGATGGCGTCGGCGGTGCGCCGCACCAGCGGGAGGAGGGTGAGGAGTTCGTCGGCGGTGACGACGACGTTCGGCGCGGACACCGACATGGCGGCGACGGCCCGGCCGTCCGCACCGCGGATGGGGGCCGCGATGCAGTTGATCGACTCCTCGTGGCCGCCGAGGTCGGTGGCCCAGCCCTGTTCGCGCACGGTGGCCAGTTCCTTGAGGAAGGCGCCGGCGTTCGGGGTCGAACGGGACGTGTACATGGGGTAGTCGAGCTTCTCGGCGACGGTGCGCCGCTCGGGCTCGGGGAGGTCGGCCAGTAGCAGCTTGGCCACGGCCGCGACGGTGATGGCGACCGGCTTGCCGATCCGGGAGTACATCCGGACCGGGTAGCGGCTCTCGACCTTGTCGATGTAGAGGACTTCGCTCTCCTCGTGCACCGCGAGGTGGACGGTGTGCCCGATCTGCTCGTTGAGGGCGACGAGGTGGGGGTGCGCGATCTCGCGTACGTCGAGGTTCTCGACGGCCTCCTGCGCGAGGGCGATCAACCTGGCGCCGAGGCGGTAGCGCTGGTCCTGCTGGCGGTAGACGAGGCCGTGCTCGTGCAGCGTGCGCAGCAGGCGCAGTGCGGTGGACTTGTGGACGCCGAGCCGGTCGGCGACCTGTCCGAGGTCGGCGGGCCCCTGCGCGAGCAGCGGCAGGATGCTCAGCGCGCGGTCGACGGTCTGGCTCATGGTGTACGTACCTCCTGGTCTGCCCCTGTCCACCCGGGGCCGAGGTGCAGTCTCCCCCAGGCGTCGTCGTCGAGGGCGACGAGCCGGTCGGCGTGCGCGGCGGCGGGAAAGGCGCCCAGGTCACCGGCGACGGTGAGGGTGGCGGCGGCGTACAGGTGTCCCTGCCGGAGCCGGTCCTTCACGGGCAGCCCGCGGAGGCTGCCGCCGAGGAACCCGGCGGCGAAGGCGTCCCCGGCGCCGGTGGCGGCGACGACGCGTACGGCCGGGGCGGGCACGTGCGTGATGCTGTCGCCGCGCGGAGCCGTTCCCTGCCCCGCCCTCCCCCTACGCGTGGCGGCGTGGGCGGTACCCAGATCCCGTACCGGGGCAGGCCCCGGACCCCGGAATGGCCTTCGGGCGTTTTCGGGGCTCCCCGGCAGGGCTGGATTTCGGGGAGCGGCATCAGGCCGGCCGGGGGAGCTTGAGGACATGGTCCGGGCGGAGCCCGGTCCGGGACGTGGGACCGCTCCCACGCCCCCAGGCGCAGGGGGAGGCGTGGGGAGAACCCCGCGGTCGAACGCCACCGCGCCCGCCGCGCCCCGCTTCACCACCAGCACCGACGGCTCCGGCAGCGCCTCGCGGATCGCGTCGGCGCCCCGCAGGCCCCACGCCTCCTCCGCCTCGTCCTCGCCCACGAACACGATGTCCGCGCCCCGGGCGAGCTCCAGCAGCACCCGCGCGCCGGACGCCGGGTCGCGCCACAGGCCCGGCCGGTGGTTCACGTCGAAGGAGACCGGCGGCCGGCCGTCCCGTCGTGCGGTCAGCTCCCGCATCAGCGCGAGGCAGTCCGGGGACAGGGCGGCGGTGATGCCCGAGAGGTGGAGCAGACGCCCGGACCACACGTCCTCGCCCCGCACGTTCGCCGGCGACATCGCCGATGCCGCCGAGCCCGCCCGGTAGTACACGACCTCGTGCTCGTCCGTCGCCCGGTCGCCCGCTGTGCGGAAGTACACGCCGGTGGGGCGCTCGGCGTCGCGCGTGACGGTCGAGGTGTCCACCCCGTACGCCGCGATCGCCTCCACGAGGTGGTCGCCGAAACCGTCCGCGCCCACGCGCCCGACCCAGCGCGCCCGGTGGCCCGCCGCCGCGAGCGCGCAGGCCACGTTGGACTCTGCGCCGCCGATGCCGCGGACGAACGACGGCACATCGGCGAGGCGGCCCTCACGGGTCGGCAGGAACGTGACCATGGACTCGCCGAGACAGACGACGTCCACGGGGGCCTGCACGCTCGCGGTCATGATCGCGGGGCTCCTTGCCGGTCGGTCGCCGGGCACCATTGACCCGGCGTTGGCTCGGATGTTAGACAGCGCTAAGCGAAATACGCAATGGCCGTTGCAGATAATGCAACGCCACGGAGGAGGGCCCCATGGCTGCCGACAACGCCGTCGCACGACTCGCCGACGAACCGGTCGACCACCGCTTCAAGGCGCTCCCGCCCGACGCCGAGGGCCGGACCGTCGGCGAACTGGCGGCCGCCCGCCTCAACCTCTTCACCGGCGGCTTCACCACCCCCGTCCTGGCGCTGTCCGCCGAGTCGGTGGAGCACAACCTGGCGCTCCTGGAGACGTACGCCGAGCGCCACGGCCTCGCCTTCGCCCCGCACGGCAAGACCTCCATGTCGCCGCAGCTCTTCGCCCGCCAGCTCGAGTACGGCGCCTGGGGCATCACGGCGGCCGTGCCGCACCAGGTCCGCGTCTACCGGGCGTACGGGATCGAGCGGATCTTCCTGGCCAACGAGGTGGTCGACGCGGCCGCCCTGCGCTGGATCGGACAGGAGCTCGACGCCGACCCCGGCTTCCGCCTCGTCTGCTACGTCGACTCCGTGCGCGGAGTCGAGCTGATGGACCAGGCGCTGCGCGGCACCTCGCGCCCGCTGGACGTCGTCGTCGAGCTCGGCGCGGGCGAGGGCGCGCGCACGGGTGCCCGTACGGAGGCGGACTGCGCGGCGGTGGCCGACGCGGTGGCCGCCACCCGGACGCTGCGGCTGGTCGGCGTCGCCGGGTACGAGGGCGAGGTCCCGAAGGCCGACGCCGAGAGGGTGCGCGCCTGGCTGCGCCGGCTGGTGGCACTGGCGGTGGACTTCGACAAGGTGGGCCGGTTCGCGGACTCCGGCGAGATCGTGGTCAGCGCGGGCGGCAGCGCGTGGTTCGACGCCGTGGCGGACGTGTTCGCCGAGATCCCCGAACTGTCGGCGCCGGTCCTCAAGTTGCTGCGCTCCGGCGCCTACGTCTCGCACGACGACGGCCATTACCGTCATCTGACCCCCTTCAACCGGGTGCCGGACGAGGGCGCGCTCCAGCCGGCGTTCCGCCTGTGGGCGCAGGTCGTCTCGCGTCCCACCCCGGAGCAGGCGTTCGTGAACGCGGGCAAGCGGGACGCGGCGTACGACCTCGACCTCCCGCAGGCGCAGGTCGTCCGCGACGCCCGCACCGGCGAGATCCGCCCGGCCACCGGCCTGACGGTCACGGCCCTGTCCGACCAGCACGGCTGGCTGCAAACCGAGCCGGAGGCGCGGCTGGAGGTCGGGGACTGGGTGGGTTTGGGGCTGTCGCACCCGTGCACGAGCTTCGACAAGTGGCAGCTGATTCCGCTGGTGGAGGCGGACGGCACGGTCACGGACTACATCCGCACGTTCTTCTGAGCGGGAGCCGTTCCCCACCCCGAGAGGACCCCCATGGACCTGGTCATCCGCGACGTGCGCGTCATCGACGGCAGTGGCGGCGCCTCCTACCGCGCCGACGTCGGCCTCGCCCGCGGCCGCGTCGCGGCGATACGCCGGGAGGGCGAGCCCGCCCTCTCCGGCGCCCGCACGCTCGACGCCCACGGCCTCGCGCTCTCCCCCGGTTTCATCGACATGCACGCCCACAGCGACCTCGCCCTGCTGCGCGACCCCGACCACAGCGCCAAGGCGGCCCAGGGCGTGACCCTCGAAGTGCTGGGGCAGGACGGTCTGTCGTACGCGCCCGTCGACGACGCCACGCTCGCCCAGGTCCGCACGGCGATCACCGGCTGGAACGGCGGTGCGCCCGGAGACACCACCGTCGACTTCGACTGGCGCACGGTCGGCGAGTACCTCGACAGGCTCGACCGCGGCATCGCCGTGAACGCCGCGTACCTCGTCCCGCAGGGCACGGTGCGCATGTACGCCGTGGGCTGGGAGGACCGTCCCGCCACCGACGCCGAACTGGCCCGGATGAAGCAGCTCGTCGCCGAGGGGCTGGAGCAGGGCGCCGTCGGCCTCTCGTCGGGGCTGACGTACACCCCCGGGATGTACGCGAACGACTCCGAGCTCACCGAACTGTGCCGCGTCGTGGCCGCGTACGACGGCTACTACTGCCCCCACCACCGCTCCTACGGCGCAGGAGCCCTCGAGGCGTACGAGGAGATGGTGGCGCTCACCCGCGAGGCGGGCTGCGCGCTCCATCTCGCCCACGCCACCATGAACTTCGGGGTCAACAAGGGCCGGGCCCCGGAGCTGCTGGCCCTGCTCGACGACGCGCTGGACGCCGGCGCCGACATCACGCTGGACACCTACCCGTACACGCCCGGCTGCACGACGCTCGTCGCCGTGCTGCCGAGCTGGGCGGGCGAGGGCGGTCCCGACGCGGTGCTCGCCCGGCTCCGGGACGACGAGACCGCGGAGCGGATCCGCCACCATCTGGAGGAGATCGGCTCCGACGGCTGCCACGGCGTGCCGGTGGAGTGGGACACGATCGAGATCTCGGGCGTGAACGACCCCGCCCTGGCGGACCACGTCGGCCGCACGGTGCTCGAGTCCGCGAAGGCGCGCGGCGAGGAGCCCTGGGTCACCGCCCGGCGCCTGTTGATCGAGGACCGGCTCGGCTCGACGATCCTGCAGCACGTCGGCCACGAGGAGAACGTCCGCGCGATCATGCGCCACCGCGTCCACACCGGCGGCAGCGACGGCATCCTCCAGGGCCTCAAGCCGCATCCGCGCGCGTACGGCACCTTCCCGCACTACCTGGGCCGGTACGCCCGTGACCTGGGGATCCTGTCCCTGGAGGAGACGGTCGCCCATCTGACCTCGCGCCCGGCGGCCCGCCTGCGGCTCCCGGACCGCGGCCTGGTGCGCGAGGGCTACCGCGCCGATCTCGTCCTGTTCGACCCGGACACGGTCGCGGCCGGCTCCACCTTCGAGGCCCCACGCACCCTGCCGACGGGCATCCCGCATGTGCTGATCGACGGCCGGTTCGTGATCGAGGACGGGGTCCGTACGGATGTGCTCGCCGGCCGCTCCGTACGGCGCACCCCCGACTGACGTGCCACGATCCCCGCTAGTTCACCCCGCGCGGGCGGAACTGCACGCTGATCCGCGGGCCCACCGGACGCGCCGTCTTCGGCACGGCGTGCTCCCAGGTGCGCTGGCAGGAGCCGCCCATCACGACGAGGTCGCCGTGCCCGAGCGGGCGGCGGACCTGGGTGCCGCCGCCGTGCAGCGGCCGCAGGACGAGATCGCGCGGGTCGCCGACGGACACGATGGCGACCATGGTGTCCTCCCGGGCGCCCCGGCCGATCCGGTCGCCGTGCCAGGCGACGCTGTCGCGGCCGTCACGGTAGTAGCAGAGCCCGGCCGTGACGAAGGGCTCGCCCAGCTCGTGCGCGTAGTGGCACGACAGGGCGTCCCGCGCCTGTTCCAGCACAGGATGCGGCAGGGGGTCGTCCTCGCCGTAGTAGGCGAGCAGCCGGGGGACGTCCACGGTGCGCTCGTACATCCGGCGCCGCTCGGCACGCCACGGCACGGTGCCGACGAGCTCGTCGAACAGCAGATCGGCGCCGGTGAGCCAGCCCGGCAGCGCGTCCAGCCACGCCCCGTGCCCGAGGACCGTGCGGCGCACGCCATCAAGGGGTGCGAGGCCGATCTCGTCGGCCTGGTCGAAGAGCGAAGCCTGAAGATGCGCTGCCATGCTCTCCACAGTAGCCCCACAACCGAACGCCTGATCGAACGACGGCGTTCGTCCGGTGCGGCACAGGGCCGAGGCCGAGCGCGCCCGGTCCCGCACGCCGATCTCCTCCGCAAGGGTCGGACTTCGCCCTGATCCGTTACCGGTGTCCGTTTGCGGCGTTGAACGAGAAGTGAAGGTCGCAAATCCCTGCGGCCTCCTCTGTTCCTTACAAGGAGAAGTTGATGTCGCGTATCGCGAAGGCCGCCGCCGTTGTCGCCAGCACGGGCGCCATCCTTGCCGGCGGCGCCGGCATTGCTGCCGCCGACGCCGGGGCCCTCGGTGAGGCCGTCGGTTCCCCGGGCGTCGCCTCGGGCAACCAGCTCCAGGTCCCCCTCCACGTGCCGACCAACCTCTGTGGCAACACGGTGGACGCCATCGCGCTGCTCAACCCGGCCTTCGGCACCAGCTGCCTCAACGGCGCCTGAGCACCGCTGCACCCGTCGCGGCCTCCCCTGTACCACTGGGGGAGGCCGCGACCTCGTTCGGTGCACGACGCCGCATGCAGATGGTGAGGGCCGGCCGGAAGTCTCCCGGCCGGCCCTCGATCCGCACTTCGACATGTCGTCACCCCTCCCCGTGGGTTGCTCCTGCGAAGTAATGACGCTTCGGTGTTGACGGCTTCAGCGGGGACAACCAGCGTGCGACCAAAGGGTTGTTCGCCCCGGACGGGGGCAACCGGGGCTCGCAGCAGTCCCGTTCACCGGCTGCGTACGCTGCCGTTCGCCGTCGAGGCGAGCTGACCGGCCACCGGGCGTACGGGACCCGGCGGGCTTCAACTGGCGGTCCCCAGCCGGGAGACCGGCAGCAGGACGTGCGCGGCGACCGCTCGGCACCCTGGTGCCGCGGGACCGCCTCCCCCGCCCCGATCAGCAGCGCGGGTGAACGGGGCGGGAGCCTGCCCGCACACGACGGGGACGACGGCGGCGCACCCCGCGTCACGCGGGAATCCCGCCACGTGCGCTCGAAAGGCCGTTCCCGTCGTACCCCGGTCGTACCGGCGCGGCAGTGACCTCGGCCGACGGATGCGCGTTGGCCCGCGTATGGCAAGGACTACCGCGCCGACTCGTTGGCAGCGCGTGCAGACGAGAACCGATTCGACGCCTGCGGCCCGGCAGCCGGGCAGCAGCCCCATCTACGAACAGCTGGCACGGGAGTGGGCGGCGGGCGGCCGGACGCTGCCGGGCACGCCGGACGGGGACTGGGCACGGCTCACCCGCTTCCCCGCCCCTTCCGCCGAGGAGCAGGTCCGTCCCGCTCCCCCGCCACCGCGGCGCGGCTGGCTCCACGAGCGGCACGACACCTGATCCCCGGGGTGCTCGACGCCGCCGTCGGCCTGCCGGCCAAGGCCGACGCCGGCTGCGTCGTCGACTCCCTCCCGATCACCGCCGCAACCGCACGGGCACCAACCGACGCCTCGCACGCAGGAGCCCCGGCGCCGTCAGGGCGGCCGGGGCTGCTGCGCGTCCGGGCCCGCTCGCCGGGACCGGCGGACCCTTCGTGTCAGCCGGTCCAGAAGTCCCACCACCGGGTCAGCACGAGCATCCCGATGATGCCGACGTGCAGCACCGGCAGCACCCACGTGAACTCGCCGAAGAAACACCGCAGTCCGGCCGGCGCGGGCAGCAGCCCGTTCCGCACGCTGTGCGCGGTCACGTACCAGAACATGACGATCGTGGCGACCCACGCCAGGCAGCACCACAGGCACAGCGCGTTGATCTCGTACAGCGACTGCTGCATCAGCCATGTGCAGAACCCGACGCCGAACAACGTCCCCGCGTTGAACGTCAGCCAGTACCAGCGCGGGAAACGCGCGCCCGCCAGCAGGCTCACCCCGACGCCGACCACGACCGCGTATGCCACCAGCCCCAGCATCGGGTTGGGAAAGCCGAACGCGGACGCCTGGCCGCTCTCCATCACGCTGCCGCAGGACACCACCGGATTGAGACTGCACCCCGGAGTGAAGGTCGTGCCCGCGATCTTCGCCTCGAGGATCTTGAACTTGTCCAGCGTGATGACCCACGCCGCGAGGAGCCCCGCCGCACCCGTCACCACCAGCATCCAGGCGAAGGCGCGCCCCACGCCGACCGCCCCGTGGGCGGGGCCCCTGACCGCCCGCCGCCCTCCCCTCTGTTCGACGGACAAGGATCCGGTCGCCGTAATTGTCATATTGAATTCACCACTCGTTCGACCTGATGGATTCGCCTATTGTGCGCCGCACGCAAAGTCGACGATCGGGCCGCGGAATCCGTTCAGCACTACGGGTGAACGGATACTACCGACGACTCGTGCAACCCGCGTGCGGCACTCGGGTGGAGGTCCGCAACCGAAGTGCCCCGGGCGCATCCTGAGCACTGGGCTCCCATACCCGGAATCAAATTCCCAAACAAAAACCGTGACAATTCCTTGGCGATTCCGTACGCCTGTTCGAATCATTACATGTGGGGCATACGAGTGACTTTCCGGACCGGCAGTGGCCGACCGGTTTCCGACCGGGAATCGCATCGTTACTAGTTCTGCGGAAGGCGCATGCCCGCATGAAGGAAATGCGGCTGCGCGGCACGAAGGCCGTACCGCGTACCGTGCCCCTGCTGAAAGGATCGAAATGAAGCACAAGAAGGCTGCAGCCGTCGCCGCCGGTCTCGTCCTGGCGCTGGGCGGCGCCGCGCCCGCCGTTGCCGACGTAGGCGCCGAGGGCATTGCCGCCGGTTCCCCGGGCCTGCTTTCCGGCAACGTCATTCAGCTCCCGCTCCACGTCCCGCTGAACCTCTGCGGCAACTCGGCCAACCTGCTCGGTCTGCTGAACCCGGCCGCCGGCAGCACCTGCCTCAACGGCTGACATTCCCCCCCCTCGTCCCTGACGCGACAACGGACGGAGCCCCGAGGAGCGACGACGCTCCTCGGGGCTTCTCCGTGCCCCTGACACGCCCGCGCCGCCGGCGGAACCACGGACGAGGAGTGTGCCGCGCCCCGGACCGGTCCGGGCGGTCTACGCGGACCGGACGCCGATCACCACCGTCGCGTCCAGTTCCTCGCACGCCTCGATCCGCGGAGCGAGGCCGTGCCGGGCGAAGGCCTCCGCGGTCCGCGCGGCCTGCCGCTCGCTCGTCTCGATGAGCAGCACCCCACCGGGCGCCAGCCACCGCGCGGCCCCCGCCGTCACCCGGCGCTGGATGTCGAGCCCGTCCGTGCCGCCGTCCAGCGCGACCAGCGGCTCGTGGTCACGGGCCTCGGGCGGCAGAAGGCCGATCTCACGGGTCGGCACATACGGGGCATTGGCCACGAGGACATCGACGCGGCCCCGGAGCTCGGCGGGCAGGGGTGTGTAGAGGTCCCCCTCGTACACCTGGCCGCCGACGATCGCGACATTGCGGCGCGCGCAACGTACGGCGGCGGGCTCGATGTCGGCGGCGTGCAGTTCCCCGCCGCCGAGCGCGTGCAGCACGGCGGTGCCGAGGGCGCCCGAGCCGCAGCACAGGTCGACGACGACGGCACCGGGCGGGGCGAGCGCGACCGCGCACTCGACCAGGAACTCACTGCGTCGCCTGGGCACGAACACCCCTTCGTCGACGGCCATCCGCAGGCCGTGGAATGCGGCCCAGCCGAGGACTTGCTCCAGGGGCCGGCCCGCCACCCGGCACCCGATCATGGCGTCCAGCTCGGCGGCGTCACGGGCGGTGGAGATCAGCAGCTGCGCCTCGTCCTCGGCGAAGACGCAGCCGGCGGCGCGGAGGGTGGCGACGACGGCGGAGACGTCGACGGGGACAACGGAGGGGGAGGGGAGAAGAGGGATCGGCGGAACCGACATGGAAGGCCTTTCGGGGACCGAAGGGCACCCGCACTCACCCGTGCCCGGTCACTCCGGGCCGTCCGCACGGTTACGGGGAGAGGGAACCCTGCCTGCGTTCGCGGAAATGGGATCTCACCTCCCGGGTCGGTCCGTGCACTGCGTGAGCGCACACCCTATCCCGCGGACCGAGCACACCCCCGCTCAGGGGTGACTAGCGCCACACCCCCGGGCGTGACGACGGATTTCGTAGGTGACCCCTGGTTCGCGAAGCGCATTCGAAGGGTCATGGGCGCGCCCACCAGCGGAAGCTGCAAATCGGGACATTCGCGCCACGCTTCCGTCGTCAGGAACTCGCAGCGATCACTCCCGGGCCCCCGTAAGCTCACGTCATGCAGGTGATCCAGTCCACGAAGCTCGCAAACGTCTGTTACGAAATCCGAGGCCCGGTCCTCGAGGAGGCGATGCGGCTCGAGGCAGCAGGTCATCGCATCCTCAAGCTCAACACCGGCAACCCCGCCGCCTTCGGATTCGACTGCCCGCCGGAGATCCTCGAGGACATCCTGCGCAACGTCGGCGGTGCGCACGGCTACGGGGACGCGAAGGGGCTGCTGTCCGCCCGCCGCGCGGTCATGCAGCACTACCAGACCAAGGGCATCGACCTCGACGTCGAGGACGTCTACCTGGGCAACGGCGTCTCCGAGCTGATCCAGATGTCGATGCAGGCGCTGCTCGACGACGGCGACGAGGTGCTGGTGCCGGCGCCCGACTACCCGCTGTGGACGGCGTCCGTGTCGCTGTCCGGCGGCACGGCCGTGCACTACCGCTGCGACGAGCAGTCGGACTGGATGCCCGACCTCGCGGACATCGAGCGCAAGATCACCGACCGCACCAAGGCGATCGTGATCATCAACCCGAACAACCCGACGGGCGCCGTCTACGACGACGAGATGCTGCGCAGCCTCACGGAGATCGCCCGGCGGCACCGTCTTGTCGTCTGCTCCGACGAGATCTACGACAAGATCCTCTACGACGGGGCGACCCACACGCCGACCGCCGCGATCGCCCCCGACCTGCTGGTGCTCACCTTCAACGGGCTCTCCAAGAACTACCGGGTCGCGGGCTACCGCTCCGGCTGGCTCGCGGTGTGCGGGCCGAAGGCGCATGCCTCCTCGTACATCGAGGGCCTGACGATCCTCGCCAACATGCGGCTGTGCGCCAACATGCCCGCACAACACGCGGTGGCCACGGCTCTCGGCGGACGGCAGTCGATCGAGCAGCTGGTCCTGCCCGGCGGGCGGCTGCTGGAGCAGCGCGACACCGCGTACGAACTGCTGACACAGATCCCCGGAGTCACCTGTGTGAAGCCGAAGGGGGCGCTGTACCTGTTCCCGCGGCTCGACCCGTCGGTCCACAAGGTCAAGGACGACCGTCAGATGGTGCTCGACCTGCTGCGGGCCGAGAAGATCATGGTGGTGCACGGGACGGGCTTCAACTGGCCGGAACCGGATCACTTCCGCATCGTGACGCTGCCGTCCGCGAAGGACCTGGCGGATGCCGTCGGCCGGATCGGCAGCTTCCTGGGCGGCTACAGCCAGCACTGAGCACGACGGGCAGATGACGAAGTCCGGCTCCGTCACCGCATGCAGCTGACAAAGTCCCGATCGGGCTCAACTTTAGACTGAATCCAATGTAGGATGGTCTCCTGACCGTGAGCAGGAGGCCATCCATGTACGAGCCGATCCGCACCAAGTCGGTCCACTCGATGGCCGACCAGGCGCAGTACCCGCACCGCAGCCGCGAGGAGGAGCTGGACATCCAGCTCGCCGGGCATCTCGCCGCACTCCTCGCCGTCACCGACGAGCTCGGTCTCGACACCGCGGCGGAGGCCATCGCGGCCCAGGTGTCCCGGCTGCGCGGCGCGCCGCCCGCCCGGCATGCCGCGCTGACCCACGCCGACGCCACCGCGCTCCACCAGCGCGCGCACGCTCTCGCGGGCCGCGCCCTGGTGGTCGCCGCGTCCCGCGCCGACACGGCCGCCGCGATCCTCGCCGCCGAGCGGATGGACGCGCACACCGCCGCGCTGCGCGACACGCAGCTGATCGGCGCTCCCTGACGGCCCCGGTCCGCGTGCCGAAGGAGGCGCGCGGACCGGGTGCCACCCGAGACATCGCGTGAGCCTGCCTGCCCTCATCGCTGCCCGACAGCCCCCTCGGACCGGGCACGGTACGGCGACCGCTGCCCACATCCGACGGGCCGGGCCGGCCCCGGCAGCCGAACTGGTCTTGAGCCGGTCACCCGCCCTCGGCCACCTCCGGCGCGTCGAACTGCTGGGCGTTCGGCGCCTCGCTTCCCTCGAGGGTCCTCTCCCCGCACCGGCGGAATGACCGGCTCTTGCCCGACGGGTGCGCCGGAGAGCGTGCGGCGGATGCACGACGACGTCGGGGCCGCCTTCACGTCGCAGAGACGTCGTCGCGACTCCGAAACGACCGGGACTCAGGCAATCTTCACCATCCGCAGCGCGCCCTGTCGTGATCAAAACACTGCGCGACAATACGTATGCGGCCACGGGGCATCGCCCTGGGCGACAACGGCAACGGCCTTTTCGTCGATGCCGAATTGCCGAAGGGGCGAGGCCAAGGCCCCGGCGACGGGCGGATGTTCATTGACTTCCGCGCCCGCGCACCGCACCTCTGATGCGTACATTCGGGTGGACTGTACGCCCTAAGTCCCCGACGAATAGCGGCGGCATAAGGGCCACCTCGTAACTTTGGTGAGCATGACGGTGGTTCGGACTCCGTATCGCCCGCACCGCCCACGGGCTCCTGCATGTCAGCCACCTGAGTCAGCCAGGTCCATTCCCTCCCTCACCGACTCCATGAGATGTGACCAAGTGAAACGTAGGCGATTGTGGGCAGGGCTCGCCGTAACGGCGGCGGCTGCCACCGGGGGCGTCATCTGGGCGATTCAGTCCCAGTCGGCCGCCGCCCCGGAATCCGAGGCCGCGTCAGCGACCCGGAAGACCGTGGAGGCGCAAGCGCTTTTGCAGGCCGGCATTTTGCAGGGGAAGTACGAGGATTACGACGGGGCGGCCCGTACCTACAGGCGAGTGCTGGAACTGGACCCCGGCAGCGAACACGCCTGGTACAACCTGGGGGTCCTCGCGCAGCAGGACGGCAGGACGGCTGATGCCCGTGCCGCCTATGACAAGGCGCTGAAGATCGATCCGTCGTTCACGTCGGCTCTCTTCAATCAGGCGCTGCTGCTGAAATCGAGTGAGCCCGACAGAGCTCTCACACTCCTGAAGCGTGCCGTTGCCGCCAACCCGAACGCGGCCACGGCCCATCTGCACATCGGGAACATCCTGGCGAAGAAGGACCGCGACGAAGAGGCCGCGGCTTCATTCCGTCGTGCCGTTGCGGCCGATCCCTCGCTGCATTCCCAACTGCCGGAAGCCTTCAAGGATTCCGTAAGTCCCTCACCCTCACCGACATCGAGCCAGGCAGGTACCAGATGACGTCGACTGCGACACCGAGGTTCTCCGTCTTCACCCCCAGCCACCAGCCGCGTTTTCTCGATGAGTGCCTGGCGACGTTGCAGGCGCAGACCTGTTCGGACTGGGAGTGGATCGTCGTGCTCAACAACGGCGCCCGGTGGCGGCCGGAGCGACCGGACGAGCGTGTCCGTGTGGAGATCGCGGACGAGATCCGCGGTGTCGGAGCGGCCAAGCGCAGGGCCTGTGAACTTGCCCGCGGCGAGATCCTCGTGGAGCTCGACCACGACGATCTCCTGGCAAAGGCCTGTCTGACGCAGCTCGGCAAGGCATTCGACGCACATCCCGACGCCGTTTTCGTCTACAGCAACACCGCGCACATCACCGAGGACGGGAAGCGGGAGGAGACCCGCTTCAACGCGACGCACGGCTGGCAGTACGAGGAGGTCCGCGTCGACGGCCGCAAGCTGCTGGCGGCCAAGTCCATGGAACCGACGCCGCACAACGTCGCCTACATCTGGTACGCGCCCAACCACGTGCGGGCGTTCCGCAAGGACGCCTACGAGAAGGTCGGCGGGTACGACGCCACCCGTACGGTCCTGGACGACCAGGACCTGATGTGTCGTCTCTTCCATGTCGGCGACTTCCACCACATCCCCCGCTGCCTGTACCTCCAGCGGATCCACCCCGCGAACACCCAGCGCGACCCGGAGATCAACGCACACATCCAGCGCGAGACGGTCGCCCTGTACGACAAGTACATCGAGGCCAACGCCCTCGCCTGGACCCAGCGCCGCGGACTGCTCGCGCTGGACCTCGGCGCGGCCCACCGGAAGCCGCCCGGCTACCTGGGCGTGGACCAGTACGCGGGAGAGGGCGTGGACATCGTCGCGACCCTGCCCGACAAGCTGGACCTGCCCGACAACTCCGTCGGTCTGATGCGGGCCGTGGACTTCCTCGAGCACGTGCCCGCGAAGGTGCCGCTGATCAACGAGCTGTACCGACTGCTGGCACCCGGGGGCATGCTCCTCACCATGACCCCCAGCTCCGACGGCCGGGGCGCCTACCAGGACCCCACACACGTCGCCTTCTACAACGAGAACTCCTTCTGGTACTACACGGACAACCAGTACCGCGCGTTCGTGCCCGAGATCGAGGCCCGGTTCCAGAAGTCACGGCTGGTCACCTACTACCCGACCGACTGGCACTCCCAGAACGACATCTCCTACGTGGTGGCGAATCTCATCGCCATGAAGGACGGCGCCGAGCGGTGCGGCGGACCGCTGCTGGTATAGGCGGTACACGACAAGGCGCCCGGCGGGACCGTCCGGTCCTGCCGGGCGCCTTTTGCTTCAAGGGCCAGGTCAGCAGAACATCAGCCACCCGTCCGCGCCGCAGCGGCCAGGGCGGCGAAGGCGGGCGTGTCCAGGGCCGCGGTCAGTTGGGCGTCCCACTGTGGGAGGGGCACAAGGCCGGTACGCGGCCAACTGCCGTGCCCGAGCACACCGAATGCCGGTCGGGTGGCGGGGCGCGGGAACACCGCCGAGCCGACCGGGCGGATCCGCCCGGGATCGAGGCCGCTCAGCCGGAAGGTCTCCCGGGCCAGGCCGTACCACGTGGTGTGGCCGGCCGCCGTGCCGTGGTAGATGCCTGCCGGGGCCCGCCCGGCCAGTGCGGCACGGCCGAGGGCTGCCAGCTGCCGGGCGAGCGCGCGGGACCAGGTGGGCTGGCCGTACTGGTCGGCCACCACGTCCAGGGTCTCGCGGCGCGCGGCGAGTTCGAGCATCGTGGCCACGAAGTTGGGTCCGTGCGCGCCGTAGAGCCAAGCGGTGCGCACGACGTAGCCGCTGCGCGGCAGCAGCTCGGCGACTGCCTGCTCCCCCGCCAGCTTGCCCCGCCCGTACGCGTTGACGGGCCTGGTCGGTGCGTCTTCGGGGTACGGCTCGCGGGTGTCACCCGAGAACACGTAGTCCGTGGACACGTGCAGCAGGATCGTTCCACTGCCCGCGCAGGCGCGCGCCAGGTGGCGGACGCCTGTGCCGTTCACGGCCGTGGCCGCCGCCTCGGCCTCCTCGGCGCGGTCGACGTCCGTCCAGGCGGCGCAGTTGACGACCACGTGGTGACCGGCGACGGCGGCGTGCGCGGCCGTCGGTCGGGTGATGTCGAGCTGGTCACGCCCCACTCCCGTCACCACGGCGTCCGGATCGGCGGTGAGCTCCGCCAGCACGTCCCGGCCGAGCATCCCTCCCGCACCGGTCACGAGCCAGCGCGTGGTCATCACAGTTCCGCCCTCTCGAGGACCGTGGCCCGAGCCGTGGGATCCGCATTCCGCTGCCGGCGGACGTATTCCGAACCGATGAAGCCGGCGCCGCCGGTCACCAGGATGCGCATGGTTCTCCGATTTCCTTCCTGGACGCGCCGCGGACGCAGACAGGCATGCGGACGGTGCCCGCGAGGAGCAAGCCTCGCGGGCACCGTCAGTGATTCCCGGGTGAGTCGGACGGTCCGTGCCGCACCACCGCTCACCAGGGAGGCGTCACACGTCGTGGCAGATCGCGAACGCGGTGACCTGGGCACCGATGGGGGCCTCTACGGCCTGGGTGACCTGCCACCCGGTGGCCACGCTGCCCTGCGTACCGGGGACGGGCGCGTTCTGGTCGACGATGATGCCGGAGATGCTGCCCTGGAAGCCGCCACCGGTGGCGACGTCGTTGCCGAGGCACAGAGCAGTCGACTGGGTGCCCGGGGCGCCGACAACGGTGTAGGCGTCGAGCGTCGCCGCGCCCGCGACACCCTGGGCACCGTCGGCACCGTCGGCGCCCTGCGCACCCTGCACACCCTGGGCACCATCGGCACCGTCGGCGCCCTGCGCACCCTGCACACCCTGGGCACCATCGGCACCGTCGGCGCCCTGCGCACCCTGCACACCCTGGGCACCATCGGCACCGTCGGCGCCCTGCGCACCCTGCACACCCTGGGCACCATCGGCACCGTCGGCGCCCTGCGCACCCTGCACACCCTGGGCACCATCGGCACCGTCGGCACCCTGGGCACCCTGCGCACCCGGCGCGCCCTGGACCCCCTGGGGACCCTGCTCACCCGGATCACCCGGAGGACCGCCCGCGTCACCCTGGGGACCCTGGACGCCCGGAATTCCCGGGACGCCCTGGAAGCCCTGGGGACCCTGGAAGCCCCGGGGACCCCGCGGGCCCCTGTCGCCCTTGTTGTTGTCCTTGTCGCGGTCAGCACTCGTGGCACCGTTCGGGCCCGGCAGCCCCACGCTTTGTTCGGTGCCGGACCTGTGAATCGCGTCGGCAATGGCATGCGTGCTCGGGACAACGTTGAGCGCCACGGCAAGCGCACCCGCTGAAACCATCGTGGCTGACTTCACGCGGGAACTTCGGATCGTTCTACGGCTCACCAGAGAACCTTTCTCATGAGACTTGAAGTGACCACTCCGCAGGCGCACGCACTCGAGAAAGCGCGCTCGGTACGCATGCGTGTCACGTCGCCGATGGCTACGGACAGGAGGATTCTGCTCTCGTCGGACCGAATTACCGCGAATCGCCCCGCGTCGCAGGACGAAGATCACTCGGGCGGCGGCCATGCACTGAATTCCCGGCCGGGCTCGGCCTTCATCGCGCAGGAGCGCCCGGTCCTGTGCGCAGCAGTTCTTCTCGATACGATCCGGTCGATCCATGGGGCATGACGGAGTATAGGAAGTCCTCCAAAAGTCCCAACGGATAGTTGCCGTAACCACTCCTGCGCAGCGGCTGGGCCAGTTCCCGGAGCCGGAACAAGAGCCTGGGCGATTCCTTGCGGACGCTCTTGCGCCATGTATTGCAGTCGCAGGGCCAGTTGTCTTCCGTCTCCGAGCAACCGGCGGAACGGGTACGGGTCTCCAGGGGTGGTGACGAGCAGAATCTCACTCACCCCGGCCATCACGCTCTTTCGCGCGAGTCACGGGGATCCGCCCGTCTTCGTCAACGGTGACCGGCGTCGGACGCGAAAGGCCGGGGCCCCCGTACGCCGTCGTACGGGGGCCCCGGCCGGGAACGGCTCAGCCCAGGCGGGAAACCAGCGCGCGGTACTCGTCCCACAGCTCCTTGGGCGTGTGGTCGCCGAAGGTGTTGAGGTGCTCGGGGACCAGGGCGGCCTCCTCGCGCCACACGTCGGCGTCGACCTTGAGCAGGAAGTCGAGGTCCTCCTCGGGCAGGTCCAGGCCCTCGGTGTCGAGCGCGTCACGCGTCGGCAGGATGCCGATGGGGGTCTCGACGCCCTCGGCCTTGCCCTCCAGGCGCTCCACGATCCACTTCAGGACGCGGCTGTTCTCGCCGAAGCCGGGCCAGACGAACTTGCCCGCGTCGTTCTTGCGGAACCAGTTCACGTAGTAGATCTTCGGCAGCTTGGACTGGTCCGCGCTCTTGCCGACCTTGATCCAGTGGGCCATGTAGTCGCCCATGTTGTAGCCGCAGAACGGCAGCATGGCGAACGGGTCGCGGCGCAGCTCGCCGACCTTGCCCTCGGCGGCGGCGGTCTTCTCGGAGGCGACGTTCGCGCCGAGGAAGACGCCGTGCTGCCAGTCGAAGGACTCGGTCACCAGCGGGACGGCGGAGGCGCGGCGGCCGCCGAAGAGGATCGCCGAGATCGGCACGCCCTTGGGGTCCTCCCACTCCGGCGCGATGATCGGGCACTGCGACGCGGGGACGGTGAAGCGGGCGTTGGGGTGGGCGGCCGGGGTCTGCGAGTCCGGAGTCCAGTCGTTGCCCTTCCAGTCCGTGAGGTGCTTCGGCTCCTCCTCGGTCATCCCCTCCCACCACACGTCGCTGTCGTCGGTGAGGGCGACGTTGGTGAAGACCGCGTTGCCCCACAGGGTCTTCATGGCGTTGGCGTTGGTGTGCTCGCCGGTGCCGGGCGCGACTCCGAAGAAGCCGGCCTCGGGGTTGATCGCGTAGAGACGGCCGTCCTCGCCGAAGCGCATCCAGGCGATGTCGTCGCCGATCGTCTCGACCGTCCAGCCGGAGATCGTGGGCTCCAGCATGGCGAGGTTCGTCTTGCCGCAGGCGGACGGGAACGCGGCGGCGACGTACTTCGACTCGCCCTGCGGCGGGGTCAGCTTGAGGATCAGCATGTGCTCGGCGAGCCAGCCCTCGTCACGGGCCATGACGGAGGCGATGCGCAGGGCGTAGCACTTCTTGCCGAGCAGGGCGTTGCCGCCGTAGCCGGAGCCGTACGACCAGATCTCACGGGTCTCGGGGAAGTGCGAGATGTACTTGGTGGAGTTGCACGGCCACGGAACGTCCTCCTGGCCCTCCTGGAGCGGCGCGCCCAGCGTGTGGACCGCCCTGACGAAGAAGCCGTCGGTGCCGAGCTCGTCGAGGACCGGCTGTCCCATGCGGGTCATGGTGCGCATGGAGACCGCGACGTAGGCGGAGTCGGTGATCTCGACGCCGATCGCGGACAGCGGCGAACCCAGGGGGCCCATGCAGAAGGGGACGACGTACATCGTCCGGCCCTTCATCGAGCCGCGGAAGATCCCCTTTTCCCCAGCGAAGATCTCCTTCATCTCCGCCGGGGCCTTCCAGTGGTTCGTCGGGCCGGCGTCCGCCTCCTTCTCGGAGCAGATGAAGGTGCGGTCCTCGACGCGGGCGACGTCGGTGGGGTCGGACGCGGCGTAGTACGAGTTCGGGCGCTTGATCGGGTCCAGTTTCCTGAAGGTCCCCTTGGCCACCAGTTCCTCGCACAGCCGGTCGTACTCGGCTTCCGAGCCGTCGCACCAGACGATCTCGTCCGGCTGCGTGATCGCCGCGATCTCGTCGACCCAGGCGATCAGTTTCTGGTGGTTGGTGGGCAGGGGAGCCGCGATGTCGCGCGCCACGATCGCTCCTAAATGAGGGGATATGGGTTGTTGCCCCGTGGGGGCTGCGACCCGGATGCTTCGGCCTACTTGTGGCTGGCGCTCATCCGGTGCCGACCGCACTCATCTGATCATCGGTCCCGAGTGCCCATATGTCCAGAGGGCCCCTCACGTGAGCATGGCCACTGATGCGTGAGCATGGCCACTCCGTCCCGTTACCTACGGGCGCGTAGGTAACATGCCGGGCATGACTGCAGCCTCGCCCGAAGTGACGGAGATGGACCCACCGCCGGTGAAGCCGAGGCTGCGAGGCTGGCTGCACGCCGGGATGTTCCCCGCCGTCCTGATCGCCGGCGTGGTCCTCATCGCGCTCGCCGACTCGACCCGCGGACGGGTAGCCTGCGCGATCTACGTCCTGACCGCCTGCCTGCTGTTCGGCGTCAGCGCGCTCTACCACCGGGGCACCTGGGGACCGCGGGCCACCGCCGTACTGCGCCGGCTCGACCACGCGAACATCTTCCTGATCATCGCGGGCACCTATACCCCGCTCACCCTGCTCCTGCTGCCCGACTCCACCGGCCGGGTGCTGCTGTGGGCGGTGTGGGCGGCGGCGCTGGCGGGCATCGCCTTCCGGGTGTTCTGGGTCGGCGCCCCGCGCTGGCTGTACACGCCCTGTTACATCGCGATGGGCTGGGCCGCCGTGTTCTTCCTGCCCGACTTCCTGCGGGAGGGCGGGGTCGCCGTCCTGGTGCTGATCATCGTCGGCGGGCTGCTCTACAGCGCGGGCGGCGTGATCTACGGGATGAAGCGCCCGAACCCCTCACCGCACTGGTTCGGCTTCCACGAGGTCTTCCACTCCCTCACGCTCGCGGCGTTCATCGTCCACTACGTGGGGATCTCGCTGGTGGCGTACCAGCACTCGTGAGGCCGGCCGAGCCGCGCCCGGGCCTGCGTGAGCGCAAGAAGCTCAAGACGCGGACCGCGATCCGCCGCGCCGCGTACCGCCTGATCGCCGAGCAGGGGTACCACGCGACGACGATCGAGCAGATCGCGGCGGCCGCGGAGGTGTCCGCGTCCACGGTTGTCCGCTACTTCCCCGCCAAGGAGGACATCGTCGTCGGCGACGCATACGGCCCGGCGCTGGAGGAGCGGCTGCGGGCGAGGCCCGACACCGGGGAGGACGCCCTGGAGTCCCTGCGGGCCGTCGTGACGGACGCGGTGCGGACCGTCGTCGAGGACGACCGCGAGGACTTCGTCCAGCGCACGCGGCTGATGGCGGAGATCCCGGCGGTCCGCGCCCGGATGTCCGAGAACCTGGCCACCACCGGCGGGCTGCTGGCCCACGCGGTGGCCGACCGCACCGGGCGTCACCGCGACGACCTGGAGGTACGGGTGCTCACGGCGACGGTGCTGGCGGCGCTGCGCGAGGTGATCCTCCACTGGGCGGAGCACGGTCACCAGGACGATCCGGTCGAGCTGACCGACCGTACGCTGCGGGCGCTGAAGGGCGGGGTACGCCTCCACTAGCGCGGGTCGGGCAAGGGAGTGCGGTGGCACGACCGCGCGTGGTCCTCTCGGCCGGACGGTCCGAGGGCAGCAGCCCCCGGACCGCGGCGGATCCCCGTTACCGCCTCATGTCCCCTTTCCGCACGCCACCCCGTCCCGGTTCGGGTCGAGGCGCAGCGGGTCGTCCGCGCCGTTCACCGTCAGCCGGCCGTAGTCGTGCGCCTTCAGCCACGCGCAGCGTGCCGCCGTCGTCCGCCCCACGGTCTTCGGGAAGACGGTCGGCACGCAGACACCCGCACTCCCGTAGTGCCGGTCGCATCCCGCGATCTGCGCGCTCACCGGCGCCGAACTCCGCTTCTCCAGCGGCTTCCTCGGCGCCTTGGCCGGCGCGTCGGCGAAGGAGTGCACATGTGCCGACGGCGCGTCCGCGGCCATCGCCGCCGGGCCACCGAGGCGCACCCACTTCGCCACCGACGGCACCCCGTTCGCGTCGACGGCGAACAGCATGTACCAGCCCGGCGGCGCCAGGTTCGGGTTGCTGGTGACGTTCAGGTCGACGTTGTTGCCGTCGACGGTCATCGGCAGGTCCACGAAGCGCTGGTTCGGGTCGGACGAGTGCGTCACCGCCGCCGGGCGGATCAGCTCCGCCTTGGCGATCGGGCGGTCCACCGTGATCCGCTGCGTGTCGCCGTACGTCCACTCCCCGTCGATCAGCGACGTGATCTGCGGACGCGCGCCCTTGAGCAGGTACGGCGGCGTGTAGAGGGACACGTTGTGGTTGTACGTGCCGTTGCCCGGGTTGTCGCCGACCGACATCACCCGGCCGTCCGGGAGCAGGAACGACGACGAGTGGTAGCCGCGCGGGACCGGGTCCGTCGCGAGGCCCGCCTCGTAGGTGTTCGTCACCGGGTCGAAGAAGGACGCCTCGTACACCGGGTCGGCACGGTCGTGCAGCGCGCCGCCCGTCTCGAAGACCTTCCCGTCCGGCAGGAGCACCGCGGAGACGTACATCTTGCCCTCGGCGCCGGTCTGCGGACGCCGTCCCTGGCCCTGGTCGACCTCGCCCTGCGGCAGCAACGGTCCGTGCACGTAGGCCGGGTCGGGCTGCTTGAGGTCGATGATGTCGGTGTACCGGTTGGCGGCCGGATTCGTGTTGATGTTGCCGCCGCCCATCGTCAGCACCCGCTGGTCCTGCGCGGGCGGCAGCAGCACGCTGGCGGACTGGTCACGCACGTCCTTGGCCTGCAGGCCCGGGACGTCGGTGACGGTGTTGGCCTCGTAGTCGTAGATGGAGGCGCCGGTGCCGGGCGTGCCGTTGCCGAAGGTGTGGCTGCCGGAGTAGAAGAGCCGGCCGTCCTGCATGAGGATCATCGACGGGTACAGGCCCCAGTACGACCAGGTCTGCTTGACCTCGTTGATCGGCAGCCACTTGTTCTGCGCGGCGGAGAACTTCTCGGCGGTCACGTTGCCGGTGGAGTCCTGCTTCAGGCCGCCGAAGGAGATGACGTCGCCGTTGCCGAGGATCGTCGCCGAGGGGTACCAGTGGCCGTCGTGCATGTCGTTCGTACGGGTGTAGGTCTCGGTCTCGGGGTCGAAGACGAACGAGTCCTTCAGGCCCTGGTAGCCGATCCTCCCGTCGGCGGACGGATAGCCCTTGTTGCCGCTCATGATCAGGATCTTGCCGTCCTGGAGCTGCACATGGCCCGCGCAGAACATGTCGACGGGCGTGGGGATCGTACGGAACGTGCCCTTCGCCGGGTCGTACACCGCGGAGGTGAACGTGCCCGCCGCGAACTGCGCCGGGTCGTTGCCCGAGCCCGCGATGACGAGCACCTTGCTGTTGTGCATCACGACCGAGTGCATGGAGCGCACCGGGTTCTTCACGGGCAGGACGTCCCAGCGGCCCTTGAGGCACTCCTCGGGGGTGCCCGTGCACTGCGGTGCGGGCGCGGGGACGGACACCTCCTCCATCACGTGGTCGTCGGTCGTGACCGAGCCGGTCCCGTACACCGACACACCCCAGGCGATCTTGTCGGTGCCGGGCGGGACGGCGGGGGTACGGACCTCGGCGCGCTGGTAACCGGCGCTCATGTCCAGGGTCTTGAGGTCGGTCCAGTACTGCCAGCCCGCCGTCGTGTCACGCCGGAAGAGAGTGATCGACGTGTCGGGAGTCGTGGACTTGTACCAGAGGGAGAGGTCGTACTGCCTCTCGGGCGTGACCGTCGGCGCGCAGGTCGTGTTCTCGGTGATCAGCGCCTTGCGGTCGCCGTCGACGCGGCGCGTCAGCGAGACCTTCATCGCCTTCGAGCCGGAGTGGGCGTCGGCGACGGTCTCGAAGGAGAAGTCGTTGTCGCCCCAGCCGGACTTGGACCAGCAGGCCGGCATGTCGCCGGTGCCGGCCGTCTCGAAGCCGGGATTGGAGATCAGGTTGGGCGGGCCCGCCTGCGCCGACTGCGGCGCGGAGACGAGCAGGGCCGTGGTCATGGCGCCGACCGCGAGCAGGGCGGTGCGGCGTCTGCGCGGGGACGAGTTCCGAAATGGTGGTGGCATGAGGTCCGTTCCTTCCGTGCGGCTCTCTGTCAGGGGCTGACGCGTGCGCCGGGTCGGGCGGCACCCGGTGCGTTCCTCCTGCGCGGCAGGTAGACCAGCGCCTCCGTCGCCGCGAACCGCAGCACGAACGTGGTCAGCAGCGCCAGCGCGGTCGCGGGCAGCACCGCCATGTCCAGCCGGCCGACGAACAGGGCGATGAGCGGGATGCGCAGCAGCAGATCGGCGTTGGCGAGCAGGACGAACCGGCAGACGCGGTCCGCCCAGTGCCGGTGACGGCGGCGGTCGCGGAAGAGAAGCACCTCGATGAGGAGGAAGTTCCAGACGACCCCGAACTGGTTGGCCACGATCTCGGCCGGCAGGTAGTGCATGCCCGCAGCGGTCAGGAGGTGCAGTGCCAGCAGGTTCGGTACGAAGCCGGTGAGCCCGATCAGGCCGAACGCGATCATCCGTGCCACGCGCGACGCGGTGCGCAGCCCGACGAGGTGGCCGAGGAACCGCATCCCTTCCCGGGCCGTCGACTTGGACTCGCCGGCGAACCGGTCCTGGAAGACGAACGGCACCTCCGCGACCGTCTCCGGCCGGCAGCGCACGGCCAGCTCCAGCAGGATCTTGTAGCCGAGCGGCCGCAGGACGCCGGCGGTCACCACGCTGCGGCGGATGGCGAAGAAGCCGCTCATCGGGTCGCTGATGCCGCGCAGCCGCCCGGGGAACAGGCCCTTGGTCAGCCATGTCGCGCCGCGGGAGACGGCGATGCGGTAGCCCCCGGCGAGACCTTCGCGGCTGCCGCCCCTGATGTACCGGCTGGCGACGACGAGGTCGGCCGACGCCCGCTCCCCCGCCGCCACCAACTCCGGTACGAGCGCGGGCGGATGCTGCAGGTCGGCGTCCATGACCACGATCCAGTCGGAACCCGCCTGCTTCATGCCCTCCACGACGGCGCCGCCGAGCCCGCCGGCCGGCTCGTCGCGGTGGAGTACGGAGACCGGGAAGGGGCAGTCCTGAGCGGCGGCGCGGATCACGTCGGGCGTGTCGTCGGTCGAGTCGTCGACGAAGACGACCTCGCAGGGCATCCGGGAGGGGACGGACTCGGTGAGCCGGCGGAGCAACTCGCGGATGTTTCCGGACTCGTTGAAGGTCGGGATCACGAGGGTGACGGCGCCTGGCTCGGGGACCTGGGCAGCACTCAGCTCCGGGTCGCCGAGTTCCCCGGCATCCGTACGGGGGGTGGTCACAATTGGCCTCCAGCGATCTGGCCGACTCGGCGGATCTCGATACGGTCCTCGCCCTCGCCGAACACGGCGACCGGCGTCGAATGCTCCAGAGCGGACTTCACGGTGGGCAGGTCGACCGCGTCACGTCGCACGGTCGGGGACGAGACGACGTAGTCGATGTCCCGCCAGCCGCCGGGCAGGGTCTTCGTGACGGCCGGGTCGAGGTCGGCCTTGTAGAACCAGATGGCGCCGGTGCCGGGCGTGAAGCCGTCGTGCACGAGGTCCAGCCACAGGGCGTCGTCGACGAGCACCCTCGTGCGGGCGGGGTCGTCCACCTCGTCCTGGAGCCAGGCGGCCGCGGCACGGTAGGGGGCGTTGGCGTCGACGGTGAGGGCGGTGCGGTTTCCGTCGTACCAGCGGGGGGCGATGTACGCGGTGGCGGCCAGCGCGAGCAGGGCGGCCACGCCGATGCGCGCGCCTCTCACGAGGCGGTCCGGCACATTCCAGTCACTCCGCGGCTTGAAACGCCCCCCGGGCCGGCGCAGCACCGCGTGGGCCACGCTGGCCGCGCCGCCTGCCAGGACCAGCGCGAGGAACGGCAGCGCCTGGATCACGTACATCGCCGGGAGGTAGCCCGACGGGCGCATCGCCACCGCCGCGAGGATCGCGACCGCGAGCGCGGGGCCGGCCAGCGCCCGCGCCGTCACCGACCAGCGCAGCGTGAGCAGCAGCAGCGCGGCGCCGGCCAGTCCGCCGAGCGGCAGGACCGTGTCGTAGTAGAGCCAGGACGTGAGGACCCCGTGCGAGCCCGAGCCCTCGTCGAGGATGAAGCCGGAGCCGGGCCGGCTCATCTGGTACGTGATCCCGCCGATCAGCGACACATGGCCCGGGCCGGGGAACAGCTCGCTGTTGAGCAGCGCGTACAGCGGGTACGACAGGCCGATCAGCACGCACGCGGTGATCCCGCCGGTCACCGCGAACTTGCGGGTGTCGCGGTGGCTGTGCCGCCACATGGTCACCAGCAGCGCGGGCAGCACCAGCAGCATCGTTTCTTTGGTGAGCACCGAGGTCGCCGCCGCGAGCCCCGCGGCGAAGTGGTGCCACAGGTGGCGGCTCGGGGATGCGGCCAGGCAGAACGCCAGGAGCATCCACATCACCGCGACGTTGTCGAGGAAGATCTCCCGCTGGAGGACGACCGCCAGCGGCGAGAGGCCGAACAGCAGCATCGCGAGCCCCGCCGCCCAGCGCGGCAGGAAGAGCCGGCGTGCCAGCACGTACAGCAGCACCGCGCACACCGCGCTGACCACGAGCATCGCGAAGCGCATCGTGGCGACGGTCATCGACTCGGGTGCGATCAGCGACGGGATCCAGGTCAGGAACGCGATCTGGATCCAGCCGAGCGGAGGATGGTCGTACCAGTACGTGTAGTGGCCGAGTCCGTCGCCCTGCTGGACGGCCCACGCCTGGGCGAGGTAGGTGCCCTCGTCGTCGCTGAGCGCGGGGAAGTGGGTGATGTTCCAGCCCTGGACGACCATGATCACGCACAACAGGGCGGCGCAGAGCAGCAGATCGGGCCGCGAGCTGCGGAACCGTACGACGGGCCGGACGAAACCGGACGCCGCCGGTGCGGTGCGCGGACCGGACACGGTGACGGCGGCGGCTTCCGGGGCCTCGGGCACGGGAGGCACGATGGTCGTCACCGGCGGGCCTCCTCACGGGTCTCGGCCGGGCCGGTGAGGTGCGCGCCGACGTGGCGGGTCAGTTCCCACTCGTTGCGGCCGCGCTGCTCCCTCCAGACCGCGCGCACCGCGGCGCCGGCCAGGAGCACCTGGTAGAACGGGCCGCCGACGACGAGCTTGACGTAGTGGACGAGGCGG
Organism: Streptomyces sp. PKU-EA00015; assembly: GCF_013387495.1. Lineage (GTDB taxonomy): Bacteria > Actinomycetota > Actinomycetes > Streptomycetales > Streptomycetaceae > Streptomyces. The sequence continues at coordinate 43,907 of NZ_JABZEE010000046.1, read as the reverse complement.
ACGCGCAGGCCGTACTGCACCCCGAAGTCGTGCAGTCCGACGACCTCGAAGACGAACGTGACCATGGCCGTGATCAGCGGCAGGAAGGTGACGATGGCGATCCCGACGGGAACGTCGAGGAAGAGCGCGATGCCGACGTTCAGCGGGATGATCACTCCGGAGAACGCCTGGAAGAACGGCGTCATCAGGGTGTGGCGGGCGAGCATCCGCTGCCCGCGGCTCGGGAGCTGTTTCCAGTCCTTCTTGCGGTAGACCTGAAGGAAGCCCTGGTTCCAGCGGGTGCGCTGCTTGAGCAGGCTCATCAGCGAGCCGGGAGTCTCCTCGCGGGTGACCATGTCGCTGTCGTAGGCGACGACGACCTTCTTGCCGACGGACGACAGCCGTACGCCCAGGTCGCAGTCCTCGGCCAGGCACTCCGGGTCCCAGCCGCCGGCCTCGCGCAGCACGGTGGTGCGGACGAAGACGGTGTTGCCGCCGAGCGGGATGAAGCCCTTCTGGGCGTGCAGGTGGAGCCGGCTGCGGAACCAGAAGAAGTACTCCAGGCAGTTGCGCAGGCTGTACCAGCTGGAGTGGAAGTTGATCAGCTGCACCCCGCCCTGGACGACGTCCGCGCCGGTGGTCGTGAAGGCGTGGTCGACGTGCGCGAGGAGCTCCGGGTGCACCTGGTCCTCGGCGTCGAAGACCCCGACGATGTCGCCGCGGCAGTGCGGCAGCGCGGTGTTCAGCGCCTTCGGCTTGTTCTTCACCTCGTGGGTGTCGGTGACGACCCGTACCCGCACCGGGTCACGGTCGGCGGCCCGTTCGGCGACGGCGGTGGTCTCCGGGTCGTCGTGGCCGACGATGACGATGATCTCGAAGTTCGTGTGGCTGGACTCCAGCAGCCGCTCGATGGTGTGCTCCAGCACCGCCTGCTCGTGGCGGGCGGGCAGGAGCAGTGAGAAGGACAGTCCGCCACGGCCGTCGGGCCGGTCGAATCGGGTCGACGCCAGCGTCTCCGGCGTGCGCCAGGCATGCATCTGCCACCACAGCGTGAACGCCGCCATCCAGAACAGCGCAACGGAAATGGCAACAACGAACACCGGTATGAGCACGAGCCCCCCTTGGCCCCCTGCGTCGCGGCAAAGGACCCCCTGGCCGTACGACGCACACAAGAAAATCCCCGGCGTGCGTCAATTCCCCGTGTGCACGCGTCGGGTGGTCCGACTGGTCGTACGGACCATAGGGGCGGTACGTTTCATTCCGCCGCCCGCCCGATAAATGTGGCCGACGACGTCATATGTGGCCGACGATGTTCAGTGGGTGAGTTTTCGGCCCAGTTCTGCTGCGTCTGTGGTGGGCGAGTCGCACACGAACGCGCGACAGACGTAGGCTGCCGCGCTGCCGTTCACCAAAGGACGGTCCCGCAGCAGCGGGAACTCCTCCCCGTCCGCCTCGCCCGCCGCCACGACCGCGCCCGGGGCCGTGGAGAGCAGCGCAACCCGGTGCAGCTCGTGGCGGTGCGCGTCGCCCTGCGCGCCCACGACCGCCACCTCGCGCGGCCCGTCCAGCAGCGCCTCCGCCACCGCGAGCCCCCATCCGATGAAGCGCGGCGCCCGGGGACCCAGTGCCTTGACCACGCCCAACGCGCCTTCGGCGGCGGTGCGGTGGACCTCGGACCCGGTGTGGGCGGCGTACGACAACAGGGCTCCGGCCGCCGCGGACCACCCGGAGGGAGCCGCGCTGTCGGTGGGGTCCTGGGGCCGGCGGATCAGCTGCTCGGCGTCGTGGGCGGTGTCGTAGAACGCCCCGCCCTCCTCCCTGAACCGGTCGATGACCATGTCCAGCAGGAACCCGGCGAACTCCAGCCAGGTCCCCTCCCCGCTGACCGCGGCGAGCGCGAGGAAGCCCTCGGCGACGTCCGCGTAGTCCTCCAGGACACCCGCGTTGGCGCCGGCGCGGCCGTCCTTGGACGTGCGGTGCATGCGTACGCCGCCGGCCGAGAAGTCCATGTGCAGCCGCACCAGCAGGTCGGCGGCCTCCGTGGCCCGCTCCACCAGATCCGGGCGGTCGAAGTACGCGCCCGTCTCGGCGAGCGCGGCGATCGCGAGCCCGTTCCAGGCGGCCACCACCTTGTCGTCCCGGCCGGGCCGGGGCCGCTGCTCCCGTGCCGCGAGCAGCCGCGCCCGCAGCTCGGGACCGGCTTCGGCGCCGGGCAGCTGCAGCACGGAGGCGCCTTCCTCGAAGGTGCCCTCCTCGGTCACCCGGAACAGCTCGGCGGCCCGCTCGCCGTCCGCGTCGCCGAGCACCTCGCGCAGCTGCGCGGGCGTCCAGACGTAGAACGCGCCCTCGGCGTGTCCGCCGTCGGGCGTGTCGCTGTCCGCGTCGAGTGCGGAGGCGAAACCGCCCTCTGCCGTGCGCAGTTCGCGCACCATGAAGTCGGCGGTCTCCAGCGCGACGCGACGCGCCAGGTCACTGCCGGTGGCCCGCCACAGGTGGGCGTAGACCCGGCAGAGCAGCGCGTTGTCGTAGAGCATCTTCTCGAAGTGGGGCACCACCCACTCGCGGTCCACCGAGTACCGGGCGAATCCGCCGCCGAGCTGGTCGTAGATCCCGCCGCGCGCCATCGCCTCGCAGGTGTCGGCCGCCATCTGCAGCGCCCCTTCGGCACCGGTGCGGGCGTGGTGGCGCAGCAGGAACTCCACCGCCATCGACGGCGGGAACTTCGGGGCGCCGCCGAACCCGCCGTGCCGCTCGTCGTACTCCCGGGTCAGCCCGAGCAGCGCCTGGGCGAGCTCCTCCTCGCCGGGCACGCCCTGGCCGCCGTGGGCCAGCGAGCGTCCGGCGAGGTCGCGGGTGATCTTCTCCGCGACCTCGGTCACCTCGTCCCTCCGGTCCCGCCAGGCGGCGGTGACGCCCTCCAGCACCTGCTGGAAGGAGGGCATACCGTGCCGGGGCGCGGGCGGGAAGTACGTACCGAAGTAGAACGGCTCCCCGTCCGGCGTCATGAACACGGTCATGGGCCAGCCGCCCTGCCCGGTCGCGGCCTGTACGGCCTCCATGTAGACGGCGTCGACGTCGGGCCGCTCCTCTCGGTCGACCTTCACGGACACGAAGTGCTCGTTCATCACGGCCGCCGTGGCATCGTCCTCGAACGACTCGTGCGCCATGACGTGGCACCAGTGGCAGCTCGAGTACCCGACGCTCAGCAGCACCGGCACCCCCCGCCTGCGCGCCTCGTCGAAGGCCTCGTCCGACCAGGGCCACCAGTCGACGGGGTTCTCGGCGTGCTGGAGGAGGTAGGGGGACGTGGCGTGCGCAAGTCGGTTCGGCATGCTCCAATCCTTGCGCACCTCGGCGGGCCGCGCTGCCCCGCCACGGCGCGGACGCCCCTGACGCCCAGCCGAGCAGCACCCGCCCGTATCGCCGGCGTACGGCTGTGGGACTCCCCGCTGACCGACCGGCGACCGGAAGACACCGTCTGCTCCCGCCCCCGATGAGCCGCACCCCCTCCCGTCCGCCGCCCGGACACAGGACACTTGACGGCGCAACAGCTGGGTACGGGACCGGAACGGGACCGGAGCTCTTCGAGGGGGACACGTACATGCGCGACAGCCACCGGGCGGAAGCGGAGCGGCTGTTGGGCCGCGCCGTCGAGGAAGAGGTGCGGCGGACCGGGGGACGGACGGACGGCCCGGTCCTGCTCGCCCGCGGACAGGCCGCGCTGGACGGCATGGCCGCGAGCGCCGCCGAGGAGTATGCCGCGTACGAGCAGGCCGTCGCGGAGGCCGAGGCGGGGCATCCGGCGCTCTCCGAGCGGTTCAGCAGGCGGAATCTGTCGACGCCCGCGCTGGTGACGGCGGTCGCGGCCGTCGCGGCGATCGGCGCGGACGTCGCGCTGGGCACGGCGGCGGGCACGGCGCTCGGCGCGGGGGCCGTCGTCGCGGTCGCGGGGGCCGCGACCACGGTCGCCAAGGTCACCGCGTCGCACTGGCCGGCGGCGCACCGCAGGGCGGGCGCGGCGGGGCAGCCGGGCGGCGTGGAGCAGTTGCGCCTGCAGTGGCTGACGGCGCTGGAGGTACGGGGCATCCGCCCGTTCCTGGACCAGCAGCGGATGCTGGCCTCGGCGGTGCGGCCCGCGAAGAAGGCCGCGGCGGCACCGCAGCTGCGCGGCGCCGACCGCAGCGCTGCGGCGCGCCGCAGATCGGTGCTGGAGCAGTCGTTCGCTCATCTCCCCCAGCCCGACGGTCCGTTCGCGGGGAGACGCGAGGAGCTGACGCAGATCGCCCAGTGGGTGCACGCGGCGCGCGCGTCGACGCAGACACGGCCGACGGTCGTCGTGCTGTACGGCGACCCCGGCTCGGGGCGTACGACCCTGGCGGTGCGGGCGGCGCACCATCTCAAGGACCAGTTCCGGGGCGCGTGCGTGGTGGACCTGCGCGGCGAGAGCGGACATCCGCTGTCCACGCGGGACGCGCTGCTGCACCTGCTGAACCGACTGGGCGCGCCGCGCGAGCAGCTGCTGTTCCGCGAGCGGTCGTCGCCGGAGCAGCAGGTGCGGCGGCTCGGCGAGCTGTACCACCAGCATCTGACGGGCCTGCCCGTGACCGTGGTCCTCGACGACGCGAGCGACGCCGAGCAGGTGCGGACGCTGCTGCCGGAGCGCTCGGACAGCCTGGTGCTGGTGACGGCGCGCCACCCGCTGGAGCTGCCGGACGACGTCCCCGCCTGGGTCCACCGGCTCCCGGTGGAGGCCCTGGACGCGGCGGGCGCCGACGAGTTGCTGCGGGCCGTCGCCGCGGAGCCCTCGGCTGCGCCGTACGACGCCCAGGCCGCCGACGCGGTCCGCGAGCTGTGCGGCGGGCTGCCGCTGGCGCTGCGGATCGCAGGCTCGTCCCTGGGCGAGCGCAGCCCGGACCGGCTGGCCGCGGACCTGGGGGCCTATGGGCCGGTGGACCCGGTGGAGCGTGCCCTGTGGCTGCGGTACACCGACCAGTCCGAGCAGGCACGACGGCTGCTGCGCCGCCTGGCGCTGGCCGGGCGCGCCTCGCTCGGGGCGGCGGCCGCGGCGGCGCTGCTCGGCGCGGATGAGCAGGAGGCGCAGCGGCTGCTCGCGACGCTGGCGCGGGCGGGGCTCGTCGACCACGTACGGGCGAGCCGTTACCGGCTGCACGACGCCGTGCGGGCCTTCGCCCGGGCCCGGCTGCTGGACGAGGAGGACCAGAAGGACCGCACGGCCGCGCAGGAGCGGCTGATCGGCAATTACGCGGACCTGGCCGGGGCGGTGATCCGCATGGTCGACGGGAAGATGTCGACCCGGGCCGGCCAGTTCGGCGCGCACGGCTTCGCGTCACTGGACGCGGCGCTGCGCTGGCTCGACGACGAGTCGAGCTTCATCACCTCCGCGCTGCGGCACGCCGAGGGCGTCGACCAGCAGGCCGTGCTCGGGCTGCTCGGCGCGCTGTGCGACTACTGCCTGCTGCGCGGCGACCTGTACCGCCTGGGCGAGCTCACGGAACTGTCGCAGGCCGTGGACCAGGGGCTGCTGGAGCGTTCGGTGCGCTGGCGTACGGGTATCGCCGCCCGTCAGCTCGGCGAGCTGGACAAGGCGCGGACGACGCTGTCGTCCGTCGTCGGCCTGTACCGGGAGGCGCAGCACGACGCGGGCGCGGCACTCGCGCTGTGCTCGCTCGGCATCACGCTGCACCACCAGGGCAACCTGACGGAGGCGGCGGCGAGACTGCACGAGGCCATCGAGCTGCAGTCCTCGCCCGAGCAGGCCGAGGACCGCGCGTGGTCACTGCACGCCCTGGCCGCGGTGGAACGCGACCGTGCCAACCTGGCGGAGGCGCTGCGGCTGCTGGAGACCGCGCTGCGGCTGCACCGCGAGGGGGAGTCGCTGCACGGCGAGGCGTGGACGCAGTTCCAGCTGGGGCAGGTGTGCCTGCGGATGGGGGACGTCGCGGACGCCGAGGCGGCGCTGCGCACGGCGCTCGACCTGTACGGCCGCACCCGCGACGACCGCGGCGAGGCGTGGGCGCTGACCCAGCTGGCGCGGGCCCGGCTGGTGGACGGCGATCCGGGCGCGGCGGTGGACGAGCTGCGGGCGGCGCTGTCCCTTCACCGGGAGAACGAGGACGCCCGCGGCGAGGCGTGGACCCTGTACTACCTGGGCCAATCCCTGGAGGAACGCGGCGACCGGGACGAGGCGGTGCGCGAGCTGGAGCGGTCGCGGACGATGTTCTCGCGGATGCGGGACGTGTACGGGCTGGCCTGCGCGCGCCACCACTCGGGCCGCGTCACGCGCGACCAGCGGGCGGCGCAGACGGGCAACCTGCGCAACTCGGGATTCGCCCGGCAGCTGCTCATGGACGCCCGCGCGGACTTCGCCCGCATCAAGGTCGCCCACGGCGAGGCATGGACGTGCCTGGAGCTGGCCCTGATCGACGCGGGCAACAACCGGGCCCCGCAGGCGCTGGCACTGTGCGACGAGGCGGCGGAGCTGTTCGCGTCCTACGAGGACCGTCGCGGCGCGGACTGGGCGGCGTTCCTGCGCTGCACGCTGCTGCCGTACGCGTCCCCGGGCGGGACGGAGGTCGGCACGGTGGTGGCGCAGGAGGAACTGGCCGAACTGATGGCGTCCCCGCACGCCTTCAGGGACGCGAAGCTGGAGGACTGCGCGGAGGCGCTGACGGTGATGCTGGACCGCGGCGTCCGCCTGGAGGACGGCTGGCAGGCCTGGCACCTGGGCCTGGTCCCGACCCGCCACGCGCGGGAGGTGATGGGCGTCCCCGTCGACGCCCGCAAGTGAGTCGCGAAAGCGCCGGACGGGCCGGGGTGTGGACACGTCCGCGGGGCGTGCCGCACCCCGCGGCGGGAAGCCGCCAACGCGACGGCACGGGCCCTGGGCGCAGCCGTGCCCGCGCTCCGAGCGCCGCTGTCGGCGGCGAGCCGGCACCGCGCCGCGGGTGGGCCGCAGCAACGGAACGGCTGCGGCCATGCCACCCCGGCCCGTCCGGCGCTTGAGGACACGCCCGCAGGGCGTGCCGCGGCCGGCGGCGGGGAGCTGCCGACGAAGCAGCAGCGGGTCCCGCCCGGCGAACGAGCACCGCGCCCGGCCCGGCTTCCGCGGGGCCGGGCGCGGGCCGTCAGGCCGAGCCGCCCGCCGGCTTACGCGTCGCGGACTCCCGCGTCGGCTCCGGCTCCTCCTCGAAGTTCACGCGGCCCATGTGCCGGTTCATCGACTTCATCAGGGCCCACACACCGACCGCCAGGGCCGCGAACACGAGAAAGCCCAGGACACCGGGGGTTACCTTGTTCTCGTCGAGCTCCTTGGCGAGGGTGGCGACGTGCGTCAGGGCGAGGTTTGCGCTTGCGCTCATGTCAGGCATTGTCCCGGATGCCCGCGAAGAGGTCGTCCTCGGGGAGGGACGTATCGACGAGCGACTTCGCCAGCTCGTACTCCTCCGTCGGCCAGACCTCCTTCTGGATCTCCATCGGCACGCGGAACCAGCCGCCGTCCGGATCGATCTGCGTCGCGTGCGCGATCAGCGCCTTGTCGCGGACCTCGAAAAAGTCGGCGCACGGCACGTACGTGGTCAGCGTGCGCTCGGCGCGCTGGAACTCCTTCCAGCGCTCCAGCCACTCCCCGTACGGGGACTCCAGGCCGCGCGCGAGGAGCGCCTCGTGCAGGGCGACCGTGCGCGGGCGGTTGAAGCCCTGGTTGTAGTAGAGCTTCTGCGGCTGGTACGCCGGTCCGTACTCGGACTCGGGGAACGTCTCGCTGTCCGCCGCGCCCTCGAACGCCACCATCGAGATCTTGTGGGTCATGATGTGGTCGGGGTGCGGGTAACCGCCGTTCTCGTCGTACGTCGTGATGACCTGAGGACGGAACGCACGGATCTTGCGCACCAGCTCCCCCGCGGCCTTGTCGATGTCCTCCAGCGCGAAGCAGCCCTCGGGCAGCGGCGGCAGCGGGTCGCCCTCGGGAAGGCCGGAGTCGACGAAGCCGAGCCACTCCTGCTTGACGCCGAGGATCTCCCGGGCCTCGTCCATCTCCTTCTTGCGGACCTCGTGGATGTGCTCCTCGATGTAGGCGTCGCCCTGGAGCTTGGGGTTGAGGATGGAGCCGCGCTCGCCTCCCGTGCAGGTCACGACCAGCACGTCCACCCCCTCGGACACATACTTGGCCATCGTGGCCGCGCCCTTGCTCGACTCGTCGTCGGGGTGGGCGTGCACGGCCATCAGTCGAAGCTGCTCAGTCAAGACTCGATCCTCATGATTCGTCGCGTCGTGCGGCTTCTATAGTGACCGAATCGGCGGACGGAAAATTCCTGCCTCCGGCACTCGAGAGGAACGATCATGGCGGCTGTACGCGAGGAGCTACCGCAGGGGCGTTACGGCCGCTCCGCGGACGAGCGCGCGGACCGCAGGCTGCGCATGACCGGCGCCGTGCTCGGCGCGGGGCTGCTCGCGATGGTCGGCTGGTTCGGCTACGACTACATCGCCGGCCAGAAGATCAGCGCCGAGGTGATCAAGTTCGATGTCGTCGAGGGCGCGAACGAGGTCCAGGTGCACCTGGAGGTGCGCAAGGACAAGGACGCCACCGGCACCTGCACCCTGCGCTCGCTCTCGGAGGCCGGCGGCGAGGTCGGCCGCCTGGACGTGCGGATCGGCCGTACGGGCGAGAGCAGGATCGACCAGGTCGTGAAGATCCGTACGACCGAGCAGGCGACCAGCGCCGAGCTGGTGGGCTGCCGCGCCGCCTGACCGGGCGCGTCACTCGTGTGACCAGGGCCTTTTCCTTCTGCTCGGTTTTGTCCTCCCCCTTTCGCCCCGGAATTGTTAGGCTCGTGGTTTCGCCCGCTCGGGACGGACAATCCTTCTGAGTAGGGCGATGCTTTGTATTCCCAGTACCTACGAGGAGCACCTGTGACCCAGACCAGCGACAACGTCACCTGGCTCACCCAGGAGGCGTACAACCAGCTCAAGGCCGAGCTGGAGTACCTGTCTGGTCCCGCGCGCACGGAGATCGCCAAGAAGATCGAGGCGGCCCGTGAGGAGGGCGACCTGCGGGAGAACGGCGGGTACCACGCGGCCAAGGAGGAGCAGGGCAAGCAGGAGCTCCGTGTGCGCCAGCTGACCCAGCTCCTGGACAACGCGAAGGTCGGCGAGGCCCCCGCGGACGACGGCATCGTCGAGCCCGGCATGGTCGTCACGATCGCCTTCGACGGCGACGAGGACGACACCCTGACCTTCCTGATGGCGTCGCGCGAGTACGCGAGCTCGGACATCGAGACCTACTCGCCGCAGTCGCCGCTGGGCGTCGGTGTGAACGGCAAGAAGGTCGGCGACGAGGCCGAGTACGAGCTGCCGAACGGCAAGAAGGCCATGGTGAAGATCCTCGAGGCCAAGCCGTACACCGGCTGATCCCCCGCATCGCACGGCGAAGGGGCCGGACCGCGCCAGGCGCGGTCCGGCCCCTTCCCGCTGTCCGGCCGGGGCCGCTCAGGCGGTAGCCGAGCGGTACTTGCGCACCGCGAAGGTCCGGAAGACCGCGATGATGACGAGCGACCAGGCGATCGAGGCGATCACGGGGTGCTGCATCGGCCAGGCGTCCGACGGCGAGGCGCCGGGGTTGCCGAAGAGCTGGCGGCAGGCCTGGACGGTGGCGCTGAACGGGTTCCACTCGGCGATGGGCTGCAGCCAGGAGGTGAGCTTGCTGGAGTCCACGAAGGCGGTCGAGATGAACGTGACCGGGAAGAGCCAGATCAGGCCGCCGGAGGTGGCCGCCTCGGGCGTGCGGACCGAGAGCCCGATCAGGGCGCCGATCCACGAGAACGCGTAGCCGAGGAGCAGCAGCAGGGCGAAGGCGCCGAGGGCCTTGGCGATGCCCTCGTGGGCCCGCCAGCCGACGAGCAGCGCGACGACCACGAGGACGACGACGGTCAGCGCGGTCTGCACGAGGTCGGCGAGCGTACGGCCGGTGAGGACCGCGCCGCGGGCCATCGGCAGCGAGCGGAACCGGTCGATGAGGCCCTTGTGCATGTCGTCGGCGATGCCCGCGCCGGCGCCCGCGGTGGCGAAGGTGACGGTCTGGGCGAAGATGCCGGCCATCAGGAACTCGCGGTAGACCTCCGGGGAGGTCGACTGGCCGATCTGCATGGAGCCGCCGAAGACGTAGCTGAACAGCACTACGAACATGACCGGCTGGATCATGCCGAAGATGATCATCTCGGGGATCCGGGTCATGCGGATCAGGTTCCGCTTGGCGACGACGAGCGAGTCGCTGACCGACTGCCCGATGCCGCCCCGCGGCCGGGGGGCCACGACGGTGGCGGCGTCCACTGAGGTGCTCACTTCACGCTCTCCTTCCGGTTCTTGCGGCCGTGGGCCTGGGGCCGGGCGTCCTGTTCCCCGTCGTCACTGTCGTCGGCGACCTCGGCCGCGTGCCCGGTCAGCGAGATGAACACGTCGTCGAGGGTGGGCCGGCGCAGACCGATGTCGTCGATCTCCACGCCGCGGGAGTCGAGGTCGCGGATGACCTCGGCCAGCAGCTTGGCGCCGCCGGTGACCGGGACGGTCAGCTTGCGGGTGTGCTCGGCGACCGTGACGTCGCCCTTGCCGTAGGCGGCGAGGACCTCACGGGCGGGGCCGATCTCGTCGGGCTCGTGGACGACGACCTCCACGCGTTCGCCGCCGGTACGCGCCTTGAGCTGGTCGGCGGTGCCACGGGCGATCACCTTGCCGTGGTCGACGACGCAGATCGTGTCGGCGAGGTGGTCGGCCTCCTCCAGGTACTGCGTCGTGAGCAGCAAAGTCGTACCTCCCCTGACGAGCTCCTGGATGACCTCCCACAGCTGCTGGCGGTTGCGCGGGTCGAGACCGGTGGTCGGCTCGTCCATGAACATCACGGGCGGGGAGACGACCAGTGCCGCGGCCAGGTCGAGCCGCCTGCGCATGCCGCCGGAGTAGGTCTTGGCGGGGCGGTCGGCGGCCTCGGCGAGGTTGAAGCGGTCCAGCAGCTCGCCCGCGCGGATCTTCGCGACGCGCGCGTTCATCTGGTAGAGCCGGCCGACCATCTGGAGGTTCTCCCGGCCGGTCAGGTACTCGTCGACGGCGGCGAACTGGCCGGACAGGCCGATGGACCTGCGCACCTCGTTGGGGTTTTTGAGCACGTCGATCCCGGCGACGACGGCGGAGCCGCTGTCGGGCCGGAGAAGGGTGGTCAGGACGCGCACGGTGGTCGTCTTGCCGGCGCCGTTCGGGCCGAGAAGTCCGAGGACCGTGCCTTCCGGGACGTCGAGATCGACGCCGTCGAGTGCCCTGACGTCGCCGAAGGTCTTCACCAGACCTTCGGCGTGGATGGCGCCTGGCATGGGGGTCTCCCAAGGGACAGGTGGAATGGGTCACTTCTGGACGAGAGCATGCATATGCCCGCGCATCGACACAGGTGGACGCGATGACATGTTCACGGTATCGCGATACATCGCGTCTCATCAAGCGAGTCGCGACATTCGGAGCGCGCGGATGCCGGGCGGTTGCCGCCGGAGCGCCCGCCGGACGGGCGGGCCTCAGTCGAGAATGGTGTAACCCTTGGCACGCAGGGCCGCCGCGACCTCCTCGCAATGTTCCGGCCCCTTCGTCTCCAGGTGCAGTTCCACCTCGACCTCCGTGAGCCCGAGCCGCGGATCGGTCCGCACATGACTCACGTCGAGGACATTGGCGTCCGCCACCGACAGCGCTCCCAGCAGCCCGGCCAGCGCGCCCGGACGGTCCGTCAGACGCAGCCGCAGCGACAGGTACCGCCCTGCCGCCGCCATGCCGTGACGCAGGATGCGCTGCATCAGCAGCGGATCCACGTTGCCGCCCGACAGCAGTGCGACCACCGGGCCGTCGAACGACGCCGGATCGCTCAGCAGCGCCGCCACCGTGCTCGCCCCGGCCGGCTCGACCACCATCTTGGCCCGCTCCAGGCAGAGCAGCAGCGCGCTGGAGAGCTCGTCCTCGGAGACCGTACGGACGTCGTCCACAAGATCGCCAATGATTTTGAACGGCACGTCCCCGGGCCGGCCGACCTTGATCCCGTCCGCCATCGTCGCCGGCGCCTCGATCGACACCGGCCGCCCCGCCGCCAGCGAGGGCGGATACGCCGCCGCGCCCTCCGCCTGTACGCCGATCACCTTCACATCGGGCCGCAGCGCCTTCACCGCCACGGCGATGCCGGCCACGAGACCGCCGCCGCCGACACCGACGAGGATCGTCCGCACCTCCGGGCACTGCTCCAGGATCTCCAGCCCCACCGTGCCCTGGCCCGCCACGATGTCCGGGTGGTCGAAGGGGTGGATGAACACCGCGCCCGTCTCACGCGCGTACTGCTCGGCCGCCGCCAGCGTCTCGTCGACCACGTGCCCCACGAGCCGCACGTCCGCGCCGTACTCCCGCGTCGCGGCCACCTTCGGCAGCGGGGCGCCGACCGGCATGAAGACGGTGGAGCGGACCCCGAGCAGCGACGACGCCAGCGCGACACCCTGCGCGTGGTTGCCCGCGGACGCGGCGACCACTCCGGCCGCGCGCTCCTCCGGCCGCAGGCCGGCGATGCGCACATAGGCCCCGCGCAGCTTGAACGACCCGGTGCGCTGCAGGTTCTCGCACTTCAGGTGGACCGGCGCCCCCACGAGCCGCGTCAGGTGCCTGCTGCCCTCCATCGGCGTCATCCGCGCCACCCCGGACAGCATCTTCTGGGCCCCGCGGATGTCGTCGAGGATGACGGAGCGCAGGATCTCGGGCGTGCGGAAGCTCATGGCACAAGTCTCGCAGTTCGCCCCGCCGACCGGGCCGCCGTCCGAATCCCGGGCGGTCTGCCGCAGGATTGTGCAGCGCCCGTACGCGCCACGGCCCGGCCGCGTACTCTGTCCCCCACCAACCGACCACCGCACGAGAGAGCCCCCCACTGCCATGCCCACTTCACAGGACATGACGACAGATCTCGCTCCCGGCCTCCTCGATGCCCTCCAGCACCAGGTGGCCGTCTTCGCCCGGCGCGCGGAACAGACCCGGCTCGGTGGCGTGGGCCAGGTCCGCAACTCCATGGACCGCGCCGCCTACCTGCTGCTCAACCGCCTCGACCAGGAAGGCCCCATGGGCGTCAAGGCGCTCGCGGCGGGCATGGGGATCGACTCGTCGACCGTGACCCGCCAGGTCGCGCCGCTGGTCGACACCGGCCTGGTCAAGCGCACCTCGCACCCGGAGGACGGCCGCGCCGTCGTCCTGCAGCTCTCCCCTCGCGGCCAGGCCCGCCTCGACGAGGTCCGCGCCTCGCGGCGCGAACTGATGCGGCAGGTCACGGAAGGCTGGACGGAGAGCGAGCGCGAGTCGTTCTGCACCCTGCTCACCCGCTTCAACACCGCCCTGTCCGCCCGCCAGGCCGGGCTGCCCCCGGCGGAGGCGGAGGCTCCGCCGGCCTCCTGACCAGGGCGGGGCCGATGGCCCCCGCCGACCCCTTGACCGGGGACGCGGCATGGGCCCTATATGAGGACGTGAGCGAGCGGAATCCGGCCAGGGACCGCCGCCGTGCCCGGGAGTTCGACGCCTTCGTGGCGGGCGCGGCCGGCCGGCTGCTGCACGCCGCGACCCTGCTCACGGCCGAGCCCGCGGGCGTCAACCCGTACGCACAGCAACTGCTCACCGCCGCGCTCGCCCGCACCTACGCCGACTGGGACCGGCTGCGCGGAGAGGACCCCTACGACCGCACCCGCCAGGAGCTCGCCAACCGCTTCGCGCGCGGCGCCTGGCGTCACCCCCGCGCGCGGGACGGAGTGCTCGCCCGGCTCAGCCCGCAGGAGCGCCTGATCCTGGTGCTGCGGCTGTACGAAGGGGTCGCCGAGGAGCAGACCGCCGCGCTGCTGGGCATCCCCGCGGACCGGGTCCGCGCGATCTGCACACGGGCCGTAGCCGTCATGCGCAGCACGCCGCCCCGGCCTCCGGCGGCCCGGCTGCGGGCGGCGTCATGAGCGGCGCCGACCGCAAGGAGAGCGAGGTCCGCCGGATGATGGAGGGCCCCCTGCCCGCCGTGCCCGCCGATCTCGGCGTCCGCGCCGCGACCCACGGCGGACGGCTGCTGCGCCGCCGGCGCGCGCTGCGCCGGGCGGCCTGGCTGCTGATCGTCGCCGCGGCCCTCGCCTTCGCGGTGTGGGCGACGGTGAACCAGCCGTGGGTGGCACCGCCGTCGGAGACGACACCACCGCTCGAAGGCTTCTGACGTGCGACGACGCGCGCCGCGGTGACGCGAGGGCGCCCGTCCGTCCTGCCGCGTCCGCCGGTTCTTTCGGATCTATCCTGAAGACGAGCGGCACCCAGAGCGAGCCGAGGAGGCCCTCATGACCAGGAAAGTCGTCGACTGCCGCAAGAGCCCGAGCGTCTCCGGATGCACCCTCACCATCTCCGGCGAGGAGGACGAAGTCATACGGGCGGCCGCCGAGCACGCCGTGTCCGTCCACGAACACACCGACGGCCCCGAGCTGCGGCAGATGATCCGTGAGTCCCTCGAGGACGAGAAGGTCCCTGCCTGACCCGGCACCCGCACATCGGGCCCCGGCCGTACCCGGCCGGGGCCCGATGTCGTCCGACGAGGTGTCAACTCCCTCAGCCGAGCGCCTGCTTGAGGTCAGCCAGCAGGTCGTCGGCCGCCTCGATGCCCACCGACAGCCGCACCAGGTCGCCCGGCACCTCCAGCGCCGAACCGACCACCGACGCGTGGGTCATCCGCCCCGGGTGCTCGATCAGCGACTCGACACCGCCCAGCGACTCGCCCAGCGTGAACAGCTTGGCGCGGTTGCAGACCTCGACCGCGGCCGCCTCGCCGCCCTCGACCCGGAACGACACCATGCCGCCGAACGCCTTCATCTGCTTCGCCGCCACCTCGTGTCCCGGGTGCTCCGGCAGTCCCGGGTAGAGCACCGAGGTGACCTTGGGGTGCTTGGTCAGCATCTCCGCGACGCGGGTCGCGTTCTCGCTGTGGCGGTCCATGCGCACCGGGAGCGTCTTGATCCCCCGCAGCACCAGCCACGCGTCGAACGGGCCGGCCACCGCTCCCATCGCGTTCTGGTGGTACGCCAGTTCCTCGCCCAGCCCCGCGTCGGCCGCGATCAGCGCACCGCCCACGACGTCCGAGTGACCGCCCATGTACTTCGTCAGCGAGTGCACGACGACGTCGGCGCCGAGGGAGATCGGCTGCTGGAGGTAGGGGCTCGCGAACGTGTTGTCGACGACGAGCTTCGCGCCCGCCGTGCGCGCCACGTCCGCGACCGCCGCGATGTCCGTGATGCCGAGGAGCGGGTTCGACGGGGTCTCGACCCAGATCAGCCGCGTACGGTCGTTGACCGCCGCCCGCACCGCCGCCGGGTCCGAGGTGTCCGCCACGGAGAAGTCCACGCCCCACCGCTCGACCACCTTGGCGAACAGCCGGAACGTGCCGCCGTACGCATCGTTCGGGATCACCACGTGGGCACCGGGCTTCAGCAGCGTACGCAGCAGGCAGTCCTCCGCCGCGAGCCCGGACGCGAAGGCCAGACCGCGCCGGCCGCCCTCGATCGCGGCCAGGTTCTCCTCCAGGGCGGTCCGGGTCGGGTTGGCGCTGCGGCTGTACTCGTAACCGCCCCGCAGCCCGCCCACGCCGTCCTGCTTGTAGGTGGAGACCTGGTAGATCGGCGGCACGACGGCGCCGGTCAGCGGGTCCGCGGTGTTGCCCGCATGGATGGCGCGGGTCTCGAAGCTGTGCAAGGTGTGGTCGTCGCTCATGAGGCCCGAGCGTAGTCCCGCGAGGGGCGGTTCGCGGCGCGGACCTGCCCGCTGTGGACGCCGCGGGCGTCCGGGACAATGGAGCCATGGAGATTCTCTGGTTCCTGATCGCGATGTGCATGCTGGCCGCGGTCATCGGCCCCGTCCTCAGGCGCCGCAACGCGGGCATCCGGCTGGCCCGCCCCGGCTCGCCCGACGCCGCCGACCCGGACGACTACGGCTTCCTGCGCCAGGAGGAGCTGGACGTGCGCCTGCCCGGACCGGACCAGGACCTCCTCGACGTGCTCGACGTCGTCCAGCGCACCCAGGACTGGCGGGCCGCCGCCCAGCTGCTCGCCGGCACACCGAAGGAGGGCGAGGTGCGCTGGCAGCGCGTCCAGGCCTTCGCCGGCGCCGCGTCGCTGGAGCTCCAGCAGCAGCCCGGCACCGGTGGCGCGTGGCTGCGCGCCTGGCGCGCTCAGGCGCCGAAGGACGCGGGGGGCGCCCAGGTGCACGCCGAGTTCCTCGTCCAGCAGGCGTGGCGGTCGTCGGCCGCCGGCACGGACGACTTCCGGATCATCCTGGAGGAGGCCAGGTCCGTGTGCGCCGAGGCCGCGCTCCTGGCGCCCGGCGACCCGGTCCCGTACATCGTCGAACTCGCCGTCGCCCGCGGGCTCGGCGACTCCCAGGAGCAGTTCGACCAGCTGTGGGCGAAGGTCATCGACCGGGCGCCCAGCCACATGGGCGCCCACCTCGCCGCCCTCCACTACCTGTGCGAGAAGTGGCACGGCTCCCGGGAGGACGCCGACCACTTCGCGACGACCGCCGCCGCCCGGGCGCCGCAGGGCTCGCTGCTCGCGGCCCTGCCGCTGTTCGCGGTGTACGAGCACCTGCCCGAGCTCAACCTGGTCACCGGCTTCTACCAGAGCGCGGTGGTCACCAAGGCCCTGGAAGGCGCCCTGTACGCGGTCCACTCGGCCCGCCCCGACGACCCGATGCTCGCGCACGTGCGCCATCTGCTCGTGATGTTCCTGGTCCGCTCCGAGCGCTGGGCCGAGGCGATGAACCAACTGGTCCACGTGGACGGCCACGTGGGCGCCCTGCCGTGGACGCACAGCAGCGACCCGGCGGCCGAGTACGCGGTCTACCGCGCCCTCGCGGTGGCGGGCTACGAGGCCAACGGCGGCAGCCCGGCGACGCTGCCGCACTGACCCGGCGCGCCGCCCAGGACGGGGAGGCCGTCCGGAATTCCCGGTGGCGCCGGGACGTTGTTCCCGGTGCCGTCACCGTGAAGGAGAACCGCCATGCTCTTCGGCCGTACGCCCGTGCTGCCCACCCCGGAGGAGGCCCTCAAGGGCCGCCCCGCCCCGTCCTTCACCGTCCCCGACCGCCACACGGTCCTCGGCAACCCGCTGCTGGGCCCCTACCCCGAGGGCCTGGAGGTCGCCGACTTCGCCCTGGGCTGCTTCTGGGGCGCGGAGCGGAAGTTCTGGCAGACGAAGGGCGTGTGGACGACCCTCGTCGGCTACCAGGGCGGCCACACCCCGAACCCGACGTACGAAGAGGCCTGCTCGGGCCTGACCGGCCACACGGAGGCGGTCCGCGTCGTCTTCGACCCCGAGGTCGTGTCGTACGAGCAGCTGCTGAAGCTGTTCTGGGAGTCCCACGACCCGACCCAGGGCTTCCGCCAGGGCAACGACGTGGGCACCCAGTACCGCTCGGCGATCTACACCCACTCCCCGGCCCAGGAGTCCGCGGCCAAGGCGTCGCGCGAGTCCTACCAGAAGGTCCTGACGGGCTCGGGCTACGGCACGATCACCACGGAACTGCTGCCGGCGGAGGGCCGCCCGTTCTATCCGGCAGAGGCGTACCACCAGCAGTACCTCGACAAGAACCCGGGCGGCTACTGCGGCATCGGCGGCACGGGCGTGAGCTGCCCGATCGGTGTCGCGCCGGCCCCCACCGACGGCTGAGCGGACACCGCTGTCCGCCTTCGGAGATCATCGTCGATCTCGACACGGGCCGCCTCCGGCGTGCCCGGGACGGCCGGCGGGCGGCAGCCGGCGGCGACGACACAGGACTGCCGCACGACGTGGGATGGACGGCACAGTCCTGCCTGACGGGGGATCCCGGTGCCGCTGCCACGGCGGCTCCCTGACGGGCATGGGCGACGGCCACGGGGGCTACGGAGTGAACAAGTCCGTCAGATACGTCGGATTGGTCTCTATCTCGGCATAGCGCCCGGTCTCCTTCGACCAGGCGACGTTCCCGGCGGTGAGCGCGTGGAAGTCCCGGACACAGCGGAGCGCGTCGACGATGACGTCGTCGGCGAGGCCGGAACGCGCCAGCCGTTCGGGCAGGACCCGTTCGAGATCGAGGATGCGCTGGACGTATCCGGCCTGCATCACGGCCACGCGCTCCACCGCCTCCTGGAGGCTGCACCGGTGATGGTGGGAGATCACCGTGACGGCGTTGAACGCATAGTCATGGGTGAGTTCCTTGCGCAGCGAGTAGAGATCGTTGATGCAGGCATTCGCGTAGATCACTGCCCCTCGCATGTCCGCGAAGGCCGGATTCGCATGCAGTTGATCGGGCAGGTCCACACCGGAACCGATTTCCATCAGGTCAAGGACGGCGTCGAATGCGAATGAGGCGCGACGATGCGCGAGATATTGCTGCAGGCCGGGTACACGCCCTTCCTCCCGATGAATCATATCGGCCCGATAGCTGTCGAAATACCACAACAGGTGCGGGACAAACCTGCGCTGCCATACGGAAGAACGGACGGCCGTCGTACGGCGCCACAGGTCGGCCAGGGAACGCGCCAGTCGCCCGGCCGTGACGTTTTCCTCGAATACGGCGAACAACGGCCCGAACGCCTCGCGCCACTGCTCGGGCTGGTAACCGCGCACCGGGTCGTCGTCGAACTGGTCGTCCAGCTGGAACAGCCACGCGTTCCACTGGGTGATCAGGATCAGCGCCTCCTGTGAGGCGTTCGGGCACAGCCACGCGGTGAGCCGGTCCACACGAGTGCGCTGCACATGCCGACGCGCCTCCTCGGTGGGCACCAGACCGAACTCGCCCAACCATGCGTCAACGGCCGCGGTGGCCTCCTGCAGTTCCGGATTCAGCGCTGCCGGTATGGGTGCGCAAAGGTCCGGGATTCGGAAATCTCCCATACGTCAGCTCGCTTCTCGGTGATTCTCTGCCATTGGCGACATCCAGCGACATGGTCGCTGCGGCATGCCGAGGCCCGCGTGACCGAACCCGGGCAATTCCCGAAAACCGCTGCAAAATACCCTGCCCGTCGATGACGTTCGACAGGTGTCTCGTTGACATCGCGATCCTTGCCACATGTCGAGCAGCACCACAAACCGGGAGAATTCGGTTGACCGCAGGTGCAAGCACCCGGCGGTTCAGGGTAGTTGAGGAAGAGGCCGTGTGAGGCCGGGTTCAGCTGCGGCGGCCGGGCCTGTCCAGACGAGCCAGGAGCAGAGCGACGTCGTCACCCAGGCCGTGAGCCTCCTGCGTACCGGCAAGGAGGTCGTCGACAACGGTCTGCAGGTTCGCCGTGGGAGCCCCTCGCAGACCCTGGAGAAACCTCTCGATGCCCTGGTCGATGTCCTTGTTCACGGCCTCGAGCAGGCCGTCGGTGGTCAGCGCGAGCACGCTGCCCGGAGCTATGCGCAGGCGGGTGGTCGGGTACCGCTCCTCTCGGTCGATCCCCAAGGGGAGGCCGCCGGGGATCTCCAGGAGGCGTGGCGGCTTGCGGGGCGTGACCAGCGCGGGGGCTGGATGCCCCGCCCGGCACACCCGGAGCGTTCCGTCGGAGGGGGTGAGTGCGATGTAGCAGCAGGTGGCGAACAGGGCCCTGTCCGGGTCCGTGTTCAGCTCGGCCAGCAGACGGTTGGTGCGTTCCAGGACGGCCGCGGGCGGGTGTCCTTCGTTCGCGTAGGCGTGCACGGCGGTGCGCAGCCGCCCCATGAGAGACGCGGCGTGGACGCTGTGTCCCTGCACATCTCCTATGACCAGAGCCACGCCGCCGTCGGGCAGGCTGATGGCGTCGTACCAGTCGCCACCGATCCACATGCCGGAGGTGGCAGCCTGGTAGCGAGCGGCGATGGTCACGCCTGGCACCGTGAGCGGCCCGCGCGGCAGCATTCCGCGCTGGAGCTCGGTCGCGAGCGCGTGTTCCGACTCGTACATGCCGGCCCGCTCCAGTGACTGGGCGAGCAGTCCCATGGCGGCGACCAGGAGGGCCCGCTCCTCGGGCAGGAACTCCTGCGGCTCGGGGAAACTGACGAGGCAGGAACTGACACGGCCGCGCGAGTCCGTGAGCGGCAGTGCCGCCCACGCCTGTTGTGCTGACCGCGCGAGCGGCGCCAGGTGCGGATAACCGGTGATCAGCGCGTCCCCGGAGCCGATGAGGACGGGCGCCCTGCGATCGAGTGACGCCTCCACGAGTGTGCGCGCCGTGGTGTCGAGGGCTCGTGGGGAGTCGTCGCCCTGCTTGTCGTCGGCGCACGAAGCGATGACGGTCAACCGGTCCTCCTCCGGGGCGATCACCGCCAGCGCGTCCGCTCCGAAGGTACGCAATCCTGCCTGTGCGGCCGCCATGATGTCCTTGACCGTCACCGCTGCGGCCAGAGCCGCGGTCAGCTCCTGCATCCAGCGGTCACGGGTGGCGCGTTCGTACAGCCGCCGCCTCTCCGCTTCGTGGCGTTCATGGACGGCCGTGGTGTCCATGACGACTCCGACCATGCGGGCCGGCAGCCCGTCGGCGCCGGGCAGGACGCGGCCTCGGGCTTCCAGGGACCGGTGCCGGCCCTCGTCGGAGGTGACGCGGTACTCGATCTGGTAGTTGCCGCAGGATTCCGCTATCAGCCCCAAGGCATCGCGCACATTTGCGAGATCGCCCTCGTGGACGGCGGCCAGAAAGCTCAAGATGTCCGACGGGCCGTTCTCGGGCATGCCGTGCAGCGCGAGGGTGAGCGGGTCGCAGCTCACCTCGCCAGTGGCGATCTCCCAGCAGAAGAAGCCCGCCTCCACGCTGCTGGCGCTGGCCTGGAAAGTACCGGAACTGGACTCATCCTCCCGGATTACGGCAGTAGGCATCGACTTGACGTCTTTCACTGCATCCCCCTGCCGCGGTGTGGACCACTTCCCTCCGAGGAGCCGACCGTGCTCAACAGGACGGGCCACGCAATGTCCTGGGTGGCCGATGGAAACCAGCCGGTGAGGCGACGTGAGAACCTGCGGGACTGCGACACCGTTCCCTCCTAGATGCGAACGGGCTCGTGCAGCTGAGTGTGCTCCCGCTCTTCCGGGGAGATCGCCGGACCGACCCGGGGCGGTGGCCGGATCGAGCGCATGCTAGTGACTTTCTGGATCTTGCGCCAGACGCCCCACCGGCAGACCGGCAGCCGGCGAGCGAAGGCGTTCCTCAGCTGCCCGGCGGTGCGAGGACGCCGTGCCTCGCACCGCCGTTGCAAGGTCGGCCGGTCTGTGGGTGTGCCCCGGCGGCCGGCGCCGGGACAATGACGGAATCGAGAACGCGCACCGAAACAGGGAACACGAGGGGGACCTCCATGCTGTTCGCCAGGGGCCGGGATCTGCGTCTGCCCACGCCCGATGAGGCCCCTCCGGGTCGCCCCGCGCCCGCTTACGAGCTACCGGAGCGGCATGCCGTTCTGGGCACCGCGCTGCAAGGGCCCTGGCCACAGGGGCTGGAGGTCGGCGACTTCGCCCTCGGCTGCTTCTGGGGCGCCGAGCGCAGGTTCTGGCAGACGGCGGGGGTCTGGACCACCGTGACCGGCTTCCAGGGCGGCTTCACCCCGAACCCGGTCGACGACGAGATACGGACCGGGCTGACCGGGCACACGGAGACCGTACGCGTGGTGTTCGACCCGGCGAAGGTGTCCTATTCCGATCTGTTGAAACTCTTCTGGGAGTCGCACGACCCCACTCAGGGCTTCCGCCAGGGCAACGACGTCGGCACTCACGTCAGGTCGGTCCTCTTCACCCACTCCCCCGGCCAGGCCGCCGCGGCGGAGGCGTCCCGCGACACGTACCAGAAGGCCCTTTCCGCCTCGGGATACGGCCGGATCACCACGGAGATCCTCCCGGCCGGGGAGCATCCGTTCTACCCGGCACGGGCGTACCACCAGCAGTATCTGGCCCGGAACCCGGCGGGCTACTGCGGCGCCGGCGGGACGGGAGTCGAGCTGTCCGCCCCTGTTCTTCCTGACGGCAGGACGACACCCTCGTCCGGCCATGGGCCGGGACGGACCACCTGACGAATCAGCACCGTCCACCAGTTCAGCCGTGGACCGTGACCGGACGGTCCGCGCGCAGTTCGGCAAAGAGCCTGACCCCGTCGGCGGGCTTGCGCCCGGACCGGTCCGCGGCGACCAGGAGGTAGCCGTCGACGCCGGCGAACGTCTCTGTGCGAGGCGGGTCCTGCTCGAAACGGAGCGACAAGTCGCGGCTTTCCGCACCGCATGTGACGCTGAATCGTGATCGGCGATCACCCCTGCCCGGCGCCTGCCGAGCGGGACGCTGGAGAGGAGTTGTGCCTCCATGATTCCCGTCACCGCGTCAGACGTGCGTCTCGAGGCGTCTCTCGATCCGGGGCTGTCCCGATGGATGTGGCTGGTGAAATGGTTGCTCGCCATTCCGCACTACATCGTGCTGTTCTTCCTGTGGATCGGTTTCGTGCTGGTCACCGTCGTCGCGTTCTTCGCCATCCTGATCACCGGCCGGTATCCGCGACCCCTCTTCGACTTCAATGTCGGCGTAATGCGCTGGAACTGGCGTGTCAGCTATTACGCCCATACGGCACTCGGCACCGACCGGTACCCGCCGTTCACGCTCGCCGACGTGCCCGGTTATCCGGCGCACTTCGACATCGCCTATCCCGAGCGTCTCTCCCGCGGCCTGGTCCTGGTGAAGTGGTGGCTACTGGCGATTCCACAGTATGTCGTCGTCGGGATTCTCGCCGGAGGCTGGGGCAATGACGAAGGCTGGCGCTACAGCGGACTGATTCCCTTTCTCTCGCTGGTCGCTGTGATCATCCTGGCGGTCAAGGCCCGTTATCCGGTGCACCTCTTCGACCTTCTGCTGGGTCTGGCCCGTTGGGTCGCTCGGGTCACCGCCTATGCCGCATTGCTGACCGACCAGTACCCGCCCTTCCGGCTCGACATGGGCGGGCGGGAGGCGGCACCGGCGACGACGGCCTGACTGGGCACCCGGGCGCGAGCGCCCGGGTGCCCCAAATACGGAATAGTTCATTCCGAAACCTTTGGCCATCGCCTGTGCCGTCAGTCACAGGATGATCAAGGCCCTGTTTCCGTAACGTAAGATGATCTTCAACGCGCCACTGGTGCGCCAGTTTTGAGTTGACCATCAAAACGTTATTGATCTGGGGAAATTAATGCGCCAAATTGCCTTGACGGCCGCGACAGTTACTGTCGGAATGGCCGCCGGCATCGTCTTCACCTCGTCGGCATCCGCCGAGCCGTCGAATGCCGGAGTGCAGCAGGGGACCACCGCTGCCGCATTCGCAGAGGCGGCAGCAAAGCCGGAGAACGTCGTCGACCCCTCGGTCCAGCCGAAGGCCTGGACCTCCTTCCTGAAGAAGGCCGCGGGGTCCGCCGCCGGTTCGGCCGCCTACGACTACATCAAGGCCGTGGGCGCCATTCCGAAGAACAAGAGCGGCCGTCAGTTCCGGCGTGGCGACGTGGCCGGTTACGAGTCCCCGAGCCACGTGGACCTCTCGCGCTCCTTCGACTGACCGGACACAGAGCAGGACGGCGGGCGCGGGGTGCCGCGCCCGCCGCACGGGGAAACAAGAGAACAAAGTGACGGAAGACAACGAGGTCCGAAGTCTTGCGAACGGGAGCAGGGGCAGGCGTTTCGCTCTGTCCTCGGTGGGACTTCTGGTCTCCGGAGTCCTGCTGTTCCACTTCGGCATGACCGCTCTCCACAACAGTCCGTTCAATCCGGTGCGCGAACGCTACGACGAGCAGATCCACGCGTACATGTCGCCGTATTTCCAGCAGGACTGGCACCTTTTCGCACCGAATCCGATCGCGGACGACGCGGGGTGGCTGGTGCGCGCGCAGAAGCGAGAACCGGACGGTTCCGTCACGACCACCGACTGGGTGGACGTGACCTCGCCGCACATCGCCAAGCTGCACCGGCAGCGCTTCTGGCCCTCCCGCGTCGAGCGCCTGGCGCCGTCCGTCCGCCAGCAGCTCGAATCCTGGCGGGACCCGCAGCTGGACAAGCTGCGCCTCGAGAACAGCCCGGCCGATGCCGGCAAGAGCGCCGATCGCGGTGATCCCACGGACGCACGCGAGCTCGACCCCCCTCTGACGCCGGGGGAGCTCATCGGGCGCGACAACACACTGCTCTACATCCGCGCCCTCGCGAGTGACGAGGCGACCGCGCTGTGGGGTGAGCGCATCAGCGCCGTACAGGTACGCGTGGTGACCAACGAGTATCCCCGGTTCTCCGAGCGCAAGGTCCGGAGCAACAAGGGAAAGATCGAATACTACGATCTCGCCTGGATGAAGCCATTGAAGGTCGCCCGATGACATTCGACGGCATATCCGCGGTGCTGCGCACGGCGGCGGCCCGCAGGCGCACGGCCTTTCACGCCCGGCTCGACGACCTCAGTCTGCGGCGCCGCTCCCTCATCGGCAGCGCGCTGGCGCGCATCCTGCTGGGCGCGCTCGGTTTCTACTACTACGCCCGCGACTACGTCGAGCGCACCTACCTCTGGGGCCCCGACGGTATCTGGCCCTGGCAGAATTTCACCGGGCCGGGGGGAGGCGAGGGAGTCTCCCTCTATTCCGTGAGCAGGTCGGAGATCTGGTTCGAAGCGGTCTTCCATCTGGGCATGCTGGCCGCGCTGTTGTTCATGCTGGGCTGGCGGACACGCGTGACGACCGTCCTGCACTACGTCTTCCTGTGGTCCCTGCATCAGCGCAATCCCGTCCTTCTCGACGGCGGGGACAACGTCATGGCCATCGTCCTGGTGTTCTTCCTCTGCATCGACTCGGGAGCCCGGTTCTCGCTCGACTCCCGCCGCAGGGGAAAGAGGGACAGCGAAGGAAGGACCGGGACCGAAGACGGCCGGGCATCGCTGCGGTCCCGTTCGGTTTCCCTCGTGCACAACGCCGGCGTGCTGGCGGTGGTCCTCCAGGTCTGCACGGTGTATCTCGTGTCGGGCATGTACAAGGTTCAGGGCGAACGCTGGCAGAACGGCACGGCCCTTTACTACATCCTCAGAGTCGACGAATTCGGATGGCCCGGTGTCAACCGGTACATCTATGAAAGCGCGCTGCTGGTGGTGGCCCTCACCTACGCCACCGTCTTCTTCCAGCTCGCCTTCTCCTTCCTGCTCCTGCACCGGCGCTGGCGCGTCTTCGCGGTGGCGGGAGGAGTCCTCCTGCATGTGGGAATCGGCTTCCACATGGCCGGACTCATCACGTTCTCCCTGACCATGGTGGCCCTCGAACTGGTCATCATGGGCGATGCCCACTACCGGCGGCTGCGGAGGATCCTCCGGGCCCGGCCGGCAGAGCAGTCCGGCACGGCCGTCCCGTCGTCCGCTCCCGTGCTCACCGCCGAATGAACGACTGCACCGGCCGGATGAGCCGCACGCTGCACCCCCGTGCACGGCGCGCCGCGGCTTGGGTGGCCGCGGCAGCCCTCCTCGCTGTCTGCGGGGGTGCGGCAAGCCGGATGGCTCCCGCACCTCCGCGGCTCGGGTCCGCCTCCACCGGGGACGCGGATCTGGCGGCCCAGGTGCGCGAGGCGGCGGGCGACGGGCGCGGATACCGCGGCATATCCGTCGTGGTGGTCGACGAGGGTGCGCTGCGGCTGGCCGGACTGGGCGACTCCGGCAACCCCGCGCACCGCCAGGTGGATTCCTCCACCGTGTTCGAGGCGGGCAGCGTGGGCAAACCCATGACCGGCATGCTGCTGGCCGACCTCGCGGACCGCGGGACCCTCGATCTCGGCACGCCCCTGGAACAGCTGCTGCCCGGCAGTCGTTTCGCCGACACCGCCGTCGCCGGCGCGACGCTCGAGGATCTGGCCACCCACCGCGCCGGCCTGGAGAAGATGCCCTCGGATCTCGGGACGGCCACGCGGACCCTGCGCCTGCGGCTGCTCGGGCAGGACCCCTACCAGGGCCTGGGCGAAGAAGAGGTGCTGGCTGCGGCCGGGACGTCGTCGGCGCGCACTCCTGGCACGTACGCCTACTCCAACCTCGGGATGACGCTGGCCGGTTACGCGGCGGCGCGCCGTACCGGGCGCCCCTACGGCGAACTGCTCGCCACGCGCCTGTTCGCCCCGCTCGGCATGAGCGATTCACGCATCGTGCGCCGCGGCGATCCGGAGCCTCCCCGGACGGCGCGGGGGCAGCAGGCGACCGGCCCTGCCACGGACCACTGGTATGCCTCGGGGTACACCCCCGCGGGTGACGTGTGGACCACGGGCCGGGACCTCGGCCGGTTCCTGTACGGAGTTATGAGGGGGACGGCGCCCGGTGCGCGTGCCGCCGTACCCACGCACGACGCGGGGCCGCAGGGCCGGACGGGCCTGGGCTGGGTCACGACCACGCTCGACGGACACGCCGTCACCTGGCACAGCGGAGCGACGGGAGGCTTCACGTCGTACATCGCCTTCGACCGGGAGACCGGCCGCGGGGTCGCCGTGCTGTCGAACACCGACCGCCCCGTCGACGCCATCGGGCAGCGATTGCTCGGCCTGTCCGCGACCGGGCCGCCGTCCGCCGGCACCGGCCACGCCCCGGGCACGGCGCTGGCCACCCTGGCAGCGCCCCTCCCCCTGCTGGTGACCGGCCTCGTGCCCGGCTTCCCAGGAGCCAGGCGCCGCGTACTGGCGGGCATCCACGCCCTCTTCGCGGCCGCCGCGCTGTGGCTCACCTGGCGCCTGGGCGACTGGCTCTCGCTGCCCCCGGCCCTGTGGACCGCCGGTGCCGCGGTGATGCTGTCCGGCTTGCTGTTCGCTGTCGGCCGCACCGGCAGGCGATGCACGCACACGGAAGGCGCCATGGCCCGTACGACCGCCCGTACGACCGCCGGTGCTGCATGCCGTGCCGTCGCCGTGTGGGCCGGAGGACTGGCCGCGCTGCTCGCCCATCAACTGTGATCCCACCTCCCAACTCCCCTGCACTCACCAGGAGAAGCACATGTCGGTCAAGAAGCCCTCGGACGAACGCCGGAAGTCGTTCGCCCTGCAGATGCTCGGATGTCTGCTCGCGGCGGGCTGGCTGTCCTTCCAGTCCCTTTCCGGCGACCGTCCCCTGT
This sequence comes from Streptomyces sp. PKU-EA00015, assembly GCF_013387495.1. GTDB lineage: Bacteria > Actinomycetota > Actinomycetes > Streptomycetales > Streptomycetaceae > Streptomyces. The sequence goes on along the minus strand of NZ_JABZEE010000046.1, from coordinate 16,812 downwards.
GGCTGCGGGTGATCTACGGTGCCGCGGCCCTGGTCCTCGCCACGGGAGTCGTCGTCTCTGTGACGACCCGGATCGCCTCTTCCCGCGCCTCCGACTGACGGCGGCCTGCGGTTTCCCGCCCGTTAGGGTTGCGCCGTGGGGATCAGTGAGCGAGTCGTCACGGGGCCGGCCGCCGGAACGCGGGAGGCGGCGACGTGGTCGCGTGTCCCGCTGATCGCGACGGGCGCCGTCGTGCCGCTGTACGTGCTGTGGGCCCTCGTGCTCGCGACCGGCGGCGGCGACCTGGCGGCGCAGTTCGCCTGGTCCGGGTTCTTCGAGCGGCACCCCGGCTCCGCGTACAACCTGTCCTGGTACGGCGGCATGCACACCGCGAACTACAGCCTGCTGACGCCGCCGCTGATGGCGCTCCTCGGTGTGCGCACGGTGTCGGTCGCCGCCGGTCTCGCGGCGACGTGGCTGCTGGCGCTGCTGTTCGTGCGGCGCGGCGTGCGGTATCCGCTGTGGCCGGCGCTCGCGGGAGCGCTCGCGCTGTGGTGCAACATCGCGTCGGGCCGTACGACGTTCGCCGTGGGGGTCGCGATCGGTCTCGGGGCCGTGCTGTACGTGCGCCGCACGCCGCTCGCGGCGGCGGCGTGCGCGGCGCTGGCGACGGCGGCGAGCCCGGTGGCCGGACTGTTCCTGCTCGTCGTGGGCGCGGCGTACGGCCTGGACCGGCGGTGGCGCAGGGCGGCGGTGCTGGTGCTGCCGCCGGTGGCGGTGGTGGGCGCGGTGACGCTGCTGTTCCCGTTCGAGGGCGAACAGCCCATGGCCGCGGGCAAGGTGTGGATGCCGGTCGTGCTGTCCGCGGTGACGGCCGTCGCGGCGCCGCGCGAGTGGCGGGTGGTGCGGTACGGCGCCGGGATCTACGGCGTGGGGGTCGTGCTCACGTATCTGATCGCCTCACCGATCGGGACGAACGTGGAGCGGCTGCTGGGCCTCGCCGGTCCGCCCGTGCTGGTGGCGGCGGTGCTCGCGGGCGGTGTGGCGCGGATCCTGCGCACGCTGCTCGCCGCCGCGCTGGTGTTCAACGCGTACTGGCTGGCGGACAAGACGGAGGACGACCTCGTCGTCTCCAACGACGTGCCGGCGTGGGCGGCGCACACCGACGGCGTCGTGGCCGAGCTGGAGCGGCTGGGCGCCGACCGTACGCGGGTCGAGGTGGTGCCCGCCCGCAACCACCGCGAGGCGACCGCGCTCGCGCCGCACGTGAACATGGCGCGTGGCTGGAACCGCCAGCTGGACGTGGAGCGCGGGCGGCTTTTCTACGACGGGTCGCTGTCCCCCGCGACGTACCGCGCGTGGCTGGACCGCTGGGCGGTGGGCCTGGTGGTCCTGCACCACGGGAAGCCCGACGGACCCGCCGAGGGCGAGGCGGCGATCGTGCGCAGCGAACCGGCGTGGCTGGAGCGGGTGTGGCGGGACGCCGACTGGACGGTGTACCGCGTACGGGACGCGGTGCCGCTCGTGGAGGCCCCGGCGAGCGTGGTGCGCGGCGACGACGCGCAGCTGGTCGTCCGGATGCCCCGCGCGGGGACGGTGACGGTGCGGGTGGCGTACTCGCCGTGGCTGCGGGCGGAGGGGGCGTGTGTGCGGCCGGACGGCGCATGGACGCGCCTGACCGTGCCGCGCGCCGGTGACTACCGGCTGGACTCGGCGTACCGGCTGCACCGTTCGGCGGGCGGCCACTGCGACTGAGCCGGTGGGGCGGGGATTGTCAGTGGCGTGTGTCACGCTCGGGCCATGATTGACCACATCTCGGTCCAGGTGGCGGACCCCGCGGCGAGTGCCGCGTTCTACGACCGGGTCCTCGCCGCGCTCGGCGGCAAGCGGCTGTTCGAGCGTGACGAGGGCAGGGTGATCGGATACGGGACCTCGTTCCCGTCCTTCTGGATCGGCCCGGTGACGACGGGCGGGCAGGCGCGCGAGGCCCATCTCGCGTTCTCCGCGCCCGACCGCGCCGCCGTGCGGGCCTTCTTCACGGCGGCGGTGGACGCGGGTGCCGAGGTGCTGCACGAGCCGCGGGTGTGGCCCGAGTACCACCCGGCGTACTACGGGGCGTTCGTCCGGGATCCGGACGGCAACAACGTGGAGGCGGTCTGCCACGTGCCGGAGCAGCCGTAGCGGGTGCGGGCGCGTCCTGCGGCCGCCCTCACAGGCCGGTCCGCGCCACGGGTGGCGCGGTCGGTGGTCGGCCGGCCCCGCCGGAGGATGCGCTCATGCCGCGGACTGCGCGGCGCGCAGCCGGGCCGCGGTCGCCGAGGCGTCGGCCTGCCGGGAACGGCGGCGCCCGGCGATTACCCGTGAGGTAACCACCGGGCACCGGCGCGTGCGTCAGATCGTCGCCGTGTCGATCACGAAGCGGTAGCGGACGTCGCTCGCGAGCACCCGCTCGTACGCCTCGTTGATCTGGTCGGCCCGGATCAGCTCGATCTCGGCCCCGAAGCCGTGCTCGGCGCAGAAGTCGAGCATCTCCTGCGTCTCGCGGATGCCGCCGATCATGGAGCCCGCGAGGGTCTTGCGGCCGCCGATGACGGAGAACAGGTTGAGGGAGACCGGCTCCTCGGGCGCACCGACGTTGACGAGGGCGCCGTCGGTCTTCAGCAGGCTCAGGTACTTGTCGAACGGCAGCGGCGCGGACACGGTCGACACGATCAGGTCGAAGGTGCCGGCCAGCGCCTCGAACGTCGCGTCGTCGCTGGTCGCGTAGTAGTGGTCGGCGCCCAGCGCGAGGCCGTCGTCCTTCTTGCGCAGCGTCTGGGACAGCACGGTCACCTCGGCGCCGAGCGCGTGCGCGATCTTGACGCCCATGTGGCCGAGGCCGCCGAGTCCGACGACGGCGACCTTCTTGCCGGGGCCGGCGTTCCAGTGGCGCAGCGGCGAGTACAGCGTGATGCCGGCGCACAGCAGCGGCGCGGCCTCGTCGAGGGGCAGAGCCTCGGGAATACGGACGGTGTAGTTCTCGTCGACGACGATGTGGGTGGAGTAGCCGCCGTAGGTGGGCTCCCCGTTCTTGTCGAGCGCGTTGTACGTGCCGGTCCCGCCCCGGGTGCAGTACTGCTCCAGGCCCTGCCGGCAGTACTCGCACTCGCGGCAGGAGTCGACGAAGCAGCCGACGCCGACGCGGTCGCCCACCACGAACCTGGTGACGCCGGGTCCGACCTCGGTGACCACGCCGGCGATCTCGTGGCCCGGGACCATCGGGTAGATGCCCTGGCCCCAGCCGTCGCGGGCCTGGTGGATGTCGGAGTGGCAGATGCCCGCGTACTTGATCTCGATCAGGACGTCGTGCTCACCGACGGCACGGCGGGGGATGGTCGTGCGCTCCAGCGGCGCGCCCGCTGCGGGAGCGGCGTATGCGGGGACAGAGGAAGCGTTCGTGGTCATGGCCACAAGCCTGTCCGGTCAGGAGCCGGACACCCAGCCCCCTGTTGTGCCTACGTCCGCTGTGCCTACCACTGGCAGGGTCAGGACGGTACGGCCGCACCTCCGCGCGACCCGGAATACTTGCTGTATGGACCAGCGTGCCGAACTCAGCGAATTCCTCCGGTCCCGGCGGGCCCGGCTGAAGCCGGAGGACGTCGGGCTGCCCGATTTCGGGCGTCACCGGCGGGTGCCGGGACTGCGCCGCGAGGAGCTGGCACAGCTGGCCGGGGTGTCCGTCGCGTACTACACGCGCCTGGAACAGGGCAACGGGCAGAACGTGTCCACGGAGGTGCTGGATTCCATCGCCCGTGCGCTGCGCCTGACGGAGACGGAGCACGCGCATCTGACCCACCTGGCGAAGCCGAAGGCCAAGAAGAAGCGGGCGGCCGCAGCCCGGCCGCAGAAGGTCCGGCCCCAGCTCCAGCAGCTGATCGACGCGATGGAGACGGTGCCCGCGCTGTTCCTCGGGCGGCGGCTGGACATCCTCGGGTGGAACCGCATGGCCCGCTCGCTGCTCGGCGACTTCGCGGCGATGGCGCCGGAGGAGCGCAACATGGCCCGGTTGATCTTCCTCGACCCGAACGCCCGCTCGCTCTACGCCGACTGGGAGTCCAAGGCGATCGAGGTGGTGAGCGTGCTGCGGCTGTGCGCGGGCTGCTATCCGGACGACCCGCAGCTGTCGGCGCTGGTGGGCGAACTGTCCGTCAAGAGCGAGGAGTTCCGCTCGATGTGGGCGGCGCACACGGTGCAGGACAAGGGCCACGGCGTCAAGCGGCTGCACCATCCGCTGGTGGGCGAGCTGACGGTGGCGTACGAGACGCTGAGGTTCCCCGACGACCACGACCTGTCCCTGGTCACGTACCACGCCGAGCCGGGCAGCCGCTCGGAGGAGTCGTTGCGGCTGCTGTCCGGCTGGGGCGTGGACGAGGCGGTGGACGCGGACGCGCGCTGAGCGGCGTCACTCCTCGAGCGTGGCCTGGAAGTAGCCGGCCGTCCGCTCGCGCCGGTAGCCGAGGCGTTCGTTGACGGCCAGCATCGGGCCGTTGTCCTCGGCGACGGTCGTGCCGATCTCCCGCACGCCGGGGCACGCCGCGGCGACGACGCCCATCATGTGGTGCTTGACGGCCGCGCCGAGACCGCGCCCGCGGTGGACGGGGACGACGACGGTGTCGTACTGGAGCGCCCGGGTGTCCGAGGGGTCGCGCAGGACGAGCTCGGTGTAGGCGGCGACGGTCTCGGCTCCGTCCGCCCGGTGGAGGACGGCCGAGGACAGGATGACGCCGCCGCGGTCCCCCACCACCTGCGCCGCGGCGCGCACGCGTGCCGCGTCCCAGGCGCGCGGGGCCTGGTCCATGTCGCCGGTGGGCGCGTCCCGCATGGCGTCGTGGGCCTCGGCGAAGGCGTCGGCCAGCCGGTCGGGCACCACGCCGGTCCAGTGCGCGTAGGCGTACCCGTCGGGCAGGACGGGCTCCGCCTGGCGGGCGGCGAGCGCGTCGGGGACGTTCTGCACGTACCAGCCGAGCGGCAGCACGTTCTCGAAGCCGAGGCCGCGGGCGAACGTCTCGCCCCGGCCCCCGCGTTCGACGACCGTGGACACGGAGGTCCGCCCGTCGTCGGCGAGTTGTGCGCGGGCGGCCTGCCACAGCGCGGCGCCGGTGCCCCGGTTCCTGGCGCGCGGGTGCACGGCGAGGACGTCGAGGAAGGCGGTGTGCCGGTTGGCGTCCTCGTCGAACAGCACGAGCGTGGCCACGCCGTCGTACGAGCCGTCGGCGGCGACGGCGGCGAGGTGGACGGCGCGGGTGCGGGGCCCGGGGTGGCGGAGCTTGCCCGCGCTCTCGGCCCGGCCGGGCGGGGGCACGGTGGCGGGCAGGTCGTGCGTATGGGCGGCACGGACGACATCGTGCCAGGCGTCGACGGCTCGGTCGGCGGGTGCGGCGGGCAGGCGGAGGACGGTCATCCGGTGGACGCTACGGGTCAGGGCGGGCAGCCGCAGGCGAATTTGCGCCGCCGGTCCGGGGGCCGGGGCGGGCTCGGGGGCCGGGGCGGGCTCCGGGGCCGGCCCCGCACACGAAAGCGGCGGCCCCCGTTTCCGGGTGCCGCCGCTTTCGTGGTCGTGTACGGGCGTGGATCAGACGGCGGAGCCGGCCTTCCACTGCGCCCAGTCCATGTTCCAGCCGTTCAGGCCGTTGTCCGGCTTGATGGTGGTGTCCTTGGAGTTCTTCACGATCACGACGTCGCCGACGATCGAGTTGTTGAAGAACCAGGCGCCCGGCTGCTTGGGGTCCTTCGCGCCCTTGACGTCGTTGAGGCCGACGCAGCCGTGGCTGGTGTTGGCGTTGCCGAAGACGGAGTCGGCGCCCCAGTAGTTGCCGTGGATGAACGTGCCCGACGTGGACAGCCGCATGGCGTGCGGGACGTCCTTGATGTCGTACTCGCCCTTGCCGTCGTCGTCGGTGAAGCCGACGGTGGCGCCGTTCATTCGGGTCTCCTTGAACTTCTCGGAGATCACCATCTGACCGTTGTACGTGGGGTTCTCCGGCGAGCCGGCGGAGATCGGGATGGTCTTGACCGTCTTGCCGTCCTGCGTGACCGTCATGATCTTGGTGCTCGCGTCGACGGTGGAGACCTGGTTGCGGCCGATCGTGAACGAGACCGTCTTCTGCTGGACGCCGAAGACGCCGTCGGAGCCCTCGACGCCGTCCAGCGCGAGCTTCATGGTGACCGTCGAGCCCTCGGCCCAGTACTGCTCGGGGCGGAAGTCCAGACGCTGGCCGTTGAACCAGTGCCCGACGACCTCCTGGCCGCTGCTGGACGTGACGGTGATGCCGGACTGGACGGCCTTGCGGTCGGTGATCGGCTTGTTGAAGGTGATCGAGACCGGCATGCCGACGCCGACGGTGGAACCGTCCTCGGGCGTGAAGTTGCCGATGAAGCTGTTCGCCGGCGAGACGGTGGTGAAGGACGCGTTCTCGTGGGCCTCCAGGCCCGCGGCGTCCTTGGCCGTCGCGGCGATCTTGTACGTGGTGGAGCGCTGCAGCTGGCCGTCCGGCTTCCAGCTCTTGCCGTCGGAGGAGAGGGTGCCCTCGACGGCCGTGCCGTCCGCCGTGGTCATGGTGACCTCGGTCAGGGTGCCGTCGGTGACGGTGACCTTCGCGGCGTTGTTGATGCTGGCGTTGGTCGAGCCGTTCTTCGGCGAGATCACTATTCGCGCCTTGGAGACCTCCTTGGCCGCCGCCTCGTCGACCTTGGCCTGCGACGCCTTCGAGCTCTCGGCGCTGCCGGCTTCCTTGTCCCCGCCCCCGTCACTGCACGCGGAAAGCACCAGCACGCCGCCGAGCACCGCGGATGCGGCCATCAGGCCCTTGCGCCGCTTGCTGTCCGTCATCACACGCTTCTCCATCGTTGCCGATTCCCCTGACCCTCATCCATGGACAACCCCCATCTCGGGGCATCCGGTTCCCCATCCGCAAGAGATGTGGGAAATACCACTGCATGGCGGCGTGGCCCCCGACACCCACCTCACCGATGTGATCGACGCTGCTCCCGTCCCGACGGTTGCACGGGTCCCACAGATTCGGCGTGGTAATTCCGTGTCCCGGTGCGCCTGCCCGGCGGACCGGGACCCGAAGCGTGTCGTCTCGCGGAGGGCCGGCGCGCCTCGCGTGCCACGGCGGGCGTCCGTTCCCCCTCCCATCATCCCTCTCGCCGGACCCGGCCCCGCACACGCCTCCCGTCCCGGCCCCGCGCTACTGCCTCCGCTCGTCCTCGGCGTCCTCGGTGTCCTCGGTGTCCTCGGTGTCGTCCTCGTCGTCGTCCTCGTCGTCGTCCTCGTCGCGGATGCCGTCGAGGTCGTCGTCGAGGTCCCACTCCTGGGCCTCGGGGTCGTAGTCGACCTGCTCGCTGCTCCAGGACGCCTGCGCCAGCTCCACCCCCGGCACCTCGGCGACCAGGTCGAAGGGGTCGACGAGATACGCGAGAGCCTCCGCCTCGTCCTCGCGTACCGCGGACCGCGCGTGGGTGCGCTCCTCGTCCGGCATGAACTCGTCGGCGGCGATGCGCTCCAGCGCCGCGCCGGTCAGGGCCTCGGAGTCCTCGATCTCCAGCACCAGCTCCACGTGCAGCCGTACAAACCGTGATGTCTCAGAAGTCGTCATGGAGCGGAGCGTAGGGTGCCCGGACACCCGGCTTTCCCGCGACCCGCTGCTTTCACTAGCATCAGCTCACCCGGCCAATTCGATGATGCCTCAAGGGGGATCGAGTCCGTGTCCGTCGCACGTCGACCGCTGCTGACCGCCACTGCCGCAGGGACCCTGCTGTGTGCGCTGTGGTTCGTCCCCTCGGCGAACGCCACTGCCGAGAGACAGGGCGCGCAGCACTCCGGCGCCGGCCCGGCCGCCGGCGCGGAGAGCCCGGGCGTGCAGGAGCTGCGGCTTGCGGAGACCGGCAGCGTGGACACCACCCCGTACGTGATCGGCGGGACGGCCTTCCTGGCGGTCGGCGCCGGTTTCGTGGCGTACTCCGTGCGCCGGCGCGGCGAGTACGCCGTCTGACGCTCACCCGCCGCGCCGAAAGGGCCGCTCCGCCGTCGCCGGCGGAACGGCCCTTCCGCTCGGGCCTCAGGCCAGCGGTCCGGTCACCGGCTCCACGGCCGCGACGAGCTTCCCGTCCCGTACGAACGCCTCCGCGGCCTCCAGGTCGGGCGCGAGGAAACGGTCCGGGCCCGGCCCCTCGACACCGGCCGCGCGCAGGGCGGCGATGGCGGCCTGCGAGGCGGGGGCCGGGGTCAGGTGGCGGCGCAGCTCGATGGCGCGGGTCGCCGCGTACAGCTCGACGGCGATGATGCGCGCCAGGTTGCCGACGGCGGTGCGCAGCTTGCGGGCGGCGGACCAGCCCATGGAGACGTGGTCCTCCTGCATGGCGGAGGACGGGATGGAGTCGGCGGACGCCGGGACGGCGAGCCGCTTCATCTCGCTGACCAGGGCGGCCTGCGTGTACTGGGCGATCATCAGGCCCGAGTCCACGCCGGCGTCGTCGGCGAGGAACGGCGGCAGGCCGTGCGAGCGGTTCTTGTCCAGAAGCCGGTCGGTGCGGCGCTCGGAGATCGAGCCGAGGTCGGCGGCGGCGACGGCGAGGAAGTCCAGGACGTAGGCGACGGGCGCACCGTGGAAGTTGCCGTTGGACTCCACCCTGCCTCCCCCAGAGCCTTCGGCCTGGGAGGTACCCCCACGCAGCACGATCGGGTTGTCGACGGCGGAGGCGAGCTCGCGGTCGGCGACCAGGCGGGCGTGCGCCATGGTGTCGCGGCCGGCGCCGGCGACCTGCGGGGCGCAGCGCACCGAGTACGCGTCCTGGACGCGGGGTGCTTCCTCCTCCTGGAAGTGGCCCGTGAGGCCCGAGCCCTTGAGGACGGCGAGCATGTTGGCCGCGGAGGCGCCCTGGCCGGGGTGCGGGCGGACGGTGTGCAGCTCGGGAGCGAGGACCTTCTCGGTGCCGAGCAGCGCCTCCAGGGACAGCGCGGCGGTGATGTCGGCGGACTTGTAGAGGCGGTCGAGGTCGGCGAGGGCCATGATCAGCATGCCGAGCATGCCGTCGGTGCCGTTGAGCAGCGCGAGGCCCTCCTTCTCACGCAGCTCCACGGGCTCGATGCCGTGCTCGGCGAGCAGCTCGCCGGCGGGCCGCACGGTGCCGTCGGGGCCCTCGGCGTCGCCTTCGCCCATGAGGGCGAGCGCGCAGTGCGACAGCGGCGCGAGGTCGCCGGAGCAGCCGAGGGAGCCGTACTCGTGGACGACGGGCGTGATGCCCGCGTTCAGCACGGCGGCCATGGTCTGCGCGACCTCGGGGCGTACGCCGGTGTACCCCGAGCACACGGTCTTGAGCCGCAGGAACATCAGGGCGCGCACGACCTCGCGCTCGACGCGCGGGCCCATGCCGGCGGCGTGCGAGCGGACGATGTTGCGCTGGAGCTGGGCACGGAGCTCGGGGCTGATGTGACGGGTGGCGAGGGCGCCGAATCCGGTGGAGACCCCGTAGACGGGCTCGGGCTTGGCGGCCAGGGCGTCCACGATGGAGCGGGCCTCGGCGAGGGCGGTGCGGGCTTCGGCCGAGAGCTCGACGCGGGCGCCTTCGCGGGCCACGGCGATGACGTCATCGGCGGTGGTACCGGACGTCCCCACCACGACAGTTTGCATATCCATATTCAGCAGCGTACGGACTGAATCCCAACCTGTCACCAGTCGGCTCCGGACCCGCCCCTCACCGCCTCACGGCTCGCTCCAGGGCTCCTGCGCCTCCGCGTCCTCCTCCGGGCGGGCGTCGCGGAAGCGGCGGCGGTACTGCGGGGAGCGCGGCGGGCTGTCGGCGAGCCGCATGACGGCGCCGTCCCGGCCGGCGACCACGGGCCGGGGCGACCGGGCCGCCTTCGCCCGGTACTGGGCGGCGTCCGCCAGCCGGAACAGCCGCCGGCCCGAGTGGACCTGGCCGATCGGGTCGCCGGTGGACGCGACCCCGCACGCGACCCCCGCCCCGAGTTCCAACTCGGCTGCCCTCACACAGAGTTCGTCCGCCGCCTTGATCACCTCGTCGGCCGAGGGACCCACGCTGACCAGACAGAACTCGTCACCGCCGAGGCGCGCCGCGAGGGCGCCCGGCAGCATCGCGCCGCACCGCGAGAGCACCGAGCCGAAGCGCTCCAGCAGACGGTCGCCGACCGCGTGCCCGAGTGTGTCGTTGACCTGCTTGAGGCCGTTGAGGTCGCACACCACGAGGCTCACCACCGAGTCGTCCCTGCGGTGCTGCTCCAGCGCCTCGTCCAGGCGGGTGTCCACGGCGCGGCGGTTGGCGAGGCCGGTCAGCGGGTCCGTGTACGCGAGCCTGCGCACCTCCTCCAGCCGCTCGGTCTGCACGATGCCCGCGGCCACGACCGAGGCGAGCACGGTGGCGAAGTCGGCGTCCTCCCGGTCGAAGACGGGGGCGCCGAGCGACCGCGCCACGTACAACTCGCCCCAGGCCCGGCCGTGCAGCACGATCGGGGCCACGACGCAGCAGCCGCGCCGGCGCCTGCGCAGCGCGGAGACCCTCTGGTGGCAGTAGCCGTGCCCGTCGGTGGCCGGCCCGTCCGCCGTCTCCACCCAGGCGTCGGGTTCGCCGCCGCCGGCCCACTGCTCGTGCAGGAACTCGGTGATCTCGGGAAATCGGTTCACCGGGTACGTCTCCGCCTCGGGGAACTCCTCCTCCCCCTCGGCCCGTTGCCCGGCGTTGACCAGCACCTTGAGCCGACCCCGCTCGCGCTCCCACACGGAGAGCGCGGCGAAGGTGCCGTCCAGCGCGACGCAGCCGCCCAGGGCCGCCGCCCGCCAGGACTCGCGCGGCGTGTGGGCGGCCGCCATCGCCTGCGCCAGTGCGACCACGGCCCGCAATCGCCGATCCTCAGCCATCTCCCCAGCTTAGGGAGGTTTCGGCCGATTTGATCCGTTGACGCGGGTCACTCGCCGGGCCAGGCGGGCTTCCGCTTCTCGTTGAACGCGGCGACGCCCTCGGCGCGGTCGCCGGAGAAGGCCGTCGCCCGCCAGGCCGCGTCCTCGACCTCGAGCCCCGCGCGCAGGTCGAGCCCCTGCCCGAGCCGCATCGCCTTCTTGGCGTTGCGCAGGCCCACCGGCGAGTTGACCGCGATCTGGGCGGCGAGCTCGAGGGCCTCGGTGCGGGCGTCCTTGGCGAGCACGTCGACGAGCCCCAACTCCCTTGCTTCCGCCGCCTCCACGCGCCGCGCGGTGAACACCAGCTCGGCGGCCCGCGCGGCCCCGACCCGGCGGGGCAGCAACTGGGTCCCGCCGCCGCCGGGGATCACGCCGACGGAGACCTCGGGCAGGCCGACCACGGCGGTCTCGTCGGCGACGATCACGTCGCAGGAGAGCGCGAGCTCGAACCCGCCGCCGAGGGCGAAGCCGTGCACGGCGGCGACGGTGGGCATGGGCAGCTCCAGCACGCCGGTGTACGCCCCGCGGGCGGTGGGGCGCTGGCGCACGAGGTCGGCGTCGGAGAAGGAGTTGCGCTCCTTGAGGTCGGCGCCGACGCAGAAGGCGCGGTCGTTGCTGGAGGTCAGCACGGTGACGCGCACGTCCCGGTCGGCGGCGAGCGCGTCGCAGGCGGCACCGAGGGAACGGGCCATGCCGGTGGACACGGCGTTCATGGCCTTGGGCCGGTCGAGCACGAGCTCGGCGACGTGCCCCTGCTCGTGCCTGCGGACGACGACGAACTCCCCGAAGCGCTGCTCGGATTCCGACATGACAGCCACCCTCCCGGTTAACGCTGGTTCACTCCGCGCAGCCTAGCGCCCCGCCGCCCGTGCGCCGAGGCCTCCCCGACCCGGCGCAGGGCCAGGTCCGCGTCCGACGCTCGGCCCCGGAGCCGCCAAGCCGGACACCACGGGCCGGGCCCTCCGCGCGCGGAGGGCAACGCGCCCCGCGAAGCGGCCGCCGTGGGCGGCGCACGCGTGCCCAGGGCCTCCAGCTGGGGCTCCGCGCCGCGGAGCGGGCGCGCCGCAGGCCGCGGGCATGGAGGGCATTTCGCGCCGCGAACTGGGCGCTCGACCCGAGTCCCGCAGGCACCGCCGCGAGGCGGTCACGCCAACCCCGCCTCCACGCAGGCGCGCCCGGAGTCGCGCGGGACCGCGCCGCGGAGAAGGCGCATCACAGGCCCGCCGCCGAGGTCGGAAGACGACGCGTGCCGCGAAGCAGGCGCGTTCGGGGCCGGGACGGCGGCGGTCTCGTCAGAGGTGCGGGGAGGGGCGGGACAGGGGGACTGTCACGCGGTGGTGCGCCGCGACAGCAGCCACGGCTCCACCACGCCCAGGCCACGCACCGGGCGCTGCCACATCGGCTGGAGGCCGTAGCGGTAGGGCAGCGGCTCGTCGCTCTCCTTCTCCGCCGCAGCCGCCTCCGCCTCCGACCTCGGCGCGTCGCCCGTCCTGATCAGCTCCTCCGCGAAGGCGCCGTCCACCAGCACGGCGTCCTTCGGCGCTATCGACGTCAGCCGGCTCGCCAGGTTCACCGTCGTACCGAACACGTCGCCCATCCGCGTCGTGACCGTCCCGAACGCGATGCCCACCCGCAGCGCCGGCATCGTCTCGTCCTGCGTCATCGCGTCGATGAGCCGAAGCGCGATCTCCGCCGCCGTGCGGGCGTCGTCCGCCGCGTACAGCACCTCGTCGCCGAGGGTCTTGATGAGGCGGCCGCCGTGCGCCGCGACCAGGTCCGCGCAGGTCGTCTCGAAGGACTCGACGAGCTCGCCCAGTTCCTCCTCCTCCAGGCGGCGCGTCAGCCGGGTGAAGCCGACCAGGTCCGCGAATCCGACGGCGAGACGGCGGTCGACCATCTCCTCGTCGTCGGCGGCCTGCACGACCCGGCCGGTCGCCGCGGCGAGCTGGCGCCGCCAGACGTAGACGAGGAACTCCTCCAGCTCGGGCAGGAGCAGCTCGACGAGGGGATACGTGACCTCCGTGCGGGTCATGCCGGGCTCGGGCGGCTCCGTCAGCCCCTCCAGGAAGGAGTCGATCTGCCATTCGGCCAGCCGGGCGGTGGTCTGCCCGGTGGACCGGGCCACCTGCACGGCCATCGGCTCGCTCAGCAGGCCGGCCTCGACCAGACCGGCGAGCCGTCGCAGGGCCAGCACGTCGGCCTCGGTGAGCGCCTTGGCCTGGCCGATGTCGGCGAAGCCCATCGCCCGCCAGAAGCGGGAGGCCAGCTCCATGGAGACGCCCGCGGTCCGGGCGGCCTGGAAGGCGGTGTAGCGCCGCTCCGCGCCGAGGATGAGCTGTTCCAGGCGGATCGCCAGCGGGTCGTCGGTCGGCTCCGCCGTGTGGTCGACCTCGTGGTGCGGTGTCGGATGCACCGACCCGGACCCGGAGCCGGAGCCCGCACCGGAGCCGGTGCCCCGATCGCCCGCGCCGGAAGTGGTGTCGTCGACGGTCACCACCCGCCTCCTGCCCGTTCCCTGCGCACTGCCCTGCCGATCTGTCGCTCGATCGCCTCAACGATACGGCAGGTGTGCCCCAGCTCACGTCCCGGCGACGGACCCGATTCGCAGAGGTGGACGCACCACGGGGCCGCCGCCGCGCCCGCGCGGGGCACGGCGGAGTCCGCTTCAGTCCGCCGTCCGCAGATGCACGATGTCGCCCGCGCTCACCGCGATCCGCTCGCCGTTGCCGGCCGCCACCAGCACCACCCGGCCCTGACCGTCCACGGCCACGGCCTCCCCGGTGAAGGAGCGCCCGCCGGGCAGGTCCGCGCGCACCGTGCGCCCGAGCGTCGCGCAGCCCGCCGCGTACGCCTCCTGGACCCCGGACGCGGCCGGGTCGCCGCCGGCCGCGCGCCACTCGCCGTACCAGTGCTCCAGTGAGCGCAGCACGGCCCGCAGCAACGGGTCACGGTCGGTGGACACGGCGTTCGCGAGCGCGAGGGAGCCCGCGGTGGGGACGGGCAGTTCGTCGGCGCGCAGGGTCACGTTGATGCCCATGCCGAGGACGACCGCGTCGTCCCCGGCGCGCTCGGCGAGGATGCCCCCGGCCTTGCGTTCCTCACCATCAACGGTCACCAGCAGGTCGTTGGGCCATTTGAGGGACATGTCGGTGCCCGCGGACCGGGCGAGACCGGTCGCGGCGGCGACTCCGGCGAGCAGCGGGAGCCAGCCCCAGCTCTCGGCGGGCACGCTGCCGCCGGGCCGCAGGAGTACGGAGAAGAACAGGCCGGAGCGCGCCGGAGCGCTCCAGGTGCGGTCCAGGCGCCCGCGGCCCGCCGTCTGCTCCTCGGCGACGAGCACCGCACCCTCCGGGAGGGACGCGGCCCGCGCCGCGAGGTCGGAGTTGGTCGAACCGGTGGCCGTGACCACGTCGAGCGAGGTCCACAGGGAGCCGGGGACCAGCAGACCCCGGCGCAGCGCGGGGACGTTCAGAGGGGGCCGGTCGAGGTCGGACCAGCGGCTTGCGGGCGCGCCGTCAGGCGCATTGTCTGGCGTCATGCAAGCCAGGTTAGGTGTGGTAAACACCGCACTGCCGAACGGTATCCGCGCCGATACGCTACGAGTCAGTAGCAACGGAACACCTCATCGACTTCCGTTACCGTCCCCGTGATCAGCCAGGGAGCCGCATCCCGATGTCCGAGCCGGAACAGATCGACATCCACACCACCGCGGGAAAGATCGCGGATCTCCAGCGCCGTATCGACGAGGCGACGCACGCCGGCTCCGCACGCGCCGTGGAAAAGCAGCATGCGAAGGGCAAGTTGACCGCCCGCGAGCGGATCGATCTGCTGCTGGACGAGGACTCGTTCGTGGAGCTGGACGAGTTCGCGCGCCATCGTTCGACCAACTTCGGCCTGGAGAAGACCCGCCCGTACGGCGACGGCGTCGTCACCGGTTACGGCATGGTCGACGGCCGTCCGGTCGCCGTCTTCTCGCAGGACTTCACCGTCTTCGGCGGCGCCCTCGGCGAGGTCTTCGGCCAGAAGATCATCAAGGTGATGGACTTCGCGCTGAAGACCGGCTGCCCGGTCATCGGCATCAACGACTCAGGCGGCGCGCGCATCCAGGAAGGCGTCAGCGCGCTCGGCATGTACGGCGAGATCTTCCGCCGCAACACCCACGCCTCGGGCGTCATCCCGCAGATCTCGCTGATCGTGGGCCCGTGCGCGGGCGGCGCCGTCTACTCCCCCGCGATCACCGACTTCACGGTGATGGTCGACCAGACGTCGCACATGTTCATCACCGGCCCCGACGTCATCAAGACGGTCACCGGCGAGGACGTCGGCTTCGAGGAGCTCGGCGGCGCACGCACCCACAACACCACGTCCGGCGTGGCGCACCACATGTCGGGCGACGAGAAGGACGCGATCGAGTACGTCAAGCAGCTGCTGTCGTACCTGCCGTCCAACAACCTCTCCGAGCCCCCGGCGTTCCCTGAGACCTCCGACACCGCGGTCGGCGACGAGGACCGGGAACTGGACACGCTCATCCCCGACTCGGCGAACCAGCCGTACGACATCCGCACCGTGATCGAGCACGTGCTGGACGAGGGCGAGTTCCTGGAGACGCAGGCGCTGTTCGCGCCGAACATCGTCACCGGCTTCGGGCGGGTGGAGGGCTTCCCGGTCGGCATCGTGGCCAACCAGCCGATGCAGTTCGCCGGCTGCCTGGACATCAACGCCTCGGAGAAGGCGGCCCGTTTCGTGCGCACCTGCGACGCGTTCAACGTGCCGGTGCTGACCTTCGTGGACGTGCCGGGCTTCCTGCCGGGCGTGGACCAGGAGTACGGCGGCATCATCCGGCGCGGCGCGAAGCTGATCTACGCGTACGCCGAGGCGACCGTTCCGCTCATCACGGTCATCACGCGCAAGGCGTTCGGCGGCGCGTACGACGTCATGGGCTCCAAGCACCTGGGCGCCGACCTGAACCTGGCCTGGCCCACCGCCCAGATCGCGGTCATGGGCGCGCAGGGTGCGGTGAACATCCTGCACCGCCGCACCATCGCGGCCGTCGAGGGCGAACAGGAGCAGGAGGCCACCCGGGCCCGGCTGATCCAGGAGTACGAGGACGCCCTGCTGAACCCGTACACGGCGGCCGAGCGTGGCTACATCGACGCGGTGATCATGCCCTCGGAGACGCGGGCGCAGATAGTGAAGGGGCTGCGCCAGCTGCGCACCAAGCGGGAGAGCCTGCCGCCGAAGAAGCACGGCAACATCCCCCTCTAGGAGGCCAACGAGATGATCAAGGTCGTACGAGGCAACCCCACCCCGGAGGAGCTGGCCGCCGCACTGGCGGTGGTCCAGGCCCGGGCCGCGGCCACCGCGCAGGCCGCGGCCGGGACGTCGGCGCCGGTGACCGAGGGCTGGTCGGACCCGGCGCGGATCGCGCGCACCCGCAGGCCGATGCCGGGCCCGCGGTCGTGGGCGCGCAGCTACTGGCCGGTCTGAGGCCGTAAACGGAAGGGCCGGGCCCGCGTCGCGGGGGCCCGGCCCTTGTCCATGCCCGTCCGCAGGACCCGGACCGGCACAGCGGCCATGACTCGTACCCCGTGTCGTCGGGGTGCGGGTGGTCGCCGTGGTCGAACGTCCCGGCGGACACGGACACGCTGGAGGCGCTGCGCGCCGGGTCTTCGTGGGTTGAGTACGCGTACTCAGGCGCGAGGCGGCTCGCGGCCGCAGGATCGAAGGCATGCTGTGGTCCGACCCGAAGAACGAGCCTCCGAAGGAGCTGCGCGACATGCAGGCGATGCTCCGTCGCGCGGGGATCCTGCTGGCGCTGGCGATGGTGGTGGGGATGTTCGTGGCGGGCGTGCGGTGAGCCCGTTCCCCGACCCCGCCC
>NZ_JABZEE010000045.1 GCF_013387495.1 Streptomyces sp. PKU-EA00015 | reverse complement strand
GGGGATGTTCGTGGCGGGCGTGCGGTGAGCCCGTTCCCCGACCCCGCCCTCCCCTACGGCCTGGCGGCCGTGGGCGGTACCCCGTCCCGAACCGGGGCGAGCCCGGGCCCCGTGGGCCTGCGCCCTGCCGGGTACGGGCTTCGGGGCTCCGCCCCGGACCCCGTACCGCGCTTCGCGCGGTGTCCTCGATCGCCGGACGGGCTGATTTCCCTCCGCGAGATCCAGCCCCGCTGGGGGCACTCCCCTGGCTTCGCCGGGGCGGACCCCAACGAGTGCGCCGCGCAGACCAGCCCCGCCGACGACAGAGGCGCGAGGCCCGGGAGCAGCGCCCCTGAATCAAGCCCCGCCGGCGCTTGAGGCGGGGGCCTCGGGCGGAGCCCCAACGGGCCGCCGCGCAAACCAGCCCCGCCGGCGATTGAGGCGCGCGGTCCGGGGCAGCGCCTCGAATCAAGCCCCGCCGACGACAGAGGCGCGCGGCCGCGGCCGGAGCCGCGCAAGCGCGTCGGCGCCGGCAGAGCGGGAGGACCCCGCAGTGGGGCCCTGCGGGGCGCCTAACATGGGCGCATGACCTCCCCCGCCCGCCCGCGTCTCGTGCTCGCGTCCGCCTCTCCCGCGCGGCTCAACCTGCTCAAGCAGGCCGGACTCGATCCGCACGTCATCGTCAGCGGCGTCGACGAGGACGCCCTCACCGCCCCCACCCCCGCCGAGCTCGCGCTCGTGCTCGCCGAGGCCAAGGCCGCCGCCGTCGCCGCGCGGCCCGAGGCGGCCGGCGCGCTGCTCATCGGCTGCGACTCCGTGCTGGAGCTGGACGGCCAGGCACTCGGCAAGCCCGCCGACGCCGAGGACGCCACCGCCCGGTGGAAGGCGATGCGCGGCCGGGCCGGCGTGCTGCAGACCGGGCACTGCCTCATCGACACGGCAACCGGCAGGCAGGCGTCCGCGACCGCCTCCACGATCGTGCGGTTCGGCGAGCCGACGGACGACGAGATCGCCGCCTACGTGGCCAGCGGCGAACCCCTGCACGTCGCGGGCGCGTTCACGCTCGACGGGCTCTCCGCGCCCTTCGTCGAATCCATCGAGGGCGACCACGGCAATGTCATCGGCCTCTCCCTGCCGCTGCTGCGCAGGCTCCTCGCCGAGCTGGGCTTCTCGATCACCGACCTCTGGGTCTGACCGTCACGCGGGCGCGGCCTCGGACGAGGCCGCCTCGCGTCCGGGTCCGTCCTCCGCGCCGTACGCGATCAGCGACAGCACCAGCAGGCCGAGCACGCCCATCATGTACGCGAACGCCGGCCACCCGACCAGGCCCACCGTGAGCGCCCCCAGCACCCCGTGCACGACCGCACAGCCGATCAGCACGATGCGGGCGAAGCGGCCCGGCGCCCGGTCGCGTATGCCCGTCACCAGCAACAGGACGCCGCACAGTGCGAGGAACAGCCCCGAGCCGACCCCCATCCCCCACGTGCCGGCCACCATCGCGTCCGGGTCGAGGCCGTCCAGCGACATGCTCTGCGCCTCGATGAACCGGGCCATGATCCCGTTGAGCACGACGATGCCGACGGCCTCCACCCACAGGACGAGCGCAGCCACGACGGCCACCGGTCTGCGCACCACGGCGCCCCCAACCCTCAGTTACCGGACGTACGTACGACAGCGTGAGGCTACTGACCGGTAAACGCAGGGACAAGAGGTGTGACACTCTCTGTCACACGGCAAAGAATGATTGGGCCATTCGTAGGGACTCGACAAAGAAACCCGTTCGGCCGCTGGCCCCCCGAACAGAGACCTTGACCACACCAGAGGGCTACTGTGCGAGGGAGGAACCCGTCGTACCGTGGTGCGACAAGGGATTTCGCGCTCGAGCGAGCCTCGAATCACGCTCCGTGTGGGCAAGCTCACCATTGGGGACGGGTCGAAAGGCCGTGTCGGCAGTCCCTAAACTCAGCTTGTTTCAAGGAGGGAGCCATCGTGCGCAAGGTGCTCATCGCCAACCGTGGCGAAATCGCTGTCCGCGTTGCCCGTGCCTGCCGGGACGCCGGGATCGCGAGCGTAGCCGTCTACGCCGATCCGGACCGGGACGCTCTGCACGTCCGCGCAGCCGACGAAGCGTTCGCCCTGGGCGGTGACACCCCGGCCGCCAGCTATCTGGACATGGCCAAGGTGCTTCAAGCCGCGGCCGATTCGGGAGCGGACGCCGTCCACCCCGGCTACGGTTTCCTGTCCGAGAACGCGGAGTTCGCCCAAGCCGTCATCGACGCTGGCCTGACCTGGATCGGTCCGCCGCCGCAGGCCATCCGCGACCTCGGCGACAAGGTCGCAGCCCGGCACATCGCCCAGCGCGCCGGCGCCCCGCTCGTCGCCGGCACGCCCGACCCGGTCTCCGGGGCGGACGAGGTCGTCGCGTTCGCGCAGGAGCACGGTCTGCCGATCGCCATCAAGGCCGCGTTCGGCGGCGGCGGCCGCGGGCTCAAGGTCGCCCGCACGCTCGAAGAGGTCCCCGAGCTCTACGACTCCGCCGTCCGCGAGGCCGTCGCCGCCTTCGGCCGCGGCGAGTGCTTCGTCGAGCGCTACCTCGACAAGCCCCGTCACGTCGAGACCCAGTGCCTGGCCGACACCCACGGCAACGTCGTCGTCGTCTCCACCCGTGACTGCTCGCTCCAGCGCCGCCACCAGAAGCTGGTCGAGGAGGCCCCGGCCCCCTTCCTGACGGACGAGCAGAACGCCGAGCTGTACCGCGCGTCGAAGGCCATCCTCAAGGAGGCCGGCTACGTCGGCGCCGGCACCGTCGAGTTCCTGGTCGGCGTCGACGGCACGATCTCCTTCCTGGAGGTCAACACCCGTCTGCAGGTCGAGCACCCGGTCACCGAAGAGGTCACGGGCATCGACCTGGTGCGCGAGATGTTCCGTATCGCCGACGGCGAGGAGCTCGGCTACGGCGACCCGGCCGTGCGCGGCCACTCCTTCGAGTTCCGCATCAACGGCGAGGACCCCGGCCGGAACTTCCTGCCCGCGCCCGGCACGGTCACCACGTTCCGCCCGCCGACGGGCCCCGGCGTCCGCCTCGACGCGGGTGTCGAGTCCGGCTCGGTCATCGGCCCGGCGTGGGACTCCCTGCTCGCCAAGCTGATCGTCACCGGCGCCAGCCGTGAGCAGGCGCTGCAGCGCGCGGCGCGTGCGCTCGCGGAGTTCGAGGTGGAGGGCATGGCGACCGCCATTCCGTTCCACCGCGCGGTCGTGGCCGACCCGGCGTTCACCGCGGACCCGTTCCGCGTCCACACCCGCTGGATCGAGACCGAGTTCGTCAACGAGATCAAGCCGTTCGCCGTCCCCGCTGAGGCCGAGGAGGACGAGGCCGGCCGCGAGACGATCGTGGTCGAGGTCGGCGGCAAGCGCCTGGAGGTCTCCCTCCCGTCGTCGCTGGGCATGACGCTGGCGCGCACCGGCCTCGCGGCCGGCGCGAAGCCCAAGCGCCGCGCGGCGAAGAAGTCCGCCTCGGCCGCCTCCGGCGACACCCTCACCTCCCCGATGCAGGGCACGATCGTCAAGGTCGCGGTCGAGGAGGGCCAGGAGGTCACGGAGGGCGACCTCATCGTCGTCCTCGAGGCGATGAAGATGGAGCAGCCGCTGAACGCGCACCGCTCCGGCACGATCAAGGGCCTCGCGGCGGAGGTCGGCGCATCGCTGACCTCGGGCGCGACGATCTGCGAGATCAAGGACTGACCCAGCACGTCGGCATGTGGGGCCTGCCCGTCCGCCCGAGCGGATCGGGCAGGCCCCATGTTCGTGTCCACGTCATGGCCGGGCGCCGGTCCGGCAATGGCATCCTGGAACCGGGGGCGGACTCCGGAAGGACGAGGCGATGGCAACGAGTACGGCCGGCACGGCGGCGGGCACGGGCATGCCCGCACCGCGGCCCATGCGGGCCGATGCCCGCCGCAACTACGAACGTCTGCTCACCGAGGCGCGCGCCGTCTTCGCCGAGCACGGCACCGACGCGTCGCTGGAGGAGATCGCCCGCCGTTCGGGCGTGGGCATCGGCACCCTGTACCGGCACTTCCCCAACCGCCACGCGATGATGAGCGCGGTCTTCCAGGAGGCCCTGGCGGACCTGCTGGAGCGCTCCCGGGAACTGGCCGGCGCCGAGCAGCCCTGCGGGGCACTCGTGGAGTGGCTGCGCGCCCTCATCACTCATGCGGGTGAGTACCGGGGACTGGCCCGCGCGCTCATGTCGGCGTCCGCCGACAAGGGTTCGGCGCTGGCGTCGTGCAGCGTGCCCCTGCGCGCGGCGGGCGAACGGCTGCTGACGCGGGCGCAGGAGAGCGGCGCGGTGCGGACCGATGTCTCGATCGGCGATCTGATGCAGCTGACGAACGCGATCGCGCTGGCAGCCGAAGAGAGCCCCGGCGACGGCCGGTTGGCGGACCGGCTGCTGACGCTGACGCTGCGCGGCCTGAAGGCGGACCGGCCGGACGGCGCTGCGACCGGCTCGTGAGCGCCCGGCCCGGCGGCCCGGCCTCACCGCACGAGCCTCGCCGCACGAGCCGGCAGCCCGCGCGCCCCGCCCCACGGGCCGGTGGACCTCAGGGCCCCGGCCTCCGTCGGTCCGGGGGCGGAAAAGCCCGTGGACGGCCCGCGGGCCCGCTGCCGGCGTCGCCGATGAGGTCCCGTGCCGTATCCGCGAGGTGGTCGGAGCGCACGGCACCGCGCTGGGGGGACGACGCCGTGCGGTGAGCTCAGCGGCGGCGGAGGTCCGCGACTCGCGGCGCCCGGTCCTGCAGCTGCTCCGGCGTCAACGAGCCGTTGGTGCCGCGCAGTTGGGCGCGGGTACGGCGCTGGCCGGGGAGAGGGACCTCGTGGCGGGCGGGGCCCGCCACCGCGGCCGCGCCCGCCACGGCGATCTGCACGCCCTGGTCCGCCAACGCCTGCAGCTCCGTCGCGGCCCGGTCGTCGTGGGGCGGGGGCTCGTCCGTCACCAGGCGGGTGATCACGTCCGTCGGCACCGTCTGGAACATCGTGTCGGTGCCGAGCTTCGTGTGGTCCGCCAGCACGACGACCTCCGCGGCGGCCTGCACCAGAGCCCGGTCCACGCTCGCCGAGAGCATGTTGGACGTGGACAGGCCCCGCTCGGCCGTGAGCCCGCTCCCGGAGAGGAAGGCCCGCGAGACCCGCAGCCCCTGGAGCGACTGCTCGGCCCCGCTGCCCACCAGGGCGTAGTTGGAGCCGCGCAGCGTGCCGCCGGTCATGACGACCTCGACCCGGTTGGCGTGGGCCAGTGCCTGCGCCACCAGCAGGGAGTTGGTGACCACGGTCAGTCCCGGGACGCGGGCGAGCCGGCGGGCCAGCTCCTGCGTCGTCGTCCCGGCCCCGACCACGATGGCCTCGCCCTCTTCGACGAGTCCGGCGGCGAGATCGGCGATGGCCGTCTTCTCGGCGGTCGCGGACAGTGATTTCTGCGGGAAGCCGGACTCGCGGGTGAAGCCGCCCGGCAGTACCGCACCGCCGTGCCGGCGGTCGAGGAGTCCTTCTGCCTCCAGTGCCCGCACGTCCCGCCGTACGGTCACTTCGGAGGTCTGGACGACGCGGGCGAGCTCCCGGAGCGACACGGCTCCGTTGGCGCGCACCATTTCGAGGATCAACTGACGACGTTCTGCAGCGAACACGAAACTGACAGTAACCCCACCGCCCGTCAGTTTTCAGCTCTATGCGCCGGATAGCGGAAAATGTGCATTTGAGAGGCCGCCAAGTGGTATAGGCGGCCTCTCAGTTGATCGCTCGCCGCGTGGAGTGCCCGTACTTCGCCGGGTTTCGTCCCTCGCGGGGCGCCGTCAGCTCTCGGCGGTGGCCTTGCGGGTGTGCAGCTGGCGTGCGACCTCCGCGATCGAGCCCGACAGAGACGGATACACGGTGAACGCGTTTGCGATCTGTTCCACCGTCAGGTTGTTGTCGACGGCGATCGAGATGGGGTGGATCAGTTCCGAAGCGCGGGGCGACACGACCACACCGCCGACCACGATGCCGGTGCCCGGGCGGCAGAAGATCTTGACGAAGCCGTCCCTGATGCCCTGCATCTTGGCGCGCGGGTTGCGCAGCAGCGGCAGCTTGACGACGCGGGCGTCGATCTTGCCCGCGTCGAGGTCCGCCTGCGTGTAGCCGACGGTCGCGATCTCCGGGTCGGTGAACACGTTCGACGAGACGGTCTTGAGGTTCAGCGGGGCGACCGCGTCGCCGAGGAAGTGGTACATGGCGATACGGCCCTGCATCGCCGCGACCGAGGCCAGCGCGAAGACGCCGGTGACGTCCCCGGCCGCGTAGACACCGGGAGCGGAGGTGCGTGAGACCTTGTCGGTCCAGATGTGGCCCGACTCCTTCAGCCGGACACCGGCCTCCTCCAGGCCCATGCCCGCCGTGTTCGGGATGGCGCCGACGGCCATGAGGCAGTGCGTACCGGAGATGACCCTGCCGTCGGAGAGCGTGACCTCGACCCGGTCGCCGACCCGCTTGGCGGACTCGGCACGGGAGCGGGCCATGACGTTCATTCCCCGGCGGCGGAAGACGTCCTCCAGGACGGCGGCGGCGTCCGGGTCCTCGCCCGGCAGGACGCGGTCGCGGGAGGAGACGAGGGTGACGCGCGAGCCGAGCGCCTGGTAGGCGCCGGCGAACTCGGCGCCCGTGACACCGGAACCGACCACGATGAGCTCCTCGGGGAGCTCGTTCAGGTCGTAGACCTGCGTCCAGTTCAGGATGCGCTCGCCGTCGGGCAGCGCGTCGGGGATCTCGCGCGGGTGACCGCCGGTCGCGATCAGGACGGCGTCCGCGGTGAGCGTCTCCTCGCTGCCGTCGGCGGCGCGCACGATCACCTTGCGGGAGCCGTCCATCGCCTGCTGCCCGTCGAGGCGGCCGCGCCCGCGCATGACGCGGGCGCCGGCACGGGTGACGGAGGCGGTGATGTCGTGCGACTGGGCGAGCGCGAGGCGCTTGACACGCCGGTTGACCTTGCCGAGGTCGACGCCGACGACGCGGGCGGCCTGCTCGATGTGCGGGGTGTCGTCGGCCACGATGATGCCGAGCTCCTCGTAGGAGGAGTCGAAGGTCGTCATGACCTCGGCGGTGGCGATCAGGGTCTTCGAGGGCACGCAGTCGGTCAGCACCGACGCCCCGCCCAGCCCGTCGCAGTCGACGACGGTCACCTCCGCACCGAGCTGGGCGGCGACGAGCGCCGCCTCATAGCCGCCGGGTCCGCCACCGATGATCACGATCCGGGTCACGAAAAAGTCCGCCTCGCATTGTCGATCCCGGCCCGCCTGCCCGCTCTGCCGGGGGTCCGGGGTGCCCCCGGGGGAATGCAGTACGTACCTCATTGTCCCGCACCGCGTCGCGGTTCTCGCCCCGGGGCCGCGATACGCCCGCGACCACGGCACTTGCCGCTCACGAGGGGTCTGACGGCCGCCGCGACCGCCCGGACGCGTCGGCCGTCTCTCCCTGCGCTCCCGTACCCTCGATCCCATGTCGCTCTACGCCGCGTACGCCGGCAACCTCGACGCGCGGCTGATGACCCGCCGCGCACCGCACTCGCCGCTGCGCGGCACCGGCTGGCTCAACGGCTGGCGGCTGACCTTCGGCGGCGAGCAGATGGGCTGGGAGGGAGCGCTGGCCACGATCGTGGAGGCGCCGCGTTCCCAGGTCTTCGTCGCGCTGTACGACATCGCGCCGATGGACGAGGAATCGATGGACCGCTGGGAGGGTGTCGGCCTCGACATATACCGGCGCATGCGGGTGCGGGTGCACACACTGGACGGCGAGGAGGCGGCCTGGGTGTACGTGCTGAACGCGTACGAGGGCGGTCTGCCGTCCGCCCGCTACCTCGGCGAGATCGCCGACG
This sequence comes from Streptomyces sp. PKU-EA00015, assembly GCF_013387495.1. GTDB lineage: Bacteria > Actinomycetota > Actinomycetes > Streptomycetales > Streptomycetaceae > Streptomyces. The sequence continues at coordinate 21,327 of NZ_JABZEE010000045.1, read as the reverse complement.
CGGCCGAGTCCGCGGGTGCGCCCCACGACTACGTCATGGAGCTGCGCAAGCGCCCGTGCTGACGCGGCGCCCGCGGACTCCGGACGATCGCCGACGGCACACATCCGTGTCCGCGCGGTGACGCCGCGCCTCTTCGTCGGAAACGACAAGGCAACGATCCGAAGACCGTGCGCTGCGTCATCTACGCGCGTAGGGATTGTCGGGTTACCCTCATCGGCGTGAACGCATCTGTGAATCCGGACCTCCTCGGCGCTCTCGCCGACCCCCATGCCGCGGCCGACGCCGCCGCCGCGCGGCTGCGCGAGCTGACCGGCACCGAGACCCATGACGTCGCGCTGGTGATGGGCTCCGGCTGGGCTCCCGCGGTCGACGCGCTCGGCGCGCCCGAGGCCGAGTTCCCCGTCACCGAACTGCCCGGCTTCCCCCCGCCGGCGGTCGAGGGTCACGGCGGCAAGATCCGCTCCTACCGCATCGGCGACAAGCGCGCGCTGGTCTTTCTGGGCCGCACGCACTTCTACGAGGGCCGTGGCGTCGCCGCCGTCTCGCACGGCGTGCGCACCGCCGTCGCCGCAGGCTGCAAGACCGTCGTGCTGACCAACGGCTGCGGCGGCCTGCGCGAGGGCATGCGGCCCGGGCAGCCGGTGCTGATCAGCGACCACATCAACCTGACGGCCACGTCGCCGATCATCGGGGCGAACTTCGTGGACCTGACGGACCTGTACTCGCCGCGGCTGCGGGCGCTGTGCAAGGAGGTGGACGAGACGCTGGAGGAGGGCGTGTACGTCCAGTTCCCCGGCCCGCACTACGAGACGCCGGCCGAGATCAACATGGTGCGCGTGCTGGGCGGCGACCTGGTGGGCATGTCCACGGTCCTCGAGGCGATCGCGGCGCGCGAGGCGGGCGCGGAGGTGCTCGGCATCTCCCTGGTGACGAACCTGGCTGCGGGCCTGACGGGCGAGCCGCTGAACCACGAGGAGGTCCTGCAGGCGGGGCGCGACTCGGCGGCGCGCATGGGTGAGCTGCTGACGCGGGTGCTCGCGCGCCTCTGACCCGTCCGGCTGCCCAGGGGCGCCGCCCCGGACCCGGTGGGCTCTGCGCCTGACGGGCGCGCGCTTCGGGGCGGTGCCTCGCTGGTGGAGGGCTCTGCACCCTGGCAGGCGCCGGCCACGGGCGTCCCACCCCGGGCCCGTGGGCATCGGGGGGGCTCCCGCCCCGGAAGCGTGAGCGCTGCGCCTCACGAGCGCGAACTCAGTGCTGCGCCTCAGGCCGTGGCGAGCACCCTGGCGCACGGGCTCTGCGGGGTGCGCCCGGCCCGGGGACACGCAGGCCACGGGGCCCTGCCGGCCCGAGTTCGCCCGGGGCCCGTACTGCGCTTCGCGCGGCGTCCTCTGACTCCCCCTACGGCCTGGCGGCCGTGGATGGGCCCCGGGCTGTGATTGCGGCCCTTCCGGGGGCAACCCCCACGCCTCACGGCGTAGGGGGCGCGGGGGCTCGGGGCGGAGCCTCGACAAGAACGCCGCACAACACGCCGCCGGACCCCCCGGCCCCGCCGGGCAGCCCCGGCCCGCCGGGCCCCGACCAGCCCCCTCGGCGCCTGGGGCGCGGGGCTCGGAGCGGAGCCCCGGCAAGGGCGAAGGCGCGGAGCCCGACGGGAACGCCGCGCTGGGGCGGAAAAGCATCGCGCGTCGGCGCACGGCGCGCACACTCGACGTACGCACACACGAGAGGCGGACCTACCGTGCAGCAGGACCTCATCGCGCGGGCCCGGGCGTGGCTCGCGGAGGACCCGGACAGCGAGACCCGGGACGAGCTCGGCAAGCTCATCGAGGCGGGTGACCTCGCCGAGCTGGGCGACCGGTTCGGCGGGACGCTGCAGTTCGGGACCGCCGGACTGCGCGGGGAGCTGGGCGCCGGGCCCATGCGGATGAACCGCGTCGTCGTCATCCGGGCCGCCGCCGGGCTCGCCGCGTACCTCAAGGCCAAGGGTCAGGGCGACGGACTCGTCGTCATCGGCTACGACGCCCGCTACAAGTCGGCCGACTTCGCGCGCGACACCGCCGCCGTCATGGTCGCCGCGGGCCTGCGCGCCGCAGTGCTGCCGCGGCCGCTGCCCACTCCCGTACTCGCCTTCGCCATAAGGAAGCTGGGCGCCGTCGCGGGTGTCGAGGTCACCGCGAGCCACAACCCGCCCCGCGACAACGGCTACAAGGTCTACCTCGGCGACGGCTCGCAGATCGTGCCGCCCGCCGACGCGGAGATCGCCGCCGAGATCGGCGCGATCGCGAGCATCGACGACGTGCCGCGTGCCGAGGGGGCACCTCCCGGGCGAAGCTCCGGGGGAGGCTGGGAGACCCTGGGCGACGAGGTCCTGGAGGCGTACCTGGAGCGTACGGACGCCGTCCTGACCGCCGGCTCGCCGCGTACCGCCCGCATCGTCTACACGGCCATGCACGGTGTCGGCAAGGACGTCGTGCTCAGCGCCTTCGCGCGGGCCGGTTTCCCCGCCCCCGCGCTCGTGGAGGCACAGGCCGAGCCGGACCCCGCGTTCCCGACCGTCGCGTTCCCCAATCCCGAGGAGCCCGGCGCGATGGACCTCGCGTTCGAGACCGCACGCCGGGTCCGGCCGGACGTCGTCATCGCCAACGACCCGGACGCGGACCGCTGCGCGGTCGCCGTCCCCGACGACTCCGCCGAGGCCGGGTGGCGCATGCTGCGCGGCGACGAGGTCGGCGCGCTGCTCGCCGCGCACCTCGTCCACAAGGGCGCCACCGGCGTCTTCGCCGAGTCGATCGTGTCCTCTTCCCTGCTGGGCCGCATCGCCCGGGCGGCGGGCCTCGGCCACGAGGAGACGCTGACGGGGTTCAAGTGGATCGCGCGGGTCGACGGGCTGCGCTACGGCTACGAGGAGGCGCTCGGCTACTGCGTCGATCCCGGCGGCGTGCGCGACAAGGACGGCATCACCGCCGCGCTGCTCGTCGCCGAGCTGGTCTCGGAGCTGGGGGAGCAGGGCCGTACGCTCTCCGATCTGCTCGACGACCTGGCCGTCGAGCACGGCCTGCACGCCACCGACCAGCTCTCGGTGCGGGTCGAGGACCTCGGCGTGATCGCCGACGCCATGCGCGCGCTGCGCGAGCGGCCGCCGGTGATGCTCGCGGGCCTGCGGGTCACGAGCGCCGAGGACCTGACCCGGGGTACGGAGAAGCTGCCGCCGACGGACGGGCTGCGCTACTACCTGGACGGGGAGTTCACCGCCCGCGTGATCGTCCGGCCGAGCGGCACCGAGCCCAAGCTCAAGTGCTACCTGGAGGTCGTGGTGCCGGTCGCCGACGCGAGCGAGCTGGGCACGGCCCGCGAGCGGGCGGCCGGCGTGCTCGCGGACGTCAAGCGGGACCTCTCGGCCGCGGCGGGCATCTGAGGGGCGCCCCGCACGGTGCGCGTCCACCGCGCATCGGGCAGCCGGAGCCCGCCTGAACACAGGGCACCGGCTCCGGGCCCGTCAGGTCAGGCCGAGCACCAGGGCGAGCAGCACCACGCCCAACGCCACCGGCGCGAGCACCTCGTACGCCCAGCGCACCTGCGGCCCGCCCGGTGCGGACGAGCGCGGGCCCAGGTGCTCGGCCATGTCGCGCAGATCCGCGATCGTCTGGTCCGCGGGCGCCATCCGCGCCTGCGAGTCGGTCACGTCCGCCGTCACGGAGGTGGCGCCGTGCGGGTCGTCGGCCGCGTTGCGCATCTGCCGCCGGGCGGCCCGCTTGCGCTGGCGCAGCGAGACGGGGATGGCCCACAGCTGGTACTTCACGCCCTCCGTGGTGAACAGCTCGCTGGAGTACCCGGCCCGCACGTCGGCGACCGCGCTCCAGGGCAGCGTGATCGTCCGGAACGGGTTCCTGATCCGCACCCGCTCCTCGTTCACGAAGACGGCGGGGCGGACGCTGAAGGCGACGATCAGCGGCACCACGACCAGCGCCGCCGCCAGCGCGAGCCACGGCGTGCGGCCCTCGCCGCGCACCAGAGCGTCCACGACCATCCATGCGATCAGCGCGAGCAGCAGCCCGCCGCCCGCCATCCCGGCGGGCGACCGGAAGACCCGGTCGGCGTAGGAGGGCTCGGCAGGCTGCTGGGGGCTCGTCATGGGTCCGATTCTGCCGTACGCCCGCGACCGTCGGCCGGGACCGGTCCCCTCGTCGCGACCGGGGTGCGACCGACCCGTGACCTCTCGGTGCGCCGCACCCCCTGTACAGGTCGCTACGCGCGTAGATATGCTCATCTGGTGACCATGCCCACCAATGCACCAGCATTCGCTGACGTGACCGCGTCCGACAGCACGCTGCGCCGCTTCCTGCACGGGCTGCCCGGCGTCGACGCCGTCGGCCTCGAAGCGCGCGCCGCGTCCCTCGGCACCCGTTCGATCAAGACCACGGCGAAGGCGTACGCCATCGACCTGGCCATCTCGATGATCGACCTGACGACGCTCGAAGGCGCGGACACCCCGGGCAAGGTCCGGGCGCTCGCCGCCAAGGCCGTCCATCCCGACCCGACCGACCGCACGACCCCGCGCACCGCGGCGGTCTGCGTCTACCCCGACATGGTGGCGACCGCCAAGGCAGCCCTCGCGGGCTCCGGCGTCAAGGTCGCCTCCGTCGCGACCGCCTTCCCTGCCGGACGCGCCGCGCTCGACGTGAAGCTCGCGGACGTCCGTGACGCCGTGGCGGCCGGGGCCGACGAGATCGACATGGTGATCGACCGCGGCGCCTTCCTCGCGGGCGACTACATGAAGGTCTTCCAGGAGATCCGGGCCGTCAAGGAGGCCTCCGGCGACGCCCGGCTCAAGGTCATCTTCGAGACCGGCGAGCTCTCCACGTACGACAACATCCGCCGCGCCTCCTGGCTCGGCATGATCGCCGGCGCCGACTTCATCAAGACCTCGACCGGCAAGGTCGCGGTCAACGCCACCCCGGCGAACACCCTGCTCATGCTGGAGGCCGTCCGCGACTTCCGGGAGCAGACTGGGGTACAGGTGGGCGTGAAGCCCGCCGGCGGCATCCGCACCAGCAAGGACGCGATCAAGTTCCTCGTGCTGGTGAACGAGACCGCGGGCGAGGACTGGCTGGACAACCACTGGTTCCGCTTCGGCGCCTCCAGCCTGCTCAACGACCTGTTGATGCAGCGCCAGAAGCTGGCGACCGGCCGCTACTCCGGCCCCGACTACGTGACGGTGGACTGATCATCATGGCTTCCGCATTCGATTACGCACCCGCACCCGAGTCGCGGTCGGTCGTCGACATCGCACCGTCGTACGGCCTGTTCATCGACGGCGAGTTCACCGACGCCGCCGACGGCAGGGTCTTCAAGACCGTCTCGCCCGCCAGCGAGGAGGTCCTCTCCGAGGTCGCCCAGGCCGGCGCGGAGGACGTCGACCGCGCGGTGAAGGCCGCCCGCAAGGCGTTCGAGAAGTGGTCGGCGCTGCCCGGCTCGGAGCGCGCCAAGTACCTGTTCCGCATCGCGCGGATCATCCAGGAGCGCAGCCGCGAGCTGGCCGTCCTGGAGACGCTGGACAACGGCAAGCCGATCAAGGAGACCCGCGACGCGGACCTCCCCCTGGTCGCGGCGCACTTCTTCTACTACGCGGGCTGGGCCGACAAGCTCGGCCACGCCGGGTTCGGCCGGAGGACGACAGAAGGGCACAGCGGGCGGGACCCGAAGCCGCTGGGCGTCGCCGGGCAGGTCATCCCGTGGAACTTCCCGCTGCTGATGCTCGCGTGGAAGATCGCCCCGGCGCTCGCGACCGGCAACACGGTCGTCCTGAAGCCCGCCGAGACGACGCCGCTGTCCGCCCTGTTCTTCGCGGACATCTGCCGCCAGGCGGGCCTGCCGAAGGGTGTCGTCAACATCCTCCCGGGTTACGGGGACACCGGTGCGGCGCTCGTGGAGCACCCGGGCGTCGACAAGGTCGCCTTCACCGGCTCGACCGCGGTCGGCAAGGCCATCGCCCGCCAGGTCGCCGGCACGCGCAAGAAGGTCACCCTGGAGCTGGGCGGAAAGGGCGCCAACATCGTCTTCGACGACGCCCCGATCGACCAGGCCGTCGAGGGCATCGTCAACGGCATCTTCTTCAACCAGGGCCAGGTCTGCTGCGCGGGCTCGCGCCTGCTGGTCCAGGAGTCGGTCCAGGACGAGCTGCTGGCGTCGCTCAAGCGCCGCCTGTCCACGCTGCGCCTCGGCGACCCGCTCGACAAGAACACCGACATCGGAGCGATCAACTCCGAGGAGCAGCTGTCCCGGATCACCACGCTCGTGGAGCGGGGCGAGGCGGAGGGCGCCGAGCGCTGGTCCCCCGCCTGCGAGCTGCCGACGTCCGGCTACTGGTTCGCGCCGACGCTGTTCACGAACGTCACGCAGGCGCACACGATCGCCCGCGACGAGATCTTCGGCCCGGTGCTGTCCGTCCTGACGTTCCGTACCCCGGACGAGGCGGTCGCCAAGGCCAACAACAGCCAGTACGGCCTGTCCGCCGGCATCTGGACGGAGAAGGGCTCCCGCATCCTCGCGGTGGCGAACAAGCTCCGCGCGGGTGTGGTGTGGGCCAACACGTTCAACAAGTTCGATCCGACCTCGCCGTTCGGCGGCTACAAGGAGTCGGGCTTCGGCCGCGAGGGCGGCCGCCACGGGCTGGAGGCCTACCTCGATGTCTGAGTCGATGCGTCTGAGCGTCTTCAAGACCTACAAGCTGTACGTCGGGGGCAAGTTCCCCCGCTCCGAGAGCGGCCGGGTGTACGAGGTGACGGACTCGAAGGACAAGTGGCTGGCCAACGCGCCGCTCTCCTCCCGCAAGGACGCCCGTGACGCGGTCGTCGCCGCGCGCAAGGCGTTCGGCGGCTGGTCGGGCGCCACCGCGTACAACCGCGGCCAGATCCTCTACCGCGTCGCCGAGATGCTGGAGGGCCGCAAGGGCCAGTTCGTGCACGAAGTGGCCAACGCGGAGGGGCTGTCCAAGTCGAAGGCGGCCGCGGTCGTCGAGGCCGCGATCGACCGCTGGGTCTGGTACGCGGGCTGGACGGACAAGATCGCCCAGGTCGTGGGCGGGGCGAACCCGGTCGCGGGCCCGTTCTTCAACCTCTCCACCCCCGAGCCCACGGGTGTCGTGACGATCCTCGCGCCTCAGGAGTCCTCGTTCCTGGGCCTGGTCTCCGTGGTCGCGCCGGTGATCGCGACCGGCAACACGGCGGTCGTGATCGCCTCCGAGAAGTCGCCGCTGCCGGCGCTGTCCCTGGGAGAGGTGCTGGCCACCTCGGACCTGCCGGGCGGTGTGGTCAACGTGCTGTCGGGGCGTACGGCGGAGATCGCGGCCCCGCTCGCCGCGCATCAGGACGTCAACGGCATCGACCTGACCGGCGCCGACGAGATCCTGGCGAAGGAGCTGGAGGTCGCGGCGGCGGACAACCTCAAGCGGGTCCTGCGTCCACAGGCTGTGGACAACGACTGGACGGCCGATCCCGGCACCCACCGCCTGACGGCGTTCCTGGAGACCAAGACGGTCTGGCACCCCACCGGTTCGCTCGGCGCCTCGGGTTCGTCCTACTGAGCCCTCAGCGCGAAGCCCCCACGGCCTCGGCCGTGGGGGCTTTCCCGTGGGCGCTTTCCCGTAGATGTGCCCGGCGCGCTACGGCAGCGCGCGCTTCGCCAGCGGGCCGGCCGCCGGCAGGTCCTCGAGCGCCTGCCCGCGGGTGACGTGGTCCGTCACCAGCGTGGTGCCCACCGGCCTGAAGTCGGCGACCTGGGTGCCCACGGCGTTGTCGAGCGGGTCGACACCGGTGTTCGCCAGCGGGTTGAGCTGGAGGCTCTTGAGTTCGCCGACCCCGTCCACGGACCGGGTGACGGCGCCGGTGAGGGTCGCCAGTGGCGCGGCGACGAGCGGGGCGCCGGGTCCGCCCACGGGCTGGGCGCGGACCGGCTCGGGGGCCGGAGCCGCCTGCGCGGCCGCCGAGCCCGCGCCGAGGGCCGCGCCCGCCGCGGCGACGGTCAGTCCGGCGCGCACGAGCGTGTGGCGCCGCTGGGGGGAAGCTGCATGACGAGCCATGAATTCCTGCCTGTTCGAGTAATCGTGAGCGCACGGACAGTAGTTGAGGTGTGAGACGGGCAACCACCCCGCCTCCGGGGGGTTTCCTGGGCGGCTCCATGCGTCACACTTGTCTTCCGTGAGTTCCCAACCCATCCCGACCCGCGTCGTGCTGCTCGCGGGCCCCTCAGGTTCCGGAAAGTCGTCCCTCGCGGCCCGCACCGGACTGCCGGTCCTGCGTCTGGACGACTTCTACAAAGAGGGCAACGACCCGACGCTGCCCCGGGTGACGGGCAGTGCCGACATCGACTGGGACTCACCGGCGTCGTGGGACGCCGAAGCGGCCGTCGCCGCCATCGTGGAACTGTGCGCCACCGGGCGCGCGGACGTCCCCGTGTACGACATCGCGGCGAGCGCGCGCGTGGGCCGCGAGACACTGGACATCGCCCGCCCCCCGCTGTTCGTCGCCGAGGGCATCTTCGCGGCCGACCTCGTCCGCCGCTGCCAGGAACTCGGCGTACTGGCCGACGCGTTGTGCCTGCGCGGCCGCCCCTCCACGACGTTCCGCCGCCGCCTCGCGCGCGATCTGAGGGAGGGCCGCAAGTCGGTCCCGTTCCTGCTGCGCCGCGGCTGGCGCCTGATGCGCGCCGAGCGTGGCGTCGTCGCGCGCCAGACCGGTCTCGGCGCCCACGCGTGCGGCAAGGCCGAGGCCCTCGGGCGTCTCGCGGACGCGGCGGCCGGCCGCTGCCGTACGCCCGCCGCACGCCAGCCCGCCTGACGGGCCGGCTCGCGCGCGGAGGCCGCGGACATGGGAGCGGGGCCGGACAGAACCCGGTCTGTCCGACCCCACTCCGCTTTCCCCGTGGATCCCCGTGTCCCCCGTGTCCCCGTGGATCCCGTCCCGCCGTCTCCCCCGAAACAGCGGCCCCCGTTTCCCCCGTTGTCCCCCCGTGTCCCTCGGCCTTCAGGCCACCAGCTCGCCGAAGGACTCCTCCTCGTCACGGCCGAAGCTGAGGACCTCGTCCTCGCGCAGCCGGCGGAGCGACCGCCAGATGCTCGACTTCACCGTGCCGACACTGATGTCCAGGATCTCCGCGATCTCCGGGTCGGTGCGGCCCTCGTAGTAGCGCAGGACCAGCATCGTGCGCTGGAGTTCGGGAAGCCTGGCGAGCGCCTGCCACAGGACCGCGCGCAGCTCCGTGCCCCGCATCGCGTCGGTGTCGCCCGCCGTCTCCGGCAGCTCCTCCGTCGGGTACTCGTTGAGCTTGCGCCGGCGCCAGGCGCTGATGTGCAGGTTGGTCATGGTGCGGCGCAGGTAGCCGCCGACCGCCGCCTTGTCGCTGATCCGGTCCCAGGCCCGGTACGTCGAGAACAGCGCGCTCTGCAGCAGGTCCTCGGCCTCGTACCGGTCGCCGGTCAGGTGGTAGGCGGTCGCGTACAGAGAGGCGCGGCGCTCCTGGACGTAGGCGGTGAACGCCGCTTCGGCGTCCGCCGCCCCGGCCTGGCCCGTCCGCTCCCCCGTGGCCTCTCCGTACGCCGCTCCCCCGTCAGGCACGGCCACCATGTAGGTCGCCTTGTGCTGACGCCCGGCGCCGCGAACGCACCCCCGCCCGTTCACCGCGCCGGACTTCTCGGCGCTCCGCGCGACGTCGTGGAGACGCGTGACAACTGCGCTTGAGGTGGTGCTGTGCAGTGCGTTCATCTCGCGCCCCCCGTCGAGTGGAGTCTGCTTCGTTCCGTGTGACAAGAAGCTTGCCCGGCCACTTTCATGGCGGTGTCCGCCGACTGTCACAGGCGCGTCACAGAGGCCGGGGACAACGGTGATGCACCGGGGAGTCGAACGAGGACGACCGCATGGGCCAGAATGGGCCCGTGCCTTTCCTGTTGCTGATCGAGGACGACGACGCCATCCGCACGGCGCTCGAACTCTCCCTGTCCCGTCAGGGCCACCGTGTGGCCACCGCGGCGACGGGAGAGGACGGGCTGAAGCTGCTGCGCGAGCAGCGGCCGGATCTGATCGTGCTGGATGTGATGCTGCCCGGGATCGACGGGTTCGAGGTGTGCCGCCGCATCCGGCGCACGGACCAGCTGCCGATCATTCTGCTGACCGCGCGCAGCGACGACATCGACGTGGTCGTGGGGCTGGAGTCCGGCGCCGACGACTATGTGGTCAAGCCGGTTCAGGGGCGGGTGCTGGACGCCCGTATCCGTGCCGTGCTGCGCCGCGGCGAGCGGGAGTCCACCGACTCGGCGACCTTCGGCTCCCTGGTGATCGACCGCTCCGCGATGACGGTCACCAAGAACGGCGACGACCTGCAGCTCACGCCGACCGAACTGCGACTGCTGCTGGAGCTGAGCCGCCGGCCCGGGCAGGCCCTCTCGCGCCAGCAGTTGCTGCGCCTGGTGTGGGAGCACGACTACCTCGGCGACTCCCGCCTGGTGGACGCCTGCGTGCAGCGGCTGCGGGCGAAGGTCGAGGACGTGCCGTCCTCACCGACCCTGATTCGTACGGTGCGTGGCGTCGGATACCGGCTGGACGCTCCGCAGTGATCCACGGGGTGGGCGCGTGCGCGCCGGACGGGACCGTTCGGTGAGCGGTGGTACGAACAGCGGCGCGGCGGACGGCACGCACGGCGGGGCGGGCGTGCGGCGCGGTCCGCTCGCCGGGCTGCGCCTGACGAGCCTGCGACTGCGGCTCGTGGTCGTCTTCGCGCTGGTCGCGCTGACCGCGGCCGTGTCCGCTTCCGGCATCGCGTACTGGCTCAACCGCGAGGCGGTGCTGACCCGCACCCAGGACGCGGCGCTCGGCGACTTCCGGCAGGAGATGCAGAACAGGGCGGCGGCGCTGCCGCTGCGGCCCACGCCGGCCGAACTGCAGAAGACCGCCGAGCAGATGGCGGGCGGCGGCGACTACAGCGTGGTGCTGGTCGGCGAGCGCGCCGAGGGCAAGCCGATCACCGGGGCGTCCGACCGCGACACCTTCACGATGGAGGACGTGCCGCGGTCGCTGCAGGTCGCGGTGAACGACCGGCAGGACGTCGACGCCGGCAACTCCGAGCCGTACCACCTGTACTGGCAGCGCACCGAGCGCCGCGGCGAGCCCTATCTCGTCGGCGGTACGCGGATCATGGGCGGCGGGCCGACCGGCTATCTGTTCAAGTCGCTCGACCAGGAGCGCCAGGATCTCAACTCCCTGGCCTGGTCGCTGGCCATCGCCACCCTGCTGGCCCTGATCGGCTCGGCGCTGCTCGCGCAGGCCGCCGCCACGACCGTGCTCAAGCCGGTGCACCGGCTCGGTGAGGCGGCGCGAAGGCTCGGCGAGGGCAAGCTCGACACCCGGCTGCGGGTCTCGGGCACCGACGAACTCGCCGAACTGGCACGGACGTTCAACAAGACGGCCGCGTCGCTGGAGAAGAAGGTCGCGGACATGAGCGCGCGGGAGGAGTCGAGCCGGCGTTTCGTCGCCGACATGTCCCACGAGCTGCGCACCCCGCTGACCGCGCTGACCGCCGTGACCGAGGTGCTGGAGGACGAGGCCGACAGCCTCGACCCGATGATCGCCCCGGCCGTGAACCTCGTGGTGAGCGAGACGCGGCGGCTGTACGACCTCGTGGAGAACCTGATGGAGGTCACCCGCTTCGACGCGGGCACCGCACGGCTCGTGCTGGACACCGTGGACGTGGCCGACCAGGTCACCGCGTGCGTCGACGCACGCGCCTGGCTGGACGCGGTCGACCTGGACGCCGAGCGCGGGATCATGGCGCGGCTGGACCCGCGCCGGCTAGACGTGATCCTGGCCAACCTGATCGGCAACGCCCTCAAGCACGGCGGGTCCCCGGTGCGGGTGTCGGTGCGCCCTGGCGACAGCGAACTGCTCATCGAGGTGCGCGACCACGGCCCCGGCATCCCCGAGGACGTCCTGCCCCACGTCTTCGACCGGTTCTACAAGGCCAGCGCGTCGCGACCGCGCTCCGAGGGAAGCGGTCTCGGCCTCTCGATCGCCATGGAGAACGCCCACATCCACGGCGGCACCATCACCGCGGCCAACTCCCCCGACGGCGACGGCGCGGTCTTCGTGCTGCACCTGCCGCGCGACGTGTCCGCGCTCGCTGACTGCGAGGCGGCCGGGTCGGACGACGCGGACAGCGGGACCGGCGGCGGGGACCGCGGCGGGCGGAACGAGGGGGACGCACAGTGATACTCCCCAGACCACGTGCGGGCCGCGGACCGGTGGCCGTGCTCGCCGTGCTCGCGGGTGCCCTCGTGCTCGCGGGCTGCGGGATCAGGCCCACCCAGGTGCCCGTGGACGCCGGGCCGGCGCCCTCGCGGGTGCCGTGCGAGGTGTCGGCCGTGGACATCGCCCCGCAGGCGGGACGCACGGGCATACCGGTCCGGGTGTACCTGGTGTGCGCCTCGCAGCTGGTGTCGGTCGACCGCATGGCCGGCACGACGGAGGAGAAGGCTCCGGCCGACCGGGTCGCGACCGCGCAGGCGCTGCTCGACGAGCTCCAGCGGGAGCCGTCGTCGCCCGAGCACGAGGCGGGCTTCTCGACCTACGTACGCGGTCCACTGCTGCTGAACGCCGGGCGGCGCGACGACCCCACGGGCACCCTGCGCCTGAGCCGCCAGCCGGAGGACCTGCCGCCTGCCGCGCTGGCGCAGATCGTGTGCACGCTGCTGGAGAACGGTGCGGCGACGGCCGGCTCGGTGCTGCTGGGCGGCCCGGGCGAGTACGCCCCCCGCGCGTACACCTGCCCGGACGCGACCAAGGAGCGCCCCGACTCCGCGGTCCCGACGACGGACAGCCCCCGGCCGGGCCGCTGACCCCGCGCGCCGGTCACGTCTGTGTCCGGGCGCGCGGAGCACCCCGGATCGAGCGGAACCGTTTCCGGCGGAGGCTGCGTCTTGGGGGGCGTGCAGCGTCAAGGTTCGGGCGGCCGTGCCGTCATCGTCTTCCGCGCGGCGGGGCTCGTGCTCCTCCTCCTCCATCTGCTGCTCGTCGCCTGGCTGACACTGCGCCCGCGCGACGTGCTGTGGGTGACCGCGGCGAACCTGGAACCGTTCGCCGGCATCGAGGCCTCGCTGGCGCTGGGGCCGCTGGAGGCGGCCCGGCACATCGGCGGAGGTCTGCTCCTTCTCGCGCCGCTCGGTGTGCTGCTGCCCATGGCCGGCGGGCGGCTGGCCGTCTCCCCATGGGCCTCGCTGGCCCGTACGGTCGCCGCCGGCGTACTCCTGTCGCTCGGCATCGAACTGCTCCAGACCGGCGTACCGGGCCAGGTCGTCGACATCGACTCGATCCTGCTCAACACCTGCGGCGTCGCGCTCGCGCACCTCGCCGTCGTCCCCGCGGGCCGCGCGCGGCTGCGCCGCAGACTGCTGCACCCCGGCCGCGGGTCCGCGCTCCGTGAGGGCGGCCGCGGACAGGAGCCCCGGGCCGTGCTCAGGGACGAGGGTTCTCAGGGGGCGACCCCGACGATTCCCAGGGTCGGGATCGCCCCGTAGAGCGACGCTTCGCCCCCCTTCGCGGCGTGACCATGGACGCATCGGGAGCACGACGAGAGGCTCCCCGGACGGTTCTCGAAGGAGCCCACCATGGCCGCACTTGCCCGCCCCCGTAACGGCCGCATGCTCGGCGGAGTGTGCGCAGCGCTGGCCCGACGCTTCGGCATGTCCGCGACGACGATGCGCGTGATCTTCGTGGTCTCGTGCCTGCTGCCCGGACCGCAGTTCCTGCTCTACCTGGCGCTGTGGCTGCTGCTGCCGTCGGAGAAGACGGCCGCCGCCTGGTGACCCATGTCGGAGACGATCCCCCTCCCCGCGTGGCGACGGGGATCGTCCCAGTCGCCCGTGCGACGCCGGACGGTGCCTGATCGCGCCGCCGCTCGCCATCACGCTCGGGCTGGTTCCGACCGACTGGGGTCGGGGCGCGGAGAACGCCTGGCGCCGTCGGCAGGACGGAGGCCGTGCCTCCGGCGCGAACGCCGTGGGGCGCACACCCTGGCCGGGTGTACGCCCCACACGCGGACGGCCGTCGCGGCACGCCGGCACGGCCGGTTCGTCAGCCCGCGAGTCCGCCGGGCAGCAGCCCGCCGCTCAGCTCGCCCGTCTTCAGGCCGCCGATCAGGCCGCTGACCGGCGCGGCCGCGTCGTCGGTCGACAGCACCTTGCCGGTCGTCTGCTGGAGGGCGCCGGGCAGCACGGCGGTGGACTTCGCCAGGGCGGCCTGGCCGCCGGCGAGGGACTGCGGGGCGCCCGCGGGGAGCTTGGCGGCGACCTCCTGGACCGGCGTGAGCTGGGAGACGGCGCCCAGCGCGCCGGTGGTGTCGGGCAGTGCGGGTGCGGCGGAGGCGGTGCCCGCACCGGCAGCGGCGAAGGCGGCGCCGAGGGCGGCGACACCGAGGGTCTTTGCGGAATGCTTCATCTCAGACAATTCCTTGGGGACGGAAATATGAGCGGCTCCGCAAGCTAGTCAGCTTGGCACAGGCACCGCAAACACCGCGAAGCGGCCGGATATTGACGCTTCCGGCCGCTTCGGTGTACGCGTGTCCGCGGGCCCGCCGGACGCTCAGTTCCCGCTCGTGGCGGTCTGCCGGAACAGCCATTCGGATTTCAGCTCGGCATAGCCGGGCTTGATCACATCGTTGATCATCGCCAGTCGTTCATCGAAAGGAATGAATGCCGACTTCATGGCATTGACGGTGAACCACTGCATGTCGTCGAGCGTGTATCCGAACGCCTCGGTCAGGAGCTCGAATTCGCGGCTCATGCTGGTGCCGCTCATCAGACGGTTGTCGGTGTTGACCGTGGTCCGGAAGTGCAGTCTGCGCAGCAGACCGATGGGGTGGGCGGCGTACGAGTCGGCCGCGCCGGTCTGCAGGTTGGACGTCGGGCACATCTCCAGCGGGATGCGCTTGTCCCGCACGTACGCGGCGAGCCGGCCCAGCTTCACGGAGCCGTCCTCGGCCACCTCGATGTCGTCGATGATGCGCACCCCGTGGCCGAGGCGGTCGGCCCCGCACCACTGGAGCGCCTGCCAGATCGACGGCAGCCCGAAGGCCTCGCCGGCATGGATGGTGAAGTGGTTGTTCTCGCGCTTGAGGTACTCGAAGGCGTCCAGGTGCCGGGTGGGCGGGAAGCCGGCCTCGGCTCCCGCGATGTCGAAACCGACGACGCCCGTGTCGCGGTAACGGTTCGCCAGTTCGGCGATCTCCAGGGCGCGGGCGGCGTGCCGCATCGCGGTCAGCAGCGCCCCGACGCGGATGCGGTGCCCGCTCTCCCGGGCGCGGCGCTCGCCTTCCCGGAAGCCGGCGTTGACCGCCTCGACGACCTGCTCGAGGGTGAGCCCGCCCTCCAGGTGCTGCTCGGGGGCATAGCGGACCTCGGCGTAGACGACGCCGTCCTCGGCCAGGTCCTCGGCGCACTCGGCGGCCACGCGGAAGAGCGCGTCGCGGGTCTGCATGACGGCGCAGGTGTGCGCGAACGTCTCCAGATACCGTTCCAGCGAACCGGAGTCGGCGGCCTCGCGGAACCAGATGCCGAGCTTGTCGGGCTCAGTCTCGGGCAGGGCCCCGTAGCCGCTGTCCCGGGCGAGTTCGACGATCGTGCCGGGACGCAGACCGCCGTCGAGGTGGTCGTGGAGCAGGACCTTCGGCGCGCGGCGGATCTGGTCCTGGGTGGGCGAATTGAGGGTCTGGCTCGTCATCTGCGCACTCTAGCCCCTACGCGCGTAGAGCGCGCCCCCCGGCGAGGCCCGTCGATACGTAACAGTGACCGCGCGTACGGGTGGAGTACACCTGGCCTTCTGAGACTGTTGGGCCATGGCACACCACGCACTGCCCCGGTGGCGGGGGCGTCCGGACGGATCGGGCGTCGGGTCGGCAGCCCTACGTGAGACGGCGGTTGGGCGAGTGGAGCGCACCGGACGGACAGCGGCGCAGGCCCGGCTCGGCCGGCTGCCGGGGCGTTCCGGCGCACGCGGCGGCGCGGACGCGGCGGTAGCGGGCGTGGTCCTGCTGCTCCCGGACGGCGAGCCGGAGTCGGAGCGCCGGGCGTCGGCGCTGTCGTACGCGGCGGTGCTCCCGCTGGGCCGCGCGCTGGCGCGGGCGGGCCGCGCGGAGGGGCTGGTCGTGCACTGGGTCCGGTACCGCTCGCGCGGCTGGAACGGACCGGACGCGCGGCTCGCGGCGGACGCGAGCTGGGCGGTGGAGGAGGTCGTACGCCGTTACGGCGACGTTCCCGTGTGCCTGGCGGGACACGGCATGGGCGGCCGGGCGGCCCTGCACGCGGCGGGCCACCCTGCGGTCAACTCGGTGCTGGCGCTGGCCCCGTGGCTTCCCGAGGACGACGTGGCGGCGCCGCCGGAGCCGGTGGAGCAGCTGGTGGGCCGCCACGTGCTGATCGTGCACGGCACGAACGACCGGACGACGGATCCGGAGCTGTCGTACCGGCTGGCGGAACGTGCGAAGAAGTCGAACCGGGACACGTGCCGCTTCGAGGTGCACTCGGACGGGCACGCGCTGCGGCAGTACCAGGAGGAAGTCCTGGCGCTGGCGGCGGACTTCGTGCGGGGCTCGCTGTTCACGCGGACGTACGCGCGCCCGGTGGCGGACGCGCTGGCGGCTCCGCCACCGCTGGGCCTGCGCATGCCGTTGGCAGCGGGCTTCGGCCGCGCCTTGCGCGCCTAGAGTCCGCTGTGTGGCGGTGTGTCGTGATCTCCGAGCAGTGAGGTCTCCGGTGAACGGCTCATCTGCCGAGAAGAACCTCGGACCCGGAGACCTCGTGGCCGCCCACCCTCCGCCCGGCGCGGCCCTCATTGCCGACGAGGGTCGTCAGAGTGGGTTGAGGCGAGGCCTGAGCAGGCAGAACTCGTTGCCTTCCGGATCGGCGAGGACGTGCCAGGACGCCTCCGCGGGCTGACCGATGTCGACGAGTTCGGCCCCGACGGCCAGGAGGCGTTCGAGCTCGGCGTCCTGATCGCGGTCGGTGGCGTTGACGTCGATGTGCAGCCGGGCATGCCCGTTCTTCGGCTCGTCGCTGCGGATGAGGAAGATCGTCGGCTGCGGGCCGCCGAACCCTTCGCGCGGACCTATCTCGATGCAGCCCTCCTCCTCGCGATCGAGCACGACGAAGTCCAGGACCTCGCACCAGAACCGCGCCAGCACCTCAGGGTCGCGGCACTTGAGCACGAGCTCACTGATACGGCATGCCATTGACGAGACCTACTCTCAGGGTGGGAACTGGCGGGCTGGCCGCACGCGCATCTCATGGGCGGCCCCAGGGAGAACATCTTCGGGACCGTACCGGGCGAGGCGAGCGGGGCGAAGTGATTTGAGGCCCTCGCCGATCGACGCTCGCGATCCTCGCCGAGGCGAGGAAGCCTCGTTTCATCCCGACTGCTCGTCGGCTGATTCGCAACTGCCGCCGCACGCGTCAACGCGTGGCGACAGTGCGAGGCAGCAGCAGGACCACCGCCACACCGACCGCCGCGAAGACGGCGCCGAGTGCGAACACGACGGTGAAGGCACCCTCGCTCGGCGGGGCCGAGCCGGTGACCGAGTGGGCGCTGAGGATCGCGATGGCGACCTGGGTACCGATGACACCGCCGACTGTGCGGACGACGGTATTGAGGCCGTTGGCGGTGGCTATCGCATGTCCCGGAGCGAAGCGGGCCACGAGCGACGGCAGTGCCGCAAAGCTGAGGGCGGCGCCCGTCCCCAGCAGTACGGAATCGGCGAGCACCTGCACCGGCGTGGCATGCCAGCGTGCGAGCGCCAGGCTCCCGGCAAGTATGAGCAGAAGTCCTCCGAGCAAGGGGGCGCGGTGGCCGAACGTCCGCTCCAGCACCGGTACGAGCGGTGCCACCAGGACCTGCAGCAGCGCCGAGGGGAGCATGAGCAGGCCGGCGGCGGTGACGGTGAAGCCGAATCCCGACGCGGCGCCCTCGGGCCCGTGCGCCGGCAGTTGGGCGAGCGTCGGCACGAGGAGGAAGAAGATCAGGGCCGCGGCGTAGAAGAGCGCCGCGGCGCAGTGGGTCAGCAGCATCGGCCGGTCGAGGAAGATGCGCGGTTCGAGCAGTGGATACGGCGTGCGCTTCTCGGCCACTGCCAGGGCGGCCAGGAACACGGCAGCGGTGACGAAGAGGCCGAGCACTGGGGCGGAGAGCCATCCGGCGTGCGCTCCCTGGGTGATCGCGAGGAGGAGGGCCACCAGGCCGAGCGAGAGCAGGACGGTGCCCAGCGTGTCCTGGGGTCCCTCCCGGCGCGCGGTGTCGTCGGGGATCCACCGGGCCACCAGCAGGCAGGCGACCGCGATGACGCCGGCGAGCACGGCGAACATCCACCTCCATGACGCGTGGTCGATCAGGAGGCCGCCGATGACGAAGCCCAACCCGGTGCCCGCGCCGATCATCGCGGATACGAACCCGAGGCCGTGGCCGATCCGCTGCGGGGGAAGCAGGGCGCTGATGAGGCCGAAGGACAGGGGAAGTGCGGCCGCTCCGGCCCCCTGCATCGCGCGAGCCATGAGCAGGACCGGGAAGTTCCATGCGAAGGCCGCCAGCACGGTGCCGGCGCCGAAGACGGCGAGTGAGGCGAGCAGGACGCGGCGCTTGCCGCGCCGGTCACCGAAGCGGGCGAGCACCGGAGTGAGCACGGCCCCGGACAGCAGGTAGAGGGTGAACACCCACGCGGCCCAGTCGCCGCTCACCTCGAAGTGCCGCTGGAAGGTGGGCAGGGCCGGAGCGACCAGGGTCTGCAGCAGGCCGTAGGCCAGCACCGCGACGGACAGCGCGGCGACCACACGGCCGGCGGGCGGACGACTGCTCGGGCCGGTGTCCGGGCGGTCGCCCGCGGGCGAGACCGGGGGGAGGGCGGTGGATCGGTCTTCCTGGGACATGACGACCTCTGGTGGGGGACGGGCGACGCAGGGCCGTCATCGCGCCGAGGAGAGCTCGGCGCGACAACGGTGGTCGGCTCCGCGAGGGGGGTGAGCGACTGACAGAGCGGTTCGACCGGCGGAGTTACCGGCCGTCGGGGGCAAGCTCGTCCAGGGTCTGTACGCGCTGGACGATCTCCCACTTGCCGTTCACCTTGCGGAGCTTGTCGGTGTAGGTACCGGTGGCGTAGACGGCGTGCTCCGCCTCGGTCTCCGCGACCCAGTACCAGGAACGGGCCGTGGCTGTCGTGCCGTTGACCTCGATCACGGCGGGTCCGGTCATGTGCCGCTTGCCCTTGGTGAAGCCCTTCTCGGCCAGGTCGATGAACATGGCCTTGATCTCGCTCCGGCCGTCGGCCGAGCCGAACGGACTCCGGTAGCTGCCGTCCTTGGCGTACAGGTTGGCGTAACCGTCGGCATCCCTGAGATCGATGTGCATCTGGTGACGGTCTATCACCTCACGGATGGCGAATCGATCGTTGGGACTGTCACCCTCCGTGGCGGTGGCGTTCCCACCCAGGAACACGCCGACGGCCGCGGCACCGGCCAGGACACCGATGACGGGGGCGGCCGCCCTCCGGATGGTCTTCATGTCGACTCCCTCATGAATTAGTCAAGGAAATGATAGTCACAACAGTGACTAACTTGATCGTATTCCGATCCGGAGGATGGCGTCCAGCGTCGGAGGAGCCGAGGGAGTCGTCAGTGCGGATCCGTGGGACGGGCACCCCGCCGGAAGCCCTCACCCGGGCCGTCGGCGATCACGCCGTTGACGTTGCACAAGCGCCGGATCCCCTCCGGACGCCGACCTGCCGGCCTGGCGCCCACGTCGTGGGCGGGGAGCGGACCCGGGTGGGCACCCACGGCACCCCGGTCTGCATTCCGCCGACCCCGTTCGCGGAACGCGGGTCACCGCCGCACAGTGACCTGGAAACCAACCGCGGACACACCGAATTCCGGCCACGGCGCAACCAATAAGGGGCAGATCCGCGCAAGGCGAGCGAAGGCGGCCCCGACCACCCCCGCTGCGCTGACTATTATTACGGATGGTGACAGTCAATAACGCTTACGAGGGGAGTGCCGTAGTGCGGCGCAGCGAACGGAAGCAAAAGGATCCGGACCTCGGGAATCTGTCCACGCGCCTGCTCTTCTCGATCCAGAAGGAGCTCTTCGAGACGCTGGCCCAGCAGGGTCACCCACAGCTACGGCCACAGCACGGGGCCGTGCTGGGCTTTCTCGACGAGGAGGGCACCCGGGCGACGGAACTGTCCCGGCAGTCGGGCACTCACAAGCAGGTCATCGGCAACCTGATCGACGAGCTGGAGGCGCTGGAGTACGTGGAGCGCAGGCCCGACCCCCGGGACCGGCGGGCCAAGCTGATCGTCCCCACTCGCCGGGGCCGGGACCAGATGGAGAAGTCGGACGCGATCATGGCCGCCATCGAGCAGCGGCATGCAGAGGCGATCGGCGAGCGGAAGTACGCAGTGTTCAAGGGCGCCTTCCGGGAGATCACCGCCCAGCAGCTGGCGCAGTTCGACGAGGTCGCGGCCAGCAGGCGGGAGCCGCGGAAGGGCACCGGTCGCTGATCCCGCCTCACAGCGGGACCACTTCGAAGGCGACCGCCGGCGGCACTCCCGCGCGGCGTCCGGCGTCAGCGGCCCGACGGCGCAGGAACTGCTCGGAGTCGAGGCGTCCCGCGAGGTTGCGGAGGTACGTCTCGTGCGCTGCCAACGACTCCACACCCCGGTCCAAGTGCGCCGTGACGTCGACGAAGTGCTCAGCCGCCGGTGACGAGCCGAACTTGGCACAGCGGACTCCAGACCACAACTGGAGCCCTGACGCAACCGGATGCCGTACTCGACCGTGCCGTCGGGGTGGTCCAGGAACTCGACCCGATCCACCCCGACGGTCCCGGCGGCGGCGACCTGATCGGCTGATCGCACCATGGCGGTGCGCTCGGGAGGCATGGACTCGATCCCGGCCTCACCACGTGTGACCAGCAGGTCGACCACCGCCTTGCCCTGCGCGGTCCCACGGGGGATCGCCGACAAGGCCCCGAACTCCAGGTCGTCCGGGTGAGCCACCACCGCAAGCCCCCGGTACCAGTCCTCAGGCACCTGCTGCCGGAGCATCCCGGAAGTGGTCATATCCTTGACAGTCACGATCCTTACTATACACGTGCTCGATTGAGCCGTTGCTCCGGCCCCTCGTAGGCGTGGATCGGCAACGATGCGCCCTCGGCATGCACGCGGATCCACACTTCCCCGGGCTGAGGGCTGCGGATCGTCCATCTCGGGGGCGGCGCCGGGCCCTGCGGGGGGCAGGGCCCGGCGCCCGGG
>NZ_JABZEE010000044.1 GCF_013387495.1 Streptomyces sp. PKU-EA00015 | reverse complement strand
GTCAAGCCATTCCGTCGGTAGCCCACCGACTGGAGCACCGTCGGCCGATAGGCCGTCTGCTTCCGGACAACGAGAACGTTCAGTGGCCAAAGCCGGCTCGGATGGCGTGTGGCTGTCGCCGGCCGAGATGGACCTTCGTGCTCAGGCCACCGCGGGGGCGTCCGAGCGCATGATCGTCAGGTTCGGACCGGTCCGGCACCCCCCCTTTTCCCTCGTAGGCCTGCGATGCTCCAAGGCGCAGTGGCGCATGCGGGGCAAGCCCTGTCTCGATGCGCTTCCAGGAGCGCGAGACCGACGGCCGGATCGAAGAGGACGCCAACGAGAGGGTGTCAGACGGTCCGTTCGGCACCGTAATAGCCGTGATGCATCCGGAACCGCATGGCATCGGTGCCGTCCGCCCGGATGTGCTCGATGAGCAGAGACCTCAGCGGCTCCGGCAGCTGTCTGCCCTGTGCCCGGGTCCATTCGAGAGAGGAGAACAGCTCGGCGGCGCCGTCGAGTTGGACCGGGCTGAGAGGGGACACGGCGCACGCGGCGAGGACGAGGCCGGGATCCTCGGTCAGGAGCTGGCGGAGCACCGCCATGTCGTACCACATCAGCCCACCGGCCGACCTCCGGGCGGATATTCCGGCCCAGGCCAGCAGGAGCCGGATCCGTTCCCTGCCGTCGGGATACTGCTGCCGGGCGAGAGCGCCGAGCCGCTCGCCCGCGTGCTGACGGTCACGTGACCAGGCGCCGTAGTCCCGCGCAGGCGGGCGGGCCACGTCCGCTGCGGCCTGGCCCAGACCGTCCGGCGCGGCCCGTATCCAGCGCATCCGGCGCCGCTCCTCCTCGGCCTCTTCCTCGGCCAGTTCCTCCTGCACCCTCCGCGATCCGGTCAGCCCTCGCTCCGCCAGCCATGCGGTCAGCGCCGGTCCGTCCCGCAGGTCGGCGTCGCAGTCGCCTATCCCGCGCAGACCGGACTGGTGGTGCAGCGTCCACCGAGCGACCGGATCTCCCTGTGTGCCGTACACAGTGATCGTCGGCCAGCCGGAGCAGCGGCACGTGTCACCGGTGCCGCCGTCCACGATGGCCAGGCGTTGCGCCAGTTCGCCGATCTCGGCACCGGTCAGGGTGAGGCGCGGCAGGTCGGCGGAGTCGGCCTCGGAGGGCGGCGCCTCGACGATGACGACACGCGAGGCGCGGTCCAGCACCTCCCGCAGCCGAGCCGTCGTCGGCCGGTCCTCGCCCGTGTCCTCTCCTTCCTCGTAGTTCACGGCAGTGACGATACGGCAGCTCACCTCGCGGGCGGCTGGCCCCGGCCGGTCCCCGGGCGGCCCGCCCGCGGCTACGAGCGGGCCGATCCGGCCTGATCCCCGAGCGCTCCCGGCCGGGGAGGCGCGTGGACCGGGTGCCACCATCGCAGCAGCACGTGCCGTGCCCGGAAGCGTCCGGGCACGGCACCTGTGCGTGCGGCTCAGCGCGTGACGTACACCGTCGCCGAGGCACTGCTGCCCGTGTGCAGGTCGTCGCCCTCGTACGACACCGTGTAGGTCACGTCCCGCCGTGCGCGCGGCATGTCGTTGACCGTGAACGTGCCGTCGGCCGCCACCGGGACGGACGAGAGCGAGCCCGTGCCCAGCCGGTCGGTGCGCCGGACGGCGAGCGTGACGCCGGCGGGGAGGGCGCGGCCCTGGGCGGTCAGCTTGCCGGTGATCTCCACGCCCCCGCTCATGGAGGCCTCCTGCGGGGCCGTCAGCGCGATCGACATCGGCGCCTTGGCCACGTCGACGGTGATCGAGACGTCCTCGGCCGGGCGGTGCGTGATGTCGCCGAGGAAGGACAGCGTGTAGGTGGCACTGCCGACGGCGTCCGGCACGTCGAGGACCGTGAACGTGCCGTCCGCAGCCACCTCCGCGGCGGCGAGCGTACGGGTGCCGTCGGCGGTGGTGCGTACGGCGGTCACCTTGGCCGGCTCGGCCGGTGCGGGACCGTCCAGTTCGAGGCGGCCTCGGATGCCGACCGGTTCGCCGACGACGGCCTGGGCCGGCGTGTGCGTCAGCGCCCCGCTGAAGCGGGAGTCGTACTGCGCGGCGGGCGGCTGGATGACGTGCAGCCAGAAGGCGTTGCCGTACGCGTTGGTGGTGAGCGCGAACAGCCGGGAGCCGTCCTTCGACCATTCGAGGCCGCGGTTCACGACACGGTTGCCGTCGAGGTCGCCCTCGTAGGCGAACTCCGTCGCCGTCGTGCCGTTCGCCGGATCCGCGGGCTGGATCAGCAGATCGGGCGTGCTGCCGGCGGCGGAGGCGCCGCGCGCCACGTACTTCCCGTCGCCGCTGAACGCGACGGCCGACGAGGTGGCGCCCGTAGGCAGGGGCTGGTAGACACCGGCATCCGTGAGGTCGCCCGAGTTGAGCAGGCGGGTTCCGTACGCGGCGTCGGCGACGGCGAGGTGCTTGCCGTCCGCGCTGACCGCGAGGTCCTTCGGGTCCAGGCCGCCCTTGCCCTCGGCGTCCGCGAAGCGGCGGGAATCACCGCGCACGGGGGTGGGACCGGAGGTGTCGAAGGACGTGAGGAACGGGTCGGTGGCGTTCGGGCCCTTCGCCTGGCCCATGAACAGCCGGTTCGGCGCTCCGCCACCGGTGGCGAGCAGGATCTTGCCCGCCGCGTTCCAGCCGGTGCGCGCATGGAGGCCGTCGGTCATCGAGTCCAAATCGGTCTGGTTCTTGTCGCAGTGGTAGTCGCTGTACGCCGGGGTGGTCGTGTGCCAGCTCTTGGTGCCGGTGACGGCGAGTTCGCGCCCGCAGTCGTCCGTGTACGCGCCGGTGTGGCCGGTCTCCTGCAGCGTCTGCGTGTCGTAGGCGACGACGTGGCTGCGCTGGCCCACGTACAACGTGCCGGCGTCCTCGCTCAGCGCCAGGCCGGAGGCGCGTGACGTGGTGTAGAACGTACCGACCTTCTGGCCCTGGAAGTTGTACGCGACGACCGTGCCGCCGTAGTGCGCGTACCCCGCCCTGTCGGAGACGAAGACGCGCTCGTGGACCGAGTCGACCACCATGTCCGAGAACGAGGAGATCGGCAGCTTGGCCACCACGTCGGACGCCTCCGCCGCGTGTGCGGCCGGAGCCGCGACGACAAGGCCTCCACCGCTGATGACAGTGGCCGCCACCATGGCGGCGAGACGTCGTCCCGTGTACTGAAACGTGCTCAACTATGCCCCCCACAGGCTCAGTTCATGTCCGTCGTCGAACATGAAGATTCCATGGAACATGTGAGCGAGCTGTGGACACAAGACGCCGCACCGGGATTTCGCGAGGAGTTCGGCCCGGCGGGTCAGCCGAGACGGGCGACCGGCTCGCGGGGTACTCGTCCCACAGCTCCTGAGTTCACCAATTTTGACAGCACCTGGTGCTTGCCGCGGTGTGAGTGGCGTGTCTGTGCCACAGGTTAGGGTCGGCCGCGTGAGCGACTACTACGACTTGTTTCTGGCGGTGGATCTCGCTCCGGAGCTTCCCGAGGCGGTGCTGCAGGAGCTTCGGTGGCACCTGGGGCTGACCGACTCCGAGCCCGATGTGCATGCCGCTGCTGACTGGGCGGAAGGGCCCTGGCAGGTGTTCGGTGGTGGCGAGGCCAGCCATGGCTTTGATGGTGCCGACGCTGCTGTGTTGGTTCAGGCCGCGGACCGGGTGGATGTGGACGGCCGGGCCCCGTGGGCCCTGACCTTGCGGTCCTGCGTCCACGAGGACGATTTCGGGATCGTGATGGACGTGGTGGCCTGGCTGCTGCGGCAAGCCACCACCGACGGGTGGGTCGGGCTGGTGAGGTGCTCAGCCACGGAGACCGGCCACCACATCATCCGCCGTCCCGGCGGGTTCGAACTGATCGAAATGCGTCCGGCGGGGAAATGGGCTCAAGTGTCCTGGTAGCCGTTCGCGCCGTGGAGAGAACAGGTGGACGTCCGGCTCGGCGACGGCCTCCTCGGCGGGCCCGGCTTCGGCGAGTGCGCTGGTGACGGTGCTGACCATCCACCTGGCCTGCTCCTCAGTCACGTCATCGGGCTTCAGCAGTTCGCCGGCGTTCGTGTAGTCGACGTACGGACCGCGGAAACTTTCGGCCGGCGTCTATCACTGTGGCGGGATCGGGTGCATGCTGTGCGCACCCCGTCCGGTGTTGAGCCGGGCGGGGGCCAGTCCCTCCCGGCTTCCCACGGGAGGGAAGTCGTATGTCAGCCACCAGCTAATGGATCACGGTGGTGCGACCATGATCAATCCCACCGCTACCGGCTGTTCCGTTGTTCCAACCGCCGGGTCCGGGCAGCGGATGGTGCCGACCGCCGCCGCTCGGGCCTGTTGCGGCCGGTGACTGGGGTCGACTTCCCTGAAGGCGGCAAGGCGACGGCGTCCGAGAACGGTTTTCAGCGGGTGAGGTCAGCCAGGCTGTTCAACGCCGTGTCGATCTCGGCTGGAGTGTTGATTACGGCGGTACCGATCCGGGTGTAGGTCGAGGTGGACAGCCGCACGCGGTGGGTGGCGGCGTGGTCGACGACCTGCTGATGGGTGTGTCCGGCCACGCTGAAACAGGTGATGCCCGCTGACAGCTCCGCGTCGGCAGGGGTGTGCACGGTGACCCCGGGGATGCGGCTCAGTCCTTGCTTCACTCGCGTCGACAGCTGTGTGATGCGGGCGGCAACGCGTGCTCGGCCCAGCTGCTCATGCAGCGCTACCGCCACCGGCAGGGCGAAGGCATGCTCGAACGCCAGAAACCCGCCGGGCGACAAGGGCGCTGCTCCCGCGCCCCTGATGAAGCTCACGAAAGTGGGCCGCAGCTGGTCGAGGACGTCCGGCGCCACCCAGACCAGCCCCGTTCCTCTTGGTCCGAACAACCATTTGTGCGTTCCGGCGATCACCACATCCGCGCCCAGGCCGGCGGCATCCTCGTCGATCGCGGCCAGCCCGTGCACGCCGTCGACGACCAGCAGGCACCGGTCGGCAGGGCGGCGGCCTTCATTGGCTCGGCGCACCACCTCGGCCACCGCACGCACCGGCATCCGAAGCCCCGTGCTCGACTGCACCCAGGTGATCCCCACGACTCTGGTGTTCGGGCGTATCGCCTCGCCGACTGCCGCTGCGATGCCCTCCGCCGTCGCGGTGGCCGGATCGGCGAACCAGGAGCCCATCCGTAGCGTGTTGCCATGTTTGTCGGCGGCCAGTCGGGCGGCGGTGCGATGGGAGATGTGGTCGTGCTCGGTCAACAGGAACTCCTGTCCCGGACGGGTCACGACGCCGTTGTAGAAGAGGCCCAGCCCGATGCTCGTGCTCGCCGTCATCGCGATGTCCTCGGCCCGGCCTCCCAGACAGGCCGCGAGTGCCTGGCGTACCCGGGGCCATCCGGTAGGACCATCGGGCAACGCCAGCCCCGTGGGCACCGCGAGGGGATTGGCGTCGACCTGTGCACTCAAATGATCCACCGCATCCCGCACCACCTTCGGATGCGAGGCCAGATAGAACAACGCAAGGTTCACCCATCCAGGCTCCAGGCGAAACTGCGCCCGCAAGGCGTCCCAGTCCACGCGCCCGTCGATCGTGGTGACCGGCCGTTCCCGCGGTGTGTTCACCACTGCCGCGCCGGAGCTGGGCACGAGGGTGACCGCCACCGCTCCCGCAGATCTCGCCAGCAGACCGCGCCGACTCGTCATCGACATCCTGCACCCCTTTGCACCGCGACCGGCGGAGCGGTGGCGGAATGGCTGTCCGGTGCCCTTCTGGTGACGAGGTTACGCAAAGTGGCCGCGTACGCCGACAGCACCATTGCCCAAATGGCCTCCATCGAGACGCCGCACAGCAGGGACCACCCGAAGAGACCAGCCGTCTTTCCTGGAGAAGCACTCCGTCCCTTCCTCTTCGCTGGTAGGGCGACGTGCCACGTTCCGTTGACATCCACAGCAGTGCCGAGGCCGGAGGAATGCGACCGGATAGGCCCCGGCGACCACACACGGTCACAACCTGGGTGAACCCACCGGGACCCGGGCTCGCGGGTGGGCGTCAAGTGGTGCACGGTCGCCGTGGTGCCGACCGGTGTGGCGGGTCAGGACGGTCCTGCGCCGTGCGGCCGGCGCGCGGGTTCGCGCAGCAGGTGCACGTCGTTGCGCAGGACCTCCAACCACTGCTCCAAGTCGGCCAGTTCGGGTACGTCAGCGGCCGGGGGGCCGGCGGGGGGCAGCGGTTCGGCGAAGTCGTACGACGGGCCGCCCCCGTCGGCGGCGGAGGCCGCCGTCGCGGTCAGCGCGCGTGAGAGCGTGCCGGCCTGCCGCCGTGCCTCGTGCGCCTCCCGCTCGGTGAGGGCGACGCGGTCAGGCCGGTCGTAGAGGGGGATCCAGTAGCTGCCGGCCAGGGCGTGCTGGCCGACCATGAGGGCCACGTGCCAGTCCGTCGCGTCGCCGTCCTGTTCCAGGGAGCCCGGCTCGCACAGGTACTGGGCGTAGGCGGTCTGTGCGAGGACCAGGGCATGGGAGGCCGGCTCGCCGTCGACGGGGGCGCCCCGGCCGGGGCCTGTGAGGATCGCCGCCGTCACGGACGTGACCAGTGTGGCGCACTCCCGCAGCAGCCGGGCCATCGCGTTGAGCAGTTCGCGCCGCGCGCCCCTGGGCCACGCGAGCAGTCCGCACAGCAGGCCCACCGTGCTGCCGATGAGGACGTCCAGGAGTCTGATCTCGTCCAGTTGCCATGTCGCGGGCGCCAGTTGGGCGAAGACGATGGACACCAGGACGGTGAACATCGCCTGGGCCCAGGCGATGCCCACCAGCGGTCCCAGTGTGAACGTCGCGACCATGACGGGAGCGAGAAGGGCCGCGTACACCATGCTGTCGGGGCCGAGCACCGTGAGCAGTGCCGCTGCGCACAGAGCGCCGGCGAGCGTGCCCAGGAGGGCACGCGCCACCGCCTGGCGGGTCTGCACCACGCTCGTGCGTACGAGCGTGAGGACGGCCAGGAGGACCCAGAAGCCGTGGGAGAGATCCAGCAGCCCCGCGACCAGGCGTGCGACGCCGAGCCCGAGGGCGACCCGGACGGCGTTCTGGAAGAGGACCGACCGGGGGGTCAGATGGGCGCGTACGCGCCGGGCCCACAGCCGCCAGGTGGGCGCGTCGGCGTACCAGAACAGGGACCGCGGTTCCACGCGGCCGATGCCTCGGCCGAGCAGGGCCACCCGTGCGGCGAGCTCGACATTGCGGGCCGACTCGGCAGCGGCGAGGACGGCCGCCCGGAAGCGCGGGTCGTGCTCGGGCCGCTCGCGGACGGCCCGGCGTCGTGCCGTCTGGAACCGGACGATGGCCTCGTGCACTGCGCCCGCGCGCGGCGGTGCCGCGTCGCCCAGGGCGTCGGCAGTGTGCCGGCACGTGTCGGCGACCGCCTCCAGCAGGGCCGCGGCGAGCGCGTCGGGGCAGTCGCGCCGGGTGCGGGTAAGTGCCCTCAGCTGGTGCAGCAAGCTCCGGGCGGACGCCCCGGCCTGGGCATAGGCACGGCTGGTTCGGGACGGCGCCGCGGGCCGCTCGCCCTGCGGCAGCCTCGCGGGACTGAGATCCTCGGCGATTGCCTCCACCGCGCGGTCGTCGGCGCCGTCCCCCGTCCGGCCGTCGGCGGCGAGGCGGGCCGCGAGCTGCGCGGCCGTGGCGCAGGCGAGGGCCAGCCGGGTCCGGTATCCGCGGGTGGGCTTCTCGGGCAGGAGCCAGCGTTCCGCCGCGGCGAGCAGGCCCATGCCGAGGGCCAGCCCGGCGAGTCGGTCTCCCATCTGCTGCGGGGCGTAGGGCGGAAAGCAGGCCAGGATGTAGCACAGTTGGAGACCGCTGGACGCCCCGGCGACGCGCGGTCCCGCGACGGCGCTGAACGTGAAGGTGAAACCGACGACGACCATGCCCAGCACCGCCGTCACGGTGTGTACCGCGAGGAGGGTGCCGACCGCGGTGAGCGTCAGCGCCACCGGCAGTGCTTTCACCACACCGGCCGACCGGGCGCGACCCGGCCCCGTCATCCGGGACAGCACCCCGAGGGCGATGACGCCGAAGAGTGCGTAGACCGACATGACCGGGCGTTGCAGGCCGTACCGGCAGGTGTAGAAGCCGGCGCAGACGGCAACGGTCACCCTGAACGCCGAACGCAGTGCGTCACGGCGTCGCGGCGCGTCCAGTGACCGGTCGTCAGTCACGGTGCGGGTGGGGCGTTCGCGTACCGGAAGCTGCGCGAGTGCGGTACAAGGCCAACACCACCTCCGACGAGCCGGCGAATCGGCGGGCCACGCCGTCGGCGAGGCCCGTTTTCCAGCGTAGGCCCCGGTGCCCCCGGCGGAGGGCGACTGTGCGGGAGGCGATGGGGCCGGGGGCCGCCGGGGCGACGGATCCGGGCGGGAGTCGGATAATGACACTGACGGACCACCTGGAGTGTCTTGTGCAGCGATACCCCCTCATCGCGGACCACGGACTGGTAGGCGATCTGCAGACGGCGGCCGTGATTTCGTCGGAGGGCGTCGTCGACTGGTACGCCGCCCCGCGGTTCGACTCGCCCGGCATGTTCTCCGCCCTCCTCGACCATGACGTCGGAGGGCACTTCAGGCTGGGGCCCGACGCTCCGGACGGGACGAGCAAGCAGTTGTACTACCCCGGCACGGCGGTCCTGGTGACGCGGTTCATGTCGCCGGACGGGGTCGGGGAACTCATGGACTGGATGCCTCCCCTGCTCTCACCCACGCCCTCGGACCGGCACGCCCTGATCCGTGTCCTGCGGTGCATGCGCGGCACCATACGGTTCCATCTGGAGTGCGCGCCCCGTTTCGACTTCGGGCGCGACCGCCACACACTGTCCACGGATGGGGAAGAGGGCTCGACGGGCGAGTGGCGGGCCGTGTTCCGCGGTGCGCGTCTCGATGCCCATCTGCAGGCCACGTTCCCTTTGAGCCGGCAGGGCGAGGATGTCGACGGCACGGTCGTACTGAACGCCGGTGAGACGGCGGGCGTCGCCCTCACCGTCTGCGACGCGGGCGGCGAAGCGCCCGAGCCCATCGCCGTCGGCGGGCTCACCGAACGGCTGTGGCAGGCGATCCGGTTCTGGCAGGGCTGGTTGCGGACCACTCGCTACTCCGGCCGCTGGCCGGACATGGTGCACCGTGCGGCGATCACGCTCAAACTGCTGACGTACCTGCCCACGGGGGCGCCGATCGCCGCCGCCACCATGGGTCTGCCGGAGCAGATCGGCGGGGAGCGCAACTGGGACTACCGCTACACCTGGATACGGGACGGTTCCCTGTCCGTCCGGGCCCTGCTGGACCTGGGCTTCGTGGAGGAGGCGACGGCCTTCACCGACTGGCTGATGCGGCGGCTCTCGGAGAGGGCGGACCTGCCGCACGGGCCCGGCGGAACGCCCTTGCAGATCATGTACCGCGTCGACGGCGACCCCAACCTGCCGGAGGAGATGCTGGGGCACCTGGAGGGCTACCGGCGCTCGGCTCCCGTTCGGGTGGGCAACGCGGCCAAGGACCAGTTGCAGCTGGACATATACGGCGAAGCCCTCTACGCCCTCGCACAAGGGCGGGGCGTGCACGGCCCGGACCACGGCCCCGGCCTCTCCTCCCGCGAATGGAAGGCCGTCGCACGCGTCCTGGACGAACTCACCACGCTGTGGGACCGGCCGGACGACGGCATCTGGGAGACCCGGGGCGGCCGGAAGGACTTCACGTTCAGCCGGGTGATGTCCTGGGTCGCCTTCGACCGGGGTCTGCGGCTGGCGGACCGACTGTCCTGGCCGGCCGACGTGGAGCGGTGGAGGACGGCGCGCGACACCGTCTTCGCCCAGGTCATGGAGAAGGGATGGCACAGCGGCCGCCGCGCCTTCGTCCAGCACTACGACGACGACGTCCTCGACTCCTCGCTGCTGCTGGCCCCGCGCGTCGGTTTCACCTCCTCCACCGACCCCGACTGGCTGAGCACGCTGGACGCCGTGGAGGGCTCTCTGGTCTCCGACAGTCTCGTCTATCGCTACGACCCCCACGCCTCGCCGGACGGACTGCGTGGCAGCGAGGGCACTTTCAGCCTCTGCAGCTTCCTCTGGGTCGACGCCGTCGCGCGCGCCGGGCGCCTGGAGCAGGCTCGGTTCGCCTTCGAGAAGATGCTCACCTACGCCAACCACGTCGGGCTCTTCGCCGAGGAAATCGGTCCGTCCGGCGAGCAGTTGGGCAACTTCCCGCAGGCCTTCACCCACCTGGCGCTCATCATGGCCGCGACGACGCTCGACGACGCCATCGACCGGCTGGTGCTGGGCCAGGCACCGACACACCGTCGCAGCATGCCGCCTCACCTGTTGTGACGCGGATGCGGTTCGAGCGGCACAGAACTAGCCTGAAAGGGTCCGTCCTGTGTCCGGGGCTCACGCCACGGAGGGTCCAGTGGACGATCAGCACTATGACGTCGTCATCGTCGGCAGCGGTGCCGGTGGCGGCACGCTCGCCCACCGCCTCGCCCCTTCGGGCAAGCGGGTCCTCATCATCGAACGGGGCGGCTACCTGCCGAGGGAGCGTGAGAACTGGCAGTCCCGTGCCGTGTTCGTCGAGTCGCGCTACCGCGCCGACGACATCTGGTACGACCACGAGGGCCGGCCCTTCCCGCCCGAGGTCAACTACTACGTCGGCGGCAACACCAAGTTCTACGGCGCGGCCCTGTTCCGGCTGCGACCCGAGGACTTCCACGAGATACGGCACCACGGCGGGCTGTCGCCCGGCTGGCCGCTGGACTACACGGACCTGGAGCCCTACTACTCCCAGGCGGAACAGCTCTACCGGGTGCACGGACAGCACGGCACGGACCCCACCGAAGGCCCGGCGAGCCTTCCGTACCCGCATCCGCCGGTGACGCACGAGCCCCGGATCCAGCAACTCGCCGACCGGCTCGGCGAGCTGGGACTGCACCCCTTCCCCCTGCCGATAGGCGTCGACCTCACCGAGGGCCCCGACGGACTCCCCACACGTGACAGCGCGTGCGTGCGGTGTGACCGGGTCGACGGCTTCCCCTGCCTCCTGCTCGCCAAGTCGGACGCCGAGACCGTCTGCGTCACCCCGGCCCTGCGACACGGGAACGTCTCGCTGCTCACGCACGCCAGGGTCGACCGACTCGAGACGGACCCCACCGGCCGGACCGTCACCGAGGCGGTGACCACCCTGGAGGACGGCACGACCGCCCGCTTCCGGGCGGACGTCTTCGCCGTCGCCTGCGGCGCTGTGAACTCCGCCGTCCTCCTCCTGAATTCGGCCTCTGCGCTCCACCCCCGCGGCCTCGCCAACAACTCGGACGTGGTGGGCAGACACTACCTCCGGCACAACAACGAGGCGCTCATGGCGGTGTCGCGGGAACCCAATCCCACGCGCTTCCAGAAGACCCTGGCCGTGAACGACTGGTACCTCGGCGCGGACGACTGGGACTACCCGCTGGGCGGGATCCAGATGCTCGGCAAGTCCGACGCGGAGCAGATCCGCGCCGACGCCCCGCACTGGGCGGGCGTCTCACCCCCGGACATGCCCCTGGAGGTCCTGGCCCACCACTCGGTGGACTTCTGGCTCTGCGGAGAGGACCTGCCCGACCCCGACAACCGGGTCACCGTGGGCCCGGACGGCAACGTGCGCCTCGCGCTCAGGGACACCAACACGGAGGGCCTGCGGCGCCTTCGCCACAAGCTGGCGGGCATGCTGGAGGAACTGGGCATGCACCCCCACCGCCTCCTGCCCCACATGGTCTACCTGCACAAGGACATGCCGATCGGCGCCACGGCCCATCAGGCGGGCACCGTCCGTTTCGGGCACGATCCGGACTCCTCCGCCCTGGACGTCAACTGCCGTGCCCACGACGTGGACAACCTGTACGTCGTCGACGCCGGATTCCTCCCGAGCATCGGCGCGGTGAACCCGTCCCTGACGGTGATGGCCAACGCCCTGCGTGTCGGCGACCACCTCGTCCAACGGCTCCGATGACCCGGGACCCCCCAAGCCCCACCGCACGGGAGAGACCATGGCAACAACGGACAGCGTCGACGCCCTCGTCATCTTCGGCGCCACAGGAGACCTCGCCAAACTGGAGACCTTCCCGGCGCTCGCCGGACTCGCGGGGCGAGGGCTGCTCGACGTGCCCGTGATCGGTGTGGCGAAGAGCGGCTGGGGACTGGAACAGTTCCGGGACTACGCGACCGCCTCCTTCCGCAACAACGGCATCGACCCGGCCGGTGCCCCGGCCGGTCGGGTGCTCGACGCGCTGCGCTACATCGACGGCGACCTCACCGACCCGGCGACGTACGACACCCTGGCGCGCGAACTCCGCGACTCCCGACGCGCGCTCTTCTACCTGGAGGTCCCTCCGGCGCTGTTCGGGCGCATCACCCAGGGCATCGCGACCACCGGGCATGCCGAAGGGGCCCGGGTGATGATCGAGAAGCCCTTCGGGACGGACCTGCGCAGCGCCCGCGAGCTCAACGCGACCGTCCACGAGGTGTTCCCCGAGGACTCGGTCTTCCGCGTGGACCACTGGCTCGGGCTGGAGCAGATCGAGAACCTCATGTTCGTCCGCTTCGCGAACTCCGTTCTCGAGCCACTCCTGAACCGCACATACGTCGAGAGCATCCAGATCACGATGGCCGAGGCGTTCGGCGTGGACGACCGCGGCCGCTTCTACGACCGTACCGGAGCCGTGCGGGACGTACTGCAGAACCATCTGCTGCAGGTGCTCGCCACGGTGGCCGCGGACCCGCCGGAGGGGCCGGGCCTCGCCAACTGGCAGGACTCCCGGGCACGGGTCATCAAGGCCCTCCGGCCGCTCGAACCGCACGACACCGTGTTCGGCCAATACGACGGGTACGACGACGTCGACGGCGTGGCCGCCGGCTCCCGCACCGAGACGTTCGTGGCGGCGCGGTTCGCGGTGGACTCGTGGCGCTGGTCCGGGGTGCCCGTGTACATCCGGGCGGGGAAGAAACTGCCGATGACGGCCACGGAGGTCCTGGTGACGTTCCGGCGCCCGCCCTGCGACACGTTCGGGCTCGGCCCCGCTCTCGGTTCCAACCACCTGCGCGTCCGGTTGCGGCCCGATACGGCCATGGAATGGGCCATGATGGGCAAGAAGCCGGGCCCGGGCGCCCAGCCGCAGATCGACGCGCTCGCCTTCCACGAAAGCGCCGCCCAGGACATGCGCCCCTATGACCGGCTCATCGGCGCGGCGCTGGAAGGGCAACGCTGGTTGTTCGCCCGGCAGGACACCGTCGAGGCCGCGTGGAGCGTCGTCGACCCGGTGCTCGACGGCACGGAGGGTGCCCCGCATCCGTACGAACAGGCCACCTGGGGCCCGAAGGAGGCCGAGACGGTGCTGCGGCCCGGCGAGCACTGGCACGACCCCCTGCCACCCGATGCCGGCCCGTCCCGGGCGGCGTGAGCGCTGGGCGTCGTGCGGCCTGGGGTATGCCGTCCCAGGGGTGTCCCTGTCACGCTCGCGCGTGAGGGGGTGGGGCTTGACCGAGGGCCCTGGACACGGGTGCAGCCCGTACCGGGAGAAGTCATCGTGCTTCGCGGCCCGGAGGCAGCCGACCGGTGGATGTGGCTGATGATCGGCTGACCGCGAGGGCGCAAGCCGCGACCGTGGCCGGGCCGCGCTCATGCTTGTCGCGGCCGAGCAGCCGGCCGAGGAAGTTCTTGGCCGAGCATGAAGGAGTGGTCCATGTTGCCGATCTCGTACCGCCAGGCGCCGAAGCGGCCGCGCGAGCAGATGCCGTGAGGCGCCAGCCAGGAGTGGATGACGTTCAGAGCGGTGTCCCGGCCCAGGGTCGGCACGGGATACGTCCTCGGCGCCGCGCAGTGCCAGGTCGACACGATCAGGGACCGGTCGCTCTCCCGCAGCAGCCCCGCGCGCCCGAGTGCACCCGCTCCACGGCGACGATCGCGGCCGCGCGCAGGCCGCTGCCGCTGAACGGTGACGGCGCAGAACTATGACGGCCGACCGACGGACGACGGACGACGGACGACGGACGACGGACGACGGACGACGGACGACGGACGACGGACGACGGACGACGGAACAGCCGGGCGCAGCCACTGGCTGCGGCCGGCTGTTCCGTCCGTACTCCTGGAGGGTCAGGCGCGTCGTCGGGCCCACAAGGGGGTGACGAAGGCGATGAGAGCCGCTGCGATGCCGATCTGGAAGATGTGGCGGATCCAGTCGATGCCGCCGGTGTCGCGCACACCGACGGCGGTGGCGAGTGCGTTGCCGCCGACGGCGCCGACGATACCCAGGATGACCGTCAGCCACAGGGGGATGGGCTGACGTCCGGGAAGGACCAGCTTGGCCAGCAGGCCGATGATGAGCCCCGCGATGATGGCCCAGAGGAACGACACGACAACTCCTTCCGCTCAGTGCCCCGGACTTCGGGTGTCATTCGCGTGCCCGCCGAAGGCGGCCATAAGCGTCCTCCACAGGTGTCTCCGCACCATCACCGGGCTCAGCACCGGAGCGCGCAAAGCTTCAACGGCCCGCATCGGAAGGATGATTGCCTCCCGGCCGGGGCTCCGGCACAAGGGCCCAAACGCCGTCATCGGCGTCGAGGCGGCGGCCGGTGCGCTGAGTGGCCCGTCGGCTGTGGGGAGCCGTACGAGGTCCTCGCCGATCAGGTCGACGAAGAGGAACGTCCCCTCGCTCTCACTCGGCGGCTGCAGGGTGGCGCTTCCCTTCACGCAACCCGGCCGATGCGAGCCTTCTTCACAGCGTGGCGCAGCAGGAGGCGGGGTGATCGGCGCACCAGCAGGCCCGTCGCCATGCCGATGGCGGCGCCGGCGGCGACGTCGCTGGGATAGTGCGCGCCCGAGTGCACCCGCTCCACGGCGACGATCGCGGCCGGTACCGCGCAGGCCGCTGCCGCTGCCGGCCAGGCGCCTGCCGCGGCAACGGTGAAGCCGACGGCGGCCGCGGTGTGCCCGGAAGGGAAGGAGGAGCTGTCCGGCCGATCCCGCACCTCACTGTGGGGGACGAGGTCCTCCGGCGGACGGCGGCGTTCGTACAGCGGCTTGCAGACCGCGTTGGAGACCAGCTCCGCCGCACCCATGCCGATGAGCCCCGCTGCGGCGGCTGTCCGGCCACGCCCACCGCCGACAGCGGCCATGATCGCTGCGGCACCCCACCACAGCTTCGTGTGTTCGGCCGCGGAGCGCACTCCTGCCAGGACCCGGTGCGCCAAGGGCGACGTCCAGCGCGCTACACGCCGGGTGAGGTGCCGGTCCACTTCTCGCCACTCGGTTGCGTCGGCCATGATCGTCTGTTTCCCGCTCGGCGCGCGGGTACACCGCCAATCGTACGGACACGAGTCGGGCGCCGAACGGCGCGAGCTCTCCTCACGGGAAGCCTGCCGGACACAGGAGGAGGAGGGCACGGCGGCGATCTTGTCGAGATCGGACTCGCCACCATGCTCGCCACGCAGTGGTACACCGGCGCCGGTCGCGCCTATGCCCGCCGCCGCGCCGCGGCCGCAGCAGCGGTGTAACAGCGAGGCCGCGAAGTCTGCACTTCCTCGCCTGTTGTCCGCGCCGACAGCAAGCGCTCACGCGCCAAGCTTGCCGACCGTGTCCCGCAACGACGCTGTCACCCGCGCCACGTCCTCCTGCGCGGGCGACGACGTGCCCAGAAGGTCCACCAGCTCCGCTCGCGACAGAAGCACTGCTGCGCCGTGAAAGGCATCGCTGTCGAGAGCGGTCCGGTTCACCACCTGCGCCGTGCCTTCCAGCAGGACCAGCGCAGCGTCGTCCTCGGTCGCATCCAACAGCTCTTGGACGACCGCTTCGTCGATCACTACGTGCTCCCTTCCCGTGGTGTGCTCGAGTCAGCCCGGGGCCAAAGGAGCCGGGCTGCCGGCTCCTTTCAGTGTTTCCCCATGGCCCCGCGGACGGCGTCCTTCGTACGGTCCATGAGCGCGGCGACCGGACCCAGCGCCATGTTGGCGGCGCCCGATTGCACCGCCGGGTGCGGGCGGGTGGGGGCCATGGCTTCCGCTGCTTTGACGGCCTTGGCCATCGCGGCGAGCTGTGTGGCGTCGGTGCTGCGGCGGATGTGCGCGAACTCGTAGCGTTCCTCGGCCCGTGCGTGCTCCTGGACGTCCGTCCGCAGCTGCACGAGACGGGGCATGAACTTCGGGTCGTCGGTGTCGAGGTCGTCGAGGGCGACCAGGGTCTCCTTTGCCGCCTTTTCCTCGGCAAGGCGGTCCTCGACGACCCGCTCACCGCCCGGGATGCTCCGGCGGGCGAAGGGATGGACGACCTCCTCCTCCGCCGTCTCGTGCACGGCGAGCAGGCGCACCAGGCGGCGGAAGGCGTCGCGGCGTTCCTCACCTGTCGTGGCCTCGACCTCGTCGAAGAGGTTGCGGATGTCGCCGTGCTGGCGCATCAGCAGCGCCACCACATCAGTGTCCTGGCCGTGGTCGTCGCCGGCCTGAGGGGTCTGGAGTTCGGACATGGGGCCCGTCCCTCACTTCTCGCGCATCGCGGGGTCGGGGTGCTCGCCTTCGGACTGCACGCGGTACTCGCGGCCGAACATGGCGTCGTGCTCGGCCATGACCCGCTCGCTCGGCGGCTCCTCGCCGCCGTGGATCTGCTCCTGCATCTGTTCGAACCGCTCGTGCGCCTCACGCACATAGCCGGCGCCCAAAGTGGTCAGATCCATCTGGGTGTCCAGCAGTTCCCGCAGGTAGCCCTTGTTCGGCTCGAAGGTGAGCACGTTCGGCAGCTCCGGGGCCAGGATCTCCGCGGGGTCGCGTCCGTCGTGGCGGCGCATCATGTCGCAGGCGGTGTGCAGGTGCTCGAGCTCCATGTTCAGGTGCAGCTCCCAGATCGCCTTGACCTTCGCATCGCTCTCCTGCTCCATGAAGGAGTGGTACAGGTAGCACTCGTTGTACTCGTGGTTGACGAGCTGCTCCCACCATGTCTCCCCGGGGTCCACGAGGGACTCGTAGTGGGTGACGTGCTCCTCCTCGATCAGCCCGATCTCCTGATACAACTGGCGGGCGATCGGCTCCATGTAGGTGGGGCCGGTGTTCATGTAGAAGTTCATCGTCTGCTGCTCCGCCGCCAGAACGGTCAGCGCATGCGGCTTCGACAGCGGGTCGGTGGCGTTCTTGTCGTACGGATCGCGCACATTGTCCACCGGGTCACGGTGGTGGAACTTCGTCGGCCGGCCCGGCATGACCTCGGTCAGCCCGTCCACGATCGACTCCGCCTTGCGGTGCTCGATCATCTCGTACAGGTTCGCGTACCGGTACAGATGGTCAAAGTCCTCCAGCACACCGAACTGGTACGCCTGCTTCAGATACGGGTCCGGCTCCATCCGCGCGATCCACGCCGTCAGGTCCACCGCGACCTGCTCGTAGGCGATCGTCGTCTCCAGTACCGACGACACCCCCGGCAGCAGCCAGTTCACCGCCTTCTGCTGCTGCGCCTCGATGTACCGGGTCCGGGCGAGCTGTCGTTTGATCTCCGGGTCGGGGCAGTGCCGCGCGAGCTGGTGGCTGAACAGGATCGCCTCCACCTCGATGCCGTTCATCGTGATGATCCGGCAGCGGGTGTACGGGTCGCAGCGGTCCGGATCGATCGGCTGCACGTTCAGCTCACGCCAGTTGCGCAACTGCCGGTCCAGCGGGATACCTCGCTGCTCGAGCGGATTGAAGGTCACGGCCGGTTCTCCTCAAGGTCAGACGGGGCGGTTGAGCGGAGTACCCCCGCATTCGCGGTCCATGTCCGCCCGGTCCGCAAGGCACCCGGCACATGCCTCGCCCACTCGGACGCGTCGGCGAGCGCAAACGCCCGGACGGGCGCACCCGCGCCCCCAACGGCGCGGCAGTGAGGTTGCGCCCCTCCAGGTCGAGCAAGCTGGACGCGATCGCGGCGGCGCTGCTGGAGCAACGTGAAGGCGAGGAGCACAAGGCGCATGGCGACCTGCGCAGGATCATCGGCATGGACGAGGAGATCTGAACCGTGGCCGACGGCGTGGAGATGGGTGCGTACTGCGTCGGCAGGTGGCGTAGCGACGCACCCGAAGGGCACTCGCCGAGCGGTGGAACGAGCGATCCGGTGATTGAGTGAGTCGTCGGACATCGTGCGGAAAAGGGGTTGTCCATGCGAGTGCGTGATTCCGTGGTCGTGATCACAGGGGCTTCCAGCGGCATCGGCCGGGCCACCGCCGTCGCTTTCGCCCGCAAGGGATGCCCTGTGGTCCTGGCGGCGCGGCGCGTGGAGGCGCTGGAGGCGGTCAGGCAGGAGTGCGAACGTCACCGTGGCGCGGAGGCGCTCGTGGTGCCGACCGACGTCACCGACCCCAAGGCGGTCGATGATCTCGCCCGGCGCGCCGTGCAGCGCTTCGGCCGCATCGACGTCTGGGTCAACTGCGCGGCCGTCACCGTGTTCGGACCCTTCGAAGAGGTCCCCCTGGAGGACTTCCGCAAGGTCATGGACGTCAACGTCATGGGATACGTGCACGGCGCCCGCGCCACCCTCCGCGTCATGCGCGACCAGGGGAGGGGAACGCTGATCAACGTCTCCTCCATCGTGGGCGTCGTCAGCCAGCCGTACACCCACGCGTACGGCATGTCCAAGTACGCCATCCGGGCGCTGAGCGCCAGCCTGCGCCAAGAGCTGCGGTTGAACAAGGCGAAGGGCATCCACGTGTGCACGGTGCTGCCCGCCACGATCGACACGCCACTGTTCGAACACGCCGCGAACTACACGGGCCGCAAACCGCTGGCGATGCCCCCGGTCTACAGCCCCGAGCGGGTGGCACGGGCCATCGTGGATCTGGTGCGCGTGCCCCGGCGGGAAGTCGTGGTCGGTCCGATGGGCCGTTCCATGGTGCTGGAGTCGAGGATCATGCCGGGCATGGTGGAGCGGATGATGGCCCGCCAGGTGGACAAGGCCCATCTCTCCCGCAAGGAGTACGCTCCGGCCGGTCACGGCAACCTGCACGTGCCGGCGCCGGGTACTGGCGCCTCCCATGGCGGGTGGGGCGGGCGCCGCCGCACGGCGATGCGCCGGCTGACCGCCGCCACGCTGATGGCCGGTGCGGTTGCGGGCGTCGCACGACGGGTCCGGACGCATTGAGCGGCTGGGACGCGCACGACTTCCCCTGCAACCGGGCACCCTCGTCCACGCCGCCGTCCTGGGACCACCCGCCGTTCCGGAGGTGGTGTGCGTCCACGGCCTCGGCTGCTCCTGCCGCTACTGGCTGCCGTACGCCAGGGCCCTGACGCCGCATGCCAGGACCGTGGTGGCGTTCTGCCGGGCATCGTGTCCCGCCGCGATGTCCGCGAGATTGCCCTGCTGGGCCCGCATCATGAAATCTCGTCCTGGGCGCTCGCCTCGACAGCGAACGCGTACGGGTTAGCGGCCTGGAAGCGTCCCGGACGTCAGCCGGTGGTCGGAAACGGTCCGCGTGGACAGCGCCCAGCGTCCATGCCTTCCACGGCCACTCCTGGACTTCTCGGCCAAGGTGTGCCGCTCACCCGGACAACGTGCCGCTGCGCGTGTCGGGCGTGTATCGACGACGCCCGGCTCAGACGGCGAGACCGGCGACCGACGTCCGAAGCTCACCCCGCTGAAGTTCACTGGCCTCCGTGCGCCAAGGGGACGTCGAAAATCGACAGTGACCAGATGGGCCCAGCCCGTCGCGGCATGAAATGCCGTGGCGAGGCGTTCTCTTTGAGGAGGCTGCGGTCCAGGGAGCAGTCGGTTCGAGGGCGTGGGTATACGCACAGGCGGCGTTCCGCCGGACAGTCTGTCTCGCCGGAGCGCGTCCGTCTCACCGGACACTGTGCGTCCACGGAGGTTTCGTTGCGTCTTTCCCACAGCAGGCCCACTGACCCCGGTTACACCCGCCGACGCCACGGGCGCGGCTTCCGCTACCTGGACGCCCAGGGCCGACCGCTGCGCGACCCTGCCGAGCTGGATCGCATCCGCGGGCTGGTCATCCCGCCCGCCTGGCGGGACGTGTGGATCTGCGCCCGGCCCAACGGTCACCTCCAGGCCGTCGGCTCCGACGCCGCCGGGCGCCGCCAGTACCTCTACCACGCCCAGTTCCGCGCCCAACAGGAGGAGGCCAAACACGACCACGTCCTGGACGTCGCCGACGCCCTGCCCGCCGTACGGCAGGCCGTCGAGGGACACCTGAGGGATCGCGGACTGACTCGGCAGCGGGTCCTGGCCACTGCCGTACGCCTGCTGGACCTCGGCTTCTTCCGTATCGGCAGCGACCGCTACACCGAACTGAACAACAGCTACGGCCTGACCACCCTGTTGCGCGAGCACTCCCGCTGCCACGGCGGTGCGGTCCTCTTCACGTACACCGGCAAGCACGGCAAGGAGATCATCCAGACCGTCGCCGACCCCGCCGCCTGCCGCAGTCTCACCGCGCTGCTGCGTCGCCGCGGCGGCGGCGACCGGCTCCTCGCCTACTGGGAGCGGCGCTCCTGGCACGACGTGAGCGGCTCCGACGTCAACGCGTACCTCAGGGAGCTCGCCGGCCTGGAGATCACCGCCAAGGACTTCCGCACCTGGCACGCCACCGTCATGGCCGCCGTCGCGCTGGCCGTCTCGCAGTCCGTCGCGCGCAGTGAGAGCGCACGCAAGCGCGCCATTGCCCGCGCCTGCCGTGAGGTCGCCGGCTACCTGGGCAACACCCCCGCCATCTGCCGGGCCTCCTACATCAACCCGCGCGTGATCGAGCTGTACGAGGAGGGCGTCACGGTCGCCGGCGCGCTGCCGCGCCTTGGGGACGAGGGCGCGTACGGCATCCCCGCCACGCAAGGGCCCGCCGAACGGGCCGTCCTGCACATGCTCAGGACGGATCACCCGCCCCAGAGCGTCTGATCACGGCCGGGTTGGTCACCTGCTGCGGCGGATGCGCGCTGTCTGCACCAACGCTGTGTGACGTCGTGATCGGGACGCAGCCCGAGCCGGAAGCGCTGGGGAGGTCCATGCGCTCGAGTCTGCATCACGTCGGGCACAGCTCCTCGCCCAGACGGATCAGCGGCCGCCCTCAGCGCCGGCACTGGCGCCTCTGCCGACGACCAGCTGTGGTGGGGGACGGTGCAAGGGCCGACATGGTCGAGGGGCCGCTGGCAGACTTGACCGCATGTCCGAGCAGCTTCCCGGCGCAGCGCCGAACGATCCTCTGCACGAGTACGCGATGCTCTATCCCGAGGTGGTGCGGGCGGGTTCTCTGCAGAACGCTCTGCAGGTCGTGGCCGACGGTGCGGGCTACGGGCTCACGGTCGAGCTGACGTCCTCACCGGGTTGGCGTCACGTGGCGGCACAGGTGGCAGCCGACGGTTTCTCGGCGAATGTGTTGATGGCTCGCGGGGAGCGCAGCTTCTCCGTCGACTGCTCGGCCGGTGGAATCCGCATGGCCACCGGCAATATCGACGGCTTGTCCGAGGTTGCCGGGGCGATGCACTCCTGGCTGCAGGGGCCTCGGGTGCGTGAACTCGTCGCACAGTGGCCCTTTCTGCGGACCTGGGAACTCGCAGAGGCCCATGAGCGCGGCGAGGCTGTGCCGGTCCGGTGGCGCCAACTGCGCGCGGCTTCCGCCCGCATGCAGGACACCGCGCTGCACGAACTCGTCGAGGCCGCCTTCGAGCAGCCGCGACTTCGGGTTCTGTCGCCGGGGCGGAGCATGTACTGGCTCACCTTCAGCCGCCGGGCCTCGCCGCCCATCTGCCACGACCTGCCGCGGGCGATGCCGCTCGGGAACGGCCGCTACCGGGTGCGGTTCGCCGACGGCCGAGTGCAGGACGTGGACGGTGCGGCAGAGGCCGTCGCGGTGATCCTGGACCGCCCCTCAGCCTCGACGCCCAGCCGTGTGAAGTCGCACGCCGCTGGTACAGCTGCTTCGCTGGAGAAGAGGGCCGATGCGGTCGTGCCCGCAAGCATGAGGAGTGACTATGGCGGTCTGTGAAGTGTGTGGCAATGACTACGCCTTGTCGTTCGAGGTTCATACTGCAGGCGATGCGGTGCACGTCTTCGACAGCATCGAATGTGCCGCGCATCGTCTCGCGCCCATCTGCGATCAGTGCGGATGCAGAATCCTGGGCCACGGGTCGCAGGTTGCAGGGCAATTCTTCTGCTGTGCGCACTGCGCTCGACTTCACGGTCATACGGAACTGGCTGACAGCGCCTGAGCCCGCATACGCCGCTGACGAGCAGAGCAGACGGGCAGGGCTCGATCGCGAGTCCTGGAACGGCATGATGGCCTTCATGAAGTCGCCGCATCTGATCATCTGGCGCACGTTCCACAGGCCAGATGGGCCTTGGCCGGCTATCCGCCTCGCTGATCCTGAAGGGGGTCGCTGGCCGTGAAGGCACAGGGCACAGGAGTCAGCCGGGGTGCGGCCTGAGCCGACCCGGGCCACGGCGACGCCGGCCGCGGACCTCCTGTGGGGCGTGTGCTCCCTGAGGCGAGCGCGCGTCCGTGGCTCCCAGCCGAGTGAGGTGATCAGGCCGTTGCACGCCTGCTCGCAGTTCGTCGGCAACGGGCAGCCCGTTGTTGTCGGCGCGCGGTCCGCAGCCCGCTCCGTCATGGTGGTTACCCGTAACGAGCGCGGAGGACGTGATGACCGAAGCCGTCGGCAGGGACGAGGTCGTGCCCGGAGGTACCGAACGGATCTACAGGTGGTTGTCCCACGACAATGCGGACTGGTTCGACCAGCAAGGCGAAGCGATGCAACGCCGTCTCCTGGAGCACCTT
The DNA here is from genome assembly GCF_013387495.1 of Streptomyces sp. PKU-EA00015. GTDB lineage: Bacteria > Actinomycetota > Actinomycetes > Streptomycetales > Streptomycetaceae > Streptomyces. The sequence continues at coordinate 108,658 of NZ_JABZEE010000044.1, read as the reverse complement.
GTGGAACTGGTGAGCAGGATGCCGGGTGGTGGCATGGGGTCGGAGGCAGCAGAGCAGGCGGTCAACGAGTACATCGCGGAACGTCGACGGCGTTGATCCATCGCCGCATGCATCCGGCCGGCTGTCTCGCACCGGTGCCGCGGGTCAGCGGCCGTCGGCCTGTGAGCAGGTCGCGGGCGCGGGCGCGGGCGCGGTCGACGAGGTCGGCTCCGGGTGCGAGGAGTTTGTCGACCGTGTCGGATCACTGTCCGTTCAGCCGACGTACCGTCGGGCGGTGGAGTGCCGTTGCGCCGTCTCGAGGAGCTTGAGACGCCGCTCGACGACGGGTGGCACGACTCGCTGTTCGCGCAGTACCCAGGGCATTCCGGCGAGGGCAGCGCCGAAGGCGCGCAAGGACGCGCGGTCGCGGGGAACGGTACGGGCGTGGTGCACGGTCATGGACTCCTCGTACGCGAGCCACCAGCCGATAGTGGACAGGTCCGCGGCCAGAAGCTCTTCCTCGCCGCCCAACCAGAGCCGCTCACTGAACCCGCCGGCTGATCCTCGTGAATCGAGCCGACGTGGAGCGGTGGGTCGGGGGTGATGCGGCATGCCGCCGCGGCTGTTACGGAATCACTGTTCCAGTTCATCCTCGACCGGTGTTAGTGCTTTGTTAGGTGGTGTCGTAGGGCTGCCATGGCACGGCCTGTTGGCAGGTGGGGCAGGTGCCGGTCCAGGTGGCGATGAGGTGTTGGAGGAGGTCCAGGGCCTGGTAGAGGGTCAAGCCCTGGCAGGGGCTTTTGGGCAGGTCCGCTGTTCGGTCAGGAACAGGTGGGCGGCGGTGACGAGGGTGACGTGCCGGTACCAGCCGGTGAACGAGCGGCCTTCGAAGTGGTCGAGTCCGAGCGTGGACTTCAACTCGCGGTAGTCGTGCTCGATGCGCCACCGCAGTTTCGCCAGCCGGACCAGGTCACGGGCAGGGATGTCGGCGGGCAGGTTGGATATCCAGTACTTGACCGGCTCGTCCTGGCCTTCGGGCCACTGGGCAATCAGCCGGCTCAGCGGGATCGTGCCGTCCTCGGCGGGTTTGGGCCGTCGCCCCGCGAGACGGACGCGCACGAGCACGAAGTGCGAGCTCATCGCGGCTTTGGAGCCCTTGCGCCAGGTCAGGGCCCGTCCCTGGTGTCGCCCTGCGGCCAGTACGTGTTCGCGCAGCGACACCGGCCGGGTGCGGTAACGCGGGAGGGGCCTGGGTCCGAGACCGCCGTAGGGCGGCTGGTGGGGTTGTGCAGCCTCACCATGGGCGGTCATTTCGGCCTTGGCCTGCAGGACGTAGGCAAGACCCCGGTCTTCCAGGCCGTGGCGGAAGTCGGCGTTTGCTCCGTATCCGGTGTCCGCGACCAGCACGGCGGGTCTGAGCCCGGTGCCGGCCAGTTCGTCGAGCATGTCCAGGGCCAGCTGCCACTTGGGCCGGTGATGCTCGTCGTCGGGGATGCGACAGCGTTCCCGTCGGGAGTCCGCCGCCGGCGTGTCCCAGCTCTCGGGCAGGAACAGCCGCCAGGACAGCGGGCACGAGGCAGTGTCGGAGGCGGCATGGACACTGACGCCGATCTGACAGTTGCCGACCTTGCCCAGCGTGCCGGAGTACTGCCTCGCCACCCCCGGCGAGGAGATGCCGTCCTTGGGAAAGCCGGTGTCGTCGACCACCCACACCTGAGGACGGACGACCCGCACCGCCCGCCATGCCAGCCGGGCCCGCACCGCGTCATAAGCCCAGGTGGAGGAAGTGATGAACTGCTGGAGCTGCTGATGGTCCACTCGGAGGCGCTCGGCCATCGGCTGCATCGACTTGCGTCGGCCGTCCAGCAGCAGACCCCGCAGATAAAGGGCACCCTTCTCACGTTGATCCCGCCGCACCAGCGGCGCGAACACCTCGGAGGCGAACTCCTCCAACCGGCTCCGACACGATGCGAGTTCCCCAGCCCTCATACGTCCAGAGAACTGCCAGACTCCCAACGTGACAAGGCAGCTAACAAAGCACTACTAGCTAGTCCTCCGCCCGTTGGGTGACGGGTGCCTCGGTGCGGTCTCCTGGGAACTCGTACCACCGGCGCTGTAGGCAGACGTACCGAACATCGGCTTCGACCAGGCGGAGGAAGGCCGCGACGGTCTCGGCAAGGCGCTCCTGCAGGCCGGAGTCGGTGAGCATGCCGTCCTCGGTGAAGCCCCGGTGAGCCTTGGCAAGGCTGAACATGTCCGGAAAGACGCGGGTGCCGAGGTGTTCGAGAGGAACCCTCAGCGCCCAAAGCCCGCGGTTGCCGCCGACCAGGGACGGGGATGCGGAAACGAGCAGCGCGTGCTTGGTCTTGAACGGCTGGGGTTGCACGCGGGAGACCCAGTCGATGGTGTTCTTCAGGACCCCGGGCATGGAGGCGTTGTACTCGGGGGAGGAGATCACGAAAGCGTCGCATCGCTCGAGCCGGTCGCGCAGCGCGAGAGCGCCCTCAGGCAGCCCCTCGGAAGCCTCTACATCGCCGTCGTACGGGGGCATGTCGAAGTCGCGCATGGTGGCGAGGTCGGCGGTGACGCCGGTGTCGGCGATCATGCGGGCCACGAGGGAGGCGAGGCGGGCGTTGGTGGACTCAGCCCGCAGGGCGGCGCCGAAGACGAGCACACGCAGAGGGCCGGGGTGGGCGTCCGTGGGCATGGGCGATGTCCTTCCGGCGTGAGGGTTCGCCCAGCCAGGGCGCTGCGGACCAGTGTGGTCCGCACAGGGCCGCCTCGCGACAGGGAGGGGCCTTCTGGGTATCACACTTGGCGCCCCGGCCCGCCGCGCACTTACGTGGCGGGCCGTGTTGTCCGCCACGGCGCCCAGCAGCTCCGGATGAGCCAGCGGCCGGCCACCGCGTCCGTCCCCAACCGCCAACCCCTCGACGAGCACGCCGCCGAATCGGTCCGCGCGTACGCGGCCGACCAGCGCGCCAGGTCGACATCATCGCCCGCGGTGCTGAGGGCATCGCCACCGACGGCTACCCGGCCCCGGAGTCCGGCGTGCTGTGGGAGGACGCCTGTGATGCCCACCTGGAGCGCCTCGCCGGCGAGCGGTCCCGTGTCGCCTGACCACACGCTGCGGCGCGCCCCGCGTCGCCCTGGTGGAGCCTGAGCTCACCCGGCTGTCGAAGCTCGCCGCCTCGGGACGCTCGCCTGAGCGTCCGACTTGGCGAACGGTGCCCACTCGCGTGCGCAATCACAGCTACAGCGGGACGTGGATGTCGAGGACGGGTCCGACGGTGCGAGGGGGTGGTGCGTCCAGGCTCTCCAGGACATGGAGCATCGGTACGTTCTGCGCGGCGACCGCCGCCGTCAACGTGTGGTGGCCCGCCCGGCGGGCCACCTCGGCCGCGTGTGCGGCCAGGGCGGTGCCCAACCCCTTGGACTGCCAGGCGTCCTCAACCAGCACGGCGAGCTCGCCCACCCCTTGCCGGTCGGTGCGCATCACGTTCGTCATGGCGATGATGTGGTCCGTGCGCTGGGCCGGGGTGGTCACCAACGTGGTGCCGCGCCCCGGGTCGGACAGCAGTCGCCATCCTGCGGGAGAGAGCTGGGGTTTGCCCGCGTGGTAGCGCAGGGCCCGGCTGCTCGGCGAGCAGCGGCGGTGCAGTGCCTGGATCGGTTCAAGATCCGCGGGGGTCACTTCGCGGGTCTGGGTGGCGGTACCGTCGGTCAACGTGATCGGGTGCGAGGTGTCTCGGCCGACGTCGGGCATGCGATGGTCTCCTGACAATGGCATACGTGACGGGCGTGCGGGCGGACCCCTCTCGGCGGGTGTCCGCTTCGGCACACGAGCAGTCTTTTGCCACTCCCCGCCCAACTCAAGGCGGGTTTACGCCAAAGCGATTACGCTTCGCACTTAGTACATCACTCAACGGAGTCAGAACGGTCAAGGAAGATCGCAGCCGACTGTCACCGCTCCACCATGGCGGTGCCCTCGCCGGCCGTCCGGGCGGCGGGGATGCGAGGAGCCCGGCAGGCCTGTTGCAGATCACCGACATCGACGTGGCGGCCCGGACGGTCGGGCTCGAAAAGCGACCCGACCGTCCCGGACGCCTGCCGGCCCTGCCGAAATCTTCTCGCGCAACATCCAACCGAACGTGAGGATCGACAACCGGTGTCCGACGCTCAGTGAAGGGAAAGCAACATGGTCGGTCGGGTGGAATTGCAGCAGATGGACGAGGGGAGCCTCGAAGTACTCCTCGCGGTGGCCGTCGACGACGCAGCACCCGAGGAGGTCATGCCTCCCGTGGCCGGTCCACCAGGGTGGACGCCTGAACGGCAAGAAGCGTTCCGGGCCTGGCACCGCGCTCGACGCCCTGGACTTGCCGGCCCACTCCGAGAGACCACCTTTGCGATCACCCACCATGGGAAAATCGTGGGCGCAGCCCGCCTGGCTGTCCGCGACAGCCACGAAGTCCTCGAAGCGGGCGTGTGGCTTGCCCGTTCCCAACGCGGCCGCGGAACAGGTACCGCCGTACTCCGCGTGCTGCTCGACGAAGCCGCCAGGTCCGGTGCGCGGGCCGTAGTCGCGGACACCAAAGCTCACAACACAGCGGCACTCACAGCGTTGCGTCGCAATGGCGCAACGCTCATCACAAGCCAGGACACCGCCGATGTCCACGCTGAGTTGATGCCGAGGATGATGCAGTCGCCTCCCACTTCCACCGTGAACCCGTGAAGATTCACAACACCTTGCACGGTTCACCGGAACGTCCGCGTAGGAGGACTTGTTGAAGGCGATGGCGACGCTGCTGGCGGGGCCACGGGATTTGAACTGCCGACGTTTGCTGCTGTTGGTGGCTGAGGCAGGATCCCCCGTTCCTGGGCTACTGGGCAGCCGTCAGGGAGGATTTCTCGGTGGCCTCGCTTCGTGCGTGTAGGGGATGCTGACCGGATGGTTGAGCGAGCGGACGCGGTCCGGGCAGTCGAGGCCTATCTGGGGGACGAGGAGCTGCGGCGCCTGGCGACGGGGGCTGACCCGCGGCGTGTGCTCCGGCTTGTTGTGGCGGACGTTGAGGAGCATGAGCTTGTCTGGATCGTCCGTGTGCGGTCACGGACGCCGGGCGAGGTTCTGGTGGGGGGTGGGCCGTATCTCGTCGACCGTGTCGATGGTGGGCTCCACGAGGTCGGCGTGGTCTCCTGGGTGACCGGGGCCTGGGAGGCGGATTACCGGGAGCGGATCCGGGGAGCGACCCGGCGCAGCGCAGTGGACGAACTCCATGAACAGCTGCGCGACATGGTGGCCGCGCGAGGAAGGCTGTATGCCGTGCGTCTGCTCCGGCAAAGGGTGCCGGCGTTGGATCCTGCTCAGGCGTTCGAGTACGTGCATGCTCTGCAGGGCGGCGACCTGTCGCCGGACCTGCCTGCCCTAGCCGTACGAGCACTCGTCGAACCGGTCGAGCATCACGTGGACACCCTTCGTCGCGGAAAGCTGCCCGTACCCAGAGGCCGCCTCGGAAGAAGCGAGTTCGGCTGACGCTCCGCGAGTACGGCCCCGGCCGGGGCGGTGCCACGGAACCACATGCAGCCTTTCCTGGAGGCGATCGGCAACCCACCGGGGCCACGGTGGCACCCGCCCCCTGTGCGGTCCGTGCGAGAAGCGGGCCGTCGCGGCCGACCAACAGGCCGACGGCGAGCGCCAGGAGCAGCCGGACTGGTCGGCGGCACACCTGACACACCGAGGATGAGCCACCGCCTTGCCGCACTGACCCGATGCGCCGGCTGACCGGCGATCCTCCACTTGCGACCCGGGGATCTTGGAGGGTTCCACCACCGCGCGGGGCAACCATGTCCGCCGACCGGCACCGCTCCAAGCGATGCCGCTCAGCCTCATCTGAAACGGCGGATGCTGACCGGGCGGTCCCTGGTGATCGCTCCGTCGGTACAGGTCAGGCTCAGCTCCAGCTCGGCGAGGGTTCGTTCGGATGGCCGTATGGCACTGGTCGGCCCGTGTACGCGTCGAGCAGGACTCGGTCGTGCACAGGCCGCTCCAGCTTCACTGTCACGTGCTTCGTCTTCGCCTGCGCGGTGCAGTTACCCGTCTTCGGGTCTTTGACGGAGGCTGACAGCACTACGCTGCCGCGTGTTTCCAGGACATCCACGGCGGGGCCGTCGTCGCATGCTCCATGAATGGCGATCACGGTCAGGGATCGCCGGTCTTCCTCGATCTGGACCAGCCGGTCGAGCGGAGCCAACTGGCCGGCGGGGATGTCGCGGGCCGGTCTGATCGGCGATCCGGGCAGCTTCGACGGGTCGGCAGCGGCGATCTTGAGGGGGGCGTCGTAGCCCCGCACAGTGAAGAGCCAGGCGGGGACCGTCGCGGGTCCGCGGCTGGTGGCCAGGGTCATCTCACCCAATTGTGCCCCGGTCACGGTGAGGTGCGGTTTTGCCTCGACCCGGGAGCGGGCCAGGGCCGTGTAGGCGGTCTTTGCCCCCAGCAACGGCCGCGTCAGCGACGTACCGCCCGCCCACGTGACTCGGCCGTCCTTCGGCCATGTGGTGGGCAACTCGCCTTGCAGGAGGAGGTTCTGGGCCTCGTAGGCGCGTTTGTCGGCCTGGCTTCGCAGGCCGCCCAGCGGCAGTTGGACCGCCCCTCCCATGGGGTAGTAGCCGGCCCGCCACGCGTCAGCCGCCTGTGAGCCGTCCCAGGCTGCGGCGACCTGCCGGGCGCGGTTCCCGGCTATCTCTGCCGTACTACCGGCCTCCCTCTCGCTGCCACAACCGAAGACGGCGCCTGTGCAGAGGGTCACCAGAGCAAGCAGGTCAGCGGCGCGTGATGTGCTGATGTGCATGTCATCTCCTGGAAGGACGGTGACGTGGCGGGATGTGCTGTTCTTCTGACGCGGCTGTCCCAGCACAGGTTTCATCAGCTGAGGCAGATGCGGGGGCGCGGCGTCAGTGGACGTGAAGGCCGCGTTCGTCCAGCACGTCTTGGATGTGATCGCACCCATGAACGCTTGCGGCATGGGCGGTGAGCAGACGTCTGGGGTCCTCAGGGGCCGGAGTGGGGGTCGGCGAAGCGGCAACGGTCGCGCGAACTTCCTTGCGATTGGTGGTCCTTGTCGCTGCCGTAGGTCGCATCTGCCGATGGGTGAGACGGGCAGGACGGCCGGGACAGAACCGACGGGCAAGGACGGTCAGCCCCAGGCCGGCAACATCGCAGCAGCGCCGCGGGCGATCTCGTCGCCCGGTACAGGGCCGGTGTGAGTCGGACGGCGAGCCCTGGTTCGCAAACTCCTCTGTCGTCCTGTGGGTGCAATGCCTGCACCACTACGGTCTGCGCGTCGACACCTGCGACCTGCTCCTCAACGCAGAGTTCCACGAGGAGGACGCCGTCCTTGCCGAACTCGAAGAACTCGCTGCCGAACTCAAGGAGTGCGACCCGGCCGCATTCGCCGGCTACCAGGGATTCATCTGGCCAGAGTTCCTCGCCCGCTGGCTCTGGTAGGAGGTGTCGGCCCGTAGTCCCGCTGAGCGTTGTCCCGTAAAAGATTTCCTCCAGCCGGTCGTCAACTCTGCTCTGGTGGCGTATCAAGCCGGTCGGCTCGTTCGGGGTGGAAGACGGTGTTCCAGGCCGCGGTCAGTACCGTGGCGGCATTGCTGTCCACCACGTGCGGCGCGCCGTACGCCATCGCAGTGTCGAGCAGTGCGCTGAGTGCTGAGGACCACGGCTCGGTAAGGACTCGTTCATCGTCCTCGTCCACGGTGAACGAGCCCGCGCTTCCGCGGTGTTCGGCGCTGTTCGTGACCATGTGCCAGATCAGCAGGAGGCCGTGCCCGACCGGAGAATCCGTCGCGCCGGCGCCGGTGATCGCCAGGGTCGAGGTGTGATCCTGGTCCTGGTAGTGCGCGAATTCTGGCTGCTGGGCGAGCCAGCGGTTCCATGCCTTGCTGTACTCGCGGTCGGCGGCGGGATGGCGGGCGGACGCGAGTTCGCTCGCGATCTGCTCGTCCAGGGCAAGGCCGCTCTCGATGACGCGGATCACTTCGTCGCCGTGGGAGCCGAAGAGCACCGACGGGGACAGCTCCTCCAGCACGTCGACGGCGATGGCACGCGTGTAACTCGCATCAGGCAGCAGTTCCTTCGAGGCACGTGCCATCGCCGCACGCTCCTCGTCCGACGAAGGCAGCGCCACCCTCACCCACAGGAGCCGCCCGGGCCACCGGGAGACCAGCACTCGCTCCACCGTGTGATGGACAACGATCCACGGCGGCGCAAGCACCGGCAACGCCACCCGCATCCCGACTCTTGCCGCCTGCAGGCAGTCAGGAGACCTCTCGCTGACGAAGACGAACCCTGTGACAGACGAATCTGTGAACGCCCCCACCCAACCACACGTGCCTTCACCGCTAGTTACGTCTCGACGACACGAACCTACTACTGGCCGTCTTTCAGACCTTCCCCACCTCAAGCTGTCGTCCTGCGCCACGGTCCCGCCCGTGGAGGGACAGTCGAACCTGCAGGTCTCATGAAGGTGAGAGGAGGCACAGGGCCACGCCGGGAACTGGCGGGGCCCTGTGCCTGAGGAGGAGGTTGTGTCGCAACTCTTCCCGCCTCCGACGTACCAGGCTGGTGGGAAGTCGGCCGGCGGACTGCCAGCCGGGAGGCGGGGGAGGGGCGGCCCCGAGCCCTGGCCGGAGACCAGTCAGCGAACCAGCCGGGCCCGGTGGATCTGCTGGGTCAGCAGGCAGGCAGGAGCTTCGTTCCCGCCACCCGAAAGACCTGTGAGGCTTCGCCGATGCTCACACCGTCGATCTCGGCCTCAAACCTGAGTTCTAAGTAGGGGCCTAAGTCTTCCAGCCCGTTTGGCGAGAACTGCACGTTGACGAGCTCGCCGCCCGCCAGTTCCAGTCCCCTGGACGACACGCGGATTCCGGCCCAGCCGTGCTCGCCCTCTTCCCATTTCTTGACCACGTGCCGGCCCCACTGCGAGCCCTGAACGTTCAAAGACGTCACGCGCAGTCCCGCCCTCCCCCAGGCCGTGCGGGGCCACATGCAGCGGCAGACGCGCCGGCGAGGGTGGAGACGGTCGTGCCGGTGCGCACGTATCGCAAAGGTGACCTCGGGGATGCCCCGGCGATCCGCGGGCTCGTAGTGCACATGGACATCGGCCCCTGCGGCCCTGCCACTGGCGTACATGCGGATCGTGTGCCCCAGGACGCTTGACAGCTTCAACACGGCTTCGCGTACTCCTTCATCGATCGGTTCACCCGCCGGAGGGGACCAAGCCAGGCTGATCACCCCTCAAGATGAAACCTCAGGAATCACTGGCCGCCGGGTTTGGCATGGCGAGAGTTGGCTCATACAGGCGCCGCTTACGGGCATCACGCTCCGGCCCCTCACCGATCCGGGTCTGTGTGCGCAATGGATCTCGTGACCGGCGTTGATGCCCTGGCCGCGTAGACGATCGGCGCGGGCGGGCGGGCCTTCCGCACCGCCTTCCACGCCTGCCCGCGCCCGAGGTCCGGTAGGTGTGCGAAGACGGTTCCCCACTCGGCGGGCACGGCCCGGGACGTCATCGGCTGCCGGCTGACGATGCGGCTGGGGGCGGCCTGGCCCGGCGGCCCCCGGGTGCAGGACGAGAACATACGGCGGCGTGGGGCTGATGAGGCGAAGCACGATGATCGGCACCACGACCTTGCGGACCACGACGACCGCAGCTGTGATCAGGGGACCTGCGATGGCCAGGCCTGCGACACCTTCATGAAGTTCTGCTGGGCCGGACGGTCGGCCGATCCGGCGGCGTTGGATCAGCGCTTCGCCGTCAGGGATCGCCACCAGGGGCTCGTGCTCGCCGCCGGCGCGGGAGCCGGGGCGGCCGTCGGCTCGGCCGGCGGGGCGACGGGTGGGAGCGGCTGAGCCGCCGTGCCGGCGCTTGTGGCGCCGGGCTCCATGCCCAGCGATCGTGGCGGGGTGAAGCGTACGGGCAGAGTGGCGGGCCGACGTGGCCCGACGGCCGCGCACGGCGGGTCTTACTGGGCATGACAAACCGGGCGCCGTCGTCGACCGTCCTTACCGCTGCGGGTGACTCTCACCAACAAAGCTTGATGCGGCGCGGCGCTGAACGGGTGTCATCGGCCGGCCGACAGAGGACACGGTCCACGGCGGCGCGCCGTGGAGCAGCGCGTTGCGGGCCGCCCTCGCGAACATCGGCGATCCTTGTGCGGCCATGTGGATGCTGCTCTTGGCCGTCGTGGTGCTCGCGGCCGCGAACGCGCTCAACGTTCTGCTCGCGCCCGGTTGGTACGTGCCGGTCTGTGCAGTTGCGGCCGTGCTGCTTGTGTTGATCGCCCGCCGGTCCGGACTCACTTGGGCCGATCTGGGGCTCGGCAGGGCGTCGGCCCGCCGTGGTCTGCGCTGGGGCCTGGTCCTGGCCGTAGCCGTTCTCGTGGTGTTTCTCGTGGGCGTGGCACTGCCGTTCACCCGGGAGGCGTTCCAGGACGAGCGGGCCGCGGGCCTGTCTGTTGAAGAACTGGTGTATCGCGTACTGGTCCGCGTACCGCTCGGCACGGTGCTGCTTGAGGAGATCGCATTCCGCGGCGTGCTGTGGGCCATGGTTCGGCGACGGTGGGGGCCTGTATGGGCCACCGTCGTTTCCTCGGTGCTCTTCGGGCTCTGGCACGTACAGCCGTCACGCGGGCTCACACGCGCGAACGCGGCGGCCCAAGCGGTCTTCGGAGCCGGCCAAGCCGGCGTCGCCCTGGCAGTGACGGCGGCGGTCGTCGGCACCGCCCTCGCCGGTGTGCTTCTCTGCGAGCTCCGCCGCCGCTCCGGCAGCCTCATCCCACCCGTGGCGCTGCACTGCGCCCTCAACAGTGCGGGTTACGCAATCGCCTGGGCGGCGAGTCGCTGGTGGACCTGATGGGCGCACGTCGGCGTCGTCAACGGGGCACCGACGCCCGTAGGAATCCGGACCAGGTCCACGAGTACTGGGGCCCGCGATGCAGGGCAAGGGCAGCGACCCCGCGTTGCATCGGGCGGTACACGCGAACGTGCACAACGCGCCATGGCCGACCTTGCGGGAGTGTCATGGACTGGCATTGCTACCTCGGCCGAGGTCCTCGAGGAACTGTCGTTGGCCGTCGAGGAACCGGTCCGCGAAGAGCGAGCGGGGGGAGAACAGCGCGGTGAGCGTGGTCTTGAGGTCCGACTGTTCGATGGACTGCTTGAGCAATGAATGGGCCGCGTCCGGGTAACGCTCGACCGTCAATGCACCGCCTGCGTCCAGCACCTTGCGGTAGGTGCGCTCCGTGTCTGCGGTGTCCACGTTGATGTCATGGCCTGCGAGGGCCAGAAGCACCGGTACGCCGCGCAGGGCGCGGAGGTCTTGCGTGGCGTCCGCGGTGTAGTTCTTGGAGATGAAGCCCCAGCGATCGGCGGTCATGCCGTCCGCGTCGCCGCCCATCGCCCTGACGTACTCCTCGAAGGTCGCGTGGCGTGCCAGCAGCCGGCGGGTGGTGTCGCTCTTGGCGATCTCGGCCTTGGTGCGGGATGCCGATGCGCCGTCGGCGCGCAGCTCGGCGAGGAGGTTGTAGCGGCCCTGCCGGAGCCAGTTGATCGCGGGCGAGACGGCGATGACGAAGCTCACGGGCGTCTTGGCGGCGACTTTCGGCAGGACCCAGCCCGCCTGGCTGGCGCCCCAGAGTCCGATCCGGTGGCCGTCGATGTCCGGGCGGGCGCGCGCCCAGGCGACGGCGGCGACTGCCTCGTCGGCCCGGTCGTCCATGGACTGCTCGAGCCAGTTGCCGGGTGCGCCCGCGACGCCGGGCTTGTCCCACGACAGGGAGGCGTACCCGGCCTTGGCGTTCGCTTCCCACAGGGGCTTGTAACCGTCGTCGTGAGTGGCGTCGACGGGGCCGTCGCCGTGGATGTACACGACCAGGCCGTGGCGCTTGCGGCCGTCCTTGGGGGTGGCCAGTACGCCGTTGAGGGTGTGGCCGCCGTGGCGTATCGAGACCCGCTGCTCGTCCATGGCGTAGGAGTTCTGCCACAGGACCACACCTGCGAGACCGGCGGCCACGACCAGGACCATGACGAGTGACCACGCGGCGATGCGAAGCCCGCGCCGTCGGGGCCGAATCTTCGGACTCATGAGATCTGACCGCCTTTGCTCGGGGTCCATGAAGCTATCATTGTCAGAACGATCGTTGCACGAATGATAGTTTTGAGCGAGAGACGACAAGCGCGAGGGGAGCACGGCATGGGACTGGACGAGACGGGCGCCGGTGGACCGGTGACGGTCCGGCGGGGCGTTCCGGCCGGAACCGAGCGGCGGGCGGCCGAGCTGTACTGGGACGCCTTCGGCCGCAAACTCGGCCCCGCCCTGAACCCGCCGGACAAGGCGGTGCCCTTCCTCGCCGCCCACCTGAACGCCGATCGCGCGGTCTGCGCGCTCCTCGACGGGCAGCTCGTCGGCCTCGCCGGCTACCAGCTCGGCGGCCGGGCCCTCACCGGAGGTTCGGCCTCCGAAGTGCTGCGGGCGTACGGACACCTGCGAGGACTGCACCGACTCCTGCTCCTCGCCCTGTTCGAACGCCACCCGGCCCCCGGGCAACTCGTCATGGACGGCATCGCCGTGGACCCCGGCATGCGCGGCCGCGGCGTCGGCAGCCTGCTCATAGAGGAAGTGGCCGCCGTCGCGGTGGAGCAGGACTGCCGGGAGATCAGACTGGATGTGATCGACACCAACCCGCGGGCCAGGGCGCTGTACGAGCGGCGCGGCTTCACGGCCGTACGGACCGAGCGCACGCCCTTTCTGCGCGGGCTGCTGGGGTTCGGCGCGGTGACCACCATGCGTCGCGCCGTCGGAACGAGGGGAGCGACAGAACTGTGAGCGCCGAGACGGACCGCGTCGAGGTCCCCACCCGCATGCTCGTCCACGCGCTGATCCGCGAGGACGGCACCGTCGGTGCGGACGAGCTGTACACCGTCGCCAACATCCTGGGCATGAGCGACCAGCAGGTGCGGCTGTGCGTCAAACGCCTGGTGGCCGAAGGCCGGTTCACCCACGAGGGCCGAGGCCGCAAGGCGGAGCTGCACGCGACCGCGGACACCACGCGTGCCCTCGCCCCCAACGCGGACTTCCTCCGGCACGCATTCCAGCAGGACGCCGGGCTCGCGCCCTGGGACGGTGTCTGGCACCTGGCCGCCTTCGCGGTGCCCGAATCGTCGCGCACGGCCCGGGACTCCCTGCGCGAGACGCTCGTCCACCTGGGCGGCGCCCCGCTCCAGGGCGGACTGTACGTCTGCGCCAACACCTGGGAACCGTACGTCGAAGAAGCTGCCCACCGCCTCGGCGCCCATGGCTCGCTCACCCTCCTCACCACGACGGACCTGCGCAGGGGCGACACCCGAGAGCCTGCCGAACTCGCCCGCCGCCTGTGGCCCCTGCAGGAGATCGCCGACCGCTACCACCGCCTCAGCCGCATCGCCCAGCCCCGCCTCGCCCGGCTCACCGGCCCTGCCGGACTCACCCCAGCCGCACTCCTCACCATCGCGGTCGAGCTGGCCGCCGAACTCACCCGCGCCATGGAGCCCGACCCACTGCTGCCGCCTCAGCTCCTGCCCCAACCCTGGCCCGGCACGCAGGCCCGGGAGCTCATCGCCCGGTGCTGGGCGGCCCTGCACGAACGAGAACGCGGCGAAGCCGGCCCTGCCCTCTTCCGCCTTTACGCCGACATCACCCGGGAAGCAGCAGATCGCGCCGCGCGCTGAGTGGCGCTACAGGTGACCAGCTTGGTGCTGCACCCTGCTGAACGCACGGATAGCCTCCCGGAATGGATTTGCGACTGGCGGCATACGCCGTCTGTATCGAGGACGGGCGGGTGCTGCTCGCTCATGCCGTGAAGCCGGACGGCAACAAGACGTGGACTCTGCCAGGCGGCAGGGTTGAGCACGCGGAAGATCCGTTCGATGCGGTGATCCGGGAGGTCGCTGAGGAGACCGGCTTGGACGCTGTGGTTGAGCGCCTGCTGGGCGTGGACTCAAGGGTGATTCCCGCGTCGGAGCGCCGACTCCCTGGTCGGCCCGAACTCCAGAATGTCGGCATCTTCTACCGGGTCCGCATCACTGGCGGCCAACTCCGTCCTGAACCGAACGGCGAAACCGCCGAGTCGGTCTGGACGCCGATCAGCGACGTCGCGCACCTCGGCCGCTCTTCGCTGGTCGACGTGGGCCTCGCCTTGGCTCAGTCCGTTCCAGCAACCGGCCACGTTGCCCCGGTCCCCATCGGCGGTCTAATCCAGCACTGAAGCCACCAGCAGCATCACAGGGAATCCGTTCCTCCCGGCTTCTTCGACCAGTCGGTGCGGGGGTCTCGCCGGGTGAGCCTGCGGGACATCAGTGTGATGAGCGCACGGGTGCTGCGTGGTCCTGCCGGCCCGGCCCACCGGTCAGCGACGGCGACCGGGTGCGGCATCTGCGAGGCGTCGAGGGGGAGAGGGCTGTGCCCAGTGTTCTCCCGGCCGCCGCTGATCTCGCGGTGCGAGGCCTGGACTCATTTGGTGAAGAGGGAGTTTGCGGCATTCCACGCGCGAGGAAGTCCGAACTCGGCCAGGCCGCGGATCAGGTCGCGAAGGGTTTCGTCGGTAGCGCCGTTCGCGCGTGCGAGAGCGGCGTGCAGGCGCATGGATTCGCCCAGGGTTTGATAGAGGACGTCCACGGTCAGGCAGGCGATGGCCCGTTCGCGGGTGGTCAGGTGCGGGCGGGCCCAGCGTTGGGCGAGTTGGTCTTCGGTGAAGGCGGCCAGGCCGGGATCCACCCCTTCCAGATCGCGGACCAGGTGGGCCAATGGCCCGGTGAGGGGTTCGGGTTCGACTGGCGTGGTGTCCTTTGCTTCGGGGAGGCCGAGTTCGGTCAGGCGCTGGAACGCGGAGACGAGGATGGGGTAGCCGACGTAGGGCGCCAGGTGGCGGTAGAGCTCCCTGACGGCCTCGGGTTCGACCCCGTTGGCCAGGGCCATCTGAACGTGCATGGCCAGGGGCAGGTCGAGGTGGGGGTGGCACAGGTCGGCGGTGAGGCAGACGAAGGCCTTCTCCCGCATCGTCAGGTTGGCCAGGCCCCACAGGTTGTGGCCCGCGCCCACGGCGAGCTGGGCGAAGACGGGGTCGAGCGCGGTCAGGGCCTCGGCTCCGGCGAGCTGGGTCATCGTGTGCTCCGTTCAGGACAGGCCCAGCACGCGCAGGCGCAGGCGGTCGAGGGCGTACTGGGGGACGACGCGGCCGAGCGTGCTCATCAACCGCGACTTCTTGCCGACCGGATAGCGGGCACGCGGCTTGCGCGCGGTCAGGGCGTGCAGGACGGCGCGGGCGACCACGTCGGGACTCGAGCCGGAGCGTTCCTCCTTCAGACCGCTGGTGACCATGGTCCGGTAGGCGGTGCCGTACAAGCGTCTGCCCTCGTCGCCGATGGCCTCCAGTCGTGGCTCGACCTCGCCTTCGAGCTTGTCGACGGCGGAGGTGTGGATGGAGCCGGGCTCGATGAGGACCGCGCGGATGCCCCAAGGTCTGACCTCCATGCGCAGCGCGTCGTTCAGCGAACGGATGGCGTGCTTGGACGAGCAGAGCGGACCCCCGAACGGGAGGGTGATCCAGCTGCCGACGGAGCCGACGGTGACGACGCGGCCTTGGGAATCGCGCAGCTTGGGCAGCATCGCCTGGGTGACCGCGATCTGGCCGAACACGTTGACCTCATACTGCCGGCGCAGCGTGTCCAGGGAAACGAACTCCAAGGGGCCCGTGACCCCGATGCCCGCGTTGTTGACCAGCGCGTCCAGGCGGCCGATCGCGTCCGCCGCCGCCGCGATCCGACCCGGGTCGGTGACGTCCAGCGTGATCGGCGTGACAGTCGCGCCCAGGGCGACGCCGTCGGAATCCTTGCGTACTCCCGCGAAGACGGTGAAGCCCTCGCGCGCCAGCATCAGTGCGGTGGCCCGGCCGATTCCGGTGGACGCGCCGGTGACCAGCACTGTCTTCGATCGTTCGGTCATGGCCGGAACCCTAGGAAGACCGCCATGGTGTGCGCGTCCGTCACGTGACTGATGAGTGTCCTGCGCACATCAGTCACCCGACGCAGACGGTCCGCAAGCCCTCTGGCCCGGCGCCTCCACCATCAGCTGATCAATGATCGGACGGCGGACGTCTCTTCGTGCTGGCGTGTGGCGCACGGACATCAGTCAGGTGACGGAAGCGGCGAGAACTCCCCCCAGGCTAGCGTCGGCCGCATGGAGCTGATCAACGATCACCTGGCCGTCAAGGCGCGGGTGCTGCCCACAACCGACGACGGCTTTCTCGTGCTGGCCGGCGAGGTCGGCGCCTGGCGCGGCCACCTCGCCTCCCCTCCCGCGCGGCTGCCCGCCCAGCTCAAGGCCCTGACCGCGAATGTCGAGGCGCGCGAGGCGAATGTGTTCCGCGCCGTCCTGCGCACGCCCGGTGAGGGCGACGAACTGCTGGCCGCCCGAGGCATCCGCCCGGCGCGCTATGACGTCGTCGTGCTGATCCGCACCGAGTCCGTGGACTCCTTGCGGGCACTGCGCGAGAGCGCCGCGTACAAGGAGCTGGCCGAAACCATGAGCGCGGCGGCGCGCAGGACCCACCAGTTCGCCGCGGGCAACGCCGGACGGCTCGGCGACGTGGACCATGGTCAGGACCATTGCTTCCTGTTCAACTACTTCTACGCCGACGATCGCGAGACCCTGCTGAAGGTGTGGGAGTACACCGCCGGGTGGTTCCAGGCCAAGACCGCGCTGCCCAACTCCGCGTTGATGCGGCCGCTGGAGGGCGAGCCCGCCGATTACGGGCTCGTCAACCACGCGAGCTGGCCGAATTGGCGGGCCTTCCTGCCCAGCCTGATATTCCGGCCCACCTTCCGCCGGTTCGTGCTGGCCAATTTCAAGGCCAATGGCATCGCCGCCCAGCCCATCATCTACCGCCGGGTGTGATCCGCCGTTCGTTATGCCCGCTCGCAGGTCACACCGGCTCTCAGGTCACACCCGGCAGCCTGATCAGCTCGGCGCGGGAGGAGACGCCCAGCTTGGGGAACGCCTTGTACAGGTGCGACGCGACCGTGCGCGGGCTCAGGAACAGCTGCGTGCCGATCTCGCGGTTGGATGCGCCGGTCACGGCCAGCCGTACCACCTGGAGCTCTTGGGGTGTCAGCACGGACAGCGGATCTCCGGTGGTCGAGCGGTCGGACAACGACTGGCCGGTGGCGCGCAGCTCGGCGGCCGCGCGGGCAGACCAGGGGGCCGCGCCGAGCCGGTCGAACGCCTCCATGGCGGCCTGGAGCTGGGAACGTGCCTCCGCGCGCCGTCTATGGCGGCGCAGCCACTCCCCGTAGGCCAGCCGGGTCCGTGCCTCCTCGAAGGGCTGCTGCCCCTCGGCGTGCACGGCCAGCGCCCGCACGTAGAGGTCCCCGGCGGCGCTCTCCTTGGCCAGGAGTGCGCGGACCCGGTGGAGGATGGCGAGCGGTGTGGGCTGGCCGGTGGCTTGCGCCCACTCGGTGTAACATCTCAGCCGATTTCGCGCACGCTGCGGATGCCCCACCCGGACGGCCGCCTCGATGTAGTCCGGCCAGGCATACCGCCACAGGAAGGCATGCCGTGTAGGGCCGGAAATCGCCCGTTCCATCCGGTCGAGCACTGCGTCGTAGCGGCCCAGCCCGAAGTCGAGGGTCGCCAGTGCGCACGCCGCCCAGCAGGCGGCCGGCATCCACCGGTGGTGATCGGCGCCCTGGATCGCCTGCTCCGCCATGGCCTCGCACTCCTCCTCGTTGCCGGCGACCGCCGACAGCCAGGCATGCACGCCCGCCGCGTAGTCGCGCCACATCGGCTGGCCGACATCGGAGGCCAGGGTCATGCCCGTGGTCACCGTGGCTCGCGCGGACTGGTGCCGGCCATCGAGGAGCTGGGCGATGGAGAGGAGCGTCAAGGCCTCGGGCATACGTCCCGGTCGTCCCTCTGCCCGGCAGTCCTCGGCGAGCCTGGCTGCCTCGTCGTGCATGCCTTTGTGGTCGGCGCGGGAGAGAGCCTGGAAGGTGACAAGGAACCGCAGCTCACCCGGCATGCGCTCGGCCTGCTCAGCAATGGGGTAGGCGATCGTCGTCACGTCGTCGCCTTCCAGAATCAGGCGGAAGGCGCGGTTGATCGTGCGTATGACCGACGGCAGCCCCTCGCCGTCCGGGCACAGCTCCTCGGTACGGCGGGCCAGCGCGGGCTGGTCGGGGTGTGTGGCACTGGCCCAGGTGTAGTAGCCCGCGAGACCCAGCAACGACAACTTGATGGGTAGGGCATCGGCCACCACGGCCCCTTCGTGCAGCAACCGCACGGCTTGCAGCGGGCGGCCCGCCTCCACCTCCAGCTTCGCGCGTACGTGGGCGAGTTCGCCCATCACCGTCCCCGGCAACGTCAACGCCTTGGCCCGTTGCCGCGCCTTGTCCACCAGCTCACCCGCGCGTCGCCACAGACCGGCCTCGGCCGCGGCCAACGCGGCGGCCGTCCACCGGCGTACGGCCTCGGCGGGATCGACGGACAGCTCGGCGGCACGCGCGAAGGCCGCCGACACCGCCGTCTGCCCGCCCCGGCACCGCGCGCGAACCGCCAGGCTCTCCAGCTCAGCCGCGACGTTCTCGTCCGGCCGCAGGGTGACGGCGGCCAGGTGCCAGGCGCGGCGGTCGTCGTCGGACGCCTCGGCCAGCGCCCGATGCGCGGCCATCCGGTCGGCGATGTCGCAGGACACCAGCACCGCGGTACGCACCAGCGGGTGGTGGAACGTGACGCCGCCCGGACCCACCCGGGCCAGACCCGCGCGTTCGGCGTCGGCGATGTCGGCCAGCGAGGCGCCGAGCAGACCGACCGCCCGCGCGAGCACGTCCAGCCCGTCGTGGTGATCGAGCGCCGCCACCAGCAGGCAGGAACGGGCGGCGGGGGAGAGCGCCGCGACCCGATCACGGAAACCGACCAGCACCCGATCCGTCACCGGCTGCGCCGTACCGAGGGAGAAGAACAGCGGCAGGAGGACGCCCTTGCGCTGCTCGGGAGTGAGCATGCGGGGCAGTTCGATCAGCGCGAGCGGGTTGCCTCGGGCCTCGGTGACGAGCTGGGCGCATACGGCGGACGGCAGGTCCGCCGCCCGTTCGGCGAGGAGTTTCTGGGAGGCGTCGGCGTCCAGTTCACCCAGCCGCAACTCGGGCAGGCCTCGCGCGGGAAACTCGCCCTCCCGCGCGGCGAACAGGACGGCGACGGGCTCGGCGTGCAGGCGGCGCGCGACGAACAGCAGTGCGTCGGCCGACTCACCGTCCAGCCATTGAGCGTCGTCCACCAGGCACACCACCGGGCCCTCCGCCGAGAGCTCCACCAGCAGGCTCAGCGTCGCGAGCCCGACGAGGAAACGGTCTCCCCGGGTACCGCCGCCGAGGCCCAGCGCTCCTCGCAACGCCTCCGCCTGCTGCGGCGGCAGCACCTCGATGTGATCGAGAACGGGACGCAGCAGCAGATGCAGAGCGGCGAACGGCAGGTCGGCCTCCGACTCGACACCGGTCACCCGCAGCACGCGGGCCCGTGCGTTCGTGGCGGCGTACTCCAGGAGCGCCGACTTGCCGATCCCCGCCGCACCGCACACGACCAGAGCGCCACACCGGCTCTCCAGCAGCTCATCGACGACGGACTGCTCCACCTGACGCCCGTACAGCATGGCACTCCTACGCGTATCCGTCATGACGTGCGAAGACAGGGGCCGCTCGCATTATCGATACCGTCCGCCGTGCTCAGCATCTGACCGGCTACGACCTGTCGACATCGGCTTGAAGGATGAGTTCGCCCTCGATGTGGCGATGCCGGTCACCCTCGCGCAGTTCGAACAGGTCGACCCGGCACGAGCGATGGCCGGCGGCAGCACCCGCAAGCCCCGTTGTGAACGCCGCGGTTGCTCGGTGGCCTGTGCACAGAACGCCGGCACGGCCTGGGCGATCTGTTCGGGCTGTTCGGCGACCATAGCGTGACTGGCGGCCAGTTCGAGCACGCGCAGGTGCGGCCGGTCGGCGGTGAGGAGGGTGCGCGCCGGTCAGCAGCGGTGCGACCGCGTCCCAGTGCAGCAGGGTGCCGCCCAGTCCGTGCAGCAGCAATACGGGAGTTCCGTGGCCCCGATGGTCGCGGACGGCGAGCTGGACCGGAATCGGGCCGAGGAGCTCATCAGAAGCCAGCAGGATCTCCAGCGGGTCGAGAATCCGGGTCTCCAGTATCTGGACCAGCTCGGTCACCAGCTCGACATGGTCATCCGTGGTCGCCACTTGACGGAAGACAGCAAGTACTTGCCCCCGAGTGTCAAGTAGTGCCGCCTTCCATGCGTCTGACAAGCGGGTGCTGGCGGTGGTCTCGGGCCAAGTACAGCTAGGCGCCGCGTGCGGCCTTGACCACGTCGGTGTTGCCTCGGCCCCAGGTGGCGGTCATGACGACCTTCTCGATCTTCCAGGTGCCGTCGATGCGGAGGACTTCGAAGCGGTAGTTGCCGCCGATGGTCCACAGCGGGTCGCCGTAGGGGTCGGATCGGCGGTGGGTCGAGTGGAAGGCCGCGGTCAGCGTTCCACGGTCGCCGTCGGCCTCGACGAGGTGATTGCCCAGCAGGTGCTGGGTCGCCTCGAATTCGGCGAAGAGGGGCGCCCATGCCTTGGTCACGTCGGGTGGGGTGACCACGTCTGGTTCACCGCCCCAGAAGCTGGTGAAGTCGAGGGTGACCCTGGGGGCGAAGACGGTCTCGAAGGTCTCCCAGTCGTGGGTGTCGACTGACCACATCATCCGGGTGCACAGGTCGATGATGTCGGCGCGGTCTTGCAGGTTCATGCTCGTACTCCTTGGCCGATGGGGGCGATGGGGTCGATGGGCAGCAGCCCGTGTTGGTCGAAGACCTGGCGGGCGATGGACATGGCGGCCAGCACCCGGGGGAAGCCGGCGTAGGGAACTGCCTGGATGACGGCTTCGACGAGCTCGGCCGGTGTGATCCCGGCGGCAAGGGCCGAGTTGAGGTGAGCCCTGATCTGTGGCCCGGCGTCCCCCAGCGCGATGAGAACGCCGAGGATGACCAGCTCGCGCCGGCCGGGATCCAGGCCCGGCCGGGCGTGGATGTCGCCGTAGGCGAACTCCACCGCCAATCGCGACAGATCGGGTGCGATGTCGGCGAGCTCGTCATACACCTGGCGCCGGGTTTCGCCCGGCCCGCCGAGCTCGGCCTGGCGCGCGGCGCCTCGCAGGTAGCGTTCGTTCACAAGGAAGAGCCTGCCGCCTGGCTGTGGTGTTCTCCCAGGCCCGGGTTGTACGGGTACTGCCAGTACCATCCTCAAGGGCATACTGGCCCGTATGGACCAGCTTGGGGAGTTCCTGCGGAGCCGCAGGGCGCGCGTGCGCCCTCAAAGCCTGGGTTTGCGCGGCGGAGCACGCCGCCGGGTGCCCGGTCTGCGCCGTGAGGAACTGGCCCAGCTCGCCGGGATCAGCGTGGAGTACTACCAGCGCCTGGAACAGGGCCGGGCCGCCAACCCCTCGACGGAGGTACTGGACGCCATCGCCACGGCGCTTTCACTGGACGAGGTGGAACGCGCGCACCTGGGAACTCTCGCGCATCCGGTGCGCGGCCGGGACGCGCGGGCTGCCGCTGAGGTCCGAAGCGAGCTTCGACGCATGCTCGACCTGATGGAGCGGATCCCAGCCCTGGTCATCAACGACCGCTTCGACCTGCTGGTCGCCAACCGGCTGGCGAACGAACTGTTCCCTGACGTGGCGAACCTGGCCCGGCATCTCTTCCTGGATCCCGCCGCCCGTTCGCTCTACCTCGAATGGTCCGACGTCGCGGCGGCGACGGCGGCTCAGCTCCGGCTCACTGCCGCTCGCTACCCCGCGGACCGTGAACTGACGGCTCTGATCGAGGAACTCAAGCGCTCCAGCGACGCGTTCGACACCTACTGGGCCAGCGGGGACGTCGAGATCCGTTCCTCGGGCACCAAGCGCCTACGCCATCCGTCAGCGGGCGTGCTGACGCTCAGCTACGAGAATTTCGATGCTCCCGGCGATCCCCGCCAGCGTCTGGTCGCGTTCACCGCAGAGCCTGGCAGCCCGACCGATGCCACCCTGCAACTCCTCAGAACCCGCCCGGCCATCGACTCGTGACAGGCACCCAGAACCGGGAGCACTCGACCGGCCTGACACCCTCGTCGGGCAGGGCGGCGCGCTGGCAGGCCGTCACCGGGGTCCGGTGAAGCGGATGCAGGACCGCCCCGACGGTCCGCAATACGAAACCGGCCGGGGCGGCGGGGCGTACGAAGAGGCCCTCGTGGGTCAGCAGTCGACCCTGTACGCCGTGGACGGCGAGATCGAGCCCAGGACACGAACCGCTGCTGGAGTACTAACGCCCGCCGTGCGCTGCTCAGTTCTGGCCGGGCGTCTGTGAGGGTGAGGCAGATGGGAAAGATGTGACGGCCTCGACCAGGGCGTCGCACCCTTCCCAGTTGAGCATGTGGCCGGCGTCGGGCACGGTGATCAGTCGTGCGCCGGGAATTCCGGCGGCGAGGCGCCGGGAGTGGATCGGCGGGGTGGAGCGGTCGGCCGAGCCGACCATCACGATGCTCGGCACCCTCACGTCGGCCAGGCGCGGGTAGCGGTCCTCACGGGCGAAGGCCCGCAGGATCGGCAGCAGCGGGCGATGGTTCTGGCGAAGGAACACCTCCCGGTAGACAGCGATCATTGCCGGCGAGGGCCGTTTGCCCGACTGCATGGCTCCGAACAGCACCCCGCCGGTGCGGGTACGCGCCCACCGCTGGAGGAGGCCGCTCTCCAGCAGGGGTATCTGCAGCCGGTTCTGCGGCGCCCCGTCGTAGATCCGCCCCGCCCACGTCGCGAACAGCACCAGGCCGCGAAGACGTGGAGCGAGACGGGGATGGTCGAGCAGCGCGCGGATCGCGACGAACCCGCCCATCGAGTGGCCGACCAGCACTCCGTCCTGTACGTCGAAGTGCTCCAGAACGGCCGCATAGTCCCCGGCCATGGCCCGGGAGCCGGCGCCGTCGTGGCCGAGCGTGGAGCCTTCATGACCGCGCTGGTCGAAGACGATGACGCGGCGCCCACGCGCGCGAAGCGCTTCAGCGACGAGGTTCCACTCCAGCAGCGACACACCGTACCCATGGGCGAGCACCACGGGCGGGCCCTGCCCCGCGACAATCACGCGGAGCACCGTCCCGTCAGGGCGACGAACGGACACTTCTTCACCCTCGGGCTCCCGCGAGAGCCGCTCGTAGGGGAAGGGATCCGGCAGGCGTTCGATCTCCGTGGCCACGGTACGCGCAGCGAGACCGCACCCCACGGCTGTGGCGGCCAGCGTGGCACTTCCCGCGAGTAAGCCCCTCATTGTTCCTCCTGTCGGCACTGATCAATTCCCGCACCATGCGTGTTCGTGCCCATGGTCCCCGCTTGAA
This sequence comes from Streptomyces sp. PKU-EA00015, assembly GCF_013387495.1. Lineage (GTDB taxonomy): Bacteria > Actinomycetota > Actinomycetes > Streptomycetales > Streptomycetaceae > Streptomyces. The sequence continues at coordinate 85,176 of NZ_JABZEE010000044.1, read as the reverse complement.
CCGCGGTTCCGCTGCGCGCAGTTCAGCCCTCTGTCGGGGCAGGAGCCCGCCGACCCTATCGTCAGCCGCAGACGCAGTGCCGGGCGCGGCCACGTGATCTGTGTCGCCGTTTCCTTCGGCTCGCGGCGCTGCGCGCCCATGGGGCGGCGTCGTGGCCCGCACAGTGCTCCGCGCACGGGGCCGGCAACCCGCTGCGAGCAGGGGAATGCCGCCGAGTCGGGACCGGGGCTGGGAACTGCGGACAGGTCACGGCTGCTCGCCGGCGCCCCCGAGGGCTTCGATGACGTCACTGACCTGATCGTCCTCGATGACATCGAGCGGTGCGCCCCGGCGCTCGAGTCTGCTGCCCAGGCGGGTACCTGCTCGTCCAGGACCGAGCCAACCCTGGGGCGCCGACGACCTGCTGATGGGTCTGTTCGATGCCGTCGGGCCCGCACCATGCCGCACACGGCTTCGGTTCTTGGCACGGACGACGGTTTCGATCACCACTTGTCGGCGGCGTACGGCTGGAGCCACAGCGCGGTCTGCAGCGTCACCGACTTGAACCAAGCTTGGTACATGCGCTCCACAGTCCCTTCGTCGTGGCCCTTGTTCGCCAGGAACGGGCGGATCGTGGCAGTGATTGGGTAGATGAACGCCACCATGTAGCGCAGGGGGATATGACGTACGGATGCGGCTCCGTCGGTTCGGTTCTTCTTGTCGTGTGTGTGGCGGAGTCCGATCTCGTGCGCGTAGGAGAGCCACTCCTCGTCGTGGGGACGATGGCAGGTGTCCATGATCCATTGGCCGAATCGCTGCCGTACACGCGCCAGGTAATCGTCCAGGACGCTTCCGTCCGGGGTGGCGAAATAGGCTACGAGGTGCGGATGCGAGGCCACGAATCCGTACCAGACGTCCAGGATGTCCTCAACCTGGTCCTCCAGCACCTCTCCCGCCATGCGCAGGTCCTGCACGTCATCGGCGGTGAACAGAACAGTCGCTTCCAGCTTGGCCAGCTCATCCCTCGAGACGGGACTGGGCGGAGTGGAGCCGTAGGCGTAACCGGCTGGTGGTTGCGTGGTCATGCGGATCACCTCTCATGTCCGTCGTGGTCCTATTGAATGCGTTGTCACACAGGGGATGGAGAACAGCCACCCAGTTGCAGCGTGTCGGACGACCTATTGACGCCTCCTGACATGGCGATGCGTGCCTCAGGTGGTCAGGTGATCAGGCGGCCGGGTCGTCGCTGGGTCTGACGCCGGGCCGTCGAAGGCCGGCCCGGACGGGGCGACGATTCGTCCGCAGCGTCTGCGTCAGGCCTACGCGAATCCGAAGGATCGCGCTGCTGTGGGACTGCTCGGGCTCGCCGCGGGCGTGGCTCTGATCGTCGCCGGGGCGGTCGCTTCAGTCGCTCGACGCCTACCCCACACAGTGACCCGGGCGCACTTGGTGGCCTTGTCGACCGCCGGCAGGTCACGTGGCGCTCCGCAGCGGCAGCCGCTGCCGGGTAAACCATCGGGTGCGGCAGGCAACTCATGTGGCGGGGCGTCGCACTGCCGGGCGTCCTGCCGTGTGAGCTGAAGGGATGTGCTGTGGAAGCGAATTCCGCGAAATCACCGGTTGATGCCGAGCCCGGCCGGCGGCCGGCCCCGGTCACCCGTCGCAGATTCCTGGCAGGCGCCGGGGCCGCCGCGGTGATGACGTCGTTCGCCGGCCGGAGCGCCGGCGCGGCTGTTCCCCGGACCGGCAGCGACGGCGGGCTGCGGCTGGGTGCGGGTACCACGTTCGGGGCGCGGCTCTCTCCGGACGGCCGGTGGATCGCCATGGACCTGCTGGGCGTGCTGTGGGTGCTGCCGGCCTCGGGCGGACAGGCGCGGCGGCTGACCAGTGACCTGTTCGACATCGCTCAGCCCGACTGGTCCCCGGACAGCAGCCAGTTGGTCTTCCAGTCCTACCGCGACGGCGTCTTCAACCTCTGGACGGTACGGCGCGACGGCAGCAGGCTGCGGCAGCTGACCACGGGCCCCTTCGACCACCGGGAGCCGCGCTGGTCGCCGGACGGGCGCACGATCCTGTTCTCGGGCGACGCGACGGGCAGCTACGCGATCCATCAGTACGACGTCGGCAGCGGACGCGTCGACGTGCTCGTCGACGGACCGGGCGAGGAGTACGAGCCGGCGTGGTCCCCGGACGGCAGCCAGGTGGCCTTCGTGGTGGGCAACACGCGCATCGACGTCGTGGACCGCGTGACCGGAGCGCGCAGCACCCGCCTCACCGTGCCCGCCGGCCAGGTGATCCACCAGCCGGAGTGGACCCCCGACGGGGCCGACGTGGTCCACCACCTGACGCACGACGGCCGGTGCGACCTCATGATGTCGAAGGCCCCGCTCGTGGACGACGAGGAGACGTTCCCCTTCCGCGTCTCGTGGCTCGACCACGAGCGCTTCCTCTACACGGCGAACGGCGAGATCCACGTGCGGTCGCTCACCGCCCCGGGCACGAAGACCGTCGGCTTCTCGGCCGCCGTCACCACCACACCGGCGAAGTACACCAGACGCCGGACGGACTTCGAAAGCACGCGGCCCCAGCCGGTGCGCGGGATCGGAAGCCCCGTGCTGTCGCCCGACGGTGAGCGCGTCGCGTTCCGCGCGCTCAACGACATCTACGTCATGAGGATCGGCCGTGCGCCGCAGGCCCTCACCAAGGACCACTGGTGGAAGTGCGATCCCGCCTGGTCCCCCGACGGCGGGCGCCTGGCCTACTCGACCGACCGGGGCGGGACGCTCGACATCTGGATCAGGGACCTGGAATCGGGGCGGGACCGGCAACTGACCGACCTCGGAGCCAGGGCGGCGCTGTCATCGGCCTGGTCGCCCAGCGGGAAGGAGATCGCCTTCCTGGACCAGGACGGCGCCCTGTGGACCGTCGACGTGGCGAGCGGCGACGTACGGCAGATCTTCACCGCGACCTTCGAGCCGGGCAGGCCGACCTGGTCGCCCGACGGCGAAACGATCGCACTCGCCGCGGTGAAGCCGTACTCGGCGCGATTCCGCGAAGGACTCAGCCAGATCCTCCTGGTCGACCGGACCACGGGGCAGGGCAGATACGTCGAGGCCGTGCCCGGCCGCTCGATCCAGACCCGGGGGGACGACGGACCGGTCTGGTCGCCCGACGGGACCCGGATGGCCTTCGCCGTCGCGAGCGTCCTGTACACCGTGGACGTCACCGAGGACGGAACGCCCACCGGGGAACCCCGGCAGATCACCGACGAGGTGAGCGACGCCCCGTCATGGAGTGCGGACTCGCAGCAGCTCCTCTACCTCAACAACGGCCGGCTGCGCCTCGTGCCGGCGAACGGCGGACCTCCGCGCACCGTGGCCGTGCCGCTCACCTGGACCAACGTCGTACCGCCCGCGCGCACCGTGATCCACGCGGGCCGGATGTGGGACGGCGTCCGCGAGGAGATCCGGCGCGACGTGGACATCGTCGTCGAAGGGCACAGGATCACGGCGGTCGCACCGCACGCCGCGGGCCGGGCGGGCCGACTGGTCGACGCGCGTGACCGGCTGGTGATGCCCGGGCTCATCGACATGCACCACCACAGGGAGATGCAGGGCTACGCCTACGGCGACCGGCAGGGCCGGCTCTGGCTCTCGCTCGGGGTGACGACCACGAGGTCTCCGGGAAGCCCCGCCTACCACATGGTCGAGGAGCGCGAGTCCACCCGGTCCGGCGCCCGGATCGCACCGAGGTACTTCGCGACGGGCGAGGCCGTCGACGGCCCCCGGATCTACTACAACTTCATGCGCCCCACCTTCACCGACGCACAGCTGAAGCTCGAGCTGGAGCGCGCGAAGAGCCTCGAGTACGACCTCGTGAAGTGCTACGTCCGCCTGCCGGTGGTGTGGCACAAACAGGTCGTCGCCTTCGCGCACGACATCGGGATCCCGGTCACCTCGCACTACCACTATCCGGCCGCCGCCTTCGGCGGCGACGCGATGGAACACACCGGCGCCACGAACCGATTCGGCTACTCGCGCACCGTGACGCCGCTCGGCACGGCGTACGACGACGTCACGGACCTGTTCGTGTTTTCGGACATGGCTCGGACACCGACCCTCTTCGGCTCGACGACCCTGTACCGGGAGGACAGGTCCCTGGTCGAGGACCACCGCGTGCAGACACTCAATCCGCCGTGGCGGATGTCTGCGCTGCGGGCCGCCGCGGATGCCGCCGGCGGGACCGACCAGACGGCGCGCCGCGAGAACCTCCGGGCACAGGTCCGGCAGGCCCTGCAGATCTTCCGGAGAGGCGGCCGGATCGTCCTCGGCACCGACGCGCCGATCGACCACGCCGCGGTGAGCCTGCACATGAACCTGCGCGCAATGGTCGCCTACGGTTTCACCTCGTACGAAGCCCTGGTGACCGCGACCAGCCTGGCGGGCAGAACCCTGGGCGAGGACCTGGGCAGGATCGAACCCGGGATGTACGCCGACCTCGCCGTGATCAACGGGGATCCCTTCGCCGACATCAAGGACGCCGCCAACGTCGAACAGGTGCTGGTGTCGGGGGTCGCGCACACCGTCGACTCGCTGATGCGGCCGTTCGACCGCACGTCTGATGCCGTCCCCGGGAAGCGGAGGGCCAACGCCGTGCTGGCTCCCGTCCCCGACCATCCGGCCAACAGCCCCTTCTGGTGGCACGGGCACGAGTACGTCGAGGAGGCACGGCACGCCTGCTGCAGCGGGTGAGGTCTCGCCCACCGGCCGGCGCCGGACCCGGTGACCGGCCGGGCGGTCACCGCCCGGCGTCGATGCCCTGGCCGGCCTGGACCACGTTTGCCGAGGTTCTCACGCTCTGCGCGTCGATCACGGCCGCGGTCGACTGCGGGCTGCGGCCGTGGGCTCGGCGGGTCTTGTCGCGTAACAGGTCGTGGACCTGCTGGGACCGCCATGCGCTTGCGCCCAGATCTGCTCGGTGGTGCGGTGGAGCCCCGGGCGAAGCCGGTCGCTGCCATGATCGGCAGCCAGGTGAAGCGCTTTGGCGCGCGGACTTCCGCGGACCCACTTACGATGATCCTGGATCACTCGGGGGCCGAGCGACGGGCCGGTCGAGAGAGCCGGCAGGAAGCAGGCTCACATGGCTGAGCGGCTCAAAAGGCTGGGGTTGGTCGGCGAAATGTCGTCCGAGTTCCTCGGCACCATGATTCTCATCCTCTTCGGTTGTGGCGTGGTTGCCCAAGTGGCCGCGGGCGGAGCGCTCACGGACCCCGCGGGCGGTCTCGGTGACCACGACAGCATCGCCTGGGCATGGGGCCTCGGCGTCACCCTGGGCGTCTATGTGGCAGCACGGCTGAGTGGTGCTCACCTCAATCCCGCGGTGACACTGGCCCTTGCCGCGTTCAAGGGCTTCCCGTGGAGCAAGGTGGCGCCCTACGCGCTGGCCCAGACGGCGGGTGCCTTCGTGGCGGCGCTGCTGGTGCGGTGGAACTACACCGAGGCGCTGGCGAAGGCGGACCCCGGCCACACCATCAAGACGCAAGGTGTCTTCTCGACGCTGCCCGCCAACGGCAACACGAATCTGCCGGTCTACGAGTGGGGCGCGTTCCGGGACCAGATCATCGGCACTGCGATCCTGCTGCTGCTGATCCTGGCGATCACCGACCTGCTGAACACACCCCCGGGCGCCAATCTGGCACCGTTCATCATCGGCCTGGTCGTCGTGGGCATCGGTATGGCCTGGGGCACCAACGCGGGCTACGCGATCAACCCCGCCCGTGACTTCGGTCCGAGGCTGGCGAGCTTCCTCACCGGATACGGCGGAGCGTGGCGAGATCAGTACGGGAACTTCTACTTCTGGGTGCCGATCGTCGGACCGCTGATCGGCGGTCTCCTCGGAGCCTTCATCTACAAGTTCTTCGTCGGCCGGTTCCTGCCGACCGCGGAGCCGGAGCCGCCCGGACGAGTTCCCACCCCCGAGGGGTGACAGGCCTCGCGTGAGCCCGGTCACTCCAGTCCATCCAGGAGAAGAGGCGAGATGCCATGGCGGACTTCGTCGGCGCGGTGGACCAAGGAACCACCAGCACCCGGTTCATGATCTTCGACCACGTCGGCAACGAGGTGGCGAGGCACCAACTGGAGCACGCCCAGATACTCCCTCGGTCGGGTTGGGTCGAACACGACCCGGTGGAGATCTGGGAACGCACCAACTCGGTGATCCAGAACGCACTCCGGCACGGGAACCTGTCGCCGGACGACCTGGCGGCGATCGGCATCACCAACCAGCGGGAGACGACCGTCGTCTGGGACCCCCGCAACGGCCGTCCGTACTACAACGCCATCGTCTGGCAGGACACCCGCACCGACTCCATCGCGGCCGCCCTCGAGCGTTCGGGCCGGGGCGAGGTGATCCGCCGAAAGGCGGGACTGCCGCCGGCGACGTACTTCTCGGCCGGCAAGATCCAGTGGATCCTGGAGAACGTCGACGGTGTCCGCGAGGCCGCGGACCAGGGCCACGCCCTGTTCGGAAACACCGACGCGTGGGTGCTGTGGAACCTCACGGGCGGGCCCGACGGCGGCATCCACGCCACCGACGTGACCAACGCCAGCCGCACCATGCTGATGAACCTCGAAACCCTCGACTGGGACGACGAGTTGCTCGGGTTCTTCGACATCCCGCGGTCGATGCTGCCCACCATCAACCCGTCCTCCCACCGAGAGGCGTTCGGTGTGACCCGCACCTCCCGGCCGCTGCGGGCCGCCATTCCCATCACGGGGATGCTCGGCGACCAGCAGGCGGCAACCGTCGGGCAGGTCTGCTACGCACCCGGCGAGGCCAAGAACACCTACGGCACCGGCAACTTCCTGGTCCTGAACACCGGCACCGAACTGGTCCGCTCCGAACACGGCCTTCTGACCACCGTGGCATACCAGTTCGGCGAAAATCCCGCGATCTACGCCCTCGAGGGTTCCATGGCGGTCACCGGGTCCGCGGTGCAATGGCTGCGCGACCAGCTGAAGATCATCAGTGACGCCGCCGACAGCGAGCGTCTGGCCGGCACGGTCGAGGACAACGGCGGCATCTATTTCGTCCCCGCCTTCTCGGGCCTGTTCGCTCCGTACTGGCGTTCCGACGCCCGCGGCGCGATCGTCGGTCTCGCCCGGTACAACGATGGCGGCCACTTGGCGCGGGCCACTCTGGAAGCCATCTGCTACCAGAGCCGCGACGTGGTGGAGGCCATGGAGCAGGATTCTGGCGTCCACCTGGACGTACTCAGGGTCGACGGCGGTGTGACGGCCAACGACCTGTGCATGCAGATCCAGGCGGATGTCCTCGGCGTACCGGTCAGCCGGCCCGTCGTCGCCGAGACGACCGCGCTGGGTGCCGCGTACGCGGCAGGTCTTGCCACGGGGTTCTGGCGGGACACGGATGAACTGCGTACCCACTGGCAGGAATCCAAGCGCTGGGAGCCCCAATGGTCCGAGGAGCAGCGCGCGGAGGGATACGCGGGCTGGAAGAAGGCGGTGGAGCGAACGCTCGACTGGGCCAAGGTGGAATAGACCCGCCGCCCGCGACTGGGCCTCGGGTACGTCCCAAAGCACCCTTCCCGACGTGCTCTGGACCGCAACGGGTACCGCCCCGCAACCAGAAGTGCACTGGCGGCGGGGCGGTCAAACACGAGGCTGTACGGCTGCTACCCGTCTGACACGGACTCGGCCGGCGTTCTGCTGTGGACCGACCACGAACTCGCCGCAACGCGGAACAACGACATGGTCTGCCTGCACACCGGCTCCCTCGCGCTGATACGTCAGCCCGGCGGCGGCCGCATCGAGGAACACTGGCATCACTGACCGGCGCCTGCGACCGGGAGGCGTGCCGGCCCGCAGAAGCAGACCATCGTCCAGAATCTGGGCATGGACGTCCCCAGGCTGCTGGAAGCAGCTTCCCTGCTGGTCCCGGAAGAGATCGCCACCGAGAACGACATCACGGTGAACGACGTCTGGGAGTACCTCACCCACGACGAGTGGGAAGTGGCTCTCGGTCTGCTGGAGGAAGTCGGTGATGTCCACCCGCTTCCGCTCACCTTCTGGCAGTCCCTCGCCATCGCCGCCGAGCAGATGCGGCTGGCGAGGAGCGCGGCCTGGTGCCACTGGCGCTGCTACGAAACCCGACACGGCGTCATCCGAGCCGACCTCACCCTCACACCTGCCGAGGCGGCCCGCCGACAGACAGCCTTCTCGGGAGCCGGCGTCCTTCGACCGATGTGGAACATCGGGCGTCGAACCGCGACAGACGAACCGGACCTCTGTATTGCCAGGCTTTGGGTGGAGTTCGTGCCGTTCATGGAGCCTGGCGGGCGGGCCACGGTGCGTCTCGCCCCACTCTGCCCGTCGAAGTGGCAGCACCTTCGGACCGGTCAAGTGATCACCATGCATGAGGACCGGACGGTCGCCGGAACGGCGGTCGTCCTGGACGTTCAGCGCCCTTCAGCCACGGCGGCCGCATGACAAGAGCTGCCCCAGTCCCAGTCTCACGCCGGTGGGTGCTGGGCGTCGATGACGTCGCCACCCGTCGTGGACAGCGCTACGGCACCGTGCGGCGGTCGGGTGTCAGCCCGCAGGCCCTGATCCGCCCGGGGCGTCAGGCACAGCCTCGAAGTCCTCGAGTGAGTCGGTTGCCTGGTACAGGCCCGGGACTCCCATCCGTGGACCACGGGGCGAAGTACGGGGTCTCCATGGTCAGCGCGCTGGATCGCGGACAGGAGTCCCAGGCCTAAGTGGTGGGTCCTCCGGTGCGGTCGTAGCGTCGATACAGGAGCAGCCGTTCGAAGGGGTCGGGAGCGCCTGTCGGGATGCGCTGCGAGGTGTGGGGCGCGCTGGGCGGTAGAGGTGCGTGTGGGCGTTGGGCCAGGTGGCTCGGGGAGAGACGGCTGGGAGCAGACATGAAGAGACGAAAGCTGAGGACCGCGGCCGTGATCTTTGCCGCGACGTCGCTCGCAGTAGGCCTTGCACCGGCAACCGCCTCGGCGTCCCCCTCCGTGGCGGCACAGCCCGGTGACCAGGTCGTGGTCGTGGACTGCTTCATGAAGGCGCAGGTGCGCCCGCGCGAGTTCCTGATCGCCTGCGGGGACGGCAACAGTGGGCTGACCGAACTCACGTGGTCGTCGTGGGGGCCGACGTCCGCTGTGGCCACCGGGCTGAACGTGGTCAACGACTGCAAGCCCTACTGCGCCGCGGGCACGTTCCACTCGTATCCCGTGAACGTCAGGTTCGAGCGCCCGGAGGGGTGGGAGAAGAACCCCGATCAGCAGCGGTACGGGCAGCTCCACCTCAGCTTCCCCGGCAGCAGGCCCGAGCACATGCCGCCCGAGGTGACGTACAGGCTGTGGGACTGACGGACGGCGAGGTGCGTTCCTACGCGGGGCCGGTCTGCGCGGTCGCGTCCGTGCCGCTGCGTGACGCGTCGCCGCCGGGACGATGTGCGCGCGGTGGAGGTGTACGACGAGGGGCTCGTGGGGTCCGAGGTGGGCCCCGGACTCCTGTCCGTGCTCCAGCGCGCTGACCATGGTGCCAGCCTGTGGCGGAGCAGATGGGTGCCTTGGGCCAGGCGACACTGCTGCCGGCAGATCGACTGGAAGCCGTCAGAGAAGCAGTGCTCAACGGCCCAGCCGGTGCCGGACGTTGGCCGACTGGGCGGCATCTACCTCGATGCAGTTCTCGTCGAGACCGTTGGCGATACGGAGGCGTCCCGCATCGAAGACGAACTCCACCGCTACAGTTCCAGCTGCCAGGTCAGGGCCTGATGGCCGCCAATCGAGAAGCGTGACCTCGCGCAACTCCTGGTCGACGAACGGTTCGAGCCGCTTGTCGCTGCGCGACCACTCGGGCGTGAACTCCGACCACTCCCATCCAGTGATCATCGCCGCGGTGTCGATCGTGTCCCAGCCGATCGAGAGCTCGTCGAGCTTCCAGTGGCATAGCTCCGCCTGGATGCCATCGAAGTCCAGGACCACCGGGCAGTCGGCGAACCACTCCCCGTCCTCGGCGAAACGCACGAGGGCAAGCCCCGTCAGCCGCCGGCCGACAAGCGCCGCCAGGCGTGTCCCGTGCGCCTCCCGAATCGCGTCGATCCCGACCAGGAAGGACGGCTCGAAACCAGAGATCCCCATGCTCACAGCAACCGAGTCTTGCGGCCATCAGCTCAATCGGCCAGCACATTCCCGAGGCAGAACCCCGTAACGGCGACGGCCGCCGGCGGTGGGCCCTCATCCGTCCTTGAAACGCCAGGCGTGCACGTCGACGAGGTCAGGGAACAGTCCGAGGAGCTCCACGAGCGGTTGCGGCACTCGCATGACCGCCTGTGTCGGCCTGGCGGCCCATGTAAGAATCCCCGGCTCCTTGACGACTTTGCGGGCCCGGCCCCGACCTGCCTCGCCCCGGCCGGGTCCGCCGCGGCTCAGCGCACGCCGTTCCAGCCCCATCGCGGGGTCGGACCCGGGTCGCCGAGGTCCGTGCCGGCCGGGTCCGCGGAGACCTCGCGGGCGATCTTCGTACCCCAGTCGAAGTACTCCACCACCCGGCGGCGCAGCACGTCGTCGTCCGGCAGCTCCTTCTCCACCGCTTCGGTCATCAGCTCCATCCAGCGCAGCCGCTGCTCCTCCGTGATCGAGAGCCCGAGGTGTACCCGGAGCAGCCTCTGGTGGCCGCCCAGCGCGGCGGTGAAGTCGGCAGGTCCGTCGAAGACCTCGGCCAACCAGACGGCGACATGCTCGATATGGGTGGAGGTGAAGTCGGCGAAGACGGGGGCGAGCAGCGGATCGGCGAGGACCGCCTCGTAGAAAGTGTTGCTCAGCCTGCGCAGCGCGTTCGTGCCGCCCACGGCCTCGTACAACGTCTCGGGACGCCCGTCGGGCCCGCTCATGACGACACCTCTTTCGTATGGAGTGGTGCTGCAAAGTGGTGCTCCGTCCCAGGATTGCCGCGGCACGGCGGGTGGCCCAAGCGTTTCTGCTCTCGGCGGAAGGGCGCCCAGCCCCCCGGCGGGGAGCCCCTGTCCTCCGGTGGAGCGCGGGAAGGGGCAAGAAAAGCGCGGCGATCGCGGCCGCCGGACCGTTGGCCACAGGGTTCCACCCGGGCGCGTTCCCGGGCGTCCGGGCAGGCGTTCCGGCAGGAGGTGACGGGGCCGCGCTCCCATTCCGTCCGCTGTGCCCCGGAGTCAGGTGAGTGGTGCGGCAGTTGGTACGGCCCTGTTCCCGGACGGGAGCGTGAGCTGTACGAGACGGTGTACGCGGCGCTGGAGGCGGCGTACCGCGAGGCGGCCCTGCGTCAGGTGGCGTACCGGCGGTGGCTGGTGCGGCTCAAGAGGCCGCTGCTGCAGCGTCCGTGGCGTGACCTCGAACGACGGTGGCACGGATCGGATAGGTATCGTTCCGCGCGTGTTCGGCCGCACAGGGCGCCGTATGCGGAGGGGGAGAGGCTGTGGCGACAGGCAGAGAACGTTCCCGAATGATTGCCACCGATGACAGTCATCGGGTGACGCCCGCTGAACTGTTCTTCGACTTGGTGTTCGTGTACGCGATTACACAGGTCACCGCGCTGATGGCGGCCGACCCGACGCCACTGCGGCTGCTCGGCGCGACCGTGGTGCTTGCCCTGCTGTGGTGGTGCTGGTGCTGCTTCGCCTGGCTGGGCAATGTGGTGCGGGCCGACTCCGGCGCGATGTTCACCGTGCTGGTCGCGGTGATGGTGGTCGTGCTGGTCGTCTCACTGACCGTGCCGGAGGTGTACGCGGACTTGTCCGGCGGCTTGTACGCGCCGCTGGTGTTCGTACTCTGCTACGGCGCGGTCCGGCTCCTCCACCTGGTCTCCTACTGGATCTCCAGCCCCGGTGACGACGCACTCCATGCCACACTGCGCCGGACCGCGCTGCTGTCCGTTGCACCGCCCTTCGTACTGCTTCTGGTCGGCAGCACCCTTACCGGCGTCGCGCAGACCCTGGTCTGGCTGGGCGCGGTCTTGATCGACTACTGCGGCATCTACGTCACGGGAGCGTCGGGTTGGCGGGTGGCGTCGCCCGCGCACTTTGCCGAGCGGCACGGCCTGATCGTGATCATCGCCCTGGGGGAGTCGATCGTCGCGATCGGAGTGGGCGTTTCCGGCCTCCCCGTCTCCGTGCCGGTGCTGGCTGCGGCAGCCGCCGGGGTGATGGTCGTCGCCGGACTGTGGCGACTGTACTTCCGGCAGATCAGCGAGAGGGCCGAGCACCGGCTGACCACGCTGCACGGCGACGCCCGCACGCGGCTGGCACGCGACGTCTACACCTTCCTGCACCTGCCGCTCGTCGCGGGAGTCGTACTCACTGCGCTGGGCATGAAGAAGGCGCTCCACCAGGTCGCCGACAGCAAGCACTACGACCTGTCCGAGCCGCTGCACGGGCTGGTGGCCTGGGCGCTCGCCGGGGGAGTGGGCGTGTTCCTGCTGGCGGCGGCGGCGATCCTGCTGCGCACCGACGGCCGCAGGTCCGCGGGCCTGGCGATCGGAGGGTTGGCCTGCTTGTGCGCGGGCGTGGTGGTCGTCCTGATCCCCGCACTGCTCGCCCTGGGGCTGCTGGCGGCCGGGGTGACGGGAGGGGCGGTCCGCTACAGCCGGAGGACGGGCGGGACTCTTCGTACGCCCGCCTGACGAGCTCGTGCATGGTGGGCGGTGGATCATGGTTTTCGTGGTGGGGGGACTCATGCGCGTGCAGCAATGATCCGGAGCCGGCGGATCACGGGCTTGTCGCCGGATGTGATTGCTGAACTCGTCGCCGGTGTCAGCCCGTTGTGGCACGAGCGGCACCAGGCCTCGCTCTCGTCGAGGCCGCGGCGCCGGGCGCTCGGGGCGTGCGCCGCCCGCCACCACGGCCGCCGCGCGCACATGACCGACACCGTCCAAGCCATCGCCGGACTGCTGTCACACCAGCAGACCGCCACCTCTCGGGGCCGGTCAGCGCATGTGAACACTGGGCGGAACGACACCTCACGACGCGCCGACCGCAACCATGCACGAGCTCGTCGGCCTCCGATCCGGCGGCCGTGCACGCCGGCCGCCGACGGTGCCTGACTGCCGCCCGGCTGCGGGGCCTGCGGGGAGTGGCGCGTGGACGAGCGCCCGTCCCCTTACGGCGTGTTGGTGAAGGAGCGGCGGTAGGAGCGGGGCGGCACTCCCCGGCGGCGCACGAACTGTTCGCGCAGGACGGCCGCGCTTCCGTATCCGACGCGGTGGGCGATCTCCTCGACCGGCAGGTCCGTGGTCTCCAGGAGTTCCTCGGCGCTGCTCAGGCGCAGGCTCCGCAGCCAGGCGTGGGGGGTGGTGCCGGTCGCGGCGGTGAAGCGACGGGCGAAGGAGCGTTTGCTCATCACGGCACGCCGGGCCAGTTCCGCGACGGGAAGCGGCTCATGGAGGTTCTCGCGGGCCCACGCGAGTACCTCGGCGAGGCGCTCGTCGCGGCAGTCTTCGGGGACAGGGGAGGCCAGGTACTGCGCCTGCCCGCCGTCGCGGTGGGAGGGCAGCACCACGTCCCGGGCAACAGCGTTGGCCATCGCGGCTCCGTACTCCCGCCTCAGCAGGTGCAGGCAGAGATCGAAGCCCGCGGCGGCTCCCGCGCCCGTGATGATGCGTCCTTCGTCGATGTAGAGGGCGTCGGGTTCGACGATGACGTCGGGGTGGCGGCGGGCGAGCAGTTCGGCGAACCGCCAGTGGGTGGTGGCCCGCCGGCCGTCGAGCAGTCCGGCGGCGGCGAGCGCGAAAGCGCCGACGCAGTGGGCCGCGACCAGTGAGCCGCGCTCGTGTGCGGTCGACAGCGCATCGAGCACGGCGGGAGCGGGTGGTGTGCGGAAGCCGGCCCATGGCAGGGCGATCACCAGATCGGCCAAGGCGAGCCGATCCAGGCCGTGCGTGATGGTGAGCGGCACGCCGAGGTCAGTGGGGACCGGCCCGGGCCGGTCGGTGCACAGGGCGAAGTCGAAGCCGGGCAGTGTCTCGCCGTGCGGGCCGAAGACCTCGGTGACGATGCCGACGGCGAGCATGCCGACTCCGGGCGGGGTGTACGCGGCGACGGTCACGAAGGGGGGCACACGTGCAGTGTGGCACTAATCCTGCGATCAGCGGCAGCTGTGCCACTCGTGAACGATCGGCCTGCCCGGAAGGATTGAGGCCATGACAGACGCACCGCTCGGCCGCAGCGCCGTGTACACGATCCTGACCACCGGATATGTCGGCTCCACCGGCCCCGGAGTCGCCGCCACCGTCTCCTACGTGTCCGACGCCGGCCGGCATGTGATCTTCGACCCGGGCATGGTGGCGAGTCGTGACCGCATCCTCGCCCCGCTCGAGGAGTTGGGGCTCGGCCCCGACGACATCACCGACGTGGTGCTCAGCCACCACCACCCGGACAACACCATGAACGTGGGCCTGTTCGGACGGGCCCGGGTGCACGACCACAACGTGGAGTACCTCGGTGATCAGTGGAGGAACCGGGATGCGGAGGGTTACGAACTCACCCCGTCGCTACGGCTGATCCGCACTCCGGGCCACAGTGCCGAGGACATCACACTGCTGGCGGGCACGGACTCGGGCGTGGTCGCCTTCGCCGGTGACCTGTGGTGGCACGCGCACGGCCCGGCGGACGACCCGGTAGCCCCCGACCGCGCGGTGTTGCGCGCCTCCCGGCTGAGGGTGCTGACCGCCGCGGACCTGATCGTGCCCGGCCACGGCGGCCCGTTCAGGGCCGACGACACCACGCCACGCTAGCCGCTCTGTCCGGTGTGGGCTGCGCAATTGCGTCCGGTCAGGCTTCGGCGACACCAACTGCCCGGTCATCGCACTTCGCTGACAAACAGTCATTACGGCCTGCGTGAGCTTCGGTCCTGCGCTGAGAGCCTGCGAGTCTGCGGTTTGCTGTCACTGGGGGAGGCGTCTGTTGTCACTGATCATGGAGTGTCGTTTCGTGCTGACGAGCTCGGCGTGGTGGAGCTGTTGACTTCTGTGAACCAAGGCCTGTCCCGCCTCCCGGCCCGTCCTTCGGGTCGAGGTCGGTGAGCGCGGTTCCCAGTCGACGTGCGCCTTCCGTCAGCTCGGTGTGGTCGGCGGTCGCGGCGAACCCGATCCGCAGGTGAGCGGCCGGCGGCTCGGTGGCGAAGTAGCGGCTGCCGGCGCTCACGGCGACGCCGCGTTGCCGGGCGGCGCTGGTGAGGACGGTGTCGTCCACGCCCGGCGGCAGGCGAATCCACAGTTGCAGTCCGCCCGTGGGCATCCCGGCCAAGGTCGCATCGGGGATCTCCTGGGTGACCGCGGCGGCCAGCACGGCGCACCGCTCCCGCAGCGCCGTACCGAGAGAGCGGAGGTGGCGCTCCCAGGTCGGGGAGCTGAGTACCTCCAGCGCGGCTTCCTGGAGCGGGCGTGTGACGAAGAAGTCGTCGACCAGGCGCACCGCCCGCATGCGTTCCATGACCGGTCCGCGGGCCACCAGTGCCCCGATCCGCAGACTCGGTGCGGCGGGCTTGGTGAGTGAGGTGACGTGGACGACCGTGCCGTCGCGGTCGTCGGCGATCAGCGGTCGCGGCACGGTGCCGCCGTGTCCCAGGTGCCGTGCGAAGTCGTCCTCGAGCACGAACGCGCCCGAGGCGCGCGCCACGTCGAGGACCTGGCGGCGCCGTTCGGGCGCCAGTACGGTGCCGGTCGGGTTCTGGAAGGTCGGCTGGCAGTACAGCAGTCGCGCGCCGGTCATCGCGAACGCGTCGGCCAGGAGGTCGGGCCGCAGGCCGTCGGCGTCGAGCGGTACCGGAACGGGCCGCAGCCCCGCGGCGCGGGCGGCGGCCAGGGCCCTGGGATAGGTGGGGGACTCGACCAGGACCGGGCTGCCGGGCCCGGCGATCGCCCGGAACGCGATCGACAGGGCGCTCTGCCCGCCGGCGGTGACCAGCACGTCCTGCGGCGCCACGCTCCCGCCGACGATGCGGGCGAACACGGTGCGCAGGGCCGTCAGGCCGCCGGCCGGGGCGCGGTCCCAGACGTCCGGACGGCGCGCCGCCCGCGCAAGTGCCGCGCTCAGGGCCCCGGTGGGCTGGAGCGAGCGGTGCACGTAGCCGCCGTCCATCGTGATCGTCCCGGCCGGTGGCGGGCCGAGCGGGTCGGCGATCAGGTGGGTGTCGACGGCGCGGTCGGTGAGGGCGACCGTCTGCCAGTCGGTATCCGTGTCGCTGCTGCCGACTGTGTCGCGGAGCCGCTGCGCCGCGAAGGTCCCGCTGCCCGGACGGGTCACCACCGCGCCCTCGGCGGCCAGTGCGGCGATGGCTCGCGCCACTGTCGCCGGTCCGACCCGGTACTTCTTGATCAGCTCCCGGCTGCTCGGCAGCCGGTCGCCGGGCGACAGCCGGGAGACCAGGGCTCGGAGACTGTCGGCCAACTCCACAGAAGTGCTACCGTCGTTCATGAGAGATCACAGTAGCGCTTCTGGTGCTGGTCGGGAAGCACTTCAGCTGGACGTCGCCGCTCTGCGGGCCGACACTCCGGGATGCCGCAGCGTCATCCACTTCAACAACGCGGGCTGCGGACTGCCGGCAGCGCCCGTGACGGACGCGATGGTCGGCCATCTGAACCTCGAAGCCCGGATCGGCGGTTACGAGGCGTCGGCCGCCCGGGCCGCCGAAGTCCGCGCGTTCTACACGGAGACAGCCGCCCTCATCAACACCGGGCCCGACAACATCGCCTTTGCGGGAAGCGCCACCCACGCCTACGCCAACGCCCTGTCCTCGATTCCGTTCCAGGCCGACGACGTCATCCTCACCACCCGCGACGACTTCATCTCCAACCAGATCGCCTTCCTGTCCCTGCGCAAGCGTTTCGGCGTACGCATCGTCCACGCGCCCAACACCCCGGAGGGCGGGGTCGACGTGGAGGCGATGGCCGCGCTGATGCGGACCCACCGCCCCCGCCTGGTGTCCGCCACCCATGTCCCCACCAACTCGGGCCTCGTCTCGCCGATTGCCGAGATCGGCCGGCACTGCCGTGAGTTGGACCTGCTCTACCTGGTCGACGCCTGCCAGTCGGTGGGCCAGTTCGTCATCGACGTGGAGGAGATCGGCTGCGACCTCCTCACCGCCACCTGCCGCAAGTTCCTCCGCGGCCCGCGCGGCTCCGGATTCCTGTACGTGTCCGATCGTGTCCTGCGCGCCGGCTACGAACCGTTGTTCATCGACATGCACGGCGCCCGCTGGACCGAGCCGGGCGGCTACGAGCCCGTAGCGACGGCGGCCCGGTTCGAGGAGTGGGAGTTCCCGTACGCCACGGTGCTCGGCAGCGCCGCCGCGACGCGCTATGCCCGCGAGGTCGGTATCGAGGCCATCGAGCAGCGCACCCCTGCGCTCGCGGCCCGGCTGCGCGACCGGCTCGCACCGATCGCGGGGGTGCGCGTGCTCGACCGCGGCCCGCGTCTTGCCGCGCTCGTCACCTTCGGCGTAGCGGGCTGGCAGCCGCAGCCGTTCAAGGCGGCCATGGACGTCCGCGGCATCAACTCTGCGCTCAGCTTCCGCGAGTTCGCACAGTTCGACTTCGGGGACAAGGACGTCGACTGGTGCCTGCGCCTGTCGCCGCACTACTACAACACCGAGGAGGAGGTGGACCACGTCGCGGACGCGATCGCGGACCTCGCCGGCCGGGGACGGCGATGACCGTCACGCAGACACGCACCGAGGAGCCGTCCACGGACAGCCTGTGGCGCAACGGCGACTTCCTCAGGTTCTGGCTCGGCGAAACCCTCTCGCTCCTCGGCACCCAGATCACCAACCTCGCCCTGCCGCTGACCGCCATCATCGCCTTCAACGCCACCGACGAGCAGGTCGGCATCCTGCGGTTCCTGCAACTCCTCCCGTACCTCGGGCTGGCCCTGGTCTTCGGGGTGTGGGTGGACCGGGCCCGGCGGCGGCGGATCATGCTCGGCGCCAACCTCGTCCGGATGATCCTGCTGGCTCTCGTCCCCGTCCTGTACTGGACGGGCGTGCTCGACATGGGCTCGCTGCTGGTGATCGCCTGCGCCGTCGGCGTCGCCTCGGTGCTGTTCGACGTGAGCTGGATGTCGTACGTACCCACCCTGGTGCGCGACCCCAAGCACTATGTCGAGGCCGGCGCCAAGATGGGGATGAGCTCATCTGCGGCCGATGTGGCGGGACCCGGGCTCGCCGGTGTCCTGATCGGCGCCCTCACCGCACCGGTGGCGCTGATCGTCGACGCGTTCTCCTATCTGGTGTCCCTGGTCTCACTGCTGCTCATCCGCTCTCCCGAGCCCCGCCCTCAACCTCCGGCCGTACGGCGGCACCTGCCGACCGAACTCCGGGACGGCCTGCGCTGGGTCCTGAAGAACCCGGTCCTGCGGTCCCTTGCGCTCATCGGGTTCTGCTGCAACTTCTCCATGGTCGCCGTGTGGACCATGTTCCTGCTGTACGGAACACGCGACCTGCACCTGGACGCGACCACCCTCGGCGGCATCTTCGCCACTGCCTCCGTGGGCGGTCTCATCGGAGCGGCGATCTCCCGCAAGGTCATCCGGCGCTTCCGGCTCGGCCTCGTCTACCTCGTCGCCCAGTCGGCCCTCCTCATCGGCCCGACGCTGATCGTCCTGGCCACCGGCCCCCGGCCGGTGATGGTGGCGATGTTCGTCCTCTCCTTCTTCACCACCTACCTCGGACTCGGCGTCGCCGGCGTCATCATCGTCAGCCTGCGCCAGGCCAGTACCCCGCAGTCGATGATGGGCCGGATGACGGCGGTCTTCCGCACTCTGCTGTTCGGCGGCGGCGCACTCGGCGGCCTGCTCGCGGGCCTGCTGTCCGGCCGGATCGGCGCCCGAGGGGCATTGACCGTGGCGGCGATCGGCTCCGCCACCGTGCTGATCGCGCTTGTCCTGTCCCCGGTGAGCCGACTACGGGGCCTGCCGACGCCACCGGAAGAACCCGTCACGACGCCGGACGGGCAGGCCGCCGGCTGAGACGCCAGAACGCCGAAGGGCCCCACCACAAGCGGTGGGGCCCTTCGACAACGCGCCCGGCGCTGCACTGGTGCGGATTCGAGATGTGTTCCTCCACGTCAGCGCGGTCCTCTCGCGTGACCGAAACCACCGAGACTTCCGGCGGATCAAGGGCCGCTGAATCCGAGACCTGTTCGCCAGCTGGGATCTGCTGCGCCGGCATCCGCCGCCCGAGATTCGATACAGCCATGCCCGCGTACCGAGCTCCACCGCCGCTGGGCTTGTTCTTCAGCCTCGATCCGGTCAGGTGAGCGAGTTGTTCAGCCCAAGGGGGATCGTTCCCGCCTGTACAGCCTCGATGGCTGTCGTCGCTTCCCAGCCCAGCTCGATGAGGGTCCGCGCGATGACGAGGCCGAAGCGGTTGTAGCCGGCGTTGCGGCGGACCAGGACACCTGAGTTGCGCAAAGGCCGACGGCTTCGTCTTCCTCAAGGTCACCGGCGGGGAACCCGGGGGGTACTGCTTGGCGCAGTCCAAGGCGACGAAGCCGATGGGCGTCCTTTCGAGGGGTGGGTGAGGGCGGTCGTGCGCAACGGGCCGCACGTCGAGCGCGGCGGCCATCGCTACGGGGTGATGATGTGCCCGGTGCGCGGCGAGGTCCGTCCCGACTGGACCTCGTGCCAGACCCGCTCGAGGCTCTGCGGGCCGTCGCTGTGCACGATGTCGACCCACCCCTCGGCCACGGGCAGGAACTCCTTCCACGCCTCGGCGAAACGGTGGTCCAGCCCTTCTCGCCCCCAGTCGCCGATCCGCTTGCGCATCTGGTCGGGGGCGAAGAACATGCCCGGCCCCGTCTCCGCAAGGGTGCCGGCGGGCGCGGGTTCCTGGTTGGTGATGCCGACGACCACCTCGTGCACCAGGGAGTCGCCGAGGTGGGCGCCCAGCCGGGCGGACAGCTGCTCGTCGCCCGCGAAGTCGGCGTACAGCGTCTGCGTGCGCGGGAGCCGGGAGACGTCCTCGTAGGTCAGCACCCGGTCGTAGCAGCCGAGGCCCTCGGTGAAGGCGAGGTTGCGCGGGGAGGTCAGGCCGACCACCTCGCACCCCTGCCCCTTGAGCAGGTGGGCGGCGCCGTAGGCCGTCTTGCTCGAGGCGGACGACAGGACGACGGTCTTCGCGCCCAGCCAGGCGTTGTCGACGAGCCAGTCGGCCAGCATGAAGGAGGTCCAGAACAGCGGGCGGTACAGAACGTGAAGGTCCTCCCGGTCGGCCTCGTAGGCGAGGTCGCCGGTGGTGAGGGCGTAGGCGTTGTAGGGCCGGGGCAGTGGTCGGCGATGGGGGCTGGCCTCGCGGAAGCCGCGCTCGTCGACGCGGTCGGGGCGCACCAGCAGGTGGCTCGCCGACGGGAAGTAGCCGTAGTAGCGGCTGCCGGTCTCGATGCCGTCGGCCCGGGAGGCAACGACGTCGGCGAAGCCCCAGAGGGGGACGATGCCCCAGCCGGCGCGGGGCGCGGGGAAGAACTCCCAGTAGCGGAACGAGTCTCCGAGCGCGGCGTAGGTGACGTTGTTGGCGGTCAGACCGACCCGGTCGACACGCAGCAGCGCCTCGCCGTCCCGCACCTGCGGGACGGGGACGTCGGTCAGTTCCGCGGTGGACAGGTCGTCGCGGCGGACGAGCAGGTTCCAAGCGGTGGCAGCGGTGGTGTTGTCCATGTTCGGAACCGTACTTGAATCCGGATTCGGATTCAATCCTCCGCTAGGATGCGCACATGGCCTCTCCTGACTCTGGAATCGATCAGCCCGCGCAGCCTCAGCCGGCCGCGACGCGTACCCGGCGCGGCATGCGCACCCGTGACGCCCTGGTGGCCGCCGCCCGGCGGATCTTCGAGCGGGACGGCTATCTGGACGCCCGCATCGTCGACATCGCGGCCGAGGCGAAAGTGGCCACCGGCAGTTTCTATACGCACTTCGCGTCCAAGGAGGACGTGTTCGCCGCCGTCCTCGCGCGGCTGCAGGACGAGATGCTGCATGCGGGGGTCAGCGACGGCGGTGGCGACGACGGCGACGGGGGGCGCAAGGGCCTGTGGCGAGGGGTCGAGGAGGCCAATCGCGCCTATCTGGAGTCCTATCGCCGCAACGCCGGCCTGATGGCCGCCATGGAGCAGGCCGCCGCCGTCGACCCGCAGTTCGTGCGCGTGCGGCTGGAGCGGTCGCGCGTGTTCATCGACCGCAGCGCCGCCGCCATAGCCCGCCTGCAGCGCTCGGGCCTCGCGGACCCGGAGCTGGACCCGGAGATCACCGCCCGAGCCTTGAGCGCGATGGTCAGTCGCCTGGCGTACGCGACCTTCGCGTTGGGTGAGTCCGTGCCCTTCGACACGCTGGTCGAGACCGTCACCCGACTCTGGACGAACGCGCTGTGCATGCCGCAGGACTGAGCCCGGCATCGGCCGCGCCCTGTGATCCGACTCATAGCGGGGCCGCCGCGGCCGGTGGTTGACGGCGGCGCTGCGCACCCGCAAGGTTGACCGCCAGTACATGGTGAGCAAGCGCTTAATCAGTGATGAGAGGTGACCGACCATGAAGCGCCGCATGTTCGAAGCGGATCACGAGGCCTTCCGGGCTTCCGTACGGGAGTTCCTGCACCGCCACGTCTACCCGCGCACCGACGAGTTCATCGAGGCGGCCGCGATCCCGCGCGACCTGTGGATCGAGGCCGGCAAGCAGGGCCTCCTGGGGCTGGAGATCCCCGAGGAGTACGGGGGCGGTGAGGCGCGCGACTACCGGTACAACACCGTGCTGGCGGAGGAACTGGCCAAGGTGAATGCGGCACTCTCCTCCTGCCTGGGCATCCACACCGACATCGTCGCCCCGTACCTGGTCGATCTGACGACCGAGTGGCAGAAGCGCCGCTGGCTGCCCGGCTTCTGCTCCGGGGAGATCGTGACGGCGATCGGGATGACCGAGCCCGGCGGCGGCTCAGATCTCGCGGCCCTGCGCACCACCGCGGTACGGGACGGTGACACCTGGGTGCTCAACGGATCGAAGACCTTCATCACCAACGGCTACTCGGCCGATCTCGTCGTGGTCGCCGCACGGACCAGTCCTGAGAAGAAGGCCCACGGCATCACCCTGTTCGGCGTGGAGACGGGGATGGAGGGGTTCACCCGGGGCCGCAAGCTCGACAAGGTGGGGCAGACCGAGTCCGACACGGCGGAGCTGTTCTTCGACAACGTCCGGATACCGCACGCCCATGTCATCGGCGAAGTCGATCGGGGCTTCGTTCACATGATGGAGAGACTGCCCCAGGAGCGCCTCGGAGGGGCCGTCGCCAACCTCGCGCACGCCGCGCAGATCCTCACGGAGACCATCGAGTACACCAAGCAGCGCAAGGCGTTCGGCCAGCCGATCGGCTCCTTCCAGTACAACAAGTTCCTGCTCGCCGAACTGGTGACGCAGATGGAGGTGGCCCAGGCGTTCGTCGACCAGGCGGTCATGGCACACAACGACGGCGAACTCACCGCCGTGGACGCGGCGAAGGCCAAGTGGTGGTCCGCACAGGTGCAGAACGACGTGCTCGACGCCTGCGTCCAACTGCACGGCGGCTACGGCTTCATGAACGAGTACCGGGTGGCCCGGGCCTGGCGCGACGCCCGGGTCACCAAGATCTGGGCCGGCTCCAACGAGATCATGAAGGAACTCATCGGCCGCGACCTCGGTCTGTGACCGCACCGCTTACAGGGCCGGTCGAAGGTGCCCGCATGACGTTCGGCCGTGCCGCAGGTCTGGCGGAGGCCGCCCGCGCGCCGGCCGCCGGGGAGGTGAGGGCCCGGGGCGCTCGTCGAGCGGACCTGGCGCGGATCCGGGCAACGCGGTCCTCCCTCAACGCCTTCCGGATCGTCCGTGCCAGACCGCGCTCGCCGAAGCGGACGCGGCCGAGCGGAAGTCGTCCGCCGGGGTGGGGCGGCCCTTGCTCGGGCCGCTGGTCGCGGTCTTCGGCATGCGGCTGGTCTTCCCCATCGTCATCGTCGCCGTCAGTGCCGAGGCCGGGCCGATCGACGCGGTCCAGCCGGCCATGGACCAGCCCAGCAGGTACGAGGACCTGGTCACCGACGCACACGCCGCGTTCGCCGCGTTCGGTGGCATGTTCCTGCTGATGATCTTTCCTCGACTTGATCTTCGAGGAGCGCGAGCACCAGTGGCTGGACCGGCTCGAGCGGCCGCTGGCCAAGCTCGGCAAGGCCGGCAAGGTCGGCATGCTGTCGGTCTGCATCGCCCTGATCGTCCTGCTGCTCACCGCCATCACCTTCGCCACCGACGCGCACACCAGCACCGGCCACGCCGACAAGTCGGCCACCGTCCTCTCCGGCGCCGCCGGCCTCATCACGTACCTCGTCGTCGGCGGTCTCTCCGGCTGTTGGGCACCGGAAGTCGACTTTGGCCCGGCGTGTCTCCCTCCCGCCGCGGACCTGTCCATGAACCGGTCGGTTGCTGAACAACCTCCTCCTTCGTGGCAGCGCGGCCACGCGCAGGCGGCGAAGCGCGCTGGGCTCCACTGAGCCCAGCACGGATTTCAGTCACCCTCTTCCCTGGTGGCTGATTCACGTGCATGCTGTGCAGACCCCGCCCGGTCACGTCGGGCGGGGGCCAGCCCCCTCCCGGCTCCACACGGGAGGGCAGGCACATGTCCGCCGTGTCGATGGG
This sequence comes from Streptomyces sp. PKU-EA00015, assembly GCF_013387495.1. Taxonomy (GTDB): domain Bacteria; phylum Actinomycetota; class Actinomycetes; order Streptomycetales; family Streptomycetaceae; genus Streptomyces. The sequence goes on along the minus strand of NZ_JABZEE010000044.1, from coordinate 61,506 downwards.
GCCCGGCGCGCGCGGTGCTGTGCCCGTTCGTGGTGGCCCGCCGAAGAACCGCCAGCGCCTGCCCCGATTGGCGGCGCGGCGAGGGATTCACGTGCTCCATGGGACGCTTCCTGTTCACCGGCTGCCTGGCGGTGCTCGCCGCCGGTCTTGCCTCAGACATCGCCGGCGGGCTCATGCACCGATGACCGCCGCCCCGCCCTCTGTCGGCCTTCGTGCCCCTGGGGGCAGTGGCCTCCCCGCTCAGCGGAACGCCCGCCCCTCACGAGGGGCGGGCGTTCGTTCGTGCTACATGGCTTCCTGCTGCCGCTCCTTCGCCTCGCGGATGTCGCGCACGCTGGCGGTGAGGGTGCCGTCCTGCTGCTCGTAGTGGGAGAGCGCCAAGCCGAGGCCGAAGAACGTGGGCGCCCATTCGCCGACGAAGATGCCCCATCGGTCGGCGCGGTCGAGGCCGGCGCCGGGTTCGACTTTGAGGGACGCGGCCCAGGTGAAGATGGAGAAGCCGATGGACATGAAGGCTGCGGTGTAGGCGTGCTCGCTGCGCAGGCCCTTCTCGTGCAGCATCTTGATCATCACGTGTCTCCCTGGGGTGTGGGGGTCAGGGCACTTTCCTCAGGGTCACCCGGCTGGCGGACAGTCGCATCTGGAGGGCACGGAACACAGATGCCGCAAGAGGGGGCCCTCGCCCTTATGCCTCCGATCAGCACCGGTCGTAGGCCGGCCCTGCTCGGGGCTGTACCGGAGGTCTCGTCCTGCCCCGCCCATCTGGCCCGGCGCGATCAGCTGCGGCCTGGTCACGATCCCGATCAAGGTCGTGAACGCGACCGAGAGCCACGACATCTCCTTTCGCCAGATCCGCCTGGAGGACGGCGGCCGGATCCGGTACCGGAAGATCTGCGAGCTGGACGGAAGCAGCTGTGGGACGACGAGATCATCAAGGGCCTGCAGGACGAGATCCGCTCCTCCGAGGAGCTCGCGCCGCCGGCTGTGGAGCTGGCCACTCGGAGGGCGACGAAGCCCTGCGCCTGATGGACGCACTGTCCGAGGACCACCTGCCCGAGTACACCGACCACTACCGGGACGCCCTCGATGAGGTCATCACGGCTCAGGCCGAGGGCAGGAAGGTCGAGCCGGCCGGGGAGGCGCCGCAGCCGGCCGGGCAGGTCGTCGGCCTCATGGCCGCCTTGAGCGCCTCGGCGAAGGCGCCAAGGAGGCCCGCGGCGAGGAGCGCGCCACCGTTCACGACAGGTTGCGCTTGGTGGAGTCACCGCTGTCTGGCACTGTTCGATTGCGGCAGCAGAACTCGCGCTTCAACCTCCGCAGGTGCCGCGCCGGCCATTGCGCCCTTCCGTGCTGTCGAGCACGGTCTGGCGGGAGCCGGATGCGATCCTGCATGCATGAACCATCTCGGCGACGCGCACCTGCGCACCTGGACACTGCGCTTTATGGCCCTCCTTGCAGCCGAGGCCCAGGATCAGGTTGCCTGGCTGGGCGAGCGTGAGTTGGAGACGGAGTCCGTCGTCGAAGAGGTGGAACTCCTCTGCCGCATCTCCGAAGGACTCGCGGGGCGAGGAGCCTTCGCATCCAAGGATCTGAGTGGTCTTCAGGCCATCCGCCGTCGTCTCGGTGAGATCGATGCCGCCTGCCGCGCCGGTCTTTGGGGCAACGCCCTGGCCACAGATCCAGCGTGGGACGAAATACGTCCTCTCGCCCGCCAGTTTCTCCTCACGACGCTTGGCGACTGGCGTCAGCCACTGCCACGCCCCGTGCCCGATCCAAGAGATGGGCAACGGCTCGCTCAACGTCGCCGGGGCCCTTCCGCTCCGGGCACCCTCGGATGACTGACGCACGAAGACGCCCTGCCGTCCGCAGACGACGGTGCGGCGCCCTACTTCGCCCGGCGCGCTCAATGTGTGTCCCACCGACAACGAGCACGGGCGCTGGTATTCACCGTTGTGGGCGTCATGACCGCTCACTTCGCGATGCGGCGACGGCGAACTCGCCCGACCCCCTGACCAGGCCGCCCGGTAGGGCCGGGCGGCTTCCGTACGGCTGCAGGACGGCGCGAGGCCGCGACCGGCCTCCCGTTCCGGTCGCCTGGTCGGTGTGAAGGTCGGTCATCGTTCAGGTCAGCAGCAGCTGCCGGCGGTGACGGAGTCGCGGGGCTCGGTGTCGGCGTTGGTCGGGCTGGAGCAACACGTGCTGCCCTGTTGCTTGCTCAGGGTGTCCGCGTCGGCCTTGACGACGTACACCTCCCACGGCTCCTGGCCGGGGCCGTGGACCCAGACCTTGTCCTGGAGGGCGTAGCAGCAGCTGGTGTCGTTCTCCTCTGCTGTCGCGAGGCCCGCCTGGCTCAGGCGGGTGGTGGCCGCGTGGACGGCCTCGGTGCTGTCGACTTCCACTCCGAGGTGGTCCAGGCTGGTGTCCTCGCCCTCCGAGCCTTCGATGAGGACGAGCTTGAGCGGGGGCTCGGCGACGGCGAAGTTGGCATAGCCGTCACGGAGCTTGGCCGGCCCGGTGCCGAAGAGCTTCGTGTAGAAGGCAACGGACGCGGCCAGGTCGGGGACGCGCAGAGCGAGCTGTATGCGGGACATGACGGTCCTCCTGCTCGGGTGGGTGGTTGAGCGGCAGCAGCCGCCGGAGGTGGCCGGGGCGCCGACGCCGGTCTGGAGGGTGGCGGGGGCCGCGCAGCAGCCACCGCCGTCGGCCTGCGCGGTCTCGGGCTCGTCAGGGCGGTAGCCATGGGCGAGCTCCTGTTTCGATGTGCGTCGATGGCTTGTGTTATCAGCGTCCCACCTGTTTCGATGAGCGTCAACATAGACATTCATCTAACTTGGAGGTCTGATGGAGTACGTCGACGTCGCGCGCTGCGCGGCGTCAGCCGGGACGTCGACTTCGTCATCCCGCCGCTCGCCGCCCATGTGCGCAAGGCCCCGGCCGCCGCCGGGCTCTGACACGTCGACCCACTCGGCGCTCGGGTGATGAGCCGCGGCGCCGCTCACCATCCCTGGCCCATTGATTCGACCTGTGTCAAAATAGATGCATGTCGAAAGTTGCGATGCTGCCCGTGGTGGAGCCCGAGTCCGTGGTGCCGTGCTGCCCACCGCTGACCGAACGCCCCATGAACGCGGAAGAGGCCGACAAGGCCGCGCGCATGTTCAAGGCGCTCGGCGACCCCGTGCGCCTGCGCTTGTTCTCGGCGGTCGCTTCCCATGAGGGCGGCGAGGCGTGCGTGTGCGACATCTCCGACGTCGGCGTATCGCAGCCGACGGTCTCCCACCACCTGAAGAAGCTCAAGGAAGCCGGACTGCTGTCCTCCGAGCGGCGCGGCACGTGGGTGTACTACCGGGTCGAGCCGTCCGTCCTTGCTGCGATGGGCCGGCTTCTGGCAACCGCATCGACCTGATCTTCCCTCCAGTGACAGCAGCTCGCGCGCGGCACGGCTGGTGCGTCGAGGGTCGTGTCTCCGGACCATGAGCAAGCTGACGCGGTCCTCGGACGGTGTGTGGTGCGACTGGCTTCGACGCGGTGAGGCTGTCCTTCGGCCGACGGGCTGCTGCGTAAAGCGGCTGGTCCCGTTTTCCGTTCAGTCGGGCTTGCCGATGGTCAGCTGGCGGTGGTGGAAGTCGAAGTGCTGGGTGGGGTAGCGGTAGATGTCCGCGAGGGACATGAAGTCTTTGAAGAACGGGTCCCACCGGACCGGGTAGCGCATTCCGCGGGCGAGGTCGGCTTCGGCTGCAAGGCTTCGCTCCAGGGAGGCAATGACCCGGTCGAACACGACGCTCATCCGCTGCGGGCTCATCACCTTGACCGCCCCGCACGGGCCGAGGTAGTTGACCAGGTCGAACGGCTGGGTCGCGGCGTCCAGCAACCGGGCGAAGCCATTGCTCAGCTGTCGGGGCAGCCGGCTGAAGGCGCGCGCGAGGACCAGCAGGACGCGGGCGATGATGTAGCCGAAGAGCATGTGCCACAGCAGCTGCCGATTGGTCCACCGGGTGCCGTTACTCGGACGCGCGAGGTCGGTCGGCGAGGCGGTGTCCAGCAGTGTGTGGAACGTCTGCCGTGCCCGCTCGTAGTCCTCACGCACGGCCTGCCGGTCCATCGCTGGATGCTGATCCATGATGCGTTCCTCCGCGCGCCGCTCTGCCGGGGATTGGATGATGCCCGGTCCGGCGGTGCAGAACCGGTTCTGGCTGCCTGCTCGTGAGGGACAGCGGTCGGTGACCGGCGGTGCCTGCCGGCGGGCGGTGTAGGGCCGGCGGCCGGCGTCAGCAGCATCCAGGCGGTGAGGTAGGTGAATGCTGCCGTCGCAGAAACAGTGGTCCACAAGATGCCCGAAATCGCGGAAGCGGCCAGATTGCCTGGTGACTGCACGGTGGCGAGCAGGCCGAATGCCGGGCCCCGCAGGTCCCTGGGTCGGCGTGCAGGGGGCGATCGAACCCGCGAGTGTCACCGCCTCGTCTACGTCGATCAGTCCGCAAGAAAGGCCGCGACCTCGCGTGCCGCGTCCCGTGCCGGCCTGCCGACGCCGATCAGGGTGGCGGAGGCGGGCCCGGTCCAGTCGCCGTACCCGACCAGGTGCAGGCGGGGCTCGGCCACGGCGCGTGTGCCGTTGGTGGCAATGCGGCCGCGCGGCCCCCTCAGCCCCAGCGGGGCGAGGTGGGCGAGGGCGGGCCGGAAGCCGGTACACCAGATGACGGCGTCCGCCTCGGCCGTGGTGCCATCGGCCCACTTCACGCCCATCGTGGTCAGCTGGGTGAACATCGGCTTCGCCTGCAGCAGGCCGGCGTCGCGGGCTTTGCGTACGGGCGGTACGGCGACGATGTCGCCCAGCGAGGCGACGCCTCCGGTGTCTGTGCGGCCCTCGTCGAGGGCCCGGCGGCGGGCGGTGGCGACGTCGAAGAGGACACGGCCGTCGATGTCGTCGGTGAGATACCGGGGCGGGGGCTGGGTGACCCAGGTCAGGTCGATGCCGGCCAGGGCGAGGTCGGCGGCGATCTGCGCGCCGGAGTTCCCGCCGCCGACCACGACCACCCTTCCGCTACGGCTTCGCCCTGGGGGGATCCCCAGCCCGGCGAAGTCCTGCGGCCGCCGGTAGGCCACCGTGTGCAGCTGGCGGCCGGTGAAGAGGTCCCGGCCGGGGACGGCGGGAAGGAAGGGCCGCGACCAGGTGCCGGTTGCGCTCACGACCGCCCGCGCCGACCAGTCACCCACGTCGGTCTCCACGCGGAGCCGGCCGCCGTCGCGGTGCACGGCTTGGGCCTGGACGCTGCGGTGGACGGGCAGTTCGTAGCGCTTCTCGTAGTCGGCGAGGTAGTCGACGACGTGCTGCGCGTCGGGGTACGTCTCGCCTGGCTGTGCGGGCATGATCCGTCCCGGCAGGGACGAGTACGCCGCCGGGGAGAACAGGTGCAGCGAGTCCCACGTGTGCTGCCAGGCGCCGCCGGGCGCGGACTCGGCGTCGAGGACGACGAAGTCCACGCCGAGGCGGCGCAGGTGGTAGCCGGCGGCGAGCCCCGCTTGGCCGCCGCCGACCACCACCGCATCGGCGCGCTGCGTCATGCCGCGGGCGTCCCCGGGGCCGTCTTGCTGCGCATGAAGACGACCGCGACGAGGGCCAGGCCCACGGCCGCGCCGACCAGCTGCATCGCGATGAACGCCGGGACGGAGGCGGGGGCGATGCCCGCGAAGGTGTCGGTGAAGGCGCGGCCGATCGTGACCGCGGGGTTCGCGAAGGAGGTGGAGGAGGTGAACCAGTAGGCCGCGCCGATGTACGAGGCGACCGCGACCGGCGCGAAGCGGAGCCGGTCGGTACGGGCCAGGCCGAAGATCAGCAGGATCAGGCCTGCGGTGGCCACCACCTCGCCGAGGAGCAGGTTCCCCGCCGACCGGTCGTGCGCGGACCACTTCACCAGCGGCTCGCCGAACATCGCGTCCGCCACGACCGCGCCCGCGATCGCGCCGACGACCTGCGAAGGCACGTACACCGCGAGCTCGCGCGCGTTCACGCCCGCGCCGCCGCGGCGGGCGGTCCACCACTCGGCCAGGGTGACAGCGGGATTGAAGTGCGCTCCGGAGACCGGGCCGAGCAGGGCGATCAGGACGCCGAGCCCGAAGACCGTGGCGGTGGAGTTGGCGAGCAGCTGCAGCGCGACATCGTCGGTCAGCTGGGTCGCCTGGATGCCCGAGCCGACGACGACCGCCACCAGGGCGGCGGTTCCGACGAGTTCGGCGGCGGCACGGGCGACCAGCGGCGTACGGGGCGGGGTGGCGCCGGGCGCGGGCTGCGGCGAGGCGTCGGCGGCTATGACGTCACTCGCGGCGGGCTCGGTGGAGGGCAAGACGGGGTCTCCTCGGGCAGGTGAGGCGAGAGGCTACGGGCAGGCTCTCTTGGTGTCGGCGGTGGCGCGGGCCGTGGCGGCCAAGTCGGAGAACTGGCCCGCGAGCGATTCGATGACCTCAGGGCGCAGCCGGTAGTAGATGTACCGTCCGCACGGCTCGGTCTCCACGACCCCGGCCTCGCGCAGCACCTTCAGGTGGTTGGAGAGGTTCGTCTGCTTCGCTCCGGTCTCCTCGACCAGGTGCGTGGTGCAGAGCGTCTCCCGTGCGAGCAGGGTCACGATCCGGAGCCTGAGAGGGTCGGCCAGAACCCGGATCAGATCAGTGTCGACTGACGTCATCATGGGCTGATACTCTCACATCACCCGGAGCTGACACCAGCCTGGGCTGACCTCTTTGAAGCCAGGGGGTTCTCTCCATGACCGCGTCCCCGCACCCGGTCCTCCCCGACGAGCGCCTCGCGGCCGGCGTCGCCCGCCTCGCCGTGCGCCACCACGGCCGGTACTCCGTGGAGACGGTACAACGGCTCATGGTCGACTCCTACGAGCGGCTCGCGGACGCAGCGCAGGTGCGCACGCACCTGGTCGTGCTGGCCGAACGGTTCACCACCGAACGCCTCGACGCACTGGCCCACGTCGAGAGCCCGACCGGCGGCGGACGGCCGCGGGTGCTCTTCGTGTGCAGTCACAACGCCGGCCGCTCGCAGATGGCGGCTGCCCTGCTGGCTCACCGGGCCGGGGCGGCCGTGATCGTTTCCTCCGCCGGCACCCACCCCTCCGGCGCCGTCGACCCCCACGTGGTCCAGGCGCTCACCGAGGCGGGCATCGCACTGGACGAGGCCTACCCCAAGCCGCTGACCGACGAGGTCGTCCAGGCCGCCGACGTCGTGATCACCATGGGCTGCGGCGACGCCTGCCCCGTGGTGCCTGGCCACCGCTACCTGGACTGGCCCGTCGCCGACCCCGACGACGCCCCGATCGCCGTTGTGCGCTCCATTCGCGAGGACATCGACGCCCGGATCACCGACCTGCTGGACTCCCTGTCGCCCAGCACCTGAAGTTTCCCGTCCCCGCCCACACTCATCCCCGCCATGAAAGAAGACCGATGACCACCGCTCCGCTCGCCTCCGTGCTCTTCGTCTGCGTCCACAACGCCGGCCGCTCCCAGATGGCCGCCGGATTCCTCAACCACCTGGCCGGCGACCGGATCGAGGTCCGCTCCGCCGGCTCCATCCCGGGCGACCAGGTCAACCCGGCCGCGGTCGAGGCGATGAAGGAGGTCGGCGTCGACATCTCCGCTGCCACACCGAAGATCCTCACCACCGAGGCCGTCCAGGCGTCCGACTACGTCATCACCATGGGCTGCGGCGACGCCTGCCCGATCTTCCCCGGCAAGAAGTACCTCGACTGGGCCCTCGAAGACCCGGCCGGCAAGGGCGTCGAGTCCGTCCGCCCCATCCGCGACGAGATCAAGACCCGCATCGAGGCACTGATCGCCGAGATCGACTCGCAGCAGGAGGCGTGAGCCCGGTGACCGACCCGACCGCCGCCACCGGCGACGACGTGCGCAACGTCATCGTCATGGGCTCCGGCCCCGCCGGATACACCGCAGCCCTCTACGCCGCCCGCGCCCAGCTCGAGCCGCTGCTGTTCGGCAGCTCCGTCTTCGTCGGCGGCTCGCTCACCACCACGACCGAGGTCGAGAACTTCCCCGGCTTCCCCGACGGCATCGACGGACCGGTCCTCATGGAGAACATGCGGGCCCAAGCCGAGAAGTTCGGCGCCGAAATGATCGACGACGACATCACCGCCGTCGACCTCACCGGCGACATCAAACTGCTGACCGACTCCGCCGGAACCGTCCACCGCGCCAAGACGGTGATCGTCGCCACCGGCTCCGGCTACCGCAAGCTCGGCCTGCCCCGCGAGGACGAGCTGTCCGGCCGCGGCGTCTCGTGGTGTGCGACCTGCGACGGGTTCTTCTTCCGTGACCGCGACATCGTCGTGGTCGGCGGTGGTGACACTGCCATGGAGGAAGCCACCTTCCTCACCCGCTTCGCCCGCTCGGTCACAGTCGTCCACCGCCGCTCCACCCTGCGGGCCTCGAAGGTCATGCAGAACAGGGCGTTCGCCGACGACAAGATCTCCTTCGCCTTCGACAGCGAGATCGCCGAGATCAAGGAGACGCAAGGGATGCTCTCCGGCGTCGTCCTCCGCAACGTCCTGACCGGCGCCACCCGCGAACTCGACGTCACGGGGCTGTTCATCGCGATCGGCCACGACCCGCGCACCGAACTGTTCACCGGCCAGCTTGATCTCGACGACGAGGGTTACATCCAGGTCGCATCCCCCTCCACCCGGACGAACATCCCGGGCGTCTTCGCCGCGGGCGACGTCGTCGACCACACCTACCGCCAGGCCATCACCGCTGCCGGCACGGGCGCCGCAGCAGCGCTCGATGCCGAGCGTTACCTCGCCGCGCTCACCGACACCGCTCCCGAGGCCCAGACGGCAGCCCTTCTGACCTGAACGACTTCTCCGACAGGGGTGGTTCGGCACCTGGGTGCCGAACCACCCTTGATCCGTACGGCGAGCGCAGTGGTCGGCGGGTGTGACGACGACGATCGTCTCCTCGCACGGACCGTCGGCGCATGTCTTCAGCGCGTCCGACTGCTGCACCCAGCCGCCCGCATCACCCGCGGAGGTCGCCGCTCCACCTGCGGATCGCCGCCAGGTGGCCCTGGCGACATGAGCTGGCGAACGCCCTGCCTGGCGGCACTGCCGAGGCCGGCCACCTGGCCAACGGCGCTGCCTCTGCCCACCCACGACCCGAGGAACCCGGAGCAGCTGCAGCGGCTGCGGGACGCCCGAGGAAAGCGTCCTGCAGCCCTACCCCAGCCAGCCGCGTCACCCAGCTGTCCGGACAGCACACCTAGAGGGCCACGGCCACCGTCACGTCCCCGACGGTCGTGGTTGTTCCGGTGGTACCGAGCTCTCGGCGACCGCCATCCACTGGTCCAGGTCGGCCTGGGTGAACTCTGCCCACGGGGGGATCTCGGGGAGCCGGCGGAGGAGATCGTATGCCTCGGAGATCTTGGGGCCGCGGAGGACCGGGGAATGGCAGCCGACGATGACCTCGGCGTTCAGGCGTTGGAAGTCGTCCACGACCGTCCGGAACTTCTGGGTGTCCAGCAACGCGACCCAGGGCGAGACCAGGCGTCCGCCGAAGAATTGGCCGTCGCGGAATTCGTCCGCGGAAAGCGCCGCTATGTCCGGCATCGGGGTGGGTACGTTCGTGGCGAAGGTGTCCACGGCCCACAGGACGTTGGTATTCGGGTCGAAGAGGGCGCGGGTTGTGGGGTTGTCGTACAGGGGCGGTCGTTTGGCGACCAGGGTGCGGTCGCCCGCGTCGATCGTGTCGCCGTCGGTCATGAAGCGGCACCGGTTGAGGGGGGTCTCCCACTCCTCGGCCATGCGGCCGATGGAGAACCATGTCGTCAGCAGGGTCGCGTTCGGGCATTCGGCGAGGACCGCCAGGAGGTTGCCGGCGTGGTCGCGGTCGTCGTGGGTGAGGAAGATCCACCGTACGTCCAGGGGATCCACGACGGACCAGGCTGCCTCCAGCCACTGGGAGCGCACTGCGGGCGCCCCGGTGTCCACAAGGACCGGCTCTGCTCCCCGGATCACCATCGAGTTCATCGGGAAGTGGCCGACCGGCGGGGCCTCGAGGGCCCACGGGATGACGAACGTCTCCTCGGCGATCTTGTACGGCTGCAGAAGATTGAACGTTTCCATGGTTGTCATCGCTGCTCTCCCTAGAACGGAGTCGCGCAGCATCCATGAATCCAGTGCAGCCCCGTGGCGGGCCATCGTCAAACGCAGAACGTTCATGAGTCCTCGTTGGTGTGCCGACGGGGACCCTGTGTTTGCGAGGTGCGGCCCTTTTTCGGCGCTGGGGCAGGGTGACGGCCCGGTTGTCGCGTCGGGTGGGCGCCGGGTTCCACTTTCCCGGTGCGGTGGTGCGGATCGTTGGGGCGGTCGGTGGGGCGGGTCAGCCGGGGCTCGGCAAGGCGTTGAGCCGGTCGATTGCCCGGGTGATCTCGTCGGTCCAGGGCCATCGGGTCGTGAAGCGGAGCCGGTGGCGACGGCCGGTGGTGACGAGCTGGGCGGCGGCGGAGAACGGCCGCAGGCGGAGCTTCTTGGGTTCCCAGCGGCGGGTCTTGCCGGTCAGGGCGAGCATCGGCATCCAGGCGAGGAGGTCGAGTGCCAGGGAGACGTTCTCCAGCCAGATCCGGTTCTGTGCAGTGTCGTGCAGGGGCAGGTTGCGCAAGCCGGTGTCGCGGGCGCCTCGGATGCGGTCCTCGCAGCGGGCCCGCCTGCGGTGACGCAGTTCGAGATCGGCGAGTTGGCCTCCCTTCGTGTTGGTCGCGAAGCAAGTCAGCCGCAGCCCGTCGACGTCGGTAAAGCGCAACTGGGCGCCGGGATACGGCCGTTCCTCGCGGACGATCAGCCGCATACCCTTCGACCACGTGCTCAGGCTGCCCCAACGCCACGGCTGCGGCTCGGTGCGGATCACCACCGAGACCAACGACGGTTGGACAACAGCGGCCCGGTCTCCACGATCGTGGAGACCGGGCCTGGGCAGGTGACCGCCTCAGAACTGCAAGAGCTGCGGCACCTTTCCTTCCATCAGACAGCGGTTGGCGAAGGTCTCCTCATAGGAGAGGCGGCGGCCCTCCCACACGCCGTCGACCGTGACGGTCACCGGGTCGTAGATCTGCGGACACAGGCGCTCGTTGCTGTCCTCGATGAGCAGAGCCGGCCGGCCGTCGACGCTGCGCAGCTCGGCACAGGCGGCACGTGCGTCGGGGTGGTCCCCGCCGGGTGCCGGACTGCACTGCAGCGTCACCGCCCGCTGCATCGTCGCTGCGGCCGCGTTCTCTCCCTTCCCGACGGCCAGCACCATCGCCGAGGGAGCGTACAAGCTGCTCGGTCGTGCCGACTCGGCGTGGGCCGGACCCGCAAGGAGGACGGTCGAGCACGCCACCAGCCCTGCGGCTGCCGTGGCCTTTCCTACGAGGTGTCGCATGGAGCACTCCTTTGCTCGAAGGCGTCTGCCGATACGAGCAGCGTTGCGTACGCATGAGTCAAAAGCACACCGCAGGCCGCTATTTCGGACGCGCGCTGTGGGCATGCCCTGTCTGATTCGCGCATCGTTGCAGCTCACCAGCACAGCCAGCTCCTTCGATCCACGGGGCCACAACTGCACCACCTGCCTGACGCCTTGCCGCCCTGTTCTTCCTACCAGCAGCGCAAGGGGCACATGCTCGTGCACCGGCTGACTCACCTCGGCCGAAAAGTCCCCCTTCGCCTCTGCCGGCCGCTGCCCCCGACGGCCGTGCGAGGCTCAGGTGCGGAAAGCCGCTCCGACCGTTGACGCTACGAGCGGCTCGGGTCTCCTCACCACAGCGGCCATGATCCGCGGAGGTCAGGGGCTGGTGCTTCATCTTCCCTCGCTGCGCGCCAGCCGTTGGGTGCATGTCCCCTCGGACCACGCACAGTTCTGCATCTACGACGGCGCCGGCTGGACGGTCCGGACGATCAGCGCGTCGGTATCGGCTACCAGGCCGGCGGCGCGCGTCGAGGCTGTCGAGTTGGCTGTCGAGGAGGTCGTCCCGCTCCAGGGCCCTGCCCGGTCGGCGGTGTTCAAGGCCACCCGGCCGGATGCCTCGGCAGCTGGGCCGCCCGGCAGCTCACCCGCTGGACTGCCCTCGAGTCCGGCCGGCACCAGCTCCTCAAGACCCTCGGCGTCACCCCGGCCGCCACGAGCCTGGTCCCGCGCGCCACGACCCGCACCTTCCCCCAGGCCGTCCAGCTCCTCGAGCTCTTCCTCCACCGCGAACGCCGTGCCCCTCGGCCCGCGAGTCGATCACTGTCGACGGCGCACGGTCGAGATCTGCCCATGGTTCGCCAAGGCCCGCACCAAGCACCGCGCCGGGCAGCTCGAGCCAGAGCACGAACGCCTCGTCGCCGCCCTCTTCAACGTCCACTGGACCAGCGAGGATCCCGCCCCCGCCTTCGTCTGACTCTCGGCCGCGCGGATCATCAATGCCGGGCGGGCGGCTGCTCTCAGCCCTGGGCTTCGATCCCGGCATCGGCGACGGCGATGGCGATGCCGAACGCCGTGGCGATGTTGCCCGCTGCCGTCATGACGCGGGCGGTGCCCACGATGGGTGCGATGGCGACCAGGACGTCCTGCAGTTGTTCGGCGGTCAGGCCGCTCCTGATCGCGGGGTCGATATGGGCCGCGTAGGAGATGGGCGGGGCGTCCGAGGCGGCGAGTGCCGCGATGCGCGTGAGTATGAGCATGTCCGGAGCCAGCCCGCATCGCTCGATCGAGTCGACCGTCATGGCGGCGAGGGTGTCCAGGACAGGGGTGTCGGATGCAGTGGACATAGCGTATGCCCTCCTGGTGAGTCTCGAGCCCGAGGGGTGTGAGGCGGAAAGAACCGAGTTCCGCAAATGCGGGGCCTCCCCTCAACCGTAGAACCCATCCGCGCCTCCCGCATGGCGCGCGCATGGTTCGCCGCGCCATGCGGGAGGCGCGGAGCGCGGGGAAGGCCGGGGCCTGATGGAGGCCCCAGTCATCCGGGTTGACGGTGCCCGTATGCCGAGCCGACAGGTCCCGCCCGTTCCGGCGCCGGCGGCGCGGCTTCGTGGCGCAGCGCGTGCGCCGACGACTTGCAGATGACCGTAAGGGATGTCGTCCACAGGCGCCCAAAGCCGGCTGCCGTGATCGGTCAATTGCATGCAAGCACCACGACATCACGCCGACTTGCGCGAACTGTTCATCGACAACCGCCCATCGAGCCCCCCGACGTGCGCAGCGAACCCGAGAGGACGAGATTGGAGGTAACCCCCCGGCCGAACGGGAACGGGCGGTCGTGCGGGGCCGTTCAACACGAAGGAGCCGGCGATGGCCTGTCAGGTGAGGCTGGATCCATCCGATCACGACGTGGTCGTCGCCCTTGCGGGTGCCGCTTTGTTCCAGGCGCCACCCGGGCCAGGATCGTCGGCGGCCGGCCTGGCCATGCTCGCGAACTCCCTTCGGATTCCCTACGCGCGGTTCCGGGCCGTCGTCCTGACCGCGATCAACGGCTCCGTGATCTGGGCACTGTGCACCGCTCCCAGTCCGTTTGAGCGATGAGGCAGGGGACGACCTGGCAGGGCGGCCCGACACCCAGACCGTGTGCGGATCGGAGACACCATGAAGGACCTCAAGTACGAGCAGAAGCGCTCCGTGTCACGCCTCGAGGCGGCTGACCAGCTCACGGCACTCGCAGCCGCGCTGAGGGAAGGCGGGGACGCCGAACTGGAACTCAGCCCCGGAACGCTGAGCCTGCGGATCCCCGACGACCTTCGCAGCGAGATAGAGGTCGAGATCGGTGGTGGGGAGATCGAGCTGGAGATCGAGTTCAAGTGGCCGACCGCCCCGACCCGGACAGCGCCATCGCGGACGGCCGCAGGCACGGAGGAGGCCACAACGCGCAAGGATGTGCCCGCAAAGCCAGGGCGTAGCGGTACGAGCACCAGCAGGACCAAAGGCACCAAGCGGTCCGTCACGAAAAAGCCCTGAGTCACGCCAGGCCCCGCGGGCTGACCAACACGCCCTGTTCGGCGCGCAACCGAATACGGCCGATCACCGCGACCGACGACTGCCGAGGTGACCGAGCCCGCGATCCGCTGATGCGTCACGCCGGTTGTGGGGCGAAGGGATGCAACTCGTCGGCTCCGGCATGTACGACGCCGTAGCTGCTCTCGGGCACCTCGTTCCAGGCACCCGGCAGATCACCGAGGGGCTCGGACACGATGAGGCGGGTCTCGTCGGACACTTCCTGCAGGAACGCCATGTCGGGGTGCAGCTCTCTCAGTGTGTCCACGCGGGTGCTGTAGAACAACGACCGGGAAGCGCCCGCGCTCGAGTAGCGGAATGCCCATACGCATTCGCCGTCGGTCACGGCGATCGTCATCTGGAGCGGGAACTCCGCACCGTGGTCGCGGCCGCTGCGCTCCACCACTCCCACCATCCGGGCCACGGCGCCCGGCGGATCCTCGTCCAGGCCGAAGGTGACCGCCAGGTAGAACATCATCTCCGAGTCCGTCGTTCCTTCGATGTCGGAGTACAGCCCGGGATCGACGAGCAGGGACAGCTCGCGGCGTATGAGAGGGAAACCTGCGATGGCACCGTTGTGCATCCACATCCAACGGCCGTGCCGGAACGGGTGGCAATTCGTCTGCTGCACCGCCGTGCCGGTCGACGCCCGTATGTGGGCGAAGAACAACGGGGAGCGGACATGATCCGCGATCTCCCTCAGATTGCGGTTGTTCCAGGCGGGGCCGATGTCCTTGAGCAGGGCCGGGGTGCCGATGCTTTCCTGCGCGTACCATCCGACGCCGAAACCGTCGCCGTTCGTCGTCTCGACCCCCAGTCTCGAGTGGAGGCTCTGATCGATCAGCGAGTGGGCCGGTTTGTAGAGGATGGTGTCGAGCAGCAGGGGTGTTCCCGAGTAAGCGAGCCATCGGCACATGAGCGATCACCTGTGTTCCTACCTGGCACCCGCGGGAAATACCTTGATGTCCCGCTGGCGGATTTCCGGAGCCTTCAACCAGTCCGCCGGTCACCTGGCTGCTGCACCCCACTGCCCCGTCGGCTCGGCTTCCAGCGCGCTGTGGACGGACTGCCGCATCCCCAGCGCTGAAGGCGACGCCGTGTCCGCTGATCGGATGGCCCCTATCCGGCTCATCCCATTTTCGCCTCCCCCGCCGCGCATCGCCATGCGGGCACGGATCGAACGGCCATCGCTCCGAGTTCGGGGCGATGGCCCGGCCCTTGATCCGGCCCAGCTGCACAACAGCTCCCCGTCCGGCCTCGGCGCCCGGCCGAAAGCACTGGCGTGGCCCCCGGCAAGGGCCGACCCGCACAAAACCGCACCAGCGTCATGCGGAGACAACTCACGGGGGTTCGTGCGACGGAGAAGGAGTGGTCCTCGAACCCAGGCCCCGGGGGAGGAACACCGCGGCGGCGAGGCCGACGAGACCGAGGACCGCCAGCGTGATCATCGCGGCACCGTAGGCATGGGCGGTGAGGCCGGCGACGAGGATGGTACCGGCGACCGCGGTGCCCAGTGAGGAGCCAAGGTTGGAGACGCTGCGTGACAGCCCGGAGATCTCGCCCTGCTGCTCGTCAGGGAAGCTCGCCTGCACCACGTTGACCGATGGGGTCAGACTCAGGCCGAGGCCCAGGCCGATCAGCAGCAGTCCGGGCGCGAAGGCCCAGGCACTCGGAGAGCCGCTCGCCATGGCCAGCAGGACGCCGACTCCGGCGATCGCCACGACGAAGCCCGTCACGATGAGGGCGCGCTGCGCCCACCGCCTCGCCAGACGTTCGGCGGCCAGTGACGACACGAGCAGGCCCAGCGTGGCGGCCGTGAAGATCACGCCGGTCTGGATCGCGTCGTATCCGCGGACGACCTGGAGATAGGTCGCGACGACGAACGACGTCCCCATCAGCAGGAGCCACTGGATGTTCTGCGTGACGAGACCGAGATTGGAGGTGCGGTTGCGGAACAGGATCGTCGACAGGAGTGGCTCTTCGCCGGCCCGCTCCTTGGCCCGTACCGACCGGAAGAACCACAGCAGCACGAGTCCACCGAGGGCGATCAGGCCGATCATCAGCCAGACGTTGTTGTCGGCTGCCAGGATTCCCGTGACGACGAGGATGAGACCGACGGCTGAAAGGATCGCTCCGGCCGTGTCGAAGCGGCGCGCGGGATCCGGTGGCAGAGGATCCTTGATCCGGCGGCTCAGGATGATGATCAATGCGATCACCAGGGCCTGGAACACGAAGGCCGCCCGCCAACTGATGGCGGAGGTGATGAGCCCCCCGATCAGCGGCCCCGCGGCGGCGCCGATGCCTCCCAGCGCCATGACGGCCCCGAACGCGCGGGCACGTGAGGTCACTTCCGTGAACAGGAGCGTCGTGAGGATGTACACGGGCGGAATGAGCAGCGCCGTGCCGACACCTTCAAGGATCGAGTTGCCGAGGATGAGGACGCCCAGGCCCGGGGCGGCCGCGCTCAGCAAGGCACCGACGCCGTACACGGCGAGACCGGCCAGGAAGCACCGCCTGCGGCCGTAGCGGTCGGTCAGCTTGCCGCCGGGGATCATCAGCGCGGCCATGACCAGGAGAAAGATCGTGATCGCGAGCTGCACTCCCTGCACGCTCGTGTCCAGGTCCTCGCTGATGTCGTTGATCATCACGTTCATGTTCGAACCGGCGAAGCTGCAGATGAACTGGGCCAGGGCGAGTGGGGCCAACACGCCGCGCATCGCACCGGGCGGGCGTCCCGAGGCATCCGCTTCAGCCACCGGCGCTGCTCCCTTCCGCCTCGTCGAGGGCGATAACCGCGGCGATCAACGCGTAGGTGCGTGAACGTACGGCGCGGTCGATCGTCTGCTCGGACGACACCAGCGCGGCAGTCTGAAGGTCGCCGACCATCCTTTGATCGGCGATAGGCGGGTAGGCGTTCATGGAAGGCTCCCTCGCCCGATCGGGCGCGGCTCGTTCAGCGTCTTGCCGGCCCGTGTTCCAGTCCCGTCCGCGACAGCCCATGGGTGCCTGGGCTGCCCGCCGGTTCCGGGCTGCCACTGTGGTTCCCCTTGTCTCAAGCCTGCGCCGCGGTCGAGCTCACCGCACTCCGAGCAGGGACGCCGTTCGAGACGCGTCGGGCAGCACTCCGATCAGGGACAGGCCGTCAGCGGCACCGGCTCCTCGACTTCCAGCTCCGGCGGGGACAGGGCCACGACTCGCCGCTCCAGCAACACCTCGGCATCCCGCAGCCCGCCCAGCGCCTGTTTCACCTCCCCGCAGCCCGGAAGGACGAGGACGACAGCGTGCCCCGGAGTCCCTGTGCTGACTGAGCATGCGGCCAGTACCCCACAACACAGGGCGCGGTGACAACGTGAGCTGCGGGCACTCGTGCATGCTGAACTGATGACACGTCATGAACCGGAATCGGCGGAAGCAGCTTCGCGGAACTATGCCGGGGCGGTCTATGGCTCGCTCCTTGCGGCCTCCGTTATCGCCACAGCAGGAACGCTGGGCTCCTTCCCCCGGCTTCAGCTTGTGATCATGCTGCTCACCACAGGTTTGGTGTTCTGGATGACGCACGTCTACGCCCGGCTCGTCGGCGAGCGAGTGGCCCGCCACGCGCCGTCGTGGAAACGGATCCGCCATGAAGCACGCGTGGAGTCGCCGATCGCTGAAGCCGCACTCCCGCCGGCCGCCGCCGTGGCTCTGAGTCCCCTTCTGGGGCTCAGCCCTGGCGGCACCGCTTGGCTGGGGCTTGCCGTCGCCATTGCCGAACAGGTCGTATGGTCCACGGCAGCCGTTGTAAAAGCCGGCGCTCCTCGCCGCCTGGTCGCCGCCAATGGTGCCGTCAACCTCCTTCTGGGGCTCGCCCTCGTGGCCGCCAAGGCTGCAGTCCCTCACTGAACCCCGGGGCGGCTCCCCATCGTTTTCTCCCTGCCGCCCACCGGCGCCTCAAAGGCCCCTAGGCGACGTACACTCCGCAGGCCCGACGCGGTTCCGAGACACGTGCGGCTCATGGCCCACCTCGCTGTCACCGGGTCGGCCCTACTGCCCCACGAGAACCGGCATATCGTCAGCCGCCGCGGACGGCTCGGCACTCTCACTCCATCGGCCTCGCGGTCCATTCAGCGCACAGTAACTGCGTCCTCTCTTGCTCGAGTGGCTGAGCGAAGACCCCGGCGTGGCCGTGCGCATCGAGGGAAAGGCGCGGCCTGCCTGGACGCTGTCGTGCACAGGACAGGTACTCACGGGGCCTCAGGGCAACGTGACGGAGCGCGCACCATCGGTCGGGATCAGGGCGTCCAGCGCCTGGTCGAGGACGGTGAGCAGGTGCTCGCACTCCTGTGGGGCGTACAGCATGCGCAGTGCCAGACCGTCGGACAGTGCGATGACGGCGTCGGCGATGGCGACCGCGTGGGCCTGGTGTCCGGCCGACTCCAGCCAGGCGGCGAGCGCCTGGCGGACCTCCTGGTCGACCTGTCGCCGGATCGCGGCGAGGCGCGGATGGTGTGCCGCGTGGACCGCGAAGGCGAGTTGCACGGTGGCCTCTGCGCGTCGCTCGGCGTCCACGGGGAGCGTGGTCATGATCAGTTCGAGCAGCGCCTGACGCAGGGACGGTGCGGTGTTCACGTCGGCCATCCTGCGCTCGATGCGTTCGCCGGCCAGCTCGGCGGCGAAGACGAGCATCTCGTCCTTGGTGCGGAAGTACTTCTGCACGGCGCCGGGAGAGCGGCCTGCGGCGGCGGCCACGGTGCGCACGCTGACCTCCTCGAGGCCGCGTTCGGCGACGAGTTGGAGCAGGGCCGCACCGATCTGCCGGCGCTGCTCCTCCCTGTCGACGGTCCTGGGCATGGATCACGCTCCCACCTATAGAATACGGTCGTATTCTATAGGTGGCTCAGGCGCCTTGCGCCGAAGGGGGAGAGTGATGGATGACCGATACGAAAGCGCCCTGCCTGCCGTGCGGGTCTCGGACCGTGATCGCGACGACGTGCTAGCCGTGCTGGCAGCGGCGCTGGCCGAGGGACGAATCGACCCGCACGAGCATGAGACCCGTTCTCAACGCGCCCTGCGGGCGCGTACCGCCGATGAACTTGCCGTGCTCACGTCCGATCTGCCCGCACCCGTGCCGACGAGGGCGGAGCAGGACCTCAAGGACCTCAAGGAGTGGCTGGCCGAGTGGCGCTACTGGCTCGGCGGCGCAGTGATCATGTCCGGGATCTGGGGCGCCAGCTGCGCACAGAAGGGAGACCTGACGTCCTTCTGGCCACTGACCCCGCTCGGCGTGTGGGCGGCCGTTCTGATCGCCATCGCCATCTGGCCGCGTGATGCAGACAGCACCCGTGAATAGGACGGTCCGCACGAATCTCGCCGGTGGAGGCGCCAGCGCTGCCGCACGGTCTGTGATGAACGGGGTGATGCACTCCACCTTCCCCACGCTGATGGTGAAGGAGCCGGCCGCTCGGGCGGGCCTGCGCCGAGCCTCTCTTGCGTGGGCGCCGCCCACAGGCCGACCTGCGAGCCGTACGAGCGGGTCCCGATCTGCGGTATGGCGGTGGGTGACCGCTCCAGATACGCACGCCTGGGGGCGTTGCTTCGCTGAGGTGCCCGCTCTTCCTCGGATCAAGGATCGGCTGGCCTGGCTGCTGACCGTGCGAGTGTCCTGCCAGTAGCCCCCGGGCAAGGTCGCGTACTGCTCCGCGTCATGACGGGGAGAAACCATCTCAGCCAACGGGCGCGCCAGGGATGGGCGTCGGTCCGCTCAACGTCGCCAGGGACTTCTACTCCTGAGCCCCTCGTGACGGCCACGCGGTGGCCGCGGTCGAGGCATCAGCCCCGGCATGACCGAGACTTCCTTCTGGCAAGACGACAGCGCCACGCGGACTACGAGAGTCCCCGATCCCGTTCCTCAGCCCCGCGGACTGACAGCAGTGGGACAGGGCAGGACCGCAATCACCATCTTCCCAGCGGAGCGGATTTGGACCCGCACGTCGACCGACAGCTCCTGTACCAGATGCCGGCCGAAGCCGCCCGACCTGCTGGCGTCCAACGGCAGAGGCCGCGGGGTCGGGCTGACTGCCACGGTCACTGTCCCCGGCCCTCATCCGCGCTGCGAGGTGGTTTCCGCGTGGGTCGGTGCCTGTTGCCTGGTGGTTCGGACCCGGGCCTCCGTCACGGCCCGATGGAGGAGCCGGGACAGGCGCTGGTCGGCGTCGGGGGCGGTGAGCAGGACGCGGAGGGCGTGTTCGAGGTGGTGGTGGCCGGGGCCGTGCCACCACAGCATGTCGGCGATGCGGGCCGGTGTCGTCCTGGTACGGGCTCGGGCGAGCCGGTGGGCCCGGGCGTGGCAGGCCGCGCTGCGGCACTTCAGGCGCCGAGAGTCGGGCCGCACGCGGCGGGCGGCGTCCACGACCGTGCCCACCAGCAGCGGACCGTAGGCGCGGTCGGCGGGGTGCGCGTTGGCGAGATCGGCGGCCAGCGGCCACAGGGTGTGGCGGGTGGCGTCGTCGACGGCATCGTTGACCGCACGGGCGAGCGCGGCGAGTACCGGATGGGTGCCGGTCGGTCGGTCGGTGAAGCAGCCGGTGGCCAGCAGGGAGGCCGCCTCCATAAGGCAGGCGCCGTCGTCGGGGTGCAGATGGGTGAAGCGGCCTGGCACGGGGAGGCCGTCGGGGAGTCCGGCGCGTGCTGGCCTGCCTGACTTGGGAGTGGGTGTGGTGGGCATCGGGGGCCTCCGCTGAGGTCACAGGCCAGTGATGGCGTCCAGGATCAGGTAGAGGGCGGCGGCGGGCAGCCCGGCTCCGGGGAAGGTGAGGATCCACGCGGTGCCGATGGAACGGGCCACCTGCCAGCGCACGGCCTTGATGCGCCGGGTCGCGCCGGCGCCCAGGATGGCCGCGGTGATCGTCTGGGTGGTGGAGATCGGGGCCTTGAAGACGAACGCGGTGGTGTAGAGGACGGCCGTGGCAGCGGTCTCGGCGGCGAAGCCGCGCGGTGGGTCGAGGTGGACGATGCGCCGGCCGAGGGTGGTGATGATGCGGCGCCCTCCGCTGTAGGTGCCGGCGGCCATCGCCGCGGCCACGGCCGCGATCACCCAAAGGGGTACGGAGAAGTCGTCCTGCCATCCCGCCGTGACCATCGCGAGGACGATGACGCCCATGGTCTTCTGTGCGTCCTGCAGCCCGTGTCCGAGGCCCATAGCGGCGGCTGACACGGTCTGCGCAATACGGAAGCGGCGGGTCACGGGGCGCGGGGCAGAGCGGCGGAACGCCCACAGGATGATCGTGTGCAGTGTGTAGCCGAGGGCCACGCCGACCAGCGGGGACAGCAGCATGGGCAGCAGGACCTTGTCCACAATGCCGGTCCAGTGCACGGTGGCGGAGGCGGCGAGGGCGGCACCGACCAGTCCGCCGATCAGGGCGTGGGACGACGAGGTCGGCAGCCCCCGCCACCAGGTGAAGATGTTCCAGCCGATCGCGCCGATGAGCGCGCACATCACCAGCAGCAGGCCCGACAGTTCCTCAGGTGCACCGATGATGCCGCTGCCGACGGTCTTGGCGACCTCGGTGCCCAGGAAGGCGCCGAGGAAGTTCATCACGGCGGCCATGGCCAGGGCGATGCGGGGCGTGAGGGCCCGGGTGGAGATGGAGGTGGCAATCGCGTTCGCGGCGTCGTGGAAGCCGTTGGTGAAG
Organism: Streptomyces sp. PKU-EA00015; assembly: GCF_013387495.1. Lineage (GTDB taxonomy): Bacteria > Actinomycetota > Actinomycetes > Streptomycetales > Streptomycetaceae > Streptomyces. Next base: position 39,829 of record NZ_JABZEE010000044.1, on the reverse strand, counting down.
TCGAACGTCAGCCCCACGATGATGATCAGCACCACCAGAGTGAGCTCCATGGCCGGATCACCTTTCGCCACGTACACGGTCCTGGACGGCCACAGGCGCCTGGCCCTGTCTCCATCCTGCCGCGAAACCCCCGCAGGAGCCCGGCACGGACACGCGACACGCACACGGCCGATGAACGTCGCTCTGCACTGACTAGGTGGGACGCTGCCGGTTCTCCTCCTCGACCTTCCCACCGTCATCACGGCCGCCGCCGACGGCGGCAACGCGCGCCGTGCGCGGACTGACGGCGCCGGCGACGAGGACGGTGGCGATGAGGATGCGCAGCCATTCGCGGTCGGGAGCGGGCTGAACGCCCTCGAACTGGTCCTGGTTGAGCAGCGCTCACACTCTGAAGAGCTCCGGCCGGACGTCCTGCGCCCGGGACGGCTGCCGGGGCTCGGAGAGCAGCGCGCCCGGCTGTCCCGCATCGGCGCCGCCGAGCAGCCCCTGTTCCTGGCACAGAGTTCGCCGTCGGCCGCACCGGTACACCCGCCCGCTTAGCTGCCGCCCGCTTCAGGCGGTCTTCTCTCCCGAAGGGTTGGTGGAAGTCCACCCCTGCTGATGGAGTCGTTCGAATCCGTCCAGGAGGAGGTCCAGCGCGAACTCGAACTCGAACTGATCATCACAGCCTTGGCCCACGACGGATTCCTCGTCGTGGGTGACTGCCATGGCCAGCTCCGTCACGTAGGGGAACTTTCCGGCGTCCGCAGGGACCACGACCGCCTGCGCCTCCGGGTCGAGGCTCGGTGAGGCGTCGAACAGCTCCTGGGTGAACCCCAGCATCCGGCTGCCCAGGGCGTGCATCACATGGTGCGTCAGGTCGACGGAGAAGCCGCCGGTCCGGAACATTCCGATCACCGAATCCATGTACGCGAGCACGGTCGGCGTCGGGCGGGCTCGCGATTGCACCACTTGCGCCGCCCAGGAGTGGGCCAGGAGAGCTCGTCGCGCCGAGAGGATCCTCTGTCGGACCGCGCTCTTCCAGTCGGACCCCGGCGCCGGAGGGTCGATCTCGCCGACGACGACATCGACCATGCCGTCCAGGAGCTGGTCTTTGTTGGCGACGTGCTTGTAGAGGGCCATCGGCACCACACCCAGCTCCTGCGCGAGCTTTCGCATGCTGAGCGCTTCGATCCCGATTTCATCGGCAAGCGCGACGGCGGCGCGCAGCACTCGGTCCCTGCTCAGAGGCGCCCGGCGCACTGCCTCCGTCTGCTGGGCCATTTCCGATCAGCTCCCTGATTGATCCGTCGTGAACCGGATTCCCACCTTGACGAGTGTACGGCGTACACCTACCCTGGGCCACCGGTGTACGCCGTACACCATTCATGGGGTGGAGGGTCCAGGTGGACTCAACAAGAAAGACCGCTGTTGTCGCGGGTGTGTTCTTCCTTCTCACCGAGGTCTCGGCGATCGGGGGGCTCGCGCTGTACGGCCCCGCTCTGGACGGCGCCCAGTACGTCGTCGGCTCCGGCGCCGACACTCGGGTGTTGTTGGGGGCGCTGTTCGAGATCGTCCTCGTGACAGCCGTCATCGGCACCGGGGTCACACTGTTTCCGATCATCAAGAGGCAGAACGAGGGTGCCGCGCTGGGCTATGTCTGCGCTCGCCTTCTTGAAGCCGCCGTCATCGTCGTCGGCATCATCAGCGTCCTGTCGGTCGTGACGCTGAGGAGAGACTTCGCGCAAACGCCGGGCGCCGATACCGGGTCTCTCGTCACGGCCGGCGAAACGCTCGTAGCGATCCATGACTGGACGTTCCTTGTCGGGCCCAACTTCATCCTGGCGGCGAACTCGCTGGTTCTGGCGTGGTTGATGTACCGCTCGGGGCTCGTGCCACGGTTCATCGCCGTCCTGGGACTTGTAGGAGGCTCGTTGATCGGCGCTTCGGCGACCGCTGTGATGTTCGGGCTCTACGAGCAGGTCTCCCTGGTGGGGTCCGTCATGGCGATCCCCGTATTCACCTGGGAAGTGACACTTGCCGTCCGGCTCATCACCAAAGGATTCAATCCAGCGCCCCTCACATCTGGTGCCGAGTAAGACGCAGAACGAAGAAGTCTGGGTCGACCACCTCGACGGTCTCACCGTGCTGGCCGGGCGTGAGTCGTGGTTGCGCGATCAGTGGTCGCTGCCCATCCCGGACACCTCGCCGCGGCCCAGGCCAGCGGGCGCACCGGGGTCTTCGCCGCATGGAAAGGCCGCGTACGGGCCGCGCTCGAGGTGGCGGACACGGTGAAGCCGACGAGCGCGCAGGCGGTCGCCGATCTCAAGCAGCTGGGGCTCACCCCGGTTCTGCTCACCGGTGACAATTCCGCTGTCGCCCGCGCGGTGGCTGCCGAGGTCGGCGTCGCGGAGGTCATTGCCGAGGTGCACCCGGGGGACAAGGTCGCTGAGATCCAGCACCTCCAGCGGGGCGGCCGGGCGGTGGCCGTGCTCGGTGATGGTGTGAACGACGCCGCTGCTCTGGCTCAGGCTGATATCGGCCTGGCCATGGGCACGGGCACCGACGCGGCGATCGCCGCCTCCGATCTCACCCTGGTGAGCAGCGACCTGCGGGCCGCGGGCGATGCCATCCGGCCAGCCCGCAGGACTCTGCGGACCATCAGTGCCAACCTGTTCTGGGCCTTCGCCTACAACGTCGCCGCGCTGCCTTCGGCCGCCCTCGGCATGCTCACCCCGATGATCGCCGGATGCGCCATGGCGTTCTCCTCGGTCTTCGTGGTCTCCAACAGCCTACGGCTGCGGCGCTTTATGCCCCTGAACCGCTGACGGCTGACGGCCACCCACGGCCTGCTTTCTCCAGCGCCCCGCTTCTGTGTTCTGCTGGAGGAACGGGGCCGACTCGTCAGGGCCCGGCCAGCCGCCGTTGATACCGCCCGTCTCCCGTGGTGAGCGTCCCACGGTCGCAGCAGAGACAGGACTCTCGGAGGAGCGCCATGCTGCACGTCCGCATCACGGCCCCCGAGCCGGCACAGTCCGGCAACCTCCTGCCGCGGCGTGATCTGGCTGCCGCGTGGATCCTCATGGTCCTCCTCGCCGGGCTGGCATGGGTTCTCACTGTGGCCCAGTCCCAAGACATGGGCATGGAACCGGGAACGATGGGGCTGGCGCTGCCGCTGTTCCTGCTGCTGTGGGTGACCATGATGGTGGCGATGATGTTCCCGTCGGTGGCGCCGGTGGCCATCGCCTGGGCGCGGGCGATCGGCCGGCAGTCGGCCGGCGTCGCGCGCGCTGCGCGCATCGCCCAGTTCGCCGGAGGCTACCTGCTCTCCTGGACGGCATTCGGTCTCTTCGCGTACGGGGCACTGGCGGCGACCGGGAGGCTGGTGGACGACCATCCCGGTGTCGGCCGCTGGCTGGGCGCCGCTGCATTCCTGCTCGCGGGGCTGTATCAGTGCGGGCCGCTGAAGCGGATGTGCCTGCTCCACTGCCGCAACCCGCTGGCGCACCTGATCCAGTACGCGCGCTGGCGGCCGTGGGCCCGAGATCTGCGCGTGGGCACGCACCACGGGCTCTACTGCGTGGGCTGCTGCTCGGGCCTGATGATCGTCCTTCTCCCGCTCGGTGTCATGAACGTGGCGGCCATGGCCGGGCTGGCGGCGTTGATCTTCTTGGAGAAGCTGTGGCGGTGGGGGCCGTGGCTCACCTGGGTGGTCGGCATCGCCTTCCTGGTCCTGGCCGCACTCGCCCCGTTCCATGACGGGCTGCTGCCCGGCCTTCAGATGTCCGAGTCGATGTAGCCGTTCGCTTCCTGGGCCGGTGAGGCGCACGCTGGAAAGGAGGCCGCTTGCTATCCCGGGAGCGGGCTCGGCGCGCGGTCTCACCACTCCAAGTGAGCCCCCATGGGCTCAACGGGAGGGAAGCGACATGACAGAGCAGATCGCTAGCGATACGCGGTGGCACCTGGCCGGCGACTGGTTCGATGTCTGCAAGTGCGCCATTCCGTGCCCCTGCACGTTCGCACAGCCCCCCACCTACGGCGACTGCGAAGGCGTGCTGGCCTGGCACATCCGGGAAGGCAACTTCGGCGACGTGCGGCTCGACGATCTCAACGTGCTGATGCTCGGCTCCTTCGTCGGCAACGCCTGGGCCCGCGAGCACACCGACGCGTACGCCGCGGTCTTCTTCGACGAGCGCGCCGACGACCAACAGCGCGCCGCCCTCCAGAGCATCTTCGGCGGTGAGGCGGGCGGATGGCCTGCAGAATTCGGTGAGATGTTCGGCCCCGAGATGCGGGGCATGGAGTTCGCTCCCATCCGAGTCGAGATCGACGAGGACCTGGGCGCATGGCGCGCGGAGATCCCCGGGCGGGTAGCGGCAAGAGCCGAGGCGCTGACCGGGCCGACCACCCCGGACGGGGCACGGGTACAGGTGCACAACGCGCCCGGTGCCGAGGTGGGTCCGGGCCAGGTCGCCACCTGGGGCCGGGCCACGACCGACCGCGCCGACGCGTACGGCTTCTCCTGGGACCGCTCGGGTAAGTCGAGCAAGCACTTCCCCTTCGACTGGAGCGGTCCGCATTGACAGCGGAGCGCGGCCCGCGCTCGGGGCAGCGTCACACCGTGGCGGCGAAGGGTCCCTCGAGTCCTGTGTGGAATGCCCGGACGCGCGGCGAGGTCGCAGCCTAGCGGCGCGAATCCGGCCGCGGCGCCCCTACGGAATGGGAGCGGGCTTGCGGGCGGCGAGACGTTCGACGATGCCGAGCTTGAGCCGGTCCTGCTGTTCGATGGGCTGGCCCGTCGCCTGGATATGCCGGAGCGGTCGGCGCAGCAGGTGCTCGCCGCCGAGCGGAACGGTGATGACTTTGATGAGCCGCTGAAGTGCGCGGACGGGCCAGAGGGAGCTGGGCACGCGGTCCAGGAGGAGGAACTGGCCGCCGGGTTTGAGCACGCGGCCCATCTCGGCGTTGGCGCGCTGGTCGTCGGGGATCGCGCACAGCGACAGGGTGCACACCACGGCGTCGAAGGAGGAGTCGGCAAAACGGCAGGGCCTGGGCGTCGCCTTCGCGCAGTTCTGCGGTCCGGCCGAGCTCGTCGGCGCGGCGCCGGGCGAAGGTCAGTCTCGGTCTTCGTCTTCTTGCGGCTGAACAGGCTCACTGTCGGGGTCCTTCTACTGGAAGTCGATGGTGCCGGTCCGCTTCCATGGCGCAGGAGAAGCGTAGAGTGCCCGCCTTGCGGGCGCCCAGGCCGACCTTGGTGTCGCCGTTGCGTCTGACGATCGCCTGGACGCCGAGCTCGGGGATGGTGAAGGCGCGGGCGCAGCCGCCGGAGTCCTTGCCGCGGAGCAGCTCGCGCTGGTGTGAGCGCCGGCCGGGAAGGGCCTTCCGCTTTTCCTCGCGGTGCGGGTGTTCGGGGGTGGGGCAGGGCCGGCGGCCGGCCCCGCGGGAGGAGGCTGCCGGGCCGCTGTCAGGGGCCTGCTGTTCGCCGCACCGCTGCCGAGCTGTTCGCCGGGTCGCTCGGCGGCCCTCGCCCCCGGCGCCCTTCGAGAGCCCGCCGCCGTTGGCGTTTTGTCCGCGGGGGATGACCTGTTCGACTCGACCACGGGCCGGCGCGCCCAGGAGCGAGTCCTGCAGGGGCATTCCCGTCCCGCCCGGGGGTTGGTAGGCCCAGGTCTGCACACGGCGGTCCCGGGAAGAACCGACGAAATGCGCTGGTCAGCGCCTACGCGCAGCCAGCGAGGATCGTTCCCCGCGCATGGGTTGGTCGTTTCCCACTATCCAGGTGGGCCGGTCATCGCGCCAGGGCCGTAGCGCTGGTGCGTGCCGCTTCAAGCGCAAGCGGTCGTCATCGTGGCTCTTGACCGCATGTAGCTTGGCCCGGCCGCAGCGGCAGCTGAATGCAGCTGGGTGCGCGAGCCCAGCTGCCCCACTCTTCCGGCAGGCCCCAGGCTCAACCCGCGTACGTGAATTCGTCGGCCGGGCCGGTAGGCGACGTGGCCACGCCGACCGTCACGGTGACGTCGACCGTGTTCGGGTCGGGCAGCCGGGACGGCACCGTCGCCGTGATCGCTGTCGGGGACACGACGGTAACCGGGTCAGCCTTCTTGTCCTTGAACCACACAGTCGCCCCCGGGGCGAAGCCCGAGCCCGTGATGGTGACCTGAGTGCCGGCCTTCCCGCTGCGCGGGGCGACTGCGCTGACCACCACGGGCGCGGGTCCGTTGTCGTAGGCGAACTGCCCCAACGGAACGGCGGGCGACGTGCCAAGCATGGTGGTGACACGCACGCCGACGAGGCCGGTCCCGTCGGGCGCGACCGCGGTGATCTGCCGATCCGAGTCGACGTGAAAGTCGGCGCACGGGATCGGCCCGAAGTCGACGACGCTGTCCCCGCCGAATCCGCTGCCGTTGATGATGACCTGCGTACCGCCCTTCCCGGCGGTGGGTTGCACCGCGGTCACCACCGGCCCGGCAGAGACGACCGGAGCGCCCAGCAGGGTCAGATACGTGGAGTTGGCGTGCTGGAACGCGACCTGGCCCAGAAAGTCGCTGGTGGTCTTGTTGACGAGCTCCTTGTCGTACATCGAGTAGTTGGCGTTCACCGTGCTGGGGGCGCTGGGCTGGACGTAGACGTTGGCCTTCCGGAGCAGGTCGATCACCGTCAGCAGAAGCTTCACCTCTTCATTGGCCGACGGGCCCGGGGCCGGGTACCAGCCCTTGGGCGTGGACAGATCGGACCAGGCCCGCGGTACCAGGTCGTACGCATTGACGTGGCGCTCGTTCAGACTCCACGGCCGGGAGTCGACGTAATCGGCGAAACTCTTCAGGCCGGCGGTGGGGGCGGCGAAGGTGACGAGTGCGAACTGCGGCTTGTTCACTGTCCAGGTCTGGGCCTGAAGGTATGTGGCCAGCATGGTGGCGATGCAGCCGCCGAGGCTGTGACCGGTCACGTACACCGTCGGCTGGGGCGTGGACGGTACGGCCGCGAGGAGACCGGCGAGTGCTTGTGTGAAGGTCGCGCCCGACGGGACGACGGTGTCCGGCGCGCCGGGCTGGCCCTCCGGTGCCTGCTCGACGGGCATATCTGTGATGCTGCGCGCGGTGGCGACCTGAGTGAACGCGGCCATGGCGCCGGCCGAGACGGCGGCGTCCCGCGATCCGCCGGCGGTGAACGGCACCACCGTGCCGACGTCGAGGTCCTCCATCATGTCGGTCGGATTGTCGATCGTGCCGCGGACGGCCACGGCGAACTGGTTCGAGCCGTCGGAGTTCCAGGCGATGTACGCGAGGTTCGCATTGTCCGGGCTGAGCGCCAGCCACTTCAGCCGCCACGTGCCGCGCGTGGCGAGCGTGGAGTCGTTCAGTTGGGCAGTGACGCCGCGCATGGCGCGCAGGGACTGCTCTTGCAGGGTTTCACCCGACGGGCGCGGGGTCGCCGCCGTGGCGGCGATTGCGGCGAGGGTCATGGTGACCTGGGCCGGGGTCGGGTTCGACTGGGTCGCCTTCGTCATCGTGCTCCTTGCATGTCACCGGGGCGAAGTGGGCCGCGGCGGGCCGCTCCGTACGGGCCTCGAGGGGCCTCGGCCTCCGGGCCGCTGCCGGTGGGTGTGCGCCACTCCGACTGTCGCTTTGATCGTATTCATACCGTTTCGCGGTGCCCGGCCGTGCGATGCTTTGCGGCTCTGCGGAGCTGCGGATTTCAGGCTCCTGGCCCAGCCCCGGGCCGGGCAGCGCCTCCGTCTACGGGGACCGGTCACCCTTCGGGCGGGGCACCGACCGCTCCGGCGATGGTGACACGGAGGTCGTGAATGTCCCGCAGCACCTCGATGACGGCCGGAGTTCAGACACATGCACTCAACGGTGTCCGCTCAGCTCCTACGGCGCGACGGCCGCATCTGGCTGACTCCCATGAGGAGGAGTCCGGAGAACATGAGGGCATTCGTGCCAAAGAAATGGAACTCCCAGGATGGGCTTGGCGCGAAGTGGAAGTAGAACAGCCCTTGTATCACACAGGGAGCGCCCACCAGCAGAGCTCCGAGCCCATATATCCGGGGGCGGGTGACACGACGGCGCACGCCGGGCAGAGTCCAGCCGGTGCGTATCGACGCCATCCCCAGGGCGATTGCCAGCAAGCCCAGGAACATGCCACTTCCAACGACCCATTCCATGGGCCCCTCCCCATCGCCTGAGCCCGCCCGCACCTCGCGAACTCGCCCCGCCGATCATCCATGCTGATCGAGATCATTACCAGACTTCAAAAACAAGCTTCTGGGGGTGTCTCACGTGGTGATCTGTCTGGCGGGCACTTCGCATGGCCGGCGCTTGAGTTACCGTCAGCGTGGCTGTTGCGTGCGGGGCGGGAAGTGGCTTGTTTGACCCTCACACCGTGTCAGGTGCTGAACTCGGAGACATCATGTTCACCATCGGAGACTTCGCCCGGCACGGCCGCGTATCGGTCCGCATGCTGCGTCACTACGACGCCACTGGACTGCTACGCCCGGCCTACGTCGACCCCGCCACCGGCTACCGGTACTACTCGGCTGCCCAGCTGGCCCGCCTCAACCGCGTCATCGCGCTGAAGGACCTCGGTCTGACCCTCCAGCAAGTCCAGCAGATCCTGGACGAGAAGGTCACCACCGAAGAACTGCGCGCCATGCTGCGGCTGCGGCGGGCCGAGTTGGAGGCCGCAATGGCCGCCGCGGGGGCGCGGCTGGTCCAGGTCGAGGCGAGGCTCCGGTCGATCGAGAGCGAGGGGCACATGCCCACCAACGACGTCGTCATCAAGAGCATCCCGGCGATCCGGGTGGCGGAGCTGACCGCGACCGCCGCGAGTTTCGAGCCCGAGGACATCGGCCCGGTCATCGGGCCGCTCTACGACGAGCTGTTCCGGCGCCTGGACACGGCCGGGGTAACGCCTGCGGGGCCCGGGGTCGCCTATTACGAGGACGCCCCGGAGGGTGGTGGCAGGATCAGCATCCACGCCGCCGTCCAAGTCGCGGCCCCGCTCCAGGACGGCGCCTTCCAGGTGCTCGACCTGCCGCCCGTCCACCAAGCGGCGACCATCATGCACCGGGGGTCGATGGACACCGTGCTGCCCACGGCCCAGGCCCTGGCCTTCTGGATCGACGAAAACGGGTACCAGTCAGCCGGATATCCGCGGGAGATCAGCCTTGAATGCCCGGACAACCGCAACGACTGGGTGACCGAACTCCAGGCGCCGGTGATCAAGCCCTGAGACCCACGGCCATCGTCCCAGGGCAGGCCCCCACAGGCTGGAGCGTCACGGCCGGGCTGTCGGTGGTCGCAGTTGACCGCGGCTGCCCGACAGCAGTTTGGCGAGCTGCTTGTAGCAGGTCAGTGCGGCGGCGAGACCAGATGACGGCTCGCCACACGGGCGCGGGATCCTGGACGTGACCGTACGGCCAGCAGAGGGGGACACGTCCACGGTGCGGAGCAGCAGCCCAGCAGGGCCCGGACACGTTGGTCGTGCGCAAACTGCGGCCCGATCAGCGGCAACGCGCCCGCCCCGGCCGCGGCCGCGGCCGCACTATCGTCCTCGGCATGAGCGCGCGACGAGACACCCCGCCGCCGGCCGTCGCCCCGCAACCGCCGGTGGATGAGGGGCCCAAGATCACGCGTACGGATTGCGACCGGTGCGGGACCCAGGTGGCGGGGATCGATGGCCGGTACGCGTGCGGGGTGTGCGGCTGGGTGAACCACTGGTCCGAGGGGCACCGGCCGTTGCCGACCGCGGAGGCGGACGTCGACTGTCCAGGCCGGCCCGGCGCCGCCGCCCAGCGTGACCGGTGAGCAGCAACGCAGAAATGCGATGTCGCTGCTTCACCTGGAGGGGCCGCCGGCAGTGGTTCAGGCGGCCGAAAAGTTCATCACGGCCCTGGCGTGGGCGATGTCGGATGAAGGGCCAGCAGACGCGGAAGATGCCAAATTGCTCGTGTGGACGGACGAGAGACGGTTCCTTCAGGCAGCCAGGACGGAACTGGGTATCACGCGAAGTCGACGGAGTGCAATGCCCACTTGGGCGGAGTGCAGCCCGTCGGCCTGCTCCCGTACGAGTTCGTTGAGGAGCCGGTAGTACTCGGCGCTGGATTCCCCGCTCATGCCGCCGATCAGGCTGATGGTCTTCATCCGTTCACGTTCTCATGCCCGCGTAACCCGCTTTCCGGGAGCAGTTGATCCGTACGAACCGGCCGGTGCCGGCATGCGCCCCCGATGCCGCTCGTCCCCCTCCTCTCCCGCTGGGCGTCTGCTCCGGACGGGTGGTTGTGTCCGTGATCTTGGTGAATTCCGGTGGGGGAGCGGCGCCGGGCTGCCATTGTCTGCGGGCGATCAGCACCGCCCGCCGGTCGCTGGACCGGAAGGAGAGGGATGAGCAGAGCCAGACAGGGGTACGCATGCTGAACAACCGCAGGCAATGGCGTGCCCTCACCATCGTCAGCAGCATTCTTCTCGTACTGCAGGCGCTTGTCTTCGTCGGGCCCGCCCCCGCGTGGGCAGGTCAGGACCAAGCGCTCGAGACGGGCTTCGAGCCGCACAACGCCACGGCAAATCCCCGCAAACCATCGCAGGTCGCCGTCATGCGGGGATGCACCGTCCGTATCGACAACAACTTCGGCAAGGACGGCTTCCCGATCACGCGGACGTCGACCCTCCCGTGCTCGGGAGACCCGTCCCTCGCTTTCGACTCGCAGGGGCGTCTGTTCGTCACCCATCTCTCGACCAGCTTCAACACCACCCCCAACCGGTTCGGAGTGGGGGTCGGCCAGATCAACGACCTGACGACGACGGGGAACCAGACCTACACACCCGTCCAGGTGAGCGCGAACAGCCCGAACAACCAGGACAAGCAGTGGCTGGTGGCCGATGCCAACCCCACCAGCCCCTACCGGGACAACCTCTACGTCGTCTGGTCGGACCTCGGGACCCCGTGGGAGATCCAGTTCTCCCGCCTGGAGAGCGGCACCACGAACTGGTCGGCGCCGCAAGTCCTCTCCACGGCCGGGGACGGGAACTCCTGGCCCTCCCACGCGGCTGTCGGTCCGAATGGCGACCTCTACGTCGCCTATCACGCCAACATCTGCGACGAGGGGACCGACGGGGCGCCCGGGGCGGGCACAGTACAGCTCCTCCGCGACGGCTCCGGCGGGGCCGACTTCGCCGCCGGTACCGTTCCGCAGCGAACCTCCGCGTTCGGCCCCGGACAGGCGAGCGTCTCCTGCAACGTGCAGGACAACTCGGGGGGTGAGATCCCGGGGACCGACTTCTGGCTCCAGGGCTCCATGCAGCCGTGGGTGCTGCCCGACCCGGCCCGGCCGGGCAACGTCTACGTCGTCGCCAACGACGACCCCAACGACAACTTCGGGAACGGCGACGACGGTGACGTCCGCATCGCCCGCTCCACGGACAACGGCGTCTCCTTCGGCCCGCCCACCAGGGTCGACCACGGACCGGGCCAGACCCTCGCGGTGATGCCCACCGCGCACCTCGACCAGGACGGGAACATCGTCGCCCACTGGTACGACACCCGCAGCGGCGAGCGGAACGGCGGCACCGGGCCGAACGGGAACGACAACTTCCTGCTCGAGGTCTACGGCACGACGAGCCGGGACGGCGGACTGACCTGGTCGCAGGACTTCAGGATCAGCGACGCCCCGTTCGACCCCGACCTCAACGCCCGGTGCCGCTTCGGGCCGACCTGCCCCGCCCGGCCGGCCGACCCCGAGCAGACCCTGCGCATCGGCGAGTACAACGGTGTGTGGACGGTCGACGGCATCGGCTACGCGACCTGGACCGGTAATGCCACCCCGCCGACCGGCGGCAACCCGGCCGCCGGAAACCAGACCACGTACTACGACACGTTCTCGCTGGTCGGGGCCTTTCCCGACACGTTCGAACCGAACGAGTCCATCGACACGGCCGTCGCCGCCGCGCTCGGCTCGGACGACCGGTTCAACGGGGGCCGGCTCAGCCTGCACAGTGCGACCGACGTCGACTTCTTCCGGGTCGTACCCCGCCACACCGGGCACCTGGCCGCCGACATCGCCTTCAACGAGGTGATCTCCGGGCTCCAGGTCCGCGCGTACGACAAGTTCGGCAACAAGGTCTCGACAGGCACGGTGGCGACGACCAGGCCGGGCAGCTCGACCAGCAGGCTTGCCATCCCAGTCGTCGAGGACGAACCGTACTTCATCGTGGTCAGCGACAGCGGCATCACCGACCCGACCAAGCCGGGTGACGCCTCGCCGACCGACCCACCGCAGGCGACGTACGACCTCTCCGTCGTCAACCGCGAGGCCCCCGAACCCTTCGGCCTCGACCTCAAGCGCGAGTCCGACTCGGGCCGGTTCGACAACGACGACGTCACCTGGACCAACGGGCCGGAGCTCTTCCTCCGGGTCGACGACGCGGACCTGCGGGCCGCGAACGTCCCGCTGTCGCCGGAGAACGGCACGTCCACCCTCGTGGACGACGCCCCCGGCTTCAAGGTGGCCGTGGAGCGCGCCGGCGAGCGCGTCGGCTTCGCACAGCCCGTGAACCCGGTCACCAAGCCGGGGCTGTACGCCATCGACCTGGACCCCGTCCTGACGGAGGGGGAGAACCTGATCACCGCCGAGGTAATCATCGTCGACCCGTCCGACGACCCGGCCGTCCCCGGCACCGCCCACGTCGTCGGCTCGGGCCCGGAGAGCGCGCACCGGCTGGGGATCACGCTCGACACGACCGCACCGGCCGCACCGGCCGCGGCCCCGGACCTGCTGTCTTCGAGCGACACCGGCGGCAACAGCATCGACAACATCACGACCATCACCGAGCCCGCCTTCCAGGGCTCTCCGGTCGAACCGAACGCGGTGGTGCGGCTGACGGCCGACCCGCCTTCCGCCACCGGGCCCACCGTGGTCGGGAAGGACACCGTCACCTCGGCCGGTGAGTACGAGGTCGTCAGCGATCCGCTCGACGACGGTACGTACGACGTCGCCGTGCGGCTCGAGGACCTCGCGGGCAACGTCAGCGCCCCGTCACCGTCCCTCGCGGTGACCATCGCCAACCAGTCGCTCACGCTCGCGGGCGCCACGGCCGACCTCGTCGTCGACATCGACCAGAACACCGTGACCGGCTACCCGGGCACCCCCGGCGGCTTCGTCGGCATCCGCGGTATCCCCGTGGTAAACCTGGACGCGGCCGGCCACGAGGTCGCCATTCAGGGCGGTGCGGGCGACGAGTCGCTGACGTTCACCCCGACCAGCGCCAACAGCGGGCGGCTGACCCGGTCCAACTCCGCGCAGGTGCTCAACTTCTCCGGAGTCACGGGCGACGTGACAGTCAACCCCGAGGGCGGCGACGACGAGGTCACCATCGTCGGCACCACCGGGGCCGACTCGGTCTTCGGCACCGTGGACCTTCTGACCTTGCTCCGGGTCCAGGGTCTACTGGGCCTCGAGATCACCACCGACCAGACCGAGCGGATCGGCGTAAGCGCGCGCGGCGGCCGGGACACGGTGGACATCACCGCCATGGACACGGTCAGCGCCCTGCTGTCCGTCAACTCGGGTCCCCCGAACACGGCCGCACCGCCGCAGGGTGACACCCTGATCGTTCGCGGCGGCTCGCCCAAGGACCAGCTGGCCAACGCCCCCGGCGGCCCGTTCTCCGGCGAGGGCTCGGCCTTCGTCCGCTACCCGCACACGACCGGAGCCGAGACGCGCATCGACTACACCGAGACGGAGCGCGTGATCCTCGACCACTCGTAGAACACGGAGGCGAACACACCGCGGCGCCCTTCCCCGCAGCACCGGAGAAGGGCGCTGTCGCGTTGTCAGAGGTGTTCTGCGGGGACCTTGCCGGGAACTTAGGCAGCCACCGCGCCCCCGCCGCCACACCTTCGTGACCAGCGGGACCCCCGGGCGGTACGCGAGGTGGACGTGCGACGGGGCGTCGGAGGGAGAGAGGTCGGCACGGGCGACTGTTCTCCTTGGTTGCCAGGCGACCAGCTCCCGCAGAGGTCAGGCAGGCACGGTTGGAAGTTGAGGCGCGGCTGTACGCCCCTCTGAGGGCCTGCGGTAGCTCCCGCCGCCCTCTTCATACAGGCCACCGCGAGATCGGCCGTGCAAACCGCTGTTCCGGGGGCCGGTTTTCGGCGACTTGTGAATCTTGTGGCTGTTCACGAGCCTGGGCAGACTGTGCTGTCCCGTCGGACTTGGCCGTTCTCACCGAGTTCGACGACCTTCCTGTTCGTCTCATCGGAGCTCGATCACCCTTAGCGGGTGTGGATCAGGCCGCGTACCCTCGGCTCTGTGCCTCGCCGTTCGAAGAAGCCCCGCCGATTGGTCGCCGACGGGCGCGTGTACATGTGGACGATGCGCCACAGTCACCGTAGGGACGGCGACGGCCGGTCCGTGGACTGCCGCCAGACCCTCACCTTGTCCCCGCAGCCGGCCGGCAGCGGAGGCCCGCTGCGCATCGTCTTCGCCGACGGGCCGGGCCGGTACGTCCCGGGCGGGGCCCCCATGGGCTCCGGGGACGTGGGCCTCACCCGGGGCGAGTCCCTGAACCTGCACGCGCCGGGCGCTGTCCGGGCCCTGCTCGACGTGGCGCTGGCCCGCGGGTGGCAGCCGGGGGAGCGGCGGGCGGTGGAGGTCGACGGCTGGCTCCTGCTCGAGGCGGCGGCCGCCGTGCGAGCCGGGGAGGCCGACCTTGCAAGCCCATAGGGACCCGATGGCGATCCGCACCCGGCTTCATTGATCCTCGGACCGGCCCACCGCGGCGCGAGCAAACTTCGGTGGGACTGGGCAAACTCGGTTGAGACGGGACCAGTTCTGGGAGGAGACCTCCGACACCGCGGAGAACCTATCCGTACCAGCAGCGTTCGCCCTGGCCGAGCATCTGACCGGCATCCGCATCACGCCAGAACTCCTTCAAGAAACGACCTTCACCTGCGGCAGCGCAAAGATCAGGTCGTCCCGACTGACCGCTCTCCGCATGCCTACGTAGAGATGTGCGGGATTCAGGCCCGCGAGTCTTACGACAAGCGCAAGGCGATCAAGCAACTGGGGCCAGTCGTCGCTGGCCAAGGTGCTGCAGGTGTTCGACGAGCTCGCCAGTACGGACACCGACTCGTCCAGGGCCAGCGCCCCGACCGGCTCCCCGATCATCGCCATCTCCGGCCGCAACTCGTCCGGCGCGCGGCAGCCGAGCGTCAGCCCGCACCGTGTTCGAGCTCGGGGACGGCGGGCGCATGGACACCCTCCACACCGCGCTGCAGCTCGCCGAACTCCGCGCACAGCGCGCGGCCCTCGCCGACCAGGCCGCCAACGTAGTCCGCCTACCGGCCGTGTCGCTTGGCAGTAGCCGAACCCCTCGGCACCAGGCCCGGCCCAACCTCCCCCCGGCTTCGGCGGGGCGGTGGGTCTCGAGATCACGTTCGATCTGGACAAGTTCTCCAAGGCCGCGGGAGACGCCGCCGAGTTCGTGGGTGACATGGTGGACACCGTCGGGACAAGGCCGGCGACTTCGTCGACTGGTTGACGGACTGATGTACTTCTCCTTGGAAGGAGGGCCCCGAATGCCCACGTCACTGCCGGTCCCGATCGAGTTCCGCCTGCCCGGGGGCTGGCTCCAGGCCCGCCCGGAGGGCGGCGACCCGGGCGTGGCGTTCGCTGCCGTGCATCCGGAGCCGGACGCCAGGTTCGCTGCCGACATCACCATTGAGGGCGGTTTCCTGCCGGAGGCACGGACGCCGGCCGAGCTCGCCGCCGAGTCCGTGGAGCGCCTGGGTGAGGCCGCCGAGTCGGTGGCGGTCACAGACCGCCGCGAATTCGGCAGCACCGACGCGCCCGGCCTGACCCAGCGGCTGACCTTCTCGGCCGTCGCGGACGGCGTGCACCGCGACCTCGTCCAGTCCCAGGTGTACCTGTCCCTCGTCGATATCGAAGAACCGCGCAGGCCTGCGGTGATCCGGCTGACCCTGAAGGCAACGGCCGCCCAGTACGACGGCGTTGTGGGCGACTTCCAGGAGTTTCTGCGAAGCGTGCGTCCGGACAGCGGGAAGGCTGCGTAGCTGTGGGCCGCCTGTGGGACAAGTGGATGGGAACCCGTCGCGCCGACGGAGGCACCAAGGCGATTCCCACCCAGGAACTGCGAGCCGCACTGCTCGCGCTGAACGGCACGGGCGTGCCCTTTCGCATCCGCGAGGCAGGCACGGGCGGGGCGGACCTGCTGGCGGAGTGGCGGTTTCTGGAGCCGGCCTGGGGCTCCGGTGCGACCCGTAGGCAGGTAGAGCGGACCCTCAAGGTCTGGATGCGTCTGTGCCCCGGCGAGCGTGAAGTGCGAGCCATGGACGAGCAGTGGGAGGTGACGCGAGCCGGCTCCCCGCCCGGCCGGACCGTGGCGCGCGCACACGGCCGCGGGCCGATTCGCGGCATCCAGAAGGAATGGGCCCTTGAAAAGGGGCCCGACGGCCGTCGGCGCAGGGTCGAGACGTTCAGCTTCGACTCACGGGAGCTGAAGGACCCCCTTCGGAACACGGTCCTCGGGGCGGGGTGGTCCTGGCGCGGAGTGTACAAACTGTGACCGAAGGGCTGGTCGGCAGCGGGGCCTTTACCTGGCCGCGTTCGCCTCGCTCTCCCAGTCCGAGTCACGCGCCTACTACGACCGCAAAGAGGGGAAACACCACATCGCCGCCCTCATCGCACTGGCATGACGCCGCGTCAACGTCCCCTTCGCCATGCTCCGTGACGGCACCTTCTACCAACCACCCACACCGGCTACGGCTTGACGAAAGCCATAGAGGCACCTTTCAGTGACCGACGTCGTGGTCGCCGGCTTCGACAAGTCCGCTCTCATAGGTGAAGATCACGGCTCGGCGATGATGCTGCGCCGGCCCATGCCAGGACGACCGCGGGGGCCTCCCGTCGCCCTCGGCCGCCGCGGCGAACCTTCTTTGGTCTGTGAGCAATCCGACACACCGTCTCCCCACAGCCTGCCGCCCCGCCCTTGCCGCACGGGACCCGACCTGCGCAGATGCTCGCCCCGACTGTCACCGGGGTGATGCCGCCCACACCCGTCCGGAGACGCAACGCGCAGAAGTAGTGGCGATCAGGACCGAGCAAAACGGCGGTCGCGCACGTACTGGACGTACAACCGGGTCGGACCGGAAGTTCGGACGAAGGACGAAGGCGATGACGCCAATCAGCTGGGGCCGGTGGCCCCGACCGACACGCAGGAGCGTTGCCCTGGTCACCTGCGGGGCGCTGGCCGCGGCCGGGCTATCGGCCGCTGGTGCGGCGATGCTCCAGCCACAGAGCGCCACGGCATCGAGCCACCGGGAGGCCCCGTTGATATCGGGGCAGCCCCAGTTCGACAACACGGACGTGTACGCCTTCGTCAGCCCGGACCATCCCGACACGACGACGATCGTGGCGAACTGGCTGCCGTTCCAGGAGCCTGCGGGCGGCCCGAACTTCTTCCCGTTCGCAGGAGACGCCCGCTACAGCATCCACGTCGACAGCGACGGTGACGCGCAGGACGATCTGCTGTACCGGTACACGTTCAAGGACCACCGAAAGAACGAGAACACCTTCCTGCACAACACGGGTGTCGTGGAGAGCCTGGACGACCCCGACCTCAACTTCACCCAGACCTACGACATCGAGCTCCTGCGGCTGGAGCACGGCAAGGAGGTCTCCTCGCACCAACTCGCCAAGCAACTGCCGACGGCTCCCGCGAACGTCGGCAAGGCGTCCATGCCCGACTACCAGAAACTGCGTGACCAGGCCGTCCACAAGATCCCGGGCGGGCTGAAGACCTTCGCAGGCCAGGCCGACGACCCGTTCTTCCTCGACCTGCGCGTCTTCGACCTGCTGTACGGCGGCGACCTGTCGGAGGTCGGCAACGACACGCTTCGGGGTTACAACGTCAACACAATCGCCCTGCAGGTCCCGAACGCCTTTCTGCGGGAGTCCGAGGCTCAGCCGGTCATCGGCATCTACTCGACGACGGAGCGCCAGAACGCCGAAGGGCACTGGACCCAGGTGTCGCGGCTCGGCATGCCGCTGGTCAACGAGGTCGTCAACCCGGTCAAGGACAAGGACAAGTTCAACGCCTCGTCGCCCGAGAACGACGGTGACTTCCTGAAGAATGTCACCGAGCCCGAGCTGCCGAAGCTCATCGAGGCGATCTACAAGATCAAGGCTCCGGCCGAGCCGCGCCAGGACCTCGTCTCGGTGTTCCTCACCGGCATCAAGGACGTCAACCAGCCGCCCGGCGGTACACCGTCCGAGATGCTGCGGCTGAACACGGCAGTCAAGCCGACGGGTGAGCCGAAGCGCCTGGGCGTGCTGGACGGTGACAACGCGGGCTTCCCCAACGGGCGACGCCTGACGGACGACGTACTCGACATCGCGCTCCAGGTCGTCGAGGGCGAACTCGTCGGTTCCGAGAACGACTTGGGCGATGCGGTGGACGCCAACGACAAGGAGTTCGGTCACTCCTTCCCCTACGTCGCCCTGCCTGCCTCCGGGTCGGACACCCGGACAGCCGCCGACGCCAAGACGAAGAGCGCCACCGGCCTGACGGGTGGAGCCTCCGGCCTCACCGGATCGTGGAGCGACAGCACCGTGCTGGCCGCGGGAGGCGCCGGAGCCCTGCTGGTGGCCGGATTCGGAGCCTTCTGGCTGCGATCGCGCCGCCGCACCGCGCGCCGCTCCTGGCTCGGCTGACCCGACGGGACACAGGGCACTCCGAACGGCCCGGCGGCTCCGTCCGCCCCCCGCGGCGCCGCCGGGCCACCTTTCTCTTCGACCGGACCGAGGAAGTTGACACACATGCCCGTACGGAAGCCGCTTCTCGCGCAAGTGCGTGAGCGGGGAATCGGCCCGCACCTGCGGATCGCCACCGTTGCGGCCGTGGCCCTGGGACTCACCGCCGCCTCGGTGGCCCTCGGTGGGGACGCTGACTCCGGTCGCCCGGCGCGGAGCGCGCCCGTGCTCGCCGCGGGAGTCCCCGTGGAGCGGCTGCCGGCGGACGATCTCGCGCGGGGAACAGTTGCCCTGCAGAAGCACCTCGACGCGCAGCCCAAGAACGCCACCGGGTGGGCGACGCTCGGCGTCGCGTACGTCGAACAGGCAAGGATCAGTGGTGATCCGACGCTGTATCCGAAGGCTGAGAAGGCGTTCGCGCGTTCACTGAAGCTGCGTCCGGCCGCCGAGAACGATGCCGCGCTCGCGGGGCAGGCCGTGCTGGCCGCCGCCCGGCACGACTTCGCGTCCGCGCTGGACCTCGCGGACCGTGCTCTGCGGGTGAACGGGTACAGCGAGCGGGCACTCGCCGGCCGGGTCGACGCGCTCGTCGAACTCGGCCGGTACGACGAGGCGTACCGGGCCGTGCAACTCGCCGACCGCCGCCGCCCCGGCATCCCGGTCTTCACCCGCTACGCGTATGTGCTCGAGCTGCGCGGCGACACGGAAGGAGCCAGACGTGTGCTGACGCGGGCCCTGAGGTCCGCGACGGCTTCGGCGGACCGGGCGTACGTCGCCACCGCGCTCGGCCAACTGGACTGGAGCCAGGGCCGGTACCAGCAGGCCCTCGACCACTTCGCCGAGGCACTGCGCGCCGATCCGCAGCACTTGCCGGCCCTGGAAGGGCGCGGACGCACATATGCCGCACAAGGGGAGGAGCGCAAGGCGCTGAGAGCTCTCGAGGAGGTCGCCCGGCGCCAGCCGCTGCCGGAGCGGGTGGCAGCGCTCGGGGAGCTGCACGAGGTGGCCGGGGACCGGACCGAGGCCGCTCAGCAGTACGAGCTGGCCGGCACATGGATGCGGCTGGCAGACGCCAACGGTGTTGCCACTGACCTGGAGTCGGCCCTCGTCGCCGCCGACCACGGAGATGCCGCCGAGGCACTGTCCTCGGCGCGCGCCGAGTGGAAACGCCGCGAGACCGTGCACACCGCGGACGCGCTCGGATGGACACTCCATGTCAACGGCCGACACCGGGAGGCCCTCGTCTACGCGAGGAAGGCGACGGCACCCTCGCCCGGATACCGCAACGCGTCGTTCCTCTATCACCTGGGCATGATCGAACGTGCCCTCGGTGACGACACACAGGCCGCGCGCCATCTGCGCGCAGCGCTCGATCTGAACCCCGGCTTCTCGCCCGTCGGTGCGCGCCGGGCCGAATCCGCGCTGAAGGCCCTGCCGGACCCGGCGGGCCCGAGCGGGCGGAGCGCGTCATGAGGTGCCGCAGCGCCGTCGCGGCCCTGGCTGTGCTCTTGACGGGCACCGCGCTCGCGTTGGTGCCCGCCGGGGCGGCCGGGGCGCATCCCCTGGGGAACTTCACTGTGAGCCAGTACGACGGCATCGTCGTCTCACCGGGCCGGTTGCGCGTGGACCATGTGGAGGATCTGGCGGAGATCCCCGCCGCGCAGGAACTGTCCCGCATCGACACCGACGGGGACGGCCGTCCGGCCGAGGCCGAACTGTCGGCGTGGGCACGCACGCGGTGTGACGTGGCGGCGCGCGGAGCACGGCTCGTCGTCGGTGGAGGAGAGCGGACCGCCGTCACGGCCGGCCGGGCGCGCGCCGAGGAGCGTCCCGGGCAGGCCGGACTGAAGACACTGCGTGTGACCTGTGAGCTGACGGCACCACTGGCACGCGGCGAGGACATCCGTATCGCGTACCGGCCCGCGGATGCCTCGAACGTGGGAGGCTGGCGGGAAATCACTGGGCGCGGTGACGCAATGACCCTCCATGGCTCGGACGTGCCGCAGCGGTCCGTGTCGCGTCGGCTGAGCACGTACCCCAACGACCTCCTCTCCTCTCCGCCCGAGCACACGGCCGCTGCCTTCACGGTCCGGTCCGGTGGACCGGCCCTCGCGGACGGCGGCAGCGAGGCGACCAGGAACGGATCACCGGCGGCGGGTGTGCTGCCGCGTGGCGCGGACCGCTGGGCCGAGGCCCTGACCGGGCTGGTGGCCCGTCACGAGCTGACCGTCGGCTTCGCCGCGTTCGCACTCGCCGTGGCCCTGTGCCTCGGCGCCCTGCACGCGCTGGCACCGGGCCACGGCAAGACGATGATGGCTGCCGCCGCCACGGCCGGCGGCCGGACCTCGCTGCGTGATGTGCTCACGCTCGGTGCGTCGGTGACCCTGACGCACACGCTGGGCGTCTTCGCCCTGGGGGCGCTGATCACCGCGGGCTCCGCGGCCGCGCCCACGGTGGTCTCCTGGCTGACGGTGGCGAGCGGCGGGCTGGTGGCCGTCGCGGGGCTGCTGCTCGTCCGCAGGGCATGGCGACGGCGCCGCGAACCACACGACCACGGGCACGGGCACCGCCACGAGCTCGGCCATGACCTCGAGCATGTTGATGCTCCTGCGCAGGCCGCCGGATGTACGAATACGCCCGCCGCGGAGCGGGTGCCGGCACTGGCCGCGGCCGGTGCCGGACACGGCGCTGCGGTGAGTCCGTCCGCCGCAGCGCCCGTACCCACAGGCACCGGCCACCACCACGCCGGCGACCGTGGGCGGGGGGAGCCCCGCCGTCACGAGCACGACGAGCAGCAGGGGCACCAACGGCACCGGAGCGGCGACACGCACGGTCACCCCCATGGTCACGACCACCACGGTCACGACCACGCGCACGGGCACTCGCATGTCCCTCCCGCTCCCGGCCTGCGTGGGGTGGTCCTGATGGGTCTCGCCGGCGGACTGGTGCCGAGTCCCTCGGCCGTCGTCGTCCTCGTGGGGGCGGCGGCTCTCGGCCAGGCCTGGTTCGGGTTCCTGCTGATCGTCGCCTACGGGGCCGGACTCGCGCTCACGCTCGCGGCAGCCGGATTCGCGGTGGTCCGCCTGCGTGAGACCACCACGCGCAGGCTGGCGCTGCGACCGCATGGTCCGCTCTTCTCCCTGGTCGGCCGAACCGCACCGATGGTCTCGGCCGTGGTCGTCCTGACGTTGGGATGCGGCCTGCTGCTCAGGGGTGTTGCCACGGTCTTCGGCTGAGAGCCTGGCGGGTGGCTGATCAGGCGCGAGGCGTGACGGTTGGGTTCTGCCCTCCGGGCATGGCGAGGGCCCCCGGAATGATCACGTGGTGTGCGCCAGTGCAACAACGCGGGTCTTCAAAGTTGAGCGGTGTGGAGGTGTCCGCGGGCTCGGCGGGTGGTGACACAGCGTGTGCGTAGGCGTTGGTTCTCGGCGTTGCGGAAGCCGAACGCGTTGTGGGCGACGAGCTTGATCACGCGGTTGATCCCTTCGCTCTTGGCGTTGCTGTGTCCGGTGTCGATGAACGCGGCGATCTCGGGCCACCAGCGGTCGGCGGTGGCGGCGAGCCGGCGGACTTCGGGGATGTCGGAGTCCGCGCACCAGGTGAGGAACTTCCAGCGGGCGTGGCCGACTTGGTGGCGGTCGGCTCCGGTGCGGGCCAGGGGGAGGAGGGTGCGCAGGTTCTCCTTGGCGATCCAGGCTGTCAGCAGCGTCTGCCCGATCTTCCCCTCGCCCAGGAGGGCGATCCACATGGTGGCGAACTGGTCGTCGGTGAGGTCCTCGCGGTTGCGTAGAAGCCGCCGTCTGGCCTTCCACTCCGGGTCGCTCGCCCGCCGCGCCGACCGCGGGTCTCGGCGGTGGTGCGGCGCATGACCATGGACAGCATCTTGTCGGCGAGCTGGACCACGTGGAAGTGGTCGACCACGACGGTGGCGTGCGGCAGGCCGATGTGGATCGCGGCGCGGTAGGTGGCCGACATGTCGATGGCGACGTAGCCGATGCCCTTTCTCCAGTCCAGGTCGGTGGTGGCGAGCCAGGCCAGGACGTCGGCGATGGTGCGGCCCTCGACCTGTCCGAGCAGTCCGCCGTGGCCGAGGGCGTCGACGAAGCCGGTGTGCCACTGGTCCCGGGTCAGATGCCACTTGTCAGTATCCGCATCCTGTTCCCAGCGGGGCCGTCCGCGGCGGGTCTCGTCGATGCCCAGGACTGCGACCCGCGGCAGAGGTGCCTCAGTGACGTCGCGGGCTTGCGTGCGAAAGGCTTCCATCGCGGTCGGCCAGGACAGATGCAGATCCCGCGCGGCCTGGATGACCGTGGAGCCGGCATCCCGTATGCGGCGCCCGGCCGCACCCCGCAGCCGGGTGGTCAGTCTGGCACCGGCCGGGATCTGCGGGATCTGCTCGGTGAAGGACCGGCGAGGGCAGTCGGCCTCGCGGCACCACCAGCGGCGCTTGTGCCAGGGGAACTCCAATCCGCTCTCGCCGTAAGGGAGATCGCGCGGCCGGGTCACCGCCGAGCCCTTCACCCGGGTGGCGAAAACCCCGCAGGCCGGGCAGGCCCTGGCCCTCTCGTCGGCCGTGACCAGGTGAACTCGGCGCCTTCCGGTCGGCCAGCCGCTCAACCCGCGCGACGGACACCCCGTCGAGGTCGAGCAGCAACGTCGTATCGGTGACCAAGCTCGTGGCTCCTGCATGATCGTTCTGCGTCGAGAACAGAAATGATCACGCAGGTCCACGGGCATCCTGCATCCGGGGCCGTGCCCGAATGCGTCATCACAATCGGCCGGGTGTGGTTCGCTGCTGGGGTGACTCAGGACTTGGAGATCGTCGCATTCGAATCCGCCGAGGCGTTCGAGGCATGGCTCGGTGAGAACCACGCCGTCTCGCCGGGCATCTGGCTCAAGCTTCGTAAGAAGGGCCCCGGAATCGTCGCGCTGGACTACGCCCAGGCGCTCGACGTGGCACTCTGCTACGGCTGGATCGACGGCCAGAAGGGCAAGTTCGACGACCAGTGGTGGCTCCAGCGATTCACCCCGCGCAAGCCGCGCAGCAAGTGGTCCAAGGTCAACCGGGACAAGGTGGCCGCCCTGATCGAGCAGGGCCGGATGCGTCCGCCGGGGCAGGCCGAGGTCGACCGCGCCAAGGCGGACGGCCGCTGGGAGGCGGCCTATGACGGCGCGAAGACCGCCACGGTGCCGGACGACCTCGCGGCGGCCCTGACCGCCGACCCGGGCGCGGCGGAGTTCTTCGAGACACTGGACCGGCAGAACCGCTACGCGATCCTGTACCGGATCCAGGACGCCAAGAAGGCCGAGACCCGGGCGCGCCGGATCGAGAAGTACGTAGCGATGCTGGCGAGGGGCGAGAAGCTGTACCCGTAGTCACGGAAAGGGGACCATGGCCGTGTGGTGCCCTGGGGGTCCCGGCGCGCCTGCGGCCCCGGCAGCAGCCACCAAATGCCCTCACCGAGCGTAACGAAACGCCAAAGGTCCTGAGCAGGCACACCGCTCAAGATCGAAGACCCGACAACTCGAGGCCGTCAGCGGCCCATGCTGTCGGTCCAGCCTGACCGATGAGATGTGGGAGATCATCCAGCCGCTCAACCTCGCGACCGGCAGGCCGGATCCGCAGGGCCACGAACCGCGAGTACATCCGGTTGAAGCCGCTGTGGCCGGTACCGGGCCAGGAACCCGCACGCCACTGCAGGGGCCTTGCCGCCTTCCGCTGCCCATCGGTGAGCAGGCCCCTCAGAAGGACATGCAGCAAGTGGAGGACCTTCGGGCGGAGTTGGCCGAGTTCCTGGCGGATGTGTTCGCGTCGGTGCCGCGGCGGGACATCCCTGGTCATACCCGTCGTTTGACAGACCCGAAGGTTGAAGAGGAATACGGCTCGCGCACCTACGGTCGTCCCCCGGAGATCCGCTCTAGCTTATTGATCTGTGCGGTCATCAGATCGTCAGGCAGCTCGGCCGGTGCGCCGGTGCCACTCGCGGTGATGAACAGCACGACGGTGGCACCAGAGCGTACGACGGCGATGAGGTCCGGCTGCGATTTGCCCTCGGTGTTGAGTTGGAAGGCCAGCGCATCGTCGCCGGCGTCGGGTGCGGCCACGGCTTGGACGGCGGTGCGGGCGGGCACACCGCCGTCGTAGGAGGTGCATTTTTTGAGGGAGGCATGGAGTCCGGAGAGGATCCGCTCGGCGCCGGACCGGTCGTATGCCATGAGGCCGATAGTGGTGGCAGAGCCGGCCGAAGGGCCAGATGTTGCGTAGGCCACTTTGCCGACCATCGCTTTGGGGGCCGGGGCGGGATAGGCGATACGCATGTTCTCGACCGGCTGGCAGACGGTGGGCTCGGCTCTGGAGCCGCCGCGGCTCCTCGCAGGCCAGTCGGCGATCTGAAAGTTGTCCACGGTGCCTGACAGTGCGGCGGACTCCAACCGGTCGGCGCTGAGCGGGCCGGAGGAGGCGTCAGTCGGGGGCTGCGTCCGGCTCCGCTCGGCTGACGGGGACCCCTGTGAGGCCTGTGGCGGGCTGGGGTTGCTCTTCGCTTCCCCGTCGCTGCCGCATCCGGCAATGAGGGCCGCTGCGAAGAGCACTGACGTAGTCACCTTGACCCGCACTCGCTGACTCCTTGCACTGGGCATTGGTTCAATCATTCCAGGCGGGAGATCGGGGCGTATCAGCAATTCGTAATCCTGGGCGGTTTCCCTTCGACGGGACAGGGCGGAGGGAGTTGTAGCACGCCCGTGCTCAGCGTAGTAACCACCGACGGTTCCGAGGGGCCCGGATCCCTGATCGACGACATCGTGCGCGCGGAGGCGCACCTCCCGCGCCGCCGCTTCCCGAACTCCCGGAGTGCGAATGTCCGTCCACGCCCCCGGCGTCCCAGCTCGCCCCCGCCCGCAACGCGACTCGCCGGCGGGCGGCGTAGAGGGCGGCGGACACAGCCATGCCGCAGAGGGCGGCGATGACCCGGTGCGGCGGGGGTGGGCGCCCCGTGCTTCGCCCCTCGCCGGTGCAAGGAACGCTCCCGGTTCCCGGTCGAGTTCACCGACGGCGACGGCCACCATGCGGTCCTGTCCTGGGCGGAGTTCGACCCCGACTTCGGCAACAGCCCCGTTCGCCGGAACATGTGCGCTTTGCCGAAGGACTCGTTGGATGGGATGGCGAGGCTGTTCTTCTCCTCGCGCCCGGTCAGGACCTGGAAGAGGAGTTCGGCGCGGTGACGGTCGGGTTCCATGTAGCCGAGTTCGTCGATGCAGAGGAGATCGACGCGTCCGTAGCGGGCGATGGTCTTGTTCAGCTGCTTTTGCGGTTCTGGGCGTGTCGGCCCGTGCACGCCGCCGCGCGGGTCAGGGCCGCGGCGGTGGTGACGAGCGGGCGTAGGCATGACTCCCATGGCCTGGCCTGGGAGAAGTGGCAGATCATGGCGTGCCGGAGAACTGGATGCGTCCGGTTCGTCTACGCGTAGTCGGCAGGCGGGTACGGCCATCGAGGGCGGCGGCATCGGCCATTGGACGGTGGTACAGGACGAGATCTGGATGCTCCCGCACGCCGTGCGGTCGGCCCTTGCCCACAGCCCTCCCCGGGAGAAGAGTCGGGGCCCGTAACTGAACAGAAGCATTGCGGAACCGTCCGCGTGGCGTCCCATGGAGGATCTCCACCATGAAAAGATCGCGCCCCAGAGCGTGGCTCCTGGCAGTCATCTCGTCCATGCTGGCCGGCGGAGTCGCCTTATCACCCGGGCAGACTGCTTCGGCCGAGCCCGCCGGTGTCGAACGCACCCTCGACTGGGAACAGTCGGCCGACCGCACTCTCCCCGCCGCCGCACCTCCCAACCTCATCAAGCAGTGGGCCACGTCGTACGGCGCCACGAACGTCACCAGCCCCACACGCGACGGCTCCTACGCCGCCCGCTTCGAGCTCCGCAAATCCGACCCGCTCGTCTCGAGCAGCAAGCGGGCGGAGATATCGCAGCGCGACGAGCAACCAGCAAATGCCGAGCGGTGGTACGGCTTCAGCATCAATCTGGCGACGACATGGGCCCACGACACCTCGGCCGAGATCGTGAGCCAGTGGCATCAGTGTGACGTCGGCTGCCCGGGTGGCTCACCGCCCTTGGCACTTCTGACCGACGAGGGGCGCTGGAAGATCGACTTCCGCGGCCAGTTCATCGATCTCGGCCCGTACAGCACGGGTGCCTGGGTCGACTGGGTCTTCCACGTGACCTGGCGTACGGACAGCACCGGCCTGCTGCAGGTCTGGAAGAACGGCGAACGGGTCGTGCATCGCACAGGCGCCACCCACGACGGGGGCCCGCGATCGCCCTACTTCAAGTTCGGTATCTACAAATGGGACTGGAACACCGGCGCTCCTTCCAGCACCAACCAGCGTGTGATGTACTACGACGCCCTGCGCCTGGGTGACGAGCGTGCCGTCCACAGGGACGTCGCACCCCAGAGGACCTGTACGCGAATCCCGTCGGTGGCCTCCGCGTCCGCCACCACGTACGAGCCGGCGAACCCGCCCGCCAACGCCGTCGACGGCAACCTGTCGACCCGCTGGTCCGGTCAGGGATTCGGCGCCGCGCTGATCCTCGACACCGGTGCGCCACGCCAACTGTGCGGCGCGACGGTGGCCTGGCACCGCGGTGACCTGCGGTGGAACGACTACACCATTCATTCTTCGCAGGATGGCATCTCCTACACCAAGGTGTGGGAAGGCCGTAGCTCGGGGACGACCACCGCACCCGAGACGGTGCTCTTCACCACGGGATCCCTGGACGCCCGCTACCTCAAGATCTCCTTCTGGGCGAATCCCGAGAACGACTGGGCAAGTATCACCGAAGCCAGGCCACTCGGCCTCTGACGACTGAGCGCGCACAGCCGGCGTGCGCATCGTCCTGGTCGAACCTCCACCCCGTCGTCGCGGTGACCGGCGGGGTGGACGGCAACAGGCGTAGACCTGCACACCGTACGACTCGGGGGAGCGGGTCTCCGTGGGCGGTGGCCTGAGTTCCCCGCCTGGGTGGGTGATCACGCGACATGCCGCTCCGGGCCCGGGGCACTGCCCCGCCGCGCCGTCGCCGGCCGCTCCCCGCCGGTCACGCCCATGCGCCTGCCGGTGGCCAGAGCCCGGTCACCGGCCGGGCCGTGCTCGGCCCTGTGACGGCAGCTCATCTTGCCCTTCTTGCAGCAGTGTTGTCAGTGGTGGCCGCTAGTGTCGGGGGTGCTGGAAGGGCCGTTTCCCGACAGGAGTGGACGATGACCGAAAACCGTGTGAAGCCCGCGCTCCGGGTGGTGCTGACCGACGTCAACGAGCAGGTGGTGGAGGCGTGGCGGGCGGCGTTCGCCGACACTCCCGAAATCGAGATCCGCAGGGGCTCGATCCTCGACGAGGACGTCGACGCCTGGGTCACCCCGACCAACTCCCGGGGCCGGATGGACGGCGGGCTCGACGCTGTCATCAAGCGGCACCTCGGAGCCGGCATCCAATTGCGCGTGCAGCGGGCGATCCGCGACCGGTTCACCGGGACCCTCCCGGTCGGCAGCGCGGTGTGCGTCCCGTCAGGGGCGACCGTCCCGCGGTACCTGATATCCACGCCGACCATGGTGCAGTCCTCGCAGAACGTGAGTGAAACGCTCAACGTGGCCCTGGCGTGCGCCGCCGCGTTCCAGGCCGTCCACCGGCAGAACCGGCAGGTGTCGGGCAGCATCCGCTCGGTGGCACTGGTCGGGATGGGCGCGCAGACCGGCCGGGTGCCGGCCCGGGTCTGCGCCAACTTGATGTGGACCGGCTACACGCTCTTCCACGACCACTGGTTCGAGAACGACGACGAGCTGCGCGCCACGATCACCGCGCAGCTCGACGGCATCGAGAACGCGCCGGTCGCGAAGCGGGTGCGCATCGTGCCGCCCAAAGGGCATTCCTTTCGCCCTTGATCCCATCCACCCCGCCGGCCACCTCCATCCCTCAGGTACGACGACCGGGAGCCCTTCCCCCATGAGTGACGCCACCCCCACCCCGGCCCAGCCCGACGCGAACGACCCGCTGGCCCTCACCGAACTCTTCAAGGGCGGCGGTGAACCCTGGCTTCCGCTCCTGAAGCCCGTCATCGAGGCGCAGGCGGATGCCGCCGAGTTCATCGGCCAGGGCCGCAGTCCGGAGGTCGTCCCGGTCCGGGAACTGACCTTCCAGGCGCTCAAGCCCAACCCGCCGCACAAGTGGAAGGTCGTCGTCTTCGGTCAGAACCCGTACCCGCGGCCGGAGAGCGCCACCGGCATAGCCATGTTCGACAACACCTTCAACGACTGGAAGGACAGCCAGTTCGGCAGGGTCGTCAGCATCCGCTGCATCATCAAGGCGGCGGCCATGTGGAAGTACGGCATCGCCAAGAAGACGCCCATCGCCGATGTCCGCGCTCTTTTGAAGGAGCGAGAGACGGTCCAGCCGCCGGAGTGGTTCCAGGCGATGCTCACGCAGGGCGTGCTGCTGCTGAATGCTTCGCTCACCGCCAGCGGCGACGGCGCGATGGGGACCGACCGGCACACCGCGTTCTGGCGGCCCGTCGTCGAACGGATCGTCGAGGAGATCCTCAAGGCCAAGCAGGACGCCGACGAGGAGGACCGCGGCGTCGTCTTCGCCTGGTGGGGGGCCCACGCACGCAACCTGAAGAAGGTCGTCCTGCGGCTCCAGGAGAAGTACCCGGACGTCGAGGTCCGGCACATCGACCACGCCAACCCCGCGGCCCAGGGCGACATCTTCTGCGAGGGTGACCACTTCGCCACGGTGAATGCGGCACTCGCATCGCTGGGCGCTGAGGACATCGACTGGCTGCCGAGCAAGGGGTGGAACGAGAAGGCGGCCGGCACCGACGGTACAGACGGCGACGTCGCGGCACGCATGGGCGCCTTCATCGCGTCGACCATGGAACTGCACCAGCTGTATCTGGAGCGGCTCACCAGCGTCAAGGACGAGGGGCTCGTCCTCCCGGCGATCACGGGTGTGTTCGACACCCCGCTGATGGACTTCCAGGACGCCGTCGCCCCGGTCGCCGAGGTGCTGTCCGGTCTCGGCCGGCACATCGACCGGTCCCGGGAGTTCGGCAAGCGGCGGGCGGACGAGACGGTCAGCGGCCTGTCCGCCGACGCGATCGCCGCGCTCTACCTCTACACCTGCGAATCCGCCTTCTACCGCGAGATCAACGCCGTCCTCCGCTCCCCGGACCGGACCAAGGTCGTGCCCTACCTCCCGTACCTGCGGCTGCTGTTCTCGGCGGTCTCGGGGCTGCCTGCCCGCACCCAGCCGCTGTGGCGCGGTGTGTCGCTGGACCTCCGGGCGCAGTACCCGGTCGGGCAGACGGTGACCTGGTGGGGCGTGTCCTCGTGCACCTCCGAGCTGAGCGTGGCTCGGTCATTCCTGGGGAGCCGCGGCAAGCGGACACTCTTTGAGGTGACCCCAGCGCGGGCGGTGGGGATCAGGAGCTTCTCCGCCTTCACCGGGGAGGAGGAATACATTCTCGCACCGGGCACCCAGCTCAAGGTGACAGACGTGAAGAGTGAGCGCGGCGGCCTGTGCACGGTCAAGCTGACCGAAGCGGACGCCGCCCACCTCGTCTCCTGACCACCCGCCCGCCGGCCCTCGAACCCCGGCTCGGGCGCCCAGGCCGCGGCGGAACGCGATGGGCAGCGGGCTCGCGGCGGCTGCCGGTGCAGGGACGGGCCGCTCGGCAGGCCACGTCCAGCCCGGACAGCCGCCGTTGCTGCTCTTCGGGGCTCTGGCCGTAGTTCCGTGAACCCACGAAGGACGCGTGTGGACCGGCGGTGCGTGAAGTTCAGAGAGCTCCGGGGTGGCCCGTGGCGACGAACTGTTCAATGACATCGCGACGTTGCTCCAGGAAGTCGCCCAGAGTGACGGCCACGGCATAGAACTCGTCGTTCCAGGATGCAGTCCTGGACTTGTGGACCGTGCCGCTGGCCGTGAGAGCGAAGAGATTGCCGCCGCCGTCGCTCCCGAAGACGATTCCATGCTCGCCATTCTCGACGGGAACCGCGCCGTACTCGTCCAGGTGCGCAGTCACGGTAGAGGGCGGGTGGATGAAGTACCCGTTGCCGATGTCGGGCAGAGACACGCCGTCGATCAGGGCGAAGAGCGACAGCAGGGCCACACATTCCGGCCGGTGGTTCGGCAGGAGGGTGACCGCGGCCCCCCGGTCGTCCACCAGAGGCGATGGCCGCGGTCAGTCGGCGATTGCTCCGAGTCGGTGGCCTGAGCCTCGGCGAACGTGCCAAAGTCGGTGGACGGGTCGAGCAAGGTGATCGCCTCCGGATTGGTCAACCGCAGGCAGCGCAGTCGTACTGACGAGCATTCAGAAAATGGCCCGGGGCACAGCCCGGAGACGGGAGCCCTGTTGGTCCCGGCGGTTGAAGCCAGGTACGCAGCGGGTCCCGTGCCGACTGGCTTGCGCAGCTGCCAGTGGAGGACCTGCACGCAGCTGAAGCGCGGTTGCCCGGATCCCTGGGAGTCGTACGTCGTGCCGGATTTCATCCTGTTCCCGGACATCACCCCGAGGCCGCGCCGGAGCGGGCGGCGGCTCGCTCCGGCGATGCCACCCGCCTCCACTTCCAGGCCCGGTCAGCGCCGCTCGGCCGGGCTGAGGTGTGAAGGGGGAGGCAGTGGCGGTCATGACGGCTTTCCTGATGGGCTCGGGGATCAGCGGGCGGCCGGTCGCAGGCGTACGGGCAGGGCCTGGTGCCCGTTGCTGATCAGGGACGGCAGCGGCTTCAGTTCCTCGGCGGGCACGGCGAGTTCGATCTCGGGAAAGCGCTCGAAGAGCTGCTGAAGGGCGGTAGCGACTTCGAGGCGGGCGAGCGGGGCGCCGAGGCAGAAGTGCACGCCGTGTCCGAAGGCCAGGTGCTCCTTCGACGGTCGGGTGAGGTCGAAGCAGTCGGCGGATTCCCCGTGCCAGTCGGGGTGGCGGTTGGCGGCGGCATAGGAGGCGAGGATCGCCTCGCCCTGGGCGATCGTCTGCCCGTCCGGCAAGGGGATGTCTGTGAGGGCGTAGCGCAGGGGCAGGTGCTTGACCGCGGGCTCGTGGCGCAAAGTCTCCTCGACGACGCTGCTCCAGTCGGCGCGGCCGGACTGGAGGTGGGCGAGCTGCTCGGGATTGGTCAGCAGGGCGGTGACGGCCTGGTCGATCACGTTGACGGTGGTCTCGTATCCGGCGGAGATCATGAGCAGGAGCGTGTCGCGCAACTCGTTGTCCGTGAGTGCGCTGCCGTCGCCTTCGTTGTCGCGGGAGGCGATGAGGAGGGAGGTCATGTCGTCGCCGGGCTCGGCCCGTTTGACTGCGATCAACTGGTCGAGGGCCTCGTACAGGGCAGCTGTGTTCGCGGTGGCCTGTTCGGTGGTGAGGGTGGTGTCGAAGACGCCGTCGACTTCGGCGCGGAAGCCGTCGCGCTGTTCATCGGGGACGCCCATGAGCTGGCCGATCACCTCGATCGGCAACGGGTAGGCGAGGTGTTTGCGCAGGTCGACCGCTTCACCGGCCGGCTTGGAGTCGAGGTCGTCGAGGAGTGCGGTGATGACCTTCTCGACTGCGGACCGCATGGCCTGGATGCGGCGGGCGCTGAACGCCGGCGCAACCATACGGCGAAGCCTTCGGTGGTCGCCGCCGTAGGCGGTGAACATGTTGTTCACGGCGATCCAAAGGGCGAGGGGCCAGGTGGAGACGGTCTCGGCGAAAGCCGGCCAGTGGGCGCGGGCGTCCTTGGAGACCTGCGGGCTGGTGAGGAGTTCCTTGAGGAGAGAGGGATCGGTGACGGACCACGCGGTCACACCGAGGATGTCCACGCGGGTGGCCGGACCGCGGGTGCGCAGGGCCTGGTGCTCCGCATGGTGGTCGGAGCCGGAGGGGTCCAGGACGAGTATCGGCTGCTGAGACACTGCGTTCTCCTTCAGCGGGGCAGTCGGCAATGGACGGGGAGGGCTTCCAAGTCGCGGTGGACGGGACCGGGCTGCCAGCCGCGGCTCAGCGGCGGGGCCGGCGAGGTCTGTTCCGGACATGGCATCGATCAGGTAGCTGATCGCGCTCTCGGCGACGAGGTAGGTGTCGGAGCGGGGCGGGCGGGTGTGGGGCCCATGCTCCAGGCCAGGCGGCGCGGTTGCCCCGCAATTCCGCCCCGGCGTTGGGTCACTTCGGGATCGTTGTTGCAGGCTGCCACGGAATGACGACGGGCTGTTGCGTCGGGAACAGGACGGCATCGATGTCCGCGGGGTAGGGGGACATGTGATGCAGTGGTTCGCCAGCGGCGAGTTAGTTAGAGGAGGGTACCGAGAGCGTCCCGCACCGTGGTCCGGTCTGCGTGCAGGCTGGCTGAAAACCGTCTGCGGGGAGCTTCCCCCGCCTGCGCCAGTTCGCCACGCAGCTCAAGGACAAGCTCCTCGAGGCCGGCACCACCAACGCGGCCACGATGGGAGTACAGATGGCCGACCAGGCCCTCGCCGCGCTGGTGCAGTAGCCCTTCCCACAACGCCACGAGCCCCGGGGGATCGGCCATGACATCCCTGGGCCCGCCTCGGGGGCCGCAACGTCCAACGACGCTGCGGCCCCCGCCGTCACGCCGGGCGGCCAGCCGGCACGGGGCGCGCGTGCGGAATCTGCCGGTCCGCAGTCGGTGGTCTGCTGGTGTGGCGGGGGAGTGAACGCAAGCCCTACCCGAGTGACTTATCGGACGAGCAGTGGGCTCTGATCAGAGCCGGTGATCACCGCATGGAAGGACCGGCACCGCTCGGTCAGCGGTCACCAGCGCGCCCACGAGATGCGGGAGATCACCAACGCGATCCTCTACCAGGGCCGGACGGGCTGCCAGTGGGCCTACCTGCCGCACGATCTGCCGCCGAAGAGCGCGACGTATTACTACTTCGGCGCCTGGCGAGACGACGGAACCGACCAGGTCATCCACGAGCTTCTACACTGCCAAGTCCGAGAGCGGGCCCGGCGATTAGAGGACCCGACCTTGGTGGTGCTGGACACCTAGAGTGTCCATGTGGCCGCCGGGGTCCCCGCCACCACGGCCTACCGGGATCCGGCGAAGCGGGTGCCGGGCCGCAAGCGGGGACTGGCCGGGGACGTACTCGGGCTGGTCTTGCCGTCACCGTGCTGGCCGCGAACACCCACGACAACGCCGCGGGCATCGCCCTGCCGGACCAGGCATCGACGTCGAGATCGTCGAACGCAACCCGCAGCAAGCGGGGTTCGTTCCGTTGCCGAAGCGGTGGAGGGTCGAGCAGACCTATGGGATCTTGATACTGCACCGGCGTCTGGTCCGCGACTACGAGCACCGCCCGCCCTCCTCCGCTTCCCGCGTCTCCTGGGCGATGACCCATGTCATGACTCGACGCCTCACCGGCGCGAACACTCCTACCTGGCGCGATGCACAGGCGGTGGCAGCGTGAGCGTCGAGCCCCTACTCGACGCACTCGGCCTCCAGGAGGATGCCGCCCGGGCTTTGGCCGACGACCTCCGCACCCAGATCATGGAACTGCAGGGACGACTGCGCGAGGCCGAGACCCACCTCGAGCACCTGGCGATCACCCGGAAGACCGTCACCGCCCTCGCCGACCGGCTTCCCGCTGCGGCCGCCTCACCCGAACTGCCCGACCACCCGGACTACCCCCGCATCCTCGCCGTCTTCAACGAGGCCAGTGGCCCGCTGCGGGCCCGTGATGTCTGCGAAGCCCTCGACCACGAACTGCTGCCGAAGAACATCGAAGGTACCCGGGCCAAGCTGAAACGCCTGGTCAAGCTCGGCATCCTCGCGGAGATCGACACCGGCAGCTTCGTCAGGAAGCAGTAGCCCCATGCCCCCTTGCTGTCCAGCGCAATGGTCGAGGATGGATTCATGGCAAGGGACGAGAGCGAGATCGCTCTGAGTAAGCAAGACCTTCGTGAGGTCACCGCGTTCGCTGCGGCGTGCGCGGAAGTGGTGCTTGAGGTATTCGAGGCGGATCAGCCGGACGACTCGCGGCCTCGAGACGCTATCGGTGCCGCGTGGGAGTTCGCTCGGGGTGGTGAGCGAGGGAAGTCTTTGCGCGACACAGCGTGGGCGGCCCTCAAGGCAGCGAAGAGTGCGGATACTGCGGCTGCGCGCGAGGCAGCTCGGGCAGGGATGTCTGCGGCAGGCGCCGCCTACTTGCATCCGCTGGCCAAGGCCACTCAGGTTAAGCACATTCTCGGAGCAGGCGCTCACGCGGCCAGAGCAGCCGAACTCGTGGCTGGCGACAATCCGAGCATTGGTGCCGAGCACGTTGAGCAAGTAGTGCATCGTGCAACACCGGTCGTCGTGGAGGTGCTCAAACGCTTCCCAGCGGCACCAGGTGGCGGTGGACGGGTTGGTGAATTGATTCGCATGCTGGACACTCACCTTCGTTCGCTCACCCTCAGTGACTGACATTCAGCATCCGGATGACGCCGCCCCCTTGATCACGGAGCTCAGTCCTCATCAGGCAGCGGTCGGCGCTGGTTTCCTCGGCCAGCTGGGGGTGGCTCCCTTGCGGGTGAGGCACCGGGTCCAGGGCCGGTCCACATCGAGCAGCGGTGCGCCGCGTGGCGCTTCCTCGCAATCCGGGGGTGCAGGACTGACCGGGCCGGGCCGCGGCCGTCACAGCGTGTCAGTGGGCTCTTACCTCACGGGCGACGATGTGGCCCACCCCGCCGGTGCCCCGCACCGCAACCAGGCGGGGGACCGGCGGGTGCAGGGAGAGGATGGAATGCTCTGGGTCAGCTGGCGTTCGCGCAGATGATGTGGAATTCCATTTCAACGAGCTCATCGGTGCCGTTGAAAGCACGCCCTGCCATCCCCGTGTCGCTAATCGGTCCGCCCCGCTGCATGGTGATTTCCGGATCCGTGTTGCCGGGGATGAAAACCTCCGCCAACACGACCTGCCCAGGATTCGGGCAAATCAGCGTCGAGAAGCAGGTGCCACCGGCACCGCCCTTCCGCCCCTCACCACCGCTCCGCCGCTCCTGGCGGCGCTGATCACCGAGTGCCTCTTCCGGGCCCCGCAGGGCCGCCGGCGGCCGGCAACGTGCTCGCCCGGCTGGGGCAGATCCCCGCGGCACCGCTCTCCGGCGGGCCGGCCGCACTCGCGCAGGCCAACCAGGGCGCGGTCGCGCGTCAAGGGCGAAGCTGACCGTCGGGCTTCGGCACACGCCACCGAGGCCGACCGCCGCAAGGCCCCGGGGATGAGCATGCACCAGGTGGCCTGGCCCCTCACCCCGCTCGTCATCGGGGACCTGGACGAGTTCATCAGCCGGTGGGCCGACTGGCTCGCCCAGGCGGCGACCGGCCAACTCGCCCACCCCAGCCGCATGCCCGAACGCGACCCCCAGGGCTCCTGGAGGCGATGACCACACGGGGCCGCCTGGCGGCGGCCCCGATCCACGCGGACGTGGTTGTTCTGCATGACAGCACCGGGGCCCCGTGCGGTGCCGGGGAGGCGCCCGCTCAGCGACGCGGCGGCCCCGCCGTCACACGTGTGCAGGCTGCGGCACCTCCAGTGCCCCGGCGACCTTCCGCGCGAGCGCTGCGACGTGGGGCGGCAGGTAGCTGTCCAGCGCGTCGATGTCGTCACACAGCCGGGCCCGCAGACCGTGCAGACACGCTTCGGTGAACAGCCGCTGCTCATCGGTCTCGGCCATCAGCCCTCCTTCCGCATACCCCTGGCCGCACGAGAACCGCATCCGCGCGTCGGGATCGTCCTCGAGGGGAAGTGGCGTCCCGAGCATCCCGGCGACTTCATGTCGGTCGGAATCCCTCGGGCCGGCCGCCCTGTGCGTTGCTGCCGGGTCTGGAGGTATGACACGAGGGTTTCCATGGCCATGCCGGTGCGCTGGCGTAGGGCAGCGATCAGCATGGAGGCCATGTCCCTCGTGTCGGAGGCGTCCGTGGCACGGATCAGCGTCATTCGCTTCCAGTCGCGTGTGGCTCTGTACACGGGAAGGGAATGGGAGTCGTTTGTCGACGACTTCGGGAGTCGCTTCGTGTGTTGCAGGCCTGATCATTGTCGATGAGTTCGGGCGTCACTTGCAGCCCAGCGGGCGTTGTCCCTGCCAGTACCCAGCCGCCTCGCACGAGCCCGCTACCGGTTCTGGTCTGAACCCGGTCTTCGTGGGTCAGCGGGCGAGGGAGACGGCGAAGGGCTTGAAGCCGTGTCGGCGCAGGATGTGGGGCACGATCAGGATCATGGCCTCGGTGGCGCGGGCTGTGGTGATGTCGCCGAGGTCCTCGATCCGTTCGGGCTGCCAGCCCAGGTCGCCGAGCAGGCCGGTGACGGTCTTCTTCGCGTGTTCGTCGTCGCCCGAGAGATAGGCGGTCGGCGGGGTGGCCAGGGTTTCGGGGGCGGTCATGACCATGAACAGCATGGTGTTGAGGGTCTTGACCACATGGGTGTCGGGGAGCGCGGCCTGGAGCTTCTCGGCCAGGCTGCTGCCGGGATAGCACAGGGCGCCGGGCAGGCCGTCACCGTCGTCGCGGGTGGCGTTGGAGACGTCGATGAGGATCTTGCCGGAGAGCTCGGTGCGCAGGTCGGTGACGCGGTCCAGGGAGCTGTCGCCGGGCGTCGCGTTGATCACGATGTCCGCGGTGCGGGCAGTGGTGCGCTGGTCGGCGAAGGCGATCCGCGGGGCGAGCCCGGCGGTGCGGGCGGCGGTGTCTTCGGGGCTCCGGCCGCCGAGGGTGACATGGTGTCCGGCTGCGGAGAGCTTGCCGGCGAGGTTGGTGCCGACGCGGCCGGCGCCCAGGATGCCGATGCTGGTCATGCGGTGATGCTCCTTGCGGTATCGGGGTGGGGAAGAGCGGAGACTTCCGGTCAGGCGATCGGCGAGAGGACCTTGAGGGCGGCGCCGTGGATGCCGGGGGTGGCGGCCAGGAAGTCGCGGCTGCCGGTGTTCCAGGGTTCGCCCGCCAGGTCGGTGACGGTTCCTCCGGCCTCGGAGACCAGCAGGGCGCCGGCGACCAGGCCGGAGCGGACGTCGGAGAACTGCCAGAACGCGTCCATGCGTCCGGCGGCGACGTGAATGAGCTCCATCGTGGCGGGAACGGACACGCGCACGACCAGGCCGTTGATGAGCATGGCGGTGACGGAGTCACCGATCCGCCGGAAGGTGCGCTTGTTCTCGCCGGGCTTGGCCTGGCCGGTGCCGATGAGCGCGGCGCCCAGGTCGGTCTTGGCGGACACCTTCAGGGGCCGGTTGTTGAGGCGGGCACCGCCGCCGGCGACTGCGGTGTAAGTGTCGCCGGTCAGCGGCAGGTGGACGACAGTGAGCACCGGCTGGTTGTCGCGGACCAGGGTGGCGGTGACGGCCCAGCCCTCCATGCCGTGGACGTGGTTGATGTTGCCCTCGGCGGGGTCGACGACCCACCACTCCCCGGGCGGGAGCGCGCCGCCGGCCAGCTCGTCCTCGGCCCACTGCGACCCTGGCCGGGCCCGCAGCAGCGGTTCCCGCAGCACGTCCAGCACCGCGTCGTCGTTCGCGTGGATCTCGCCCACGACCTCGACCAGACTCACGCCCCGGGCGTGCGAGGTGTAGCGATCGCGCAACGTGACGCCGGCGGCCTTCACCGCAGCTGTCACGTCGGACAGGAGCGTCGTACCGGCGTCGAACGGCATGGCTGTGCTCATGGTGGGCTCCCTGGGATCGGTCGCAGCGGGGCGGTTGTCTCGCCCCCGCACTTCGAAGGTAGGCCGCCCCGTGACTAACAACAAGTGCATGCTTGTCACTTGTAGAGTTACTGCCATGCAACTGGATCTGAACCTGCTCACGGCCCTGGATGCTCTGCTGGAAGAAGGCAGCGTCGCCGGCGCGGCAGCACGCCTCCACGTCACCGCACCGGCGATGAGCCGCTCCTTGGGCCGCATCCGCAAGGCCACCGGTGACCAGATCCTGGTCCGCACCGGCCGCAGCATGGTCCCCACCACCCGCGCGCTGGCCATGCGCGCCCAGGTCCACGCCCTGGTGCAGCAGGCCCACCAACTTCTTTCCGCACAGCAGGAACTCGACCTGGCAGCTCTCCACCGGGTGTTCACCGTGCGCTGGCACGACACCCTGACCGCCGCATGCGGCACCGCACTGACCACGGCCGTCCACCATCAGGCCCCTGGCGTCCGGCTGCGCCTGTCCGCCGAACCCGGGACGGACGACGCCGAGCTGCGCCGGGGTGAGGTCGACCTCGAATCAAGCTCCAGCGCTCCGACGCTCCCCGACATCCGCCACCGCCTCGTCGGCAAGGACCGGCTCGTCGTCGCCGTCCGACCGGGCCACCCGCTCACCGCAGGCCCGCTGAGCCTTGAGCGCTACGCAGCCGCCGAACACCTCACCGTTTCGCGGCGCGGAAGCCTGCGCGACCCGATCGATGACGCCCTGACCACACGCGGCCTCGAACGACGCGTCGTCGCCGCCGGGCCCACCGCCGCCTTCGCACTACAACTCGCCCTCGACACCGACCTGGTCGTCACCCTCCCCGAAGCGGTCACCCGCACGCCCCGCGAACAACTCGGCCTGGCCACACTGCCGCCGCCACTCCCGCTGCCCGACGTACCCCTGTACCTGCTGTGGCACCAGCGCTACGACAACGACCGCGCCCACACCTGGCTGCGAGAGCTGGCCACCGAAACCGTCCAGGCACTATTCACACCACCGACCGCCGCTCAACAGCCCCTCACCAACCGGACCGAACAGTGACGGATACGCCCGGGGAAAGGCCTGCGGCAGCTGACTCCCGTTCTCGCGGCCATCACCTATTCGTGACTGTGCGACTCCCAATCTCACGTAGAGAGGACGTCATAAGTCGCGTACACAGCCAGGATGCCGAAGCCGATGGCCTGCACGGCGTTCGGGAGGTGGTGATGAGGATGTCCGAAGATGGCTCCGACCGGCGGTTCCGTGACGGGGTACTCCCACCAAGCGGCGAGCCGACTGAGCGTCTGCCCCCTGCCCGCCTCCGTCTCACTCGCGCTCGGCTTCGATGGTGCATCTCTCTCGCCCGCTAGGCAGTTTCGTGTGGATCATCGGTCGGACCAGAGGAAGA
>NZ_JABZEE010000043.1 GCF_013387495.1 Streptomyces sp. PKU-EA00015 | reverse complement strand
GGGGCGGGGGACTCTCCACGCCGGCCGGAGCCGCCGCGATGCTGGCCGCTCACACGTACGCCGTCACCTCCGTGTCCCGGCACGAGGCACAGGGCGGCTCGACACTGGTGCCCGTCACGGCCCTGGCCGGCACCGCCGCGCTCGGCGCCCTCGCGGCGCGGCCACGTGGCAGAGCGGCGGCCACGGTCCAGGCCCTGCTCGCCGCCGCGTACCTGCGTACCGCCGCCACCGGTTACCTGCACGCCGCCCTCAACCCCTCGCCGCCGCTCACCCAGCGCGCAGTCGGCGGCGGGATACGCGCCATGATCCCGCTCCAGGCCGCCCTCGCCGCCCGGTCCGGCGCCGCCCTCACCGGCCTCGCCGTGATGGGGCTCGTGCCCGTCGCCCGCACGCTCGCACGGAAGGTCAGCCCCACATGACCACCCGCCCCTCCGCACTCCGCCTCGGCTACGGCACCAACGGCCTCACCGACCTGCGCCTCGACGACGCCCTCGCCCTGCTCGCCGACCTCGGATACGACGGCGTCGGGCTGACCCTCGACCACATGCACCTCGACCCGCTCGCTCCCGACCTCGCCGCCCGCACCACCCGCGTCGCCCGCCGGCTCGGCGAACTCGGCCTGACCTGTGCCGTCGAGACCGGCGCCCGCTACGTCCTCGACCCCCGCCGCAAGCACGGACCCTCGCTCCTCGACCTCGACCCCGACGCCCGCGCCGCCCGCACCGGGCTGCTCCTCACCGCCGTGGACGTCGCCGCGGACCTCGGCGCCCACGCCGTGCACTGCTTCAGCGGCATCACCCCTCCCGGCACCGGCGCCGACACGGCCTGGAAGCGCCTGGAGGAAGGACTCTGGCCCGTACTCGACGCCGCCGCGGCGGCCGGCGTACCCGTCGCGATCGAGCCCGAACCCGGTCACCTCCTCGCCACCCTCGACGACTTCCACCGGCTGCGCACCGCGCTCGGCAACCCGTCGCCCCTCGGCCTCACCCTCGACATCGGTCACTGCCAGTGCCTGGAACCCGCGCCCCCGGCCGACTGCATCCGGGACGCCGCCCCCTGGCTGCGGCACGTCCAGATCGAGGACATGCGCCGCGGCGTCCATGAGCACCTCCCCTTCGGCGACGGCGAGATCGAATTCCCTCCCGTCCTCGACGCCCTCGCCGCCGGCGGATACCAGGGCCTCACCGTCGTCGAACTGCCCCGCCACTCGCACGCGGGCCCCGAACTCGCGCGGGCCTCGATCGAGTTCCTCCGCGCTGCGGGCACGGCGGGCGCGGCACGGGCGGCGGCGGGCACGGCAGGCACGGCACGGGCGGCAGGCACAACAGACACGCCA
This sequence comes from Streptomyces sp. PKU-EA00015, assembly GCF_013387495.1. Lineage (GTDB taxonomy): Bacteria > Actinomycetota > Actinomycetes > Streptomycetales > Streptomycetaceae > Streptomyces. Next base: position 20,130 of record NZ_JABZEE010000043.1, on the reverse strand, counting down.
CGCACGGCAGACCCGGACCGCACCGCTCGCACAGCCCGCACGAAGGGAGCACCGGCATCGTGACGCCTCCACCGGCACCGTCCCGCAAGGAACTCGAGGAGCAGCTCGACGACACCGCCCGTGCCTGGCTCGGCGACGCCCTCACCGAAGCCGCCGATGCCGCCGACTCGCCGCCGGACGCCTCCTCCCCGTACGCCGCCCACACCTGGGAGCTGCGCTTCGCCGCAGCCGGCCGGCACTGCGGCCAGAGGCACGCCGACGCCGCACGCATCCTGATCCTCGGCGAGGCCCGCGCCGGCCTGGACACCCTCACACGCCTCTACCAGCAGGGCAGCGCCGCCGAGCGCCGCGCCGTGCTCCTCGCCCTGCCCGTACTCGTCCACGGCCCGCACGCCCTGCCGCTGGTCGACGACGCGCTGCGCACCAACGACACCCGGCTCGTCGCCGCCGCGGTCGGCCCCTATGCCGCGAGCCACCTCGATCCGCACGCCTGGCGGCACGCGGTCCTCAAGTGCCTCTTCACCGGCGTCCCCGTCGACGCCGTGGCCGGTCTGGAGCGGCGCGCCGCCGGTGACGGCGAACTCGCCCGCATGCTCGCCGACTTCGCCGCCGAACGCTGCGCCGCCGGCCGCGACGTCCCTGCCGACCTCTCCCGTGTGCTGACCCTGACCGGTGACCGGCCGGGACCCGCGGTCACGCCCCCCGCCCCGTCCACCGAGCAGCCCGAGGAGGAGTCCTGATGCGTATCTTCGATCCCCACATCCACATGACCTCCCGCACCACCGACGACTACGAGGCGATGTACGCATCGGGCGTCCGGGCCCTCGTGGAACCGTCGTTCTGGCTCGGCCAGCCCCGCACCTCCCCGGCCGGCTTCTTCGACTACTTCGACGCGCTCCTCGGCTGGGAACCCTTCCGAGCCGCCCAGTACGGCATCGCGCACCACTGCACCATCGCCCTCAACCCCAAGGAGGCCAACGACCCCCGCTGCACACCCGTCCTCGACGCCCTGCCCCGCTATCTCGTCAAGGACGGTGTCGTCGCCGTCGGCGAGATCGGCTACGACTCCATGACACCGGCCGAGGACACCGCGCTGGCCGCCCAGCTCCAACTGGCCGCCGACCACGGCCTGCCCGCCCTCGTCCACACCCCGCACCGGGACAAGCTCGCCGGACTCCACCGCACCGTCGACGTCGTCCGCGAGTCGGACCTCCCCACCGAGCGCGTCCTGCTCGACCACCTCAACGAGACGACCGTCAAGCATGCCGTCGACAGCGGCTGCTGGCTCGGCTTCTCCATCTATCCCGACACCAAGATGGACGAGGACCGCATGGTCACGATCCTGAAGACGTACGGAACGGAGAAGGTCCTCGTCAACTCCGCCGCCGACTGGGGGAAGAGCGACCCGCTCAAGACCCGCAAGGTCGCCGACGCGATGCTCGCCGCCGGATTCACGGAGGACGACGTCGACCAGGTCCTGTGGCGCAACCCGGTCGCCTTCTACGGCCTCAGCGGCCGCCTCCAGCTCGACGTCCCCGCCCCGGAAGCACTCCACGAGGGCAACTCCATCCTCCGCGGCGGGGAATGACGGGAGGAGCCCCGGATGCGCTTCCGCCACCCCGACGGGTCCACCGTCCACCTCTCCTACTGCACCAACGTCCACCCCGCCGAGACCCTCGACGGTGTCCTCGCCCAGCTGCGCGACCACAGCGAACCCGTCCGCAAACGCCTCGGCAGGGACCGGCTCGGCATCGGGCTGTGGCTCGCCAGGGACGCGGCCCACGCCCTGATCAACGACCCCGCCGCCCTGCGCGGCCTGCGCTGCGAACTCGACCGGCGCGGACTGGAGGTCGTCACCCTCAACGGCTTCCCCTACGAGGGCTTCGGCGCCGACGAGGTCAAGTACCGCGTCTACAAGCCGGACTGGGCCGACCCCGAACGCCTCTCCCACACCACCGACCTCGCCCGCCTCCTCGCCGCCCTGCTGCCCGACGACGTCACCGAAGGCACCGTCTCCACGCTGCCGCTCGCCTGGCGCACCGCCTTCGACGAGCGGTCGGCCCGCACCGCCCGCACCGCCCTGACGACGCTCGCCGAACGGCTGGACGCCCTCGAGGAACTCACCGGCCGATCCATCCGGATCGCCCTCGAACCCGAGCCCGGCTGCACCGTGGAGACCACCGCCGACGCCATCGGTCCCCTCACCGACATCGGCGCCGGCCACCGCATCGGCATCTGCGTCGACACCTGCCATCTCGCCACCTCCTTCGAGGAACCGGAAACCGCCCTGGCCGCGCTCGCCGCCGCCGGCATCACCATCCCCAAGGCCCAGCTGTCCGCCGCCCTGCACGCCGAGCACCCCCACCTTCCCGACGTGCGCGACGCCCTCGCCGCCTTCGCCGAGCCGCGCTTCCTGCACCAGACCCGCACCCGGACCGCCGCCGGGCTCCGCGGCACCGACGACCTCGCCGAAGCCGTCGCCGGTGACGCCCTCCCCGACGGCGCTCCCTGGCGTGCCCACTTCCACGTCCCCCTGCACGCGCCGCCCGCACCGCCGCTCACCTCCACCCTGCCCGTGCTCCAGGACACCCTGACCCGGCTCGTCGGGGGCCCCGCACCCCGCACCCGTCACCTGGAGGTCGAGACCTACACCTGGCAGGCCCTCCCGCCCGAGCTGCGGCCCCGCAACCGCACTCAGCTCGCCGACGGCATCGCCGCCGAACTCACCCTGGCCCGCGACCTGCTGACCGACCTCGGCCTCAAGGAACTGCCATGAACGACACCCGACGCCCCACCCCCCTTCTCGTCCTGGACGTCGTCGGTCTCACCCCCAAGCTCCTCGACCACATGCCCCAGCTGAAGGCGCTGGCCGCCGCGGGCTCCCAGGCCGCCCTCAGCACCGTGCTGCCCGCCGTCACCTGCGCCGCCCAGTCCACCTTCCTCACCGGCACCCTCCCCGCCGAACACGGCATCGTCGCCAACGGCTGGTACTTCCGCGAGCTCGGCGACGTCCTGCTGTGGCGCCAGCACAACGGCCTCGTCTCCGGCGACAAGATCTGGGACGCCGCCCGCCGCGTCCATCCCGGCTACACCGTCGCCAACATCTGCTGGTGGTACGCCATGGGCGCGGACACCGACATCACCGTCACCCCCCGTCCGGTCTACTACGCCGACGGTCGCAAGGAGCCCGACTGCTACACCCGGCCGCCGGCCCTCCACGACGAACTCACCGAGAAATTCGGCGCCTTCCCCCTCTTCCACTTCTGGGGACCGGGCGCGGACATCGTCTCCAGCCAGTGGATCGCCGACGCCACCCGTCACATCATGCGCACCCGCCACCCCGACCTGACCCTGTGCTACCTGCCGCACCTCGACTACGACCTCCAGCGCTACGGTCCCGACGACCCCCGTTCGCACCGGGCCGCCGCCGAACTCGACACCGTCATCGGCCCGCTCCTCAAGGACGCGCGGCAGGAGGGCCGCACCGTCGTGGCCCTGTCCGAGTACGGCATCACCCGCGTCAGCCGCTCCGTCGACATCAACCGCGCCCTGCGTCGCGCCGGGCTCCTCGAGGTTCACACCCAGGACGGCATGGAGTACCTCGACCCGATGGCGTCACGGGCCTTCGCCGTCGCCGACCACCAGCTCGCCCACGTCTACGTCCGGCGCCCCGAGGACCTCGAGTTCACCCGCGAAGTCCTCCAGGACCTGCCCGGCGTCGACGAGATCCTCGGCGACGAGGGCAAGAAGGCCAACGGCCTCGACCACCCCCGCTCGGGGGAGCTCGTCGCCGTAGCCGACCGCGACGCCTGGTTCACGTACTACTACTGGCTCGACGACGCCCGCGCCCCCGACTTCGCGCAGCTCGTCGAGATCCACCGCAAACCCGGCTACGACCCCGCCGAGCTGTTCATGGATCCCCACGACCCCTACGTCCGGCTCAGGGCCGCCACCGCCGTGGCCCGCAAGAAGCTCGGCATGCGCTACCGCCTCGCGGTCGTGCCCCTCGATGCCGCACCCGTCCGCGGCAGCCATGGCCGCCTCCCCGCGAGCGACGAAGAAGGTCCGATCGTCCTGTGCTCCACCCCCCGCGCCGTGTCCGGCCGCACCGCGGCCACCGATGTGAAGTCCCTGCTGCTCCGTCTGGCCGGACTCGAGCGAGACGGCAGCGCAGCCGGTATCCGTGTTCCCATGAAGTGAGAGAGGCAATGCCGTGACCGCCTTCAACGAAGAGACCGCCACCGACGAGAGCCTGCGCCGCGCCCTCGGCGTCAGCCGCCGCCGCTTCCTCAGCACCTGCACCGCCGCCGCTGCCGCGGCGATCGCGGCCCCCGTCCTCGGGGCCTCACCCGCCCTGGCACAGGTCGCCGGGGACGACAGAGACGGCGACGACGGCCGGTCCGCCCTGATCCCGCCGCACAAGCGTGGTCTCATCCTCTACACCGTCCGCGACGCGACGGGCCGCGACCCGATGACCACCGCACTGCCGTCCGGATTCCGCGAGGTCTTCGAGCAGCTGGCCCGCTACGGGTACCGCCAGGTGGAGTTCGCCGGCTACCGCCAGCACGCGAACGCGCCGGGCGGCGCGAACCTGGAGACGGTGGAGGGCGCCAAGCTGCTGCGCTCCTGGCTGGACGAGTACGGGCTCCGGGCGCAGGGCAACCACGGCTTCATCCCGAGCTCATGGCCCCTGACCACCGCCGATCTCGACAATTTCAAGCGCCATCTGGAGATCGCCAACATCCTGGGCATGCCCCACATGGGCACCGGCGGCGACCCCACCGGCAGCTCCTACCGGGCGGACTGGGACGTGGCCGCGGACAAGTGGAACGCTCTCGGCGAGATCGCCCGCCGCGAGGGCGTCAAGCTCTACACCCACAACCACGACTCGGCGTACGGATTCCTGCTCGACGGCGGCCCCCTCGACGCCCAGGGCCGCCCGACCCGCAGCTCCGGCATCCGCAAACTGGAGTACTTCCTGGAGGTGACCGACCCGAGCGTCGTCTGGCTGGAGATGGACGTCTACTGGGCGCACGTCGCCCAGTACAAGTTCCACACGTACACCGCCCACGACGGATCCACGCGGGAGCAGGTCTTCGACCCGGCGGGCCTGGTGGTGCGTCACAACCCCCGTTACCCGCTGTTCCACGCCAAGGACGGCACGGTCAACACCCAGAACGGCCAGGGCTACGACATGGTGACGTTCGGCGAGGGCGACATCGACTACCGCACGTTCTTCAGGCGGGTGGGGGCGAAGAACTACCACAACCCGATGATCGAGCACGACGGCGCGCCCAGCGCCACGAATCCGGCGCAGTCCCTCGAGGTCGCCCGGAAGAGCTACGACAACCTCGCGGCCCTGCGCGCCCGCCGCTGATCCGGCAGCGGCCCGCCCGGTGGCCTGGGGTCCACCGGGCGGGCCGCCTGTCCGACGCACCGGAGAACAGAAGGCGCTACCGGCCGGTAGTAAGAACGTCGCCTTCCGTCCATCATTAAGCGCGAGCATGTCAATCCGTTCGGTCGATCATGGCCGAACGGGCTTCCTGAGCCGCCTCCACACCCAGGAGAACCCCCCATGCATGCACGCACTTGGACGGCCCGTACCACCGCGACCGCCGCTGCCCTGACCTTCGTCGCCGCCCTGCCTGCCGCCACCGCCCACGCGGACACCGCGGCCACGACGACCACCGCCGTACGGACGCAGAGCGTCGACTACGACACCTGGCTGCGCGACGTCGCCGCTGTCGTCGCCGAGGCCCGCCCGTACATCGAGCAGCGCACGGCCGACGCGTCCGGCGAGAAGCAGGCGATCGTCCTCGACATCGACAACACCTCGCTCGAGACGCACTTCCACCCGTTCTGGGAGCTGCCCACCCCGGCCATCGCCCAGATGCGCGACCTCGCCCGCTACGCCGACTCCCGCGGCGTCGCCGTCTTCTTCGTCACCGCGCGCCCCGGCATCATCCACTCCCTCACCGACTGGAACCTGAAGAAGACCGGCTACCCGGTCGACGGCCTGTACGTGCGCGATCTGCCCGACCTCTTCGACGAGGTCAGCGCCTACAAGACGGACAAGCGCGCCGAGATCGAGGCCAAGGGCTACACGATCATCGCCAACATCGGCAACAACACCACCGACCTCGTCGGCGGCCACGCCGAGCGCACGTTCAAGCTGCCCGACTACGACGGACAGCTCTCGTAACGGCCCCGAGCACAGGGCCGGGTGGCCGCGGTGACCGGTCTCCCGGCCGGCCGCGGCCACCCGTGGCCGTGCAACCGAAGGGACCGGCGGGGGAGCGGCGCTGCCCGGCCCCGGACTCAACGCCTGAGTCCTGTCGCGGCCCTTGCGGCTTCTAGCCGATGCCCTGGCGGTCGGGCTCCAGCGCGAACGCGCGCTCGGCCGCCTCGGGCAGGGCGGCCCGCACGGCCAGCATGAGCAGCGCGCGATGCCGCTCCAGCGGCCGGCGCCGCGCCTCGGGCACGAGCAGCAGCAGGTCCTCGAGCCCGGCCATCAGCCGCCGGGACACCTGCGGAGCGCCGACGGCGCTCGCCCGGATCTCGGTGAGGCCGAGATCCACGAAATCGGCCCACTCGGGCACGTCCTGCACGAGCCGCACCACGCCCGCGCGGTCGCGGTGGTGCACGGCTCCGAGGGGCCGGTGGGCGAGCGCCGCCAGGAACTGCACGATCCGGTCCACGCACTGCACGGCCGTGGTCGGGTCGTTCACCGACGACGACAGCGCCCGCAGCGCGATGTCGGACAACTGGCGCAGCCCGAACCCGAGATCCTGGTGGAACGTCCGCTCCACGCCCACCGACACGGCGGACCGCAGGATGCGCCTCGACGGCAGACTGCCCCGGCCGCCGTGCACGGCGAGCACGGGTGTCCCCGGCACGACGAAGTCCCCGATGCGGGGAATCAGCCGCAGGACCACCCCCTTGCGCCGCGCGGCCCGCACGAGCCGGGCGACATGGACGTCCCGCAGGATCCCTGCCCGCCCCTGGTGCCCGACCCGCGCCTCCTCTGTCGGCAGCGGCGCGGCGTCCGCGCCCTGCACGGGCATCTTGTCGAGCACCGCGAACGACTCCCTGGTCACCCGCTCCACGACGGGTCCGACCTTCATCAGCTGGAGCGTCTGCGTCACGTACGCGATGAACAGCAGCAGGCTGAGCCCGACCGCCAGCAGTGTCAGCGCACTCTGTACCAGGGGCACCGAGGCCACCTTGCGCGGATCGGGCTCGCTGTCGTACGAGGTGAGCACGAGCAGCGACAGCAGGAACGTCCCCAGGAAGACGGAGAAGGTGAGCTTGCTGATCCGGCTCCGGATGAAGATCCGGACGATACGCGGGCTGAAGTTGCCCGCGGCCATCTGGACGGCGACGAGCGAGATGCTGAAGACGACACCGATGAAGGTCATCATCGCGGAGCTGATCGTGGTCACGATCGTCTTGGCATCCTCGGCCCACGACGCCAGCGTGCGGACGGCTTCGTCGTCGCCGTCCTCCTGGAGCGCCTCCAGCAGCGCCCTGTCGAGAGTGTCCGCAGCGCCCCAGACGACGCACACGAGAAGAAGCGTCACGGTGGGGGCGAACCAGAACGTGTCGCGCAGATGCTCGCGCAGCGGAGAGAATGCGCGGGGCCGCCGGTGGTTGCGTGGACTCACGTTGCCGAAGGTAGCCGTACGCTGCGCGTCTGCGCGGACACACGCCGTCATGTCGCGTCTTCGGGTCCTTTGGACACCCCTGACCACGGGATATGCGGGTGAAGGGCACCTCGAACCCCTGGTATTGTTGTCCCTGTCGCCGCGGGAAACCGGGGCCGACCACCGGTCCGGGTGGCGGAATGGCAGACGCGCTAGCTTGAGGTGCTAGTGCCCTTTATCGGGCGTGGGGGTTCAAGTCCCCCCTCGGACACCAGCAGGGTCCCAGTTCATCTGGGATCCTTCTTTTTTGCGCCGCGAAGGCTGCCGCGACACAGGTGCGACCACTCGTTATAATTGTCATGCGCGACTCATCGCCGAGATGGCGTGCCGGTGCAGCTCCGTCGAACCGTTCAGGCAGCAACGAACCGCATCGCAGGGAGCCGCCGTGATCGCGACCGTGACCGCCGTCCCGACTCTGAGAACCCGTCTCCTGCTCGTCCTCGCCGTACTGCTTGCCACCCTCACGCCGACCGCTCCGGCGCTCGCCGCGCCGCCCACGGCGCCTTGGGCGACCACCGTCGCCGGGGAGTATGGAGCCGACGCCTCCCGTTCCCCGTCGCCGCGCGGCGCCGAGGTCGTCGCGGTCACCCAGGTCGCGGACCGGCAGGTGGACCTGTCGGTACGGTCGCAGGCGCTGGGCGGCCGGACGGTCAAGGTCCGCCTCCTCACCCCCGACGGCTGGGACCCGAGCGATCGAAGCAGGCACTGGCCGACGTTCTGGCTGCTGCACGGCTGCTGCGGCGACTACACCTCGTGGACGGGCCGGACCGACGTCGCCGAGACCGACAGTCTGCGCAACGTCCTTGTGGTGATGCCGGAAGCCGGCTGGAACGGCTGGTACAGCGACTGGTGGAACCACGGCCGAGGCGGCGACCCCGCATGGGAGACCTTCCACACCGTCGAACTGCGACAGCTCCTGGAGCGTCACTGGGGCGCCGGCAGCAACCGCGTCGTGGCCGGACTGTCGATGGGAGGCCAGGGCGCCCTGCAGTACGCGGCCCGGCACCCCGGAATGTTCAAGGCGACCGCCGCGTACTCCGCCTCGGCGCATCCGCTGCTGAACGACGAGTCGGTCGACCGCATCATGGGATTCTTCGCCGGCCAGGGCAACGACCCGCTGCGGGTCTGGGGCGACCCGGTCGCCCAGCGCCGCATCTGGCAGGCCCACGACCCGTACCACCTGGCCGAGCGGCTCAAGTCGGTCCCCGTGTACCTGTCGTGCGGTGACGGCACGACCGGCCCCCTGGACCCGCCCGGCCGCACGAGCGACCTCGAGGGCGACTTCAACCGGCAGAACCACGCCCTCGCCGCCGAGTTGGAACGCGTGGGCGCGAAGCACGTGACCACCAACTTCTACGGGCCGGGTACCCACGGCTGGGCGTACTGGGAGCGCGAGCTGCACGCCTCACTGCCGATGCTGCTCGCCGCCCTTCGCGCCGACGGCTGAACCCGGCCCCGCTGACGGCCTGTGACTGCGCGAGGTCGGAGGCGGCCAGCCGTCGGGCGGGTCCACGATTTCCTGACCACCGGCACGGTGTTCCTGGACGGGCAATGAACTGCAGCGTGGAGCCACCTGGAGGTCGGCCACCGTGCACGGGCAGCGAACCGCCGGGATCGGGTGCTTCCGTGGCGGAGGCCGCGCGTCACCGGGACCGCCACCGGTACGTAGGCTTGTGATCATGGCCGACACCTACGAACTCCAGCTCACGCTCGACCTGCCGGACTCCCTCTCGCCCGGCGAACTCGGCGTGCTCCGCTGGCACTTGGCGGAGGAAGGCGGTCGGCAGGACGAGGGGTACGAATATTCTCTGTGGGACGGGCGAGGGCCGGCGCGGCGCATCGGAGGCCTTCAGGTGGCGGAGTTGCGCTCGGTCCGCGGGGGATGGTCCCTGACCGTGCGGCAGGAGGCGCATCCCGACGGGTTCCACGATCTGCGCAGGATCGTGCAGTGGCTCGGCGCAAGGACGACGACCTCGGGCCCCATCGGGTACCTCCGATTCTACGAGTCGCACGTGCCCGACATGCTGATCGCCCGGTCCGGGACGGTGAGCTGCGCCTTCCTCAAGGTGGACGAGGTGATCGAGGTGGCGTCCGAGGAGTTCCCCTACACCTGAGCCGCGGTCAGGAACCACGTTTCGCGGAGCCGGCCGTGGACACGGCTCCGTCACTTCCCGCGGTGACCGCGCACCAGTGCACGAGGCGCCGCCCGGTTGGCGGCCGGGCCCGAGCGGACCGGGTCCCGGCCGCAGGCCCTCACGTGCCGGCGAGCAGCGACTCCAGCGCCCCGACCGTCGCAGGATGCCGAGTCGGCAGCGCGGCGCCCGACGGGGACGGACCGTCCGCCGCCGTCCACTCGCCGGCGCACCCCAGCAGGTCCGCCACCGCGTCGCACGTCCGCGGATGTGCGGAGAGCAACGCCGCGCCCGGCGCGGTCAGGGCCTCGGGCTGCGCCCAGCCCTGCGTGCAGCCCAGCAGATCGGCCACCGCGTCGCACGTCGCCGGATGCGCCGTGAGCAGCGCGGCACCCTGGGGGCCGTGCTCCCCGGACTGCGTCCGGCGGGCGGAGAGCGGGGCCGGCTGCTGCGCCCGCCACGGCGGCACCCATGCGTCCAGCGCCGCGAGCCGGCCCGGGAAGATCCGCCCGGCCTCGCGGACCAGCAGCGGGGCGAGCTCCGCCGCGTCGGACCGCAGAGTGGTGATCAGAAGCGGCAGCCACGGCAGCAGCACCGCGTCCGGCAACCGCCCGAACGCGTTCGACACCGCCTCCACGACCACGTCCGCCAGCCCCGGCACGGGCCCCAGCGCGTGCACGAAGCCGCTGAGGTAGCGCGGGTAGGAGGGCACCACCAGCGGGTTGTCCAGCAGCTCGTCGCAGCGGGACCGCAGCTCGGCCCGGGACAGGGTGCCCAGCTGCACCTGCGCCGCCCACAGCAGCGCCGTCTTCGACGGGTCGTCGGGGTGCGACTGGGCCACCGCCAGCTCCAACTGCGCCCGGTCGCAGCCCAGGGACAGCGCGAGGCTCTCCATGCTGAACAGGAAGCCGAGCATCGCCGCGACCTGTCCCACCGTCGCGTCCTCGTCCCGGAACGCCGTCGGCAGCAGCGTGCAGTAGTGGGCGTAACCGGTCTTGACGAAGGACTCGATCCACGCGGGCAGCACCGGCTCGCTGGTGCGGTAGTACGCCAGCAGCGCACGCACCCGGCGCAGCACCTCCGGCGCGCCGTCGACGCTGCGCTCGGCGGCGAGGACCTTCAGCGCGTGGGTGCCGAGCTCGTCGGAGAGGCGGCGGCTGCCCAGGTAGAGGGTCGCGTCCTCCACCGCCGCCAGCACCGTCGCCGTGGTCGCCTGCGGCCCGTACGCGTCGCGCCGCAGCCGCTGCTCCAGGACCTGCTCGAGGCTCACGCCCTCGTAGCCCAGCTCGATGAGGGCCCGCTGGTGGGTGCCGAGCGCCAGGTCCCACGACTCCTGGATCGAGCGCTCGCCGAGCCGCCGCTCGCCCATGATCGGCCGTGCCGCGCCGTGCGGCATCAGGCGCCGCAGCATCCACAGGACGTCGGAGCACGCCCGGAGTTCCGGCCGGGAGGCCATGTCCAGCAGTGCCCGTCGCACGCCGCGCTGCTCGAGCTTCAGCTCCAGCGGCGCGAGCCGGTCGTACACATCGCGTGCGAGCGGCGGCAGCGACTCGTAGCCCACCTGGCCGATCCGGTCGCCGCCCATCATGATCTCGACCAGGCGCCGCACGTCCCGCCGCCCCGGGACGCGGTCCTTCTCGATGCAGGTGACCGCGGCGTCCTGGAAGTCGTACGGGGTCGGCTTCGCCCGGTCCCGCATGCCGGCCAGCAGGATCGAGGTCTCGAAGACCGCGATGGCGTCGGCGGTGGAGGCGAGATAGCCGTTGCGCCGGGCCGCGCGCACGATGTCCACGGACCAGCCGAGCAGCTCGGCCTCGTCCAGACCGTCGAGCACGGGCGGCCGGCGCAGGAAGCCGGTCAGCCGGTCCTCGGACGCGGTTTCGGGCACCGGAACGACGACCGCCGGGGCCGCGGTCTTCCTCCCGGTGGTCTTCTTCGCCGAGGACTTCTTGGCGCCGGCCTGGCCTGCCAGCCGGTACGGCTGCACACGGGTGCGCTTCAGGCCCTTCGTCCACTCCGTCGCGGCGATCGACACCGGGCCCGCGGCGAGGCCGAACTGCGCCTCGATCGCCGCGTGGCTGGACGGGATCAGCCCGTACTGCCACGTGGTGGCGGTACGGGCGGAGATCGTGAACGTGCCGGTGCCGCCGTGCACGCCGAACTCCTCGACGCGGCTGGCCGCGTGGAACGCGCCGCAGACGTACAGGCAGTCCGCCGGATCGGTGCCGGTCGCCGCCAGGTGCTCGCGCATCCGGGTCCACATGTACCGTTCGCGGTCCTCGTCGACCCGGACCCGGGCTCCGTCGCCGGGGGCGAGCCGCCGGAACAGGCTGCCGATGAGGAGCATGACCTGGCGGTAGGTGTCGTGATCGCTGCTCCCGAGCGGCACCTCGACGTACTGGTGCCACCACTCCGACCAGTGCCGCACCTTGCCGTGGCGCAGCAGGTGCTCCTCCAGTTCGGCGAAGCGCGGCCGCAGGTCGCCGATCTCGACACCGACGGCCTCGCCGTGCAGCGCGGCCTCCGCCTCCCCCTCCGCTGAAGGGGCGTCGGCGCTCTGCCCGCCCTCGGCCGCGGACTTTGGCGTGCGCTCGCCGCGGGTGTCCCACTGGAAGACGTGGTCCGAGGACCGGTCGACCAGGACCAGTTCGACGCCCGGGGTGTCGAGGGCGTACGAGATGGCCTGGTACTCGGCGGACGCCTCGGTGATCGGCGCGACGACCGACAGCGGCGCCCATTCGGCGGGGAAGCCGTCGACGTCGCCGGCGAACGCCTGCAGCGCCACCGGCAGCCGGCAGTTGCGCAGCTCGGTCAGGAGCGGCGCCATGTCCTCGCACAGCTCCAGATAGACGACCTTGGGCTGCTTCTCCCGCAGGCGGCGGGCCATGGCGAGCGCCGAGGCGGGGGAGTGGTGGCAGACGGGGAAGATCTCCAGCGGCTCGCGCACCGCGCGGTCGACGTCGTCGACCATGCCGAGGAGGATGCTCTCCAGGGCGTCGGGCCCGCCCGCGAACGTGGCCGCGGCGTCCTGCAGTTGCCCGCGCAGCTCGGCGAACGTGCTGTTCTCGTCGGGGCCGCTCATGACAGCGTGGCGATCGCGTCGCGGCCGCCCTCCAGGAACTCCGGCCAGGAGCCGCCGTGCTCCTTGCTGCGCGGCTCGACGACGCCGTGCAGGTACTTGTTGAGGATGGCCAGGTCCTCCGGCTCGCGGCGGGTGAGGGACCCGACGAGCGAGGAGGCGAGGGTGCGGGCGGTGAGGGTGCGCTCGCCGAAGAAGTTGCTGTGCAGGACGGCGTCCTCCAGCACGCCGATCTGCTCGGCCGTCGACAGCGCGGACTCCAGCTTCTCGTCGTCGCTGCCGGCCGCGGCGGCGGACGCCCGCAGGTCGGCGAAGCTCTGCAGCAGGACGTCGAGCAGGGTCGGCGGCACGTCCAGGTCGATCGCGTGCCGGCGCAGCAGTTCCTCGGTGCGGAAGCGGACGATCTCCGCCTCGCTCTTCCTGTTCGTCACGACCGGGATGCGGACGAAGTTGAAGCGGCGCTTGAGCGCGGACGACAGGTCGTTGACACCCCGGTCGCGGCTGTTGGCCGTGGCGATGATCGAGAAACCGGGCTTGGCGAAGACGATGTTGTCGCTGCCGCCGCTCTCCAGTTCGGGAACGGAGATGTACTTCTCGGAGAGGATGGAGATCAACGCGTCCTGGACGTCGCTGGTGGAGCGGGTCAGCTCCTCGAAGCGGCCGATGGCACCGGCCTCCATCGCGGTCATGATCGGCGAGGGGATCATCGACTCCCGCGACTGGCCCTTGGCGATGACCATGGACACGTTCCACGAGTACTTGATGTGGTCCTCGGTGGTGCCGGCCGTACCCTGCACCACCAGCGTGGAGTTGCGGCAGATCGCGGCGGACAGCAGCTCGGCCAGCCAGCTCTTGCCGGTGCCGGGGTCGCCGATGAGCAGCAGCCCGCGGTCCGAGGCGAGGGTGACGATCGAGCGCTCCACGAAACTGCGGTCGCCGAACCACTTCTGCGAGATCTCCCGGTCCAGGCCGTCGGAGCGCTCTGAGCCGAGAATGAACAGGCGGACCATCTTCGGGGACAGACGCCACGAGAACGGCTTCGGGTTGTCGTCGATCGACTCCAGCCAGTCGAGTTCCTCGGCGTACTTCATCTCGGCAGGGGCGCGCAGCAGGTCGGACATGAAGGGAAAGCCTTTCCGTACGGTGATCACGAAGAGACGTGTGTGAAGACGTGCAGGGAGACGTGCAGGGAGACGTACGTCCGGTGATCAGGTGAGAAACGTCTTGAGCTCGTGCACGAGCTTCTTGATGTGGCCGGAGATCACCGGCGTGCCGAGGTCCTTGAACCGCTCCCGGAACCACGGGTTGACGCTGCCGCGGCCGGAGCTGGTCACCGAGCCCACCGGGATGAACTTCGCCCCCGAGCGGTGGACGGCGGCCATGGACTCGAACAGCTCGGCGTGGCGCCACTCGTAGAAATCGGAGATCCACACGACGACGGTGTTGCGCGGTTCGGCGATCTTCGGCTGGGCGAGCGCCATGGCGACGGTGCCGTCCGTGCCGCCGCCCAGCTTGGTGCGCAGCAGCGTCTCGAACGGGTCGTGTGCCCAGGGCGTGAGGTCCAGCGCCTGTGTGTCGTAGGCGATCAGGTGGACGTCCACCTTCGGCAGCCCGGCGAAGATGGACGCCAGGATGGTGCAGTTGACCATCGAGTCGACCATGGAGCCCGACTGGTCCACCACGACGATCAGCCGCTGGGGCGTCGTCTTTCGGCTGGTGTGCCGGTAGTAGAGGCGGTCGACGTAGAGCCGCTCCTCCTCCGGGTCCCAGTTGGTGAGGTTCTTCCAGATGGTGCGGTCCAGGTCGAGGTTGCGGAAGACGCGCTTGGGCGGGACGGACCGGTCGATCTCACCGACCGTGGCCTTCTCCACCTGGGTGCGCAGCACTTCGGTGACCTCGTCGACGTAGCGGCGGATCAGCGCCTTGGCGTTGGCCAGGGCCACCCCGGAGAGATTGTTCTTGTCGCGGAGCAACTGCTCGATCAGGGACATGCTCGGGGTCAGCCGGGCGGCCAGCTGCGGGTCGGCCAGCACCTCGCGCAGGTGCATGCGCTTGACGAGACCGGCCTCGATGGAGCCGAGTTCCGGGCCGATCGCGGGAATCAGGCGGCTGAGGTCGGGCGTACGGCCGCCACCGCCGGTACCGGTCGGACCGACGCCCCCGCCGGCCCCCGCGGGGCTCGTACGGCCCACGCCGCCGCGCCCGCCCCGCAGTTCGCCGGGCCGGCAGCCCAGCGCACGCTCCAGCCAGCCCGCGTCGGACTGCCAGCGGGCCAGTTGCTCGGCGGTGACCGTACCGGGTGCGGACGCGAAGACGTTCAGCAGCACTTTCGACGCGAGCGCCGCGCGGCGCACCTCGGCGGCCCGGTCGCGCGCACCGGCCTCCTCCGGCTCGGGAGTCATCAGCCCGTCGAACTCGGCGGCCAGCTCCGGGTGCCGCTGCACGACGGAGTCGACGGACGCGCCCGGGTCGAGCAGCGCGGACGGCAGGCCGATGTCCTCGACCACGGCGAGACTCGCCGACTCGAGGGCCGCCTGCTCCTCGTGGTCGAAGAGGCGCGCCAGCAGACGCCAGTACAGCACCTGGCGCCGGTTGTCGTACGGATCGGGTGCGGGGGCCTGCCCTGCGGCCTGCCCGGTCATTTCCGCAGCAGCTTTCCGGCACGCTCGCGCAGCACCTTGACGGCGTCGGTGGCGGCCTTCTCGGCCCGCACGCCGGCTTTGTCGGTCGTACCGCCGGCCCAGGCCCCGGCGTGCACGGCGACGGCCTTCTTCCGCACCGTCCGCTCCACGGCGAGCGGCTGGAGCAGGAACTCCCCCGCGTCCCACCGCAGCAGTCCGATGCACGCGGCGGACGTGGCGACGGCCTCCGGGGTGAGCGGACCGGCGGCCGGGACCCGGTCGGTGTCGACGGGGATACGCTGCCCGGCGACCAGGAAGGCGACCGTGCCGTCGTCCTCCTCCACCGCGTATCCCTCCAGCAGGACGGGCACGGCGATCCGGGCCGGGTGCCGGTCGAGCGGTGAGACCGGGAACGCGGTCGCGGCGGGCAGCGCCACCCGGGCGGTCGCGAAGATCTCCGCGGGCTCGCCCACGCGGGCGCGGGCGTCGTCCCATATCAGGTCGCCCTCGGCGGTGACGGGCATCGCCTCGACGTCCATGGCGCGGCCCTCGCCGACGGCGGTCAGCAGGGACATGTGCGGCCGCAGCAACTGCCACAGGCCCGCACCGACGACCGTGTCGGGCTTCGGCGCGGACACCGAGGCCCGCACAAGCCGGGGCGCACCGCCGTCCGCCGGCTCGAACACCGCGTGAACCTGGGCCTGTACCGCGGTGGCGTGCTCCTGCACGTCGACGCCGAGCGGCAGCAGCCGACCCGTCGCCTCGGCGACGGCGGGGGCCGAGGCCGCCCCGGGCAGCGTCAGCAGCATGGCACGCGACCACAGGTCGGCCCAGCGGCGCTCCGGAACGCGCTCCAGCGTCGCACCCGGGCAGGACGCGGCGAGTTCGGCGGCGAAGCCGTCGAGCAGCGTGGCGAGGCGGCGCAGCGCCGGGTCGGGCAGCATCGCGGAGACGACGGGCGCGGCCCCGGCGACCAGTTCGTGGTCGATGCCCTGCCAGCCGGCCCGTGCCAGGTCGCACAGCCAACTACGGGCAGGAGCATGCAGATTGACCGCGTGCTCCTCGCCGTCGCTCGAGGTTCCCGTCCCGTCCGCGCTCTCCTCGGCCCGAGGCCGGCCGGTGGCCTCCTCGGCGCGGTCGGCCAGCGCGTCGTGCACGGAGCCGAGCAGGGCGGTGCGGGCGGCGGCGAGCGCGACGAAGTGATCCTCGCCCGCGGCCCCGGCAGCCGCCTTCTCGGCCGCCTCGGCGACCCGCGAGGCCGGCGGAGTCCCGGCGACTGCGTCGGCGAGCGCGACCAGCCCACCCGCCTGGTCGGGCTGCGGACGCAGCAGACCGGTGACCAGCACCTCGTCGAACGCGTCCACGGCCGCGAGGGCCTCGTCGAGCCCGTCGACGGCGTCGGTCAGCAGATCGGCACGCATCAGGCCACCGCCCTCGTCGTCGGGAACCACTGCATCTCGGGCAACGGCACGGTGGTCGGCGCCAGTTCGAGGTACGCCAGGTGCCGCAGGAACCGGCTGAACACCTGCGCCGCCGCCGAACTGCCGTCCTGCGCGGGGCGGGTGGCGGTCATGGCGTCGGTGACGGCTTCCGCATCGGCAGCCTCGCCGGAGACCTCGACCTTCAGGTACCGGGCCACGCGCTCGACGCCGTACTGGAGCACGGCCTCGGCGATGAGCGCGCGTATGTGGTTGCAGAACCAGCCGCGCGCCCCGCCGCAGGGACGGTTGTTGTTGGTACTGCACCCGAACGCGTACGTCGTCGACTCGACCGACGACACGTACACCCGCCCGATGTCGGACCCGCTGGACACCACACCCTGCAACCGCCCGTCGGCCAGCTCCACGAACGGCACCTTGGAGAGCTTCCGCGGCCGCGCGGCCGGCACCGTCCGTGCCGTGCTCGACTTCTCCCAGACCGACAACGCACCATCTCCCATGCATGCGAAAGGGGGCGTTCACGCCACTTCGGCGGAACGAGATCGAATGTATCGGGGGCCACTGACAGTGGGACTCGACGTCGGCCCTTCGGGGTCTTCCGGGTGGGCGCAGGGTGCGTCGGGTCCGCTGCTTCCTGCACGAACCGCGCTCCGAGGCGGCAGCCGTGAAGGATGTTCAGGAGGCCCGTAGTGTGATCGGCATGAGCTTTCGGGGACTCGGTGGGCCGGGGAGCATCCGGCTGGTCGCGGTCGCGGCGGCGGCCCTCACGATCGCGGCGGGACTCGGAGTCAGGGCTTTGGCACACGGCAGCGTCGCCAAGTACGCGGGGGACGCGCTGTACACCGTCCTGATCCTCACCCTCATCCTGGTCGTGGCGCCCCGGTCGCGGCCGGTGCTTGCCGCCGGCGCGGCGGTGGCGTTCAGCTGTGCGGTCGAGGTCCTGCAGCTCACCGGCGTTCCCGCGGAGCTGTCCCGGCACAGCGTCGTCGCCCGCCTCGTCCTCGGCTCCACCTTCAACGCGCCCGACCTTCTCTGGTACGCCGTGGGTGCCGCTCTGGGCTGGTGCGTCCACAGCTCGCTCCTCCACCGGCCGGGCCGGTCGGGCCGGGCCGCCGCTCCGTCCGCCGCCCGGGCGTAGCGGCGCTCGGCGAGTCCCCGGGTCCCCGCGCTCACCCGAGGCACTGGTCACGATGTCTCGCTCCAGCTGGAGATCCCGCTGGAGACCGTCGCCGAGGTGTGGCCCGTTCACTGCCGCCGCCACCGACTCGTTCTGAAACCCGTCCTGCGACCCCTTGGTGGTCAACGAGCACGAGGCCGCCTTTATCCTGGGCCCGGCAGGGCCCAGGGGGAGCGGCGGAGCGTCTGAACGTCTGCCGGCCGACGACGCTCAGCAGACCCAGGGCCCGGGCAACTGCGCACGGATGAGGCCGAGGTGCGCGGCGGTCTGCCCACCGGCGTGGACCCACGAGTGGTTCGCGAGCCCGTCGCGCCGGAGCACGCGGCCAGGGGCGGCGTACCAGCGCAGGGGCGACTCGTCGGCGCCCGTCCACAGGGGGTGGTCTGGCAAGTCGACGCGCCGGTACTCCGCCTCCAGCACGGGCAACAGGTCGTCCGGCAGCTCGCACGCGTCGTACCGGTGAGCCGACGCCAGGAGCGTCTCGGTGAGGACCAGCTCCACCCACGCGGTGGACATCCGGTCCAGATAGGGAATCCACCCGTCCGCCGACTCCACGACCACCGGCGGGTCGTCGTCCGCGATCCGGTCCATCGGGATCCCCCACGACGCGCAGTCCTGGTTCTCGCGGCGGAAGACGAGCACGCCGCCTTCGGGGCCGTCGTCCGCGTACAGCCCGCCCGGGGGCACCAGCGGATCCTGTCCGGTCGTCAGGTCGGACCGCCGTCCGAGCAGCGCGTACCCCTCGCGCAGGGCTCGCGGCAACACAAGCTCCAAGCCACCCTCTGCGGCGGCCAGTTCGTCCTCCGGGGTGCCGTCGCCGTCGCGCAACGGCTGCCCGGTCCACGCGGCGGCGAAGTCCCGCACGAACCGCCAGGCATGTTCGCGCCCCGCCACGCCGCCGCCCAGCGCGGCGGCCACGTCGAACGCGGGGGTCACCGGCCGGGGTAGCCCGTCGCGGCGACCTCCGCCGCGACTCCGGCGAACGACGCACGCGGGTTGAGCCGCGCCACGACGTCCTCGGTCAACGGGCGCCCCTCGTATATGTGGCGCACCGCCTTGATGTCGACGGGCCGCTCGTAGTAGTCCTCGGCGAACGACTGGAAGGCCTCCGGCATGGGATCCACCAGGAGTTCGAACAGCCAGCCGGAACCGTCCGGATCGGCCTCACCCTCGGGATACTCGACCGGGCCCGTGTGCCACCGGCCGTCGCCCGTCTCGCGCCACAGGCACGCGGTCACCAGGGGCATGTCCCCGTCCGAGAACGCCGGCTCCTCGACACAGGACCGGAAGACCTCGGGCACGTCGTCGACGACACCGGGCCACGGCAGGTCACCGTCATAGGGACTCATCGGCGACTCGTGGTCGAAGCCGCGTATGTACGCCCCCGCCGGTGAGAAGACGACGTCGAACTCGTCGCCGCCGCCGTTGCGCATCGAGAAGACCTCCTCCGTCTCCGACCAGTCCGCGTCGAAGGAGTAGGTGCGGTAGTCACCGGGATTGAGCACGGCCTCGGCCACGGCGACGGCCCGGCACAGCCTGCGCAGGGCGGCGATGTCGGGGAGGGCGGCGGCAACGTCGTGAACGGTCATACGGCCATCAAAGCGCACGCCACTGACAGTGCCGCTCTCGTCGTGCGCGGTGCCGGCGCGCAGGGGCCATGGGGCCTGCACGCCTCCGGCCGGCCGTCGCGCGTCACCCTGCCGCCAGGCCACGCCAGGAGGGTTGCTGCCGAGGGCGATCAGTCGCCCGGTCGGTCTCTGTCGACCGGGTAGCCGTGAAACGCCTCGTCCCGCAGGCCCGGCGACGGCCGCCAGCTGTCGAGCACGGCGGCCGACGGAGCGAACAGCGGCTCCGGCAGGGCGTCCAGCGGCCACCACTCCCAGCCTGCGATCTTCTCCGGTTCACGCACCTCGGCCGTGCCCGACGCCGCTGCGACCAGCGCCGCGGCGGTGACCCGGGTGACCCCACGCGTGCCGTCC
>NZ_JABZEE010000042.1 GCF_013387495.1 Streptomyces sp. PKU-EA00015 | reverse complement strand
CGCCGCTGCGACCAGCGCCGCGGCGGTGACCCGGGTGACCCCACGCGTGCCGTCCACGAGGACGGCGCCGATCCGGACGCCGTCGGCGTCCGCCCGCAGCCCGGTCTCCTCTGCCAGCTCGCGGACCGCGGCGTCCTCGAACCTCTCCCCGGGGTCGACCTTGCCGCCCGGCAGTTCCCATACGCCGTTGTGCCCGAGCCCGAGCAGCACCCTCCCGTCAAGGGCCGGAGCGGCGACGCCGTCGTGGTGCTCCCGCAGGTCCGCGCTCCGAGCGTCGAGCACGACGACACCGACGCCGACGAGCCCGTTGGGAGTGGGAAAGGCACGCTCGGGTCGTTCCACGGACTGCGCGCCACCGTTCATTCGGCCTCTCCTTCGTTCTCCGCCGACATGTAACTGAATGCTGCCAGACCGGACCTCCGGCCGTGGAAGGGCGGGTCGCAGGGTGCCGCGACCAGTGTTGACTTCCTCAACTGCCTTGTTTTATCGGCTAGTTGATAGGGAAGCCAAGTCTGGTCAGGTCGTTCACGACAACGGGGGTACACAGTGCGCCATGCCAACAAGGTCCTGCGCAGAATCGCCGCCGCGGCAAGTGCGGTGGCAGCGGTCGCGGGCATCGGCCTGGCGGGAGCCCCTCCCGCCGCAGCCGTCGACTACTACTACGAACTGCCCTACCCGTCGGGCGAGTCCTACATGGTGACCCAAGGGCCGGAGGGCACGTACTCGCACACCGGCCCGTACAACGAATACGCCTGGGACTTCGGGCTCCCGGCGAACTACGAGGTCTCCGCCGCGCAGGGCGGCACGGTCCTCGTCTCCAACTGGTCGCCGTACTGGCAGAACGGCATCGAGGTCATCATCCGCCACTCCAACGGCCAGTGCACGCACTACGCGCACCTCAACCGGGCCATCTACAACACGGGCGACTGGGTCCCGCAGGGCCGGATCATCGGCTGGTCCGGCGCCACCGGAGCGGCCCACGGAGCGCACCTGCACTTCCAGGTCATCAACTGCAACACACGCGCCGGCATCCCGGCCACCCTCCAGGGCTGGACGCCGCCCACGGGTTCGTGGCCGGTCAGCGTGAACACACGCGCCTGAGAACCGGGGAGCGGCAGACCGGGAAGAGGCCGGTCACCCCAACGAGCCGACGGCCTCCACAAGGCCGGCCAGGGCATGACCGAGCGCCTCCAGACCGGGCCCTGCCGCGCCACCCGGCTCCTCCATGTACACGTCCCGCCGAATCTCGATCATCAGCGCGCTGACACGCTCGTCCCGCCCGTAGTGCTTCAGCGGCACGTACGTCCCCGCGAACGGACTGTCCGTCCCGGTCCCGCCGAATCCGGCGAACGCCGTGCGCGCCGCGTCCAGCAGCCTGGCCGGCGTGTGGACCGGGTCCGTCCCGAGGCAGATCGGCGGCCGGGGCCCGTCGCCGTGCAGCTCGTACGGCAGAGGCTCGGTCGGGTACGAGTGCACATCGACGACCACGGCGCGCCCGGCGGCGGCGAGCCGTGCATCGACGGCCGCGGTCATCGCGGCGGCGTACGGCTCGAAGTACCGCCGGACCAGGTCGCTGCCGTCGTACTCCTCGGGTCGCAGCGCCTCGCGGTGCGTGGTCCGCGTGTACACCGCGCCCATCCCGACGGCGAGCATCTCCTCCCGCTCGTCGGGGAAACGCTCGGGGTCGATCACCAGCCGGGACAGCTGGTTGACGAACCGCCAGGGAGCGAAACCGGCAGCTGCGGCTGCTGCGGCGGCGATCTCCGCGGTGTGCGAGTCGGTGATGTGGTCGAGCTCCCGCTCCAGCGCCGCATCGTCCAGCACGATGCCGGCGCGGACGTCGGCGGGTATGGCGCGGGAGGAGTGCGGGACGTGGAGGATGACGGGCGAGTCGGGGGCGCCGGGGAGGAGTTGGAAGGACGGTGAAGGGCCGTTCATGCGCTGGTCCTTGTGGTGTGGGGACTGATGCTCTGGCTATTTTCGAAAGCTGCCCACGGCGGAAGGGGCCGTGGAACGAGACGGCACCACAAGGAGGTGGGACAGCCGTTCGTGGTCACCCCGGCCTAGCCGGCCATGGTTCCTGTCAGAAGAGTGACAGCTGCTCCAAGGGTCTTCTCCTTGCGGACGGCCTCGCGCCATTTGAAGGGAACGACGACGTGCTGGCTCGCGCAACAGCCCGGCTTCGTGCTGCCGAATGCCGACTCGCCTACGGACAGCCAGACACTGCTCTGCGTGCGTTGGACGATTGCCGCTCTCTCGCCGCGACCTCGACGGAAGTGATGGCCGCGCAGCTGGCCGAGGTGTGCGACGAAGTGGCCGTCGACATCGATGAGCGGGTTGCCGGACCCGAGGGCGTGTGAGGGGCCCGGTGCGCCGTCAGCCCGTCAGCCCGTCAGCCCGCCCGCCGCCAGTCGGTCGCGCACATCGTCGATCAGCCCCGTGCCCAAGTTCCCTGCCTGCACCAGCAGTTCCTGGAAGTCGCTCAGGCGGCGGAAGGCTTCCGCATAGGTGGTGGCCTGCTCGTCCAGCGGCAGTTGGAGCACCTGAAGTCTTCGGATGTCCACACGTGACGAACTGGAAGCATGCGTGCCGGCCTGGCGGCCGTTGGAAGGGGCACGTAGACATCCGGCAAGGAAGTGGGCGTCCAGTTTCTCCGGATCCACACGCAGCACGTAGAGCTGGGGTCCGAGCGCCACGGGAGGCCCCTGGTGCACCCACGCGCGGAAGGCGCGGACCACCCCGGCCACAATGACGTCGCCCTCCTCGGCCGTGGTGTGCTCGATGATGGCTGACACCGTTCCGCTGGGAGTGCCGTCCATGAGCAGGTCGGGAACGGTCAGCAGAGGAACGCCCTCGCCCTGCACCGGACCGGTCGCGGTCGGCTGCTGTCCGACCCGCAGCGTCAGGGCGCCGGCCTTGACCAGGTCCCCGACGGTGGCGGTCGTGCGCGACTCACCCTCCAGGAAGCCCAGCTTCGACAGGTGCTGTGTCAGATGGGTGAGTTCACCCAACGCCCCGGACAGCTCGTCCCACGAAGCCGCAAGGTCCACATCGCTTGTCTCTCCGGAAACGGTGTAGCGGCCGGGAGTGACGTCGACCTCGTCGTCCAGCAGATCGAGAAGGGAGACGCGCACGGCACCCTCCGGGAGCTTCGCTTCCGGTCGGTCGAGTTCGGCGACCGCGTCCAGCACGAAGGATGACAACACCCCCCAATCCGGGCCCGTTTCTCGCACTCCCGATCGGCCGAACCCGGCCGCGTCGACGAGGAGTGCGTCCTGAGCGGTCGGAGACGCGGTGCTACCTTCCCCCGCCGCTCGCAGCACCCACAATTGGAGCGAGACGCTGTGCGGTTGGGCACAACCGGGAGGCAGTGCCACGACGGCCCGTAGCAGACCGGTACGCAGCAGGGACCCCCTGATGCGGCGGCCCGCCTTGCGGGAGGCGACGGCCGGGGGGAGGACGACCACGGCCGCGCCACCCGGCCTGAGATGGGCCAGCAGGTGCTGCACCCAGGCGAGTTCCGGCTCGGTGCGCGGCGGCAGCCCGTGCGTCCAGCGCTGGTCCGTTGCCAGTTCCTCGTAGCCCCAGTCCCGTTCGTTGAACGGCGGGTTGCACAGGGCGATGTCGGCCCGGAGCCCCGCGAACGGGTCGTCGCGCAGAGCGTCCGCCGTGGCGATCTCCGTACGTACGTCATGTCCTTCGGTGGCGAAGCCGAGCCGGGCTGAGGCGAGGGCAGCGAGGGCCGTGTCCTTCTCGCAGCCCAGCAGCGCCAGATCTGGGCCCTTGTAGTCCTCAGTGACGGCTGCCACCAGGTGCCCCGTGCCACAGGCCGGGTCGAAGACGGTGAGCCCGTCGCCGTTGTCCCCCGTGCGGATCCGCAGCGCGATCCGGGCCATCAATGATGCAAGTGGCGGCGGGGTGGTGCTCAGCTGGCGGACGTGGGTGTCCAGCCAACGCTGCAACAGGAACTCGAACGTCTCCCGCTGTCCTTCCGCGCGGCCCAGCCGGGCCGCGTCGCCGACGAGGTCGACGGCCGGTGCCGTGAGCCCCGCGCCGGTTGTACGTGCCCGGGGGCTGCGCATGCGACGTGCCGCTTCGGCGATGGCGAGGCCTGATTCGTCGCGAGTGCCCAGAGCCTCGAAGCGCGGCCACAGCAGTTCACGTCCGCCGACGTCGTCGAGCTTCCCGTGATCACGCAGCCACTGCTCCACTTCGGACAGCGAGAACTGCGGGCTGACGTCGGTGCCCCCGATACGGGACGGGAAAGAGTCGTGGCGGCGGCGCCAGTTGCTCACTGCCGCGCGGCCCACTCCCGCGATCCGGGCGATCTCGGCCAGGCTGACGGGTACAGCGTTGGGTGTGCTCATCTGGGAGGCTCCGGGTTCATCGGGCCACCGGGTTGGTCGGCGGTCCCGGCAGCCGTAGTAATGCCCAGGCTACTACGATGATTGACTTTGTTCACAGGATAGATCCGTGCTGCTGCTGTGTGGGAAGTGTGGAGGATGGGGAATTTGCAGACCTTCGTGCCAGGAATGGTGCTGTGTGACCGATACGAACTCGCTTCGGTGCTCGGGCGCGGCGTGATGGGCCAGGTCTGGCAGGCGCGGGACCTCTCCCTCGAACGACCGGTCGCGGTCAAGACCGTCGCCGCCGAACTGCTCGCCGTACCCAGCAGTCGTGAGGCGGCGCTGGCCCGCTTCCACCGGGAGGCCCGAGCAGCCGCCCGCCTCGACCATCCCAACATCACCACGGTTCACGACGCGTCGATCACCGACGACACCTGCTGCCTGGTGATGCAACTGGTCGACGGCACCACCCTGGAGCACCTCTTCGACCAGCAGGACGGCGGACGGTTCGACGTGCCGACCGCCGCCGCGGTCGCCGCCCAACTGTGCTCCGGACTGTCTGCCGCCCACGAGGCCGGCCTCGTGCATCGTGATCTCAAGACGCAGAACGTCATGATCCGCCGCGACGGTGTCGTCAAGATCCTCGACTTCGGACTGGTGAAGTCCCTCGCCGACGCCGATCCGCGGCTGACCATGACCGGCGAGGGTATCGGCAACATCCTGTGCGCCTCACCGGAACTGCTCGAGGGGCACGGCCGGATCGACGGTCGCAGCGACCTCTACGCGGTCGGTTGCCTCCTCCATCACATGCTTACGGGTGCACCTCCGTTCAACGTCTCCCAGCCGGCCCGCCTCGCCTCCTGCCATCTCGGCGAGACCCCGCCGCCGATCGGAGAAACACGCGCGGATGTTCCAGAACCGCTCGAGGCGCTGGTGACGTCGCTGCTCGCCAAGAGCCCGGACGGCCGGCCCTCCACCGCCACCGAGGTGTACGCCACCCTCGGCCCGTTCCTCCCCGCGTCCGATCCGGCGCTGGCCACCCGTCGCGGCCTGCCCGAGGACCCACGCCGTCCCTTCCTCGTCCCACAGGGGCCGAGGCCCCTGTGATCGGTGAGAGGATGGCCGTCGCTGGCCGGGCGCACCGCACCGCCCCGGCCGTAGGGGTGTGACGGGCGCCGCCGGCGCCAGGAGTGGGGACGGGCGCGATGCGGCGAAGCCTGGGGCGGTACGAGCTGACGCACGAGCTGGGCCGGGGCGGCATGGGCGTCGTCTGGGCGGCGCGCGACCACGACCAGGGCGGTCACGAGGTCGCTCTCAAACTGCTCGCTCCCCAGGGATACGGCTCCGAACTCACCACCCTGGAACGCCGCTTCCTGCGCGAGGCCCGCCTCACCGGCCGTCTCAGCCACCCCGGCATTCCTGCCGTCCTCGACCACGGCAGCCACGACGGCGAGCTGTACCTCGTCATGGAGCTCGTGGACGGCCGTGCCCTCGACGCCGTCCTCAAGGACGAGGGCCCGATGGCGATCGACCGCGCCGCCGGGATCGCCCAAGCCGTCGCCGATGTCCTTGCCTACGCCCATGGGCAGGGCATCGTCCACCGCGACCTCAAACCGTCCAACCTCATGATCACCGATGCCGGACAGGTCAAGGTGCTGGACTTCGGAGTGGCCGCGGCCTTGGAGCCCCGGCCCGGTGAGACCAGGCTCACGGCGAGCAATGCCGCCCTCGGCACCGTCGTCTACATGGCGCCCGAACAGGCCGTCGGCAAGACGGTGCCGGCGAGCGACCTCTACTCCCTGGGCTGCGTGCTCTACGAACTCCTCGCTGGAACGCCGCCGTTCACCGAAGGCGGTCCCTTCATGCTCTATCACCGGCACGCGACCGAGCCTGTCCCCCCGCTCACCCGCCGCCGGCCCGACGTCCCCGACGGCCTGGACAGGCTGGTGGGGGCCCTGCTGGAGAAGCTTCCCGAGGATCGTCCTGCCTCGGCCTCCGAGGTGCGGGCCCTGCTCGACCCCTGGGTCCCGGCCCCCGTCGGTCAGGCGGCGACGGCACACCCCCGGCTCGCGGAGATCGCCGCGCTGCGGCGTGCGGGTCGCCCCGCGCCCGCGCTCGCGGCGTACGAGGAGCTGCTGGTGTCGGCCGATCTGGCCGGCGCCGACGTCCTTGCCGCACGGGTCGGCATAGCCCTGTGTGCGGGGGCCCTCGGGCGCACCCGCGAGGCCCTCGACGAACTCAGGTCCGTTCTTGCCGAGCAGCGCAGTCTGCTGGGTCCCTCCAACCCGGCCGTCCTGGACACGCGCTACGAAATCGCGGTGCTTCTCGTGAGATCCGGCGAGCGCCATCCTGCCCATGAGCTGCTGCGTCGCCTCGCGGACGACGAGGAGCGGGCCTTCACGGAGGACGACCCGAGGCGGGGCCGCTCACGAGCCCTGCTCACTCGGCTGAACCGGATGACCTGAGATCATCTTTGTAATCTCTGTTCACAGCCTGCTCGCGATGTTAGGATGCCGTCGCACCGTTCGGGTGGGAAGACAGGACACTTGTCTACGAACGGCAGCAGGACGGACCGAGGGGAACACTGCCGATGACGCCAGCAGCCCAGCGCGAGACGGAACGCACCGAGGCGGAGGAGCTCCCCGAGGAGGGCAAGCTCGTCGAGGTACGAGGACAGTCCTGGGTCGTCGCCCGCGTCGAGCCCTCGCCGGCTTCCGACACCGTGGAGGAGGGAGAGGACGCCGCCCCCCGCCGGGCCGCCACCCTCGTCCACCTCCAGTCCGTCGCCGACGGCCGCTTCGGCGACACCCTCTCCGTCATCTGGGAGGTCGAGCCCGGCCGCCGCGTGCTGCCCGCCGGCTCCCTCCCTGACGCCTCCACCGGCCAGTACGACTCCCCGAACCGCCTCGCCGCGTTCCTCGACGCCGTGCGCTGGTCCGCCGTCGCCTCCGCCGACGCCAAAACCCTCCAGGCCCCGTTCCGCTCCGGCGTCGCCGTCGAGCCCTACCAGCTGGAGCCCGTCTCCCGTGCTGTCGGCGCCCCCCGCGTCAACCTGCTCCTCGCCGACGACGTCGGCCTCGGCAAGACCATCGAGGCCGGACTGGTCGTCCAGGAGCTGCTGCTGCGCGGCCGGGCCCGGCGGGTCATGGTCGTCTGCCCGGCCGGCCTCACCCTCAAGTGGCGCGACGAGATGGCCGAGAAGTTCGGCCTCGAGTTCACCATCGTCGACTCCGAGCACTGCGCCCGGCTGCGCCGGACCCACGGCACGGCTGCCAACCCGTTCCGCGTCCACCCGCTCACCATCGTGTCCCTGCCGTGGCTGCGCGGCCAGAAGGCCCAGCGCCTCCTCGACGAGGTCATCGGCGCCCCGGAGGAGAGCAGCGACGGCGAGCACAAGCGCTTCTTCGACCTGCTCGTCCTCGACGAGGCCCACCACGTCGCGCCCGCCGCGCCCAAGCAGGTCTACGCCGTCGACTCCCAGCAGACCAAGCTGATCCGCCGCCTCGTCCCGCACTTCGAGCACCGGCTGTTCCTCTCCGCCACCCCGCACAACGGCTACCCCGAGTCCTACACGGCCCTTCTTGAACTCATCGACGACCAGCGCTTCGCCCGCGGCGTCGACCCCGACAAGGAAGCCCTCAAGGACACCGTCGTACGCCGCCTGAAGTCGTCCGTCACCAACGCCGACGGCACCCCGCGCTTCCGCACCCGCCGGACCGTGGAGCTGTCCGTCGACTACACGCCGCAGGAGCGCGAGATCCACCAGCTGCTCGGCTCGTTCGCCGAGCTGCGCCGTAAGAAGCTCACCCCGCAGGCCCGTGGCGGACGCCGGGCGGCCGACCTGGTGACGCTGCTGCTGAAGAAGCGCCTGTTCTCCTCCCCGGCCGCTTTCCTCCACACCGTGCAGGTCTACCTCTCCCACCTGGAGGACACCGGCCCGGTGCGCGGTCGCGCGGCCGCCGCCGACGTCCCCGAGTGGCTGGAGGAGTTCGCCGACCTCGTCGCCGACCTCGATGACACGGGCCTCGTCGACGCCGAGGACGACGCCCTGACCCGCTCCACCTCTCTCACCCCCGCTGAGGACGGCCAGGAGCTCGACCTCCTCCAGCACATGGAGCGCTGGGCCCTCACCCACGAGGCCGCCCCCGACTCCAAGGCCGAAGCGCTCATCAACGAGCTCAAGGCCATCTGCCGGACGTCCGACGGCAAGCACTGGACCAACGAGCGCGTCGTGGTCTTCACCGAGTACCGCGACACCCAGGAATGGCTTCACAACCTCCTCCGGCAGGAGGAACTCACCGACGGCGGCCGCGTCGAGCGCCTCCACGGCGGCCTGTCCGCCGAGGAACGCGAACGGATCCGCCTCGGCTTCCAGGCCGACCCGACCCGCGCGGAGGGCAAGGTCCGCATCCTCCTCGCCACCGACGCCGCCGGCGAGGGCATCGACCTTCAGAACCACTGCCACCGGCTGATCAACTACGACATCCCCTTCAACCCCAACAAGCTCGAACAGCGCATCGGCCGCATCGACCGCTGGGGCCAGAAGTGCGATCCGGAGATCACCCACTTCATCGGCTCCGGCTGGCAGCAGGCCCAGGCCGGCTCCTACGAGGCCGACCTGGAGTTCCTCTCCCGCGTCGCCAAGAAGGTCGCGCGCATGGAGCACGACCTGGGCTCCGTCAACGCCGTCCTCGCCGACGCCGTCCAGCGCCGCATGACCGGCGACACCGGCCCTGTCGACATCGAGAACGCCAAGCCCAAGCCCATCAAGGGCCGCCGCACTGGCGGCGAGGTCGCACCCGAGCAGAACGTCACCGCGCAGACGAAGAAGCTCGCCGACCAGTACGACGACACGGTCTCCACGCTCGGTCTCACACCCGTGAACATCAAGCGCGTCGTCGACACCGCCCTCGCCCTCGACCACCAACCCGCCCTCGTTCCCTCGCTGGTGGGCGCGGAGGACTTCGAGCCGGGCGACCTGTTCGACGTCCAGCCGCTCTCGGGGAGTTGGGAGCGAGCCACCCGCGGCCTCGCCCACAAGCTCCGCGACGGCGAGCAGCGCCCCCTCACTTTCTCCCCGGCCGTCGCCGCGCACGGCCGCGACGACGTCGTCCTCGCCCACCTCAAGCACCCGCTCGTCGCCCTCTCGACGCGCCTGCTCACGGCCGCCGTCTGGAACGCGGACTCGGTCGGCCTCAAGCGCGTCGCCGCCGTCGTCTCCGACGACCCGGCCGTCACGACGACGCTCGTCTCCGCGTACGCCCGGTACGTCCTCGTCGGCAACGACGGCACCCGCCTTCACGAGGAAGTCCTTTACGCGGGCGGCTGGTTCGGTGACACCGGACGCTTCCGTCGCTGGGAATCCGTCGGCGAGCAGGGCCGCGTCCTCTCCCGCGCCCTCACCGACGGCACCGAGGCCGCGCCGCACCTGCGGCAGCAGCTCACCGACGCCTGGCCGAAGCTCCAGCAGCCGCTGTACGACTCCCTCTCCGCCCGCGCCCGCGAACTCGGCCGCCAGCTCGAAAGCCGCCTCGCCGACCGCCAGGCCGAGGAAGAGCGGCGCATCACCGCCACCCTCGACCGCTTCGAGAACACCCTGCGCGCCAAGCTCAAGGAAGAGGGCGAAGGCGAGGGCGAACAGCTCGCCCTGCTGTCCACCCACGAACTGGCCGGCCACGAACGCCGCCAGTTCGAGGACGACCGCAAACGCTGGGACGATCGCCTCAAGGGCCTGCCTGCCGAGCGGACCCGCGAACTCGCCGCCATCGCCGCCCGCTACCACGAGCCCCGCTCGCACCTCTTCCCCGTCGCAGTCGTCTTCGTCGTCCCCGCAAAGGAAGCCAGCCGATGAGCCGCCCCGCCACCCCCAAGAGCAGTGGACTCGCCGCCGCCAAGGCCAAGGCGCTCGACGGCCGCCAGCAGCACCAGGAGTGGCTGGACCTCACCGAGGTCTCCGGCCCCTTCCTCACCATGCCCGTCCTGCTGCGCGCCTGGCCCCAGCTCGACGCCCTGGAGAAGGACGAACGGGCCCGGCTGCGCGCCCGCCACGCCGACTGGCAGACCGACACCGTCGCCGGCCGCGACGAGTGGGTGGCCTACGTCCTGCGCCAACTCCTCGGCTGGGACGACGCCCTCGCCTTCCGCCAGGGCGACGCCGAACACCACGGCCTCGACCGCCTCACCCTGCGCGTCGCCGAGCACAACACCGAGGTCCGCCCCGACTTCGCCCTCGTCGAGCCCGGCGCCGACCTCGCCGCCGAACCGGACACCGACTCCGCCGCCAAGCGCGTCCGCCTCCTCGGCATGACCGTCCCCGCCGGGACCGTCCCCACCGGCCGGGCGGGCGGAGGGGCCCGTGACGGAGACTGGGCCGCCGGCCCCGCCGACCGCCTCGCCCGCCTGCTCCGCCACCACGGCGTTGCGCTCGGGCTGGTCACGGACGGCCGTTGGTGGTGCCTGGTGTGGGCGCCGGTCGGCGGCGTGACGACCACCGCCGTCTTCGACTCCATCGGCTGGAACGAGGCCGCCGAACGCAACGTCGTGCGCGCCTTCGTGTCCCTGCTGCGCCGCCGCCGCTTCTTCGAGTACGAGGAGGCCGAGACGCTCGTCGGCCTGCTCAAGGCCAGCCTCGCGGCGGGCGAGGACGTCACGGAAGCTCTTGGCGTGCAGGTCCGGCAGGCCGTGGAACTCCTCGTCGACGCCATAGGGCGAGCGGACGTCCGCGCCATCGAGAACGGCGCGCCGGGCCTCCACGCGTCCGGTGTCGCGGCGAGCGACGTGTACCGCGGCGCGGTCGCCGTCATGATGCGCGTCGTCTTCCTGCTCTTCGCCGAGGAACGCGGCCTGCTGCCCGCCGACAACGAGGTGTACGCGCGGTCGTACTCGGCGCGCTTCCTGCGCAACGAACTCAAGGCGCGGGCGGACGAGGAGGGCGAGACCTCGCTGGAGCACACCACGTCCGCGTGGCACCGGCTCATTGCTTTGTTCCACGCCGTGCACGGGGGAGTGGACCACCCGGAGCTCAAGCTCCCCGCGTACGACGGCTCGATCTTCGACCCGGACAAGTACCCGTGGCTGGAGCGCTCCACCCCGCTGCTTCCGATCGACGACCGGACCGTGTTGCACATGCTCCAGTCGGTGCAGGAGGTCCGCGTCGGCAAGGGCAAGCAGCGCGAGGTCCGCACGCTGAGCTTCCGCGCGCTGGACGTCGAGCAGATCGGCTACGTGTACGAGGGCCTGCTCTCGTACGACGGGCGCCGGGCCACGGAGCACATGGTCGGCCTCATCGGGCCCGAGGGGCTTGAGCACGAGGTGCCGCTGCGGGAGCTGGAGTCGCTGGCGGCGAAGGCGGGCGCGTCGGTGACGGCGCTGGCCAAGTCCATCCATGAGAAGTGGAAGGACCCGAAGCCGCCGGCGACGGCGGGGCAGCTGGAAAAGAAGCTCGCGCCGGTGTCTGCGGAGGACGCGGCGGAGGCGCGGCGTCGGCTGAACGCGGTCACGAAGGACGCTGAGCTGACGGAGCGGCTGCTGCCGTTCGTGGGCATTCTGCGGGATGACCTGCGGGGGCTGCCCACGGTGATTCCGAACGGTGCGCTGTACGTCACGGAGTCCTCGCTCCGGAAGAACACGGGCACGCACTACACGCCGCGCTTCCTGGCGGAGGAGGTCGTGCTGCACGCGCTGGAGCCGCTGGTCTACGAGCCGGGCCCGCTGCAGACGGCGGACACTTGGAAGTGGCGACTCAAGGAACCTGAGCAGATTTTGGAACTCAAGGTCGCCGACATTGCGATGGGCTCGGCGGCCTTCCTGGTGGCCGCCTGCCGTTACCTGGCTGACCGGCTCATTGAGGCCAAGGAAGACAAGGGTGACCTGGACGCGATGGCGTACCGGGCCGGCCGCGCGGTCGACGCCGTGACGGCGGCGGACGCGGAACAGGACCCTGTCGTCGTCGAGGCACGCCGTCAGATCATCGAGCACTGCCTGTACGGGGTGGACATCAACCCGATGGCCGTGGAGATGGCGAAGCTGTCGCTGTGGCTGGTCTCGATGGACCCGGAGCGGCCGTTCACGTTCCTGGACGACCGGCTGGTGGCCGGGGACTCGCTGCTGGGCGTGCACAGCATGGAGCAGCTTCAGTCCGTGCACATGAAGCCGGGGCGTCAGTCGGACATCCTGGCGGAGGAAGCCCGTCAGTTGGTGGACCAGTTGACGCAGGAGCGTCTGGCCATCACCGCGATCAAGGGCGTCGACTTGCAGGCCCTCAAGGACAAGCGCGCCCGGCTGGCGGAGGTCAACCGGCACTCGGAGCGGCTGCGGCTGGTGGGTGACCTGATCGCGGGGGCAGCGCTGGCCACGTGCGCGTCGGGGCGCGTGGAGTGGTACGCCCCGAACGGCGGCGAGCGGGTGCGGGAGCTGTTTCCGCAGGCAGCGTGGATCGTGCAGCAGATCATGGAAAACGGGGTCGAGGACGACTCGGAGGTGGTCCGGGAGGCGCGGGCGCAGGCGGAGGAGTGGCTGGCAGCGGAGCTGCCAGACGGGGCGCTGCAGCGGCGGCCTGTGCATTGGCCATTGGTGTTTCCGGAGGTGTTCTCCAAGCGGGGCGGGTTCGATGCCGTTGTGGGAAACCCTCCGTTTTTGGGGGGAGCCAAGATCACGCCCTCGATGGGAGTGGCGTACCGGCAGATGATCGCCGAGCATGTCTCGAACGGCGTCAGCAAGACGAATACGGATCTGGTGGCGTTCTTTCTGATGCGGTGCAGTGCACTAGTTGGGCAAGAAGGAGCCTTGGCGCTTCTCGCAACCAACAGCCTCGCTCAGGGGGATACTCGCGCAGTTGGTCTGGAACAACTCCTGTCATCCGGGTGGACCATCAACCGTGCGATTCGAAGCGAGCCTTGGCCTTCGCGTAGCGCGGCTCTCGAATACTGTGCAGTGTGGATGGGGCGTATCAAGATTGCTCTGAAGGTACTCGATGGTGGATCTGTCCCCGGGATCACGGCGTCACTCTCGGCGGCTACGCGTTTGGAGAGCAAGGCGTTCGGCTTGGTACAGGAAGGGCGTTTCGCCTTCATCGGCCATCATGTGAACGGTTCCGGATTCGTACTCAACCATGAGGAAGCCTCTCGGCTTCTTGCTCGGGCAGCTCGCAACGCGGACGTTGTGTTCCCCTATGTAATCGGTCAGGACCTGAATCAGAGTCCGGCCAGTCAAGCCAGTAGATGGGTCATCAACTTTGGCGAGCGAGATCTGGACCAAGCTCGCTCTTATCCGGATTGCCTTGAGATCGTGGAGCGATTGGTGCGTCCTGAACGTGAGGGGCGTAACAGGGCAGCTCATGGGCGTCGATGGTGGCGGTTTGCCGACTACCGGAAGGGTATGGAGGAGGCCATTTCCGGAGTCGAGCGCTGCGTCGCTCTTGCCCAGGTGAGCAAAACGGTGATGCCAGTTATGGTGTCGGCCCGACAGGTCTTCTCGCACAAAGTCATCGTGTTCGCGACCGAAGACTATGCCGACTTGGCCCTCTATAGCAGTTGCTTGCATTATTGGTGGGCTCTGGACAGGAGTGCCACCATGAAGGCGGACTTGAGTTACTCACCCTCTGACGTTGCAGTGACATTTGTTCGGCCCGCGCTCACCACGCGCCTCCGTACCCTCGGTGGCGAACTCGATGCTCACCGGCGAGACCTTATGGCAGACCGTAAAATGGGTCTCACTTCCGTCTACAATCTAGTGCACATCCCTGACTGCCAGGACGAGGACATCGTGGAGCTCCGGCGTATCCACGAAGCTATTGACAAGGCGACCGTCGAGGCCTATGGCTGGCACGATCTCCTGGATCACTCTGGGCAGACCCCGCCGATCGATCCAACCCACGAGGCCTTCCCGCTAGACCACGGCTTTCATGAGACCGATCAGGGCACTCGCTACACGATCGGACTCCTCGCCCGAACTGAAATCATCGACCGCCTGCGGCAGTTGAACCACCAGGCGTACGCCGACGAAGTTCACCTCGGTCTGCACAAGGGAGTGACGGAGAAGAAGGCCAGGGAGAAGCACCCCGACCTCCCCCCGCCTTCTCCCGAGGCCATCCGGAAGCGTAAGGAGCAGCTGGCCGCACGAGGTGGTTCGGATTTCGGTGAGGGCATCGAGGGTGCCCTCTTCTGAGCCGACAGCATGACAATGGGCTGGTTCGCGTCACCTCAAGTGACGCGAACCAGCCCATTGTTTCGCTCGGAAGTCCTGGTCGGAGCTAGCCCGCCGTGAGCGCGACGAACGCGACCCATTCAACATGGCTGACCCGCAGCACTGGCCCGCTGCCGGCCGCCTTCGAGTCCCGCACGAACACGGCGTCCAGGCCAGCGGCCACCTCCACGCAGTCGCCGCCGTCCGATCCGCTGTAGCTGCTCTTGAACCAGCGGAGCCCGTCCACGCTGTCGGCCACCTGCTCCACGCTCATGTCTCTCCAACCATCCGTTCGATGAGCCGCGCAGACTCTTCGACGTTCAAGGCCTGCGATCGCAGCTTGCCATAGCGCAGCCCGAAGGCGCTGACCTCAGCGGCATCTTGCACGACGCACCCGACGCCTTGCGACTCGAAGTACCCGAAGTGCCTGTGCTCCTTCGACTCCACGATCACGAAGGCACCGTTCTTGCCCGGATGGAACCCCCGACGTGCAGGCATGACCTGAACCTCGACATTCCTGAACGCACTGACCTCCAGAAGTCGCTGCCACTGCCCGCGCATGACTTCCGAATCGCCGACCGGGTCACGCAACGCCTCCTCGCTCACGACGAACGACAGCTCCGCCAGCGGCACCCGCGTCAGCAACTTCTGGCGACTCAGCCGCGCCTCCGTGTGCTGGTCGACGATCTCCTCGCTCAGCGGAGGACAGTGCCCCGCGAACACCGCCCGCGCGTACGCCTCCGTCTGCAACAGCCCCGGCACCAGCAGCGGATCGTACGAGAAGCGGCTCACCACCTCCGCCTCGATCAGCGCGAAGTTGCGGAAGAACTGTGGCAGCTTCGCCCGGTCCACCTCGTCCTGGAGGACCTCCAGAACGCCCCGCGCCTCCAGCACGCGGTCCGCCGCCGTCGTGAACGTCGCCTTCGCCGGCCGCCGCCCCTGCTCCACCGACGCGACCTGCTCCAGCGAGTAGCCGATGGCCTCGCCGAGCGCCTGCTGGTTCAACCCGGCCCGTTTCCGAAAGTGCTGCAGCAGCCTGCCGTACGCCGACCAGGCCCCCGGCAGATCGCTCTCCTCCCTGGCAGCCTTTACCGTCCGGCTGTTTCGCGTGTCCCGCACCGCCCTCACGCCCTTCCGTCCCCGAGTGCACCCCGCCCACACCACGACGCTTGCCAGCCCCAACGCGCCGCGCCAAGGTTCAACGCAGGCAGCGATTCCCGGGACACGCCCCCGTACCCGTACAACGCCCGTACACGCCCCGTACAACCCTCACGATCACGACCTCCACCCCCGTACGCCACCCACCCCGTACGGCCGTCGCCCCTGGTCAGCGACGCAGTCACCCACCCACGATGACCGCGTGACGCAACAGGACATCGCCGACGAACCCCGCACCGCCGCCCGCCACTTGACCCTGCGCCTCAGCAGCACACGACGCGGCGCCCGCCTCGCCCGCAAGCTCGCCGTGCAGCAGCTAGCCGAGTGGACCGGCCTTCCGCACGACGTCGACGCCACCCAGGCCGTCGCGCTCGTCACGGCCGAGCTGGCGGCCAACGCCATCACCCACGGCCGCGTCCCCGGCCGCGACTTCCGCCTCACCCTGCGCCTCCTGCCCGACGCGGTCCGCATCGAGGTGACCGACACCCGGCCCGAACGCCCGCTCCAGCAACCCGCCTCCGAACCACTGACGCCCTCACCCGACGCGCCCGCCAGCCGCGGCCTGTACCTCGTCGACGCGTATGCGGCCCGGTGGGGATGCACCGTCCGCGACGCGTACACCAAGACGGTCTGGGCCGAGGTGTCTCTCCAGCCGCCGACCACCGCCCCGCCCCTCCGCACCGGACACGCCACGGCGACGGCGGCGGACCGGAACCACGCCACGGACGACGTCAGCCGTCAGCCCGCAACCCGGAACGCCCCGACAGCTCGTCGGGCGTGACCGCCGAGCCCGGAACGGGCAGAACCAGGGCGCGAGCGAGAGCCGCCGTGACCCTGCTGGCATGATGCGGCAGGTGCCGAGCGGCCCAAGCAGCCGCCAAGTCCAAGAAGTCGGCCAGATGGCGCTCCGCCCCGGCGAGCAGACGCCGCAGTTCCTCGGCAGGCAGCTCGATCACCGGGCTGTCGTCCCGCTCGACGTCCACGGTCAGCTGGACCCTGTCGCCGCGCCGTTCGGCCAGCGGGGAGGGATCGTGGCCGAAGGAGGCCCAGCCGTCGCCGTCGAGGACGTCGAACCAGTCGCCGCGCTCTTCGAGTCCGTTGCAGCAGCCCGGCAGCAGGGTCACCCCGGCGTCGGTGTCGGTGACGCGCAGACCGCCCGCCGTGAAGAGGTTCTCCAAGGTGAGCAGCCCGTACAGGAAAGCCCCGAGAGGGTCGGCGGGCTTCGGCGGGTGTCCGTCCGTCTCCGGCTCGACGTTGTTGCACTCGGCGATGCGCATGACCGCCGTGCCGACCTCGGCCGCAGCCAGGGCCCCGCTGAGCGGCATGAAGCCGTACCGCTCGACCTCGGCGACCGGCCAGAGAGCGAAGTCCGCGGAACAGTAGACCTCGAGGACTGGCTGCAACACGATCACCCACCGAGTGTGCGCCATGCCCTTCCCGCACCGCACCCCCAATAGCGGCGACGCGACGGCCCACCTGTGTGCGCCCCACCCGACGGACACACAGACCATCATGAGCCCCGGGTGCGCGCCAAAACCCGGTCGAGCCCCACCTCCGCCCGCCTACCCTTGCCGCATGTCCCACTCGAAGACCTCGTACGTCTGCCTGCCCTGCCGGGCCTCGTACAAGCAGCCCCACGACCGGGACAGGCCGCAACGCAGCTGCCCCCGGTGCGCGAAGCCGCTGATCCACGTGGGGTCCGCGTTCGCGGCGCCCCGCCGCAGGGACACCACGGCCTGGCGGACGCTGTCCGTCCTCCTGCACGCGGGCGTCCGCTTCCACATGGGCTGCTGCTGCGGGCCCGGCTACCGTCCGCGCACCTTGCGCGAGGTGCGCGAGCGGATGACGTACGCCGAGCGCAACGGCGAGCCGATCGCCACCGCACTCACACGCCCTGACGTGCCATGACGGACAACACCGCGCTCGTGCTACTCGTGACACCGCCGGCTGCCCCGGTCGACGCACGCGGAAGTTGGACCGCCGCCGAGAGCGCGCTCGGCACACCGCTGCCCGCCGACTACAAGCGTCTCGTCGAGACGTACGGGTGGGGCGAGTTCTGCGACTACCTCAACCTCCGCACACCCTTCGGCACGCGCGAGCACAACCGCCTCGAATGGCAGCGCGGCAGGCCGTCGGGTACGCCCGACAGGAACCGGGAGCGCTACCCGTATCCGCTCCACCCGGCTCCCGGCGGGCTGCTGGTCTGGGGGACCACCGTCGACGCCGACCGACTCTGCTGGTTCACCGACGGGGCGCCCGAGAGCTGGCCCGTCGTGGTGTGGAGCCGCGACGGCTGGTACGAGACACATCCCATGGGCGCGGCCGCGTTCGTCGAGGCCTGGGCCGGGGCACGTCTCGACTCCCGGCTGCTCGTCGACATGGAGCCGGACCTGGCCCCGTGGTTCAACGCCTTCCGGCCCCGCACCCACCGCTGCCTTCGGCTGTCCGAGGGGCCGTTGACGTACGACCGGCGGCTGGCGATCCTGCGGGAGGCGCTGGCCCCGACCGTGGGTAGGGGCAGTTGGCGCTCCGGCGACGCCGACATGGGCCAGGACCACTTCGCGACCGCCGACACCGACTGGCTGCTCACGTACGACATGTCACGTCCGCACCAGATCCGCATCTCGTTCCCGCCAGAGGACAGTGCGGCTGCTCGGCAACGCCTCTTCGCCGCCGTTGGGCGGATGCGCTGCGAGGTGCTCCGGATCACCGCGGCCGACGGCCAGCCGCTGGCGGCCTGGGACGCCTTCGTCGACGAGGGCGCGTAGATGTTCCAACCCGCCAAGCCGTCCCGCGACCAGCCCGGTAAGGTTGGGATCTTCAGGTGGCGCAGGCCCTGGAGCCATGAAAGCGACTGCACTTGACGAACAGGTGTCCCGAGTCGAGTCATCACTCCGATCCCGCGGCCCACGAGGCGTGGAGCCTGCCTGCCGCCGATATCTCGCGGGGCTACCGGGCTCTGTGGTGGAGTGCCGGGCCGGCCGGCGAACTCGCGGTCATGCTCGTCCACCGGCGATACTTGCAGCACAACACCTCCGTCAAGGGATGGGTCGGCTGGGGCCCGAAAGGCCCGTTCGACGCCGAACTGGTCACCATCGCCGGGCAGGAGGAGCAGCGCACGTCGCTGGTGAACATCCGGATCCGGCCCAGCCACCTCGCGCTGCTTCCGGGTTCCCGGTTCCTGTTGGTCGGCGGCCGTACGTTCCCGAGCAGGACCGAAGGCGTCTGGACGCCCAACGCCGTAGTGTTCTCGCCCTCGGGGACCCCGAGGGCGAGTTCTGCGTCGGTGACGACATCCCGGCCCTGATCACCGACCGCTGGGGAGGGATCTGGACCGCCTACGGAGACGAGGGCATCTACGGCGGCCACCCCGAGTCCGGGGCCGGGCTGGCGGGCTGGCGCACCGACGGCCGTGCGACGTGGACACCCAAGGGCAGGCTGCCCGATGCCCCGCTGGAAGGGTGCACCGCCGCGACCGAGGGCGACCGGGTGTGGCTCGT
The DNA here is from genome assembly GCF_013387495.1 of Streptomyces sp. PKU-EA00015. Lineage (GTDB taxonomy): Bacteria > Actinomycetota > Actinomycetes > Streptomycetales > Streptomycetaceae > Streptomyces. The sequence goes on along the minus strand of NZ_JABZEE010000042.1, from coordinate 92,300 downwards.
CTGGTACTCGGGTGGCGAGTCCGGCACCTTCCTGACCCGTATCACCCCGTCCACCGGCGAAGTGACCAGCTACCCGAGCCCCGTCGATTCCCCGGACGGGTTCGCGGTTCGCGGCGACCGGGCCGTGCTGAGCCGCCGCGACCACAACCAATGGACCGTCGAACTCGTGCACGCCGAATTCGACGGTGCCGCCTGGGCGGTGACCAGTCGCCGCAGAGTCGAGGTGCCCGGGCGCGTCGTTCTGCGGTGCGGCCAGGGCCGCGACGGCGTTCTGTGGCTCCGTACCGGCGACACCTGGTTGCGCACAAGGGCGTAACCCCTTGGCGTTCAGGCAAGCTTCGCACCGGCCCTGTCCCGTCCTTGACCGAGCCACGTGAGCCGCGAGCCCATGGCGCGCGGCCGGAAAGCGAAGAGGTAATGCAGAATGCCACGCCGCCTATTGTGAACTCGTGCACGGGTCACATACTGGGACGGAATCGTATCGATGTCGTCCAGAAGAGGGTGTACGTGACCAGGGGACCGGCAGGACTTCGGACCGTGCTGCTCCGCGCCGCCTCGGAGCGGAGCGCTGGAGGGCTGTCGAATTCCGCCTCTGCGAAGCCGAGCAGCGCGTGTGATCCGACTGGCTTCCCTTCAACCCAGCAGGGGAGCGCGCTCCGATGGCAGCCGTGACCGACGAGGACAACCGCAAGGTGCAGACCGCTGTCCTGGGCGGTTCCGACAGTCGGCATCCCGTCTTCCTCCCGTACGAGAAGGAGTCTGCCGAACGGCTCCGCCGAATGCACGGGGCCGACGGCTTCTCCTGTGGCGTTCTCCTCGGGGGCTGCGGCAAGCTGCTCACGCTGCGAGCGTGTGACGACAAGAAGTCCCACTTCGCCCACCGCCCACCAGTCCGTTGCACCCGTACCGCCCGGGACGAGAGCAGCGCCGACCACCTCTACATCGGGGAGGCGCTTGTCCGCTGGCTTCGCAGACAGGGGCGGCCGAACATCACCGTGGAGTACGTCCGGCAGAAGCACGCCCGCAGTGACGCGATCGAGATCCGCTTCGGACCGAAGAAGAAGCGCCGCCTCCTGCATGTGCAGATGGCCCGCCGTTCCTTCACCGAGTGGGAGGAGGACCGCAGGAGGCTCGGGGCAACGCCGGGCAGGCCCTCCACGATCCGCATGTACGGGCCGGGGAGCGAGCTTGCTCCCTATGAACTGCAAGTCGCCGGATACGCCCTGCGGTTTCGCTGCGAGACGCAGAACGGAACCCGCGAGGTGTTCGTCGGCACGCACCTGCCCGGCCACAAGATCGAGTGGACGATCCTCGAGCGATGCCGTCTCCACGATCAGGGACTTCTGACGCCGGCGTTGGAGCCGACCTCGGAAGGCATACGTCTCAAGGGGGCGGCGAAGCCGGAGAGATCCGCTGCTGAGGCTCCGGCGTCATCTGCCGAGAAGGCTGAGGAGCCGGCGAAGGGAACGACTGCGACTGCACCCGGACAGCGGCAGGCGGCACCGACCTCGGGCCCCGACGGGCCGACCCACTCCGGAGGCCACCCCGGACCCGTGTCGGCACCTCGCACAAGGCGGCTCCGGATGCCCGCCGCGACCGCCTTGCGTCGCGCGCCAAGGCGGCGACAGAGGCGCTGCCGCCCATCGCCACCGACCTCGCCGGCCGCTTCACGGCCGCCGGCTTCGAGCTGTCGCTGATCGGCGGCTCGTTGCGCGACGTGCTGCTGGGGAAGAGTCCACAGGACGTCGACCTCGCCACGGACGCCGACCCTCGACAGGCGCTGCGGGTCGTCCGTGGATGGGCGGACGAGTTGGGGGACTCCCACGTCTCGTCCGGGGTGGTGGAGGCGTACAAGGGCGGAGAAGATGATCGACACAGGGTGAGAATCAATACCCGTATGCCTCGGACGCGGAGCCGGGTCGAGTCGGCGTCCGGCGGGAGGCGTGAGCGCGGCCTGGAAGCGCATCTCATGCGATCCGGCTTCACCGTCGACGCCATGGCTCTGGAACTGTCGTCCACCACTCTGGTGGACCCCTCGGGCGGACTCGAAGACCTGGACCGGCGTGTGCTGCGTACGCCGGGCAGACCGGCGGATTCCCTCTCGGCCGACCCGCTGCTGATGATGCGAGCTGCCGGCCATGCCGCCCGGTTCGGCTTCGAACCGACCTCCGAACTGGTTGCCACGATGACGGCGATGGCGAAACGGATCACTGCGGTTCCGGCCGAGCGGGTGCGGGAGGAATTCAGCGCGCTGATGCTCGCGGCCCGCCCTGGTGACGGTCTGCGCCTGTTCGTCGAGACGGGACTGGCCGAACACATCCTTCCGGAACTGCCCGCGCTGCGTATGGAAAGCGCTGAGCACCATCGACACAAGGACATCTACGAGCACACTCTCACGGTGTTGGAGCAGGCCGTCTTCCTCGAGACGGAAGGGCCTGACCTGACGCTGCGTCTCGCCGCGCTGTTGCACGACATCGGCACGCCGCGCACCCGTCGGACCGGGCCGGGGGGTCGGGTCTCCTTCCATCACCACGAGGTGGTCGGCGCCAAGATGTCCCGCCGGCGCATGCGTGCCCTCAAGTACCCGGCGCAGCTCATCGAGGACGTCGCTCGGCTGGTCGAACTGCATCTCCGTTTCCACGGCTACTCCACCCAGGAGTGGACGGACCCCGCCGTGCGCCGCTACGTACGGGACGCGGGCCCACTGCTCGACCGGCTGCACAAACTCACGCGAGCCGACTGCACCACTCGCAACCGCAGGAAGGCGGCTGCGCTCGCCCGTGCCTACGACGCCCTGGAGGAGCGCATCGAGCACTTGGCGACCGAGGACGCGAAGGAAGCGCTCCGTCCGGACCTGAACGGTTACCAGATCATGGAAATCCTAGGCATCCGCCGCGGAGCCGAAGTCGGCCGGGCGTACGAGTACCTGCGGAAGCTCCGTATGGAGGAGGGTCCCAAGGACTTCGAAGCCGCCAGGGCGGCGTTGCTGGCATGGCGGGCACATCGGAACCGATGACCTCCGGAGATGCGCCCATGCGCACCGGACGGTGAGAAGGGCCGATCGCTTTCCACATCCTCTTCAGTCGCTTCGAGGCGATGCGCTCCTTCTGTCGAAGCAGACCTGATCCACCACTGGCCACTGACCGATCGGGTTCGGCGGACTCGAGCGGTACGGCTTGATCGACTTGACGGTCCGTCAGGCCCTCTGTCACCGTGGTCCACGCTGGAACAACGAGGAACAACAGGAGTGAAGATGGGGCGGCATTACACCGCGTCGAAGAGCCGCTCACAGGGACGGGGTGGGTGGTCGGTGATCTTCCGCCACCCGGGCCGCCTCGATCCGGCAACCGGGAAACCCGGGCGTCGTGTCCGACGAGGACTGGGGACAAGTGTCGATGCGGAAGCTGACGTGCTGGTCGACCAGTTGAACAAGATTCTCCAGGACGAGGCACTGTGGGAGCCGCAGGCTCGGTCCAAGGCGGCAGCACTGTACGACAGCCGGGTAGTCGACGTGTTCTACGACGGCCTTGAGGCCGCACGCACAGACTTCAGAGCGCTTCGTGAAGAGTTTCTGGCCCTGCCGACTCAAGCCGATGGGTACCGTCACGTTCTGCTGCTGGGCACCACGGGGGCCGGAAAGACCACGGCGGTGAGGCAACTGCTCGGGACCGACCCCGGCACTGAGCGTTTCCCGTCCACGTCGACAGCCAAGACCACGGTGGCCGACACCGAGATCGTTCCATCGGCGGACGGTCCCTATCGTGCGGTGGTCACCTTCGCCGCCCGGGACGAAGTTATCGATCACCTCACCGACAATGTCTCCGCCGCGGCGTTGGCGATCTTCCAAGGCGCGCCGGACAGGGAAGCTCTAAGGCGACTCCTGGATCACGTGAACCAGCGCTTTCGCTTCAGCTACACCCTTGGCCGACCGGTGCTCCCGTCCGATGACGACGACATGCCGGACGACGATGACGAGGTGAGCGAAGGCCCGATGGCGCTTGACGCCGACGAGCTCTCCCTCATCGATGGTGATGCCACTACCGCCATGCTCCTCGAAGCCGTGTCCGAGCTACGTGGGATCGTCGCGGAGCAGAAGGCGGGCGCCCTCTCGGAACTGCAGCCGCACGAGAGTGACGACAAGCGTGTCATCGAAGAGATCCTGGAGGAAGAACTTGACTCCCAGCTCCGCCAGCTGGAGTCATTCCACCGCATCGTCGACGACATGCTGCACGAGATCGAGCTCCGGTTCGCACTTCTGAGCGAGGGCGAGCTGCGGCGCACACGCCAGGGATGGCCGCTCAGCTGGACCCTTTCGACCGAGGATCGTGGTGCGTTCCTCAAGGCCGTGACCTGGCTGTCCAGCAACTACGCTCCACTCTTCGGGCGACTGCTCACGCCACTCGTCAACGGGATCCGGGTAGTCGGACCCTTCACTCCTTCATGGGCGGACGTGCCCCAGCCGCTGGTCCTCATTGACCTCGAAGGTCTGGGCCACACTCCGAAGTCGGCGTCCACCCTTTCCACCGACCTCGCCAAGCGACTCGACGAAGTCGATGCCATCCTGCTGGTGGACAACGCCACGGCTCCAATGCAGGCGGCTCCCGCAGCCGCCTTGAAGACCATCGCAGTCTCGGGCAACACGAACAAGCTGCACTTCCTCTTCACGCACTTCGACCGTATGAGGGCCGACAACCTGCCGACCTTCACGGACAGGGAAGAGCACATCCGTGCCTCGGCGGAGAACATGCTCAGTTCGATCGGGGAGGAGTTGGGTCCGACCGCGGAGCGAGGTATCCGTCGGCGGCTTGAGCGACGCTGCTTCTTCGTCGGAGGAATGCACAAGGCCCTACGCGCCTCCAGCAGCAGTGGTCGCCGCACCATCGCTCAGCTGGAGAGACTGTCCCAACAGCTGGTTGCCGGCGAGGCGCCGGTGGCGCTCGGGCCGGCCAGGCCGGTTGTCGACCGGATGCACCTCGCGCTGGCCGTGACGGAAGCGGCACGGAACTTTCACGCCCGCTGGCGGGGTTCTCTCGGTCTCGAATACAACTCGGCGGCGCCGAAAGAACACTGGACCCGAATCAAGGCCCTCTGCCGTCGACTCGGGGAATGGGGGCAGGACGAGTACGACACGCTGAAGCCGGTCGCCGAGCTCCGGAACGAACTGCAGACGCAGATCCTGCTCCTGCTCGAGCGCTCCGTTCGCTGGGAGGGAGGACCCCCGACGGGCGATGAGCGGGAAGCGATCATTCAGGAGATTGTCCAGGCAGTGACCAGCAGGCTGCACGCCCTGACAGAACAGCGGATCAAGACGGACGTTCAAGGCGCCTGGCTGGAGGCCTTCGGCCAGCAGGGCACCGGTTCCACCTTCACTCGGGCGAAGATCATCGATGCCAAGGTGCTCGATTATGGCGCTCCGATCCCCAACGTCACTGCGTCACCCGATGGCGGCGCATTGCTGCAGGCCATGTCAGATCTCGTGGAGCAGGTCGCCGAGGAGAACGGACTGGTGCTCTGGAGCGGTCATCGCCCGTGAGCCGCTGAACGGCGGAGACGATTCCGGACCCGGCACTGTATGCGTGCGGAGCCACGGCGGGGCTGCGGCTCATCGGCGGTGGCCCCGTTGCCATGCAGACGTCCACGGCCGGCAGCCTGCGACGTCGATCGCCGGACCCGCCGACCGAGTCGTACGATGACGGCGTGGCCGGGCCGCCACGGCGATGCGGCAACGGGAGCGTTGTCATCGTGGTCATGTGCGACCGCTGCGCGCGCTCAGTACTGCGGATCGGCGCGATCAGTATCGCGGCCCCCGTCACATGGAGCGGGTCCGGGGGCCGCGATGGTGGACGCTGCGTCCTGCAGCTGCGTCAGTTGTCCAGGCGGATCGGCATGAGCGGTGAGTACGCGTTCTCGTCGTCGGGGCGGCGGATCACGACCGGGGCCGTGGGCGCGCCAAGTTCGAGGATCAGGCGGTCACGGGAGCCGGCGGTCAGTGCATCGAGCAGGAACTCGCGGTTGACGGCGACCCGGGTCTCATCGTCTCCGTCGTCGCAGACTGTCACCGTGTCGTCGGCGCTCACAGTGAGCACACTGAGGTCGCAGGCCACGCCGTCCTGCTTGCGCACCTCGCCCGTGCGAACGGGGCCCGTTTCCAGGGCGTGCCGGAAGGCGGCCACGTCGACAAGGGCGCGGTGTCCGGCCGGCAGTCGGACGAGGCGGCGGTAGTCGGGGAAGTCGTGGTCGAGGCACTGGCCGGCCATCTGCCGGCCCCCGCTCTCCAGCGTCACGCGATCACCGTCCATGGTGAGCTGGACGGGCTCCTCGCCGCTGAGCAGGGCCCGCATGGCGTCGACCAGCGCGGCCGGGACGATGGCCTGGACACGGGTGCCGTCATGTCCTGTGGTGCCGGTACGGGCGATCGCCATCCGGTAGCGGTCGGTGGACACGAAGCCGATGGCGTCGCCCTCGACGTCGAACAGGACGCCGCCGAGCATCGGCAGCTCCGGGTCGCTGCCCGCTGCGAACCGGACGGCGTCGAGTGCGGCGGCCATCTCGGCTGCGGAGAGGGACAGGGGGACTGCGGCGGTGCGAAGCGATGTCATGGGGATCTCCCTGCGTTCGATGAGTCTCTGCAACGTGGAGAATTCGCTGCGAGCATCGGACAGGCCCTGCTCGAGACGGCGCAGATGGGCCTCGAACAGCTTCCGTACCAGGTCGGTGTCCGCGCCGGACCAGCCGGCCAACACCAGCCGGATGTCCGGCAGCGGCATGGCGGCCCGGCGCAGCCGGGCCAGCAGCCGGGCCTCGTCGAGCTGCTCGGGGGCGTACCAGCGGTAGCCGGTCGACGGGTCCACCCAGGTCGGGACCAGCACACCGGCGCGGTCGTAGAACCGCAGAGTGCTGATGTTCAGGCCGCTGTCCCGGGCCGTCTCGCCAATGCTGTGCATGTCGTTCTCCACGCCCAGAACTCTGGGCTCTTCACCATGTCGAGGGTCAAGCTTGATCAGTTTCCAGGTCGAGCTCAGGGCAGCTCCACCGCAATTTTGGAGCGAGCCCTGAACTCCGTTCCTCGGCCGGCTCGGGGTGAACGCCCTTCACCGCGGCGCGCGTTCAGTCGATGCCCACTCCGGCATGGGCGGCCCCCGTACCTCCCACACCGAGACGGCCGATGATCCGGTGCTGGCCCATGCGGGAGGGAGCGCCGGAACGAGCCGGCCGGACTCTTCCGCCGGAGCCTTTGCGCTCACTCCTGGTTCCTAGACAGGGACTGGGCGACGCTCGCCGGTCATCGCCCAGGCGTCTTCAGCGATCGGAGTGATGGTTCGTGAGCTGTCTGATCTCCAGGATCCACAGCTCCATGCCGTCACCCGGCCGCTTGTGCGGGGCCCGCCGGGCCAACTTGAAGAAGCCGCCGGAGGGTAGGCCGGTGTCCTTCAACACCACGAGGGCGGAGAGCGGCATTTGATTCGGAGTCATGCGCCGCGGACCGGTGGCGACAGGATACACACGCAACTTTCTGTTGAAGCTTGTGAACTTAGTGCACGGACGGCATACTGTGGCCGGAGGCCGCCGAGACCGTCCAGTCACCGGCCGGGGGGCGACCTTGCCGGGTCCACCTTCGGCGTCGGTCGCGGCCCGTACGACGGCCGACTCTCCGCTGCAAACGTCCCCTGGGGTTCACGATGCGCATCACCCACACCACCGCTATCACCGCAGCCGCCGCGCTCCTGCTCGCCGGGCTCACTGCCTGCGACCCGGCAACGGACACCGGCGCGGACTCCAAGCCCACCGCTTCGGCGACACCGGCCGCCAAGGCGCCCGCCACCAGCGCGGCCACGCCGACTCAGGAGCCCTCCGCCGCCGCGCTGCCGGACATGGTCGGCAAGGGGTTGCAGAGCGCCCAGGACGAGGCGCAGGCCGCCGGCTTCTACCACCTCACGTCGCACGACGCGCTCGGGCGAGGCCGCAATCAGATCCTTGACCGCGGCTGGAAGGTCTGCTCCCAGACGCCGGCGGCGGGCACGCACTCGACGGACACGAAGGTCGACTTCGGCACGGTGAAGCTGGAGGAGGCGTGCCCGGCGGGCGGAGACCAGGGCGAACCTGAGAAGGCCGGGTCCACCATGCCCGACTTCGTCGGCAAGGCGGTCAAGGTCGCTCACCAGGCGCTCGACAGCTCCACGAGCATCACCGTGCAGGACTTGTCCGGTCAGGACCGCATGGTGCTCGTCGAGTCGAACTGGCAGGTCTGCTCGACCGACCCGGCTGCCGGCGCGAAGCTCGACGGGCAGCCGGTGACGATCGAGGCCGTCAAGTTCGGCGAGAACTGCTGACACCGGCTGAGGCCCGGACGCGACACGGATCCGCTGGGTTCTCGGAGCCCGAGCTCTGTCCAGCGGGGTCCGACGAATCCCTTGCCTTCAGGTACGACACCGCCATCGAACACGATGGAGAGAACTGTTTCCCGCCTGCTTCGGAGTGGAGAACCGACCTTCATGTTCAGAATCCAGCTCGGCACAGTCGAGGCGGAGCTCGGCGCCACCGCTGTGGTGAGCCTCTTCAACGATCCCGATCTCGGAAACCGCGCGGTGCTGACCACGCATTACGAGGACGAGGAGACATACGAGGACTCGATGGTGGTCATGATGCTCACGGCTGACGAGTTGGACGCCCTTGCCAACGTGATAGATCGCGCCCGCGAAGGCCTTGCAGAGGCGGAACAGGGCGGCATGGTCGGACTTGCGACGTGGGCCGAGCGGCACGCCGTATGAGACCGGCGGCGCCGGGCGGACGGTAGCCGTGCGTACGGCAGTCCGTCGTCGGTGGGACACAGCCACTGGTGCCACGACGGGTTGGCACATCTATCGACGGTCCAGCGGTGTCGGGCCAGTCGCGTGAGGTCTCGACGTCCTTACGGGCGATGCCCTCCATGGACCTCGTCGAAACGCGTACTCTGCTTCATGCTGTTCCTCCCTGGGAGGCTCACCAGTGCTGACTAGCGGTACCTGTCCGGGAGTTACACCACTCGACGCACTGACCCGGCAAGACTGGCTGACGTCGCGGCGGGCAGCCACACGGAGTTCCTCGTCCTGCGGCGCAGGCTCATGGCCGCGATCATGCGGGGCTGCTTCCAAACACTCTGACTACTGAGGCGGCGACATGACTCTCTCTGCTTACGAACAACGGGAGTGGGACCGACTCCAGAAGCGAAAGGCGGATTCCCTCAACAAGCAGGCGAGGAACCTCCTACCGCAGCAGGCCCGGAACCGACTCGCTTCGCTCGGCCAGAAGGCGATGAGCACCCCGGGTGCCGACAAAGTGGCAGCCGCCTACAAGGGAGCCGCGAGGGGTCTCGGCAAGGCTGTGGGAGACACCGCAAGCCGGACAGTGAGCAAGAAGCGTGTCGTTGAGCAGTATCGACGTGCCGGACACGAGATCGCCGGATTGAACGAGATACATGAGCTCGACTTGCGGGTCGTCGATGAGGTCGCGAAACGTAACTTGGTTCGGTACGGCCATGCGCTTTCTGCAGCGGCAACTGGCCTTGGATCTGCAGCAGCCGTGACAGGCGGAGAGGTGCTCGCCGGCGCCGGAACAATCGCCGGCGCGGGTGCGGGTGCCGCACCCGGAATCGGAACCGTAGCCGGGGCGATGGCAGCCGACACTGCACTCATGCTTGCCCTTGCTACGCGAACGGTCGCCGCCACGGCTCTTCAGTACGGCTACGACCCAAGTGATCCAGAAGAGGAACTCTTCGTGATGTCCGTGATTGCTCTCGGAATGTCCACAGGCACATCGGCGAAGACGGCCGCGTACGCCGAACTGTCGCAACTCACCCAGTTGCTGGCGAGGAACGCTCCTTGGGCCAAGTTGAACGAGAAGGTTCTTACCAAGATCGCCCAGTCCTTCGCGGCGAAGTTCGCGCAGCAACTGCCGAAGAAGAAGCTCGGGCAGTTCGTGCCCATCGCCGGCATGGCTGTCGGTGCAGGGCTGAGCTACATGCTCATCGATCGAATTGCCGTTTCGGCGCGCGACGCGTATCGGGAACGCTTCTTGATCGAGAAGTCGGACGGTGACCTGACCGGTGACTTGAACGACGAGGACGCCGACCTCGTGCAGGACGACGACGCGATCGGCGTAATCGAACTGCTCCGGGACGAGGATGCTCTGCCGACGTCCACCCGGTCCGACTCCGACGATCAGCCGGACAACTGAGCTCGGCCGGGGCTCCACTGTCATCCAGCCGCCCGTGACCTGCACTTGTCCTGGCCGACGGAATGGACGCATTTCGCACGTCGGCGCGCGAGGTCCTCGACGCCTTGGTGCCCGAGAGGAAGGTGCTGGGCATCGATGCGACCCGTCGCGTACGACGCGCCCTCTCGATGACGTGGACGTCGGAGACCGGACTACTTGTCCCGACCGATCGCCGGGACGAGGGACGCACGGCCGGAAGTCACGTCAGCCGCTTGCCGTAGTCGAACAGCGCGGCCTCGACCTGGTCCGGCAGGACTCCCGCCTGCCGTGCGTGGTCGTGGGTGAGGGACAGGTACCGGGTGTATTGCGGAGTTGTCCAGCCCCGCACAGGCCACCGGGTGCCGCGATCCGCGGCCCGCAGCGCGCGTGCTACGACGCTGTCCAGGATCAGTGGCCGCCACCGACCGACCGGCTGATCGTGGCCGGCGAAATACAGCACCTTGGTGAAGAACGCCGCCCCTAGCCGAGGGATGTGGTGGTCGTTGTTCAAAGTGTAGTAGGCGGGAGCAGCTCCTCTCCGTTGCAGTAGGCCGAGCCCACTGGCGAGCCGAGTGTCGATCTCTACCGCCGTGGACTCCCTGAAGATTCGTGCCCGCCGATCCACCGACCGGGCCTTGGTACCCGTGCCCCAGACCAAGGAGGCGACCAGCAGCTGTCTGCGGCCCACCGCCGTCCGGGCCCGGTCGGCCACGTGGAATACGGTGCGGCGGTCCACCCGGTGCCATCGGCCGACGCGCGGGCATGCGTCGAGCTCGTCGGGCCACCAGCCGGCGTCGGGCAGATGGCTCAGCCAGCGCTCCCTGTCGAACGGGATCGCTTGGCCGAGGATGTCGTCGCGTTGCGGAACAATGAGGTCGGAAGGAAGTTCCGCCATCTCGGCCTCACGCCCTCCGCGCCAGATCCAGCGCTGCCGCGTGGACGAACCAGTCCAGGACCTCGCAGACGGCGTCACCGTGCTCGGTGAACACGCTGAGCGGGAACGACGGGCGCAGCTCCAGCTTCGACTCAGGCAGGTCGATCCCGTCGATCTTGTTGAGGCGGTGCAGGAACTCCAGGCGCTGCTCGGTGGCGTCGAACGGCGCGCGGTCCTTGAGGTACTGGAAGACGACTTCGACAGTCCCGCTGACCGGGTAGATCGCGAACGGCCACAGCAGGTGGGGCCGGTGGCTCGTGTCGGCGTCCAGCATCGGGAAGCAGCTCGTCTCCTCATGCCGCCCGTAGTTGAGGTAGCCGCCCTGCCCGCGCCAGAAGTCCAGCAGCGCCAGGACCCCCGACGCCGCCTGAGGACTGTGCTCCTGCAACTGGCCGCGGAACCGTGCGGCGGCCTCGGCGTTCTCGTCGTCCGGGAGCGGATCGTGGGCGGTGGCCTGAGCGACGTCCTTGCCCAGCAACGTGGCCAGCTCGGCGGCCGTCAGGCGCTGCGACCGGTGAGCGCGGCTCGAAGGGTCGAAGCGGACTCCTTCGCGCTCCAGCAGCTCCTGCGGAGGCCGACGGTCGCTGCCCTCCGGCCATCGGAAGGAGGCCGAGATCTTGCCGTCCGCAGTGAGGACGCGATGGGCGCCGATGACCGAGGGGTTGGAGGCGAGATAGGCGCCGACCGACACCGGGTGGCTGCCGATCAGTTCGGCGACGTCGCCGTATGTCGTCCAGGTCCCGCTCGGCATGGCGACCAGCGCGGTCCGCAACTCCGCCCATCCCGGCCACTCCTCGCTCGCGGCCGGCTTCACGCCACCCACCGGACCCGGCCACAGAGCCTTGGCACGCTCCGACAGCCGGTCCGCGCGGTCCATGATCTCGGCTCTGCCCCAGCGCTCGGAGGAGGCGATCTCCAGGTTCATCCGCAGGGCGCTGGACTCGAGGATCTCCTGCTTGCGCTGGAATGGGTGGTTGGAGAGCTTCGAATTGTCACCGGTCAGGGTCAGGTTGCCGAGCGTGTGCACCAGCAGGTCATGGAGCTCCTGCGGAGACTGGCCGTCCTCGGTCTCGTCGGCCAGCAGATCGAACCACGCCTGGGCGGGCCGTTGGGGGAGTACGTGCTCCACGCTGAGCGACGCCCTTTCGAAGTCGACCGGCTCCGTAGGGCGGTAGCTCTCCTCCAGACGGCGCAGGATGAAACTCCGTTGCGGCGGACGGCCGCTCCAGTAGAACGGCTTGCTGCGGATCGCGGAGTGCAGTTCCTCGTCACTCGGCCAGCGGCGCCGCCGGCCCGACAGGAACCGCTGGACGGCTTCGGCGGCCGTGCGGTCCGTCTCCAGCTCCTTCGGGGCCTCCATGAAGATCCGGTTGAGGCCGGTGGTGGGAGTCTGGCAGATCAAGCGCCTCACCAGATACGACTCGACATGGCCCAGAGCCTCCGCCGCGTCCTCCGCGGTGGTGCGGCCCGCGTCGACCAGGTCCAACAAGTGCAGCGCCAAGGGGTGGTGGGTCTGGCCGCCCCAGGCGGCCAGTCGCTCCAGCGCTGCCCGCAGAGCCGCGGAGGGCTCGCGGTGGGGCTCGAGAATGCGCAGGAAGCGCTGTCCCCGCTCGGCGAGCTGTGCGATCTGGCCCTGCAGGGCCTCCTCGTCGCCGGCGAGCGGCTGGAGCCGCTTCTGCTGCTCGCGATAGATCTCACTCTGCTTCGTCTTGTGGTGACCTCGTACGATCAGGTCCAGCCAGACCAGGTGTTCGAGGTTCCTGGGGCCAAGACTCTGCTGCATGGGGAGCCACAGCTGCCGGTACACCAGCTCGCCCCGCGTGGGCAGGAGCATGAACACGTAGTTGCGCAGCAGGTCGCTCTGACTGAGACCGACACCGGTGTTGTTGATCGACTCGAAGATTCGGTAGACGTTGTCGCCGGACTCGGCGGTGATCTCCACGATGGAGAGCAGGTCCTTGAGGACGGTTTCGACTGTCTCAATCCACTGTTCGGACTGGCTCGTCTCCTGGGCCTCTGAGAGCACGCCACGGAAAAACCTGTACGCCGAGCCGATGTTGCCGCTTCCGCTTGCCTGCGGGGTCGATTCGACGCAGGCCGTGTATGCCTCCCGGTCGGCCTGGGTCGGCAGCAGTCGGTAGTGGTCGAGGTTCTTCTGATGGAACTCGTTGACGAGGATCTGCCGGTGCACCCGGTCCGTGCCCAGCTCGTCGCCCTGTTCCCTGAGATGGTCACGGAGCGCGGCGAACGCCAGCATCAGCGTGGTCAGACGCTGTTGACCGTCGACGACGAGCCACTTCTGGACGCCACCGGCCTGCAGCTGTCCTGGTGCGAGCACGACAGAGCCCAGGAAATGAGGTGCGGAAAGCTCGCCGGAGAGGTGCTGGTCGACAAGTTCGCACACGTCCTCCCACAGGCGTTGCAACTGCTCCCTGCCCCAGCTGTAAGTCCGTTGGTAGAGCGGCACTTGGAACTGCTTCTCGCCCTGGATGAGCTTGAGGAAGGTGATCTCCTGCGCGCGCATGCGCATCCTTTCCGCGTCGGCCTGCCGACCCGTGGGCCGACCAATATGTGAACCCTGTCAATGCCGCGTGCCGCTCGCCACCGATTCTCCGGTTTCGTCGTGTATCAGGCGACGTCGAACTTCGCAGCCGCGGGCTGATGGGAGATCTGCGGCATCCTCTCGTTCGGTGAGCGGCGCAGGAGCTTCATGCTGCGGCCCTCGAGCCAGGCGTTCCAGGACTTGAGGTAGTAGAGCAGGTGCTCGCGTGAGTCGTCGCGGCGACGGTGGGTCTTGCCGGCGGCGAGGCTCAGCATGGTGTTGCGCAGGGTCAGGCGGGGGTCGCCCGGCTCCAGCCATGCGCCCGTGACCACGCCGTCCTGCCACGCCGACTGGTCCACGTCGGGGCGTTCCCCCGACGTCACGTACCAGCCGATCGTGGCCGCTGTGACGGTGATACGGCAGCCGCGGTTGAGGGCGATGCCGTGGTGGAGGGCGTCACGGAGGCCCCGGTGTTTCTCCAGCAAGGTCAGAAGCTGGTCGTTGCTGGTCACCGACGACCCGCCGCTCCAGGAGGAGTCGGGCGAGTGCAGGTAGAGGTGCAGGCCGCGCAGGGCCGCTGCCAGGTGTGTGGCGTTGGCCTCGCCGGCGAGTGCGAGGGCGTCGCGGCCGGTGCGCTTGCGACCTGTGTCCATGACCGTGAAGGCCATACGCGGCACGCCGTGTGTGACTGTCAACGGCACCGCGACGCCTGCCTTGACGATGGCGGCCAGGCGATGCTGTCCGTCGATGAGTACGTCGTCCTCGTCGAACGCGATTCCTTGGTGCGTGAGTTGCCACTCGCCGCGCAGGATCTGGGCGGCCAGTTGCTGAACGGTGTTCTTGCTCAGTGGTCGATTGTTGGTGTTGCGCGTGAGCCACGTGGTGGCCAACTCGGGTGTGACGTCGAGAACTTCCATGTGCATGGGCCTTGTTCCGTCTTTCGTCCTCGAGGCGGAGGCCTGAAGGGCAGGCCGTGTGGAGACAGCGTGCATGATAGTTGTGAACTGAGTCAATGAATATCTGCTACGGTTTACACGTCTCTTGGGTCGGCCCCCTCGCTGAGTGCGCCCTCGCGTGCGTCAAGGGAGGGTCGATGGCCGCCGGTGCCGGCCGAAACGTGAAGAAGACCGCTGGGAATGACGCTGACGGTGGCAAGGGGGCCAAGGTCGGGTGTGGCTGTCTCGCGGGCCCTGTGGCTCTGGGTCTTTGGCGGTGCGCGCCTGAACGTGCCCAAAGCCTCCGATCGCGCGCCGGAAGCGCCGTGGCGGACGGGAGGAGCCGGGCCGCGAAGGAAACGGCTCGGGCGATGACGGCAGCGTCTGCTATGCGAACTGTGCGGCCGTCAGGGCCGTCGGCGCGGCGCCGATCCGGCGTGTTGACGAGAGGGTTCCGCAGCACGGGGCTCCTGGTACGCTCCATGGCGTGTGCTGAGTTCACATGGGGTGGGGCGGTGTCGGGGGCGCCTGCTGCACTGATGCTCCGGGTGGCCGGGGCGCGATCACAAGCAGGCCAGCTTCTTGGCCCTCAGTAGCAGTGGAGTGGCGTGTGAGCCAGGGCGAGAACGTGCTGAGCGACGGCATCCTGCCGATCGGCTCCGTTCATCACTACGACGACGGGCTGCACGTCCGCGTCGACGACATCGTGCCGTACGAGCTGGTGGACCCCGACGACTCCTACGGTGTCCGGCCGGGCGACGACGTGATCCGGTGCACGTTGTTCCTGAGCAACGGCACGGGGCAGCCCATCGACGTCGACGGCATCGGTCTGCTGGTCCGCTGCGGGCCGTACGGCAAGACGGGCCGCCAAGTGCAGGACTACCAGAGCGACGTGCTCGACGGCGAACTCGACGGGACGCTGCGCACAGGACGGCGGCTGTCGGCCACCTGGGCGTACAGCATCCCAGCAGGCACCGCCGGCGACATGGACATCGAGGTGCGGTTCAGGAGCGGGCACGAACGAGAGAGTGTCACGTTCACCAACGCCAAGGCTGCCGCGCCCGCCGATGCTCGCGTGCCGGACGCCAGGACCGCGCCGGCCGTGCCCGGCGTCCCCCGTGCCGCGGCCGTGCCGGACCAGGCCGTGTTGTTCGGTGACGAGCAGCGGTTCCTGTTCACGGACCCCGAGCCGGACCCCGCCGACGCCGACTACCTGCTCGCTCCGGCGTACACCGCTCCCGTGGCCCCGCCTCGCGACACGCAGGCGGGCGACACCGACGCCGCGCGTGTCCGCCAGATCTTCCGCTTCCTCGCCGAGGCCGAGGCGTCGAGGACGCGCCCCGTGCGCACCCTGGACGGGGCTGCCGGGACCGTGTGGTTCGAGGAACTCCCCGCCGGACCCGGTGTCGCCGTCATGCTTGACGGGGCGCTCGCGACCGACGACCCGGCGTGGCTCACCGTCGCCCGCCCCGAGC
The DNA here is from genome assembly GCF_013387495.1 of Streptomyces sp. PKU-EA00015. GTDB lineage: Bacteria > Actinomycetota > Actinomycetes > Streptomycetales > Streptomycetaceae > Streptomyces. The sequence continues at coordinate 76,184 of NZ_JABZEE010000042.1, read as the reverse complement.
GTCAGGACGCGCCGCAGCGGAAGCCGCTGCTGGCGCCCTGGGTGGACGAGACCCGTATCCGTGACTTCAAGCAGGCCCGCGCCCCGCACCTGCGGCGCCGGATCGAGCCTGAATTCCCCGACTGGTCGGCGGGTATTCCGCTGGAGAAGACGTACCACGAACTCGACGAGCACCCGAAGCGCGAGAAGATCGAGAAGCTGTACGCGGCCTGGGAGCAGGAGTGGCTCGCATGGGCCGAGCGCCGGCGCTCCATCGACCCGCTCGTGCGGCTGTACGACCGGCTCCACAAGATGCACGAGGACGCCGCCAACCTCGGCGAGGCCTACGAACTCGTCCTCGGCTTCGGCCGGCTGACCTGGCAGACCACCGCCGGACAGCGCGTCGAACGCCACCTCGTCACCCACCGGGCCACCATCCAGCTCGATCCCTCCACCGGCATGCTCACCGCCGCCCCGGACCCGACCGGCGTCGGCATGGAACTCGAGGAAGGCATGCTGGAAGCCGTCCAGCATGTGCCCGGACCGGTGCGCGAGGAGATCGTCGCGGTTCTGGAGAACGCGTCCGACGCCACCGACCCCGAACACCTCGACGCCCTGCACACCGCCCTGCGCAGCTGGGTCAACGCGGCGCACAGCGCGGGCGGTTACGTGCCGGACATTGAGCGTGCCAAGCCGCGCAGCCTGGACGTGCCGCACGTCGGCTTCACCCCGGCGCTCGTGCTGCGCGAGCGCAACCGGCGCTCCACCCTCGACGCCCTCAGAGCAATCGCCCGCCAGATCGAGGCGGGCACACCCCCCACCGAACTGCTCGGCTACATCGCGGGCCGGGACGGTGCGCTGACCGCCGCCGACCTGGCGGAGGCCGAGGACGGCGACATGGAGCCCGCTGCGGGCGAGATGTACTTCGCCCTCCCCGCCAACGAGGAACAGCGCACCATCGCCGAGCGCCTGCGTTCCAACCGGCTGGTCGTCGTCCAGGGGCCGCCCGGCACCGGCAAGACGCACACCATTGCCAACCTGGTCACCGACCTGCTCGCCCAGGGCAAGCGCGTCCTCATCACCAGCCACACGCCCCGTGCCCTGCGCGTGCTGCGGGACAAGCTGCCCGAGTCCGTGCGTGACCTGTGCGTCAGCCGTACCGAGGACGGCACCGCGGCGCAGCGTGAACTGGAAGCATCGGTCCAGAAGATCCTCAGCGAGTACTCGGGCTATGACCCGCAGGCGTCCGAGCGCGCGATCCGCAGTCTGCAGGCACGGCTGAGCGCCGCCCGGTCCGCGCAGCAGGCCATGCTCAGAGACCTCGCCCTGCTGCGTGAGCAGGAGACGCACCGGTTCGAGGCGGAGATCGGCGACTACAGCGGAAGCCTCCAGGACATCGCCGAACGGCTCACCGCAGAGGCCCATGCTCACGACTGGCTCGGGCCGGTGCCGCAGGAGCAGCCTGCGCTGAGCACCGAGGACGCCCTGCGGCTGCTGCGCACCACCCGCGCCTTCACTCCGCACCACCGGGCGCTCGCCGCCGAGGTGCCCGGGCCGTCCGAGCTGCCGGGGCCCGGCGCGTTCGAGGAGGCCGTCGAGATCGTGCGCTCCGCCGAGGAGGCGCACACGGCGGTGCGGCAGGACCCGTTGAGCCAGGAGTACGACGCCTCAGTGCGCGGACTCTCCGAGGCCGAACAGCAGCGGCTGTCGACAAGCCTCGACGCCTATGCCGCCGCCCGCGGCCGTGCCGCCTCGCTCGTCGCAGCGTCCGGCGAGTGGGCTGTCGCACTGTTGCGCGAGGTGGCCGCCGGCCAGGACTGGCAGGCCCGCAGCAGACACGCCGCGGTGAACGAGGCCCTTGCCGCCGTCGACGGCTCACTCGCGACGCTGCGCAACGCCATGGTCAGCGGCATCGAGCAGTACGACCCGGCCACCGCCCTTGGTCAGGCGACGGCCCTGCACGACGGGCTCCGCGAGGGCCAGAAGCTGCGCGGACCGCTCGGCATCCGCTCCAAGCTCGCCAAGACCGTCGGGCCTTTCGTCGAGGCCGTACGCGTCGACGGCCGTGCACCCGAGGACACGGACACTGCGGCCGTCGTCCTCGCCCGCGTACAGCTCGAACTGCGCCTTGCGCAGGTCGAGTCGGAGTGGGGCACTCCTGCCGCGCCCTGGCTGGGGCACGGTCCGCGCCTCGCCCGACTGCGGCAGGAGGCGGAGGCACTCGAAGCGGTCCTCGCCGTCGGTGCCGCACGGACCGACGTGCTGACGGCCGCCGCCACCTCCGCACAGCTCACGTCCGCCGTCTGGCACGACGCGGCAGTCGAGAGCGCCGTCCGTGCTCTGCTGCGCGCGGCGACCACCCTGCGCGCCGCGGAGCAGTCGCGCCGGGTCATCACCGACACGGAGGAGTTGCTGCGCACCTGGAGCGACCGGCCGGAAGTCTCGCCCGCGGTGGCACGAGCACTCGACGCGGTCCGCCAACGGAACAGCGAAGGCTACCGCGAGTTCAGTCAGGAGATCGCCGAGGTCCGGGAGGCGGCCCGGCTGCGAGCCGAGCACCATCAGGCTCTCGCCCGGGTACATGAAGCGTTCCCCTCGCTCGCCGAAAGGATCACCGAGAACCCCGGGGACCGCGTGTGGGACGAACGGCTCCCCGCGCTGACCGCCGCATGGGCCTGGTCCGCCTGGCGTGAGCGCATGGAGCGGCTCACCGACCCGGAGGCCGAGCGCACCCTGCGCCGCAAGCTCACCGAGGCCGACGACGAGGCGCGCATCATGCTCGCCAGACTCGCCGCCGCACGCGCCTGGCACCGCTGCCTCGGACTGCTCACCGGCGACCAGTCCCGTGCGCTGAGCGCCTACCAGCAGGCTGCACGCCGCATCAAAGGCAAGTACCAGCACCGCTACCGGCGTGACGCCCAGGCCGCGCTGAGCAAGGCACAGACGGCCGTACCCGCCTGGATCATGCCGCTGCACCAAGTGGCGGAAACGGTCCCCATGGACCGGCCCGGCATGTTCGACGTCGTCATCGTCGACGAGGCCAGCCAGTCCGGACTGGAGGCCATGCTGCTGAGCTGGCTCGCCGACCGCATGGTCGTCGTCGGCGACAGCAAGCAGGTCAGCCCCTCCAACGTCGGCCTCAAGCAGGACGAGTACTTCCACCTCCGCGACCGGCTCCTCACCGGACTCGAGGCGGACGTCCGCAGCCTCTTCGGGCCCGACTCCAGCTTCTTCGACCTGACAGAGGCGCTGTCCGCGGGCCGCGGCACGCTCATGCTCAAGGAGCACTTCCGGTGCATGCCGGAGATCATCTCGTTCTCCAACGAACTCTGTTACAACCGCCGTCTGCAGCCCCTGCGTCAGTACGGCGCCGACCGCCTGCCGCCGGTGCGCACCGTGTACGTGGAGAACGGCGAGGCCCTGGGTGCCAACTCCCGCTTGGCCAACGTCGCGGAGGCAGAGGCACTCGTCGCCGAGGTGGTGCGCTGCTGCGAAGACCCCGCCTACGACGGCAGGACCATGGGGGTGATCAGCCTGCGTGGCAGCAAGGCGCACCTGGCGGAGCTGGAGAACCTGCTGGCAGAGCGCCTCGACTACGAGCAGCGTGAGGCACGGCGCATCCGCGTCGGTGATGCGGAGGACTTCCAGGGCGACGAGCGCCACGTCATGTTCGTCTCATGCGTCAACTCACCCACCACCGCCGCCGGGACGGTGCCGGGCGGTTTCAACGGCAAGACGTACGAACAGCGCCTCAACGTTGCCGCCTCCCGCGCCCAGGACCAGCTGTGGGTGTTCCACAGCGCCCGCACCGAACAGTTCCACGAGAACGACCTGCGCCGGCAGTGGCTCGACCACCTGACCCGCCCCGCGGAGGAGGAGACCCTTGCTGTCGAGGGAGCAGTGCTGCCGGACGTGCGGCACGAGGCCTTCGACAGCCTCTTCCAGCAGAAGGTCTACCTGGAACTGACGGCACGCGGCTACCGGGTGCGGCCCGGCTATCGGGTCGGCCGGCACGCGATCGACCTGGTCGTCGAGGGCGGTACGCGGCGCCTCGCCGTGGCATGCGACGGCGACGCGTTCGCCGAAGGCGACGACGCGTCCACGGCCGCTGCCCGTCAGCGGGATCTGGAGCGCGTCGACTGGACGTTCGTCCGCATCCGCGGCAGCCGCTTCCACCTGGACCGTGATCAGGCGCTCACGCCGCTGTGGGCGGAGCTGGAGCGGCTGGGCATCGAGCCGGTCAAGGAGGACGACGAGGAAGAGGCGGCCGAGGAGGTCGCGACCGACCGGCAGTGGGCAGGCGCAAGTGGACCGGAGGACACCTACCGCTTTACCGAAACTGCCGGGCCGGACAAGGAGTTCGGGGTCGCCGTAGCCGGGCCGAACGAGCACTCCGAGACCCAGCGGTCCACGGGCGAGCAGCCCGGCTCACTGCGGCCCGCAGGAGAGTCCGCCTCGGCCGAACCGGTGGACCGGACCCCGGTGCCTCCGGTCTCGGGCGAGCCCGCTGCAGCCCTGTTCCCCGCCGAACCGGCAGCGGCGGGTCCGGTGCCGGCCGATCGGACGCCCACCGCGCAGCTACCCGCGCATCGGCAGGCTGCCCGGCCCCCGAAGGCGCCGACCGTGCGACAGGCGTCCTCCGTCGGCACCGGAGAGCGGCCGTCCGAGCCCCGCCCTGCGGCCGGGCGCTTCCCCATCCAGTCGATTCCGGCTGCTGCCTTCCGGCGCCTGCTGGGGGAGATGCAACAACTGCAGGCAGCCATCGATGCGCCCGACGAGACACCGGACGGCATCGACGCCGCCAACCTGGTGTTCCTGCGCAAGACACAGGCCGATCAGCGTGATCGCCGTACCAAGCGGCTGGCGTTCCTGCGAGGATTCCTCGACACGGTCGCCGTCGACGGCTCCGGAGCGCCGCAAACGGTCGTACCCGGCGCCCTGCTGGTGCTCGAGTTCGACGGCCAATTGGACGAGGAGACGCTTTACACGGTCGCCGAACTGCCCACCGACGGCGCGGACATCGTTTCACCGTCGTCGCCGCTCGGGCATGCCCTGATGTGGCAGCGAGCAGGGCGTGAGGTGTCGTACAACGCCTCCGCGGACAAAGCGCACAAGGTGGTGGTCCGTGAGATCCGGGCCTGAGAGGCCGACCCGTACCGGCCGCCGCGCCCCGGGCGACGGCCGGTAGAAGGTCTCAGTCGGCCACCGGGTCCAGCATCGGACTGCGCTGCCCGCTCCACGAGACGGCCAGCGCGTCGCGGGCCCGGGTGCACGCCACGAACAGCAGGCAGTGCTCGGCCAGCAGATCCTGCTCGTGCTGGAGCGGGTCCACCTCGGCAGGCGTCACCTGGTGGGCGAACGGCAGCACACTGGACGTCACGCCGACGACGGCCACGCAGCGGAACTCCAGCCCCTTCATGGCGTGCATCGTGCCCACTCGCACGCCCGAGACCCCGGGGCCGGGATCGTCCTTGACCGCGACCGCGGCGATGCCCTCCCTGCGCAGTCGGACGATCACCGCGTCGACCAGCGTGTTGAAACGCGCGCACACCGCGACCTCGGAGGGCTTGACACCGTCCTGGTCGATCCAGACCCTGATCTGCACCACCAGCGCCCGGAGTTCCTCGTCCTGGCTGCCGTACCCCCGCGCCGACGGGACACGGCCGTGGAGCTCGGAGCGGTAGCCCCGCAGCGAGTCCCGGCCGCCGTCGTCATCGTCGTCCTCGCCGAGGCGGCCGACCGGGCGGCCGTCCAGCAGCGAGGCCGACCAGCGCAGAATCTCGTCCGTGCTGCGGTAGTTGATCCGCAACCGCGACGTTCGCCCCCGGACATGGACACCGAGAGAGCGCAGCGAGACCCGCGAGTCGTAGATGCGCTGATGAGGGTCACCGACGAGGAAGATGTCGTCCGACTGCGGTGCCGCACAGGCCCGGAGCACCCGCCACTGGGCCGGGTGCAGGTCCTGCGCCTCGTCGACGACCACATGCCGGTAGCGCGGGCCACTCGCCCGCAGCAGCTCCGCCGCCTGGTCGCACAACTGCGTGTACGTCGCCGAGTCACGCGAAGCCAGGTCCGCCGTGAACCGCTCCATCACCCGCCACAGCCGCGCTCGCTGCACCCGGCCCACCTGTGTGCCGCGCCCGCGCCGTACACAGCGCAGATACTCCTCCGGCGTCCGCAGCCCCTGAGCCAGGACGACGTTGCGGTACTCCTGGGCCAGGAACTGTTCGGTCCACGGCAGGTCCTCTCGGGCCGTGGCCCTCGTCCAGGCGCTGCGCTCGGCCGCCGCCGACAGCGGCTTGTGCATCCGGCCACGGGACTCGCGTACGACACGGGCCGCGAGCGAGTCCACCGTCGTGACGTCCACCCGCTCCAGCAGATGGGCGTCCGCATCACCGAGGAGCAGGGACAGGCTGTCGCGCAGCGCCGCCCCCATGGCGTTGGTGAAGGTGGTCAGCAGTATGCGCTCGCCGTCGCGGCCGGTGCGCAGGAGATGACGCACCCGGTGCAGGGCGACCACCGTCTTGCCGGTGCCGGGGCCACCGGTGACCTGTGCGGAGCCGTTGAAGCCCGGGTGGTAGGCGTACCGCCGCTGGGCCGGGTGCAGGAAGATGCGCCAGCGCATGAGGTCCTCGGCGAGGATGCGCTCCAACTCGCCGGGGCCGGTGACCTCGACGATCCGGTTCGGGGTGTTGAGGATCGCCTCGGACAGCGTCACGACGGGACGCTCCTCGGCGGTGCGCACCGTCTGGCCGCGTGGTGCGATCACCTGCTCCCACACATCGTCCGCCGACCACCCGTCGGCCAAGTACTCCAGCACCTCGTACTGGTCGGCCGGCATTATAGGAGGCGTCATCACGCCCAAGTCCTCGGCGGTGACGCAGACGCGCGCCAGGCGCAGCACCTGATCGTCGATGCCGAGATTGCGGAGCACGGTGTCGGAGTGCTTGTCGAAGAGGCGGGTGGGAGTCGTGTCCGCCTTCGTCTCGAAATACGTCTCCATCTGCTCGAGAGCCTCGACGTTGCGCACCTCCAGGGCGCCGGTGGCGCCGTTGACGGAGTAGGCGCGCTTCACCGCCCAGCTGATCGCGTCGTCGTGCGGCGCTACCCGCAGCAGCGTGAACAGGTCGCTGCCGTCGTCAGGTGCCAGAAGTACGCCCCGGTAGAACTTGGTGACGCGTATGGTGCGGATGCGGGGGTCGCGCGCCCGCTCGAGCTTCTCCAGATGTATTCCCTTGCTGGCATGAAGTTGGGGGACGGTCATGCTCCGGAACATCTGAATCGCGTCGTTGACCTCCTTCTGCACAGGTCTCTGCAGGGAGATCAGATCCGCGACGAAGTCGTCGGAAAGGGCGAGTCGGGGCATGGGCGTCCTCGGGTCGCGCGGTCGACGGTGGTCAGGACCAGAGTAGAGAGTCCGGGCGCCGGACGACGAGAGTCCCTCCTTTCCTTGTGTGAACTGAGTCAACGGTCTATATTGCTCCTGCGGTTGTAGGCCCACTGCTTCCGCGCCCCGGTTCCGTCGTCCGAAAGGACCCACCGCATGCCGGCCCAGCCCGACCAGGCCGCCGTCCCGCATCCGCTCGACGAAGTCCCACAGACGTTCAAGGCCGGAGACTCCTACGCGGTGCGCGACGGACTCGTCACGTACATCCGGCGCGACCTTCTCGGACCGTGGGACGGTGAGAGCGAGACGCTCTCCACTGCCTCTTCCGGTCCCCGGGACCGGTATCTCGTCGGCATGCTGGGCCCTCGGCCCGGCGCGGTGACGGCGGACAGGATTGCGTTGGCCGCGGCGCAGAGCGCGGACGGCGACTCGGGGGACGAGACCGAACGCGACGACAACGAGCAGCAGGACCGGCTCACACCGCAGGCGGCCGGCCACATCTGGGCCTCGACCATGGGCATGTCGTTCACCGTTCCGGCATCCGTCGGCACTCTCAGCGTTACCGCGAGGTGGGGCCGCTACAGGCAGTCGGAGGAAGCCACCGACCGGGGCACCACCCGTCGGGTCTGGTTGCGCGAGCCCGTCGAGCACCTGAAGGACATCGACGTCACCGGCGCCGCCGACCGGACCGTCCCCCTCGAGGAGGACGCCGTCGTTCTCGACGTGCAGGTGCGGCGTCATGTCGGCCGGGCGGGCGAGGACCTCCGCATCGTCGAGCTCACCCTGGTGAACCGGCAGGACGACAGCAGGGATGCGCGAGACGCCCACTGGCTCTTCCAGACCAGTCTCGAGGTCACTGCCTTCCCCGACGACCAGGCAGCCGTCTTCTTCCCCGTCGACGACCCCCTCGACCAGGCGAACCGGGGAAACGCTCCGGAGGACGCCGAAGACCGTCGTCTGCGGCTCCTGTACCGGGACAGCCTCAGTCACGCGAAGGGACGCAACGTCGCCGTGCACGCCGAGGTGCGCGAAGGGGAGCGCAACGCCCACCGGCTCACCACAACCTGGCTCCCCGAGTACGACGTCCGCGCCACCACCGCACCCAGCGTCGGGGAGCAGGACCTGCTGGGGGGACTCGAGTTGGGCATGGACGAGCTCGCGGCCCTCGCCGTGCCCGCCCGACGTGACGAACTCAGCACCGCGCTCGCCCCCCTCGCCGACGGCTACGGGATCTGGCTCGAACGGCAGCGTCGCAGCGCACAGTCACTCCCGGACGATCTGAGGGAGTCGGCGCTCGTCGCCATCGACCAGGCCGTCGAGATCTGCGACCGCATCACCCTCGGCATCGACACACTCGTCGCCGACAACAACGCTCTCGAAGCCTTCCGGTTCGCCAACCGGGCCATGGCCCTCCAGCGTCGCAACACCGCCATCGCCGCCGCCCGCGCCGGCCGGGAGGACGAGCGGGAGTCGTACCGGGAGGCGTACGACGCGGTCCGCGCCAAGGGGAAGGAGGCCGCCAGCTGGCGGCCCTTCCAGCTCGCCTTCGTGCTCCTCAACCTCGCCTCCCTCACCTACCCGGGGCACCCGCACCGCGGCACCGGCCGCGAGGCACTCGTCGACCTGCTGTTCTTCCCTACCGGCGGTGGCAAAACGGAGGCCTACCTCGGCCTCGCCGCTTACACCTTCGCGCTGCGCCGACTTCAGGGCACCATCGGCTCGGGCACGGACGCGCGCAGCGGCGAGGCGGGTGTCGGCGTCCTCATGCGCTACACCCTGCGCCTGCTGACCGCCCAGCAGTTCCAGCGCGCCGCGGCACTGGTCAGCGCCTGCGAAGTGCTGCGCCGTGAGGAGTTCGCGCGGGACGTGCGCTGGGGCGCCACGCCGTTCCGCATCGGACTGTGGGTGGGCACCTCCGTCTCGCCGAACTGGTTCGACGAGGCGAAGGAACAGATCGCGGACGCCAAGGAGAACGCCAGCGACAAACACGCCCGCGTGCTCCAGGTCCTCACCTGCCCCTGGTGCGGCACCGGCCTGACCGCCCGCAACCACATGGAGTACGACGAAGGCCGCCGCCGTGTCGTGCTGTACTGCCCACGGGGCGAGGGGGAGGACCGGTGCCCCTTCTCGCGGCTCGACGCCCCGGGCGAAGGCATTCCCGTCCTCACCGTCGACGAGGAGATCTACCGCCTCGCCCCCTCGCTGCTGATCGCCACCGTCGACAAGTTCGCCCAGCTTCCGTGGAACGGGTACGCGGGCCTGCTGTTCGGCCGGGTCACCGAGCTCTGCCCGCGCCACGGCTACCGCCACGACGACCTGGACGCCAAGACCGGCTGCGGCAGCCGCCATCACGCCAAGGGCCCACTGCCCGGCGTCACCGCGCAGCCCGTCACCCGGCTGCGCCCGCCGGACCTGATCATCCAGGACGAGCTGCATTTGATCTCCGGCGCGCTCGGCACCACGGTCGGTCTCTTCGAGTCCGCCATCGACCAGCTGTGCACATGGGGGGTGCGCGACGCCGACGGACGCCGCCACGAGGCCGGGCCGAAGATCGTCGCCTCGACGGCCACCACCAAGCGCGCCGCGGACCAGGTCCTCGGCGTCTTCGGCCGCAAGGTCGCCGTCTTCCCGCCGCAGGTGCTCGACGTCGGCGACACGTTCTTCTCCCGGCAGGTCGAACTCAGCCGCGAGAACCCGGGCCGCCGATACCTTGGCGTCTGCGCCCACGGCACCCGCCTCAAGGCCGCCGAGATCCGGGTGGCGGAGATCCTCCTGCTCGCCGGCCAGCAGCTCTTCGACGACTACGGCAAGCCCGCTGACCCGTACATGACGCTCGTCGGCTACTTCAACGCGACCCGCGAACTCGCGGGCATGCGCCGCTACATGGACGACGACATCACCACCCGCGTCCGTTCCAACGGCAGCCGCAAGGGACAGGACACCCTGTCCGACCGCATCATCAGCAGGACCGGGATGCTCAGCATCCAGGAACTGACGTCCCGCATCTCCTCCTCGGACATCGGCGCGGCACTCAAGCGCCTGGAGACCGGTTTCGATCCCGAGCGTGACACATCCGCGAGGCGGCACGCGTTTCTCCGCGAGTACGCGGCGGCCCACAAGGAGAAGCGCGAGCCCCGCGCTTCGATGACCCCCTTCATGCGCCAGGCCGTCGACGTCGTTCTCGCCACCTCCATGCTCCAGGTCGGCGTCGACGTCTCCCGCTTCGGACTCATGCTCGTCGTGGGGCAGCCCAAGAACACCGCCGAGTACATCCAGGCGTCGTCCCGCGTCGGCCGGGACGCGAAGCGACCCGGCCTCGTCGTCACCCTCTACAACTGGGCGCGGCCGCGCGACCTCGCCCACTACGAGGACTTCGAGCACTACCACGCCACCTTCTACCGGCAAGTCGAAGCGCTGTCGGTCACCCCCTTCACCCGCCGAGCCCTCGACCGCGGCGTCGCCGCCACCTATGTCGCAGCGCTGCGCCATGCCGCGTACGACACCTCGCGGAACCTCGACGCCCACGACGTCGATCTGGACGGCCCACTAGCGGCGGAGGTGGAACGGCGACTCCTCGAACGGGCAGAACGGGTGGGCCGGGAGCGTGCCCGTCAGTACCTCGGCGAACGCCTGGACCGGCTCAAGGACGAGTGGCGCCGCAAGCGCGACGAAAGCAGCGCCGCCCTCGGATACCGCAAGGAGAAGCGCAAGAACACCGTCGTCAGCGGTCTCCTGCGCCGTGCCGACGGCTCGCAGTGGACCGATCTGACCGTCGGTATGTCCATGCGCGAGACCGAGAACGAGATCAACCTGCTCCTGCCGGGCGGCGGAGCATTCCTCGACGAGCCCGCGGGCAGCGGCCCCGACTGGAACTTCGGCGCCTCGGACACGGACACCGATCCGGACGCCGCGGCCACCGTCGACAGCGACGAGTACGGAACGGCCGCCGGCGGAGCCGGGAAGGGACAGCGATGAGCGCCCACACCAACCGCAGGGTCGGCGCCGTCCGCCCAAGCCACCTCATGTACACCGCCGGCATCGGCTCACTCGTCGACCTGCCCAACTTCTCGGTGCTCGTCCGGGGGATCGACTCCTGGAGCTACTCCGGTGTCACGGACTACGACATCGACGAACCGCGGCTGAGGGCCGCCGTCAACCGGACCCTTCAGAGGTACGGCCGAGGCGAGATCGAGCAGTTGCGGGCCGCCCCATGGCTGGAGGGCGCGGACTCAGACCCCAAGGGCTGGGCGGCGCAAGGGATCGGCGTGCCCGTGACGCCGTTCCCCCAGTGGCTGCGGTGCACGGCGTGCAACGTTCTCGCCGCCGTGGACTCGGGCGAATTCGCCTACGTCAACCTCAACCCTCGCACGCCGCACGAGGCCAAGTTCGTCCACGACTGCAAGCGCGGCAAGCCCCTCGCGGTCGCGGCCCGCTTCACTCTCGTCTGCACCGACGGACACCTCGACGAATTCCCGTACACGTCCTACGTCCATCACGGCCAGACCTGTGGCAAGACGCCCCGCCCCAAGCTGCGGATGAAGGACCACGGAGGCAATCAGGCGGCCAACGTCACCATCGAATGCGTCGCGTGCGGCACGAAGCGCAACATCCGTGAGGCGATGGGCGACCGGGGCCGGCGCAACCTGCCGAGCTGCCGGGGACGGCACCCCCACCTCGGTATCTTCGAGGCCCGCGGTTGCGACAAAGACGCAGTCCTGATGGTCGCCGGCGCGTCCAACCAGTGGTTCCCGCTGACCCTCAGCGCACTCGCGCTGCCCAAGGGTCAGAGCGGGGACATCGACAAACTGCTGGACGACCACTGGCCGGAGCTGAAGGGCATCGAATCCCGCGAGAACCTCACGTTCCTTGCCGCCATTCCCGCGTTCGGCTACCTCAAAGACTTCGACGCGGACGCCGTGGTGGCCGCCGTCGCGGCCCGCAAGGCCGGGGCCGACGGCCCTGCCCCGTCCGCACCCGACGTCCAGGACTGGCTGTTCGGACCCGAATGGGACGCGCTCTCGGGACCGGTCCCGCCGCCCAGCGACGACTTCACGCTCCGCCCGGTCACCGTACCGGCGCCGCTCGGCGAACTCTTCTCCGACGTCAGGCAGGTCGAACGACTCCGTGAGGCACGGGCGCTGATCGGTTTCACCCGCCTCGACGCTCCCGACCCCGAGTCGCCGGAGATCGCGACCCGCGTCGACCTCTCCCGCGGCACCCAGAACTGGGTGCCGGCCAGCGAGGTACGAGGCGAGGGCATCTTCCTGCGTGTACGTGACGACCTGATGGCCGACTGGACCATGAGGATGGAGAAGTCGCCGGAGATGGCGGCCCATCAGGAGGCGTTCGCCCGATTCCGCACCAACCGCAAGTCGGACCGGAAGACGAGCGACTTCGATCCCCTGCACGGGTGGCCCGGCGCACGCTACATCGCCCTGCACACGCTGTCCCACCTGCTGATCCGGACCATCGCCCTCGAATGCGGCTACAGCTCCGCGTCACTCGCCGAACGGATCTACGCGGGCAACGACGAGAACCCGAAGAGCGGCATTCTCATCTACACCGCGGTGCCCGACTCCGAAGGAACCCTCGGCGGCCTCGTCTCACTGGCGGAGGAGCGGGATCTCGGCCGTATCGTCCGCCGCGCCCTCGGCGACGCCTCCCACTGCTCGGCCGACCCGCTGTGCTCCGAGCGACTGCCGCACGACCCGGCCGACTATCTGCACGGAGCTGCTTGTCACATCTGCCTGTTCGTCTCAGAGACGACGTGCGAACGGGGCAATCGCTTCCTCGACCGTCGGTTTCTGGTGCCTATCACTGGCACCAAGGAACAAGTGCTCACTCCAGTAGGTCTGCTGCCATGAGCAGGCGACGGTTCGAGGCCGCGGCCGAAACGGTGGTCGCGGTCCTCGGCCCCTCCCGCACGAAGGACCTCGCCGGCCTGCTGGCGATCGGGCACAGCCGCGAACGGGCACTGACCGAACTGTCGACTCCCGGCTTCCGTGAGGCAGTTGAGCAGCTCTACAAGGCTGTGGCGGCCGACGGTGTTCGTCCTGAGGAAGCCGCCGCCTATTTGCGCGGCTACGTCGCAGCGACGCTGCATACACGGGATGCGGTGCAGGTACGTACTGTGTGGAGTGGGCCGGCCACACCTGCGGTGCCCGTTCGGGCAACAGCGCAGGTACTGGCCGAGGTGATACACGAGTCACGTCACGAACTACTCGCCATGACCTATGCGGCCCGTCCCTATCCAACGCTGACCCGTGCGCTGACAGAGGCGACTGCCCGCGGTGTCGTCGTGCACGTGATCGTGGAGACCTTGGCGGGGGCGGCCGGGTTGCTCGCCGGAGACGAACCAGCCAAGGCGTTCGCATCCGTCGATGGGGTGCGCCTGTGGCACTGGGCGCGCGATCCGGCTTCGCGTGAGCGGTCGCGCCAGCATGCAAAGCTCGCGGTCGCCGACCGCCGTGTGCTGTTCCTCAGTAGCGCCAATCTCACCGAGTCGGCTGCGAAGAGGAATATGGAGGCGGGGGTGTTGATACGTGGGGGAGATGCACCACTGCGGGCGGCCGAGCACATCATGGCACTTCAAAGCCAGGGAGTTCTGCGCCGTTTGCGGCCATGACGAGGTCCGGGCGGAATTCAGTTCCGTAATCGGTCACCAGGATGGGCGATCACTGCTGTATGGGCATCGCCGCCGGAGTCGGACTTCACCGCGGCCGTAACCACACCACCGCAGGCGGCCGTGGGCAGGGGGAGTATTGCGGTGGCCGAGGCGACAGGACAACGGGGCACCTCCCCACCAGAGGCGGTCTGCCCGCGAAGCAGCGGGCGACCTGGGAACGACTCCAACCGGAGGGTCCGACACAGGGCTCCCCCCTGGGACGACAGTGAAGACGTACGCGACCAGGGCCCCCGCATCGCCCTGCGAACGCGCCGGGTAGCGTGCCCGCATGACGCGCACCCTGCGGCCCGGACCGGAGCCCGCTCCCGCACCGACGACCGACGAGGACGGCGTACGACTGCCGCGACTGCGCTTCAAGGACGTTGTCGTACGCGGAGCCGTGCAAGGGATCGCCGCCGTGGTCCTGCTGGCCGTCGTGTCACTGTTCGTCGCCGACCACCACGACCGCGAGACGTTCCTGGCCGTTGTGGCGGGGTTCTCGATGGTCGGCTCCGGGGTGTGCATCGTGTTCGGCGGCTTCTTCTGGGCCGTCTGCGGGGGCGACGTCAGACGGTGGCGCGACTGGCGCACCATCACCGGCCAGACGGAAGCCGTCACGGTCATGGGCCCGGCACTCTTCCGTCTCGGCGTGCTCGCGCTTGTGCTCTTCCCCGGCGCGTTCGGCCTCTACGAGGTGGTCGACAACGCGCCGTACGACAGCTTCCTGTACGGGGCCTGAGCCGGGCCGGCCTGGCGTCGCTCGCGACCCCGGCGCCCCTGAGCGCGTCAATTCAACCGACACGCCCGCCTCCACGAGGAACGGACTCGGCTGCCCCGTCCACGAGACGTACAAGCGGCCGTCGGGCCACCGCACCCGGCGGCTCGGTCACGACACGGCCGGCGAAGGCGTCCACCGTCGTGATGCCCCCGCGGTCCAGCAGACGCGGGTCGTCCACCATGGAGTCGAGACCGGAGCGGAGCGAGATCACGAGGGCGTCCGTGTTGCCCAGCGCCTGCCGATACCAACCGTAACGATAGGCTGTGCGCCGAACATGTCAGCTAATTGACGATGTTTTCATGTCATGCTTTGCTTTCTGGGCTTGCGATGGGGTGGGGGTTCCTCGTCGTCTGGTCAGAGGGTGGGGGCTCGTGCATGCGCGGCTGGTCAACGGCCAGGTCGTGTACACGTCAACTACCTGTAGATCGACCCGGCTGTGCGCCGGGGTTCATACATCACATCCCGTGGGGGGATCTTCCATGTCTTACGTTCAGCCGACCGGACCAGTTGTCGACGGCGGTCAGCCGGCCAGGAGCAACGGCCTGGCCACGGCCGGCCTGGTGCTCGGCATCATCGCGGTGATCTTCAGCTTCATCCCTCTGGTCAACGTGATCGTGTGGCCGCTCGCGATCCTCGGCCTCATCTTCGGTGCCATCGGTCTGGCCAAGTCCGGGAGGGTCGGAAAGGGCAAGGGAGCGTCGATCACCGCCCTGGTCACCTCGCTCGTCTCGGTGGTGATGTTCTTCGTCATGAACGCCGTGTTCGTGTCCGCGGTCGACGAGGCCGTCAAGGAGACGCAGAACGAGCTCGACAAGTCGTACGACTCGGCGAAGGTTGACGACGACGGTAGCGCCAAGACCGGCAAGGGCACGGATGAGAACCCGGTCCTGAAGGACTTCCGCCTCTCCAAGTGCGACGTCACCACCTCGGAATGGGGCGGCAAGGAGCTCGCGCTGCACATCGACTACACCAACAACGGTGACCGCCGGTACTCGTACTTCCTCGAGGGCGAGGTCCTCGCCGACGGCAAGAAGATCAGCGACTTCCTGTCGACCGCGGAGAACCTGGCCCCCGGCCAGACCTTCAAGGACGAGGATGCGGGCGTCCTGGTGTCCTCCGACAAGCTCGAGGGTGCGAAGAAGCTCGAATGCAAGGTCATCGAGGCCAACCGCCACGACTTCTGAGCTGCTCCACCGCCGGGCGGAAGATACCGGCGAACCAGTAGTTCGGCGTCACCGCAGCCACCGTGCGGGGCGGCTGCGGTGACGCCCTTGGTGCGGATTCAGGCAGGGTGTGCTCAGCGTTGCTGGTCAGTGCGGTTGCGTGTCGCCACGCTGAATGGCGTGAAGAGCGAATCCGTACAGACCTTTGTGCCCCAACAACCAGTCACGTCCTTACGGCAGTTCAGTCAACTGCTCAGCGCTACACGGCGCGGGGCCCGCCTCGCCCGGCTGCTCACCATGGAGCAGATCGTGGAGTGGGGATGGCCGCGCGACAGCGAGCGCGCGGAAGCCGCAGAGGTCGTCGTCGCCGAACTCGCCACGAACGCGGTCGTGCACGGGCGTCTGGCCGGCCGTGGCTTCCGCCTGGGCCTGATGCTGCTTCCCGACGCCCGCTTGCGGATCGAGGTCACCGACCCGCGGGGTGACCTGCTCCCTGCCGCATCCCCCGTCGCCGACGAGGGCGGGCGCGGGTTGGTGATCGTGGATGCACTGACCGACGGCTGGGGTGTGCTGCCGTATCCGCCGTCCGGAAAGACGGTCTGGGCGGAAGTCGCCCTTGTCCGTCGAAGGGCGTGACCGCAGCCGGGAGCGTCGCCGCCCTCCTGGATCCGTCGCGACCGGCCTCGAATTCAGGTCAAGCCCCGGGAGAGCCCCTGCCGAGTGATGTGGGGACGGTTCGCCCCGCGCGACACGAAGACGGCGCCGCTGCTGCGACCCGGTGCTGTCGGAGCCCGTGGACGGCGCCGGTCAGGGTGTTCCACGGAAACTCATATTCAGAGACCCAAACCGGGTGGAGGCGCGTGATGGCGACAGTCATGATGACGCCATGAGCACTCACCTGCAGCCCGTAGAGGCCCTCATCGTGGTGGACGTTCAGTCGGCGTTCGTCTCCGGCAGCGGCGCCGTACCCGACGCCGTCCGCCTCGTGGACCGGACGACCGACCTGATCGCGCGGGCGCGAAGGAGCGGGGCGCTCGTCATCCACCTCCAGAACGACGGTCCCGCCGGGGCGGACGACGAGCCGCACACGCCCGGCTGGGCGCTCCATCACGCCGTCGAGTCCGGGCCCACTGAGGCCGTCGTCCGCAAACCTGAGGACGACGGCTTCCAAGGAACCGTTCTGGAGCGCCTGTTGACCGATGCCGGCGTGAAGTCGCTTGCCATCTGTGGTGTGATGTCCGAGATGTGCGTACAGGCCACGGCTCGTACGGCGCTGGCGCTCGGGTACCGCGTCGTCCTGCCGCACGACGCGCATGCCACGCAGGACATCCCGGCGGCCCCGGGCATCAGCGAACGGATTCCCGCGGCCGTGGTCTCGCGGGTGGCCGAATGGGCTCTCGGAAGTGACGTCGAGATCACCCCGCACGCCTCGGATGTGGTGTTCCAGGCGGTGCCGGCATCGCCCGTGTCCGCACCCTGAACCCCACTGCCTACGCGAGGGTGGACGCCCTTGAGGTGTACCTACAGTGGGGCGGAGTACCGTGACCCGCAAGGTGCTCCGGTGCAGGCGCCGCGCCGGCGTGAGGGTGAGTGGTGGACGGGCCGGGGGGCATCGCAGTGTTCAACGCAAAGATCGTGAAGACCTACCCGCCGAAGGGTGGAATGCAGCTCTTCCGGCTCGAGTCGGTGACCTCTTTTCTCTGCTCCCACTGCGAGCAGCGCAAGACGGCGAAGCTTGTCGCGACGGACCCCGGCGACCCTGGTCGGCTGGTGTGCAACGGATGTTACGGGCGTGTCCAGTCCGATACCGGCGGTTCCGGTCGGTCACCGGCGCAGCTGGGCACCGGTATCGGCCTTGGCACCCCGGCTTCCGCGACGGAACCCGCCCCTGTGCCTCGGCAGGACCGGCCGGACCCGCAGGACGAGCGGCCGACTGCCGCGGACGCCCCCCGGCTTGGGATCGAGGAACCGGACGGCGGGGCGCCCTGCGACGTCACCCACACCAGCAAAGCGGTGGAGTGGAAACTCGTCGTGCGCGCGGAGCACATCGCGGGGAGGACGTTGCCTGTACCGGAGGAGACGGCCAGAAGGCTTCCGCGGCACGCGCTGCACATCAGCTTCTGGCGGGGCGGCAAGTTCAGCCGAAACCTCTGGGCGCCACACGACGTGAAGCCCGACATTCAGGGCGACCCTCCGATACTCGTGGGCTTCGACTGGCCGCGTTTCGTTCTGCCCGGCACCCGTGTGTCGGTGCGGTGGGACCTCTGGACCAATATCCGTGTCCTTCTCACGCCGCTGAGCAAGCCCCAGGTGATCGACGGCTGCTACGTCCGCTTCGAGTACGACCCAAGGATCATGACGCGCGATCTCGCGGCCGTGGGCGCAAGGAGTCGACCATGTCGAGGAGGCGGTGCTGCTCACCCTGCGCGAACTGGGCTACCTGGACGAGAAGGGCAGGGCCTTCCTGCCGGAGAACGCCCTGCTCAGTAACACCGCAGAGCGCAGCAGGCCGAACACACCGGCACGGGGCAGGACAAGCGCGGCCGTTGAGCGCCTGCTGTCCCGGGGCGTGCTCACCAGGGGGCAGGGCAGCCTCGGCGCCGGGGGCTTCCTCCGCCACCCCGCACGCACCGGCGAACCGCTCGTCCCGCTGCTCTGCTACGTCCCCGTGGTGCGTCCCGCCGGGGAGGAAGATCTGGAGGCGAATCCTCTCCATGCCACACATGAGGTGAGTGCACACCGGGTTGCCGGACATCTGATGCGTATCGGCCACCTGGGCAAAGAAGCGAGCGCGGAGGCGAGGGCCGCCTACCGGCAGGACCATGCCGCGGCCGGCCTGGTAGGCCCTCATGAACTGCCGCGTGGCTTCACCTATGTTCGAGAACATCAGCGAGGGCTGTGACACCACCTCCGGGCGGTGTCGATACCCGCGCCGCCCAGGGGATCGGACAACTACGCCAATCCCATGCCCCCGTCCGTAAACCTCCGCCCAGCCTCCCGCAACCAACCAGCATGCAACGCCCCGAACGAGGGCGTGTCCATGTGTCGATGCGTGCGGGAGGACAGCGAATGCAGACCTCGAATACATTCCGGCCGGGGAGCCGCCGACGGGCGCTGGGGGCCCTGGCCGCGGCCGCCGTGCTGGCCGTCGGGATCGGCGGCTCCGCCGCCGTCGCCGAGCAGACATCCCGGCACCGCGTCGTCGCCACCCCCGACGCGCCCGCCGCCATCGGGCCCTACTCGCAGGGGATCTCCGCCGGGAACCTCACCTTCGTCTCCGGGCAGCTGCCCATCGATCCCAGCACCGGGGCCATCCCCGCCGGCGCCTCCGTCGAGGAGCAGACGCGGCAGGTGCTGCGCAACGTCGAGGCCGTGCTCAAGGCCGACGGGATGTCGCTGTCGCACGTGGTGAGCACCACTGTGTACCTCGCAGATCTCGACGACTTCGCCCGCTTCAACGCCGCCTACGCCGAGTTCTTCGGGTCCGCCGCGCCGCCTGCGCGCGCCACCGTCGAGGTCGCCCGCGTGCCGCGGGACGCCAAGGTCGAGATCTCCGCCATCGCCGTCCGTTGAGTCGCCGTCCGCCGAGCAGCGCTCGGTCGCATCGCAGTCCGTCGAGTCACAGCTGAAGGGACATGTCATGTCGAGACACACACGCACCCGCTCCGGGGTCTCCCGGCGCGGCTTCGTCGGATTCCTGGGAGCCGGCGCGGCGAGCGTCGGTATCGGGACGGTCGGCGCCGCCCCGGCCGCGCACGCCGCCGCGCCCGGCGCGACGGCCGCCACGCTCCCGGCCCCGTCGTCCCCCGGCTACTGGCGCGAGGTCGAGCGCCTGTTCATGCTGGACAAGGACATCCTCTTCATGAACGTCGGCACCGTCGGCTCGCCGCCGCGCGAGGTCGTCGAGACCGTGGACCGGGTCCACCGCGAGGTCGCCGCCGGGGCGATATCGGCCTACAGCGACTTCCCCGACGTCCGTGCCGTCGCGGCCCGCGGCTACGGGTGCGATCCCGACGAGCTCGTGATCTCCCACAACACCAGCGACGGCATGTCGAAGATCCTCGCCGGTCTCGCCCTCGAGGAGGGCGACGAGATCCTCACCACCAATCACGAGCACTCCGGCGGCAACGTGCCCATGGCCGTAGCCCGGGACCGCCACGGCGTTGTGATCAAGCGGGTCGCCCTGCCCGTGGGGAACAGGCAACGCGCCGAGGACTACGTCGAGTTGTTCCGGCGGGCCATCACCTCGCGCACCAAGGCGCTCGTGTTCTCCGCCCCCACCTACAAGACCGGCACCATGCTGCCGATCGCCATGCTGGCGAAGCTCGCGCAGGACCACGGACTGATCAGCGTCGTCGACGGTGCGCACATCCCCGGCATGATGGCGTACGACTTCCACGAACTGGGCGTCGACTTCCTCGCCGGGTCGGCGGCGAAGTGGCAGTGCGGGCCCGGCGGTACGGGCATCCTCTACATCCGCAACAAGGTGCTGGCCCGCTACAACCCCAACCCGCTGCCCGAGTTCTGGCCCGTGGTGTCCAGCGGCTACCCCGCCGAAGGCGGAGTGCCGCCCCGTTCCGACGGCCCCACCGAGAGCTACGACATCGCCTCCGACCTCCAGACCGTCGGCAACAGCAGCCTCGCGGTCATGGCCGGCGTGCGCCATGTCTGCGAGGTGTGGGACCGCATCGGGCGGCAGCGCATCCAGGACCATGTGCTCGGCCTGTCGGCGTACCTCAAGGAGCTGATCGTCGAGCGGTGGGGCGTGGACTCCCTGTACTCGCCCAAGGACGACCCCCGTCTGGTGTGCGCTCTCACCTCCTTCGCGCCCTTCCGTGACCCGCGTGACGTCCACGACGGGCAGAAGACCGCGACACTGGTCGCCCGGCTCAAGGACGAGCACGGCATCGTGATCCGCACCAGTGACTTCCCCGTGATCGGCTCGGCCCGGTCCCACCAGGCCGTCCGGGTGTCCACCCACCTGTTCCACCAGAAGGAGGACGTGGAGCGCGTCGTCGACGCCGTGTGGGAGCTGTCGGGCGACATGGGCTGACGCCGCACTGGGAACGGGGCCGCGGAGTTCGCTCCGCGGCCCCGTTCCCCTGTGTGCACGTCACGGCTGGACGATCACGTCGATCCGTTCCTGGCCCGGCGGCCGGTCGGGGGCGGCGAAGGAGTGCAGTGCCCACAGTCCCACCAGGTCGGCGACGGCGACGATCAGCACCGCGAGCACCAGCATGACGAGCCGGCGCCGCCGGTCCCGCCGCTGCCACTCCGAGCGGGCCCTGGCGTAGGCGTCGGGCGACGGCACCACCGTCGACGCCAGCGAGTCGAGGGTGTCGCGCAGCCGGGCCTCGGGGTCGTCCACACTCATCGATGGGTCTCCATGGCCCGCGACAACGCGTGCATCCCGCGGGAGATGTGCGACTTCACCGCACCCGTGCTGATCCCCATCGACTCGGCGATCTCCCTCTCCTTGAGGTCCATCCAGTAGCGGAGGACCAGTGCCTCACGCTGCCGGGTGGGCAGGTTCTTCAGCGCGTCGACGACCTGCCGCTGGTCCTCGTGGAGCATCGCCGTGGCCTCCGCGGAGGCGATCTCGGAGACCTCCATGTCGGCATGGCGACGGGACACCTGAAGGCGCCGTATCCGCATCCGCACGAGGTTGCACACCACAGAACGAAGGTACGCGGGCGCGGCCTCCGGCGCACGGAGTCGGTACCACCGGTGGTGCAGCACGCAGAACGCCTCCGCGACCACGTCCTCGGCGTCCTGCTCGGCACCCAACAGCACGGCCAGGCGGACGAGTTGGGCATGGTAGCCGTCGAAGAGCCGGATCATCGCCGTCTCCCGCTCCACGTCCCGCAGGTCCACACCGGGCTCGGTGCCCGCGGGCATCGGCGCCGGCGCGTCCTCGGAGGAGGAGACGGGACGGGGGGAGGCGACTGCGGCGCCGCGCTCCGTGGCGGTGCGGCCACGGCGCCACGGCGTGTCCGTGCGCTCCATGCGCTCCGTACCCTCCGTGCGCTCGGTACGCCTCATCACGCCACCTCCCCGTCGTGCGTCGAGCGGGCCGGTCTCAGCACTCCGGCCAGGCCGCGCGGCACGCCGAGCCGGTCCAGCAGCGGGCTCGTCAGCGCGACGACGCCGAGGTTGACGGCGAGGCCGACGACGCCGGCGTACACCTGGACCTGTACGGGGCCGAGGGCGAGCGACACCAGGGAGGAGAAGCCGCTCGCGTTCACCAGGGCCGTGCCGACGACCATGCCGAGCAGCCATCCGGCGAGCAGGGAGACGCGGTGCGGGGTGCGGTGCAGCAGGCCCAGCGCGATCGTCGGCAGGATCTGCAGTACCCATACCGCGCCCAGCAGATGGAGGTTGATCGCGGCCTGATCGCGCAGCCCGAGCGCGAAGGCCAGCGCGCCGACCTTGACGACCAGCGACATCAGCCGGGCCATCCGGGTCACCTGGGCATCCGTGGCCGTGGGGTTGACGAACTCCAGGTAGACGTTGCGCGCGAAGAGCGTCGCCGCGCCGATGGACATCACGGCGGCCGGCACGAGCGCCGCCACGACGATGGCGCCCAGGAGGAGTCCGGCCGCCCAGCCGGGTGCGAGGTCGAGGACGAGCAGGGGGATCGCCAGTTCCGAGCGGCCGGGCGGCGGCCGGACGCCCGCCGCGAGTGCCGCGATCCCGAACAGGGCGAACAGGCCGAGCATCGTCGTCCAGCCCATCAGACCGACGGACGAGCGCCGCAGGACGTCCGTCGAGCGGGCGGAGAAGGCCACCAGGAGCACGTGCGGGAAGGCGAACAGCGCGAGCGCCGAGCCCAGGGCCAACGACGCGTAGGCCGGCGCCAGGGAAGGGTCGGGGACGAGGGTGGAGACGCCGTCGCGTGCCACGAGCGCCGCGTCTGCGCGGGCGAACAAGGACGAGGGCGAGCCCAGTTCGGTCAGGACGAGCGCGCCGATGGTGATCGTGGCGCCCACGACGAGCACGGCTTTCACCAGCGACACCAGGGTGGGCGCCCGCAGCCCGTACCGGTAGGTGGAGACGGCCAGTACGGCGAAGACGGCCGTGAGCGCGGCGTCGCCCGGCAGTCCGTCGGGCCGCAGCCCGAGCACGCTGAGGACTGCCCGTAGCCCGAGCAGCTGGAGGGCGATGTACGGCATCGTGGCGAAGATCCCGGTGAGCGAGACCGCGAGCGCGAGCAGCGGCGAGCCGTACCGCTCCCGCACGAAGTCGGCGACGGTGACGTGCCCGTGGGCACGGGCCGCCGATGCCAGCCGCGGCAGCAGGACGAAGGCGATCGTGCAGATGATCACTGTGTAGGGCAGGGCGTAGAACCCGATGCCACCGGAGGTGAGGACGGCGCCAGGCACCGCGGTGAACGTGTACGCGGTGTAGACGGTGCCGCCCAGCAGGCACCAGATGAGACCACCGCCCTGGCGGCGGTCGGCCAGTGCCCAGTCCTCGAGGTCCGCCCTGACCCTGGTGCCGCCCGAGGTGAGGCGGGCACCCCTCAGCGCGGTCGCCGAGGCCACCAGTACGACAGCCGTACAGGTGATCACAGGGGCGAGGTTACTCATGGCTCCTCCACGCTCGTTGTGGCCTGATGTCCGTTCACGGCCGTCGGATTCACCGCCAGGGGGCGACGGCGCACCGGCCGTCGGCGGTGGAAATCCGGCCACGTCGCGGTAAACCCCGGCGGGACCGAACGCAACTGAACGGACGAGGAAGCCATGCCAGGAGGCCGTCGCGAGGCCGAACGAGTCACCAGCACGGAGGAAGCCGGCCCCCAGAGCCGGCCACCGACAGTTGAGGAGTGAACCACTGAATTCAGCCAAGTGCTAGACCCGCGACGTGGGGAAGGACCGCGTGCGGAGTGACGCCTCCACCTGCCCGAAATCCCGTCAGTAGCGGGCACGCCGCGGGAGACGCCCGAACACCGTGCCTGGCGGCCACCATTGACAACGGTGGCCGAAAACTTCCGGAAACCCGCTGTCAACCGATGCACGGCCGACCGCAACTCCTCCGTGAATCCGTTCCGCGGATCCGCCGCGCGTCGTGATCCTCGTCGCGCGTATCCGATCCGCTTCGCGTGTTCTCCGTGCCTCCGTGCAGGAGACCCCGGCAACTGGAGCAACTGTGCTACGTAACGGCGCCCGCAGCGCGAGACCCACTCCGACAACGATCCTGACCTGGACGGGCGTCGCCCTCGTCGGCGCCCTCGCCTGGGGCATGGTCGCACTGGCCAGGGGCGAGGAGATCTCCGCCGTCTGGCTGGTCGTGGCAGCCCTCGGTTCGTACGCGATCGCCTACCGCTTCTACTCCCGCTTCATCGCCCGACGCGTCCTCGAGCTCGACGACCACCGCGCCACCCCGGCCGAGCGGCTGGACGACGGCATCGACTACCAACCCACCGACCGACGCGTCCTGTTCGGTCACCACTTCGCCGCCATCGCCGGCGCCGGACCGCTCGTCGGTCCCGTCATGGCCGCGCAGATGGGTTATCTTCCCGGCACGATCTGGATCGTCGTCGGCGTCATCTTCGCCGGTGCGGTGCAGGACATGGTGGTCCTCTTCCTCTCCATGCGCCGCGACGGCAAGAGCCTCGGCCAGATGGCGCGCGACGAACTCGGCAGGACCGGCGGCGCGGCGGCGCTGATCGCCGTCCTCGCCATCATGATCATCCTGCTGGCGGTGCTCGCCCTCGTCGTCGTCAACGCGCTGGCCGACTCGCCCTGGGGCACGTTCTCGGTGGCGATGACGATCCCCATCGCCCTGTTCATGGGGTTCTACCTGCGCTACCTGCGCCCCGGCCGGGTCGTCGAGACCAGCGTCATCGGCGTCGTCCTGCTGCTTCTCGCCATCGTCGGCGGCGGCTGGGTCGAGAACTCCTCGCTGGCCGGCGCCTTCACCTGGGCGCCGACGACGCTCGTGTTCTGCCTGGTCGGATACGGATTCGTAGCCTCCGTGCTGCCCGTGTGGATGCTGCTGGCTCCCCGGGACTACCTGTCCACCTTCATGAAGATCGGCACGATCGTGCTGCTGGCCGTGGGCGTCGTGGTGAGCGCACCGCTGCTCAGGAACGACGCCGTCAGCCCCTTCGCCGCCTCGGGCGCCGGCCCGGTCTTCGCCGGGGCGCTGTTCCCGTTCCTGTTCATCACCATCGCCTGCGGCGCGCTCTCCGGCTTCCACGCCCTCGTGTCCTCCGGCACCACACCCAAGCTGATCCAGAAGGAGTCGCAGGTCCGGCTGATCGGCTACGGCGCGATGCTCATGGAGTCGTTCGTGGCCGTCATGGCCCTCGTCGCGGCCTCCGTGCTCGACCCCGGCCTGTACTACGCGATGAACGCCCCGGCCGGTCTGCTGGGCACCACCGTGGACAGCGCGTCCCAGGCGGTGGCGGGACTCGGCTTCTCCATCTCGCCGGGCGACCTGGCGGCGGCCGCGAAGTCCGTCGAGGAACAGACGCTCATCTCCCGCACGGGCGGGGCGCCCACCCTCGCCTTCGGCATGGCGGAGATCTTCTCCGGGGTGTTCGGGGGCCAGGGCATGAAGGCGTTCTGGTACCACTTCGCGATCATGTTCGAAGCGCTGTTCATCCTCACCACGGTGGACGCGGGCACGCGGGTCGGCCGCTTCATGCTCCAGGACATGCTCGGCAACGTCTGGAAGCCGATCGGCCGGGTCACCTGGAAGCCGGGCATCTGGATCACCAGCGCCGTCATCGTCGGACTGTGGGGCTACTTCCTCTACGTCGGCGCCACCGACCCGCTCGGCGGGATCAACCAGCTCTTCCCGCTGTTCGGCATCGCCAACCAGCTGCTCGCGGCGATCGCCCTCACCGTCGCCACGACGCTGCTCGTCAAGGCCGGCAAGCTGCGTTGGGCCTGGGTCACCGGAATCCCACTGGCCTGGGACGTGGCCGTCACCTACACCGCCGGCTGGCAGAAGATCTTCGACAGCAACCCGAAGATCGGCTTCTTCGCCCAGCGCGAGCTGTACGCGGACGCACTCGACGCCGGAAAGGTGCTGGCCCCCGCCAAGTCGCTCGACGACATGCACACGGTGGTGCTCAACTCCACCGTCGACGGCGTCATCATGGCCGTCTTCCTGGTGCTCGTGACCCTGGTCATCGGCCACGCGGCCGTGATCTGCGTCCGCGCCGTACGGTCCCCCGAGCCCCTGCCGACCACCGAAACGCCTTACGTGGAGTCCGCGATCGAGGTGCCCGCGCCGCGGTCCGAGGCGCTGGCCGGGGCGCGGGAGCGGGGATGAGAACCGGCCCGCTGACCGAACCTCTTACGCGCCTGCTGCGGGGCGTCCGGTGGTACCTGAGGGAGATCTCGGGGGCGGCGGACTACGACCGCTTCTGCCGGCGACACCGGGAGAACCACCCCGGTGCCCCGGTCCCGACCCGGCGGACGTACGAGCGGCTGCGCGCCCGCCACCGCGAGGAGAATCCGCAGAGCCGCTGCTGCTGACCGAGAGTGAACCGGACGTGGGCCGCCGGGGCTTGTCCCGGCGGCCCGTCATCGCCTCAGAAGATGCCGTCGGACATCTCGAAGTGCATGTGGCTCCAAGGGGAGTCCTCATCGAGGAAGGCGAGAGGCTCGACGGCCTCGACTTCGGCCTTCATCCGGTCAGGTGACAGGTCGACATCGTCCTCCCTCTCCCGCATGAATTTCTTCAGAATCAGCAAGGAGCGGACGAGCGACTCGACGTCGCGATGAATCGCGACAGGATTCCCTTCGCCGTCATCGGAAAAAGAGTAGACCTTCCCGTCGGACGGGTCGAGGGCGGCGACGGCGTACGGAAAGTATCCGAGCAGGAGCCACCCCCGGCACTCGGTCGGCACGTCCTTCTCGGTGCGGTCCGCCCAGGCGCCGACGTGGTGCGAACAGGTAGCCCCTTCGTCCTCCGGATCGGTCTGCGAAAGGAACACATCGTCATTCGGTAGACCGACACGGGAGAGGAACCCGGCAGCTTCGGCGGGCAGCGTGGAATGCTCGCCGATGCGGGGGTAGATCGTGAAGCCGTCGAGACCGAAGGACTCCACCAGGTCGCTCAAATCCACAGTGCGCAAGACCTTCAACTCGCTTTCGTTCCTGATTAACGTCCGTGATTCTTCTTCAGTGCATCGATATAGTCCTTGTGGGGCTGGTTCCTCTTCTTCGAATCGGTTTCCGAGGAGTCGTAGTCGGCAGCATGGTGCACCTCCAGGGAAGGATTCTTGGAAGCGAAGTACTTGTCGAGCCAGCGCTCACAGTTCGAAAGTTTTTGGCAGGGTGCCCGCTCCGTGAAGACGGCTTGCAGACCCGCTTCCTTCTTCTTTTTGATGAGCGGGTAGCCGATGGAGCGCTCCGAATGCATGCCGTCACTGTAGCCCACGAGAATCAGCCGCTTGCCCGTGTTGGGGTCCACATAGTAGCCCGAGGCGTAGTTCTTCCCGTACGAGTAGTTGTCCTGCGCCTTCCGTGCGAGCTGGGTGGCGTGGCCCAGCCTGTCGTTGTAGGCGTTGATTTTCGTCGACGTCACCTTGCCCGGGTGCTTCGCCGTGATGGAAGTCTGTTCACTCTGCTCCTTTTTGTTCGGGCGCCACGCCTTTCCATTCGGCTGGAGCAGGTCGTGAATGCCTGAATCGTCAGTCGCGGAGAGCGGCTTCAGTTTTCCGTTGGGCAGCAGCTCCTGCACCGTGCCGTCCTTCGACAGCAGGTACATGGGGACGTCGTCGTCGTGGCGCAGTTTCTTGTAGTCGCACTTGTCGATCTTGTCCTTGACGTCTTTGTCAGTGCTGTCGTTGCTCTTCTTCGTCTTGTCGAGACCGTCGACGTTCTTCTCGATCTCCTTCGACATCTTGAGCGTCGTCGACTCGACCTTGTCCTCAGCCTTGTCGATGGCCTGGCCGAATTTGGAGAAGCGGTCGTCCTTCTTCGAGACGATGCTGCGCTTCTCCCGCCGGCCGTCGAACTTGGTCTTCTTGTCCTGAAACCGGCCGTGCTCCTTGCCCAGTTGCTCGATCGCGTCGGCGAACTCCGCGAACTCGATCCACAGGTCCTGGCCCACGGCATCCGAACCCTTGGGCAGCAGCTTGCCGTTCTCGTCGTGTCCACCCGATTCGACCTTGTCGTCGAACAGGCCTTCCAGCTTGGAGAGGACCTCGGCCTCGATCTTCTCGACGGCGAGGTCGACGAGTTGCTGGACCAAGAGGTCAATGGCTTCCCTGACGGCCACCTTGAGTGCCGCCGCAGCAGCCGCCCCGAGGAGCGCGGTGAGTCCGCCGGTGAAGAACGCGGCGATGACACTGCCCGTGATGGTCGCCGCCGCGGCTGTCAGGTCGCCGATGATCACGTACTTGCAGGTCGTGACGTACCCTGCCCCGCTGTCCATGGCGTCGGCGAGCACGTCAACTGCTGTGGCCAGGTTCTTCATGTCCTGCCCGGACACCTTGCCCCAGCGAGTCTTGAAGGCGTCCACTGCGGCGCCCTTGCTCTTCCCCGCTGTGACGTTACTGCAGGCCTTGTTGCTGTCGCGGACGGTGTCCAGCAGCTCCTGGGAGAACTCGCGGTACTCCCGCGCCGTGTCGCGGAGTTCGTCCTCGTCGATGTCCGGCCAGTCGATGCCTACGAGTTCGAGGACGTCCCGCAGATCCTCAGGCAGCTGCACACCCATACCCGACCCCCGTCGTCAATGCGTGAACTCAGAATCACTCCAACGAGTGTATGGGTATGGGTGTGAGAACCAACGGACTTACGCCCCAAGCCTCCTGACGGTGACACAGGTGAGACAGAGTCCTCACACCTTCTCCTCGTCACCGAGGCCGAGAAGCTCAGCGGGGTTCCATCACCACGGTCATCTCGTCGGTGCCGATCACCACGTAGCGGTCGAGGCAACACAGCGCACGAACCGGTGGTCCGGGACGGAGCTCCCGTACGGCGGTGTGGAATTCGGCGTGGTCGGATCCCGGATCCAGCACTTCGTGCCGCACGAGACCGTCCGCCCAGGCCACGGCGATGGCGGCGCCGAGCACCGCGCCGTCGTCGGCTGACAGGGCGGTCACGGGGTACGGTCGGGCCTGGACAGGGACTTCAAGCGGTTCGGAGCCCAGGCCCCACACGTGGACATTCCCATCCGTCCCGCCGGAATAGACGAGACACGGCCCCTCCGCACCGTCGTCGGCAGCCAGGGTGAGCGATGCAAGGGCCGTGACGGGGCCCTCGTGAACCTGCCGCGTGAGCACGTCCGGCGGTCCGGGGTGCTCTGATGGCTGTCGGATGAGTACATGCACCCGACCTGTCTCATCCCCGAATGCGGCGCCTCCCTGTACCGCACAGGCAGCAGTCAGGCGCGCGTCTCCCGGCACGCTGCCGGGGAACTCCAGAAGGGCGTCCCGCAGTGGCTTCCATTCGTCCACTGCCGCGTCGAGCAGCCCGCGAAGTCCTCCGCCGACCGGATACGAGGCCTCACCCACCGTGTGGTCCCGGCCCCACTCGTCGAGCACGACCACGGTTCCGTCCGGCAGCCCGAACACGGCCAAGGGGGTGCCTGTCGTGTCCGCAGCCAGCCTCGCCTGCGGAACCCCTCCCTGAGCAGGGATGACCCTCAAGTCGCCTGACACCCCGGCAATCAGAACCTGTCCCCTGCGCTGTGCCGTCCCCGGTGCCAGGGCGGCGACCGGCCCAGGCCAGCCGGGGCCGTCGTCGTCCCGAGTGGTCGACCACACGACCTGCCACGGGCCGGATGCTGCATGCTCGGCGAGCCGAGCCCGTACGTCCAAGGCTTCGCCGGCGGCCGCGGCGCCGCCGCTTCCCAGTGCGGCGAGGAGGACCAGGGCGCGCGAAGCGCGCGGCTGAGCGAGGTGGAGGGACTGTCCGGCGCGTATCCAGGCGCGACCCAGTTCGCCTACGTGCCCCCCTGTCCGTTCGGCTTCCTCCAGCCACGCCGCGACCCGGTGCGGCTCGGCGGCCAGGAGTGTGTCGACGTCGAACGACGGCAAAACGGGGGCCGCTGTCGGGACGGGTGCCCAGCCCAGAGCCCGCCCCGGCGACGGGTAGCAGTCGATCACGTCGACAAGGTTCGGATTCGCCTCAGCAGTGGTCGGCCGGATCGAGGCGGCCCACCGGTCGAATCCGGCCCGGTCGGTCCAGCGTGGGTCGGCCAGATCCATGACAGCGGGAGCGGCTACGGAGCCGATCAGCACCTCCGTGCACGGAACATCGGTTCGCGTCTCGATCACCATGCGCACCTGAGGCAGTGCCAGGAGCGGCAGCAGCAAGTGCTCGACGATGTCCACCGGCTCGTACGCGCCGTGCAGTTCAGGCACAACGAAGACGGTACGGCGGGGATCCGCAGCCACGGCCGCGACCAATTCGTGCGGCGCCCGGGCAACGATGCCCAGGTCGTCGGCGAACATCCAGGTCGCCGTTCGCAGGCTCCGTTCGAGCAGCGGTGCCACCGTGTGCACTCTGCGCTCCGGGGCGCTGTCCTCGGTTCGCGTGCCACCGTGCTCCACGAGCCAGGCCAGCAGGTGCGACTTCCCGGCGCCTGTCGGGCCTGTGACCGCGCAGAGGCGCGGAGCCCGGGGGTCGGCCAGCCAGCTGATCAGCGCACCCGCCGCGGGCTCACGGCCGGCCCCGGGCTTGCGCAGCCGTACACCTGAGGCCTCAGTTCCTCCCCGTGTGGAGACGTTGCCGGTCACTGCCCCTCCTGCGCCCGCCTGGCCGCCTCGACGATGAGCTCCTTGAAGCCGGCCTCGCGCGACTCCGCCGTCTCGCCGTAGTCGAAGCTGTGGGTGAATTCGGCGTTCGGGAGTGCGGTGCGCATCCATACGGCGCAGTAGTGGCCGGGCATCAGGCACGGCTCCAACTCGCAGTACACACGAGTGACCTGCTCGGGGCGAATGCCGGAGGCTGACAGGCGCTGCCAGATCCGCTCCTCCGGGTGCGCGCGTCCAGGCCCCGTCGCGTCGGTCACGATTTCCTGCCGTCCGTCGTCCATCCGGAACTCGAAGGCGGCGTGGAAGGGGAAGTTGAGCGTGTGTCGCACATCGTCCAGGACACGCGGCCACCAGTTCTCGCGCTCCGCGAACGCGGCCGGGTCAAGCGCCCTGAGTTCCGCGTTGAGTTCGGCGAAGACCACTGCGGCCTGCTCCATGCCGTCCGCGGCCGCGATGCGGGGTACGGCCCGGTCCAGGGCGAGAAGCGAACGGTTCAACAGTGCGACGGAGGAGCTCACGTACATGTCGGGAATCACCTCCGACAGCACGACCGCCTGAATGGCGCCGTCAGGCCGTACACAGAGCTCCGCGCCCCGGTCGTCACCGAGACGCAGCCAGTGCTCCATCTGCCGTGGAGGCGCCGGCTGTCCATGACGTGCGGCGTAGGAGCCGAGCTCCACGGGCTCGTCGCGGGACGCCACGCGGAAGTACGGGCCCACGACCACCGGCACACCCGTCGACGCGAGCTCGGCTCGTGCGTCCTCGTCGGGGAGAACGACACCGGCCAGGGAAGCGGTCGAGTAGCGGCGCAGTCCGTCGACACCGAAGTGCTCGACGACCGGGTTCGCGGGATCGATTGACTCGTTCACGGGCTCGTACGCTCCAGGAATCCAGGGTTGCGGCAGTGCGTCACGAGCCTATCGCCACCGCCTCACGGGAGCTTGAGGCACCGGGACAGCACCCCGGGACGCGGTTTCCATCCGGCGTCCGTAGCGCCCCGCCGCGCGCACGAACGCGTTCACCTCCTGGTACGGCCTCGCCGCCCGCCATCCGCACAGCCCGCACAAGGCCGTAGTTGTCGCCTCCCGTACAGGCTGGGAGGATCGCTGGTCGATCTGCCCGCGGGAGCCGGGCCTCGACCGACCGGGGGAGCCTCGTATGGCCGGAACCGACAGCACCGACGCACGGACCGACAGGATCGACACCAGCAGGCCGCACCCGGCCCGGGTGTACGACTGGTTCCTCGGCGGCAAGGACAACTACCCGGTCGACGAGGAACTCGGCCGGCAGATCATGGGCGTCGACGGCACCGCCCGGCACGTCGCCCGGACCAACCGCTGGTTCATGCAGCGCGTCACGCGCTGGATGGCGCGCCAGGCCGGTGTCCGCCAGTACCTCGACATCGGCACCGGCATCCCGACCGAGCCCAACCTGCACCAGATCGCCCAGGCCGCGGCCCCCGAGTCCCGCGTCGTCTACGCCGACAACGACCCCATCGTCCTCACCCATGCCGAGGCCCTGCTGCGCAGCACTCCCGAAGGCGTCACGGACTACATCCAGGCCGATGTGCGCGAACCGGAGCGCATCCTGGAACAGGCGCGCAAGACCCTCGACTTCACGCGGCCCGTGTCCCTCTCGCTGGTCGCGCTCACGCACTTCCTCGGTGACGAGGACCGCCCGTACGACCTGGTGGAGCGGCTCGTGGCGGCGCTGCCCCCGGGAAGTCACCTCGTCCTGTCCCAGCTGACGGCCGACCTCGACCCGGCCGCCGTGCTGCGCGGCGTGCAGATGTACTCCGCGGGCGGCGTCACCCTCGTCCCGCGGACGCACGCCGAGGTGTCCCGCTTCTTCGACGGGCTGGAGCTCGTCGAGCCCGGTGTCGTCCAGCTGACGCGGTGGCATCCCGAGCTGGCCGTGGACGAGACCGTCGACGAGGACGCGGTGATCTCCCTCTACGGCGCGGTGGCCCGCAAACCCTGAGAGGACGCGGCCACAGGGGGCGGTCCGGCGCCGCCCCCGGTTTCCGCGCACCCCAAAAATCTCTTATGGCGCGCTCTCGCCTATGATGCGCCGGTGTTCGATTCCCGGCACATCAGGACGTTCCACGAAGTCGTCAGGACCGGCTCGTACTCGGCCGCGGCCCGTGCCCTCGGCTACACCCAGCCCGCCGTCACCCAGCAGATGAAGGCCCTCGAACGGGACGTCGGCTCCGCGCTGTTCGTGCGGGTCGGGCGCGGCATGCGGCTCACCGAGGCCGGACAGGCGCTGTCCCGGCACGCGAGCGGCATCCTGGACTCCATGTCGGCCGCGCAGGAGCAGATGAACGCCCTGACCCGGCTGCGTTCCGGCCGGGTCCGCCTCTGCGCCTTCCCCAGCGCCAACTCCACCCTCGTGCCCGAGACCCTGGCCCGGCTGGCCGCCTCCCACCCGGGCATCCGCGTCGACCTGCTGGAGGACGAGCCGCCCGAGTCGCTGCGGCGGCTGGCGCGCGGCGAGTGCGACGTCTCCCTCGCCTTCACCTACCCCGGACTGCGTCAGCACGTGCCCGGCGAACTGGTCGAGATCCCGCTGCTGGAGGACCAGTTGACCGTTCTTCTGCCGCGCGCCCACGCCCTGGCGCGGCGGCGCATGGTGCGCCTCGCCGACCTCGCGGGGGAGCGGTGGATCGCCGGGTGCCCGCGCTGCCGTGCCAACCTGCTGCACGAGTGCGCCGAAGTGGGCTTCGTGCCCGACATCGCCTTCATGACCGACGACAACCTCGCGGTGCAGAGCCTGGTCGCGGAAGGGCTCGGCGTGGCGATGATCCCCGCGCTCGTCCTGAACTTCATGCGCCACGAGAAGGTCGCCGGCCGGCCCCTGCAGCCCTTCTCGCGCCGCAAGATCTTCGCGTACGTGCTGCGGGAGCACCTGAGGGTTCCGGCCACCTCGCTCGTCCTGGAGGAACTGAGGACGGTGGCGGCCAACAAGGTCGGCTGCTGAGCGCCGACGCGCCGCTCATAAGCACCGCTTGGGAGAGCCCAGGAAATCGTCGTTGGACGTGAAGCTGAGCGCGGCCGGACGCTGCCCGCATGACGACATCACCCACCGCCTTCACCGCGGCCCGGACCACCGCCCGTCTCGACGCGCTGATCGATGGCGTGCGCGAGGCGGTCGGGCGCGGGCTGCCGCCGGACCTGACGGCGCATCTCGTCGGCGAGCGCCTCGCGCCGCACCTGGGAGCGGACGACCTGCTGACCCCCGAGCAGTGTGAGAGCGATCCGGAGCGCTACCGGCAGCACCTGCTGCACGCCGAACACGACGGCAGCTTCTCCCTCGTCGCCCTCGTCTGGCTGCCGGGGCAGGGCACGGTGGTGCACGACCACGTGGCCTGGTGCACCACCGGTGTACATCGGGGCGAGGAACACGAGCGGCGTTACCGGCTGGTCCCCGCCGACGGCCACGGCTCCACGGCGCGGCTCGTCGCCACCGCCGACGCGGTGGCCCGGCAGGGCGAGGTCTGCGGTTTCGCGCCGCCCGGGGACATCCACCGCGTACGGAACGCGGGTTCGGCGACCGCGATGTCCCTCCACGTCTACGGTGCGGACATCTCCCGCCTCGGCACCAGCGTCCGCCGCGTCTACGACCTGCCGGCCGACCGCTGACCGCTCGGCGCACCGCGAAGCCGCCGCCGAACGGCCTGCCGGCCCGCTGTCGTTCGCGTGCGGCGCCCGCCGGCTACGCCTGCCGACCGACCGCTGACCGCCCACGCATCGCGACGCCGCGCGGAATGGCTGCCCCCCGATCCGTCCGGCGCGGTGCCGCGGCGAACGGCCCGCCGGCCGACGGTTGTTTGCGCGCGGCGCCCGTCGCGTCGGGCGGTCCACCGGTTGCGACCGTGTGGGCCGCGGTCACGCCTGCGTCACATGGCCCGCCGCACGCTGCCGCGACCCGCGAGCTCGACGACCCTGCGGCCTCGAGGCCGAGCACCGCGGCGTTCGCCCGCACGTGACGGTCGCGGCTGACCGGCCCGGCGCAGGGCGGCCCAGGAACGGCCCGTCGGCCGACCGTTGTTCGCGCGCGGGGCCGTCGCGTCGGGCGGCCCGCCGACCGTATGGGAGGCGGCCACGCCTCACGTCAGACGGTCCGCCGCACCGCTGCCGCGTGCCCGGCGCACCTCCACCGCCGACGCCCGGGCGCGCGGCCGCCCGGAACGGCCCACCGCGTCCGGGCCCGTCCCCCCGTCACCACCGCGCGAAGCGCGGATGCGCGGCTGTCGTGCCGGGGCCGGGCCCCCATGGCCGTACGTCCGCGCCGCCGTCGGTGGGGTCGGCACGGCTGTTCGACACCCGGCCGTCCCGGGCACCGGCACGACGCTATGGGGGCGGCACGGGCCTTTCCTGTCCGTACCGCCGATTCACGGATACGCAAAGAAACACCGGCGCACCGGCCCCGCGTCACTCCGGGCGCTGGGACCGCGCCCGCGACAGCGTCTGCCGGGACTGCGACTCCAGCTTGCGGCGGGCGCGGGCCACATGCTGCTCGACCGTGCGCGGCGACAGGTGCAGTGTCGCCGCGATCTCCCGGTTCGTCAGCCCGGTCGCCGCCAGGTCGGCGACCTCCTGCTCGCGCGGGGACAACTGGTCGCCGTAGCTGGGGCGCCCCCGCGGACGCTGCCCGTCGGCGGGCTGGTGCGCGCGCAGCGCCGCCCGGATGCGGGCGGCGTCCCACACCGCCCCGAGCTCGGTCAACCGCTCGACACAGGACGTCAGTTCGGCGACCGCCGTCTCCGTGTCCCGGCCCGAGGCCAGCATGCAGCGTGCGGCGCCCTCGGTGGCGAGGATCGCGGAGTAGGGACGGGGGAGCCCCGCGTACACGAGCGCCGCCTGGTGGAACAGCTCCGCCGCAGTGCTGTGTTCGCCCTCCGCCTCGGCGAGCAGCGCACGGCACCACTGCAACGCCGCGTCGGACGCGGGCGCCTGGCGCCCTTCGAGACCCTCGGCGTACTCGGCGACCATGCTCCGGGCCGTCGCCTGCCGGCCCGCGCGCAGGGTCGCCTCCACGGCCCACGGAGCCAGCTCCGCGCCCCACACCCACACACCCTTGTCCCGCAGCCGGTCCCACGCCATCGACGCCTGCTCCACCGCGGTGTCGACGTCGTCGCGC
This sequence comes from Streptomyces sp. PKU-EA00015, assembly GCF_013387495.1. Classification (GTDB taxonomy): domain Bacteria; phylum Actinomycetota; class Actinomycetes; order Streptomycetales; family Streptomycetaceae; genus Streptomyces. The sequence goes on along the minus strand of NZ_JABZEE010000042.1, from coordinate 40,350 downwards.
ACCAGGGCCATACGGATCAGGGCACCGGAGGCGGTCGCCACGTGCGGCACCGCCGTCGCGTCGCCCGCCCGCGGCCCCTCGTCCGCCAGCCACGCCGTCGCCTGCTGCCACTCGCCCTTCGCCAGCGCGAGCAGCCCCAGCACCGTGCGCCCGTCCACGGCCATGCCCGGCATGGTGTCGGCCTCGGCCACGCACGCGCGGGCTCGGGCGGTGAGGTCGGACCAGTCGCCCGCAGCCCAGTCGATCAGCAGTGACGTGCCGCGCGCGCCCTGTTCGACGTACGCCGCGCCGCTGCGTGCGGCCAGCTCGACGCCCTCGGCGAGCAGGGCGCGGGCGGGGGAGAGCTGGCCGAGCCACAGCGCGCCGTCAGCCGCGTTGCACAGGCCGCGGGCCACATGCTGCTGGTACGCCGCGTCGTCGGTGTCCCTCGGCAGCAGCTCCAGCGCCTGCCATGCCGACGGGTCGCCCACGTACATCAACGTGCCCACGCGGTTGGCGGCCACCGCCGTACGCGCCTCCTCGTCGCCGCTCTCCGCGCCCGCCTTCTCCGCCCGCTCCAGCCAGTACATGTTCTGTTCCAGCGGGACCGTCGAAAGCAGGGGCATGGCCAGCGCCGCCATCGCCCTGGCCGCCGGCACCGGCCGCTCCCGCAACTCCTCCACCGCCTTCTGGAGTTCCAGCCAGCCCTGTGTCCCGGCCACCGCCTGGTTGCACAGCAGCAGTCCGAGGTCGAGGCGGATCTCGCCGCGGACCGCGGGCGGCAGCGTCTGCTCGTCGAGGATCTGCCGCAGCACGGTCACCGTCTGCTCGGAACGCAGCCCGAGCACGGCACTGTGCGCGAGCAGCGGCGCGAGCCGGGCACGGGCCTGCGGCGGAACCGTCGGCAGCGACAGCGCTTCCTCCAGCAGATCGACCGCCGCCTGGTGATCGCCCGCCGCCACGCGCTCCTGCGCCGCCCGTTCCACCGCGCGCAGCCAGCCGCCGGCCTCGCCTGCGTGGCGCCGGTGACGGGCCAGCGGGACCCAGGGAACCGGCTGGCGGCGGGCGAGAACAGCGGCCGCCCGGCGGTGCATCCGGCGCCGGACCGGGCCCGGCACCTCGGCGTACACGGCCGTCCCGGCCAGCGGAACGAAGAAGCCGTACCGGCCGAGTTCGTCCTCGGTCAGTACCGCCGCACGCAGAGCGCCCACCAGCGCCTCGGTGCCCTGGTCACCCCCGAGCCCGGCCACCGCTGTGAGCTCATCGGCCCCGGCCGGCTCGCCGAGCACGGCGGCGGCCCAGGCGACGGGGCGCATCCGGGGTTTCAGCGCCGCGGTCCGGCTGAGGGCGAGCGCCGCGAGGCGGGGCGGGACCCCGGCGGCGTCCAGGTCCCTGGGCGAGTACCGTTCGCGCGGCTCGCCGGTCTCGCGCAGCAGACGCACCAGATCCGCGACGACCTGGGGGACGCCGCCGGAACGCTGCCGGATCCGTGCGAACAGCTCGGCCGGCCCGCAGTCCGCCCCGAGCCCCTCCTCCACGAGGCGGCGTACCTGATCCGCGTCGAGCGGCGTCAGACGTATGTGCTGCACGGCGAGTTCGGCGGCGTAGGAGGCGCCGCGCCCCAGGGGGAGACCGGCGTCGCGCAGTTCCTCGGGCCGGTAGGTCACGGCGAGCGCCAGACCGCGGGGAGGGCGCGCGACGAGACGGCGCAGCAGGTCGAGGGAGGAGCGGTCGGCGAGGTGGACGTCCTCGGCGACGACGAGGGCGGGAACGGGTTTCCGGCCGGGTGCGGCCGCGGTGGCGGGGCTGCCGTCCGGTGCGCGGCCGGCCGCGTCGAGCAGCGGGGTCAGGGCGGCCGACAGGTCTGCGGTGCCCTCCGGTCCGGGGGGACGGCCGGGCCGGGCCGCGGCGGCGGGTGTGCGGGGTGCGGAGCAGGCGGGGCCGGCGGGGCGCTCGGTCACGGACACCTCCGTCACCAGGACGCCGAAGGAGGAGAACGCCATGGTGACCGTCCGTGCCTGCGCGGCTTCGGTGAGCCGCCGCGCGAGCCGTGACTTGCCGGTCCCGGCCGCGCCCTCGATCAGCAGCAGGGCCGGCTCGCCGGGGTCGTCGGTCTCGCTGCCGCCGTGCGCGAGCACACGCGTCAGCCAGCGGTCCGCCGCGGCGTCACTGGGCGTGTCCACCGCATCACTCTCCTGGGAGATTCCGGGCAATTCGATTCTTTACGTATACGGGTTTCAGTGTCCCTGATTGCGCCGTCCGCGCACGGCCACGAGTGTTGGGCTGCCGCAGAAGGTCTGCATGGCTGTCGACGGCCCGGTGAGGCGTGATCCGACCTCCCGGCCGCTGGACCTTGGTCAGGGCAGTGCTGCCCGACCGAACAGGAGCCCAAGTGATCGCCATAGAACGTGCATCGGACCCGGCCCCGCAACGGGCCGGACCCACCTCTGCTCTGCGAAGCCTCGCCCACTGCGCGATGCCGTCCTCACCACAGGCGGCGCGGGCACTGCGGCGCTTCGTCCGGGCGGTCGCACGTCGATGGCGGCTGGCCGAGCACTTCGACGAGGCGCTGTCGGTGATCGTCACCGAGCTCGTCACGAATGTGGTGATGCACAGCGGCAGTCCGTGGGTGTCCACGGCGATCAGTGTCCGCGGTGAGCTGCTGTTGGTCGAGGTGATGGACGCCGGCTGCTGGAAGCACCGCCCCAACCCGCGCCAGGAGCCGCTGGACGCCGATGTGCCCTGCGGGCGCGGCCTGCGCCTCGTCGACGCGTACGCGACCCGCACAGTCGCGCACCGCACCGAGACGGGCAGCATGGTCCGGGCGGAGATCGCCCTGAGCGGCGGCCCCCGCCCCCCGGCCGGCACCGAGCCCGCACTGGACCTCGACCCGGTCGACGAGCTCGACCTGGACGAGGGCCTGGGTCTGGACCAGGACCTCGGGCTGGGGGACGAGGACCTCGACCTGGACGTCGACGCGGAGCTGGAGCTGGAGGACCTGGACAGGGACCTCGATCTGCGGCCGTGACCGTGGCGTCGGGCCGGGCGGCCCGCGCGGTCAGGTCAGCAGTGAGGGCGTCGCACGGTCCAGGACCGAGGTGACCCGCTCCCACGTCTCCATGTCGCGTTCCAGCGGCGGCAGTTCCCTGCCCTCCGTTCCCCAGGTCGTCGCGACCGACACCGCGTCCTCGCCGGTCGCCGCCGACGCCGCCAGCGCAGCGGCCCCCAGAGCCACCAGTTCGGTGTTGTCCGGGATCAGCAGGGGGCGGCCCGACAGGCGGCGGACCGTCTCGACCCAGTGGCGGCCCTGCGCGCCGCCGCCGACCAGACGCAGCGGGCGGGACGCCGCCTCCGGCGCGGCCGGGTCCTCGCCGCAGGCGCGCAGCACTTCGTCGAGGGCGCGCAGCACCGTGACCACCGCTCCCTCGTAGGCCGCGCCGAGGATCTGCTGACGGGTGGTGGTGTGGCGCAGGCCGGTGAGCAGGCCGGCGGCGGCGGGCAGGTCCGGGGTGCGTTCCCCGTCCAGATAGGGCAGGACCACCAGTTCGCCGCCTGCCTCGGCCGCGTCGCGGTCCAGGCCGAGCAGGGCCGCGACCTTGTCCACCGCCAGTGTGCAGTTGAGCGTGCAGGCGAGCGGGAGGTACGTGCCGTCGGCCGCGGCGAACCCCGCCAGCAGGGGCGACGCGGGGCGGGTGCGGCTCGCGGCGAACACCGTGCCCGACGTCCCCAGACTCAGCACCGGGTGGTTCAACAGCCCCTCCCCGCCGAGTCCGAGACCGACCGCCGCGGCCATGTTGTCGCCGGTGCCGGCGGCCACGGCGGTACCGGCCTGGAGGCCGAGCGCGGACGCGGACGCGGTGGTGAGCGCGCCGACGCGGGTGCCGCCCGTCGCCGCCACCTGCGGCAGCAGGGCGGCGTCGAGGCCGACGAGGCCGAGCAGTCCGGGGTCGTAGGCGCCCGTGGCCGTGGAGTACCAGCAGGTGCCCGACGCGTCGCCCGGGTCGGTGGCCGCGACGCCCGCCAGGCGCTCGGTCAGGAAGTCGTGGGGGAGTCGTACGGCCGCCGCGGCCTCGGCGCAGGCGGGCTCGTTCTCCCGCAGCCACTGCCACTTCGCCGCGGTCATGGACGCGACCGGCACCGATCCGGTGCGCGCCGTCCAGGCGTCCGGGCCGCCGAGGGCCTCGGTCAGGGCGGCCGCCTGGGGTGCCGAACGGGTGTCGTTCCACAGCAGCGCGGGGCGCAGCGGGGCTCCGGTCCGGTCGAGGACGACGAGGCCGTGCTGCTGTCCGGCGACGGCGATGCCGGTGACGGCGGAGGCGTCGACGCCCACGGCCGCCAGCTCCTTGAGGCCGGTCGCGACCGCCTCGCGCAGCGCCCGCCACCAGACCTCCGGATCGGTCTCGCGTGCGCCGCCCTCTCCGTCGACGCGATGGGGCGCGCGCCCGATGGCGAGCGGCCGGCCCGTGGCGGCGTCGGTGAACACCGCCTTGGTGGACTGGGTCGAGCTGTCCACCCCGATGACGACCGCGTTCGCCGGCATGGCATCCACCTCTCGTTCTGTCGCGGCCGCGTATTTGGCCGAGCTCCGAACAAATTACGCCACGGCCGGTCGGGTGCACCAGATGTCGCGGGTCTTCATTGCTCGGGGCCAGGTGTGCATTATTAGTAAGGCAAGAAAACAAACCTCGACGCGAAGGCGGGCACGGCCATGACGGAACGCTTCACACCCACCCCCGGCGACAGGTTCAGCTTCGGACTGTGGACCGTCGGCTGGCAGGGCCGGGACCCCTTCGGCGACGCGACGCGGCCCCCGCTCGACCCCGCCGAGTCGGTCCGCAGTCTCGCCGGACTCGGCGCCTACGGTGTGACCTTCCACGACGACGACCTGATCCCCTTCGGCGCGAGTGACAGCGAGCGCGCCGAGCACGTCAAGCGCTTCCGGCAGGCCCTGGACGAGACGGGCATGGTCGTGCCGATGGCCACGACGAACCTGTTCACACACCCCGTCTTCAAGGACGGCGGCTTCACGGCGAACGACCGCGACGTGCGCCGGTACGCGCTGCGCAAGACCCTCCGCAACATCGACCTCGCGGCCGAGCTCGGCGCGCGGACGTACGTGGCTTGGGGCGGTCGCGAGGGCGCGGAGTCGGGTGCGGCCAAGGACGTGCGCGTCGCTCTGGACCGGATGAAGGAAGCCTTCGACCTGCTCGGCCAGTACGTCACCGAGCAGGGCTACGACCTGCGCTTCGCCATCGAGCCCAAGCCCAACGAGCCCCGCGGCGACATCCTGCTGCCGACGGTCGGTCACGCGCTCGCGTTCATCGAACGCCTGGAGCGGCCCGAGCTGTACGGCGTGAACCCGGAGGTCGGCCACGAGCAGATGGCGGGTCTGAACTTCCCGCACTCCATCGCGCAGGCCCTGTGGGCGGGCAAGCTCTTCCACATCGACCTGAACGGCCAGAACGGCATCAAGTACGACCAGGACCTGCGCTTCGGCGCCGGTGACCTGCGGTCGGCGTTCTGGCTGGTCGACCTGCTGGAGACGGCCGGCTACGACGGCCCGCGCCACTTCGACTTCAAGCCGCCGAGGACCGAGGACGGCGACGGGGTGTGGGCGTCGGCGGCCGGCTGCATGCGCAACTACCTGATCCTCAAGGAGCGTGCCGCTGCCTTCCGCGCCGATCCGGAGGTCGTGGAGGCGCTGCGCGCGGCGCGCCTGGACGAGCTGGCCCGTCCCACGGCGGACGACGGCCTCGCGGGACTGCTGGCGGACCGGGGCGCCTACGAGGAGTTCGACGTCGACGCGGCCGCCGGGCGGGGGATGGCGTTCGAGCGCCTGGACCAGTTGGCGATGGACCATCTGCTGGGGGCCCGCTGACACCCGAGGACGAACAAGGCCGGCCCCGGTGTCGTCCTGTCCTTCGTCGTCGCCGCCGTCGTCGCCGGCCTCGCCGCGCTGTGCTACGTGGAGCTGGCCGGTGTGCTGCCGGTGGCGGGCAGCACCTACTCCTACGCGTACGCCTCCCTCGGCGAGGGCGCCGCCTATCTCGTCGCCTGGTGCCTGATCCTCGAGTACGGGGTGGCGGTCTCGACCGTCGCCGTCAGCTGGGCCCAGTACCTCAACGAACTCACCGACGCGCTCTTCGGGTTCACCCTCCCCGACGCGATCAGCCAGCCGCCCGGGGCCGGCGGCTACGTGAACGTCCCCGCCCTCGTCGTCGTCCTGCTCTGCTCGCTGCTCCTCGCCCGCGGCACCCGCGAGTCCGCCGCCGTCAACGCGGTCATGGTCGCCGTCAAGATCGGCGTCCTCGTCGTCTTCGTCGCCCTCACCGCCTTCCGCGCCGAGAATTTCAGCGACTTCGCGCCGCACGGCATCGCGGGCATCGGCGTCGCCGCCTCCGGCGTGTTCTTCTCGTACGTCGGATTCGACACCGTCGCCACCGCGGGCGAGGAGGTCCGCAACCCGCGCCGCACGATCCCGCTGGCCCTGCTCCTCACCCTGGGCGCGGTCACGCTGCTGTACATCCTGGTCTCCGTCGCGGCCGTCGGCGCCCAGCCCACCGGCCGGTTCGGCGAGCAGGCCGACGCCGGCGAGGCCGTCCTCGCGCAGATCCTGCGGGACGTCACCGGGGCCGGCTGGCCCGCCGTGCTGCTGTCCGCCGGCGCGGTCGTGTCCATCTTCAGCGTCGTGCTGGTCACCCTCTTCGGACAGACCCGCATCCTGTTCTCGATGGCCCGCGACGGTCTGGTGCCGCAGGTCTTCCGCCGCGTCGACCGCAAGCGCCACACGCCCGTGCACAACACCTGGATCGTCGGCGTGCTCGTCGGCGGGCTCGCCGCGCTCGTGCCGCTGCAGTACCTGGCGGACCTCACGTCCATGGGCACCCTCGTCGCGTTCGTCGCCGTCGCGGCCGCGGTCGTCGTCCTGCGGCGCATCGCCCCCGACGCCCCGCGCTCCTACTGGGTGCCGCTGTACCCCGTCGTCCCCGTACTCGCGGCGGGGTCCTGTCTGTACCTGGCGTACCTCCTGCCGGGCATCACCTGGACCCTGTTCGGCGCCTGGCTGCTCCTCGCCGCCGCGCTCTACCTCGGCTTCGGACGGCGGCACTCGGCCCTGCGGGCCGACGAAGGGCGCAAGGGCGCCGCTCCGGCGCGGCACGCCGAGACCGGCCTGGAGACGGCGGCCGCCGACCGGCCGCGCGTCTGAACCGTCCCGCCCGGTGCCGCGGGCGCCCTGCCGGTCACCCCCGGCGGGGCGCCCGCGGCGTCTGTCCGGTCCGGCCGCTCGGGCCCGGTTCGCCGGCTGCCGACGCCAGTTCCAGCCAGGCGGCCAGCACCACGTCCGGGTCGTCGAGGTCGAGACCGAACAGCTCGCGGGCCCGGCGCAGCCGATAGCGCAGGGTGTTGGGATGCACCGTCAGGGCGGCCGCCGCCTTCCCGATGTCGCCGACCGCCGCCAGCCAGGCCCTGAGGGAGGCCGCGTAGTCCGTCCCGTGCTCGGCGTCGTGCGCCAGCAACAGGGCCACGGCGGGCAGCCGCAGCCAGGGCTCACGCCGCAACTCACCGCCCAGCCGGTCGAGCAGGACGAGATGGCGTACGTCCTTGGCCGTCGCGCGGCCAGGCGTCGGCCCCGGCAGCCGGCCGGAAGCCGGCCGAGGTACCCGCCGCCGTCGGCGTCCTCGCGGCGGGACACGGCGCGCAGGACGTCGTCCGCCTCCGCGCGCAGCGCCGCCGGCCGCGGCGCATCGTCGTGCACGGCAACGCCAAGACCGACGAGGAGCTCGCGATGGCCCTGCGCGCGGGCGCGGGGACCGTCGTCGTGGACAACTTCGACGACATCGACCGCCTCGAACACCTCTTGGAGCACGACCGCGAGGCCCGTGCGAGGGCCCCGCAGCGCGTGCTGATACGGGTCATCCCCGACGTCGACGCCGACACCCACGAGGCGATGGCGACCGGGCACCGCCACTCCAAGTTCGGCCTCGCGGTGCCCGACGCCGTCCGCGCGGCCGCCCGGCTGCGGGGCGACGAGCGGCTGCTGCTGGAGGGACTCCACGTGCACGTGGGCTCCCAGCTGCTGGACACGGCGCCGTTCGCCCGCGCCGTCGAGGCGATCGCGGCGATCGGTGAACTCGGCGAGCACGCGGTGTACGACCTCGGGGGCGGTCTCGGCGTCCGCTACACGTACGCCGACCGTCCGCCGACGATCGAGGAGTACGTCCGCACCCTCACCGACGCCGCCCGCAAGCACCTCCCGGCGACGGCCCGCCTGCTCATCGAGCCCGGCCGCTCCCTGGTCGCCGGGGCGGCCACCACGCTCTACCGCGCGGTGACCGTCAAACACGGGCCGCGCACGCTCGTGGCCGTGGACGGGGGCATGGGCGACAACCTGGAACCGATGCTGTACGGACAGCGGTTCGAGGCGACGGTCGGCACGCGGGTCGGCGGAGGCGTCGGCTGCGACCTGATGGGGCGGCACTGCGAGTCGGGGGACACCCTGATCCGCGACGTGCCGTTGCGGGACCCGCGCGTGGGCGACGTCATCGCGGTGCCGGTCACGGGCGCGTACTGCCTCTCGCTCGCGAACAACTACAACGGCGCGCGCCGCCCGCCGGTGGTCTTCTGCGCGGACGGCACGTCGCGGGAGGTGGTCCGCCGCGAGACGTACGAGGACCTGCTGCGCCGCGACGTCTGAGGCGGAGCGCGCGACGCGCTTGTCGAGGCCCTCCAGGAGTCACCTGTTCGCGGCCGTCCGGCGGGGTGGTCGAACCCGCCTCGGCGAGCTCTTTCGGGATCACCCGGTCGGGCTAGCCGAGACGGGAAAGCCCTTGTCCCGCCTGGGGAGTCCCCCATTTGGAGTTGCGTCGCCACGGAGCCCATGAGTCCTTGGGAAGCGTGTCCTGGCGGATCTCACCATCAGGAGGAGACATGGGCACTGTGCAGAACGGCCAAACGGCCGAACGGCTTTCCGTGGTCTTCGCGGTCCGTGTGATCGAGGGCGGCGAACAGGGATTCCTGGAGATGTACGAGCAGATGCGTCGATCCGTTGCTCGTACCCCCGGCCACATCGTCGAAAGACTCGGACGACCGGTGGACGACTCCCGTCAGTGGGTGATCACCAGCGAGTGGGAGACTCCCGAACACTTCTTCGCCTGGCAGCAGAGCGACGAGCACCGCGCTCTGGTGGCTCCGCTGCGCCAGTGGGTCGACTCGACGCAGTCGCTGCGGTTCCGGGTCGTCAAGGAGACCGTGGAGGAGAAGTCATGACGCGCAACGTCAGCACCCCCGACGCCGGCGCCGGTCCCGTCGCCGTCCTCGGTCTCGGCACGATGGGCACGGGCCTGGCCACACGCCTGCTCGCGCAAGGAGTAGAGGTGCGGGTGTGGAACCGCACCCCGGAGCGGACACAGCCGCTCACCCGGGCCGGCGCCTTCGCCGCCGGCCGCCCCAGCGAAGCCGTCGAGGGGACGACCGCCGCCATCTGCACGGTCGCCGACGGCGACGCCCTCAAAACCGTGCTGCACGGCCCGGACGGCGTCCTGGCCAGGGGGGCCTACCCCGGCTCCCTGATATGCGCCAGCACCGTCGCACCCGAGGAGGTCGTCCGGCTCGCCGGTGACGTGCCGTCCGTCATGGACGTCGGCATGCTCGGCAATCGCGACCACGCCCGCGACGGCGAACTGCGCCTGTTCGTCGGCGGCGAGGAGCGGGTCTTCACCGCCGGCCGGCCCCTGCTGGACATGCTGGGCAAGGAGGTCGTCCATCTGGGCGCACTCGGTTCCGGCATGCGGATGAAGCTGCTCCTCAATCTCCTCATGGGAATAGAGGTGCAGGCGATGGCCGAGGCCGCCGAACTGGCGGCCGCCACCGGCCTCGACAAGCAGCTGGTCCTCAAGACGATCGCGGGCAGCGGCTTCGCCTCGCCGGTCATGACGTTCAAGTCGCGGCGCCTTGCAACCGGGCGCTTCGACGAACCGGACTTCCGGCTGCGCCTCATGGCGAAGGACCTCATGCTCGCTGTGGAGCAGGCGGCCGCGGAGGGCCTGAGCCTTCCGCTCACCGCCGCAGCCGCGGAGACCCACGTCCGCGCCACCGAGCAAGGGCTCGGCGACGAGGACTGTGCCGCGGTCACCCGCGCAGTCACACCGGAACCGGGAACCCACACATGATCATCGACATCCACGGACATCTGTCCCCACCGGAGGCGGCCAGACGCTTCCCGATGCCCCCCAGCCTGACCGACGTCGACGGAATGCTCGCGGCGCGCGCCGAGGCCGGGATCGACCTCACCATCATCGGCAGCCCGGTGGGCGCCGGCGCGATGGCTCGGGTCCCGGGCGTGGACAACTACAAGCAGCCGCGCGACCGGCTGCGTGGCTTCCACGCCTGGATGTCGGGTCTGGTCTCCTCCTTCCCGGACCAGCTCCGCGGGTACGTCTACGCCAACCCGTTCGGTGACGACGATCACCTGGAAGGGGTGCGGGAGACGCTGGCGGACCCCGCCTTCGTCGGCCTGATCACCACCTCCAGCGTCCGCGGCGAGCTGCTCGGCTCGCCGCGGGCGGACTCCTTCTTCGCGCTGGCCGCGGAGGCGGGAGTCCCGGTCCTGGTGCACGCCCCGGCCGAACCCATCGGCACGGAGCACGTGGACAACATGGGCTTCGTCGAGCAGGTCGGCCGGTTCGGCGATGTCACGGCGGGCATGGCCATGATCGCGTTCGCGGGATGGCTGGACAAGTACCCCGGTCTGCGGCTGATCGGCGCGACCGGCGGCGGCGCGATGGCGCTGCTGCCGGAGCGCCTGCAGACGGCGGCGCGCCCCCGGCACTGGGGCGGGGGCGCGCCGTCCCCCGCCCCCGCGTCCGACCAGCAGGCATCGGGCCGGCCGGCACCCGAGGCGGTGTCGGCCGACCCGGCCGCGGCCCTGCGGCGCATGTACGTAGACACCAGCCCGTTCAGCCCAGCACACCTGAGCCTCAACGCGGAGGTGCTCGGGCCCGAACGGATGCTGTTCGGCAGCGACTCGCCGCCGTTGTCCGCGCCGCTGGAGGACCTCATCCGCATGATCGAGAAGCTGCCCCTGGACAAGGCGTCCCAGCAGCTCATCCTCGGCGGCAACGCCGAGGCCCTCTTCGACCTCAGGAGCCGTCCGTGACCACTACGCGCGACCCCGTCACCAGTGCCGAACAGTGCACCGCCGACTTCCGGCGCAACCCGCACCCGGTGTACGCCGCCCTCCGGGACACGGCGCCCGTCTGCCCGATGACTCCCCCGCACGGCATCGAAACGTACCTGATCACACGGTACGAGGACGCCCGGGCCGCCCTGTCCGACCCTCGGCTGAGCAAGGACATGTACGGGGCCATGGACGCGTACCGGAGGATCTTCGGAGACTCGTCGGTCTCGCTCGACGACAACATGCTCAACGCCGACGCGCCCAAGCACACGCGGCTGCGCAGACTCGTCAACTCCGAGTTCACCCCGCGCCGCGTCGAGGCGATGCGGCCGAAGATCCAGGGCATCGTCGACCAGCTGCTCGACGCATGTCCCACCCGTGAGCCGGTGGATCTGCTGCCCGCGTTCGCGTTCCCGCTGCCGATCACCGTGATCTGCGAACTGCTCGGCGTGCCGCTCGAGGAGCGGGCCGACATGCACCGGCTGTCCGCCACGGTGGCGCAGACGGGCTTCAGCAAGGAGTCCAAGCTGGCCCAGCAGAAGGCGGAGGAGGACCTCCACGCCTACTTCACCGATCTCATCGCGCGCAAGCGCCGGCACCCCGGTGAGGACCTGCTCAGCGCGCTCACCGAGGCCCAGGACAACGACGGCGGCCTCACACAGAACGAGCTGGTCTCGACGGCGTTCCTGCTGATGTTCGCGGGCCACAAGACGACCGCGTACCTCATCGGAAATGCCGTGTACCACCTCCTGGCCAACCCCGCACAGCTGCGTGCCGTGCAGAAGGACCCGGAACTGGTCGGCGCCGCCGTGGAAGAGCTGCTGCGCTACGACGGCTCGGTGGAGAGCGCGACGTTCCGGTTCGCGACCGAGGACGTGGAGATCGGCGGAACGCGCGTCCCCAAGGGTGCCCTGGTGCAGATCTCGCTCATGTCGGCGAATCGCGATCCGCTGAAGTTCGACTCCCCGGACGAGCTCGACGTGAGGCGGCCGAGAAACGAGCAGAGCGGCCATCTGGGGTTCGGCCACGGCAGCCACTACTGCCTGGGCGCACCGCTGGCGCGGCTGGAGACGCAGCTGGCCCTCACCAGCCTGTTCGGCCGGTTCCCGCAGGTCGCTCTGGCCGACCCCGCTGCCGAGGCGAAGTGGATGGAGGTTCCCTTCCCCGCCTTCCGCGGCCTCGCGGAACTGCCGGTCGTGCTCGACCCGGAGCCGTGACCGGCAGCCCGGCCGGCGCCGCGGCGCTGCGTGTCTCGACCAAGCACCCCCTACGGCCAGGCCGTAGGGGGTGCTTGATCGACGACACCGCGCGGAGCGCGGTGCGGGGGCCGGGTCCTGCCACGGTTCCGGGAAGGCAGGATCGGCGGCATCAGCTCCCCCGCCCCCCGTATCCCATCGGATCCGCCAGCGCGTCGTCGACCGTCAGCGCCGCCGCACCCCGCGCCGCGTCCGCCGCCGGGGAGGAGGCGCGCAGGCGTGTGCTGCCCGGGGGCCAGAGGCCCGACACCACCCGCGTCGACAGCTCCGTGCCCGCCGGCGGCCCGAGCCACCGCAGCAGCGGGCGGTAGATCCCGCCCAGGACCACCGCGTCCGGGTCGAAGAGGTTCACCGCTGCGGACAGCACCCGCCCCAGCATCACGCCCGCCTGCGTCAGCGCCGCCACCGCACGCGGCTCCTCCGCGCGGGCGCGCCGCTCCAGTTCGGCCACGCCCGACGCGCCGGCGCGTTCGTCGATGCCCGCCGCCCTCAGCAGCGCGGACTGGCCCGCGTACTGCTCCAGGCAGCCGCGTGAGCCGCAGCGGCACAAGGGCCCGTCGTCCGCGACCGACACATGCCCGATCTCGCCCGCGAAACCGTGCGCGCCCCGCAGCAGTTCGCCGTTCAGGACCAGTGCGCCGCCCACTCCGATCTCGCCCGTGAGGTAGAGGAAGCTGCGCACGTCACCGAGGCCGCCGAACCACAGCTCGGCCAGCGCCGCGAGGTTCGCCTCGTTCTCCGAACGCACCGGCAGCGCGGCCGGACCGGGCCGCAGTGCGGCGAGCGCCTCGGCGAACGGCGTCTCGGCCGGGACCGACGTCCAGCCCAGGTTGGGGGCCTGGCGGACGGACCCGGCCGCCACGAGGCCCGGCAACGCCAGCGCCGCGCCCACGGGCCTGAGGTCCTGCTCGGCGGCAAAGGCCAGCGCCCGCGCCGCGATCCCCGCCGCGCGGCCGAAGACGCGCTCGGGCGGGGTGCCCCGGTTGTCGAGGTGTTCCACGAGCCGTACGCGGTCGGTGCCCGCGAGGTCGACCACGCAGACGGACACGTAGTCGACGTTGATCTCGACGCCGAGTCCCGCGACCCCTGTGCGGGCGAGCTTCAGCACGGTGCCCGGCCGGCCCGCCTGTCCGCTGAACGTCTTGCCGGACTCGGACAGGAAGCCGCTCTCCAGCAGCTGTTCGACCAGGGACGACACCGCGGCGCGCGTGAGCCCGACCCGTGCCGCGACACCGGCGCGGGTCGTCTCGCCCGCGTCGCGCACGGCACGCAGGACGAGGCTCAGGTTGTGCCGCCTGACCGTCTCCCTGTCGGCCTTCGGTTCCAGCGGCGTGGGGGCGTGACGCCCCGGCCGGCCACGCGTGCCTCCGCCCGGGGCCGGTGCCGCGTCTGTGTGATTGGCGTTCATCGTGCGGCCGAGCCTAGGCGATGCCGCGCTGCCGCAGTGGGGTGAGGACCCGGCCGCGACCCGCCCTTGCCCCGAGCGCGTACCCGGAGTCGGCGCCCGGTCCGCTGGGGCGCATGGCACCGTCGCCGTCAGGTGGACCTTCCACCGGCCGGCGCCCGCGTCCCGCGTGCCTGCCGGGCCTGCTGAACGCCCGCCCGCGGGTGTCACGCGTCCGCCGCGTCCGGCTCCCGTTCGCCCCGGGGCTCCTTCGCGATCCGCAGTTCCTCGGCCGTCAGCGGCGGGCCCGGCAGCCGGGGCAGCTTGGGACCGCGGAGCACGGCCAGCGCGATCTCCGGTCGCAGCAGCGAGGTGATCGGCGAGGACAGGGTCATGACGTCGAACAGGGCCTTGGCGACGAGAGGCCGCCCGGTCGCGGTCAGCATCAGGCGGTCGACGTAGTGCCGCAGCACCCTCGAGCTCGCGCCCGGCTCCCTTCCGATCGCGCCCGGATAGAGGATGTCCTGCCCGGTGGCCAGGTCCCAGGCCATGGAGACCGGGCCGGCCACCGCACGCTGCACGGAGCGGGAGAGCCCCGGAGCGGTCACGCCCCGGGCCGCGACCGCCTCGCGCAGGGCCAGCACGCCCTGTGCGGCCACCGACATGCCGTGCCCGTAGACCGGGTTGTACGTGGCGACCGCGTCGCCGATCGCGACGAAGCCCTCCGGCAGGTCGGCGACCTTCTCGTAGTACCGGCGCCGGTTGACGGTGCTGCGGTTGACGAAGACGTCGGTGAGCGGCTCGGCGTCGGCGATCAGTTCGCCGACGACGGGGTGGCGAACCGAGCGGGCGAAGTTCTCGAACTCGTCGGCGGCGCTGGTGGGTTGACCCCCGCGGGTACCGGACAGGGTCACCATCCAGCGCCCGCCCTCGATGGGCACGACGGTTGCTGTCTGCCCCGGCCGCGGCTCCCGCGCGTCCGCCTGCACGTTGACGACGGGGAAGTCGCCGGAGCCCGCGGGCGCGCGGAATAGGCGGCTGGCGTAGGCGAGGCCCGAGTCGACCTTCTCCTCCCGCACCTCGCCGGCGCCGAGCGCCCTCAGCCAGTCGGGCGCCCGCGAGCCGCGGCCGCTCGTGTCCACGACCAGGTCGGCCCGGAGCACCCGCTCGTTCCCGTCGGCTCCGCGCACCCGTACGCCCGTGACGCGCGTCGCACCGCCCTCCAGGCCCAGCATCTCGGTGCGTTGCAGCACGGTGACCCCCGGACCGGCGGTGACCTGTTCGCGGACCACCCAGTCGAGCAGGTCACGGCTGCAGGCGATGAGGAACTGCATCTCCGGCCAGCGGCGGAACCAGCCCAGCGCCGACATGGACACCAGTCCCGTCGGCAGCGGGATGCGCCGGGCCCCCGCCGCGAGCCAGCGCTCGGTGGTCCCCGGCATCAGGGTCTCGACGGCCCGGGCGCCGCCCGACCACAGCAGATGGGCGTGGTGGGCCTGCGGCAGGCTCCTGCGGGCGTGCGGCCCGTCGGGCAGGGCGTCCCGGTCGACGACGGTGACCTCGTCGACGTGGGGACGCAGGACGCCGGCCGCCAGCATGCCGGCCAGGCCGCCGCCGATCACGACCGCTGTACGCGGCGTGCTCCGGACGGTTCTCAAGGGATCGCTCATCGGATGCCGCTCTCTGACCGGGCCGCGCGCACGCGCACTGCCGCGACGACGGGTGAATGACGCAGCGCCAGGGACATGCGCACCAGATCGCGCGGTCCCTGCGCGGCCTCGGACGTGTAGGCCTGGGCCGAGCTGATGATCTCGCCCTCCGGGTCGGCGGCGCGGGAGCGCAGCGCGGCGGCGACCATCGCGGCGTCGGCGACGGCCTGCGCCTCGCGCGGCTCGGCGCCGTCCGCGACCGCCTCCTCGTACGCGCTCGCCCGCAGCCCGTGGTCGAAGTACGGGTCGAGCTGCAGCAGGCCGTCGTGGATGTCGGACTCGCGCTGGGTGACCCGCAGTTCGACGGGCGAGAAGAAGGAGATGCGTACCGTGGGCGTGCCGGGCGCCGACGCGGCGCGCAGCTCCCGCCACAGCGTCCCGAGCTGCCGGTAGGCCGCCCAGTCGTGCCAGGTGTCGGACAGCCGCTGCCCGACGAGCGGCAGGACGAAGCCGATCGCGCTGAGCAGGGCCCCGACGGAGGCGAGGGGCGGCGCGGCCAGGGTGCTCAGCGCGTCCCAGTCGTGACCGGCCCAGCGGGCGAAGACGGCGGTGAACTTGCTCACGCCGTACGCCAGGTTGAACAACGACCCGAACACGATGACCACCAGGCCGCCGCGCAGCCAGCCGCGCACCTGGAGCGACCACCGCCAGCACAGCGCCGTCATACCGACGGCCGCCACACTGTGCGCGATCAGGTACAGGACGATCATCTCGCGGATGTACGGAGTCGTGGCGTAGTGCGTGTCGAGGTCCCGCAGCCGCTCCTCGGGCGCCTCCCCGAGCAGGAACAGGACGATCAGGAGCACGACGACGACGCCGTAGCCGACGACCCAGCGGACGGAGACGCGCCGTGTCTCCTGCGGCGGGCCGCCGCGCCAGTTGACCAGCAGGACCAGGCAGGAGGCGCTGAACGCGGTCAGGATGCAGTAGACCAGCGGGGCCGAGAAGTTGGCGACGCCGGTGAGGCGGTTGACCGCCGCGATGGTGGGCGGCGCGGCGAAGAAGAAGGTGCAGGCCGCGAGGACCAGCAGCGCGCACACCGAGCGGAGCAGCGGATCACGCCAGTCGCGCAGCGTCCCGGGCAGCTTGAACGCCAGTGCGACGCCCAGGGCGGCGGCGGGTATGTAGTAGTCGGGTCCGTCCACGCATCAGCCCTGGGGCCCGCGGTATCCCAGCGAGGCCTCGATACGTCCGGCGACACATTCCCGCTGCACCGGGCCGCGCCCAGCCGAACCGGTGAGCCACGCACGGCACTTGCTGCCGAGCAGCAGGCCGAAGCTCTCCGCCTCGCGCTCCTCGGCCTGGTCGGACCGGGACCGTGCGGCGACCTTCAGCACGGTCGCCTGCAGATCGGCCTCGTCGGTGAGCAGGCGCGCCGCCACGGCGGCGCCCTCGACGTGGTGGCTGCAGTGCCCGGCCTTCATGTGCCACAGCTCATGGCCGAGGATGACCAGTTGGTGGTCGGGTGCGGTGCGTTCCTCGATGACGATCAGGTCCTGCTCCGCCATGTCGAGCCACAGACCGCTCGCGGTGCCGGGCGGGAACGAGGCCATGCGGTAACGGACCGGCCTGCCGCGGTGTCTGCTCATTCCGTCGCACAGCGCACGGTAGAGATCGGCGGGGGCGGCGGGCGCCGGCAGGTCGATTCCGGCGATCAGCTCGCCGCACAGCCGGCGCATGTCCTTGCCTATGCTCACCGCTCTCCTCTCCCCGCGCGCACCCGTCGGGACACGTCCTGACTTCCAGCCTGTCCGGAAATCAGGGGTGGTCCGTCGGCTTGACGCTCTCGAGGAGCATGTCGAGCCACTCAGTGACCTTGTCCCGGTGCTTGTCGGTGGGCAGCTGGGCAGCCCGCCAGGCGATGCCCCGCACACCATGGTCCTGCAACAGCCGCTCCAGCGGGTCGCTTTCGCCCACGAAGTCCTGAAGCAGACTCTGCTCGGTGCGGTGCAGGGCGCCGACGAGAGCGTCGGGGTCGTCAGCGGTCAGGAAGCCCGCGTGGACCTTGAAGAACCGCTGGATCGCGTCACAGTGTTCCATGGTGGGCCGGCGGTCGCCGTTGATCAGCGCCCCGGCCTGCTGGCGCGACATCCCCGCGCCGTCGGCGATCTCCTGCTGCGTGTACCGGCGGCCGTTGGGCTTGAGCCGGGTCCTGCGCAGCAGGTCGAAGCGCTGCAGGAAGCGCGCCTGGAGGTCCGTCTCGCCGGCCGGGCGCCCGTCGAGCAGGGCGCCGACCACGTCCGCCGGCACGCCCGAGGCTTCGGAGAGCGTGTCGACGTCGAAGACCTCGTCGTGGCTGATTCCGAGTTTGTCCGCGAGGTCGGCCACCCGGGCGACAGATGCCGCCAGAGGGTCGTCCGCGGCCGGACCCGGAACCGAGAAGCCGTCCGTCACCAGTAGGTCTCCTAGATCACGCGAGGCAGCCCCGCACTCAAGGGGCTGCCGGGAGATTAACCGCTTCGAGTGAATGCAACCAGGTCTTGCCACAGCTGTGGCGGAAATCGTGCGTTCAACGGCGCTGAATGCCACGATAGTTGACATAGTCGCCTCGGCGGTAAGAGGATCGCAGGCAGGATGAAGATCCAAAGGGGGCTGCCACAGCTGGACTTGGCAGGACTTCGAGAAGCTTCGGAAGGGCGGCGTTCTCGATGACGTACGAGGCGGGCGTCGGTCGCCCCGGAGCTCAGGGGCGACCCGGCCGCGTCAAGGCCGCCCGCGGCAGCGCCCGTACGAAGCGCATCGATGACACCCCGGACATGGACACCACGCAGCGCGGCCGGCTGCGCCGGATCGGCGGCGACCGCGACAGCTTCCGCGAGTCGGGCGCCCCGCTGCGGCCGTCCGGTCCCGTTCCGCCCTCCGGACCGGTCCGCAGGCCCGTCCCCGCACGCCCCTCCGGGCCGCTCCACCCGCCCGTCCCCGTACACGCTCCGGTGCCCTCGTCGCCCATACGGCCCGCGGAGCCGGCAGACCCGGCAGACCGGGCCACCCAGGCGTACCTGCGCGACTACGCGTCCCTGATGGACGCGGTGCCGCTGCCCTCCCTGCTGTTCGACCGGCGCTGGGACGTGGTCCACACGAACCCCGCCTTCGACGCCCTGTTCCGCAACATGGGCCCGCACCCCACGGCCATGCCCCACCAGAACTTCCTGCGCTTCGCGCTCTTCCACCCCGACGCGCCCACGGTGCTCGCCGAGCACGAGACCAGCTGGTGCCTGCCGCTGATGGCCCAGCTCGCGGACGCGTTGGAGGGCGACGGCGAGGACGACGGCCTTTCGGCCATTCGTGACGACATCGCGCTCGACCCGATCATGGACGCGGCCTACCGGTGCGGACTGCCGCACTGGATGAGGGCGGTGGGCGCGGCGGCGGTCCACCACGACGGAGCGGTGCGGCCGGTGAACCACCCCGATCCCCGGTGGGGGCGCACCGACTGCCGGGTCGTGGACGAGACCCCCGCCTCCCTGCAGGACAAGGGGTACACCCGCCTCACGCTTGTGCTCCGCGAGAGCCGCTCGGCGGCACCGGGAGTGCCCCGCGGCAGGGCGCACCTGCGCGCGGTCTCCGGGGGCTGAGCGGCGAACGGCCTCGTGCGCACGGGGCCTGTCGCCGCTCTCCGGCGGGCCTCAGCGCATCGCGGCCACGGCCCACTCCGCGACGACCGCCACCGCCACTCCGATGCCCAGGACCAGTGTGGCCCAGCGGGTGCGTCCCGCGCGGCTGAGGACGAGCGCGCTGCCGGAGAGGATCAGCGCCATGCCGTAGAAGCCGAGCGTCAGCACCGAGTGCGTACTGCCGAGCCGCAGGACCAGGACGGCGCCGACAGCGATCATAATGCCCGCGGAGAGGGCTATGCGGACATGGCGGGCCTGGCGCGGTGTGAGCCCCTGCCGTTCCGGGCTCGTATTGGCTTCTGACATGCCGGAAAGCCTATCCGCAGTGGCACGGGCGCCGTCCGCCGGATCACGCACCTCGTGCGCTGCCGACAGCGGTCGGCCACTTCGGTGCGGCGCCGGTCAGCTGGCAGGCCGTCAGGTACAGGGGGATGGGCGGTGTGTAGGGACTTGGGCCGTTCGGGCCGCGGATCAGCCGGGGTCTGTCGCCCGGCACCCGGGCGCCCCTGGCGTAGTGCGCGGGCAGCGGCCACAGCAGGTCGAGATCTGATCCCGCCGGAACGATCCACCACCACCACTGGCTGTCGGCGAAGACACACCCGCTGCGCGGCATGCGGCCGAGGAGGCGGAACCCGAAGCGGGCGGGGACGCCCACGGCGTCGCAGCCGAGCTCGGCCGGCAGCGAATCGGGCAGGACGAGGCGGGTCAGCCCGGCCTCCTGGTGACGGCAGCGGTCCACGAGCCGCGGTGGCAGGACCCGCTGCGGCGTCGGCGGGGCCTGTTCGTGGCGTACGCCCCGGGCGAGGAGCGCAGCCAGGCTCCTCAGCACTGCCAGCCGGACGCGAACGGCGTTGCCGCGCAGGGCAGTTCGGCCCATACGGCACGACCCGTGCCGCGCTCGCAGTCGTGCGTCCCCCACGCGGTGCTGACCGCTTCGACGAGCAGCAGGCCGCGGCCGCGTTCCTCCTCGAGGCCGTGGCAGACCCGGGGGCCGGTCGCCGTCGAGCCCTGGTCCTGCACGGTGACGCGCAACCGGCCCTCGCCGCAGTGCAGTTGACAGGAGACGAGGTGGCCGCCGGTGTGCACCACCGCGTTGGTGACCAGTTCGGAGACGATCAGCAGGGCTGTGTCGCGCGTGTCGCCGCCGATGCCCCAGAGGTCGAGCCGCTCGCTCACCAGCCGTCTTGTACGGGAGACGGATTCGACGCGCGCCGGCACCTCGAAGCCGTAGCGGGAGGTGGCGGTGTCCGAACTCGCGTCCGGAAAGGGGGTGGTGAGCGCGTCACGGTTCACACGGCCAGTCTCCCGCTGCAACCGTCACGTTGGCAAGAGTCACTCTGAAAAATGCAGACTGGGCGTGTTCATCGCTGAACCGCCATGGCACACTGCTCGCAACACAGCACGTGGGGAGGTCTCGAAGTGAGTGAACCGCGGTCCGCCCCCACCGTGGGCCAGGTCGTCCTCGGCAAGCGCCTGCAGGACCTGCGGGAGCGCGCCGGTCTCAAACGCGAGGAAGCGGCGAAGATCCTCCGCGTCGCCGCCGGCACCATCCGCAGGATGGAGACCGCCGAGGTGGCGCTGAAGATTCCTTATGTGCAGCTGCTCCTCGGCGCGTACGGGATCGGCGACGAGGAGGCCCGCGGATTCGTGGAGTTGGCCGAGGAGGCCAACAAACCGGGCTGGTGGCAGCGTTTCCACGACGTCCTGCCGGGCTGGTTCAGCATGTACGTCAGCCTGGAGGGCGCCGCGAGTCTCATCCGTGCGTATGAACCGCAGTTCGTGCCCGGACTGCTGCAAACGGAGGACTACGCACGGGCGATCATGCTCGGCGGAGCCATCGGGCACACCGATCCGGAGGACATCGAGAGGCACGTGGCGCTGCGGATGGAGCGTCAGGCGCTGCTCACCCGTCCCGACGCGCCCCGACTGTGGGTGATCATGGACGAGACGGTGCTGCGCAGGCCCGTCGGCGGCCCCGGCGTGATGAAGGAGCAGATCGACAAGCTGCTCGACAGCACCCGGCTGCCCCATGTGACGCTGCAGATCGCCGAGTTCGCGAGCGGCCACCACCCGGGCACCTACGGGCCCTTCGTCCTCTTCCGGTTCGCCATGCCCGAGCTCCCGGACATGGTCTACAGCGAATACCTGACCGGTGCCGTCTATCTCGACGCGCGCCCCGAGGTCGCCACGCATCTGGAGGTCATGGACCGCATGGCGGCGCAGGCCGCGACGGCACAACGCACGAAGGAGATTCTGAATGCTCTGCGCAAGGAGCTGTGAATGAAGCGCATATACAACGGCATGCCCGCCGCCGAGCTGGGCGAGGACGGCTGGCACAAACCCTGGAGCGGGGGGAACGGCGGCAACTGCGTCGAGACCATGAAGCTGTCCGACGGCCGGGTCGCGATCCGCCAGTCCGCCGATCCCGACGGTCCCGCACTCATCTACACCACCAACGAGATCGCCGCCTTCATCCAGGGCGCGAAGTCCGGCAAGGCCGACTTCCTGGTCAGCTGACCTGCTGCCGCGGGGGCAGCAGCGTCACCAGGAACCGCCTCGCGGACGAGACGTTCCCGGCCGCGTCGACCGTGCGGTACTCGATGGTGTGGGTGCCGTAGTCGGGTGTGGCGTCGTCCCAGGGCACCACGCGCGGCGTGCCCAGCTTCCCGTACACGAGATCGTCGATCACGGTGCCCTGCGGGGTGAACCGGTAAGGGGCGCCGGCGTCGGTGGGCCAGCCGTAGTACGTCTGCCAGCCGTCGCCGTCGACCCTGAACTGCCGCACCACATACCCGTCCTGGTCGTCCCGGGCGGTCAGCCCCATCGTGAACGGGCCGTCGTAGACGTACTCCACCGGCTTGCCGGGCCGGTGGACCGTCCGCAGCGGCTCGGACAGTTCGTAGGCGGCCGTGGCCGGCGACGCGTCCACGGCCCAGGTCAGTTCCTCGTCGGTGCCCGCGATGCGGGCCGTCAGCTCGTGGGCGCCCGGCCGCAGCCGCAGGGCGCCCAGGTCCAGGTCGCGGTCGTTGCCCGGGTTGGCCACGGGACGGCCGTCGAGCGTCCAGCGGACCGCGAGCGGGCGGCCGGCGGGGTGCGTGGTCTCGGCGTACACCACCGAAGCGGCACCGACGGGCGCCCCGGTCGAGGTGTGGTCGGTGAACGCCGCCGCCACCTCGTCCGGCGCGGTGCCCACCGACGTGTCCACCGTCCAGGTCACCGTGCGCGTCAGCGCCGTCGACGCGCGCACGGCCGGGTCCCGTACGAACGGTGTGGGATCCGTGACGGTCGCCGTGAGCGTATGCGTGCCGGGCGTGAGGCGCAGACGGCGCAGATCGACCGTGCGTGCGTCGCCCACCGCCCGCAGCCGGTCGCCGTCCAGCCGCCATACGACATCGAGTTCACCGCCGACCGGGTGCAGGGTGTCCACCCACACAGTCCGGTCGTCGCCGATCGGGGCCGTGTCGGGCGTGTGGCCCTGCACGAGGTTCACCTTGGCCGAGATCTTCTGCACCATCACCTCGCGCTCGACCTGGTCGAAGGCGTACCCGAGGGTCTTCATGATCGAGTGCTTGCTGGGCCGCCACACGCCCTTCGTGCTGTACATCCCGCCTTCGTGGCGTCCGATGACCCCGCCCGACTCGCTCTCCTCGCCGAGCCAGCGCCACCACTTCGCGCGCTGTTCGCGCATCTGGTCCTCGGTCAGCAAGGTGTGGTGCGCCGACGCCGGTTCGCCGCCGCTGTAGGCGCCGCCCGGCACCCCGCGCGCGTAGTAGTCGTACTCGTCCTGGAGCTTGCCGAGCGAGTGGCCGAGCTCATGCGGGGTGATCAGCGAGGACAGGGCGTTGCCGCCGGACGCGGTGGCGTAGGCACCGCCCGCGCCGCCGTAGGTGTCGCTGTTGGCCAGGGCCACGATCTGCCGGTTGGCGCCCGACGTGCCCGGTACGAGATCGGCCAGCGCCGTCGCGGCGCCGGTGTCCACGGTGAGCAGCCGCTGCACGCTGTTCGGGTTGCAGCCGCCCCAGAAGCCCATGCCGAGCGCCGTGTCCCGGCGAGCGGCGTCGAGGCCGGGGTCGCAGTCGACGCCGGACTCGGCGGATGCGCTCTCCACGGCCCACACGTTGATGTACGAACGGTAGGAGGCGAACGGTTCCGTCGACCACAGCACGTTGAGGTGGGTCTCGACGTGCGCGCGGAACTCCGGCAGCTGCGCCGCCGTGTAGCCGTCGCCGAGCACCACGAGATTGAAGCGCTTGTCGGCGGGGCCCGTCGTCTGCACCGGCACGACCTTCGCCGCGTCCGTCACCTCATCCGTCGCCGCGGTGTCCGCCGCGGCCGAGGGGGCACCCGTACCGAACAACAACGCGGCGAGGACGGCGCCCGCGGTCGCGAACAGCGCCGCCCCGCGCACCCGTGTGGCGGATGTGGTCATGGTGATGCAGCGTACGCGCGGGATCAACGGACAGTAAATACGAGGGAGTTGACGAATTCCTTCGCGGGCGGCGGGAGACGCAGCGGCCCGATCCCCGGTGTGATCGAGCCGAGCACCCGGGCCGCCCGCGCTCCGGTGCACGAGGGCAGGCTTCCGGGCAGCCCGTGCGCCGTCAGGAACCCCAGTACGGCGAAGGCGTACGCCTCCTTCGCCGCCGACGGCAGCCCGAGGTCGTCGGAGGTGCACAGGCGGATACCCGCCAGTTCGGCGCGGAGCATCCCCATCAGCGCGGGATTGCGGGTGCCGCCGCCCGAGGCGATCACCTCGGTCGCGCCCAGCGGGCGGACCGCGTCCGCGACCGTGCGCGCGGTGAGGAGGGTGAGCGTCGCGAGGACGTCCTCGGGCGCGAGTGCGCCCAGCCCGGCCAGCGCGGCCCGCAGATGACCGGGGTGGAACAGCTCCTTGCCAGTGGTCTTCGGTGCCGGCAGCCGGTAGTACGGCTCCGCCAGCAGCCGCTCCAGCAGCGGGCGGTGGACCCGGCCCGCCGCCGCGAGCGCACCGCCCGCGTCGTACGCCTCCCGGCCGCCGGTCAGTTCGGCGACGGCCGCGTCCAGGAGGGCGTTCGCCGGACCGGTGTCGAAAGCGACCGGATCGCCCGAACGCGGAACCACGGTCGCGTTGGCGATCCCGCCCAGGTTGAGCGCGACGGGGACCCCCGGCCGTCCCCGCAGCCACAGCACGTCCACCAGGCTCACAAGTGGGGCGCCCTGCCCTCCGGCCGCGATGTCCCGGGGCCGGAGGTCGGAGACGACCGGACGGCCCGTCGCCTCCGCGATCCAGGCGGGCTGTCCCAGCTGCAGCGTGCCCAGGGCCCGGCCGTTCTCCACCCAGTGGTGCACGGTCTGGCCGTGCGAGGCGAACAGCTCGGCGCCCCCGCCGCACAGTTCGCGGTCCGCCCGCTCGGCGACCGCCGCGAAGACCTGCCCGATGCGGGTGTCGAGGCGGCAGACGTCCCCGAGCGTCGTCGTCGCCGGAGGCAGCGCACCCGCGAGCGACGCCCGCAGGCCGTCGTCGTAGCCGCCGCTCACCATGCCGAGCGGCGTCACGGTCAGGGCGTCCCCGTCGAAGCCGATGTCGGCCGCGGCGGCGTCGACGGCGTCGTGGGACGTGCCCGACATCAGACCGACGACCCTCACCGCAGCGGTCCGCGGTGGTCGTCGCCGCGCAGGCTCAGCAGCGCGAACACACTGACCGCACACGTGGCGGCCGCGTAGTAGGCGGGGATGTCCACGTTGCCCGTCCTCTTGATCAATTCGGTGATGACGAGCCCCGCGCAACCCGAGAACACGGCGTTGGACAGCGCGTACGCGAGACCGAGGCCCGTGCAGCGGACCCGGGTCGGGAACATCTCGGCGAGCATCGCGGGCCCCGGGCCCGCCAGCAGCCCGACCACCGCGCCCGCCGCGAACACCGCGAGGCCCTTCAGCGGCGTCGCCGTGACCAGGTCCTGCAGCAGGTTGATCAGCGGCAGTGCCAGCACCACGACGAGCACGGCGCCGGTCAGCATCACCGCCCTGCGCCCGATCCGGTCGCTGAGCGCGCCCGCCGGGACGATGGAGGCGGCGAACCCGAGATTGGCGAGCACGGTCGCGACCAGCGCCTCCTGGAACGAGGCGTTCAGCGCGGACTGCAGATAGGCGGGCAGCACCACCAGGAACGTGTAACCGGCGGCGGCCCACCCCATGATCCGCCCCGCGCCCAGCAGGATCGCGCGCACCACCTCCGCGGCGGGAGGTGCGGCCACCGGTTCCGCGTCCACACGCCGGAAACTCGGCGTCTCCTCCAGCCGCAGCCGCAGCCACAGCGCGACCGCCCCGAGCGGCAGCGTCAGCAGGAACGGAAGCCGCCAGCCCCAGTCGTTCAGCGCCCCCTCGGACAGCACCGTCGCCAGCAGCGCCGCGGCGCCGGCGCCGCCCAGCAGCCCCAGCGCCACCGTGAACGACTGCCACGACCCGTACAGGCCGCGCCTGCCCGCGGGTGCGAACTCGGTCATCAGCGACACCGCTCCGCCGAACTCCCCGCCGGCGGACAGCCCTTGCAGGATCCGCAGCAGGGTCAGCAGCCACGGTGCGGCCGCCCCGGCCGTCGCGTACGTCGGCAGCAGCCCGATCGCCGTCGTCGCCAGCGTCATGAGCGTGATGACGAGGATCAGCGTCGGGCGACGGCCGATCCGGTCGCCGATCCGGCCGAACAGCGCGGCGCCGACCGGACGGAAGAAGAAGGCCAGGGCGAACGACGCGTAGGTCTTCACGAGGGCCTCGACGTCGCTGCCGCCCTCGGGCGTGAAGAAGTTCGCGGCGATGATCGTCGCGAAGTAGCCGTAGACCCCGAACTCGTACCACTCGACGAAGTTGCCGACCGAACCGGCCAGCAGCGCGCGGCGGGAACGGACGGGCGGGACGGTCTGTTCGGCGGAGGTTGTCATTCCCTTTCTCTGCCCGCCGCGACCCGCCCGAACGCGCCGCCGCCCTGGCCCGGTCCGTCGACCCGGCCCGATCGTCGAGCCGGGACGACGTGCGCGCCGGACCGCCGACGGGCGACCGCCCGTCTCAGGCGGTGACCAGCGGCCGCACCCGCCGCGCCTCGTTCAGGGCAGTCGCCCACCACTCCAGCTGGTCCAGCAGCACCTTCGCCGCTACGCCCGGGCCCTCGGGCTCGCGCAGCGTGCCGTCGGGGGCGAAGAGCTCGTAGTAGCGCGGGAAGCTGACGTAGTCGCGGACCGTGTGTGCGTGCAGCTCGTTGAACACCTGTCGCAGCTGCTCGATGGCCAACAGCCCGCCGCTCGCGCCGCTGTACCCGACGAAGCCGATCGCCTTGGCCTGCCACTCCGTGTAGTGCCAGTCGATGGCCGCCTTCAGCGACGCGGGGAAGCTGCGGTTGTAGTCCGGCGTCACGACGACGACCGCGTCGGCCGCCTCCAGCCGCCTCGTCAGCTCCGCCATCCCGGCCGGCCGGTCCATCCCGGGATCCAGGGCGGGCGGCACGGGCGGCAGCTCCAACGGCAGCGGGGTGTCCGCCAGGTCGACGACGTCCACGGTGAACCGGCCGTGCTGTTCGGCCTGTTCGGCGAACCACTTGGCGACCACCGGGCCGAAGCGGCCCTCCCGGACGCTGCCGACGAGCACGGCGAGACGCAGGGTGTTCTCGGACATGGTGATGCTCCTCACGGGATCGGAATCGGCGCCGGAATCGGCGCGGACACCACGCTGCCGGGCCGGCGGGGGAGCAGGAAGGCCGGGCCGAGACTGGTAGTGGCAGGGCCACGATCCGCGGCCGCCCGGCTGTTACGTTCGAGAGGTGAGCGACAACGAGCTGGGACTGTTCCTGCGCAACCGCCGAGAGGCCCTGGCACCGGCCGACGCCGGGCTCCCCGCGGGCCCCCGCCGCCGCACCCCGGGCCTGCGCCGCTCGGAGCTGGCGACCCTCGCCGGGGTCAGCGTCGAGTACGTGACCCGCCTGGAGCAGGGGCGCGACCGCAGGCCGTCCCCGGCGGTGCTGTCCGCACTGGCCGACGCACTGCGCCTCACCCCCGTCGAGCGGATCCATCTGCACCGGCTCTCCAAGGGCGCGGACGGGAACTTCACCTGCATGGGGGGCGCCCTGCCCGACCGGGAGGTGCGCCCACCGGTCCGCGCCCTGCTCGACCGCCTCGAACCGGCCCCGGCCGTCGTGCTCAACCGCCTGAGCGAACTGCTCGCCTGGACCGAGGGCTACGAGCGGCTCGTCCGCCCGCTCGGCCTGCTGGACGGCTCCCCGCCGAACCTGGCGCAGTGGGTGTTCACCGATCCGCGGGCGAAGGAGGCGTACCCGGACTGGGACCGGGTGGCCGACGAGCAGGTGGCGGCGCTGAAGCAGGGGCCGTTCCGGGCGGACCGCCATGTGGCGGCGATGGTGGACGAGTTGACGGTGACGGCGGGGCCCGGTTTCGCGGACCGGCTCGGGACGGTGCCGGGTCTGCCACGCGCCAACGGCATCACACGTATGACGCATCCCGGGGCAGGTGCGCTGCGGCTGTCCTACGAGACGCTGGAACTGCCCGCGGACGACGACCAGCGCCTGCTGGTCCACCTGCCGGCGGACGAGGCGACGGCGCGCGCCCTCGACACCCTGACGGGCCGCCGCCCGGGCGCCCTGCGAGCACTCCCCACCGGCGCGTAAGGCCGCGGTGCGGGGGCACCTGTGGGGCGCCGCCCCGGGCAGGGGCCGGTGCCGCCGACCGCCGGGACGCTCCTTGTGGGACGGGCTGCTCGGGCGGGGCCGTCACGGCAGGCGCAGATACGCGAGCCCGGCGTGTTCGGCGCGGTAGCCTTCGACGAGGCGGCGCGCGACGCCCACCGAGTCGACGAGCGGATGCAGGGCGAACGCCGTGACCGCATGCGACCGCGATCCGCTGCCGGCCGCGGCCAGCACCTCGCGCTCGACCGCTTTCACGGCGGTCACCAGACCGGTCGCGTGGTGGGGCAGCGGGTCGACGGCGACCGGATGCGCCCCGTTCGCGTCCACGAAGCAGGGGACCTCGACGACGGCGTCCGCGTCGAGGACGGAGAGGGTGCCCCGATTGCGGACGTTGAGGATCAGTGTGGTCCGCTCGTCGCGCGCGACGGCCCGCATCAGCGCGAGGGCGACCTGCTCGTAGCCGCCGGGCTCCGTGTCCTCAGCGTCCTTTGCGTCCCGCTCGCCCGCCCCGGCCGCCTCCCGGTTGGCCGCCATGTAGGTCGCCTCGCGCTCGGCGAGGGTGCGCCGCCAGGTGGCGAGCGCCGGCGTGCCGGGCCGCTTCATCTCCTCGTAGAAACCGGCCTGCTGAGCCCGCAGGAACGCGCCCCGCGTCTGCTTCGCCTCCCGGTAGGCGCGCACGGTCTCCCGGTTGAAGTAGTAGTAGTGCAGGTACTCGTTCGGGATCGCGCCGAGCGAGCGGAGCCAGTCGGGGCCGAAGAGCCTGCCCTCCTCGAAGGAGCCCAAGGCCTCGCTGTCGGCGAGGAGTTCCGGCAGCCGGTCGCGCCCGCCGACGCGCAGCCCGCGCAGCCAGCCGAGGTGGTTGAGCCCGACGTAGTCGGTCCACGCGGTCGCGGGGTCGGCGCCGAGGACCTTCGCGACCCGGCGGCCGAGTCCGACCGGTGAGTCGCAGATGCCGATGACCCGGTCGCCGAGGATCCGGCTCATCGCCTCCGTGACCAGACCGGCCGGGTTGGTGAAGTTGATGACCCAGGCGTCGGGGGCCAGCTCCGCGATCCGCCGGGCGATGCCGGTCGCCACCGGTACCGTGCGCAGCCCGTACGCGATCCCGCCCGCGCCCACCGTCTCCTGCCCGAGCACCCCTTCGGCCAGCGCGATCCGCTCGTCGGCCGCGCGCCCTTCGAGGCCGCCGACGCGGATCGCGGAGAAGACGAAGTCCGCCCCGCGCACGGCCTCGTCGAGGTCGCGGGTCACCGAGACGCGAGGGGCGTCCGGCTGCCCGGCCGCCTGCTCCGCGAGCACCCGCGCGACGGCGTCCAGCCGGTCGCCGTCCACGTCGTACAACGTGACGGCGGTGACCCGACCCTCGGCGTGATCGCCGAGGAGCGCCCCGTACACGAGAGGCACCCGGAATCCGCCGCCGCCGAGAATCGTGAGCTTCATGCCCGTACGGTACGTCGCGCGCCGCCCGCCGCGGCGAAGCCACCGCAGGGGCGCGGGGCCGCCCGGTGCGGGCGCGCGCGACCTGACGGATCCGCGCGCGGGAACTGATGAAGTCCCGCGCCGCCCGTTCTCCGGCCCGCCGGGCGCTGCTTACGGTCGTGCGCGTCCCCGGCCCCGTCACGAGGCCCCCATCAAGGAGCGCCCCTATGCGCGTCTACCTCGACCGCAACTTCCTGCTGACGTACGCGGCGTCGTTCATCTCGCTGTTCGGCTCGAAGCTGCTGATGATCTCCTACGTGGCCTTCGTCTACGGCGAGACCGGCAGTGCCACCCTGGCCTCCGCCGTGTTCGCCGCGGACTGGGTGGCCAATCTCTTCGTGGGACTGTTCACCACGCACTACATCGACCGCGCGGACGCCAGGAGGCTGCTGCTGCGGCTCAACCTGGCGGCCGCCGCCGTCACGCTGCTGTTCCTGGCCTGCCTGTCACCGGACCAGTTCCCCGTGGCCGTGGCGGTGATCTTCGTCCGCGCCCTGCTCAACAGCGCGGTGAACGCGGCCCGGGTCAAGGCGCTGGTGCAGTTCTTCGACAAGCGGCAGACCGACCTGTACTCCGCCGTGCTCAACTCCAGCCTCTTCATCGCGATAGCCGTCGCCGGTGCGGCCGGCACGGTCATCCTCCGGTTCGTCGGGATGAGCACGGTCGTCCTCATCGACGTCGCGACCTTCCTGGTGTCCGCCGCGCTGTTCGCGCTCGTGCGGCCCAACAGGGCCCGGATCGAGGAGGCGCGCCGAGCGGCGGGCGACGTGCGGGAGGGCGTCGCGGCGCACGTCCGTTCGGCGGCCCGGATCATCGTGCGCACCCCGGTGGTCTCCACCGCCGTGTTCTACATCGTGCTGACGGTGACGGCCTTCCAGGCGACGTACCTGGTGCTGATCACGGCCGTTCCCGACCTCTGGTTCTCGCTCGGCGAGCCGGGCACCGCGATGTTCTTCACCGCCGAATCCCTGGCCGTGATCGCCGGTCTGTTCCTGTACCAGTACCTCAGCCGCCGGGAGCTGGTGCCCGAGACGCGCCAGCGGCGCCTGAACGCCGCCGTGACCGGCTTCGCCGTCTGCATGTACGCGGCGCTGCCCGCGGCGCGCTCCAGCCTGGTCCTGGCGCTGGCCGCGTTCGTCGCGATGGTCCTCGCGGTGGAGATGGTCTGGGCCCACCAGTACAAGCGGCTGATCGCCCACACCCCCGAGGCGAAGGTCTCGGCCGTGGTGGGTCTGCTGTCGGCCCTGGGCTACAGCCTGATGGCCGTCTTCGGGTTCGTCTTCTCCTGGGTGATGGACACCCTCGGCGCCGAGTGGGCCGTCACCCTCGATCTCGTCCTCATCGCCCTGCTGGTCACCGGCTGGGAAGCGCGCGCACACCGACTTGGGAGTCGCCATGCGAAAAGCATTCGTCCTGCTCGAACTCGTCAACCACGTGGCACTGGTGGCCAAGGCGGCGAAGGCCCGCGGCCTGACGGTCGTGGTCGTGGGGCAGAACCCGCTGCCGCGGCAGGGCCCGTTCGCCGTTCCTGACGGCGTGGTCGACGAGCTGATCCCCCTCGCCTCCTGGTCGGACGCGGACGCCGTACGGGCCGTGCTCGACGACCTGTACGAGCGGTACGAGATAGCCGGCACGTACGCGGCGTTCGAGGCGGCCCTGCCGTACGACGCGGAGCTGCGCGCCCGCGCGGGCCTGCCCACCAGCGGCGCGGACGCCCTGCGGGCGGCGCTCGACAAGGGCGAGGTGCGCGACCGGCTGCGGGCCGAGGGCCTGTCCCGTCTGCGTTCGACGACCCTGGCCGGCGCGCTGCGCTGGGACACCTGGGGATTCGACGGCCCGGCGATCCTCAAGCCGGCGCACGGCACGGGCAGCGCCATGTGCTTCACCGTCGGCTCCCTGGACGAACTCCGCGCGGCGGCCGACGAGATCGAGCGCACACCGCTGGCCGCGGGGATGACCCGCGACTACGTCCTGAGCGGCGGGTTCGTGCTGGAGCAGAAGGCCCAGGGCGAGCTGCTGTCCGTCGAATCGCTCGTGCACGACGGCGAGGTGAAGGTCGTCGGGCTGCTGGGCCGGTATCTGCTGGCCGGCGACCCGGTGGTCGAGCAGGCCGCCGTCTTCCCGTACCAGCACCCGCGCCACGCCGAGATCGCCGAAGCGGCGGTGGCCTTCCACCGGTGCCTCGGCATCACGCACGGGCCCACGCACCTGGAGGTGATGGTCCCGGACGACGGTCCGGTGGAGCTGATCGACTTCAACCTGCGGGTGGCGGGCGCGGGCGCCGTACTGCTCTTCGGGCTGGTCCTCGGGACGCCGTACGAGGAGCTGCTGACGGACCTCGGCTGCGGAGCGGCCCCCGACCTCGACGCCCTGAGCCCCACCCGGGGATGGGCCGCGGAGTGCCTGACGCTGCCGCGACCCGGCACCACCGAACTGCGCGACCTGTCCGTCCCCGAGACCGCGAGGTTCGTGCGCCCGACCAAGGAACTGGGGCAGCGGCTCACCGGACGCTCGGACCAGCTGGACACCGTCGTCATGTTCGTCGTGACGGCCGCGTCCCCGGAGGAGCTGCACGAGGTGCTGCTGGACGCCCGCCGGCGGACCGTCGTCAACGGCGAACCGCTCGGCGACAACCCCAACAACCGGCTCATCGCACCCCAGCACCTGCGCACCTTGGCGGGCCTGGCGGTCTGAGCTCTACCCCAGGTCGAAGGCGTTCGGCAGGCCCCACCGTAAACGGGCGCGGTCGTGCCGTTTGAGCGCCTCGAACTCGGGGGCCCGGAACAGCGGTGTCACCGTGCACCGGGGCGCGGCCGAACCGGTCCGGTTCAGCAGGGCGTTGACGGCCTGGCGGGCCGAGGCGTTGGCGCCCTCCATCGTCGCCAGGTCGATGTCGACGCTGACGTAGTCGCCGGCGAGGTAGAAGTTGGGGATCGCGGTGGCGGCCGTGGGGCGGAGGTGGAAGGTGCCGACGGGGTGGATGAGGAGCTCGTCCTCGTTGGTGGGGTTCGGGGTGCCGAGGCCGTCGACGCCCGGGTCGAGGAACCAGGAGTGCAGGGCGCTGTCCTTGAGGACCGTCCGTCCCGTGTCGTTGAGCGCGGCCTTCAGCTGCGCCCAGACCTCCTTGGCCACCTCGGCCCGGGTGCACTGCTTGGCGGTCCTGCCGTACAGGATTCCCGGCCGGTCCCACTCGGAGACGTCGACGGACAGGCAGTCGACCACCGTCCCGTCGCCGTAGTCGGCGGGGAAGTCGCGGTCCGGCCAGTGCCCCGCTTGCTGAATGGCCGTCAGCGCCCAGGGGGAATCGACGCAGTTGAGATGGCCGTGCAGCAGGGGCGCCCGCTCGGTCAGATAGAACTGGATGCCCGTCATCCAGTCGGTGTGCAGCCTGTCGCAGCGGGCGAGCTGAGGGTCGGCGGCCCGCAGGGCCGGTCCCCAGGTGCGCCGCGCATGCTCGACGGGCATCGCGGAGACGTAGTGGTCGGCGGTCACCGCCCGGCGCGCCCCCTGCGGGTCCTCGACGACGGCGGCCGTGATCCTTCCGTCGCCGTACGCCATCTCCCGTACGCTCCAGCCGACGCGGAACCGGACGCCGAGCGACGTCAGGTGCGCCACCCAGGGGTCGATCCACGCCTCGTTGGTGGGCGCGTCGAGGATGCGGTCGAGCGGGCCGTCGGCGCCGCGGCCCAGCGCGTTGAAGACGAACGCCTCCAGCAGTGTGGCGACCGTGCGGGTACTCGCCTCCTCGGCCTTGGTGGCCACGATGTTGCGGGTGAGCCCGATGGCGAGCATGCGCTGGTAGTCGTAGCTCATCCGCTCCGCCCGAATGAAGTCCCACCAGGGCGTGCGCTCCCAGACCTCGTCGCGCCGCTCGTCGCAGCTGGTGAGGAAGACGAGCACGCGGTTCTGGAAGTAGGCCGTCTCATGGGCGGGGATGCCGAGCGCGGTGTCCAGCATGGCCGTGAGCGCGCGGCGGATCTCGTCGAGCGTGAGCTCGGCGGGCCGGTGGCCCGGCCAGGGGAGCGGGATGCGCAGGTCCTCGCGGCCGGTACGGGCGAAGGACATCTCGGGCGGTGCGACCAGGTTGTCCCACACCCCGTTCGCGTTCCCGGGGAAGGGGATGCGCCGCATGGTGTCGGGGAGGTTGTGGTAGATGCCGGGGATGAAGCGGAAGCCGTGCTCCGCCGGTAACGGTCTGCGCCCGCCCCGGCCACTGCCGGGCACGTCCATGCTGCGGGCCTTGCCGCCGAGCGCCCGGCGCTCGTAGACGGTGACCGCGAAGCCGCGCTCGGCGAGTTCGTGCGCGGCGGTCAGCCCCGCGACCCCGCCGCCGAGCACGGCGACCGATCCGGGCGCCGGGGCCGCGGCGGCGGAGGTGATGCCGGCGGCCGAGGCGAGTGCCGCGGTGCCGCCGACGGCGGCGGCCCCCGCCATGAACGTGCGCCGTGAGGTGCCTCGTGAGGTGCCCGACCGGTCCATCCGATCCCCCTTTACCGACGGTAACTACGGCGTCCGGCGCAGGAGCATACGGAGTACGCACGTGACCCGGAAGCCACCCGCGGGCCCATTCCCGCAATGGCTGGAAAATGGAGCCATGGCACGACGCATCAAACGCCCCGGGCGCACCGCACAGCCTGCCCTCACCGGCGCATCACCCTGCCCCTGCGGCCTGCCGGCCACGTACGCGGAGTGCTGCGGCCGCTTCCACAGCGGTGAGGAGACGGCGCCCACCGCCGAGCTGCTGATGCGCTCCCGCTACAGCGCCTTCGCCGCACACGACGCGCAGTACCTGCTGCGCACCTGGCACTCCTCGACCAGGCCCCGGCACCTGGAACTCGATCCCGGCATGCAGTGGTCCAGTCTGGAGATCACCGACGTCACCGACGGCAGCGCCTTCCACACCGAGGGAACGGTCACCTTCCGGGCCCGCTACCGCCATCACGGCAAGCGCGGCGAACTGCACGAGCGCAGCAACTTCGCCCGGCAGAACGGCGCGTGGGTGTACGTGGACGGCACCTTCATCGAGTGAGCCGCCCCTGGCCCGTCGGGGGACGTGGCCCGAGGCCGAGGACGAACCGGCCCGAGACCTTCCGTGCGGCCGCTGTTTCTCCTCCCGAGTGGCGTGCTCCCGGGGAGAAGCAGAGGCCGTCCCCGGGAAGGGGGACGGCCTCTGCTCGGAGCGGGGAGCGTCAGTGGGCGCGGGACGGCCTGACGGTGAGCCTCGGATCGTACGCGGCCAGCACCTTGTTCGCCCGTGCCAGCGCGGACAGCGCGTGCTCGCGGTCGGCCCGGTCGTCGGCGCACAGCGGGCCGCGGAAGCGGTACACCTCGCGCGCGGCGCACTCGGCCTCGATCTCGGCGTGCAGGACATGGGCCGGCATGCAGGAGCCGATCATCACTGCCACGCGGTCGGGGATCGGTACCGGGACGATGTTGGAGGCGGTCACGTCAAGTCCTTGTCTGCTTTTCCGTCGGGAAGCCGTCGGTCGGTCGGCCTCCCACCCCTCCATGACTACCGGAGCGGTTTCCGGGTTCCGTGGCGGGGGTGTCTTTGTGCGGCAACGGTTGTCGATCACACCCGTTGCTTTCTGGATACGCGGGAGTAAGTTGACCCCCGAGTCAGTGCCGAGGTCCCGTCAACTCCCCGCCCGCGTCACGCGCGAACCGCGAACAGGAGCCGACCATGGGCGTACACAAGGATCTGAAGAGGGCGAAAAAGCGAAGCGATCTCGCCGGTCGCGTCCCGGTCGAACTGGTCAGGGAGGACGGCGTCGTACGAGAGGCGCGCACCGCACCGCTCGCCCGGCCGTCCGTCTCCGGCAGCACCGCCGACATACCTTACGCGAACGCGGCGGAAGCACCCGCATCGGTGGTCCTGCGACGCAAGGACGACGACGGCCGATGGCGTCCCGTGACCGCCGCCGACTTCGCCCGCCAAGTCACCGAAGCGGCCAGGGGATTGATCGCCGCCGGGCTCGAGCCGGGCGGACGGGTGGCCGTGATGTCCCGCACCCGCTACGAGTGGACCGTGATCGACTTCGCGATCTGGGCCGCCGGTGGCCAGAGCGTGCCTGTCTACGCCACCTCCTCGGCCGAACAGGTCGCCTGGATCCTCCGCGACAGCGGCGCGCTGCACGTGGTCACCGAGTCCGCCGAGCACGCCGGGACGGTGGCCGACGCGGCGCGCGGGCTCGGCGTCGAACCCCGGGTGTGGACGATCGACGAGGGCGCGATGGAGACACTCGTCACACTTGGGCGGGACGTCCCCGACGAGGAGATCACCAAGAGGCGGGCCGCCCTGACACCGGACAGCATCGCCACCCTCTGCTACACCTCCGGCACCACCGGCAAGCCCAAGGGCTGCGTCCTGACCCACGCGAACCTGCACGCCGAGGTCACCAACACCGTGGAACTGCTGCACCCGGTCTTTCGGGCGGTGACCGGGCAGACGGCCTCCACGCTCCTCTTCCTGCCACTCGCCCACATCCTGGGCCGGACTCTCCAGATCGCCTGTCTGACGGCCCGTATCGAGCTCGGCCACTGCCCGGGCATCAAGCCCGACGAGCTCCGGCCGGAGCTGCGGAGTTTCCGGCCCACCTTCCTCGTCGGCGTCCCCTACCTCTTCGAGAAGATCCACGACACCGGCCGGGCCACGGCCGAGAAGATCGGCCGCGGCGCCTCCTTCGACCGCGCGCACCGCATCGGCGTGCGGTTCGCAGAGGCGTATCTCGCCGCGTTCCTCGGCACCGGCAAGGGACCGGGAGCCGGCCTCACCCTGGCCTGGGCGCTGTACGACCTGCTGGTCTACCGGCGCATCCGCAAGGAGCTCGGCGGCAGGCTGCGGTACGCGATCAGCGGCGGCTCCCCGCTCGAGCGCGAGCTGAACCTCTTCTTCTGCGCGGCCGGCATCGTGATCTACGAGGGATACGGCCTCACCGAGACCACGGCCGCCGCGACGATCACCCCGCCGCTGGCACCGCGCCCGGGGACCGTGGGGCAGCCCGTGCCCGGCACGGCGATCCGCATCGCCGAGGACGGCGAGGTACTGATCAAGGGCGGCATCGTCTTCGGCGCGTACTGGAACAACGCGGCGGCGACCGACGAGGCCCTCGACGACGGCTGGTTCGCCACCGGAGACCTCGGCTCACTGGACGAGGACGGCTACCTGACGATCACCGGCCGCAAGAAGGACATCCTCGTCACCTCCGGCGGCAAGAACGTCTCGCCCTCCGTCCTCGAGGACCGGTTGCGCAGCCGCCCGCCCGTCGGCCAGTGCATCGTGGTCGGCGACAACCGGCCCTACGTCGCGGCCCTGATCACCCTGGAGCCGGAGGCGGTGGAGCACTGGCTCGCCGTACGCGGACGCCCGAAGGACACGCCGCTCGCGCGGCTGTGCGAGGACCCCGAGCTGATCGCGGACGTCCAGCGCGCCGTCGACCACGCCAACGCGGCGGTCTCCCGCGCCGAGTCGATCCGCCGCTTCCGCCTCGTGCCGGGCGACTTCACGGAGGAGAACGGCCTGCTGACCCCCTCCCTGAAGATCAAGCGCCACGCGGTCGCGGCGGCGTACGCGGCCGAGATCGATTCGCTCTACGCCTGACGGCACGGAGCCGTGGGCGCGGGCCGTACGCATCGTGGTCCTGCGCCCACGCCCGCCGACACGTCCTGCGAGGCGCCGCCCGATGCTGCCTGCCGCGCGCGGACCCTGCTCACCGCCCGGGGGCTGACAGCACCTCGTCCAGGTCGTACCGCACCGGTTCCTCCAGCTGCTCGTACGTGCAACCGGAGGGCTCCCGGTCGGGCCGCCACCGCCGGAACTGCGCCGTGTGGCGGAAACGGTCGCCCTCCATGTGGTCGTACGCCACCTCCACCACCCGCTCGGGCCGCAGCGCCACCCAGGACAGGTCCTTCTTGCCCGACCAGCGGCTCGGCGCGCCGGGCAGCCGCGCGCTCTCGTGCGCCGCCTCCTCCGCCCAGCGTGCCCACGGATGCTCCGAGACGTCCTCCATCCGCAGCGGCTCCAGCTCCTCGACCAGCTCCTCGCGCTTCTTCATGGAGAACGCGGCGCACACGCCGACGTGCTGGAGCGCCCCCGAGCCGTCGTACAGCCCGAGCAGGAGCGAGCCGACGACCGGGCCGCTCTTGTGGAAGCGGTAGCCGGCCACCACCACGTCCGCGGTCCGCTCGTGCTTGATCTTGTACATCAGCCGGGTGTCCGGCCGGTACGGCAGATCCAGCGGCTTGGCGACGATCCCGTCGAGCCCGGCGCCCTCGTACTGCTCGAACCACTCCTGCGCCAGCGCCACGTCCGTCGTGGACGGCGCCAGGTGCACGGGCGGCCGAACCCCCGCGAGGGCCTCCTCCAGCTTCTCGCGGCGCGCCTTGAGCGGTGCGTCCAGCAGCGACTCGTCGCCGAGGGCGAGCACGTCGAAGGCGACGAAGCTCGCGGGGGTGCGCTCGGCGAGCATCCGGACCCGGGAGTCGGCCGGATGGATGCGCTCGGTGAGACGGTCGAAGTCGAGGCGGCCCTCGTGGGCGATGACAATCTCGCCGTCGACGACGCAGCGCTCCGGCAGCAGGTCGAGGAACCGGGCGGCCAGCTCGGGGAAGTACCGCGTCAGCGGTTTTCCGGTGCGCGAGCCGATGACGACCTCGTCGCCGTCACGGTGGACGATCGCCCGGAAGCCGTCCCACTTCGCCTCGTAGTGCATTCCGGGCGGGATCTTCTTCACGGACTTGGCCAGCATCGGCTTCACGGGCGGCATCACGGGCAGGTCCATG
Source organism: Streptomyces sp. PKU-EA00015 (assembly GCF_013387495.1). Taxonomy (GTDB): domain Bacteria; phylum Actinomycetota; class Actinomycetes; order Streptomycetales; family Streptomycetaceae; genus Streptomyces. The sequence continues at coordinate 2,307 of NZ_JABZEE010000042.1, read as the reverse complement.
GCCCGATTCTCCGGCATGCAGCCCCACTCGGCACGGCCTACGCTGGCGGGCATGGCTGGAGCGGTGGAACTCGAAGTGGGGGAGCGCACCGTCCGGGTGTCCAATCCCGACAAGGTGTACTTCCCCGAGCGCGGCTGGACCAAGCTGGACATGGTCACCTACTACCTGGCCGTCGGCGAGGGCATCACCCGGGCCCTGCGCAGCCGTCCCACGACGCTGGAGCGCTATCCCGACGGGGTGACGGGCGAATCGTTCTTCCAGAAGCGTGTGCCCAAGTACCTGCCCGACTGGATCCCCACCGCCCACATCACCTTCCCGTCCGGGCGCTCCGCGGACGAGATGTGCCCGGACGAACCGGCCGCCGTCATCTGGGCCGCCAACCTGGGCGCCGTCACCTTCCACCCGTGGCCCGTGCGCCGCGACGACACCGACCACCCCGACGAACTGCGCATCGACCTCGACCCGCAGCCCGGCACCGACTACGACGACGCCGTACGCGCCGCCCACGAGCTGCGCGCCGTCCTCGACGAGGCCGGTCTGCGGGGCTGGCCCAAGACGTCGGGAGGCCGCGGCGTGCACGTCTTCGTGCCGATCGAGCCCCGCTGGACCTTCACGCAGGTGCGGCGCGCCGCGATCGCCTGCGGCCGGCAGCTGGAGCGCCGCATGCCGGACCGGGTGACGATCAAGTGGTGGAAGGAGGAACGCGGCCGGCGCATCTTCGTCGACTACAACCAGACGGCCCGGGACCGCACCATCGCCTCCGCCTACTCGGTGCGTCCCCGCCCCCACGCCCCCGTCTCCGCCCCGCTGCGCTGGGAGGAGCTCGACGTCGCGCGCCCCGAGGACTTCGACATCAAGACGATGCCCGGCCGCTACGCCGAGGTCGGTGACGTCCACGCGGACATGGACGACCACCGGTTCAGCCTGGAGACCCTGCTGGAACTCGCCCGCAAGGACGAGGCCGACCACGGGCTCGGCGATCTGCCCTATCCGCCGGAGTACCCGAAGATGCCGGGGGAGCCGAAGCGCGTCCAGCCGAGCCGGGCGAAGAAGCCGGCCGACTGACACGCCCCGCCGCACCGGCGACCGCGGCCCTCCTCCCGGCCGGGAGGAGGGCCGCGGCTCACCGCTCGAGGAGGACTACAGCTCCTTGATCCTGATGTTGCGGTAGGAGATGACGTCCGTCGTGCCGTGGACCTGGAGCCCGACGTACCCGGAGGCGTAGCGCCGGCCGTCGGTGCCCGGGTCGTCGGAGCGCGGCGGCTCGAAGACCTGGCCGCCGGTGTTGTCGAACTCGTTGATCAGCTTGCCGTTGCGGAACACCGAGTAGTGCTGGCCCTCCACCCTGATCTCGTAGTCGTTCCAGGTGCCCTTCGGGGTGACCCCGGCGCCGCCGAGGCCCACGCGGTCGAATCCGTAGATCGAACCCGACTTGTACATGTCGCCGTCCGGCCGGTCCAGGATCTGCACCTCATGGCCGTACTTGATGGCGACCCACTCCGGACGCGACTCCTCCGGGTTGTCGTGGACGTACGGGAAGCGGACGAAGACACCGGCGTTGGCGTTGCCCGGGCCCGGGGCGTCGTCCCGCCACTGGAGCTTCAGCGAGAAGTCGCCGTACTGCCGCTGCGGGAACCACAGCATGCCCATGCCCGGCACGGTGGTGCTGCTGGTCATGGCGCCGTCGTCGCTCAGCCCGAACCTGCCGCCACCGACGTGCTCCCACTTCGAGAACGTCTCCTCGGTGCCGTCGAAGAGGTCGCGGTAGCCGGCGGTCTGGCCCGGCCTGCCGATGCCCGACTCCTTGGCCGCGCGGTAGATCGTCCGGTGTTCGCGCTCGTCGATGACGCCGTCGGCGAGCAGCCGGTCGATCACTCCGTCCACGTGCTTGAGGAACAGGACGTGCGAGGACCAGTCCTTCTCGTCCTCGATCAGCTCGTTGATCGTGCAGCGGCTGCCCGTCATCCGGTTGGGGATGCCGGTGTCCACCGTGCCGACGATCACTGTCGGCCGCTCGTCGTGCTCGGGACAGGTGGGCGCCGGCACACCGCCGCCCTCGGCCACCGAGAACGCGACGCTCTTGGCCTCGGAGGTGTTGCCCGCCTTGTCCGTCGCCCGGTACAGCACCGTGTGGTAGCCGACCCGGTCGACGACGAGGGGGGCGGTGTACGCGAGGTAGGGGCCGCTGTCGAGCGAGTACTCGATCCGCTCCACACCCGAGCCGGCGTCCGTCGCCGACAGCCTCACCTCGGCCCGCGCGATGTACGCGCCGTCCGAGTTCTTCTCGCCGCTGACGGTGGCCGAGGT
>NZ_JABZEE010000041.1 GCF_013387495.1 Streptomyces sp. PKU-EA00015 | reverse complement strand
GCGGCGTGGACGCCTGGGTCGCGGGCGCCGTCGTCGAAAGCGACAGCATCGAGCGCGGTGACCGTGCCGTGGGCGCCGAGCTGACCGGCGACTACGCGAGCTGATCGCAACACCGGTTGCGTCTGCTTGAATTTGCAGACTCCCGATACCGGCTCTACGGCGACGCCGCCGAGGCTGGACGCTGGATGTACCTTGAAGAGGACCGGAAACGCCGACGAGACCGCCGCCTTCGAGGCGCGGTACGGGTCCCCCGGGTGGCGGATGAAGGCCCTCGCCTGGCACGGCCCTGAGGCGAAGGCCGCCACCGCCTTCGCGGAGGAGCAGCTGGTCGCGGTGCGGACCGCCTGCGCCGAGGAGTTGGGGCACCCCGTCGACTGGGACGACCCCGCCTCCTACCGGGACGACCTGGAAGGGGAGTACGAGGCGCCCTCCGAGCCGTGGACGGTCGGCGGTGTGCTGGCGGGCGTCGGCTGCCTGGTCTTCTAGCGGCGGCCACCGTGCTTGACCTCTACATGCGGGTGATGCACCGCTGAACCAGTGCGAGTGGCTTCCAGCAGGCGGTGCTGCTGGAAGCCACTCGTTTTTCCTTGTTTCGACGCCGTACTTGCCACACAGGAGTGGTGCCGGCGGAACGTCTTCCGCAAGGGCGACGACACGGCCGACGGCCCACAGACGGCCCAGGTTGGAGAAAAGGCCCTGACCGGGGATGCCTCAGATGTCCCGGAAGATCTCGATCTGCGCCCCCACCGTGTTCAGCCGCTCCGCCAGGTCCTCGTACCCCCGGTTGATGACGTACACGTTCCGCAGCACCGACGTGCCCTCCGCCGCCATCATCGCGAGGAGGACGACCACCGCGGGGCGCAGTGCCGGCGGGCACATCATCTCCGCCGCGCGCCAGCGGGTGGGGCCCTCCACCAGGACCCGGTGCGGGTCGAGCAGCTGGAGCCGGCCGCCCAGGCGGTTGAGGTCCGTGAGATAGATCGCACGGTTGTCGTAGACCCAGTCGTGGATCAGCGTCTGGCCCTGCGCCACGGCCGCGATCGCCGCGAAGAACGGCACGTTGTCGATGTTCAGGCCGGGGAACGGCATGGGGTGGATCTTGTCGATCGGCGCCTCCAGCTTGGACGGCCGCACGGTCAGGTCCACCAGACGGGTGCGCCCGTTGTCCGCCGCGTACTCGCCGGAGCGGTCGTGGTCGAGGCCCATCTCCTCCAGGACCGCCAGCTCGATCTCCAGGAACTCGATGGGCGCCCGGCGGATCGTCAGCTCCGACTCGGTCACCACGGCGGCGGCGATCAGGCTCATCGCCTCGACCGGGTCCTCGGAGGGGGAGTAGTCGACGTCCACGTCGATGTTCGGCACGCCGTGCACGGTCAGCGTCGTGGTGCCGATGCCCTCGACCTTGACGCCCAGCGCCTCCAGGAAGAAGCACAGGTCCTGGACCATGTAGTTGGAGGAGGCGTTGCGGATGACGGTCACGCCGTCGTGGCGCGCGGCGGCCAGCAGCGCGTTCTCGGTCACCGTGTCGCCGCGCTCGGTCAGGACGATCGGCCGGTCCGGCGATGTCGAACGGTCCACCCGGGCGTGGTAGATGCCCTCGGTCGCCGTGATGTCCAGGCCGAAGCGACGCAGGGCGATCATGTGGGGCTCGATGGTCCGGGTCCCGAGGTCGCAGCCACCGGCGTACGGCAGGCGGAACGTGTCCATCCGGTGCAGCAGCGGCCCGAGGAACATGATGATCGAACGCGTGCGGCGCGCGGCGTCGGCGTCCATGGAATCCATGTCGAGACCGGCGGGCGGCACGATCTCCAGGTCCATGCCCTCGTTGATCCAACGGGTACGCACACCGATCGAGTTGAGCACTTCGAGCAGGCGGTAGACCTCTTCGATGCGGGCCACGCGCCGCAGCACGGTCCGCCCCTTGTTGAGCAGCGAGCCGCACAGCAGCGCCACGCACGCGTTCTTGCTCGTCTTGACGTCGATGGAACCGGAGAGACGGCGTCCGCCGACGACCCGGAGATGCATGGGCCCCGCGTAACCGAGCGAGATGATTTCACTGTCGAGCGCCTCACCGATGCGCGCGATCATCTCAAGGCTGATGTTCTGATTGCCGCGCTCGATACGGTTGACGGCGCTCTGGCTGGTGCCGAGCGCCTCGGCGAGCTGACTCTGTGTCCAGCCACGATGCTGACGGGCGTCACGGATGAGCTTGCCGATACGTACGAGGTAGTCGTCTGCCATGGCTGGAGGCTATCTCACATATGAGATGTGATCGTGCGGGCGTGGGCTGTTGGAGTGATGCCGCCCTCCGGGTGGCCGTTCGCCTGTTGGCGTGTATTCGGGGTGAGTTCATCCTCTTGTGCCCGAAATCTGACAGAACACACCGGAAACGTCCGCGTAGTCGGCGTCGACTGCGCCGGGAGCGTCGCTGCGCAGGCCACGACGCGCGGTCCAGCGCCTGGCGCCTCGGCGGGCCGGCCGGGGCGGGCGATGTCTGACGGGGTGTCGGTTGCGTGCCAAGGGGCGCGTCGGGGCCGGCCCCCTCGTGGGCGGAGCATGTACCGGAGAGTTTCTCCGGTACGGGGGCTGGTCAGTAGCTGGTCGGCGGCCGGGAGGAGGGTGTCCGGGCATGACCGCGCGGCGGTCATGTACTAGAGTTATCTCGACATCGAGATATCTGCCGAAGGCGTACCGCAAGCCGCCTATCGGTAAGGGTTACCTAACTAAGCCTTACCTTAGCGGATCGGCGAGGAGCCGTGGCGGCAGCATTGAGGTAGTACGCGCACATTGATGAAGGAGACTGTCGTGTCGGCGAACAGCTTCGACGCCCGCAGCACGCTGCGCGTGGGCGACGAGTCGTACGAGATCTTCAGGCTGGACAAGGTCGAGGGCTCCGCGCGCCTCCCCTACAGCCTCAAGGTCCTCCTGGAGAACCTGCTCCGCACCGAGGACGGCGCGAACATCACCGCCGACCACATCCGGGCCCTCGGCGACTGGGACTCCCAGGCCCAGCCCAGCCAGGAGATCCAGTTCACGCCGGCCCGCGTGATCATGCAGGACTTCACCGGTGTTCCCTGTGTCGTCGACCTCGCCACCATGCGCGAGGCCGTCAAGGAGCTCGGCGGCGACCCTGCGAAGATCAACCCGCTGGCCCCGGCCGAGCTGGTCATCGACCACTCCGTCATCGCCGACAAGTTCGGCACCGCGGACGCCTTCGGCCAGAACGTCGAGCTCGAGTACGGCCGCAACAAGGAGCGCTACCAGTTCCTGCGCTGGGGCCAGACCGCCTTCGACGAGTTCAAGGTCGTCCCGCCCGGCACCGGCATCGTCCACCAGGTGAACATCGAGCACCTGGCCCGCACCGTCATGGTCCGAGGCGGCCAGGCGTACCCGGACACCCTCGTCGGCACCGACTCGCACACCACCATGGTCAACGGCCTCGGTGTGCTCGGCTGGGGCGTCGGCGGCATCGAGGCCGAGGCCGCCATGCTCGGCCAGCCGGTCTCCATGCTCATCCCGCGCGTCGTCGGCTTCAAGCTGACGGGTGAGCTGCCCACCGGCACCACCGCCACCGACCTCGTGCTCACCATCACGGAGATGCTGCGCAAGCACGGCGTCGTCGGCAAGTTCGTCGAGTTCTACGGCGAGGGCGTCGCCGCCACCTCGCTCGCCAACCGCGCCACCATCGGCAACATGTCGCCGGAGTTCGGCTCCACCGCCGCCATCTTCCCGATCGACGGCGAGACCCTGAAGTACCTCAAGCTCACCGGCCGCTCCGAGCAGCAGGTCGCGCTCGTCGAGGCGTACGCCAAGGAGCAGGGTCTCTGGCTCGACCCGGCCGCCGAGCCCGACTTCTCCGAGAAGCTGGAGCTCGACCTCTCCACGGTCGTCCCCTCGATCGCCGGCCCGAAGCGCCCGCAGGACCGTATCGTCCTCGCGAACGCCGCCGAGCAGTTCAAGCAGGACGTCCGCAACTACGTCGACAGCGTGGACGAGGCGGGCCAGGAGTCCTTCCCGGCCTCCGACGCCCCCGCCGTCGCCCCGAACGGCGCCCCGAGCAACCCGGTCACCGTCACCGCCCCCGACGGCTCGACCTACACGATCGACCACGGCGCCGTCACCGTCGCCGCGATCACCTCCTGCACCAACACCTCGAACCCGTACGTCATGGTCGCCGCCGCGCTGGTGGCCAAGAAGGCGGTCGAGAAGGGCCTGACCCGCAAGCCGTGGGTCAAGACCACCCTCGCCCCGGGCTCCAAGGTCGTCACCGACTACTTCGACAAGGCGGGCCTGACCCCCTACCTCGACAAGGTCGGCTTCAACCTCGTCGGCTACGGCTGCACCACCTGCATCGGCAACTCCGGCCCGCTGCCGGAGGAGGTCTCCAAGGCGGTCAACGACCACGACCTCGCGGTCACCTCGGTGCTGTCCGGCAACCGCAACTTCGAGGGCCGGATCAACCCCGACGTCAAGATGAACTACCTCGCCTCCCCGCCGCTGGTCGTCGCGTACGCCCTCGCCGGTTCGATGAAGGTGGACATCACCAAGGACGCGCTCGGCACCGACACCGAGGGCAAGCCGGTCTACCTGGCCGACATCTGGCCGACCGAGGCCGAGGTCAACGACGTCGTCGCCAACGCCATCGGCGAGGACATGTTCTCCAAGTCCTACTCCGACGTCTTCGCGGGCGACGCCCAGTGGCAGGCGCTGCCGATCCCGACCGGCAACACCTTCGAGTGGGACCCGCAGTCCACCTACGTGCGCAAGCCCCCGTACTTCGAGGGCATGACGATGGAGACCACCCCGGTCGCCGACATCGCCGGCGCGCGCGTCCTCGCCAAGCTCGGCGACTCGGTCACCACCGACCACATCTCCCCGGCCGGCGCCATCAAGGCCGACACCCCGGCCGGCAAGTACCTCACGGAGCACGGCGTCGAGCGCCGCGACTTCAACAGCTACGGCTCGCGCCGCGGCAACCACGAGGTCATGATCCGCGGTACGTTCGCCAACATCCGCCTGCGCAACCAGATCGCGCCGGGCACCGAGGGCGGCTTCACCCGCGACTTCACGCAGGACGGCGGCCCGGTGTCGTTCATCTACGACGCCTCGCAGAACTACCAGGCCGCCGGCATCCCGCTGGTGATCCTGGCGGGCAAGGAGTACGGCTCCGGCTCGTCCCGTGACTGGGCCGCCAAGGGCACCGCGCTCCTCGGCGTCAAGGCCGTCGTCGCCGAGTCGTACGAGCGCATCCACCGCTCGAACCTCATCGGCATGGGCGTCCTGCCGCTCCAGTTCCCCGAGGGCGCCTCGGCCGAGTCCCTCGGCCTGACCGGTGAGGAGACCTTCTCCATCTCCGGCGTCACCGAGCTGAACAACGGCACCACGCCGCGCACGGTCAAGGTCACCACCGACACCGGTGTGGAGTTCGACGCGGTCGTCCGCATCGACACCCCCGGTGAGGCGGACTACTACCGCAACGGCGGCATCATGCAGTACGTGCTGCGCAACCTCATCCGTGGATGAGCACAGCCGCGGCTGACGCCGCGGACAGGCCGAAGGGCCGCACTCCTCACCGAGGAGTGCGGCCCTTCGCATTCCGTCAGAACAGCAGGCGGTAGGTGTTCCAGCCGCTGGTGCCGATCTTCACGCGGGGCTTGAACGGGGCCGCCGCGCTGCCGGTGCCCTTGTACAGGTAGAGGGCACCGAGCGTGTCCCGGGCGATCAGGTCCGTCCGGCCGTCGATGTCGATGTCACCGACGGAGACGAGGGCGTTGAACTGGTTCCAGCCCGTGCCGATCCTGGTGCGGGTGGCGAACGGCGCCGAGTGGCTGCCGGTGCCCTTGTAGAGCCACAGCGTGCCGGAGCCGTCGCGGGCGACGATGTCGGCCTTGCCGTCGCCGGTCAGGTCGCCCTTGCCGGTGATCTGGTTGTAGATCTGCCAGCCGCCGCCGACCTTCTTGCGGGTGTTGACCTTGCCGTTGCCGTAGCCCAGGTAGATCCACAGCGCACCGGAGCCGTCCCGCGCGATCAGGTCGTCGGCCACGCCGCCCGCGAGATTGCCGGGCGAGACCATCTTGTTGTAGATGTGCCAACCGGATCCGATGGAGAAGGGCTGCTGGCCCCAGCCGCCGTAGTACACACCGCCGGTGCCGGTGATCTGCCAGAAGCCGTCGGAGTTGCCGTCGGCGTCGTTGTCCACCTGGGTGGCGTGCTTGATGATGTCCCAGCCGTCCCCGCTCCAGATGCGGCTGTCCAGGCCGCCGCTGCCGTTCGGCGGGTAACCGTACACGTCGCCCGGGGAGTTGACGCCGTAGAGGGCGTTGACCGGGGCGTCGCCGGGCTCGGCCTGGATGCCGAAGGCGGAGCCGCCCGACGAGGGCGTGCTCACGGCGTTGGCGGCGGGCGCCGGAGTCGGCCTGTCGGCGGCGGAGGCGGCACCGGCGGCCGTGCCGGTGACGAGCAGGGCGACAGCGGTCGCCGCGGCGGCGAGGCGGATTCGTGCCCGGCCGCGCTTGAGGCCAGAAAGTTCGGCCACGTAGTTCTCCCAACGGAAAGATCGACAGAAGTGGCTCGCCCCGCGAGGCGAGGCGAGCCACAGGATCACCATAGACCTTCCACCGGACATTCACGTATGAATACGTGTCGTGGCGCAAGGAGTTGTACGCGACAGGTGAGCCCTCCCTACCGGCCGAGCAGTTCCACCTCCGCGAGCGACACCTCGTCCTGGGCCACCAGCCGGTAGTGCGCGTACGCCCCCGGCTTCTCGACCGTGAACACCCGTGTCTGCCGGTCCCAGCCGAACGACTCGCCCGACCGCTTGTCCAGGTCCGTCCACGACCGGCCGTCGGCCGAGCCCTGCAGGACCCAGCCCGTCGGCGCCTTGTCCTTCGCCGCCGACGTCAGCGTGTACTCCACCGCCCGGGTTCCCGGCGCCACCGGCAGGTCGACCGACGTGAAATCCGCCGACGTGCGCGAGGTGTTGTCGAGGAGCGGGCCGCCGGCCGTGGTCATGTCGCGCCGCGGGGCGGGGACCTTGTCGTCCTTGGTGAGGGAGACGGGCGCGGCGTCCTTGCCCGTGCCCCACGTGGACGGCTCGGCGCCCATCGCGAACTCCAGTGTGCCGCCCTCGGCGATCACCTCGTGCGGCAGCGACGTGGAGTCCCACTTCTCGCCGTTGACCTTCAGGCCCTGTACGTAGATGTTCCGCGCGCTGTTCCTCGGGGCCTTCACGACCAGTTCGCGCCCGTTGTCGAGGTGCACGGTCGCCTTCGTGAACAGGGGGGAGCCGATGGTGTACTCCCCGCTGCCCATCACCAGCGGGTAGAACCCGAGCGCGGAGAACAGGTACCAGGCGGACTGCTCGCCGTTGTCCTCGTCGCCGTGGTAGCCCTGGCCGATCTCGCTGCCCGTGTACAGGCGCGACAGCACCTCGCGCACCTTCTCCTGCGTCTTCCACGGCTGGGACGCCGCGTTGTACATGTAGGTGACGTGGTGGGCGACCTGGTTCGAGTGGCCGTACATGCCCATCCGCACGTCGCGCGCCTCGGTCATCTCGTGGATGACGGAGCCGTACGAGCCGACGAACTCCGGCGACGCCGTCTCGGGCGTGGCGAAGTAGGTGTCGAGCTTCTTGCCGAGGCCCGAGCGGCCGCCGTAGAGGTTGGCGAGACCACGCGAGTCCTGGGGCGCGGTGAAGGCGTAGCCCCAGCCGTTGGTCTCGGTGTAGTCGTAGCCCCACACCCGCGGGTCGTACCGGTCCGACGGAACGCGCCAGTCGCCCTTGAGGTTGCGGCCCTGGAAGAAGCCGGCCTCGGAGTCGAAGAGCGTGACGTAGTTGCGGGCGCGGTTCAGGAAGTACTCCGACTCCTCCCGGTAGCGCGCCTTCTTCGTCTTCTCGTACAGCGCCTTGCCCATCTCGGCGAGCCCGTAGTCGTTGAGGTAGCCCTCCAGCGACCAGGACAGGCCCTCGTGGGTCTCGGTGGAGGCGTAGCCGAGGAACGGCGAGGTCTCCATGCCCTTGCGGCCCACGCCCGACGACGGCGGGACCACGGTCGCGTTCTTCAGCGCGGCCTCGTACGCCGCCTCCGCGTCGAAGTCCACGCCCTTGACGTAGGCGTCGGCGAAGGCCACGTCCGAGCTGGTGCCGGTCATCAGGTCCGCGTAGCCCGGGGAGGACCACCGGGAGATCCAGCCGCCGTCCTTGTACTGCTGGACGAAGCCGTCCACCAGCTCGCCCGCCTTCTTCGGCGTCAGGAAGGAGTACGCGGGCCAGGTCGTACGGTAGGTGTCCCAGAAGCCGTTGTTGACGTACACCTTGCCGTCGACGATCTTCGCGCCGGTCCGGGTCGGGGTGTCGGGCCCGGGCATCGGCGAGAAGGGGCTCGCGTACTGGTACCGGGGCTTCTGCTTGCTGCCGGTGTTCTCGAAGCCCGAGTTCGGGTACAGGTACAGCCGGTACAGGCTGGAGTAGAGCGTGGTCAGCTGGTCGTGCGTGGCGCCCTCGACCTCGACCCTGCCCAGCAGGTCGTCCCACGCGTCCTGCGCCTTGCCGCGGACGCGCTCGAAGCCGGTGCCCGCCGGGATCTCGTCGGCGAGGTTCTTCTTCGCCTGGTCCACGCTGATCAGCGAGGTGGCGATGCGCAGGGTCACCGTGCGGTCGTCGCCCGCGTCGAAGCGGAGCCTGCCGCTGACGCCGTCGGCCGCCGAGTCCGTGACCGGCGCGTCGAAGACACCGTGGACGAACAGCCGCGTGGCACCCGTGGACAGACCGCTCTTGACGTCGGAGAAACCGGTGAAGGACCGGTTCGCGGGATCGAGGGTGAGACCGCCCTGCTTGGTCACGTTGTCGAAGATCACGCTCGCGTCGTCACCGGGGTAGGTGAACCGCATCATCGCCGCGTGGTCGGTCGGCGTCATCTCGGCCTTGAGGCCGTTCTCGAACGTCACGCCGTAGTAGTGCGGGCGCGCCGTCTCGTTCTCGTGCCGGAAGGGCAGCGCCCGGCCGGTGCGCGAGGTGTCCGGGGTGCCCGCCGCGGCGGACGGCATCAGCTGGAACGTCTGCCGGTCGCCCATCCACGGGCTCGGCTCGTGGCTGGTGCTGAACGCCTGCACGGTCGGGAGGTTGTCCGCGTTGTTGCCGCGCGCGTACTCGTAGAGCCAGCTCTGGGAGCCCGCGTTGGTGACCGGCGTCCAGAAGTTGAAGCCGTGCGGGACCGCGGTGGCGGGGAAGGTGTTGCCGCGGGAGAAGGAACCGCTGGAGTTGGTGCCGCGCGTCGTGGAGGCGTAGTCCGACAGGTGCTCCAGCCGCTTCTCGGGCACCTTGGGCCTGATCGTGACGTCGTCGATCCAGCCCTGGAACTTCGCCGGCCCCTTGGGGGAGTCGTACGCCACCAGGACGCGGTCGACGGTCTTGCCGGCCGCGACCGTGCCGATGCCGGAGGCGACGGCGTTCCACTGGTTGACGTACAGCCGCTTGGCGGCGCCCTGGCCCTGAGGGGTCAGCAGCCCGCCGTGCGAGTCGACGGCCTTCAGGTCGCTCAGGTAGGTGCCGTCGGTGAAGGCGAGGTCCACGGCCACGTTCGTGGCGGGGTAGCCGAGGTCCGTCTCCGCCATGGCCGGGAAGACCTTGTACGACAGCTCGGTGTCGCGCCGCACGGCGATGTCGACGTCGAAGACCTTGTTGTACGAGTAGGCGCGGCCGTCCGGCGTGTGGGTGCCCGCGTACCGCAGCGCCCGCTTGCCGGTGAAACCGGCCCCGGCCTTGGCGGTGGGGGAGCCGCCGGGACCGCGGTCGACCTGGGTGCGCATGTCGTCCGGAACGGGGGTGCTCGTGTCGCCGTTCGAGAACTGGACGTCCGCGAGCTGGGTGATCCCGGACGCGCCGTTGTTCTTCGTGATCTCCAGGCGGTAGTGCGCGTACGCCGTCACCTCGGACGGCGAGCCGATGTCGTACGTCTTGGTCTCGAAGCGCTTGGCGAAGGTCTCGCCCGCACGCGTGTCGAGGACGGTCCACGTCTTTCCGTCGGCCGAACCCTTGAGCGTCCAGTCCCTGGGGTCGCGCTCGGCGAAGTCGTTGGCGGACGTGAGGGCGTAGGTGGCGACCTTGACCGGCTCGTCCGTGTCGAACTCGACCCATCCCGTGGGCTCGAAGGTGAGCCACTTGCTGCCCGGCAGGAGGTCGACGAGATTTTCCTTCGTCTCGCCGGCGCCGGTGTTCTCACCGCTGGCGCGCAGTTCGATCACCTTGTCGGTGACATTGCCCGGTATTCCGCTCGAGAATCCGCCGTCCACGCCCGACGACCGCTTCTTTCCGTCGGTGCCGACTTCGACGGTATTACGCCAATTGGGCTGTTTCTCATCCGCTTCGAAGGACGAGGTGAATTCCCGGTCCGCGGCGGGGGATTGCCCGGGCTGAGCGGGAAGGGCGACGGCGGCGGAGGGAGCCGTCAACATGAGGAGTGAGGCGCTCACCGCGAGGGTGACCGCGTGGACTGGTCTCTGCCGGGGTCGGAGTCTGGGCTGCATCCCGGGTCATTCCTCCAGGGGAAAGGCGCGTTGGACAACGTTGTCAGGCGCGAGGCGCAGGATCCAGTAGGGAGCCAAGCTTCCTTCGGTGTCAAGGGTGTTGGCGATGCGCACGGGTCGGAATATGGTGTTCCGCGAAGATTGCAGCGGTCGTAAGGGTGTGCAGGGGTCGTATGTATCCGCGAGGTCTCAACTCGGGAAAGACTGCCGGCCAACCTTGCATTCGATCTTGCTCACTTGGCGGGAAGTGGACTATACCTGTCGGCGTCCGTAAAGCAGTTACAGGTTGCGGGCAGGGGGGACGAGCGGCGGTCGGGGCCACGCGGACCGGCGGCCGTGAAACGGTCCGTTCCCGCTGCCGGCCGGTGCACGACCCGAGCTTCACTGGGTTTCCCTTCGGGAAAACACAGCAACCGACAGCGGTAACGGGGCCCTTCGCCTGAGGCGAGCAGTACGGGCGACCGGTACGCCGCCTGAGTCCTGGAGAAGGCGAGGACTTGAGCATGGGATCCACCTCCGCCCACGACAACAATGAGGGCCTCAGCCGTCGAAATCTGATCAAGCGGTCGGCCGCACTCGGTCTGATTGCCGTCCCGACGATGAGTTTCCTGTCCGCGTGCGCCAGCAGCGGCAGCGGTGACGACCAGGAGAAGCAGAAGGGCGAGGTGACGAAGGACAACCCGTTCGGCGTCGCCAAGGGCGGCACGCTTGACGTCGTCATCTTCAAGGGGGGCTTCGGCGACCAGTACGCCATCGAGTGGGAGAAGCTGTACCAGGCCAAGTACGGCCCGAAGATCAGCCACCTGGGCACGCAGGAGATCACCGGCAAGCTCCAGCCGCGCTTCAACGCGGGCAACCCGCCGGACGTGGTCGACGACTCCGGCGCCCAGCAGATCAAGCTCGACGTGCTGCACAAGAACGGTCAGCTCGCCGACCTCACCGAGCTCCTCGAGGCGCCGTCCGTCGACGACCCGAACAAGAAGGTCAAGGACGTCCTGATCCCGGGCACCGCCGACAAGGGCTTCATCGGCGGCAAGATGCACGCGCTCAACTACGTCTACACGGTCTGGGGCGTCTGGTACTCCGGCAAGCTCTTCAAGGAGAAGGGCTGGGAGGTCCCGAAGACGTGGGACGCCTTCCTGGGGATCATGCAGGAGGCCAAGAAGGACGGCATCGGCGGCCTCGCCCACCAGGGCAAGCACCCCTACTACATCAACGTCATGATCATGGACCTGATCGCCAAGACCGGCGGTCTGGACGCCATGAAGGCGATCGACAACCTCGACCCCAAGGCCTTCGTCGGCAGCGACGTGGCCAAGCAGTCCATCGAGGCGATCTACGAGATCGTCGACAAGGGCCTGCTCATGCCCGGCACCAACTCCCTTGACCACATCGAGTCGCAGACCGCGTGGAACGAGGGCAAGGCCGTCTTCATCCCCTCCGGCTCCTGGCTGGAGAACGAGCAGCTGAAGCAGACCCCGGCGGACTTCGACATGAAGTTCCTGCCGATGCCGCTGCTGCCGGACAGCAAGCTGCCCTTCGAGGCCATCCGGGCCGGTGCGGGTGAGCCGTACATCGTCCCGGAGAAGGCCAAGAACAAGGCGGGCGGCCTGGAGTTCCTCCGGATGATGCTGTCCAAGGAATGGTCGACGAAGTTCGCCCAGGTGGCCAACTCCCTGACGATCCTTCAGGACGGTGTCGACAAGAGCGTGTCCCTGCGCCCCGGCACCAAGTCGGCCGTCGAGGCCGTCGACGCCTGTCCGGTCGAGCAGCGCTTCGACTACTTCTACACCACCTGGTACAGCGAGATGGACGAGTCCATCCGCACCGCCTCCGCCGAGCTCATGGCCAAGCGCATTCAGCCGAACGAATGGCTCAAGCGGGCGCAGGCCGCGGTCGACAAGGCGGCCAAGGACCCGGCGAGCAAGAACAACAAGCGTCAGTAGCCGAGGCCGGGAAACCAGGGACAGGGTGCCATGCAACAGGGAAAGTACCGGTTCGTCACCGGATTTCTGATCGTTCCGGTCGTGCTGTACGCGGTCTTCATGATCTGGCCGTATCTGCAGACCTTCGGATACTCCTTCACGAACTGGCAGGGCCAGTCGCAGGAGATGAGCTTCGTCGGACTCGACAACTACACCGCGCTGTTCTCCGACGAGGTGTTCCTGAAGGCCCTGTGGCACAACATCCTGCTCCTGATCTTCCTGCCGATCGCGACCATCCTGCTCGCCCTCTTCTTCGCCTTCATGGTGAACGTGGGCGGGCGGGGTGGCTCCGGCGGAATCCGCGGAGTGAAGGGATCGGGCCTCTACAAGATCCTGTTCTTCGTCCCGCACGTGCTCTCGATCGCCATCCTCGCCGTGCTCTGGCGGGCGATCTACCGCGGTGACGTCGCCGGCCTGATCAACGGCATCTTCGTCAAGCTGGGTCTGTCCGACCCCGCGCATCCGATCGAATGGCTCAACGAGCCCGATCTCGTGCTGTGGTGCGTGGCCTTCGTACTGCTGTGGTGGGGCGTCGGCTTCTACCTCGTGCTGTTCTCCGCCGCGATGCAGTCGGTGCCGAAGGAGATCTACGAGGCCGCGCTGCTGGACGGCGCGAGCCGGACGCAGTCCTTCTTCCGGGTCACGCTGCCCCTGCTGTGGGACACGGTGCAGACGGCCTGGGTGTACCTCGCGATCCTCGCCATGGACTGCTTCGCCCTCATCTCCGTCATGACACCGGGCAACAGCTACGGCGGCGGCCCCGACCACAACAGCGAGGTCATGGCGACCTACCTGATGCGTAACTTCCTCTCCTTCGGAAAGAGCGGTTACGCCTGCGCCATGGGCGTCGTCATCCTCGTCCTCACGCTGATCCTGTCCCTCGTCACGCTGCGGGTCAGCCGCCGCGAGCGCATCGAATACTGAGCGGGGAACACGCCATGTCGAACACCCGGTTGATCCCCGGCGTCGAGAAGGACGCCGTGCCCGGCCCGCGCCGATCGCAGAACGGTGTGGACGGCCGCACCGGATCCGTCGGCGGCGACGGCGAGGGCAGGGTCCTCAACGTCTTCTCGCACGGCTTCCTGATCCTGTGGGCCGTGATGATCGTGCTGCCGCTCTTCTGGCTGCTGATCGGCTCCTTCAAGACCGACACGGAGATCGGCGCCAGCGCCTGGTCGTGGCCGTCGAACTGGAACTTCGACGCCTTCGGCCGCGCCTGGGAGAAGGGGATCGGCGACTACTTCGCCAACACCCTGATCGTGCTCGCCTTCTCCATCCCGCTGACGATGCTGCTCGGCGCGATGGCGGCGTACGTGCTCGCCCGCTACGAGTTCCCGGGCAACCGCTTCTTCTACTACTTCTTCGTCGCCGGCGCGATGTTCCCGGTCTACCTGGGCCTGGTGCCGCTGTACTTCCTCGTCGACATGCTCGGCATGCTCAACACGTACCAGGGTCTGATCCTGGTGTACGTCGCCTACTCGCTGCCGTTCACCGTCTTCTTCATGCACGCGTTCTTCCGGACGCTGCCCACGGCCATCCACGAGGCCGCGGTCATCGACGGCGCCTCCCACAGCCGGATCTTCTTCCAGGTCATGGTCCCGATGGCCAAGCCCGGCCTGCTCAGCGTCGGGATCTTCAACGTGCTCGGCCAGTGGAACCAGTACATCCTGCCCATGACCCTGATGCAGCAGCAGAGCGGCTTCGACAAGGACCGTTCGGTGCTCACCCAGGGCCTGGTGCTGCTGAACCAGCAGCAGGGATACGAGGGCGACCTGCCGGTGATCTTCGCGGGCATGACGATCGCCATGCTCCCCGTGATCGTCGTGTACCTGTCCTTCCAGCGGCAGGTCCAGTCCGGTCTCACCGCGGGCACGCTCAAGTAACGAAGACGACTCCGCCGCCTGCCGCGGTACGCGCCCGGGCCCCGTTCGACGCCGCGTCGAACGGGGTCCGGGCGTTGGTGCGCCCTGGTGCCGGGCCCTGCCGCCCTTGCTCAAGGTCTTGACGCGAAAGGCCCCCGAGAGTTGAGCTTAGGGTTCACAAGTTGGAGAGATGTCGGGGTTCCCTCGCGGTTGCCCCGGCCGGGGGCGGTCGTCGTGCCGCCCACCGGGGGCAGGAGTGGATGGGTCAATGGAGACTCCGGGATCGCAGACATCACTGCACCGGGCCAACCTCGAGCGGGTCGTGCGCGCGGTGCGCATGGCCGGCTCGCTCACGCAGGCGGAGATCGCCAGGAGCACCGGCCTCTCCGCGGCCACGGTCTCCAACATCGTCCGCGAGCTCAAGGACGGCGGCACGGTCGAGGTGACGCCCACCTCCGCGGGCGGCAGGCGCGCCCGCAGTGTCTCCCTGAGCGGCGACGCGGGCATCGTGATCGGGGTCGACTTCGGCCACACCCACCTGCGGGTCGCGGTCGGCAACCTCGCCCACCAGGTGCTGGCGGAGGAGGCCGAGCCGCTGGACGTGGACGCCTCGTCGGCCGAGGGCTTCGACCGGGCCGAGGCGCTGGTCAACCGGCTCGTCGAGGCCACCGGCATCGGCCCCGGGAAGATCATCGGCGTCGGTCTCGGCGTACCCGGCCCCATCGACGTGGAGTCCGGCACGCTCGGCTCCTCGGCCATCCTGCCGGGCTGGACCGGCATAAACCCCAGTGACGAGCTCTCCGGGCGCCTGGGCGTCCCGGTCTACGTCGACAACGACGCCAACCTCGGCGCGCTCGGCGAGCTGGTGTGGGGCAGCGGACGCGGGGTCAAGGACCTCGCCTACATCAAGGTGGCCAGCGGTGTGGGCGCCGGGCTGGTCATAGACGGTCAGATCTACCGCGGGCCCGGCGGCACCGCGGGGGAGATCGGGCACATCACGCTGGACGAGTCGGGTCCGGTGTGCCGCTGCGGCAACCGGGGCTGCCTGGAGACCTTCGCGGCCGCCCGGTACGTGCTGCCGCTGCTGCAGCCGAGCCACGGCGACGGGCTGACCATGGAGAAGGTGGTGCGGCTCGCCCGCGAGGGGGATCCCGGCTGCCGGCGCGTGGTGGCCGACGTGGGCCGCCACATCGGCAGCGGCGTGGCGAACCTGTGCAACCTGCTGAACCCGAGCCGGGTGGTGCTGGGCGGCGATCTGGCGGAGGCTGGAGAGTTGGTACTGGGACCCATCCGCGAGTCCGTCTCGCGCTACGCGATCCCCAGCGCGGCGAGGCAGCTCTCGGTGGCGCCGGGAGCGCTCGGCGGACGCGCCGAGGTCCTTGGAGCCCTCGCCCTCGTGCTCAGCGAAATGGGTGATTCGACCCTTCTGGAGAGCGCGATGCCCACCCGGACTCCTGCCTTCACTTAGATAACGGATGGCACCGTTGTCATCTCGTTAAGGATTTACTCCTTGACGCTGGCGGCGGGGCCGAGTTGACTTCCAGCCACCTCGGCCGCAGCGACGCGGCCTCGTCAGGGAGGTTTACATCGTGAACGCACATCTGCGTCGTGCCGCCATCGCTGCCGCTGCCACCGCAATGGCCGTCTCGCTCGCCGCCTGCGGCCAGGCGGGGGAGTCGGGCGACGCCGCCGACGAGACCGGCGCGAAGAAGGGCGACGACCTCACCATCGGACTGCTCCTGCCGGAGAACCAGACCGCGCGCTACGAGAAGTTCGACAAGCCGCTCATCGAGAAGAAGATCAGCGAGCTCACGGGTGGCAAGGCCAAGGTCGTCTACGCCAACGCCAAGCAGGACGCCACGCTGCAGACGCAGCAGGTCGACACCATGATCACGAACAAGGTCGACGCCCTGATCGTGGACGCCGTCGACGCGAAGGCCATCGCCGGCAGCGTCAAGAAGGCCAAGGACGCCGACATCCCGGTCGTCGCCTTCGACCGCCTGGCAGAGGGCCCGATCGACGCCTACACCTCGTTCGACAACGAAGAGGTCGGCCACGTCCAGGGCAAGGCCCTGCTGGAGGCCCTCGGCGACAAGGCCAAGGACGGCCAGATCGTCATGATGAACGGCGCCATCACGGACCCGAACGCCGCGCTGTTCAAGAAGGGCGCCCACGCCGAGCTCGACGGCAAGGTGAACATCGGCAAGGAGTACGACACCAAGGAGTGGAAGCCGGAGAACGCCAACGCCAACATGGAGGCCGCGATCTCGGCCCTCGGCAAGGACAAGATCATCGGCGTCTACTCCGCGAACGACGGCATGGCGGGCGGCATCATCACCGCCCTCAAGGCCGGCGGCTTCTCCAAGCTCCCGCCGGTCACCGGCCAGGACGCCGAGCTCGCCGGTGTGCAGCGGATCGTGGCGGGCGAGCAGTTCATGAGCGTCTACAAGCCGTACGCGCCGGAGGCCGCCGCCGCGGCCGAGATGGCCGTGGCGCTCGCCAAGGGCGAGTCGCTCGACTCGATCGCCAAGGAGAAGGTGGACAGCCCCACCAACCAGGGCATCCCGTCGGTGCTCGTCCCGGTCGTCTCGCTGACCAAGGACAACATCAAGGACACGGTGATCAAGGACGGCGTCTACACCGTCCAGGAGATCTGCACCCCGAAGTTCAAGGCCGCGTGTGACCAGCTCGGCCTGAAGTAAGGCCGCACGCCGGAGCACCGGTCCCCGGCGCTCCGGCCTCTGCCCGGGGACGGTCCCGTCCCCGCAGAAACCTTCCGGTGCCTTCTCCCGCCATTCAGCCCCCGCTGCGGGAGGGGCACCGGTCGGAACACTTCTGCATATCTGCTCTGCTCAGCCTCCGCGCCGCCTACCCCGTGGCGCGGCATCCCCGCCGGTCAGGCGGCGAAGGAGATGGTTCACGTGTCCGCTACGCCCGTGTTGGCGTTGCGCGGGGTCTCCAAGCGGTTCGGTGCCGTCCAGGCGCTCACCGACGTAGAGCTCGAGATCCACGCCGGTGAGGTGGTCGCCCTGGTCGGCGACAACGGCGCCGGAAAGTCCACGCTGGTCAAGACGATCGCCGGCGTGCATCCCATCGATGAAGGCGTCATCGAATGGGAGGGCAGGGGCGTGTCGATCAACCGCCCCCACGACGCCCAGAACCTCGGCATCGCGACGGTCTACCAGGACCTCGCGCTGTGCGACAACATCGACGTCGTCGGCAACCTCTACCTCGGCCGCGAGCTCCGCAAGCGCGGTGTGCTCGACGAGGTCGAGATGGAGCGCCGCGCCCTCGAACTGCTGAAGACGCTGTCGATCCGCATCCCCAGCGTCCGCATCCCGATCGCCTCGCTGTCCGGCGGTCAGCGCCAGACCGTGGCCATCGCGCGGTCGATGCTCGGCGAGCCCAAGCTCGTCATCCTCGACGAGCCCACCGCCGCCCTGGGCGTCGAGCAGACCGCCCAGGTGCTCGACCTCGTGGAGCGGCTGCGGGAGCGCGGCCACGCCGTGATCCTGATCAGCCACAACATGGCCGACGTCAAGGCGGTCGCCGACAAGGTCGCCGTACTCCGGCTCGGCCGGAACAACGGCGTCTTCGAGGTCAAGTCGACCTCGCAGGAAGACATCATCTCCGCCATCACCGGCGCCACGGACAACGCCGTGACCCGCCGTGCGGCGCGCAACGCGGAGGTTCAGAAGTGAGCACCGAGAAGACCTCCACCCACGTCGAGGCGCCCGTCGTCAATCCGGACGCCGCACACGACGCGGTCACCGCGGTCGACCCCCGCCTGCTGGTGCGCGAGCAGGGCCTCAAGGGCTACGTCTCCGAGTTCCGGCGGAAGATGCACGCCGGTGACCTGGGCTCGATCCCGGTCGTCCTGGGCCTGGTGATCATCGCGATCATCTTCCAGAGCCTGAACTCCGCCTTCCTCTCGGCGGAGAACCTGAGCAACATCGCCGTCACCATGGTCGGCACGGGCATGATGGCCGTCGGCATCATCTTCGTCCTGCTGCTCGGCGAGATCGACCTGTCGGTCGGCTCGGTCAGCGGTGTCGCGGGCGCCATCGTCGCCGTCATGAGCGTCAGCCACGGGATGAACGAGTGGCTCGCCGTCCTCGTCGCCCTCGGAGGGGGCGCGGCCATCGGCGCCCTGCACGGCTTCTTCTTCGCCAGGATCGGTGCCCCCGCGTTCGCCGTCACGCTGGCGGGCCTGCTGTTCTGGCTCGGCTTCATGCTCCAGCTCCTCGGCGACGCCGGAACGATCAACCTGGACTCCGAGGGTGTCGTCGGCAAGCTGACCACGTACTACTTCTCGGACATCGCGGCCGCCTACGGCCTCGCCGCCGTGGCCGTAGGCGTGTTCTTCCTGACGTCGTTCTTCGACAACCGCCGCCGGGAAGCCGCGGGCGTTCCGTCCCGGCCGGTGTCCGACATCGTGCTGCGCACGGTGCTCCTCGCGATCGTCGCCTTCGCGGCGGCGGCCATGTTCAACCAGTACAAGGGTCTGCCGCTGGCGCTGGTGCTGTTCCTCGCGGTCCTCGTGATCACGGACTTCGTGCTCCGCCGCACCGCCTACGGCCGCAAGATCTTCGCGCTGGGCGGCAGCGTCGAGGCGTCCCGCCGTGCCGGTATCAACGTCACCGCGGTCCGCGTCTCGGTCTTCGCCCTGGCCGGGTTCTTCGCGGCGGTCGGCGGCCTGTTCTGGGCCTCCAAGATCGCCGCCGCCAACCAGAGCGCCGGCACCGGTGACCTGCTGATGAACGTCATCGCGGCGGCCGTCATCGGCGGCACCAGCCTCTTCGGTGGCCGGGGCCGCACCTGGAACGCCCTGCTCGGCGTCATGGTGATCGTCTCGATCCAGTACGGCCTCGCCCTGGAGGGCATCGCTACACCCGTCGTCTACATGATCACCGGCGGTGTGCTGCTCGCCACGGTCGTGATCGACTCCATCACCCGCAAGACCCAGAAGACCGCTGGTCGCGCCTGATACGGCCCCCAGTGCCCGGCACCGCACGGCGGTGCCGGGCACTGCTGCGTGCGGCCGCGGCGTGACCGACAACGCACGGCCGCGCGTCGTAGATCACGACCGGAACATTAGACTCGGGCAATCGGCAAGGCTCGATCAGCTCGAAGCAAGGAGGCAGAGTGACGCAGCCGCGCGAAGCGCGCCCTACACGGGTGGTGGTGGGCGACGGGTGGGGTCTGCTTTCCCGTATCAAGGGACCGCGCGACCTGGACCGGCTCGGCCCGGAGCAGTTGGAGCAGCTGGCCGCGGAAATCAGGACCTTCCTGGTGGACGCCGTCTCCAAGACCGGCGGCCACCTCGGCCCCAACCTGGGTGTGGTCGAGCTGACGATCGCGCTCCACCGTGTCTTCGAATCCCCCAAGGACAAGGTCCTCTGGGACACGGGTCACCAGAGCTATGTGCACAAGCTGCTGACCGGCCGCCAGGACTTCTCGAGGCTGAAGATGAAGGGCGGCCTGTCCGGTTACCCCTCGCAGGCGGAGTCCGAGCACGACATCATCGAGAACTCGCACGCCTCCACCGTTCTCGGCTGGGCCGACGGACTCGCCAAGGCCAACCAGGTCCTGAAGAAGGACGACCACGTGGTCGCCGTCATCGGCGACGGCGCGCTCACCGGCGGCATGGCCTGGGAGGCGCTGAACAACATCGCCGCGGCCAAGGACCGCCCGCTCGTCATCGTCGTCAACGACAACGAGCGCTCCTACGCCCCCACCATCGGTGGCCTCGCCGACCACCTGGCCACCCTGCGCACCACCGACGGCTACGAGCGCTTCCTCGCCCGCGGCAAGGACATCCTGGAGCGCACCCCGGTCGTCGGCAAGCCGCTCTACGAGACGCTGCACGGCGCCAAGAAGGGCCTGAAGGACTTCATCGCCCCGCAGGGCATGTTCGAGGACCTCGGCCTGAAGTACGTCGGCCCCATCGACGGCCACGACATCGAGGCCCTGGAGTCCGCTCTCGCCCGCGCCAAGCGCTTCGGCGGGCCGGTCATCGTGCACTGCCTCACCGAGAAGGGCCGCGGCTACCAGCCCGCCCTGGCGGACGAGGCCGACCGCTTCCACGCCGTGGGCAAGATCCACCCCGACACCGGCCTGCCCATCTCCAGCTCGGGCCTCGACTGGACCTCGGTCTTCGGCGAGGAGATGGTCAAGCTCGGCAAGGAGCGCGAGGACATCGTGGCCATCACGGCGGCGATGCTGCAGCCGGTCGGCCTCGACAGGTTCGCCAAGGCCTTCCCCGACCGGGTCTACGACGTCGGCATCGCCGAGCAGCACGGCGCCGTGTCCGCGGCGGGCCTCGCCACCGGCGGCCTGCACCCCGTCTTCGCCGTGTACGCGACGTTCCTGAACCGCGCCTTCGACCAGGTCCTCATGGACGTGGCCCTGCACAAGTGCGGCGTCACGTTCGTCCTCGACCGGGCCGGCGTCACCGGCACCGACGGCGCCTCCCACAACGGCATGTGGGACATGTCGATCCTCCAGGTCGTCCCCGGCCTGCGGATCGCCGCGCCCCGCGACGCCGACCAGGTCCGCGCCCAGCTGCGCGAGGCCGTCGAGGTCGACGACGCGCCGACCGTGGTCCGCTTCTCCAAGGGCGCAGTCGGCCCCGCCGTGAAGGCCGTCGGCACCGCCGGGGGCATGGACGTCCTGCGGTACGCGGACAGCGAGCGGCCGGACGTGCTGCTGGTCTCCGTCGGCGCGCTCGCCCCCATGTGCCTGGAGATCGCCGACCTGCTCGACGCGCAGGGCATCTCCACCACGGTCGTCGACCCCCGCTGGGTCAAGCCAGTCGACGAGGCGCTCGCCCCGCTCGCCGAGCGGCACCGCGTCGTGGTCACCGTCGAGGACAACAGCCGCGTGGGTGGTGTCGGCTCCGCGGTGTCCCAGACCCTGCGGGACGCGGGCGTCGACGTACCGCTGCGCGACTTCGGCATCCCGCCGCGCTTCCTCGACCACGCCTCCCGCAAGGAGGTCCTCGCGGAGATCGGGCTGACCGCGCCCGACATCGCCCGCCAGGTCACCGGACTCGTCTCCCGGCTGGACGGCCGGATCGACAGCGAGGCGGTCGAGCCCGCCCGCGACTGAGCTCACCCATCTGCGCACACGTTGGGCCGGACGGAGCACCCCCAGGGGTTTCCGTCCGGCCCTTTCGTGTGAAACGCACTGCGAGGGCGGGCGCGGCCCTGCCCCCTTCTCGATCATGGGTATACGGCCATGGCTACGGAGGTACGCCGGTGAGCACAGAGCAGCAGCGCCCCCAGAGCACCGGGGTGTTCCGCACCAAGACTGTGGAACAGTCCATCCGCGACACCGAGGAGCCCGAGCATGCGCTGAAGAAGAGCCTGTCCGCATGGGACCTCACGATTTTCGGTGTCGGCGTCATCATCGGCACGGGCATCTTCGTCCTCACCGGCATCGCGGCCCGCAACAACGCCGGACCCGCCACCGCACTCTCCTTCGTGGCCGCGGGCATCGTCTGCGCCCTCGCGGCGCTCTGCTACGCCGAGTTCGCGTCCACCGTGCCGGTGGCCGGCTCGGCGTACACCTTCTCCTACGCCTCGATCGGGGAACTGCCCGCCTGGATCATCGGCTGGGACCTGGTCCTCGAATTCGCTCTCGGCACCGCCGTGGTGGCGGTCGGCTGGTCCGGGTACGTGCGCTCCCTCATGGACACCAACCTCGGCTGGGAGATGCCCGTCGCGCTGTCCGGGCCCGACGCAGGAGGAAGCTTCGACCTGCTGGCCTTCCTGCTCGTCCTGGTGCTGACCGCCATCCTGGTCGTCGGGACGAAGCTCTCGGCCCGGATCACCGCGATCGTGGTCGCCGTCAAGGTCACAGTCGTGCTGATGGTCATCGTCGCGGGTCTGTTCTTCATCAAGGCCGACAACTACTCCCCGTTCGTTCCCCCGGCCGAGCCGCAGGCCGCGGGGAGCGGCCTCAAGGCGCCGCTCATCCAGGTGCTCTTCGGCTACGAGCCCACCAACTTCGGCGTCATGGGCATCTTCACCGCGGCCTCCCTCGTCTTCTTCGCCTTCATCGGTTTCGACGTCGTGGCCACCGCCGCCGAGGAGACCAGGAATCCCCAGCGGGACATGCCGCGCGGCATCCTCGGCTCGCTGTTCGTCTGCACGGTGCTCTACGTGGCCGTGACGCTGGTGGTCACCGGTATGCAGTTCTACAGGGAGATGTCGCCGACGGCCCCGCTCGCCGACGCCTTCAAGTCCGTGGACCAGCCCTTCTTCGCGGGTGCGATCAGCCTCGGCGCGGCCGTCGGCCTCATCACCGTCTCCATGATCCTGCTGCTCGGCCAGACCCGGGTGTTCTTCGCGATGAGCCGTGACGGGCTGCTGCCGCGCTTCTTCTCCATCACCCACCCGAAGTACCGCACCCCCTACCGTGCGACCCTCCTGCTCGGTGTGGTGATCGCCGTCATCGCGGGCTTCACCAGCCTGGAGAATCTCGCGGAACTGGTGAACATCGGAACGCTCTTCGCCTTCGTCGTCGTTGCGCTCGGCGTCATCATCCTGCGCCGCACCCGGCCCGATCTGCACCGAGCCTTCCGTACCCCGTGGGTGCCGCTGATCCCGATCCTGTCGATCGCGGCCTCGCTCTGGCTCATGCTCAACCTGCCGACCGAGACCTGGCTCCGGTTCGGCATCTGGATGGCCGTCGGCATCGTCGTGTACTTCATCTACGGACGGTCCCGCAGCCGTCTCGGGCGACTCGGACCCGACGCCAAGTTCTGACGGCTCCCCCGTTCCCGGCCCCGTACGCCTCCGGGTGTGCGGGGCCGGAGCGCGTCCTGGGAGTTGTCTTCGTGTGTGGGGGAGATGCCGCCGGACGGATGAACCGAGCACTCTTGATGCGTTTGAGAATTGACGCTCCATCGCACGATGAGAATTCTTGGGCGCACCCGAAGACCCCGCGTTCATCAGGCGAGGAAGAATGCAATCCATTTCGAAGTGGAGCGTGGTGGCGGCAACGGCGTTGTCGCTCGCGACTCTCGCCGGTTCCGCCTCTGCGTCCCATGAGCCGTACCGCCTGGACTGGGGCATGGACGTCAAGCGCAAGGAAGTCATCAGCCTGACGTCCATGGGCACAGGAACCACGGTGGTCGACAATGGGACACCTGGACGCGGGGTCGGTGATCAGATCATCATCACCGCGAACCTCTTTCGCGGAGGTGTCGGCTATGGCACCGAGGGCGCAGTGTGCACCCGAGTGGCAGCGCAAACCACTCACTGCACAGGCACTTTCAGCCTTCCCCGGGGGCAGGTGACGTGGCAGCACCTGCAGACCACCCCTGCCGGCGCCCCGCCCAGCGACTTCGATCTCGCCATCACCGGCGGCACCGGCGCGTACGCCACTGCCCGTGGCCATGCTCACGTCGCACGCATCTCTGAGTCAGGTGGAGCCCTCACCCTCTATCTCGTGCACTGACCTGGGGTGTTGCCCGGGTCAGTGCAGGGACTTGGCCGTTCGCAGCGGTTACCGAGGCCCGGCGCAGGGGGGATCGGTCCGCCGGCGCACCGAGCGGGGGCCGGCGCAGTCGGCTCCGGCTGCCGCCACGCGTGCCCTCAGGCCGCGGTCGGCCGTGACCACGACGCAGGGCCGGCCGGCGGCTGCCGCCGTGGCCGCAAGTTCGGTGATCAGGTCGTCACCGCTCCCGGAAGCGGACTCGACCCGGACCCCCGGAACCGACGCGACGCCCCGCGCGGCCCCCTCGACGACCAGGACGACCTCGACCGGACCGGCCACGGCCGACTGTCCGCCGGGGGCCGCCAGCGAGTCGCGCAGCCGTTCGGCGGCTCCACGCCGGTCCTGCCACCACCGGTCCGGAACCGAGCCGACGACATTGGCTCCGTCCACGACGAGAAGGGTCTCCATCACCTCAGCCTCGCATGGCCCGCGCCGTGACCCAGAGAGCATCAGCCACCCTGTGCGGGGGACTTCTTGGCCGACTCCGGGATCGCGGTGTCGTTGCGTATCGCCTTCCACAGCTCGGTGGCCTGGGGCTCCGCGGCGACGACGCGGTTCGGGTCCTGGGTGTCGTACCGCACCGGCAGCATGAGCGTCTCCATGGAGGCCGGGTCGACGCCCTTCATGCTGCGGGCGAAGTCGGCCAGCGCGGTGAGCGAGGCCAGCTCGGAGTCGGTCGTCAGCGACTTGGTGGCGGCGTCGGCGATCGTGTACGTCTTGCTCGGGCTGCCCAGCAGGTCCTGCTTCTTGACCTCGCTGAGCAGGGCGACCAGGAACTGCTGCTGCAGCCCGATGCGGCCGAGGTCGCTGCCGTCCCCGACGCCGTGCCGGGTCCGTACGAAGGCCAGCGACTCGGTGCCGTCCAGCCGGTGCGAACCGGCGCCGATGTCGAGGCCGCTCGACGTGTCGCGGATGGGCTCGTCCACCTCGACGGTGACGCCGCCGATCGCGTCGACCAGGTCCTTGAACCCGGCGAAGTCGATCTCCAGGTAGTGGTCCATGCGCACGCCGGACATCTTCTCGACGGTCTTCACGACACAGGCCGGACCGGCCAGTGAGTAGACCGAGTTGAACATCACGCGCTGCCGGGACGGCAGGGTGGAGCCGTCGGACTCGAGGCACTCGGGCCGGGTGACCAGCGTGTCCCGCGGGATGCTGACCGCGACGGCGCTGGACCGGCCCTCCGGTATGTGGATCATGAGCGCCGTGTCGGACCGGGCTCCGCCGGGATTGCCGCCCGCAAGGCCGGAGTTGCTGCCGGCGCGCGAGTCCGAACCCAGAACGAGCAGGTTCCGACCGGTGGTCGGGAGTTTCTGCGGCCGGTCGTCACCGATCGCCTGGTTCAGGTCGACGGCCTTGATGTTTGCGTCGAGGCTGCTGTAGAGCCACCAGGCCGTACCGCCGGCCGCGAGCAGCAGAACGAGCAGGACCAGGCCGATCGTTCTGCGCAGCCGCCGGCCGCGTCCGGCGCGGCGCCGACGCCCTCCGTCCCCGCCTGCGTCGGCGCGCCGGCTCCGGCGCGCACCGGGTGTCGTGACGGTGTCGGTCATGCTCCTCGAGTCCTCTGCTCAAAAGCCCGCCGCGGCGGGGGTGGGGACTCGGGTGGGGGGTGCCGGTCCACGGAATACAGGTGGCTGACCGTGCACTATAGACAGATTTTCGACTCGTCGTGGTCCCGGTTACATTCTTTGCGTTCACCGGATGGACACATCGCCTCCACGGTGTCGCCGCACACCGCACAACTCGTACATGGAGCAGGACATTTTCGTGACTGAAGCACGCCCCGGAGTGGCCAAGGCCGTCATCCCCGCCGCGGGCCTGGGCACCAGGTTCCTGCCCGCCACCAAGGCGACGCCCAAGGAGATGCTGCCCGTCGTCGACAAGCCGGCCATCCAGTACGTGGTCGAGGAGGCCGTGGCCGCCGGGCTCGGTGACGTGCTGCTGGTGACGGGCCGCAACAAGCGGGCGCTGGAGGACCACTTCGACCGAAACTACGAGCTGGAGCACGCGCTCCGCCGCAAGGGCGACGGTGAACGGCTGTCGATGGTCCGTGAGTCGGCGGACCTCGCCACCGTGCACTACGTGCGCCAGGGCGACCCGCGAGGGCTGGGGCACGCGGTCCTCTCGGCCGCCGCCCATGTGGGCGACGAGCCGTTCGCGGTGCTGCTCGGGGACGATCTGATAGACCCCCGCGACCCGCTGCTCGCCCGGATGATCGAGGTCCGCGAGGCGCTGGGCGGCAGTGTCGTCGCGCTCATGGAGGTCGCCCCCGAGCAGATCCACCTCTACGGCTGCGCGGCCGTGGAGGCCACGGCCGACGGCGATGTCGTGCGTGTCACGGGCCTGTTGGAGAAGCCCGCGCCCGGCGAGGCGCCCAGCCGCTACGCCGTCATCGGGCGCTATGTCCTCGACCCCACGGTCTTCGAGGTCCTGCGCCGTACGCCTCCGGGGCGCGGCGGCGAGATCCAGCTGACCGACGCGCTCCAGGAGCTGGCCGTCCGTCCGGAGGTGGGCGGTCCGGTCCATGGGGTGCTCTTCACGGGCCGGCGGTACGACACCGGCGACCGCGGGGACTACCTGCGGGCCATCGTCCGGCTCGCCTGCGAGCACGAGGACCTCGGACCCGGATTCCGGGCGTGGCTGCGGAGCTGGGTCCGCGAGGAGCTCTGAGCCTCCGGGCCTCCGGGCCTCCGGGCCTCCGGGCCTCCGGGCCTCCGGGCCTTGCCGGGGTGTCGGGTACCGCACAGAAATAGTTTCCTGCTCAACGGAAAGGAACGTCCGGATGTGTGTAATGTGATGGTCCTGTGAATAGCGAGTCAGGGAGCGGGTAGGTGGGGCGGGCCACTAGGGAAGAGCGCCGACCGGCGGGCCGGGGGCGGCGCAAGGCCGCACCCCGTCGTACCGTCGCCGGGCACAGCGCCCAAGGGGCCGGCAGGCGGGGCGGTGTCCTCCACGTCGTCGCCCACCCTGCCGACGTGCTGTCCCTCACCGGGGCCGAGGCCGGGCCCGCCCTCGACGAGCCGGGCCGCCCGCTGACCGTGGTCTGCCTCGCGGCCGGTGACGCCGCGGGCCGCGCCGCGCTCCTCGACACGCTTGGCGTCGGCGCGGGCTGGAGCCGCCGTGGAGAACGGCTGCCGGACGGCACGTCCCTGGACATCCACACCCTCTCCCCGGCATCCCGCATCGAGGTCTGCTTCGTCGACGCGGCCGGTCGCCTCGCCCGCGGCGCCGAGCAGGAACGGGCCCGCCTCGCCGCCGCGCTGCTGGAGCGTTTCCCGGCGGCAGTGCTCCGCACCACCGACCCCGACCCCGAACACATCGCCTGGGACGCAGAGGTCGCCACCTACGCCGATCACCCCGAGCACACGGCCGTCGCCGAGGCCGTCCTCGAAGCCGTACGGCTGCGCGCCGACAGGCCGGAGACCGCCGGGCTCGTCGTCGAGTGCTTCCGTGCCGCCGCGCCCTGCGACGAGCCCGGGGCCCCCGGCTCCGTGGTGAACCGGTACCCGGGCCGCCGTGTCTGGCTCACCCGCGGCGCCGACGGGCGGCTCGCCGCCTACGCCGCCGTGGGCGGCGGCATCGTGCGCTGGACCGAGGAGATGCCGGGCGGTCCCGGCTGGACCGAGTGGCGGTCGCCCGACACGCCGTCCCTCCTCCCGGTCCTGGCCGTGGCCCAGAGCCCCGAGGGCTGGGTCCATCTCGTCTCGCTGCGCCGGACGCCGGACCCGGCCGGGGGAGCCCTGGTCGAGGTCATGCACGCGGTGCAGTACCAGAGCGGCCGGCCCGCCGCCCCATGGCGGTCCCTCGGCAATCCCAACGGCAGTCACCCCGTGAAGAGCCGTGAAGTGGGCGTTCCCGCCGTCGTCGTGGACGCCGACGGCTGCCCGCACCTCTTCGCCCGCAACTTCGGACGGGGCGTCAGCTCCCGCTCGCAGGCCAAGGACGGATCCTGGGGCGGCTGGACCGACCGGCAGGGCTCGGGCGTGACCGACGGTCTCGCCGCCGTGCTCGACGACCAGGGCGCACCCGAGGTCTTCGCCCCGTCGGACGAGGGAGTGCTGCGCTGGCACCGCGCCCCCGACGGGGACGGCCTGGTCCGCAGCCCGCATCCACTGCCGCTGCTCCCGGTGCCCGGCTCGCCGCTCGCGGCCCAGCCGACCGGCGGCGGCCGCATCACGGTGTACGGCTCGGACGCCCGTGACGGCGCGCTCTGGGCGCTGCGCACGGACGGCGCCGCGACACGGATAGGGGGCGCCGGGGGAGCGGGCGTCACCCTCGCCCGGGCGGCGATCGACGGATACGACTGCACGGTGCTGCTCCAGCGCGCCCCCGAGGGCGAGACGGCGATCGCCGCGTATCCGACGGAACACGAAGCCTCGGACCTGTGGTGGGAGCGGACGGGCGGACAGGGGGTCCGCGAACCGGCCGCAGCCGTCGACGCGTACGGCCGGCTGGTCGTCGCATCGCTGGACCCGGAGGGCCGCCTGCGGGTGGCGCGCCAGGACACCACGGCGCCAGGTCTGCTGCTCGGCGGGTGGGTGACCGTCTGACACGAGGGGGGTCCCTGGGGAGGGGTTCACGTCGGGGGCGGCAGGGGGCCGCCGCCGACGAGGGGCGCGGGTTCCGCGGAGCGGAACGCACGCGGCCCGTATTTGTCGATTGATCGTCATTCTTCTTCACTCGCGGCGTCGTCCGGCTGTCCGGAGGCGGGCGCGAGTCGACGACACCTTTGCACGGAGGGGCTCATGACCATGTCTGGGCATGTGGCACACGCGGGGGCGGGGAGCGGTCGGGTCACGGACGCGGACGGGCACGACCGCCTGCCGCCGCCGCCCAGGATGCGGGTCGGCGAGGCCGACGACGAGGCGTACGTGTACCCGTCCGCGCGTCCGCTCGCCGCCCGGGAGATGAACCGTGCGGCCGTCGCGGAACTGCTCGAACACGTCGGCGTCCCGTACTTCGCGGTCCGCGGCACCTCCGACCACGGCACCGTCGTGGCCGTCGCCGAGGACGACCGCGACCGGGTGCTGGGCGGGATCTTCCGCTACATGTCGGCGTACCCCGGCCACATCACCGTGTTCCCTCCGGAGCCCGCCGCGGCCGGCCGCGCCGTCCCCAGCAAGGACCCACGGGCGTGGCGTGACATCCGCACCGCCGTGGCCGTCCGGCTGAGCTGGCTCCAGACCGACCCCGGCGGGCATCTGGTCCTCGGCCACGAGTACGGCGGCACGATCGAGTTCTGGGGCAGGCAGGGCGGCAGCCTCGTCGCGCCCCGGGCCAACCGGGTCACCTGGTCGGTCGCGGCCGACGGCACCGACGTCGGCGGTGCCGGCAGGCTGTTCAGCCGCTTCGTGTCCGACCACACACCCGCCGAGGACGCGCCCGCCCTCCTGACCCGGCCCGAGTTCCTCGTGCCCTCCGTCGAGGACATCTCCTTCCCCGTCGACGCCGTCTACACCTGGGTCGACGGCCAGGACCCGGCCTGGCAGCAGCGCAAGGCCACCGCCAAGGGCGAGGTCTACCACGCGGAATCGGCCAGCGACGCGCGCTTCATCAGCCGCGACGAACTGCGGTACTCGATCCGGTCGCTGCACCTCTTCGCGCCCTGGATCCGCACGGTGTACGTCGTCACCGACGACCAGGTCCCGGCCTGGCTGCGCGAGGACGTGCCCGGCATCCGCGTCGTCAGCCACCGCGAGATCTTCCGCAACCCGGCCGACCTGCCGACGTTCAACTCGCACTCCATCGAGAGCCAGCTGCACCACATCGACGGGCTCGCCGAACACTTCCTGTACTTCAACGACGACATGTTCATCGGCCGGCCCGTCGCGCCGCACGCGTTCTTCACGCCCACCGGCACCGCCCGCTACTTCCCCTCCCGCAACCGCATCCCGCAGGGCCCCGTCGTGGCGACCGACACCCCTGTCGACGCCGCGTGCAAGAACAACCGGGCGCTGCTGCTGAGCCGTTTCGGCCGCGTGATCACCCAGCCCATGGAGCACATCCCCTACGCCCTGCGCCGCAGCGCCATGTACGAGGCGGAGGCCGACTTCCCCGAAGCCTGGGCCCGCACCTCCGCCAGCCGCTTCCGGGCCATGACGGACCTGTCGCCCACCTCCTCCTTCGCCCTCTACTACGCGGCGCTCACCGGACGCGCCCAGCCGGGCTCGATGCCCTTCACCTATCTCCAGCTGGCCGTACCGGACCTCGAGGACCGCCTCAAGCGGCTGCTGGAGGGCCGCACCCAGGACTCTTTCTGCCTCAACGACGCCTTCTCCACACCGGAGGACCTTCAGGCGCAGCAGGAGGTCCTCGACGGATTCCTCAACGCGTACTTCCCGACCCCGAGCCCGTACGAGAGATGAACAGGAGCCCATGCCATGTCTGAACCGGGGTCGATGAGCTCCGCCGCGGGCGTCTACCAGAAGGTCGTCCCGCAGCCCATCCGGGCCCTCGCGGCCACCCGCGTACCGCCGCGCGTGCGCCGCAGGGTCAAGTCGCGCCTCGCCCGCACCCTGGCGAGCCGCGAGTCGCGGCTGCACCGCCGCAGCCTCAAGCAGGTCAGGGACGCCCGGTTCGCCTCCCGGCCCGAGGGGCGGACCCTGACGGACGACGGGCGCGTCGCCCACGTCCACGCCCAGCTCACCGCGGACCGCGCGCGCCGGCTCGACCACGACCTGGTCACCACCGCGTTCGACGTCGCGGGCATTCCGTGGTTCTCGGTGCCCCCGCTGGACGACCGGCGCACGGCGCTCGCCGTGCCGAAGGAGCACAAGGCCGCCGTACGGCGCGTGCTGCGGGCCCTGCTGGAGGAGCAGACGGGCTACCTCTGCTCGGTCTCCCCGGCCGACAACGCACGGATCCTGATCCCCGGCAGCCATGTCAAGGCGTGGAAGCACTTCGCCAAGGCCCGCGTCATCCGGGTCATGTGGCTGCGCACCGAACCGACCAGGTCCCTGCTGATCGGCGAGGACCAGGGCGTCGAGATCGAGTTCTGGACCCTCAACACCGATCTCGCCGCACCGCGGCTCGTCGGGCCGCGCCCCAACCGCGTCCAGCGCGTGGTCCCCGCCGGGACCGCGACCGTCGGGATCGACCACCACCGGCTGACCGGATACGCCGACCTCGCCGCCGCGGGCGCGGCGACCCGGGTCCCCGAAGGCTTCGACATCGTGCGGGTCGAGGAGGTCACCTTCCCCGTCGACGCCGTCGTCCTCTGGCAGCACACCGGGGCATGGGCCGAGGAGCTGCTGCGGGCCACCCTGCGCTCGCTGCACCAGTACGCCCCGTGGCTCGACGCCGTCCATCTCGTCGCGCTCGCCCCGCTGCCGCAGTGGGTGCGGTCCGGGGACTGGCTGACCGTCGTCGGCGCGGGACGGGAGGCGGAGGCACAGCTGCACGAACTGCCCGGCCTCGCCGAGCACTTCCTGCTGCTGCGCCCGGGCGCGGTTCTCGCCCGGCCGGTCCGTCCCTTCGACTTCTTCACCCCCCTCGGCGGCACGCGCCCGCGGCGCGGACCCTGGACGGCGGAGGAGGCCGCCGCGCCGTGGACCAGGACCGCGTACGCCTTCACCACCCGGGCCGTCGCCCATGGATTCGCCTGCGGCGTCCAGCCGTACAACCTCACCGTCCTGCGAGCGATCGCCGACGGCTACGACTGGACCGAGTACCTCGTCGACACCCAGACGGCAGCCCAGCTGACCGGCACCCACCCGCTCGACGGACTCGTCCACCACGCCGCCCACTGCTCCGGCTACGCCGACCCGTCCGGCGCGGCCACCCTCGGCCTGCACGCCGCCATGCCCGGCGTGCAGCGCTGGCTCGACCGGCTCCTGGTGCGCAGGGACGCCCAGCAGTTCCAGCTGTTCGGGCTCGCCACGGCCGAGGCGCGCAGCCGCGGCGGCACCGCCGCCGTGGTCGAGTTCCTACGGCGCTACTTCCCGGTCGAGAGTCCCTTCGAGCACCCGGCCGACGCGGACGCCGGCGAGGACGGCAGCCGATGACCGCGCTCAACCCCGAGGCGTCCTCGGCCGTCGGCGCCTACCGCGCCCTGCTGCCGGCGTCCCTGCGCCGCACGATCGCACGCCGCGTGCCCACGGGCCTGCGCGCCTTCGTCAAGCGGCTGCTGCGCCGCATCCAGCTCGGCATGGGCCTGTCCCGCGCCCTGCGCGCCGTCCGGGCCCGCCGCCGCTGGCCGCACCTGTTCGCCCAGGGGGAGCGGCTGGCCGCGCTCGTCGACCGCGGCTCGCAGATCGCGCTCGTGCGCCCCACCGCGTCCCCGCTCGGGCTGCGGGAGGCCAACCTCGAACTGGTCGTCTCCGCCCTCGAAGCGGCGGGCGTCGACCACTTCGCGGTGCGCGGCACCTCCGAGTTCCGCACCTGCCTCGCCGTGTCCGCGACCGACCGGGCGCGGGTCGGCGAGGCCGTCGCCGCGGCGGGCCGGTCCACCCCGCTGTACGTGGCGCGGTGCGAGGGCCCCGACGCCCACGGGCGCGCCGCCCTCGGCGGCTCGCGCCGCGGCCGGGCGACGGTCGCCGAGGCGTCCGCCGTACGCGTCGGCATGGTCTGGCGCGACCCGGGGGGCTCGCTGTCCCTGGGGCTCGAGTACGGCTGCGACATCGAGTTCTGGCGGCCCGAGGACGACCGGCTCGTCGCCCCGCGCCCCAACCGGACCACCGAGTACGTCGCCGCGGACGCGCCCCACGTCCTCGTCCCCGTCAGCCGGCTCACCGGCTTCGCGGCGCTGCACACCCGGCGGACCCGCGCGGTGCGCACCATCGTGCCCTGCTCCGTCCCCCTGCCCGAGGACGTCCGCTTCCCCGTGGACGTCGTCTACACATGGGTGGACGGCAACGACCCGGCGTGGCAGGAGCGGCGCAGCCGGTACGGCGACGGCGGCTACCACGCCGAATCGGCCAACGCCGCCCGCTACATCAGCCGGGACGAACTGCGCTACTCGCTGCGCGCACTGGAACAGCACGCGCCCTGGGTGCGCCGGATCTACCTGGTGACCGACCGGCAGCGGCCGCACTGGCTCGACCCTCGCCATCCGCGCATCCGGGTCGTCGACCACACCGAGATCTTCGACGACGCCGACGCGCTGCCCACCTACAACTCGCACGCCATCGAGAGCCGTCTGCACCACATCGACGGCCTCTCGGAGCAGTTCCTCTACTTCAACGACGACATGTTCCTCGGCAGGCCCGTCACGCCCCAGGACTTCTTCCTGTCCAACGGCATGACACGGGTCTTCCTGTCGCCCTCCCAGGTCCCGCAGTGGGAACTCTCCCTCGGCGACCGGCCGGTGGACGCGGCCGGAAAGAACAACCGCAGGATCCTGGAGGCGAGCTTCGGCTCGACGATCGTGCAGAAGATGCGGCACGCGCCCTACCCGCTGCGCCGCAGCGTGCTCTTCGAGATCGAGCGCGAGTTCGCCGAACAGCACCGGGCCACCATGCTCAGCCGGTTCCGCAGCGCCACCGACATCTCCATCCCCTCGTCGCTGTACCACTACTACGCGTACTTCACCGGCCGGGCCGTGCCCTCCGACATCGAGTTCGCGTACCTGGACCTGGCCCGCCCCGAGATCGAGCGGCGCCTCGGCATCCTGCTGGCCCGCCGCGACCGGCAGGCCTTCTGCATCAACGACACCGTCTCCGACGGGCGGGACACCGACCGGCAGTCGCGCATGCTCAGCCGCTTCCTGCAGGCGTACTACCCCATCCCCAGTCCCTTCGAGCTGAAGGAGCCCCAGGAACGATGAAGGTCTCCTTCCTGATCAACAACATCTACGGCATCGGCGGCACCAACCGGACCGTGATCAACCTCGCCGAGGCACTGTCCGCCCGCCACGAGGTGGAGATCGTCTCCGTGTTCCGCCGCGCGGCCGCCCCCAAGTTCGAGATCTCCCCGCAGGTCACCGTCCGGGCGCTGGTCGACCTGCGCGCGGGCAGCGGCGCCGACCGGGGCGCGGCCGGCCTCGACGAGCCGACCGGCGTCGTCCCGCGCCAGGAGGAGTTCTACGCGCAGTACAGCAAGCTCTCCGACGAACGCGTCATCGGCCACCTGAAGAAGACCGACGCGGATGTGGTCGTCGGCACCCGGCCCAGCCTCAACCTCTTCGTCGCCCGCTTCACCCGGGACGGGGCCCTGCGTGTCGCGCAGGAACACATGACCCACCTCGCCATCCCGCCCGCCGTGCGCGAGGAGATGGCCCGGGTCTACCCCCGCCTGGACGCCGTCACCACCGTCACCGACGCCGACGCCCGCTCCTTCATGGAGCACACCCCCATCGCGGGCGTGCCCGTCGTCGGCATCCCCAACAGCGTGCCGCAGCCCGTCGTCACGCCGTCCGACGGCAGCCGCAAGGTCGTCGTCAGCGCCGGCCGCATGCACCACATCAAGCGGTACGACCTGCTGATCCGCGCCTTCGCCCGGATCGCGGACGACTTCCCCGACTGGCAGCTGCGCATCTACGGCGACGGCAACGAGGCGGCCAAGCTGCGCGCCCTGGTCACCGAACTCGGCCTGGCGGGCCGGGCGTTGCTCATGGGCGGCTTCTCGCCGATCGAGTCGGAGTGGGCCAAGGGCTCCATCGCCGCAGTGACCTCCAGCGCCGAATCGTTCGGCATGACCCTCGTCGAGGCCATGCGCTGCGGACTGCCCGTGGTGTCCACGGACTGCCCCGTCGGCCCCCGGGAGATCCTGCGGGACGGCGAGGACGGCATCCTCGTCCCCAACGGCGACACCGAAGCCGTCGCCGCCGCGCTGCACCGGCTGATGGCCGACGACGCCCTGCGGCGCGCCATGGGCACGGCCGCCCTGCGCAACTCCGCCCGCTACGACCCCGGAGTCGTCGCCGACCGCTACACCGAACTCTTCGAGTCGGCCGCCGAGCGCCGCGCCGCGGCTGCGCCCAAGTACCGCAGGCCGTCGGCCAAGGCGCTGGGCCGGGGGCCGGGCAGCGACGCCCCGCCCGCCACCGTGCGCACCGCGGTGGTGCACACCGTCGCCGACGACGCCGGCTGGCTGCGGTTCACCGCCGACGGCCCCGACGACGGCAAGCACCGCTGGAACCTCCAGCTGCGCCAGAACCCCACCGGCGGCCGGCGCCTGCCCGACATGCCGTTGCGCACCACCCGCAGACCCCTGCCGTCCGGCGGCACGCGCTACACGGCCGCGCTCACCCCCTCCGCCCTCGAGGAACTCGGCGACGGCCGCTGGCGCGTCATGATGGTGTCCGCCAAGGGCGAGGCCGTCCACATGAAGGCCGGGATACGCGACACCCGGGCCCTCATGGCCGCCCGGGCCCGGCTCCTCGCCTCGCCCGCCGGCACACCGGTCGTCTGGAACCTCCCGTACGCCCAGCAGGGCGGCAAGCTCATGCTGCGCACCGTCCACCGGGCCCAGCACGTGGAGTGCACCGCCGTCGACGTCACGGACGACGCCATCAGCGTCCGCGGCGTCCTGTGCGCCGAGCGTGCCGTCCTCCCGGGCGCCCGCTTCGTGCTCGTGCGCCGCGGCCACCACCGCGCCGAGATCTCCGTACCCGCCCACGCCACCGACGAGCGCACCTTCCACGCGGAGGTACCGCTCCGCCAGGTCGTCGACGACCGGCTGGAGCGCTGGGAGGACTGGGACTGGTGGCTGCAGCCCAGCCCCGCCGACCGCCGCAGGGTGCGCGTCTGCCACCTCTTCGAGGACTTCCCCGACGTGAAGGGCGCCTACGCCTACCCCGCCGTCCCGGTGGCCGACGAGCTGTCGCGCTTCGTCGTCGTGCACCCCTCCCGTCCCGTACGGGTCCGTCCGTACTGCTCAGCCTCTGGAGCCATGGCCATGAATGTGGTGGACCGATGAACCGAGAACCGCGCTCGATCCTGCACATCGTCGCCCACCAGGACGACGACCTGTACTTCATGAACCCCGACCTGGTGCGCGCCCTCCAGGACGGCGACCGCATCACCACCGTGGTGCTCACCGCCGGCGAGGGCGACGGGATCAACGTCGACACCGACAACCCCCAGCGCGGCTCCGTCCAGCCCGACTTCGCCGGCTACAGCACCGCCCGCGGCTGCGGACTGCGCTCCGCCTACGCCCGGATGGCCACCGGCGACCGGACCAGCCCGTGGCGCCGCGAGCCCGTCGAGCTCGTCCCCGGGTTCGCCGTCGAACGCTTCACTCTGGCGGCGCGGGAGAACGTGCAGATGTTCTTCTGCCAGCTGCACATGGGCGCACCGACTCCCCAGGGCACCCGCACCCGCATCACCGACCTGTGGGCCGGGCAGATCCGCACCCAGGCCACCCTGCCGGTCCGCGGCTCGACCGTCGCCGAGGTGCAGCACGTCTCCCGCGAGCAGGTCGTCGGCGGACTCGTGTCGCTGCTCGCACACATCGGGCCGACCACCGTGCGCACCATGGACCCCGACCCCGAACACGACGGCGGCAAGCAGGGGTTCGTCATGTCGGACCACCTCGACCACACCGCCACCGCGCGGTTCGCGCTCGCGGCCCTCGCCCGCCACCGGGAGACGGCCCCCGCCCCGCCCGTCGTCGAGCACTTCAGGGCGTACGCCAACCGGTTCTGGGGCTACAACCTGGACGCGGGCGCCGTCGAGGAGAAGGCCGCCTACCTCGCGACCTACGCGGGACTGGACGCCACCACCGCGTGCCCGCAGGGCACCTGCGACGCGTGCGGGGACCGTCAGCTCGGCCCCAACCCCTACCGCAGTACCCACATGCGCAGCGCCGCCTACCGCTACTCGCCCGCCACGAACTGGCTGCGGCTCGGACCCGGCGGCCGGCTCAACGCGTTCGCCGTCCTCGGGGGCCGGCTGGCGTTCTGGACGGAGACCGGCGCGGCGACGGGGGAATGGCAGGGCCCGTTCACGCTCGGGGACGGATGGATCGCGCCCACCCTGGCGGTGGCCGGGGAACCGGGCGGGCCTGCCCACCTGGTGGCCCTGCGCCGCCGGGAGATGCCCGGCGGCGAGGTGAGCGTCGATCTCGTCCACACGACGCAGGACCCAAAGGGCGGCGGGTTCTACGACTGGGAGAGCCTGGAGAACCCGGACTGGCACCACACGGACCCGCGGGTCCAGCGCGAGACGGGTGTGCCGTCGGCCGCGGTGGACGGCGCCGGCCGGCTCCACGTCTTCGTCCGCAACTTCAGCCAGGGCATCAGCATGCGTCGCCAGGACGATCACGGCGGCTGGGGGCCGTGGGAGGACCTCGGCGGCTCCTTCGTCCAGGACGCCGGCACGGCGATACGCAACGACCTGGGGGCCGTCGAGCTCTACGTCCCCGGGAAGGGCTCCGTGCACCGCTACCACCAGGCCGACATGGGCGCGCCCTTCGTCCGCGACGACACCCTGACCACGGGCAAGGTCGCCACGGGCGGGATCACCGCCGTCAACTCCGGCGGCAACCGGACCTGTCTCTACTTCCGCGAGGCCGCCACCGGCCAGGTGATGGCCTACCGCCAGCACGAGAACGGGCGCTGGCCCGGGGCCGGAGCGGGTGTCGGCGGACACGCCGGCACCGGCGCGGTCGCCGCCCTGTGGGCGCCCGAACGCGGCGCCCGCGAGGCGTACCTGGCGCACCGCGGATCCCGCGGCCGGCTCGTCGTCTCCCTGCCGGTCCGCGACAAGGACGCCGCCGGAGCGCACTGGCGCGAACGCGGCGACATGCTCACGCACGCCCCGGCCATGGCGCTCGACGCGGCCGGCGCCCTCGTGATCACCGCCGTCGGAACGGACGGCAGACTCCACGTCCACCGCCAGCTCGTGCCGGAGACCGGCAGCCCCCTGGGACCGGTCCGCATCGTGTGACGGCCCGCGGACACGCGAACGGGCCGTACGGATACGTCCGTACGGCCCGTTCGTCTGACGATGACGCCTTACGCGGGGACGCTGGCGACGCCCTGCGCCAGGAACCGCTTGCCGTTCACGCGCTCGGAGACGCCCTCACGGTCCAGGTACGGCGTGATGCCGCCCAGGTGGAAGGGCCAGCCGGCGCCCGTGATCAGGCACAGGTCGATGTCCTGCGCCTCGGCCACGACACCCTCGTCCAGCATCAGGCCGATCTCCTGCGCCACCGCGTCCAGGACGCGGGCACGCACCTGCTCCTCCGTCAGGACGGTGTCGCCCTGCTTCAGGAGCGCGGCGACCTCCGGGTCCAGCTCCGGCTTGCCGGAGTCGTAGACGTAGAAGCCGCGCTTGCCGGCCTCGACGACCGCCTTCAGGTTGGGGGAGACCTTGAAGCGGTCCGGGAAGGACCGGTTGAGGGTCTCGGAGACGTGCAGACCGATGGCCGGGCCGACGAGCTCCAGCAGGACCAGCGGCGACATCGGCAGACCGAGCGGCTCGACGGCCTTCTCGGCGACGGCGACCGGGGTGCCCTCGTCGATGACGTTCTGGATCTCGCCCATGAAGCGGGTCAGGATGCGGTTCACGACGAACGCCGGGGCGTCCTTGGTGAGGACCGCGGTCTTCTTCAGCTTCTTCGCGACACCGAACGCGGTGGCGAGCGACGCGTCGTCCGTCTTCTCGCCGCGGACGATCTCCAGCAGCGGCAGGACCGCGACCGGGTTGAAGAAGTGGAAGCCGACCACGCGCTCCGGGTGCTTGAGCTTGGAGGCCATCTCGCTGACCGACAGCGAGGAGGTGTTGGTGGCGAGGATCGCGTGCGCCGGGGCGACCGCCTCGACCTCCGCGAATACCTTCTGCTTGACGGACATCTCCTCGAACACGGCCTCGATGACGAAGTCCGCGTCCGCGAAGCCCTCGGCCTTGTCGAGCACACCGGTCACCAGGGCCTTGAGGCGGTTGGCCTTGTCCTGGTTGATGCGGCCCTTGCCGAGCAGCTTCTCGATCTCGGCGTGGACGTAGCCCACACCCTTGTCGACGCGCTCCTGGTCGATGTCGGTCAGCACGACCGGCACCTCCAGGCGGCGCAGGAACAGCAGCGCGAGCTGGGAGGCCATCAGACCGGCGCCGACGACGCCGACCTTGGAGACCGGGCGGGCCAGGCTCTTGTCGGGGGCGCCGGCCGGGCGCTTGCCGCGCTTCTGGACCAGGTTGAAGGCGTAGATGCCGGAGCGCAGTTCGCCGCCCATGATCAGGTCGGCGAGCGCGGTGTCCTCGGCGTCGAAGCCCTTCTGCAGGTCGCCGTCCTTGGCGGCCTCGATGATGTCGAGGGCGCGGTAGGCGGCGGGCGCGGCGCCGTGCACCTTGGAGTCCGCGACGAAGCGGCCACGGGCGACGGCCTGGTCCCAGCCCTCGCCGCGGTCGACGTCGGCACGCTCGACCGCGATCTGACCGGTGAGGACCTTGGCGGTCCACACCAGGGACTGCTCCAGGAAGTCGGCGCCCTCGAAGATCGCGTCGGCGATGCCGAGCTCGAAGACCTGCGCGCCCTTGAGCTGCTTGTTCTGGTTGAGCGAGTTCTCGATGATGACCGAGACCGCGCGGTCCGCGCCGATCAGGTTCGGCAGGATCGTGCAGCCGCCCCAGCCCGGGACGAGACCGAGGAAGACCTCGGGCAGCGAGAACGCCGGGATCGCCTTGGAGACGGTGCGGTACGTGCAGTGCAGGCCGACCTCGACGCCGCCGCCCATGGCCGCGCCGTTGTAGTACGCGAAGGTCGGCACGGCGAGGCCCGCGAGGCGCTTGAAGACGTCGTGGCCGCCCTTGCCGATGGCGAGCGCGTCCGAGTGCTGCTTGAGCAGCTCGACACCCTTGAGGTCGGCGCCGACGGCGAAGATGAACGGCTTGCCGGTGACACCGGCACCGACGATCGCGCCCTCGGCGGCCTCCTTCTCGACCTGGTCGATCGCCGCGTTGAGGTTGGCGAGCGACTGCGGTCCGAAGGTGGTCGGCTTGGTGTGGTCCAGGCCGTTGTCCAGCGTGATGAGCGCGAAGCGCCCGGCGCCCGCGGGGAGGTCGAGGTGGCGCACGTGCGCCTGCGTGACGACCTCGTCCGGGAACAGCTCGGCCGCGCCCTTCAGGAGCTCAGTGGTGGTGCTCACTTGTTGCCTCCGGCGTCCTTGTGGTGCGGGTTCTCCCAGATGACCGTGGCGCCCATGCCGAAGCCGACGCACATGGTGGTCAGGCCGTAGCGGACTTCCGGCTGCTCCTCGAACTGGCGGGCCAGCTGCGTCATCAGACGCACGCCGGAGGAGGCCAGCGGGTGGCCGAAGGCGATGGCGCCGCCGTACTGGTTGACGCGCGCGTCGTCGTCGGCGATGGCGTAGTGGTCCAGGAAGGCCAGGACCTGGACGGCGAACGCCTCGTTGATCTCGAAGAGGTTGATGTCCTCGATCGCGAGGCCCGCCTTGGCGAGGGCCTTCTCGGTCGCCGGGATCGGACCGTAGCCCATGACCTCCGGCTCGACGCCGGCGAAGGCGTACGAGACGAGGCGCATCTTGA
Organism: Streptomyces sp. PKU-EA00015; assembly: GCF_013387495.1. Classification (GTDB taxonomy): domain Bacteria; phylum Actinomycetota; class Actinomycetes; order Streptomycetales; family Streptomycetaceae; genus Streptomyces. Next base: position 8,958 of record NZ_JABZEE010000041.1, on the reverse strand, counting down.
CCGGGAGGTTGTTCTCGCGGGCGAAGTCCTCGGAGGCGATGATCGACGCGGTGGCGCCGTCGTTGAGGCCCGCGGCGTTGCCGGCGGTGACGCGGCCGTGGACGCGGAACGGCGTCTTCAGACCGGCCAGGCTCTCCAGGGTCGTCCCCGGGCGCATCGGCTCGTCGGCGGTGACCAGGCCCCAGCCGGTCTCGCCGGCCTCGGGGTTGGTGCGGCGGACCGAGACCGGCACGAGGTCCTGCTGGATCTTGCCGTCGGCGTACGCCTTGGCGGCCTTCTCCTGCGAACGCACGGCGTACTCGTCGGCGCGCTGCTTGGTGATGTGCGGGTAGCGGTCGTGCAGGTTCTCCGCGGTCATGCCCATGAAGAGGGCCGACTCGTCGACGAGCTTCTCGCTGACGAAGCGCGGGTTCGGGTCGACGCCCTCGCCCATGGGGTGACGCCCCATGTGCTCGACACCGCCGGCGATGACGGCGTCGTACGCACCGAAGGCGATGGAGCCGGCGACGCTGGTCACGGCGGTGAGCGCACCGGCGCACATGCGGTCGATGGAGTAGCCAGGCACGGACTGCGGCAGCCCGGCGAGGATGCCCGCGGTACGGCCGAGGGTCAGGCCCTGGTCACCGATCTGCGTGGTCGCCGCGATGGCGACTTCGTCGATCTTCTTCGGGTCGAGGGCCGGGTTGCGCCGCAGCAGCTCCCGGATGGCCTTCACGACGAGATCGTCGGCGCGGGTCTCGTGGTAGATGCCCTTCGGGCCCGCCTTGCCGAACGGGGTGCGGACGCCGTCGACGAAGACGACGTCCCTGACGGTACGAGGCACGATGGCTCTCCTCCAGGGTGCGGGGTTGCACTGCTGCGGCGCGCACACCTGAGCGTGCGCTTGCTTCTCCCATGCTACTTGTGGGTAACCATGCTGCCCAGTCCCCTGGGGGCGGGGCGGTGAAGGTCACACGTCAGGGTGGTGGTCTGCGGGCTCGCCCCGGCGGGGATCGCGGCTTTCGGGATGCGGCGTGAGGGGGGTGCGCCCCGGCGGGGCGGGGGCCGCGCCCGGAGGGGCGGCCGCGGAGCGACAGAGGAGATGTCGCCCGTTACGGGGGCCGCTCTGCCAAGGCCGCTCGGGCGGCCGACGCCGTGCTCACTGCGCCGACGGCGCTCCGGCCGAGCCGCCCGTCGGGGTGGCGACTCACCGCCGGATGGGCGCAGGGGGCCGGATCGCTGTGGGCGTGGAAGAACACCGTGGCCCTGGTGGGCACAGGGCTCGGCGCGGCGAGCGGGCACGCCGTGGCGCCGCAGCGCCGGGCGGGCACCGTTTCCCGGCCCGGCGGGAGCATCCGACACCCGGCCCGGCCGAGGCCGCGTGCGCCCCGCCTGTCCCGGGGAACCCGGGACAGGCGGGGCGCTACGCCGGGCCCGCGATCAGCGCAGCCGACAGGAGGGGGGCCACCAGTTCGATCTGCCACTGCCTCGCGCCCAGCGAGCCCAGCATCTCCGCGACCGAGTCCGGCGTGACCGGCGACGGCGGTTCCCAGCAGACCCTGCGCACCGTGTCCGGGGTGATCAGGTTCTCCTGGGGCACGTTCAGTTCCTCGGCCAGCGCCGACACCGCCGCGCGGGCGGCCGACAGGCGGGCCGCCGCCGCGGGGTCCTTGTCGGCCCAGGCGCGGGGCGGCGGCGGGCCCGCCACCGGCAGACCGGGCTGCGGGAGCTCGGAGTCGGGCAGAGCCTTCGCCCGGTCGACGGCCGCCTGCCACTGCTCCAGCTGACGCCGTCCCATCCGGTGCCCGAAACCTGGCAGCGCCGTCAGGGCGTGCAGGTTGGCCGGCAGCGCGAGCGCCGCCTCCACGATCGCCGCGTCGCCGAGCACCTTGCCGGGCGACACGTCACGCCGCTGCGCGACCTTGTCGCGGGCCGTCCACAGTTCCCGTACGACCGCCATCTGACGGCGTCGGCGCACCTTGTGCATGCCCGACGTCCGCCGCCACGGGTCCTTCCGCGGCGGCGCCGGCGGGGCCGCCGCGATCGCGGCGAACTCCTGGACCGCCCACTCCAGCTTCCCCTGGCGCTCCAGCTCCTTCTCCAGCGCGTCGCGCAGGTCGACGAGCAGCTCCACGTCGAGCGCGGCGTAACGCAGCCACGGCTCGGGCAGCGGACGGGTGGACCAGTCGACCGCGGAGTGGCCCTTCTCCAGCGCGTAGCCGAGGACGCCCTCCACCATCGCGCCGAGCCCGACGCGCGGGAAACCGGCGAGGCGGCCGGCCAGCTCGGTGTCGAACAGCCGCGTCGGCACCATGCCTATTTCGCGCAGGCAGGGCAGGTCCTGGGTGGCGGCGTGCAGGATCCATTCGGCGTCGGCGAGGGCCTCGCCGAGCCCGGACAGATCGGGGCAGCCCACCGGGTCGACGAGCGCGGTGCCCGCGCCTTCTCGGCGCAGCTGCACGAGGTAGGCACGCTGGCCGTAGCGGTAGCCCGAGGCGCGTTCCGCGTCGACGGCCACGGGGCCGGTGCCCGCGGCGAAGGCCGCGATCACCTCGGCGAGCGCATCCTCGTCGGCGACCACCGGCGGGATGCCGTCACGGGGCTCCAGCAGGGGGATCGGCAGCCCGTCGGCGGGTACGCCGTCGTCCGGAGGAGCGCCCCCGGTGGTTCGCAGTGATGTCTGCGCTGCGGTCTCTTGGGCGTCGGTCACGTGTCAAGGGTATCTGTGAACGGATCGCGCCCGCCGACGGAACGTTCCGTCGACGGGCGCGGAAGATGCGTCGAGAGTTTCAGTGGATGATGCCGGTCCGCAGGGCCACCGCCACCATTCCGGCCCTGTCGCCCGTGCCCAGCTTGCGGGCGATACGGGCGAGGTGGCTCTTGACGGTCAGTGCGGACAGGCCCATCGAGACGCCGATCGCCTTGTTCGACTGGCCCTCCGCCACCAGGCGCAGTACCTCGACCTCGCGGCCGGACAGCTCGCGGTAGCCGCCCGGGTGGCTCGGGGCACCCGGGGGGCGGCGGTGCATGCGGCCGGCCGCGGAGCCGATGGGGGCGGCGCCGGGTCGGGCAGGGTGTCCGATGTTGGTGCGCGTACCGGTGACGACGTAGCCCTTGACGCCTCCGGCGAGGGCGTTGCGCACGGCGCCGATGTCGTCGGCGGCGGACAGCGCGAGGCCGTTCGGCCAGCCCGCGGCACGCGTCTCGGACAAGAGGGTCAGCCCGGAACCGTCGGGCAGGTGAACGTCGGCCACGCAGATGTCGCGGGGGTTGCCGACGCGGGGACGGGCCTCCGCGATGGACGACGCCTCGATCACGTCACGGACTCCGAGCGCCCACAGGTGGCGGGTGACGGTGGAACGGACGCGCGGGTCGGCCACGACGACCATGGCCGTCGGCTTGTTGGGGCGGTAGGCGACCAGGCTTGCGGGCTGCTCGAGAAGAACGGACACCAGGCCTCCTGGAAAGGTGCGGGACGGAGCCGGCTCGGGGAAGAAGCCGGGGCGAACCGTGCAGTTAGGTCATTGACCTCTTCGGCATCAAACCCGTCCGCCTTTAGGGAATGATCACGATTTGGTGAGTAATTATCAGGACAATTCGGACAGGCGATCGATCATCCTACGAGCGAGCACGTGCACGTGCACCTGCCCGTGTACGAGCGGGGCAGGGCGTCACACGGCCCGCGTCAGTGTCCCGCGGACGAGCCGTTCCGCTCCTCAGGGCTGCTGCGGTCCGCGCCGCTGCGGAAGGCTCACCACGCCCGTCGTGCCGTCGGCGGCACCGGCCGGCGACGGGGGCAGTCCGGCGACCTGGCAGAGGAGATCGCACCAGGCCGCGAGGTGCGTGGCGGTGTCCGGGACGCCCCCCGCCCCCTCCTGCGGAGTCCACGACGCACGGATCTCGATCTGGGTCGCGGGACGGCGGTCGGCGAGTCCACCGAAATAGTGAGACCCCGCGCGGGTGACGGTGCCGCTCGGCTCCCCGTACGCCAGCCCGCGGGCCTCCAGCGCGCCCGTCAGCCAGGACCAGCAGACCTCCGGCAGCAGAGGGTCGGCGGCCATCTCCGGTTCCAGCTCCGCCCGCACCAGCGTGACCAGACGGAACGTGCCGTGCCAGGCCTCGTGGCCCGCGGGATCGTGGAGCAGGACGAGCCGGCCGTCCGCGAGATCCTCCTCGCCGTCGACGACCGCGGCTTCCAGGGCGTAGGCGTGCGGGGCGAGCTTCTGCGGCGGCCGGGTCGGATCGATCTCGATCTCCGCCCGCAGCCGGGCGGACCGCAAGGCCTCGACCGCCTGGCGGAATGCGCGCGGCCCCCCGCCCTGCTCCGTGCTTTCCGGCGCATCGACGCCGTTGGAATGATCGGAAAAATGTCCCTGAGCCGCAGCCATGCGGGGAAGAGTAGGCGGAACGAGGCCGTCGCGCAGGGAGGGACACCCTGCCCGGGGCGGCCACTTCTTCCTCACGTGCGAAGATTCTGGGCGTGAGCGCCAACGACCTTCCCCTGACTCGAGGCTCCGCCCGAGCCGGGGACACCCCGTCCCAGGGCCAGCCGACGAAGACGTACGACTCCGCTTTCCTGAAGGCGTGCAGGCGCGAACCCGTGCCGCACACGCCGGTCTGGTTCATGCGGCAGGCCGGGCGCTCGCTTCCCGAGTACCTGAAGGTGCGCGAGGGCATCCCGATGCTCGAGTCGTGCATGCGGCCCGAGCTCGTCACCGAGATCACGCTGCAGCCGGTGCGGCGGCACAAGGTGGACGCGGCGATCTTCTTCAGCGACATCGTGGTGCCGCTGAAGGCCGTCGGTGTCGACCTCGACATCAAGCCGGGCGTCGGCCCGGTCGTCGCCGAGCCGATCCGCACGCGCGCCGATCTGGAACGGCTGCGCGATCTGACGCCCGACGACGTCGCCTACGTCACCGAGGCGATCGGGATGCTCACCGAGGAGCTCGGCGAGACCCCGCTGATCGGCTTCGCGGGTGCGCCGTTCACCCTCGCGAGCTATCTGGTGGAGGGCGGGCCCTCCCGCAACCACGAGCACACCAAGGCCCTGATGCACGGCGACCCGCAGCTGTGGGCCGACCTGCTGGACCGGCTCGCGGACATCACCTCCGCCTTCCTGAAGGTCCAGATCGAGGCCGGGGCGTCCGCCGTCCAGCTCTTCGACTCCTGGGTGGGCGCGCTGGCCCCCGCGGACTACCGGCGCTCGGTGATGCCGGCGTCGGCGAAGGTCTTCGCGTCGGTCGCGTCGTACGGCGTCCCGCGCATCCACTTCGGTGTGGGCACCGGGGAGCTGCTGGGGCTGATGGGCGAGGCGGGCGCGGACGTGGTCGGCGTCGACTGGCGCGTCCCGCTCGACGAGGCCGCCCGCAGGGTGGGTCCGGGCAAGGCGCTCCAGGGCAACCTGGACCCGGCCGTGCTGTTCTCCTCCCCGGAGGCGGTGCGCACCAAGACCCGCGAGGTCCTGGAGGCCGCCGCGGGTCTGGAGGGGCACGTGTTCAACCTCGGGCACGGGGTGCTGCCCACGACGGACCCCGACGCGCTGACGCGTCTGGTGGCCGACGTCCACGAGACGACCGCGCGCTGAGCGCATCCGGACACACCGCTCGTCGCGGGGCCCGGCCGGCCCCGCGACGAGCACCGGCAGCGAGTCCTCGCCGCCTTACGTCCGGCCTTCCGCCCGCACCGCCGCCGTCGCCTTGCGCGCGGCCACCAGGACCGGGTCCCACACGGGTGAGAACGGCGGCGCGTACCCCAGGTCCAGCGCCGTCATCTGCTCCACCGTCATCCCCGCGGTCAGCGCCACCGCCGCGATGTCCACGCGCTTCGCCGCGCCCTCGCGGCCCACGATCTGAACGCCCAGCAGCCGCCCCGTGCGGCGTTCGGCGAGCATCTTGACCGTCATCGGCGCCGCCTCCGGGTAGTAGCCCGCGCGGCTCGTCGACTCGATCGTCGACGTCACGTACTGCAGACCCACCTCCCGCGCGTCCTTCTCCCGCAGACCCGTGCGGGCGATCTCCAGCTCGCAGACCTTGCTCACCGCGGTGCCCACCACGCCGGGGAACGTGCCGTAGCCGCCGCCCGCGTTCGCGCCGATGATCTGGCCGTGCTTGTTCGCGTGGGTGCCCAGCGCGACATGGCGTTCGCGGCCCGAGACCAGGTCCAGCACCTCGACGCAGTCCCCGCCCGCCCAGATGTTCTCGTGACCGCGCACCCGCATCGACAGGTCCGTGAGCAGGCCGCCGTACCGGCCGAGGGGCAGGCCCGCGGCACCGGCCAGGGCCGTCTCCGGCTCGACTCCTATTCCCAGGACCACCACGTCCGCCGGGTACTCGGCGTCGTCGGTCGCCACCGCACGGACCCGGCCGTCCTCACCCGCGAGGATCTTGGTGACGGCCGAACCGGTCACCGTGGTGATGCCCAGCCCGTCCATCGCCCGGTGCACCAAGGCGCCCATGTCGGGGTCCAGCGTGGCCATCGGCTGCCGGCCGCGCGTCACCACGGCCACCTCGTAGCCACGCTTGAGCAGCGCCTCCGCCATCTCCACGCCGATGTATCCGGCGCCCACGACCACGGCGCGCCGGCCCTCCGTACGCGTCAGCGTGTCCAGGAGCGCCTGGCCGTCGTCGAGCGTCTGCACCCCGTGCACGCCGGCCGCGTCGATGCCGGGCAGCGGGGGGCGCACCGGGCGGGCGCCGGTGGCGACGACCAGCTTGTCGTAGCCCGTCCACGCCTCCTCGCCCGTCTCCAGGTCGCGGGCGCGCACCCGGCCGCCCGCCGTGTCGATCTCCGTCACCTCGGTGCGCATGCGCAGATCGATCCCGCGGGCGCGGTGCTCCTGCGGCGAACGGGCGATCAGTTCGTCCCGCTCGGACACGTCCCCGCCCACCCAGTAAGGGATGCCGCACGCCGAGAACGAGCTGAAGTGCCCGCGCTCGAACGCCACGATCTCCAGCTCGTCCGGGCCCTTCATCCTGCGTGCCTGCGATGCGGCGGACATGCCCGCCGCATCGCCCCCCACGACCACCAGTCGCTCCGTTGTCATGAGGAACACGCTACGGCGCAGGGTCGGTTCAGTCCCGCGCCCCGGAAGGAGATGTCACCTCCGCACCCGGCGCCGGACGGGGCCGCAGCCGCGGCCGGACCAGCCACCGCCACACCGCGTACAGCAGGCCCAGCAGGGCGGCGAACGGCGCCACCGCACCGATCGCCACCGTGATCCACCGGAGCGTCGCCACCAGCGCGTCCCAGCCGCCGCCGAGCGCGTCCAGGAAACCGGGGTCGTCGTCCTCCTTCACGTCCGGCGTCTCCGCCTCGGTCAGCGTCAGCGTGATCGTCGCCAGCGTCGTCCGGTCCTTCAGCGAGGCCTGCCGCGCCAGCAGGGACTCCAGCTCCGCCTGACGGCTGCTCAGCTGTCCCTCCAGCGTGACCACGTCGGACAGAATCGTCGCCCGCTCCATCAGCTCCCGGACCCGCGCCACACTCGCCCGCTGGGTCGCGATACGGCTCTCCACGTCCACCACCTGGTCGGTGACGTCCTTCGCGTCGGCCTTGCGGGAGAGCAGTTTTCCGGCACCCGCGAGCTCCGTGAGGACCGGCCCGTACTGCTCCTGCGGTACGCGCAGGACGACATGCGAGGTCACGTGGGTGTCGTCGACGCGTTCGGTGGTCTCGTTCTCGACCCGGCCGCCCACCCGCTCCGCCACCGCGCGCGCGTTGGCGAGCGCCTTGACCGCATCCTTCACCTCCACGTCGAGCGCGGCGGTGCGGATGATGTGCGCCGCGGGCGGCGCCGAGGGCTTGGCCGTCCCGTCCCGGTCCGCTCCCTCGGCGGGCTTCTCGGCGGACTCGTCCGCCGCGTAGCCGGATCCGGCGGCCCCCCTGCCGCCGTCGTGTGCGGCCGACTTGGCGTCGCCGGACGCGGAATCGTTCGCGCCGCAGCCGACGAGGCCGAGCGACGCGGTGAGCAACAGGACCGCGAGCGTTCGTCGTGCACCCATGAGACCCCCCTGGGCTGGAATGGTGAGCAGTTGCCGGTTCGACGGCTCACCCCTGGTGACGGGTTGCCCGAATCCGGTCCCGAACCGGTCACGGTCAGGACTCGTTACGGGGGCCGTTCGGGCGTTTGAGAGAGTTGCCTCATGAACGTGGACACAGCGGCGCGTCATGTCGTCGTCATCGGGGGCGGCATCGCCGGTCTGGCCGCCGCCCACCGCCTGGTCACCGCCGGCGTGCGCGTCACCCTCGTCGAGGCCACCGACCGCCTCGGCGGCAAGCTCGAGGGCGGCGAGATCGCGGGCGTCCCGGTGGACCTCGGCGCCGAATCGATGCTCGCGCGCCGCAGCGAGGGCACCGATCTGGCCCGTGCGGTCGGTCTCGGTGACCGGCTCCAGCCGCCCGCCGTCGCGACCTCCGCGGTCTGGACCCGCGGCTCCCTGCGTCCCATGCCCAAGGGCCACGTCATGGGCGTGCCCGGCACCCAGGAGGCCCTGGCCGGCCTGATCTCGCCCGAGGGGATCGACCGCATCGGGCGCGAGAAGGACCTGCCGCCCGTCGAGGTCGGTGACGACGTCGCCGTCGGCGCGTACGTGGCCGAGCGCATCGGCCGCGAGGTCGTCGACCGGCTCGTCGAACCGCTGCTCGGCGGGGTGTACGCGGGCGACGCCTACCGCATCTCGATGCGCGCCGCGGTCCCCGGCCTCTTCGACGCCCTGCGCCGCCACGCCACTCTGCTCGACGGCGTACGCGAGGTCCAGGCCAAGGGAGCCGCGCAGCAGGGCGCCGGGCCCGTCTTCATGGGCCTCGACGGCGGGATGGGTACGCTGCCCGCCGCCGTCGCCGCGTCCGTACGCGAGGGCGGCGGCGACATCCGCACCTCCACCGCCGTTCTCGGGCTGACCCGCACCGGCTCCGGCTGGCGGATCCGCACCGACCGCGAGCCGCTGACCGCCGACGCCGTCGTCCTCGCCACCCCGGCCTGGT
>NZ_JABZEE010000040.1 GCF_013387495.1 Streptomyces sp. PKU-EA00015 | reverse complement strand
GGCTGGCGGATCCGCACCGACCGCGAGCCGCTGACCGCCGACGCCGTCGTCCTCGCCACCCCGGCCTGGTCCGCGTCCGCGCTGCTGGCCGCCGAGTCCCCGGCCGCGGCGGCCGAACTCGGCCGCGTCGAGTACGCCTCCATGGCCCTGGTCACCCTCGCCTTCCGGCGCGCCGACCTCGGCTCGCCGCCGCCCGGCAGCGGCTTCCTCGTCCCGCCCGTGGACGGCCGGGCGATCAAGGCGTCCACGTTCTCCTCCAACAAGTGGAGCTGGGTGGCCGAGAGGGCGGGCGACCTGTTCGTCCTGCGCACCTCCGTCGGCCGTTACGGGGAGGAGCAGGCACTGGAACGCGAGGACTCCGAGCTGGTCGGCGTGTCCCTGACCGACCTCGCCGAGGCGATCGGCCTCACGGCCGCGCCCGTGGCGTCCGAGGTCACCCGCTGGACCGGCGGTCTGCCCCAGTACGCCGTCGGGCATCTCGCCCGGGTCGCCCGCATCCGCGACGCCATCGCCAAGCTGCCCGGCCTGCGGGTCTGCGGAGCGGTCTACGACGGGGTCGGCATCCCCGCCTGCATCGGCAGCGGACAGCGCGCGGCGGACGAGATTCTCGCCACGCCGACCCTGGCGCGGGGCACTGATCGGGACGCGGGACAATAGCCGTATGAGTGCGCCCGAAAAGATCCCGAACGCAGGCAAGAAGGCCAAGGACCTCAACGAGGTCATCCGGTACACGCTGTGGTCCGTCTTCAGGCTTCGAGATGCGCTGCCCGAGGACCGCTCCGGCTACGCCGACGAGGTCCAGGAGCTGTTCGACCAGCTCGCCGCCAAGGACGTCACCGTGCGCGGGACCTACGACGTGTCCGGGCTGCGTGCCGACGCCGACGTGATGATCTGGTGGCACGCGGAGACCGCGGACGAGCTCCAGGACGCGTACAACCGCTTCCGGCGCACCCGTCTCGGCCGCGCACTCGAGCCCGTCTGGTCGAACATGGCGCTGCACCGCCCCGCCGAGTTCAACAAGTCGCACATCCCGGCCTTCCTGGCCGACGAGACGCCCCGCAACTACGTCTCGGTGTACCCCTTCGTGCGCTCCTACGACTGGTACCTGCTCCCCGACGAGGACCGCCGCCGGATGCTCGCCGACCACGGCAAGATGGCCCGTGGCTACCCGGACGTGCGCGCCAACACGGTCGCGTCGTTCTCGCTCGGCGACTACGAGTGGATCCTGGCCTTCGAGGCGGACGAGCTGTACCGGATCGTGGACCTGATGCGCCACCTGCGCGCGTCCGAGGCCCGTATGCACGTGCGCGAGGAGGTCCCCTTCTACACGGGCCGCCGCAAGAGCGTGGCGGATCTGGTGGCGGGGCTCGCGTAGTCCCGCAGAATCCCGACGGCGAGGTTTCCCCGCGTTGTACGCGGAAACCCAGCCGTCCGCGACCGGGCTCACGGGCCCGGTCACCTCGGCCGGGCCCGTGGAAACCGACCACCGGCAGGGACCGTCAACGGCCCCTGCCCGAGGTCGTCCACGACCCGGTCACCTCGGCCGGGCCCGTGGAAACCGACCACCGGCAGGGACCGTCAACGGCCCCTGCCCGAGGTCGTCCACGACCCGGTCACCTCGGCCGGGCCCGTGGAAACCGACCACCGGCAGGGACCGTCAACGGCCCCTGCCCGAGGTCGTCCACGACCCGGTCACCTCGGCCGGGCCCGTGGAAACCGACCACCGGCAGGGACCGTCAACGGCCCCTGCCCAGGTCAGCCACGGATCCGGCTGCACCCCTGACCCGGAAGATCAGACGGCGTGCGGCAGCTTCCGCTGCTCCGCGTGCCGGTCCAGCGACACCGGGTCCGGCTCCGGGTGCGGCGCGCACGATGCGCGCCGCACCGGCGTCTTCCCGTGCAGCAGGTAGTCCTCCAGGTACGCGTTGACGCACGCGTTGTTCCCGCCGCCGATGCCGTGCGTGCCCGCGTCCTCCTCCGTGATCAGCACCGAGCCGCGCAGCCGCCGCTGCAGCTCCAGCGCCCCTTCGTAGGGCGTCGCCGCGTCCCGCTCCGCCGCCAGGATCAGCGTCGTGGGCAGCGCGCCCCGCGCCGTGCCCACGTCCACCGGTTGTTGCCGGGGCGCCTGCCAGAACGCGCACGGCAGGTTCATCCACGCGTTGTCCCACGTCTCGAACGGCGCGATCCGTGCGAGCCGGGTGTTGTCGCGGTTCCACGTCTGCCAGTCCTCGGGCCACGGGGCGTCGTTGCACTCCACCGCCGTGTAGACGGCGTTGGCGTTCTCCGCCGCCTTCTCTGTGCCCTGCTGCGGGGCGGCCTGGGCGATCAGCGGCTCCGGGTCGCCCTTCAGGTACGCCGACAGCGCCTTCGCGCGCAGCGGCCAGTAGTCGTCGTGATAGGCCACGCTCAGCAGCGCCGCGTGGAGCTGCCCCGGGCCGACCTTGCCGCCCGCCGGCTTCGCCGCCAGCGCGGCCCGCACCCGTTCGTGACTGCGGGCGACCTCCTGCGCAGTGGCTCCCAGCTTGTACGTGGCGTCGTGCTTGGCCACCCAGGCACGGAAGTCGGCCCAGCGGCTCTCGAAGGCCAGCGACTGACCGAGGTTGTTGCGGTACCAGATCCTGCTCGGGTCGGGGTTGACCGCCGAGTCGAACACCATGCGGCGCACCTGGCGCGGGAACAGGGTGGCGTACAGCGCGCCGAAGTACGTGCCGTACGACGCGCCCATGAACGTCAGCTTCTTCTCGCCGAGCGCCGCGCGCAGCACTTCGAGGTCGCGCGCGTTGTTGAGCGACGTGTAATGGCGCAGCGCAGCACCGGCCTTGCGCGCGCAGCCCCGCGCGTATGCCTTCGCCTGCGCGATGCGCTCCTGCTTGTACGCGAGGGAGGGATGCGTCGGCGCCTGGGTCGGCGCCCGTACGAAGTCCGCCGGGTCCTGGCAGGACAACGGCGCGGAGCGTTCCACGCCCCGGGGCGCGTAACCCACGATGTCGTATGCCCGTGCGATGTTCTTCCACTCGGGCAGCTCGGCCGCCATGGGGAAGGACATGCTGGACGCGCCGGGGCCCCCGGGGTTGTAGACGAGCGCGCCCTGCCGCTCGGCCGACGGGCCGCTCGCCCGTACCCGGCTCACGGTCAACGTGATCTGACGGCCCGACGGATCCGCGTAGTCCAGCGGCACCTCGACCGTGCCGCAGGTGACCGGCTCGGCCAGGCCCTCCTCCTTCGGGCAGGCGCCGAAGACGATGCCGGCGGCCGCGGCGCGCTCGGCGGCCACCGCGGTCCCGTGGGCCTCGGCGGACGCGGGAGAGGCGCCGCCGGTGGGATGGACGGCGCCGGCCGGAGGGGCGGTGAGTGTCGTGAGGACCAAGGAACCGAGGCCCGCCACGGCTCCGAACTTCGCAACTGTTCTCATCGCGTTCCCTTCGTGCACGTGCGGCGGCCCGACGGCCGCGGGACGAAAGGATCCTTTGTGGGGCGGTTGACGTTGTAAAGCACCGATGTGTGTCGCGTGTCGGCCCCCGATGGCCGGAATCAGCGGATCCGGTCGGCTGTCCGGCCGTTCGCGAACGCGGCCCGCAGCTGCGGATCGTCGAGTGCGCAGACCCCGTGAACGGCGACCATGGTGAGCTGAGCACGTTCACCTGCGCCGGACGCGGCGTGTCCGGCGGCCCGGTCGGTGAGGGAGTCGAGCAGCCGGTTGCCGGCGGGCGAGGCCCAGCCGAGGTAGTCGTGCACCTCGAAACGCGCTATAGCCAGACAGCCCAGCGTCATGACGAGCGGCGGCGCGAACCACGCCACGACCGGACCGGGCTGTTGCCCCTGAGAGAGCGTCAGCACGGCCCCGGCAGCCAGTACCACGGTCAGGACGCTCGCCGCGCGGACGGCGCGGATCGCGGAGACCACGGGAATCCTGGCGTTGTCGGGGACGGCGAGCCCGGCGCGGACGAGCCGGTCGGCGAGGACGCGTACGGCATCGGCGGCGGACACGGCCGCCCGTACCGCCGCCGTGCGGGCCTGGCCCGAAGGACCTATCGCGCCGATGACCGAACGCTCCAGGTCGTTCTCGCCGTCGGGATCCACGACCGTCGCCCAGCCCGTGTGCGCCAGCAGCAGCCGGCGCCCGCGGTGCATCGACACGAGCGTCAGCTCGGTGACCCGCTGCGGGCCGCCGGCCAGGAACGCGGCCTCGGGGAGCGTGAGCTCGTACGCGCCGCACACATCGGCGCCGGCCTCGCCGCGGGCCTCCTCGGCTCCCTCGTCCAGGTGGTGGGGCGCGTCGGCCGCGGCCAGGCACAGCCGCAGACAGCTGACGGCCGCGACGGCCCAGGCCAGGAGGACGAGGATGAGCCAGAGCATGGGCGAGTTCTACGCGAGGAGTGGGCGTCGCGCCACAGGCTGTTCGCCATATGGACGCGCCGGTGACGCCTGTCAGGAGCTGCTGGACGATCCGCAGCTGGAACCGGACGAACTTCCGCAGCTGGAACCTGAGGAACTTCCGCAGCTGGAGCCGGACGAGCCGCCGCAGCCCGAACCGCCCGAGCCGCCGCTGCCGGCCCCGCAGCCCGAGCCGGAGCCCGAACTCGCGCACCATACGGGCTCTGAGCAGGCTGCGGAGTCGTGCCCGGCGTACGGGGCGTGCGACACCGTGGAGCGCGAGCCGCGGCCGAGCCGGGCGGCGCCGGTCAACTGGGCCCGCAGATGCGGGTCGGGGAGCGCCCCCACCCCGCGGAGGGCGACGAACGCGACGACTCCCGGGGCGGCGTGGGCGTGCGCGGCACTGTAGGAGCGCAGGGCGCGGCGGCCCTCGGGGGCGACGCGACGGCCCGCACGGTTGGCCTGGCTGAAGCCGATCACCATGCCCGGGATCAGGGCGGGCAGCGCGGTCAGGACGAACGGCAGACCGACCGGCTTGTGGCCCGAGTCCATGAACTGCACGACGGTCGCGAAGACCGAGAGGGGCAGACCGATGAGGCAGAGGATGCCCTGGGTCAGTCCCCAGGTGGAGAGGCCGCTGTGCTGCCGGGGAGGCGTCATGAGCCCGCGGGCGGCGAGGGCGTGGCCGATCTCCTGCACGGCGGGGCTGCGCATGACGTCCTGCCGCACGACGTGGAGCGCCCCGCTGGGAGCGGTCGCCAGTGCCCGGAACACCTCGCGCTCCACCGGGTCGTGCGCGACCTGGCGCACCGTCGTGACCACGCCGGGACCACCGACGACGACCCGGCCGTCCGTGTGCAGCGCGGCGAGCGCCGCGTCGGCGACGCGGGCCGGGCCGCCCGCGAGGAAAGCGGCCTCGTAGGGGTCGTGGATGCGTGCGTCGCCGTGCGAGGCGCTGCGGAGGGCGGCGGAGACCTTGACGATCAGCAGCGCGGAGGAGAGTCCGACGGCGAGGTAGAGGGCGAGGGCGAGGAGGGGCATGGGGCTCACCTTCCGATTCCGGCGAGAGCGGCGCGCGCGGCGCGGGCGAACCGTACGGCCCGCCGCGGGGGCTCGGGCGCGGCGCGCTCCTGCCACCAGAGGGTGAGCCGTCGCCGGACGGCGGCGTCCTCGGGGCGGCCGGTGGCGAGGAGGTGCCCGACGAAGTCGAGCGCGTCGCGCCGGTAACCGGCGTGCATGGGGCGGTTCCTGGCGTACGAGAGGAACGCGGTGCGGTAGGCGTCACCGAGGATCCCGGGCAGTTCGGGCGCGACCTTGCCGACGACGTCGGCCCGCTTGGCCAGGAGCGCCCTGCTCTGCACGCGCAGCCGGCGCGGGTCGAACCCCTCGGGCGCGGGCGTCCCCGCGACCAGGGCGGACATCAAGGCGGCCTGCGCGATCGCCACCCGCTCCCGCACGGCGCCGCCGTTGTGCGGCGAGACGCTGACGCCTTCGCGCGCGTCGCCGTCCCGGGCGGCGCCGCCGTCCCCGGGCTCGGTCCGCTCGGGCTCGGTCCGCTCGGGCGCGGCGGGCCCGGGCGTCATGCGGAGCGTCTCGCGGATCCTGGACAGCTCGGACGACAGGGCGTTCGGCGGAGGGAAGTCGTCGTCGCGTTCCAGCAGCACCCCCGGCGGGCACACCCTCGCGCGGAGGTCCGCGAGCACGTCCAGGACGGGCTGCGTCACCGGGTGCGCGTGGGTGTCGTGCCACACGCCGTCCCGTTCGACGCCGCCCGCCACATGCACGTACGCGATCGCCTCCACCGGAAGCGCGTCCAGTGCCGCTGAGGGGTCCTCGCCCCGGTTCACACGGTTCGTGTGCAGGTTCGCGACGTCGATCAGGAGCCGGACGCCCGTCCGCTCGACCAGCTCCGCCAGGAACTGGCCCTCCGTGAGCTCCTCGTCCGGCCACGCGATCAGCGCCGCGATGTTCTCGAGCGCCAGCGGCACCGGCAGCGAGTCCTGCGCGATGCGCACGTTTTCGCACAGCACGGACAGCGCGTCCCACGTGCGCGGCACCGGCAGCAGATGGCCCGCCTCCAGCACCGGGGACGCGGTGAGCGGGCCACCGGCCCGTACGAACGCGATGTGCTCCGTCACCAGCGGCGCGTCCAGGGCCTCGGCCCGCTCCGCCAGGTCGGCGAGGCGGCGCGCCGACGGCCGGTCGGCGCCCCCGAGGCCGAGCGAGACGCCGTGCGGGACGATGCGCGTGCCTCGCTCCCGCAGCCGGGTCAGCGAGGCCGGCAGGTGCCCGGGGCAGACGTTCTCCGCGACGACCTCGACCCAGTCGACGCCGGGCAGGCGCTCCACCGTCTCCGCGATCTCCGGCCGCCAGCCGATTCCGATGCCGAGTTCCATGATGTCCCCCTCCGCTGCCCGACAAGACCCTGCCCGACATGTGATGTGCAGAGGTCATGGCCCCGTCAGGCACGGATGAATCCGCAGAGGGGGACGTTCAGAGCTTCATCTGAGGTTCCGCCGGGGGCGCCTACCCGGCCGGCGGCACCTCGGGACGGTTCGTGTTCACCGTGCCCGGCGCCCCGGGCGACGGCTGTGACGTGACGGTCACGTCGCCGGTCGGCTGCGCGGGCGCCGGTGCCGGAGGCAGGTTCCCGTCCGGCGCGGGCGGACCGCTCGGGCTCGCCGTCGCGTTGCCCGCCGCCTCGTTCGCGATCGCGTCGAAGTCGACCATTCCGGTCGCCTCCAGCATGGTGATGTGGTCGAGCACCGTCTGGTTGGCGTCGCTGGCGAGCTGGCGTATCAGCGCGTTGCGGGTCGTGTGCCGGACCTGCGCGATCGCTGAGAAGACCTTGCCGTGCGCGTTGCGCAGCAGGTTGGCGAACTTGCGCTCGTACTCCTGCCCGGTCGCCGCGGACAGTTCCCGCAGCCAGCCCTGCTGCTGCTCCGTGGGCTGGTTGGGCAGTTCGACGCCCAGCTTCGCCGCCACGTCCCGCGCCCGCCGGTCCAGGTCGGTGTGGCCGACGATGAGGTGGTCGCCCGCCTCCTTGATCGCCTGGCTGGGCGCCCGCTCGATGGCCTGCTGGCCCGCGGGCAGCTCCCACAGGCCCGCCAGCCGGACCTTCACCAGCAGGTCGCGGTCGGCCGCCGAGAGCGGGCCCCACTGTGTCGCGACGGTCGAGGCGTTGAGGTTCGCCTGTCCCGTACCGGAGCGGTCGGCGTAGGACCAGACGGGAAACGCCAGCGCGCCGACCGTGACGACGAGAGCCGCGATGATGAGTGCTGTCCCGTTGATGCGCCGCAACAATGTGCCTCCAGAGCCGATGCGTGACACGGCAGCCGAAACCGCCCCACTACTGACTGGCCGGTCAGTCCACCGGCCGTCCGCCGGTCGAACCTAGCCGGTCAACCTACTTGGCGGTACTGGGGGATACGCATCCGGGGGCCGGGATGTTCAGCCGCGCAACGCCGGATGATCGGCGATCACCGTGCACGAGCCCGGAGCGATCTCCGTGAACCCCGCGTCGCGTACCACCGGCAGTCCGCTGTCGGTGAGCGCCCGCCAGTGTGCCGGATCGGCGGCGCGCACCGACAGGCGGTAGCCGGCCGTCCGCCAGGCTTTGCGATCCGTCTCGGAGAGCTCCCACCAGGCGAGTTGGGCGCCGTGGCCCGCCTGGGCCATCGCCTTGCCGGCCGACATGTCCAGGTCCGGGCTCAGCCACAGCACCGGACCGTCGAGGTCGGGGGCGGCGGGCGGCGCGGGATCGTCGAGATCGGTGCCGGACACCTGCAGTTTGGCGAGTTCCTTCGGCCAGCCGTCGAGCGGGACGGGCGGGAAGACCCGTACCTCCGCCCGCTCGCCGGTCACGGAGATGCCCGGCAGCGTGCACGCCCGGCGCCACTCCGCGCCCCGCGCCCGGCGCACCACCTTGCGGATACGCGCGTCCTGCCAGTCCCGCATCGCCCGGGCCCACTCGCCCTCGCCCACGGACCGCTCGTCGCCGAGGATCTCCAGGACGGCACGCGCCGCTGTCTCCAGCGCGTCGGTGCGGGCGGGCGGTTCGGCCTTCTCGATCCGTACGACCAGCGGCAGGACGAACTGCGGTGCCGCGTCGCGCAGGCGGTTCTCGTGCCGGAAGGGACTGTCCGCGGGCCGGGCGGCCTCGGTGCCGGTGTTCTCGCTGCTCACCCGATCAGTGTGCCAGCCGCCACGCCGGGCGACTTCGGGGCAGTTGGCGGAACGAGTGGCTCCGGGCGACGATGCCTCCCATGAAGAGCGATCTTTTCAACGGCGACAACATGGCGCAGCAGGCGACGGTGCCGGGCATGACGTTGCAGAACGCAAAGTCGGTCAAGTACGCGGTCAACGGGGAGATGCACGCGCGCCAGGGCTCGATGATCGCCTTCCGCGGCAATCTCCAGTTCGAGCGCAAGGGCCAGGGCATCGGCGGCATGCTCAAGCGAGCCGTCACGGGTGAGGGCCTGCCGTTGATGGCGGTGCGCGGCCAGGGCGAGGCGTGGTTCGCGCACGAGGCGGCCAACTGCTTCATCGTGGACATCGAGCAGGGCGACGCGCTGACCGTCAACGGCCGCAACGTGCTGTGCTTCGACGCGACCCTGTCCTACGAGATAAAGACGGTGAAGGGCGCCGGCATGACGGGCGGCGGCATCTTCAACAGCGTCTTCACCGGCTACGGGAAGCTCGCGGTCATCTGCGAGGGCAGCCCGATCGTGATCCCCGTCACCCACCAGCAGCCGGTGTTCGTGGACACGGACGCGGTCGTCGGCTGGAGCGCCCACCTGAGCACCTCGCTGCACCGCTCGCAGTCCATCGGATCGATGATCCGCGGAGGTTCGGGCGAGGCGGTCCAGTTGAAGCTGGAGGGCGAGGGGTTCGTGATCGTCAGGCCCAGCGAGGCCACTCCGCAGAAGGCGGCGCAGAGCTGAGGCTGCAAGGAGTCGGCCGACGTTACGGCCTCGGCGGTCCGTGGGTGCTGCGCGGCGTCGACCTCGACCTCGCCCCGCGCACCCTGGTCCGTGTCGAAGGCGCCAACGGCAGCGGCAAATCGACACTGCTCAGGCTGCTCGCCGGTATCGACGCACCGACCGAGGGCCGCGTCACGGACCGGCCGCGCACGGCGTACGTACCCGAACGGTTCCCGGCCGCGCTGCCGTTCACCGCACACGGTTACCTGGTCCACCTCGGACGGATCCACGGTCTCGGCCGGAGGGCGGCTTCGGCTGCCGCGGCGGAGTGGCTGGAGCGCTTCGGCGCCGCGGGCCATGCCCGTACGCCGCTCGGTGAGCTGTCCAAGGGCACCAGCCAGAAGGTCGCCGTCGCCCAGGCGCTCCTCGCCGGGCCGGAGCTGCTGGTGCTCGACGAGGCGTGGACCGGACTGGACGCGGCGGCCCGACAGGAACTCGACCGGGCGGTCGCCGAGCTTGTCGTGGCGGGGGCGGCGGTCGTGTTCGTCGACCACGATCCGCGCCGGCTGGCGGGCGCGGTCGATGCCGTCCACGCCGTACGGGAGGGCCGGCTGGCGCCGGTCGTACCGCGGTCCGCCGACGGGCCGCCGGGGCCTCGCACCCGGATCGTGGCGGTGGGGCCGCCGGGCGCGGCGGCGCCCGGGGACCTGCCCGGCGCGCCCGACAGCGCCCCGGGCCAGGACGGCGCCACGGTGTTCTCCGTCTCCGCCGCGCACTCGGACGCCCTGCTCCGGGCGCTGCTGACGTCCCGGCCGCCGTGGCACATCCGCCGGCTCGACCCTCCGAACACGCCCGCTCCGACGCCGGCCGCCGCCACGGGAGACCAGGTGGGCCATGCCGCGGGGACGCCGGGTGGTCCCGGCGACGAGGCCGACGGCGTCGCCGCGCCCGACGGCCTGCTCGCGGGCGCCCCCGCACGGTCCGGGCCGGACGAGGAGCCGGGCCGTGTCTCGGGGGTGGCGGGTCGCGGCGCGTCCGGCGAAGAGGCCACCCGCACGCACACGACCACGGGGCACGGCACACCATGACCGCTCTCTTCGGCTATCAGGCCGCTCTCCTGCTGCGCTCCCAGCGCTGGCTGCCGCCCGTACTGCTCTACGGCATCACCTTGACCGTCGGCGTGCAGGGCGGCAGGCCGGTGCTCGACGCGCTCGGCTGGACGGCCGCCGCGCTCCTGCCGGTCACCGCTTGGCTGGTGCGTGTCTGCGCCACCCAGGAGCCGCCCGCCGCGCGCGCCGTCACGGTCGCCGCCGCGGGTCCGCCGCGGGTACACCTGTCGGCCCTGCTCGCCGCCGTGGCCTGGGCGGGGGCGATCGGCGCCGTGGCGACCGGGGTCGTCGCGCTGATCAGCGACGCGAGGAGCGCCGACCACAGGGTCGTGGTCCCCCTGCTGCCCGCCGTGGCCGCCGGGCTGCTCGCGTGCGCGGTGAGCGTCCTGGTCGGCGCTGCGGTGGGCGCGCTGTGCACCCGTCCCGTGCTGCACGCGCGCGGCTGGTCGCTGCTGGCCACCGCGACGGCGGCGCTGCTGGCCCTGGTGACCACCGGCTCACCCGCCCAGCACGCGGTGAGCGTCCTCGTCACCGGCTCGCGGACGGGAACGGTCCACCTGCCGGTGTCCGCCCTCCTGGCCGCGGCGCTGATCGCGGCCGCTGCGGCCGCGATCACCTGCCTGCTGTGCTCCCTGCGGGGTGCGGACGGGGGAGCCGCGGCGGCCTAGGACAAGGGCCCGCGTCGCCCCCGGCCGCGGACTACAGTCGTACGTATGGACGAGCACGAGCCGTACTGCGAGACCCCGGCCGACTCCGGCACCGCCGCCGGAGGTGCCGCGGACGCGGCACCCGGCGAGGAGTTCGCCGAGTGCGTGCTGTGCCGCGAGCCGACCGAGTACCCCGCGTCCGTCAAGGGCGCTCCGCTGTGCCCCGTCTGCGAGTGGCGAGAGGCCGAGAAGTCGGCCTGCTCCGGCTGACCCGGGGCGGGCGGACGCGCTACGAGGGGCGCATCAGGTCCGAGACCTTCACGAAGCGGTACCCGCGGCGGCGCAGCTCGGGGACGATCCGGCGCACCGCCTCCTCGGTGACCGGCGCCGCGCTGCGCGTGCAGTGCATGACCACGAGCGATCCCGGCCGCACGCCGGCGAGGACCTGCTCGGCGACGGCGTCCGCGTCGGTCGCGAAGGCGTCGCCGCTGACGACGTCCCACTGCACCGCGGTGACCTCGGCGGGCGCGATCGCGCGCAGCGCGCCGTCGTCGTAGCAGCCGCCGGGGAAGCGGAAGTACGGCACCGCGTTGCGCACCCCGGCCTTCGCGAACGCCGTGAACGCGCGTTCCACGTCCGCCCGCATGTCCTTGGCGGCGACGGCCGGGAGCCCGTAGCAGTCGGGCGTGAAGGCATGGTGGCTGTAGGAGTGGTTGGCGGTCTCGAAGAGCGGGTCCGTGCCGATGGCCCTCGCCTGCGCGGGGTACTCCTCGGCCCAGCGGCCGGTCATGAAGACGGTGGCGGGAACCTTCAGCGCGCGCAGCGCCGCGATGAGCCCCGGGTTGTCGAAGCGCTCGCCCCGTGCGGCGCGCGGGCCCTGATCGGCTGTCATGTCCGCGTCGAAGGTGAGCGCGACGGTCTTGGGGGCCGTGGCGGCCGGGGCCGCCGCACGCCGGAAGACGGGGGTCAGCCCGTGCGGCCCGGGGGCGAGGGTCGGCGCCTTCGGCCGCTGCAGTGCGCCCGGTTCGCGGGGGTTGCCCGGCTGGGGCGACGCGGCGTCCTGGCCGGAAGCGGTGGGGGAGGGAGACGCCCCGAGCACGGCGGCGTGGGGATCGGCGCCGGGGGAGGTATCGGGGTCGCTGCCGCATCCGGCAAGTACGGCACCCAAGGCGGCCGTGGCCGCATATCTTCGTGCAGAAGTGGTCACTGGCGGAAAATATATGATCATCGGCCCGATGGGCCGTCGGGAAGGGTCCTGCGTCAGGGTTGCTTTCACGGCAGAGTGTTCGGCCCTGTCCGTTGCACCGTGCAATGATGCGTCCGGCTCGTTCCACGGTCCGCTGCGCGGATCTCGTTCAGGAGGAATGGCATGACCCCGCCCCTCACGGCCGGTGTGCTCGCCACCATGCAGGACCTGCTCGCCGTGCCGGAAGGCCGGGGCGGCGCCGTGTGGCGGCTGGATCCGGCCGCACGCCAGCTGGACGCCAACGTCATTCGCGTCCTGCCCGGCGACAGCGTCGCGCGCCATGTCGAGCCCGACCTGGACGTCCTGCTGTGTGTGCTCGCCGGGAGCGGCGAACTCACCGTCGGCGACGAGGCCCAGCGGCTCGGGCCCGGCTGCGTGGCCTGGCTGCCCCACGGCACCGAGCGCGCCCTCGCCGCCGGGCCGGACGGGCTCGTGTACGTGACGGCGCACCGGCGGCGGCCCGGTCTCTCCATCAGGCCGGCGGAGGCCGGCACTCCCCGCCGGGCCGCGGAGGGCGGCGAGTCCGCCTGCCTGCTCCACCGGATCTGCCCCGGCTGCGACCGTCCCGCCGAGGACATCGGCGCACGGTACTGCAGCCGCTGCGGCACCGAACTGCCGTCGGCGGAAGGAGTCTGACGCCTCGTCGGTGTGCGGAATGGGCCCTTCACCGACGGCCGTCGATGAGCACAACGCCCGCCTCCTCCGTATCAAGGGTCGGACGCGTCCCCCGGTTCCCTCCGGCAACCGGATTCCGTACCCCCCGCAGGAGGCAGCGAGTTGAGTCACAGGCGAATACCCAAGCGAAAGGCCGTGCTTGCAGGAGCCGGGGCGGTGGGCATCGCCGCGGCGGCCGTCCTGCTGCCGCACGCCAACGCGTCGCAGTCGGATTCCGGCGCCGACGCGGCCCCCAGGGCGATGAGCGCCGCTTCCGCCCAGGACCTGCTGTCGCGGCTGGGCCCCGAACTGGGCGACGCGTACGCGGGCGCCTACTACGACGCGGGAAAGAAGCAGCTCGTCGTCAATGTCGTCGGTGACGACGACGCGATGGACCAGGTCAACGAGACCGGCGCCGTGGCCAGAAGCGTCGAGAACAGCATGGGCGAGCTGAAAGCCGCGGCGAGCACACTCGCCGCGCAGGCCACCATCCCCGGCACGGCTTGGGCCGTCGACCCGAGGACCAACCAGATCCTGGTCACCGCCGACCGCACCGTTCTCGGCGCACGCTGGGACAAGCTGGAGTCGGCCGTCGGGTCGCTGGGCTCCGGCACGGCCCGTATCAAGAAGTCGGCGGGCGAGTTCAGGACCTTCCTGGAAGGCGGCGACGCCGTCTTCGGCGGCGGCGCGCGCTGTTCCCTCGGCTTCAACGTGACCACGCAGGACGGTGCGCCGGGCTTCCTCACGGCGGGCCACTGCGGTGTGGCCGCCGAGCAGTGGTCCGAGGACGCCAACGGCGCTCCCATCGGCACGGTCCAGGCCGCGACGTTCCCCGGCGACGGCGACTTCGCGCTGGTCACGTACGACGACCCGGCGACGCAGGCGCCGAGCACGGTCGACCTCGGGAACGGCCAGACGCTGGACATCGTGGGCGTGGGCGACGCGGCGGTGGGTCAGCAGGTGTTCCGCATGGGAAGCACCACCGGCCTCGACGACGGCCAGGTCACGGGGCTGAACGCGACCGTGAACTACCCCGAGGGCACGGTCACCGGGCTGATCCAGACCGACGTCTGCGCGGAGCCGGGCGACAGCGGCGGAGCGATGTTCACCCGCGAAGGACTCGCGATCGGCCTGACATCGGGCGGCAGCGGCGACTGCACGTCGGGCGGCGAGACGTTCTTCCAGCCGGTGACGACGGCGCTCGCCGCGGTCGGCGCGCAGATCGGCTCGGGCGCGGGCGGCGCCGGGGGCGGTGACGGCGCGGGCGCCGGTGACCCGGGTGCGGGTGCCGGTGACGGCGGCGGTGCGCAGGACGCCGGAGGCGCGAACGACGCGGGTGCCGGTGACCCGGGCGCGGGTGCCGGTGACGGCGGCGGCGCGCAGGACGCCGGAGACGCGAACGACGCGGGCGCGGGCAACGGCGCCGGCGACGCGCAGGACGGCGGCGAGGACGGGTTCGCCCGTCGGCAGGGCTGACCGCACCCGGCACAGGGGCGGCGGAGTTCCGGCGGCCTTCCGGCCCCCGGAGCTCCGCCGCCCTCAGTCCGTCTCCGGCCCGACGGTGGCGCAGTCGCCGGCGCCGCTGCCCGCCGTGTCCAGCGTCGCAGTCAGCGCGTCCAGCTCCGCGCGCAGCGCCCGCACCCGGTCGAGCGACAGGCCCGTGGCCTCCGCGATCCTGCGCGGCACGCCCAGTGCCCGGTTGCGCAGTGCCTCGCCCTCGGCGGTGGGCCGTGCCGTCACGGAACGCTCGTCCGCCACACCGCGCCGGCGCTCCACATACCCCGTCGCCTCCAGGCGCTTGAGCAGTGGGGACAGCGTGCCCGAGTCGAGGCGCAGATGCTCGCCGATCTGCTTGACGGGCAGTTCCCCGTGCTCCCAGAGGACCAGCATCACCAGGTACTGGGGGTAGGTGAGGCCCAGGTCCTTCAGGGCCGAGCGGTAGATGCCGTTGAACGCGCGCGCCGCGGCGTGCAGCGAGAAGCAGATCTGGTGGTCGAGGCGCAGGAAGTCCTCGTCCGCCACATCGCGCAGTGTCGTGTTCTGGGTGCGTTCGTCGCGTCCGTCCATGCGTCCCAGAGTACCAAGCTGCGGACCATTGAGTTGTGCGCAACTTAATCGTGTGCTTTATTAGTGGGGCGGCCCGCTCCACGGCGGACCGCCACCGCATCACCGGACGAAGAGGGATGGACTCATGGACGCGCTCTACACCGCTGTCGCCACCGCCAACGGCCGCGAAGGCCGCGCCGTCAGTTCGGACGGCCAGATCGACCTGCCGCTCGCGTTCCCCGCGGCCCTCGGCGGCAACGGGCAGGGCACCAACCCCGAGCAGCTCTTCGCCGCGGGCTACGCCGCCTGCTTCGCCAGCGCGATGGGCGCCATCGGCCGCCAGGAGAAGATCGACGTCAAGGACGCCTCGGTGACCGCCGAGGTCTCCATCGGCAAGGACACCGACGGCGGCTTCGGCCTCTCCGTGATCATGCGCGTCGAGCTCCCCGACCACCTCCAGGGCGAGGCGGGCCGCGAGCTGCTGGAGAAGACGCACGCGTACTGCCCGTACTCCAAGGCCACCCGCGGCAACCTGCCGGTCGAGCTCGTCATCGAGTGACCACCGGTCCGCAAGGGCGCGCTCAGGTCCCGGCCAGCAGCCACTCGCGGCACTTCGCCGCGTCGAAGCCGCCCGCAGGGAACCGCGGGTCCATGGCTTCGAGGTGTTCCAGCAGGAGCCTGCTGACCGCCCAGTTGCGGTACCACTTGCGGTCGGCCGGCACGACGAACCAGGGCGCCGCCTGCGTCGAGCACCGTTCCAGGGCGATCTCGTACGCCTCCTGGTAGGCGGGCCACAGGGCCCGTTCCTCCAGGTCGCCCGGGTTGAACTTCCAGTGCTTGGCGGGGTTGTCGATCCGCTTCAGCAGGCGGCGGCGCTGCTCGTCGAAGCCGATGTGCAGGAAGGCCTTGACCAGAGTGACGCCGTCCTCGGCGAGCTCGTTCTCGAAGCGGTTGATCTGCCCGTAGCGGCGGGTGAGCCGCTCGCGGGGGACGAGCTCGCGCACGCGGGCGATCAGCACGTCCTCGTAGTGCGAGCGGTCGAAGATGCCGATCTCGCCGGGGTGCGGCAGTGCCCGGCTGATACGCCACAGGAAGGGCTGGCCGCGCTCCTCCGGCGTCGGCGCCTTGAAGGCCTTGATACGGCAGCCCACCGGGTTGAACAGGCCCACGACATGGTTCAGCGTGCCGCCCTTGCCGCTGGTGTCCATGCCCTGGAGCACCAGCAGCAGGCGGCGGCGGTCGCCCGCGGTGGCCGCCGCGTACAGCCGTTCCTGGAGATCGGCGAGGCGCGGGCCCATCAGGGCGGTCGCCGCCAGGCCGGCCGCCTTGTCGGGCGGGCCGCCCGGGGTGGCGGACGGGTCGTGGCGGGACAGGTCGACACGGTCGCCCGGCGCGATTCGCAGCAGCTCGCTCAGCGCGACGGGCTGTTGCGGCTCGTCGGTCCCGGCGGTCCGCCCGCGCTGCTTTTTCGCGTCGTCCTTGGCCACCGCGTGCCCCTTCCGCGTCCGTGCGTCTCCCACGATCGTGCGACGCGACGCCCGCCGCCGCGAGCGCGGCGCCCACGGGGACCGGCATGCCCGCGGGACGAAAACGCACGCGGGGACGCCCGCGAGACGCGGAACGCCCACGAGACGCGGAACGCCCGGGGGCGGAGCGCCCGCCGGGCGGACGTCGCCTCTGCCGGGACGGGAACACCCGCGGGGCGGCGCCGCATGCAGCGGTGCCGCGCCCGCGGGCGCCGGGACGGGTCCGGTCAGCGCCAGGGGCCGGTGACCGCGAACGTCGTGCCCGGCGTGTAGCAGTTCACGTACATCGTGCCGCCGTCCGGCGAGAACGCGACGCCCGCGAACTCACCCCACTCGGGCTCCTCCGGGGTGCCGGTGTTCTGCGCGTTCCGTGCCATCGGATACACCTCGCCGCGCTGGGTGAGCCCGTACACGTGCTGCGCGCCGTCGCCGTCCTCGCACACCATCAGGCCGCCGCTCGGCGCGAGGCAGATGTTGTCGGGGGACTCGCCCGGCAGTCGGACGTCGGTGTCCGGGCCGAAGACGATCACCAGGGTGAGGCGCCGCCGTCCGGGTTCGTACTTCCACACCTGTCCGTAGTGGTCTGCCGCCGACCCCTCCGCGCTGCGCGCGAAGCTGGACACGAAGTAGACCGAGTTGCCGCCCCAGTAGCACCCCTCCAGCTTCTGGGCGTGGGTGATGCCCCGGGGGCCGAAGTCCTGGAGCCGGATCGGCGTCTGCTTCGCCTGGCTGTCCGGTACGGGCACCCACTCGATCCCGTCGAAGCGTGCCCCGGTCTCCTGGATCCCCGACAGATCGGGCACGCCCGGCACCCGCATCGCCTGAAGCTCACCGCCCGCCCGCAGCGAACCGGTGCCGCCCATCGGCTTGTCGGGCAGAAAGCGGTAGAAGAGGCCGAACGGGCGCTGGAAGGCGTCCTCCGTCTCGTACACGATCCCGCTCGACGGGTCGATGGCGATCGCCTCGTGCTGGAAGCGGCCCATCGCGGTGAGCGGCACGGCACCCGTGCGGCGGGGGTCGGCGCCGTCGACCTCGAAGATGAAGCCGTGGTCCTTGGTGTAGCCGTTGGTGCCGGCCCTGTCCTCGGTCTCCTCGCAGGTGAGCCAGGTGCCCCAAGGAGTGGGTCCGCCCGCGCAGTTGACGGCGGTGCCGGCGATGGCGACCTGCTGCGACACGACGTTGTTGCGGCCGTCCAGCTCCAGCGCCGTACAGCCTCCCTTGCCCATCGGGTCGTAGGTCAGGCCGCTGACGGTCGGCACGGGGATCCGGGCGTTGTGCCGGTTCTCGTGGTTGCGGACGAGGTGGACGCGGCCGCGGCGGCCGGCGAAGGCCGCCATGCCGTCGTGGTTGCTCGGCACCCGGCCCTGCTCGTGGCTCAGCGGGTCGCCCTCCCGGGACAGGACCTTGTAGCGGAAGCCTCTCGGCAGATCGAGCAGGCCGTTCGGGTCCGGCACGAGCGGGCCGTACCCGCCGTGACCGCGGGCGGCGGCGGTGCCCGCGAAGAGTTCGGAGAACGCACCGGTGAACGCGATACCCGCGCCGACCGCACCGGCACCGGCCAGAACTTGACGTCGTGAAGCGGTCATGAGGCAGCAACTCTCTGTTGGCGGACAGGAGATGTGACCCGCATGTGTGTATCACGCAGACGGTCGTCGCGTAACCATGCGGGCCACTGTGCCTCGTGGTGCTCCTGCTCAGCCCAGCTCGGCGGTGAGCGTGATGGTCGTGCCCGTCAGCGCCTGGCTCACCGGGCAGTTCGCCTTGGCGTCCTCGGCGGCCTTGGCGAAGGCGGCCTGGTCCAGGCCGGGGACCGTGCCCACGACGGTCAGGTGGATGCCGGTGATGCCCTCGCCCGGCTGGAAGGTGACGTCGGCCTTCGTCTCCAGGCGGGCCGGCGGGGTGCCCGCGCCGGCGAGGGCGTGCGAGAGGGCCATCGAGAAGCAGCTGGAGTGGGCGGCCGCGATCAGTTCCTCGGGGCTCGTCCGGCCGCTGGCGGGCGGCTCGGTGCGCGCCGCCCAGGAGACGGGGTACTCGCCGATGCCGGAGGAGTCCAGGCTGACGACGCCCTTGCCGTCGAGCAGGCTGCCTTCCCAGACGGTGTGGGCCTGACGCGTGGTGGCCATGATGGTTCCCTTCAGATCGGGTTTTACCGCCCCAACCTACTGCGCCACCAAGGCCTTCGCGTCCCGCGCCAGTGCGGTGAGCCGGGAGATCGCCCGGAAGTACTTCTTCCGGTAGCCGCCGTTCAGCATCTCGTCACTGAACAGCCTGTCGAACGGCAGGCCCGAGGCGAGCACCGGGACCTCCCGGTCGTACAGCCGGTCGGCGAGGACGACGAGCCGCAGCGCGGTCGACTGGTCGGGCACCGGCTGGACGTCGGTGAGGCACACCGCCCGCACCCCGTCGGTCAGCGCGCCGTAGCGGCTCGGGTGAACCCTGGCCAGGTGCTCCAGCAGCTGCGGGAAGTCGTCGAGGGAGGCGTCCTCGGTCGCGTACGCGGCCTTGGTGACCTGCTCGTCGGAGTACGGGGGAGGGGCTTCGGGCAGGCCGCGGTGACGGTAGTCCTCGCCGTCGATCCGCAGCGGGCGGAAGTGCGCGGACAGGCCCTGGATCTCACGCAGGAAGTCGGCGGCGGCGAACCGGCCCTCGCCGAGCTTTCCGGGCAGCGTGTTCGAGGTCGCGGCGAGCGCGACGCCCGCGTCGACCAGCTTGCCGAGCAGCGTGGAGACGAGGACGGTGTCGCCCGGGTCGTCGAGCTCGAATTCGTCGATGCACAGCAGCCGGTGTCCGCTGAGGGTCCGGACGGTCTGCTGGAAGCCGAGCGCGCCGACCAGGTTCGTGAGCTCGACGAACGTGCCGAAGGCCTTGAGCGCGGGTTCGGCGGGGGTGGCGTGCCAGAGCGAGGCGAGGAGGTGGGTCTTGCCGACGCCGTAGCCGCCGTCGAGATAGACCCCGCGCGGCGCGGCGGGCGCCGCGTTCTTGGGGGTCCTGGAGAACCAGCGCCGCTTGCCGCCGCCCGCGGCGTGCGCACCGCCGAGGCCGGACGCGAAGTCGCTCAGCACCTTGACGGCCTCGACCTGGCTCGGCTGCTGGGGATCGGGGACGTACGTGTCGAAGCGCACCGCGTCGAAGCGCGGCGGCGGCACCATCTCGGCGACCAGACGGTCGGCGGGGACGTGCGGCTTGCGGGCGCAGAGCGACAGGGGCGCGGCGGCTTCGGTTATCGGGCTGGTCGGCACAGTACCCAACTGTAAGGGCCATGTAAGACTGCACAGCATGCGACGCCTGTTCCCTGTGACCGACCAGACACCGCCCGCCGACGTCCGGGAAGACCGGGAGTGGTCGCTCGACGAGTTGGCCGACGCCTATGCGTACCCCACCGGCGAGGAGCGGAAGGGCGCCTGGCTGCGGGCGAACATGGTCTCCTCGCTCGACGGCGCGGCCCAGCACGACGGCCGCTCGCAGCCCATCTCCTCCGACGCGGACATGCGGATCTTCGGCACCCTGCGGGGTCTCGCCGACGCCGTCGTCGTCGGCGCGGAGACCGTACGGCTCGAGGGCTACCGGCCCGCCCGTGCCCGGGCGGCCTTCGCCGACCGCAGGGCCGCGGCCGGCCAGGGGCGCGCGCCCGCGATCGTCGTGGTCAGCGCCTCGCTCGGTCTCGACTTCTCCCTGCCGCTGTTCACAGAACCGCTGGTGCCCACGCTCGTCCTGACCGGCGCCGCCGCTTCCCCGGACCGGATCAGGGACGCGGAGAGGGCAGGGGCGGAGGTCGTCGTCGCGGGCGACGGACCGGGTGTCGAGCCCGCGAGGGCCGTGCGGGCACTCGCCGAGCGCGGCCTGGTGCGGCTGCTGACCGAGGGCGGACCCCGGATGCTGGGCCAGTTCGCGGCGGCCGGCGTCCTGGACGAGCTGTGCCTGACGGTGTCGCCGACGATGACGGTGGGCGACGCCCAGCGCATCGCCGGCGGCCCGGCGCTCCCGGACCCGGCCCGCTTCGCCCTGGCGTCGGTCCTGGAGGAGGCGGGCTTCCTCTTCACCCGGTACCGGAAGGTGTAGGGGCCGTTCCGGTCCGTCCCGACCGGGCCGAACTGCGCCGCGCCCCGGGCGGGCAGCCGTAGTCGGCGCAGCCGGTGGTGGCGGGGGCGCGAGGGCGGCCGTCGCGCGCCGGTGGCGCACGCTCGGCGGTGACAATCGCGGAATTTGTCGTTCCGCTTAGCTCCCGAGGGGCACACTTATCTCGCAGACCCCGTGCTGCCGCGGGGGAAGGATGGTTTCCGCAGAAGGGCTCCTGAACGTGTTCACAAGCGTATTGATGATCGAGAAGCCCCTGACCTCGGAGGACGTGGAGTTCGTCACCACCCTGCACGGGGACGAGGCCGTCTCTTTCATCGTGCTGATGCAGCCGCGCGGTGACCAGGCCGACGTGCTCCTGCGCGCCATCGACGACGTCGCGCTCGGAGAGCTGAAGGAGGCCGTCCGGGAGGGCGAGGAGCCGGAGGGCGAGGCGGCCAAGGCCCCGGCCCAGCGCGGCCTCGAACACTCCCTGGCCGCTTTGCGCGCCGCGGGCTGCGAGGCCGTGGGCCAGGTCGTCGAGGACCACCCGCTGGACAAGCTGAAGGCCGTCGTCGACGAGGCCGGCGCGGACGAGGTGATCGTGCTGACCGAGCCGCACTACGTGGAGGAGTTCTTCCACCGTGACTGGGCCTCCCGTGCCCGGCACAAGGTGGGCGTGCCGGTGCTCAAGCTCTTCGCGCACAGCAAGTAGCGGACCGGGGTGCCGCCCGCAGGCAATAGGGTGGGCCCCTGCACGTGTACGCACACCCCGGGAGACAGACACATGGCACCCGCCGTTCCCAGCGCCATGGAGCGCCCGCACTTCATCGGCATCGGCGGAGCAGGCATGTCGGGGATCGCGAAGATTCTCGCCCAGCGCGGCGCGAAGGTCGCGGGCAGCGACGCCAAGGAGTCCGCGACCGCCGAGTCCCTGCGGGCGCTGGGCGCGACCGTGCACATCGGCCACGCCGCCGAGCACCTGGCCTCCGACGCCAGCTGCGTCGTCGTCTCCAGCGCCATCCGCGCCGACAACCCGGAGCTCGCGCGCGCCGCCGAGCTGTCCGTTCCGGTCGTGCACCGCTCCGACGCGCTCGCCTCCCTGATGACCGGGCTGCGCTCGATCGCCGTGGCGGGCACGCACGGCAAGACGACGACCACGTCCATGCTGGCCGTGGCCCTGACCGAGCTGGGCCTGGACCCCTCGTACGCCATCGGCGGCGACCTCGAGGGCCCGGGCACCAACGCCCGGCACGGCGAGGGCGAGATCTTCGTCGCCGAGGCCGACGAGAGCGACCGCAGCTTCCAGAAGTACGACCCCGAGGTCGCGATCGTCCTCAACGTCGAGCTCGACCACCACGCCAACTACGCGTCGATGGACGAGATCTACGAGTCCTTCGAGACGTTCGTCGGCAAGGTCGTTCCCGGCGGCACGCTGGTCGTCGCGGCCGACCAGCCCGGCGCCGTCGAGCTGGCCTCCCGCGTCCGCGACGCGTCCTCGCTGAAGGTCGTCACCTACGGGGAGTCCGAGGACGCGGACGTCCGCATCCACAAGGTCACCCCGCGCGGTCTGACCAGCGAGGTCACCGTCCTGCTGGAGGGCCGCCTCCTCACCTTCACCGTCTCCGTCCCCGGCCGTCACTACGCGCACAACGCGGTGGCCGCGCTCGCCGCCGGCGTCGCCCTCGGCATCCCGGCGCACAACCTGGCCTCCGCCCTCGGCAAGTACACCGGCGTCAAGCGCCGCCTCCAGCCCAAGGGCGAGGCCGCCGGCGTCCAGGTCATCGACTCCTACGCCCACCACCCGACGGAGATGACCGCCGACCTGGAGGCCATGCGCGGGGCGGCCGCCGACTCGCGCCTGGTCGTCGTCTTCCAGCCCCACCTGTTCTCCCGCACCCAGGAGCTGGGCACGGAGATGGGCCAGGCCCTCGCGCTGGCCGACGCCTCGGTGGTCCTCGACATCTACCCGGCCCGTGAGGACCCGATCCCCGGCATCACCAGCGAGCTGATCATCGAGGCCGCGCGCACCGCCGGCGCCGAGGTGACGGCCGTCCACGACAAGGCGGCCGTCCCGGAGGTGATCGCGGGAATGGCGAAGCCCGGCGATCTCGTTCTCACGATGGGCGCGGGTGACGTGACGGACCTCGGTCCGGAGATCCTGGCCCGCCTGTCGAGCTGAGGGAGCGGTTGATGTCGTACGAGGTCGAGAAGCCGGACGAGCAGTGGCGGGCGGAGCTGAGCCCCGCGGAGTACGCGGTCCTGCGCCAGGCCGGGACCGAGCCCGCGTTCGTCGGTGAGTACACGGACACGAAGACGGTCGGCACGTATTCCTGCCGGGCGTGCGGGGCGGAACTGTTCCGCTCGGACACGAAGTTCGAGTCCCACTGCGGCTGGCCGTCCTTCTACGACCCCAAGGACACGGACGCGGTCGAACTGATCGAGGACCGCACCCACGGCATGGTCCGCACGGAGGTCCGCTGCGCCCGCTGCGGCTCCCACCTGGGCCACGTCTTCGAGGGCGAGGGCTACCCGACGCCCACGGACCAGCGGTACTGCATCAACTCGATCTCGCTGCGACTGGAGCCGGACGCGGACTAGTGCCCCTTCCCGGCGGACATCGCCGGTCGCGGCACTGACTGGGAGAAAAATCGGCTGCGCCGACTGCCGGGCCCGCCCAGACTGGGCGGGCCCGTTCCCGTCCCCGCGAACCGAAGGAACACTTCCGCGTGCAGGCCGCCGTCACCGTCACCCCCGCCCAGGTTCCCGAACTGCTGCTCGGGCTCGCCACCGTGCGGCCCGTCTTCCTGTGGGGCGCGCCCGGGATCGGGAAGTCGTCGCTCGTGCGGAGGTTCGCCGAATCGCTCGGGCTGGAGTGCGTGAGTCTGCTCGGGACGCAGCTGGCGCCCGAGGACCTGATCGGGGTGCCGCAGATCCGTGACGGGCGGTCCGTGTTCTGCCCGCCCGAGGCCATCGCCCGCGACGAGCCGTACTGCCTCTTCCTCGACGAGCTCAACGCCGCGTCCCCCGATGTCCAGAAGGCGTTCTACTCGCTGATCCTCGACCGGCGCATCGGGTCGTACGAGCTGCCCGCCGGCTCGATCGTCATCGGCGCGGGGAACCGCGCCACCGACAACGCGCTCGCGCGGCCCATCGCGTCGGCCCTGGTGAACCGCCTCACCCATGTGCATCTCCAGGCGTCGTCGGCGGACTGGCTGGTATGGGCGGGCGAACACGGCATCCACCCCTGGGTGACGGACTACCTCACCGACCGCCCCGACCATCTCTGGTCGCAGCCGCCCAAGACCGAGGAGCCGTTCTCCACGCCCCGCTCCTGGCACATGCTCTCCGACGCCCTGCACTCCTTCGGTCCGGGCATCGACGAGGACACCCTCAAGGTCGTCGCCCACGGCACCCTCACCCCCGCACACGCCGTCTCCTTCTGCGGCTACGCCAAGATCGTGCGCCACACCTTCGGCATCGAGGCGATCCTCAAGGGCGACGCCTCCTGGCCCAACCGCCTTCAGGACCGGGATTTGCTCTACTACCTGGCCGAGGCGTTCCGGGGGCGGCTGGTGAAGGAGCTGCCGCGGCAGAAGGAGCACGTGTCGCCGTCGATGCGGCAGACCGCCTACCGGGCCAAGTCGCTGCTCGTGCAGCTCGCCGAGATCTCCGTCGAGGTCGCGCAGACCGTCATCGCGGACGACACCGACGGGCAGCCGGTGCTCCCCTCCTGGTTCCTCGTCGAGGCCGCCCGCGACATGCCGCGGCTGGTGGAGGCCCGGCGATGAAGAGGGCCGCCGCGGGGCAGCAGGGCGGCAAGCCCGACCCGGCCACCGAGGCGTTCGCCGCCGGGCTCGCCATGGTCAAGCGGAACCCGGCCTTCGCCGCCGTCGAGGCCGAGTTCTGCCGGCAGGGCAAGTGCGCCGCCACGCCTGCCGGGGGACTTGCGGCCGTGGACTCCAACGGCGTCGTCCACGTCCATCCCACCCGGCGTGCCGAACCGGACGACTGGGCCTGGACCCTCGCGCACTGCCTGCTGCACCTCGGGTTCGGGCACGTGCCCGCAGCCAAGGGCACACGGCGCGAGCAGCCCGACCGCTTCGAGCGGGCCGCACGCTGCACGGTGGTCAACCGCTTCCTGCTCACCTTCCCGGTGGGGCGCCCTCCCGGCCACCTCCCCGAGACGTATCCGGGCGGCGACGAGGCGATGCTCGCCGCCCGCTGGCGCCGCGACGGCATCCCCGCCGCCTACGAGCGGTGCGGCACCGCGGGCGACCACCCCGACCAGGTCCTGGTGCCCTGGCAGATGTGGAACACCGCCCCGCCCGACTGGGAGACCGCCTTCGCCCACGCGCTCACCCGCAGTGTCTCCGCCGCCATGGACGTGGCGGGCGGCCGACGCGACCGCGTCACCGGCGAGCGCGTGCCCCAGCGGCCCTGGGACCGTGCCCTGAACTGGTTCGTCTCCTCGTACCCCCTGCTCGGCGGCCTGGCGGCCGGCCTCACGGTCGTCGCCGACGCCGAACTCGCCCG
The DNA here is from genome assembly GCF_013387495.1 of Streptomyces sp. PKU-EA00015. GTDB lineage: Bacteria > Actinomycetota > Actinomycetes > Streptomycetales > Streptomycetaceae > Streptomyces. Next base: position 68,083 of record NZ_JABZEE010000040.1, on the reverse strand, counting down.
CACGCAGGACATCTCCATCGCCGCCGTCAGCTCCGTCGCGGGCGAGATCTACATCAATCCGCTGCGCACCTTCACCGACGAGGAGTGGCGCTTCATCCTGGCGCACGAGATGCTGCACGCCGCCCTGCGCCACGGCGAACGCCGCGGCGCGCGCGAGCCGGTGCTCTTCAACGTCGCCGCCGACTTCGTCGTCAACGGCTGGCTGGTCCAGATGCGTGTCGGCGAGATGCCCGAGGGGCTGCTGTACGACCCCGACCTCAAGGACCTGTCGGTGGAGGAGGTATACGACCGCATCGCCACCGACCTGCGCCGCCGTCGCCGACTGGCGACCCTGCGCGGCAAGGGCGCCGGCGACATCCTCGGCGAGCCGCTGCCGCACCCGGACGCCCGCCCCTACGCCGACCTGGACGACTTCTACCGGCGCGGCCTGGTGCAGGGCTTCGACCTGCACCAGTACGGCGAGCGCGGTCTGCTGCCCGCCGGTCTCGTCCAGGAGATCCGCGCCCTTGCCCACCCGCCCGTGCCGTGGGACGCGCAACTGGCCCGCTGGTTCGACGAGTACGTGCCTCGGCCCGAGCCCGTGCGGTCCTATGCGCGCCCGGCCCGCCGACAGGCGTCCACCCCCGACATCCCGCGCGCCGGACGGTACTTCCCGTCCGAGGAGACGCCCCGCTGCACCTTCGGTGTCGTCCTCGATACGTCCGGCTCGATGAACAGCGCCCTGCTCGGCAAGGCTCTCGGCGCGATCGCCTCGTACGCCGAGGCCCGTGACGTCCCGGCCGCCCGCGTCGTCTTCTGCGACGCGGCGGCATACGACGCCGGGTACGTTCCCCCGGCGGAGATCGCCGGCCGGGTACGGGTCCGCGGGCGCGGCGGGACGGTACTCCAGCCGGGCATCGACCTGATCCACCGCGCCGACGACTTCCCGGCGAATGCCCCGGTCCTGGTCATCACCGACGGATGGTGCGACACGCTGCGCATCCGCCGCGAGCACGCCTTCCTGATCCCGCAGGGCGCGTCACTGCCGTTCACGCCCCGCGGCCCGGTCTTCCGGCTGACGTGACGCGGGCGACCTGACCGTTTCAGTTCACAGAACGCTGTCACCAGCCGCAAACGACGGACAGCTCCGCCCACTTCGCAGGCCCGGGCAGTTCGGGGGCGACCCTGAGCGCCGCAGCGGGCCGGCGCGCCGGGGTGGTGGTGGCACGGGGGCAAAAGGGTCGCGCGAGATCACTCCTGACCAGCGATCAGGGGTGAGACCGGCCGCTCGAAGAAGGTCTCCAACACCACCGTGGCCTGCGTACCGCTGACTCCGTCGATCGCGTAGATCCGCCGCAACACGTCCTGCAACTGCTCGGTGGTCGCGGTCCTGACCTTCACCAGCACCGATGCACTGCCGGCGATGACGTGCGCCTCCAGGATCTCGGGGAGCGCGGCGAAGCTCTTCGCCGAATCACCCATCCACGAGACGGAGTTGACCATTACGTAGGCCAGGACGGCGTTGCCCACCGCCACCGGGTCCACCTCGACGGTGGTGCGCCGGATTGCGCCGCGTTCCCGCAGCTTCCGCACGCGTTCGTGAGCCGCTCCGGCGGAGAGGCCCACGGCCTGGCCCAGCGCGGCGTAGGACTGCGTGGCGTCCTGCTGGAGGTGCGCCAGCAGTTCACGATCGATGTGATCCACAACTCTCCATTCGGATTTGCCTTGCTGGGACCATATCTCATCTTGCACTCTGCGCTGTAGGCCGTAGTAGATTCGGTATCGTCTGGATGGGAAGGGCCCCGCATGACCAGTGAGCGCCCCGCGCTGTACGAGATGCTCGACGACCGGTTCCGTACAGGTCGCTGTATGAACGGCGATGACGGCCTGGAGGTCCTGTACACCGGCTGCCGCTGGGCCGAGGGACCGATCTACCTGCCCGCCTGGCGGCAGGTGATCTGGAGCGACATACCCAACGACCGGATGCTGCGTTGGGACGAGGAGACCGGCGCCGTCAGCGTCTTTCGCCGCTCGGCCGGGCACACCAACGGCAACACCCTCGACCGCCAGGGCCGACTGGTCACCTGTGAGCAGGGCAACCGCCGAGTGACACGAACCGAACACGACGGCACGCTCATGGTGCTGGCCGATCGCTGGCAGGGCAAGCGCCTGAACAGCCCGAACGACGCGGCAGTGAAGTCCGACGGCTCCATCTGGTTCTCCGACCCGGACTTCGGTATCACCAGCGACTACGAGGGCTGGCGCGCGCAGAGCGAGATCGGCTCCAACAACGTCTACCGCATCGATCCCGACACTGGCGAAGTGCAGCTGGTCGCCGACTGCTTCGGCGCCCCGAACGGCCTCGTCTTCTCCGCCGACGAGCGGCAACTCTTCGTCTCCGACACCCGGGCGGGCTGCATCCGGGTTTTCGACGTACGCGATGACGGCTCGCTGTCGGACGGCGAGATCTTCGCCGAAGCCGGGGACCGTGCGGCAGCCCGCTTCGACAACCTCCGCTTCGACGACGCCGGCCGACTCTGGGCGGCCGCGATGGACGACGGAGTGCACTGCTACGACCCCGACGGCACTCTGATCGGGCGGCTCGACGTCCCCGAGACGGTGGCCAACATCACCTGGGGCGGCGCCAAGCGCAACCGTCTCTTCATCGCCGCGGAGACCAGCCTCTACTCGGTGGTCATGGGCGTCACGGGCACGCACCCGACCGGACCGGGGCGCAGGCCCTGGCTGGATCCGCAGTCCCGGTGAACTTTTCCGAGCCGGCGCTCGGCTGGTGCACATACCCGGCGCCGGACGGTAGTCGGTCCAGCCCTCCCACCACGGCGGATCGGGCGGCCGCTGTGGTGGCTCGCTCACCGTGCACCTGGAGGGATTCCCCAACTCCTCGGCGAAGCGCGCCGATACCGGCGTCGGCGCCGCCCCGGACCGTGCCCGGCGTCTGAACGCGTGCCGCGCCCGGGCACTAGGCGCGGGCGGCGGCGAACGGGACGAAGGCCGTCCAGGAGGCCGGGGAGAGGGCGAGGTGGGGGCCCTCGGTGTCCTTGGAGTCGCGGACGTGGACGGTGTCGGGGCAGGCGGCGACCTCGACGCAGTCGTCGCCGGAGCTGCCGCTGTAGCTGGACTTGTGCCAGGAGAGGGCGACTTCGACGCAGGAGTCGCCGGAGCTGCCGCTGTAGCTGCTCTTGAACCAGGCCAGTTCTGGGGTGCTCATACCGCTCCTCGCATCTGCCGCAACAGGCTCAGGGAGTCCTCCAGGGTAAGAGCCTGTGACCGCATCCTGGCATACCGCATCTGGAGCATGCTGACCACTTTCGGGTCAGAGATGAACTGGCCGCTCTCCTGCCCTTCGCAGTAGCCGAGCCAGCGGTTGTCCGGGGTCTCCAGCAGCCGCATGGGGCCGTCCATCCCGGCGTGGCTCTCCCGCACCAGCGGCATGATCTGGATCTCGATGTTGCGCAGTTCGGCGAGGTCCAGGATGTGGTCGACGAGCTCCAGCGTGACCTGCCTACCGCCCGCGCGCCGCAGAAGCAGATGCTCCTCCAGGATGAAGCCGTACGCCGTGTTCGGCCGCTCCCGCAGCAGCCGCTGGCGGTCCGTCCGTGCGGCCAGCCGCGCCTCGATCTGCTCGTCCCCCAACGGCGGAAGGCGCTCGGCGAACAGCGTCCGCGCATACGCCTCCGTCTGTAACAGCCCCGGAATCAACCGGCACTCGTACGTGTAGAGGCTCACCGCCTCCGCCTCCAGGCTCGCCCACTGCCGGAACCAGCTCGCCAGACCCGGCCGCCGCGACAGATGCCGTGCCGCGCCCCTGATCGTGCCGAACGCGTCCAGTACCTCCTCCGCCCGGTCGACGAAGTCCGCCGGGGGAAACCGCCTGCCCTGTTCGATCGAGGCGACCGTCGGCAGCGAGTACCGCACCCGTGGCGCGAACTCCTCCTGCGTCAGGCGCGCCCGCTTCCGGAAGGCCTTGACCACCTCCCCGAAGGACTTCAGGCTGTCCGAGACCTCCGGCTCCCCGCCCGAACCGCCGCCTGTCGTCTCCGCCGTCATCTACGGCCACCTCCCCGCGCGTACCTGTGCTGAGCAACCCCGCAACGCGCCCATGGTCACGGTCGGTTACCCGTACTGTCCACCGCGGGTACCCGTACGCTGACTCAGCGTACGGGTTGCTGATCTGGGACAATGCGGCCACAGTCCACCACGGTGGGCATATGCGACCACCCATGAGCCCGCAACTGCAGGGCAGCGTACGTTCGTTCGCCCAGCGCTTCAGCTCCACCGCGCTCGGCGCACGCCTCGCCCGTCACCTGGCTGTCCATCAACTGCACGCGTGGGGTTTCCCGCACGGCAGCGGCGCGTCCGACACCACCGCGCTGATCGTCGCCGAACTGGCCGCGAACGCCGTGACACACGGGCGCGTGCCGGGCCGGGACTTCGAACTGAGGCTCACCCGGTTGCCCGGCACCCTGCGTATCGAGGTCTCGGACACACGGGGTGAGCGGCGGCCGCCCGTTCCGGGCCGACTGGCCGCGCCGGATGCCGTCGCGGACGGAGGGCGGGGGCTGCTGCTGGTGGAGAGCCTGGCCGACCGGTGGGCGGTCCTCGACCGGGTGCCCGTGGGGAAGACCGTCCGGGCCGAGCTGGACCTGCCGCCGCACTGACCCGTTTCCCCGCCCGTCAGCGCCCGCGTCAGGGTCTCAGGTGGGGCGGCAGAGCAGCGGCTTCGCCAGTTCGGCGCAGGGACGGTGGCCCTGGGCGCGGAGGATGTCCTTGCCGACCTCGTTCGCCAGGTAGCGCAGGAAGCCGGCGGCGATCGAGTCGGCGGGCGGCTCCCCGTAGGTGTAGGCGTACTCGGTCTGCCAGTACGGATACGCGCCGTCGTCGGCGCCTTCCAGCGTGGCCGCGTAGCCGTCGATCCGCACCCGCTGGAGGTCGTCGCGGGTGAGCGTGGCGCCGACCTCGCTGTGGCCGAGCGCGCCGGGGGTCGCGGCCACGGCGTCCAGGAGGGTGCCGGTGTCACCGACCTCGCAGCGGCCCGGTCTGCTCCCGTCCAGGGCCACGCAGTCACCTTCCGTGACCTCCATCAGCTCCTTGCCGCCGAGGACCTGCTGGACGAGCGTGGAGCGGGTGCCGGAGCCGGGGTTGCGGCTGACGAGCTGGACGGGGAGATCGTTGCCGCCGACCTGCCGCCAGTTGGTGACGCGGCCCGTGTAGATCTCCCTGACCTGCTTCAGGGAGAGGTCCTGGACCCCGGCGTCCTTGTTGACCACCAGGGTGAACAGGGACAACGCGACGGGTCTCGGCAGCAGTTGCGGGCGGCGGACGCTCTTGACCCCGTCGGTGAACGCCAGCCGGTCGGGGAGCCCGGCACTGCCCTGCTGCTTCGCGCGCCTGCCGGCCGCGGCGAGCGAGTCGAGTCCGGCGACGCTGCCCTTGAAGGAGTTCTCGGTGAGGGGGATGCGGGCGTCCGGACACGTCTTCTCGTACTGCTTCGCGGCCTCACGCACGACGGGGGCGAACGCGGTGGAGCCGGAGAGGACCAGCGTCCCCTTGGCGCAGTCCAGCGGGGCGGCCCGGACCTCGTCCCTGGTGAACGTGGTCAGGGACTGGGCGGCCGCCACGAGGACCAGCATGGCGATGAACGTCATGACGGGCTTCGAGGCGAGGACGTGGCTCGCGGTCTTCTTGATCGACCCGCCGTGCACCCCGCCCTTGATGCCGGCGACGATCACGGGGTCGGGGAACTCCGGGGCGGTGAACTCCTGTTCGCGTTCCAGGACCGCGAGGACCTTGTAGTGGTTGCCGCGGTTGAGGGCCACCTTCGGGAGGGTGATGCGGCCGTCGATCACCTCGAGGCCGGGGGCCGCCTCTGCGGGGACACCGTCGCGTGGCGTGTTCACGAAGGACCGGCGCAGGTAGTCGTGGCTCATCTCGGTCACGACCATGCCGACGACCTGACGGCCCGGGAAGCGGACCTCTATGCCGACCTCGGCGGAGCCCTGCGAGACGTAGTCGTCGGAGTCGATCAGGGTCCAGCCGCTGTTCTCGATGCGCAGCAGCGCGAACGAGGGATCGCGCAGCGAGGCGTCGTCCCGCTGCATCTGCCGCAGCACCCCGGCGTGCGGGGCCTCGGCCGCGTCCGGCGCGGTGGTGTCCATCTGGATCCGGTAGCCGAGCCGCTTGCGGCCCACGAGCGCGAACTCCCACGCCGCGGCCGCCACCGGAATGGCCAGACCGAGGATGGCGATCGTCGACTCCCAGGGAAAACCGTTCACCGCCGACTCCCGTGCTGTCCGGATACCGATGTGCGCCAAAATTACGAGCGCGTCAGCGGGAGCTGCGACGGCTGCCATGAGTGTTCGGACGGCATTCACCGGTCCGTCGCCAGGACCGGTGGGTGTTCACACGGCGTTGACCGTACGCGGGATGGTGGGGTTGCGGGGCCGGACGTCGAACCTGGATTTCTACTGTTTGGCCGACACGAGGGACCGTAGGCGTACACATCTGCCGTCCCCGGCGCCTCGTACACCACCGGGACGGTTCTCAGGGGTCGGTTGCGGCCGCTGAACCGGGCGTGAATAGGGTCACCGTTCGTGACGAAGATCAATCTCGCCCGGACGGCGACCACGACAGCAGCCGCCCTCGCCCTCCTCGGCGCCACGGCGCCGGTGCCCGCGCTCGCGGACGGCGGCACGTCCGCTCCAGCGGTGACGACCGATGCCCTGTTCAACGACCCCACCAGCCCCGACCCCGCACGGAGGGACGCGATACCCAACCACCTCGCCCGCCTCATCGACGGCGCGGTGCCAGGGTCCGACATCAAGATCTCCACGTACGTGTTCGGCTCCAAAGTGGTGGTGGAGCGGCTCAACGCGGCGCACCTGCGCGGGGTGAACGTCCAAGTGATCCTGGACAGTGCGACCCGCCGGCACTGGGAGGGCGGTCCGATGTACGACCTGCTCGCCGCCGGGCTCGCGAACAAGCCGGCCGGCTCGGGCAACTCCTGGGTGAGGCTGTGCGCCGACAAGCAGGCGTGCCTGGCGAAGGACCCGAACCCGGCGGACGGCTGGCCCAGCGTCAACCACAACAAGTTCTACCTGTTCTCCCGCACCACGGGCAGCGCCACCGCCACCGTGCCGGTGGACAACGTGGTCGTGCAGTCCTCCGCGAACATGACCACCTGGGACCGGCAGAAGTCCTGGAACGACGCCTTGACGGTGGCCGACAACCCGGTCCTGTACGGTGCCTACGCCGCCTACTTCGGGCGTCAGGTCGAGGCGCAGGCGGACCCGTCCAAGCAGGTCTCCGACGTGCTGATGGACACCCAGGCAGGCCGGGCCAAGGCCTATTTCTTCCCCCGGGCGACCACGGACGTCATCGTCAACATCCTCAGCACGGTGGACAACCCGGTTGACGGGAAGCCGGCCTGCCACGGCAACGACCCCGGCTACGGCACCACCGACGGGCGCACGGTGATCCGCGTCGCGATGCACGGGATCACCCGTCCGGAGGTCGCGCAGAAGCTGTGGGAGCTGGACGACGCGGGCTGCTACGTGGACATCGTGTACCGCGACCTCGACGCGTCGGGGACTACGGTCGAGCAGATACTCAACACGCCCACCCGGTACGGCGGCGTCGCCCTGCACAAGCTGGACGACGCGGCCGGCGGTACGCACACCGCCACCCACACCAAGTACCTGCTCGTCGAGGGCACCTACAAGGGCTTGAAGAACCAGAAGATCGTCTTCACCGGCAGCCACACCTACACCAAGTCGGCCCTTGTCGGTAACGACGAGGCGCTCTTGAAGTGGGACGACTCCACGGACCTCGGGCACCCCACCGCCTCGGTGTACGACGCCTACCGGGAGAACTTCCGCACCCAGCGCGCGGTCTCCGACGCGCAGAACACGCAGCCGTAGCCGTAGCCGTGACGGGCGGGCGCACGACGTCGTTGAAGGTGGTGGTCAAGCGAAGGCCACGGGGACCTCGGGGGATCCATCTCCCCCGGGTCTCGTGCTCCGGGCCCGGCCTCCCGCCCTTCCGGCGGCGCCTCGTGTGCTTCCGCCGGGCATATTGCGCCGGCACCCGGGCGGTCTCGAGGCAAGTACCCGGGGATTTCCTGTACCTCAACTCCTCACACCCGGGAGCCCGGAAGAGAAGGCTGTGTCAGCGTGTGCGCCGGGTTGCCGGCCAGTGACAGTGAACTCGCGGTGGTTGTCGCACAGTTCTTCGCCGGATGCTCAAGGTTCCTCCAACTTATTTGATCATCATCGTGTTTGGATGCGGGCTCAAGATCAACATCGGAAGGAACACGAGCCCATGCGCATCCACCGCACAGCACTCCTCGTCGCCACCACCGCGGCCCTCGCCCTCACCCCCCTCACCGCACGAGCCACACCGAAGAACCAGGCGAAGGAACCCACCGGCGTCACCGTCTCCAAGGAAACCAGCACCGACCGCGAGATACGCGAGTACTGGACCCCCGAACGCCTGAAGAACGCCAAGGAATACACCCCCACCAACCGCGGCAAGCACACCACCAGCCCCGACGCCACACGCACCGGCAGCAAAAAGATCTTCGCCTCCGCCAACGCGGCCAAGCCCGAGACCAGCACCACCACCACCACCACGACTGCACAGATGGCCGCCGCCGAAGTCGCCGTCGCGCAGGAAGTCCCCTACACCACCGGCCCGTCCTACTCCATCGTCGGCAAGCTGTTCTTCAAGAAGCCCGGCGCCACCACCGAATCCAAGTGCAGCGCATCGGTGATCGTCTCCAGCAACCGCAACACCCTCTGGACCGCCGGCCACTGCGCGCACCTCGGCGACGGAAGCGGATCGGCCGGCTTCATGAACGACATGTACTTCATCCCCGGCTACCGTGACGGGAGCGCCCCCTTCGGCGCCTGGAGTGTCAAGTACAAGATCGTCAACGACGACTGGATGAACAACGGCGACTCCTTCGACGCTGACTACGCAGCCCTCGTCCTCAACCCCCACCCCACCCACGGCAAGCTGCAGGACAACGTTGGAGCTCTCGGCTACTACTTCGCCGACAACGTCGAGGAGTACGACGACGTATACGCCGCGGGCTACCCCGGTGAGGGATACAACCGCACCGACATGATCGGCGAGCGGATGTACTACTGCTACGGCAACACCGTCGACGCCGGCCCCTACGACCCGTTCATCGACGACCGCAAGGAGATGGACTGCGACCAGGGCAAGGGCTCCTCCGGCGGCCCGTGGATCCGGGGCAAGTCCACCACCAACCCGCAGATCATCGCCAACTTCTCGCACTACGAGGATGACCCCAACACCGGCGTCCGCATCGACGACGACGTGTTCTCCAGCGAGTACGACTCGAAGTCCGCGAACACCATCAACACCGCGAACACCCTCAGCTAGCCTTTCCCGTACAGCCGAAGGGCCCTCGAGCATCCAGCTCGAGGGCTCTTGTCGTGTGCATGACAGCTCAGTCGTGCTCGCCGTACTTCGCCGCCTCCAACGCCCAAGCATCGAAGATTTCCTGCGTGCTCATCGACTCCACCCCAGCCGGCAACTCCTTGCCTGACCTGGCCAAGGCTTCCTCCCACAAGGCAATGTAGTCCGCGCGCGTCTTCACCGGCTCGGTATCCACCGTCACCGACGTGTCCTCCTCCGCAGCCCCGGCCGTCACCGCCACCGCGCCGCCAACGAGAGCCAGCGCACACACACCTATCGCGATCCGCTTCATGAGCCGCACCGTACCGTGACCTGGGCGTACCACCCCAGCCGCGCGGCCAGAAGGCCGATTTGCACCGTGATCACCGCCCTGCGCCCGGTGGATCTCGACCTTGTGCCCGGCCGGACCTGGCCTTCACCGGCGCCCGTGCCGAGGGTCCGGTCGCCGAGGAGCGGGAACGCGCAGTGACCGACCCTGTTCCGGACGCCGCTCGTGGTTAGGCTGCGAGCATGGGCAACCTGAGAGCGACAAGCCGGCGTCGTTTCCTCCAAGGTCTTTCGGGCGTCGCCGCCGCGGCCGTGGTGCCCGCGTGCGGGGCGGCCCAGGGCCCCGGACCACGGGCGCGGTCGCAGGCGGCGGTCACACCCACGTCCCGTGCACGGCGGATCCGGCCGCTGTACCTGGGGACGTACACCTCCGTCGACGGGGGCGGGACGGGGATCGGCGTCGCCGCGTACGACGAGACGACGGGACGCATCACCGGGGCGGGCGTCATCGAGGGTGTCGCGGACCCCTCGTACCTGGCCGTGCACCCCTCCGGCCGCACGCTGTACGCCGTCGACGAGCGCGAGGACGGTGCCGTGACCGCCGTGCGTCTGGCGGACGACGGCGATCACCGGGTGCTGGGCAGCCGGTCCACCGGCGGGGCCGCGCCCGCCCATCTGTCCGTGCACCCCTCCGGGCGCTGGCTGCTCAGCGCCAATTTCGGGTCCGGCAGCGTCGCCGTCCACCCCATCGACGACTCCGGGGCGCTCGGCGAGCGCACGGACCTCGTCCGGCACACGGGCCCGTCGCCGCACGCGCACCAGATCATCACCACGCCCGACCGCGGCCACGTCCTCGCCGTCGACCTCGGCAACGACACCGTGTACACCTACCGCCTCGACACCAGGGCGGGGACGCTCACCGAGGTGTCCCGCGCGGCCGTGCGCCCGGGAGCCGGTCCGCGCCATCTGACGTTCCATCCGTCCGGCTGGTACGCGTACCTCGCGAACGAGCTGGACAACACGGTGGTGGTCTGTGCCTACGACCCGGCGAGCGGCACGCTGCGGCCCGGCGAGCCGCAGTCGACCGGCACCGGCCCGGGCACCAGCTACCCCGCCCAGCTCGTGGTCACCCCCGACGGCGCGTACGCCTACCACGCCAACCGCGGCCCCGACACGCTGACCCGCTATGCCGTCGAGGCCCGCGGCTCCCGGCTGCGGCTGCTGGACACGGTGCCGGTCGGCGGCGACTTCCCGCGCCAGATCGCGCTGTCGCCCTCGGGCGGCCTGCTGTTCGCGGCGAACCAGCGCTCCGGCACCGTCACCGTCTTCCACGTGAACGCGCGCACGGGCGAACTGCGGTCGACGGGCGAGGCGTTCGCGTTCCCCGCGGCGGTCTGCGCGCTTCCGCTGTAGGGGCCGTCCGGCCAGGATCCGCCGGGCGTCCCTAGGTTCTGGGCAGGGCCGCGACCGCCCACTTCGCCCGGGTCGACAGCTCGCTCAGGGAGCTGCGGAAGCGCCCGGCGATCGTCTTCAGCAGGAGCTTGGCGTGGGCCATCGTCTCCCGTGCGAGGGTGTGGTCTCCCGCCTCGACCGCGGCGAGGACGAGTTCGAGATGCTGCTCCGTGATCTGCCGGCCCAGCCCCCGGCGGTGCCACTCCGAGACCGTCTCGTCGGGTGCGGGGCCGTCGCCCAGGCCGACGGCGACCCGGGCCCGGCCCAGCGCCTTGCGCGCCGCGGCGAGATCCCCCTTCAGGCGCTCGACGCGGGCCAGGGCGTAGGTCTCCGCGGCACGGTCCCAGCTCGTGTCCTGGAGCGAGGCGAGGTGGAACTGCGCGCGGGCCGCCTGCCCGTAATCCCCGAGGTCCTCCAGAGCCCGGCTGAGGGCACGCAGCCGCTCGCCGTCCGGCCCGGTGTCGTCCAGCATGCGTATCAGCGCCACCCGCGCGTGCTCGATGCGGCCCTGGCGGCGGGCCAGGCCGATCCAGGTGAACTCGCTCTCGGTCGCGGGATCCGGGCCGTACCGCTTCGCGTCCTCCTCGCGCGCCCACGCGACGACGCCGGCCGGGTCGTCGGACGCGCACCCACCGGGCGCCGACCGGACGAGGGGGACGTCCTCGGCCCGCCCGTGCAGGGCCACCAGCACGGCGGCGAGGCGCCGCTCCTCGAACCACTCCGTCCGCTCGGCGTCCTCACGCTCCAGCAGGAAGCGCAGCAGGGGAAGGTCGTCCGCGCGGCGGTCGTACTGCGCCGCGCGCAGCACCCCGGCCCGCAGTACCGGATCCGCTCCCGCCTCCGTCCAGGACGCGGGCCCGCCGGACCGCATCCGCTCCAGTGCCGCGCGGCCGGGAGCGAGGACGACCTCGCGCAGCGGCTCGCGCGCGTCCTCGTCCAGCAGCCGGTAGGCGCACAGCTCGGCGGAGTTGAGCAGCAGGTGGTCCGGCTCGGTGCGCCGGGCGGCCGCGTGCATCATGGCGTTCAGCTCGACGAGGGAGCGGGCCGGCAGCCCGAGGCCGTTGAGCAACGCGGCCCGCTGCGTGTCCAGTTCGGGGGCGAACGACTCACGGGCCTCCTCGTCCGCCGCGCCGACCTCGGCGAGCAGCGCTGCCTCGTCGAGACCGGGCGCGATGCCCTCGCAGTACGAGGGAAGCCCGATCAGGATCTCCAGGGCCTCGGTGACACTGCCGCCGACCAGGACCGCGTCGCCCTCGGACGAGGCGTACAGGACGGCGCCGTCCGCGCAGACGAAGTACGTGCCGCCGGTGTCGTCACCGGCGACCGGCTCCAGGGACGCACCGGACGCCAGGTGCACGTCCTCGACGTGATAGGCGCGACCGATGTCGAAGTCGAAGGGAAACGCGGCCAGTTCGGCCAGGTCCGGTCGTTCGCGGAGCAATTCGAGGGCAGGATCGGTCATGTGGCCGGAGCCTACTGGGGCTCCAGCAGGTCCCACTTGTTGCCGTAGAGGTCCTCGAAGACCGCGACCGTGCCATAGGGCTCGTACCGCGGCTCCTCCAGGAAGCGCACCCCCGCCGCCGTCATCCGGGCGTGGTCGCGGGCGAAGTCGTCGGTGTGGAGGAAGAAGCCGACCCGGCCGCCCGTCTGCGCGCCCACGCTCGCGCGCTCGCCGGCGTTCTTGGCCCGGGCGAGCAGCAGGCCCGTACCGGCCGGGGCGCCGGACGGGCGGACCACCACCCACCGCGAGGAGTCCCCGCGGTCCGTGTCCTCGACCAGGTCGAAGCCCAGAGCGTCACGGTAGAAAGCGATGGCCTCGTCGTAGTCGCGGACGACGAGGGAGACCAGGGCGATGAAGGACATGCAGCAGAGGTTATACGTATGACGACAGTGCGACAATGCCGCCATGAGCCTCCCGCCCCACCTGCTGGACCGCGCCCGTGCTCTCGCCGCCCCCGGGCGGCGCCGCATCCTGGGCCTTGCCGGAGCGCCCGGCGCCGGCAAGTCCACCCTCGCCGGCCGTCTCGTCGCCGCCCTGGACGGTCTCGCCGTGCTCGTCCCCATGGACGGCTTCCACCTGGCGCAGAGCCAACTGGAGCGCCTCGGCCTCGCCCACCGCAAGGGCGCACCCGACACCTTCGACGCCGCCGGATACGCCGCGCTGCTCGCTCGTCTGCGGGCGCCGGAACCGGACACCACCGTCTACGCGCCCGCCTTCGACCGCGGGATCGAGGAGCCGGTCGCGGGCAGCATCCCGGTCGGGCCCGACATCCCCCTCGTCGTCACCGAGGGCAACTACCTCCTCCACGACGAAGGGCACTGGGCCCGCGTCCGCCCCCTGATCGACGAGATCTGGTTCCTGGAACTCGACGAGCCGACCCGCGTGCGCCGGCTCGTCGACCGGCATGTGCGCTTCGGCAAGGAACGGCTGCACGCCGAGCGATGGGTCCGCGAGTCGGACGAGGTGAACGCCCGGCTGATCGGCCGGGGACGCGAGCGGGCCGACCTGGTGGTCGCGGTGAGCTGAGGCACGCCCCGGACCCGTCGGTTCCTGGACCTGCCCGCTCCGCCGTTCACCGGTGATCTGTAGGCTCGAACAAGGACACGTGGCGAGTGACGAGCACGAAGGGCGGTCGGCGTGGGGCTGTTCCGGCGAGGGCCGAAGCGCGACGGACGCGATGCGCCCCGGGACCCCGAGTTCGCCTTCCTCTCCGCGGGTGAAGGCACGCGGTTCCGCGGCCTCGTGCGCGAGGCCTTCGCCGAGCGGGGCCTCGAGGTGACCGTCTACGCGGACATGGTGTCGGACAGCGCGGGCCGCCAGTTCGGCCTCGGCAACCTCGCCGCCGTCTGCCACAACGACGAACGCGGACCGCGCGCCTGGCCCGAACTGGTCCACCAGCACGTCGGCATGGTCCTGCGCACCATGGAGGCGCCGTCCGCCCTGGAGACCCTGCCCAGGGAGCAGATCCGCGCCCAGCTCTACCCTCGCGTCGTCGGCGCCGACGGTCTCGACCCGAAGAACTTCGGCTACGCCCGCCCCCTCGCTCCCGGCCTCTTCGAGATCCTCGCCCTCGACCTCCCCGAGAGCGTCATGATGCTCACCGACGAGGCCCTCGAACCGCTCGGCGACCTGCCCTACCTGCGCGACCAGGCGCTCTACAACCTCCGCGGCCTGCCCGTCGAGGCCCACGAGACCGTCGCGGACGACGAGGGCATGCGCTTCGAGGTGGTGCTCGGGGACTCCTTCTACACCGCGAGCCGGGTGCTCGCGCTGGAGTCCGTCGTACGGCAGGTCACCGGCGAGGAGCTGACGGCCGACGGGGCGCTCGTGGCGATGCCGTTCCGCCACCAGCTCGCCTTCCACGCCATCCACGACACCGGCATGATCGCCGCGCTGAACGCCATGGCGTCCTTCGCGGCCACCGGCTACGAGGACACCCCCGGCGCCATCAGCCCCTACGTCTACTGGTGGCGGGCGGGCACCCTGACCCAGCTCAGCGACCGCGACGAGGACGGGGAAGGGCTGCGGATCACGGTCGGCGAGGAGTTCCACGCGCTGCTGGAGCGGCTGGTCGCCGAGGAGGGCGGACGGACCGGCGACGACGGCTGACCCGCCCTGGGACCGGCCCCGGGCGCACTCGCGCCCGCCGGTGTGCCGACGGAGGATGGCGGGCAGGACGGTCCGAGGAGACGACCGCAGGCCGGGCAGGAGGCCCCATGACCAGCACGCCGACCCCGTTCACCGCCGCCGACTACCGCGCGCGGATGACCCGCGCCGCCGAGTCCGCGGCCGACGCCGGGCTCGACGGGGTGCTGGTCGCGCCCGGACCGGATCTCGTCCACCTGACCGGCTACCGGCCCGTGGGCACCGAGCGGCTCACCGTCCTCGTCCTCACCGCCGGCCAGGACCCGGTCCTGGTCGTCCCCACCCTGGAGGCGCCCGACGCCGAGGCGGCGCCCGGCGCGTCCGCGCTGACCGTGCGCGACTGGACCGACGGCAAGGACCCGTACGCCGCCGTCGCCCCGCTCCTGGACGTGTCCGGCCGCTTCGCCGTCAGCGACAACACGTGGGCCATGCACCTGCTCGGCCTCCAGCGGGAACTGCCCGGCACCTCGTACGTCTCTCTGACGGAGGCGCTGCCCATGCTCCGCGCGGTGAAGGACGCGCGTGAACTCGCGCGCATCGAGGCGGCGGGCGCCGCCGCCGACGAGGCGTACGCCGAGATCCTCAAGGTGCCGTTCGCGGGCCGCGAGGAGACCGACGTGGCCGCCGATCTGGCCGCGCTGCTGCTGCGGTTCGGGCACTCGCAGGTCGACTTCACCGTCGTCGGCTCGGGCCCCAACGGAGCCAACCCGCACCACGAGGCGGGCGACCGCACGATCGTCCACGGCGACATGGTCGTGCTCGACTTCGGCGGCCTCAAGCACGGCTACGGCTCCGACACCACCCGCACTGTCCACGTCGGCGAGCCGAGCCCCGCCGAACAGCACGTCCACGACGTCGTGCGCGAGGCGCAGCAGGCCGGAGTCGACGCCGTCCGGCCAGGCGTCGCCTGCCAGGAGGTCGACCGGGCCGCCCGCGAGATCATCGAGGCGGCCGGGTACGGGGACCTGTTCGTCCACCGCACCGGCCACGGCATCGGCGTCACCACCCACGAACCGCCGTACATGATCGAGGGCGAGGACCAGCCGCTCGTCCCCGGCATGTGCTTCTCCGTCGAGCCCGGGATCTACCTCCCCGGCCGGTTCGGCGTCCGCATCGAGGACATCGTCACGGTCACCGAGGACGGGGTCCGCCGCTTCAACAACACCTCGCGCGAGATGGCGATCGTCGAGTAGCCCGCCCGGGCTTCGGGATCGGGCTTCGGGCATCGGGCGGGGTCGTGGACAGGGACTAGGACGCGGCGAGCACCACACTGCTCTCCGGCGCCAGGCGCAGCACCCCGTCACTGCCAGGGGCCTCCGCCTTGCCCCAGGCCGCGACGACCCGCCCGCCGCCGCCCAGCGCGATCGCGGCGGTGTCCGCGCCGAGGTTCACCGCGATCCGCAGATCGCCGCGCCGGTACGCCAGCCAGCGCCCCTGCTCGTCGTACGCCACCTTCACCGACGCCAGGTCCGGGTCGGTCAGATCCGGCAGCGTACGGCGCAGGGCGATCAGCTCCCGGTGCCAGGCGAGCAGGGCCGCGTGCGGCTCGCGTTCGCGCTCGGAGCGGTCCAGGCACGAGCGCTCCCGGGTGGCCGGTGACTGCGGGTCCGGCACGTCCTCCTCCGCCCAGCCGTGTTCCGCGAACTCCCGGCGCCGGCCCGCCCGTACGGCCTCGGCCAGCTCGGGGTCGGTGTGGTCGGTGAAGTACGTCCAGGGGGTGCTCGCGCCCCACTCCTCGCCCATGAAGAGCATCGGCGTGAACGGGGAGGTCAGCACCAGGGCCGCCGCGCACGCCAGCAGACCCGGCGTGAGAGTGGCCGAGAGCCGGTCGCCGAGCGCCCTGTTGCCGATCTGGTCATGGGTCTGCGCGTATCCGAGGAAGCGGTATCCGGGCGTGGTGTTCACGTCGACGGGCCGGCCGTGGGTGCGGCCGCGGAAGGTCGAGAACGTGCCGTCGTGGAAGAAGACGTGGTTCAGCGTCTTGGCGAGCGCGGCCATCGGGGCGCGCGCGAAGTCGGCGTAGTAGCCCTGGGACTCGCCGGTCAGCGCGGCGTGCAGAGCGTGGTGGAAGTCGTCGTTCCACTGGGCGTGCAGCCCCAGGCCGCCCTCGGCGCGGGGCGTCGTGGTGCGCGGGTCGCACCGGTCGGACTCGGCGATCAGGAACAGCGGCCGGCCGAGGTCGGCGGCCAGGGTGTCGACGGCGGCCGACAGCTCCTCCAGGAAGGTCAGGGCCCGGGTGTCGGCCAGCGCGTGCACCGCGTCGAGCCGCAGCCCGTCGATCCGGTAGTCCCGGAGCCAGGCCAGCGCGCTGCCCAGCAGGAAGGCGCGCACCTCGTCCGACCCGGGGGCGTCCAGGTTGACCGCCGAGCCCCAGGGAGTGTGGTGGGTGTCGGTGAAGTACGGGCCGAAGGCGGGCAGATGGTTGCCGGACGGGCCGAGGTGGTTGTGCACGACGTCCAGCACCACACCCAGTCCCAGCCCGTGCGCCGTGTCGACAAAGCGCTTCAGCGCCTCGGGGCCGCCGTACGGCTCGTGCACCGCCCAGAGGTCCACCCCGTCGTAGCCCCAGCCGTGCACGCCGGGGAACGGGCACAGCGGCATCAGCTCGACATGCGTGATGCCCAGATCGGCCAGTTCACCGAGGCGGGCCGCCGCCGCGTCGAGGGTGCCCTCGCGGGTGAAGGTGCCGATGTGCAGCTCGTAGAGGACCGCGCCCCGCAGGCCCCGGCCGGTCCACTCGTGCCGCCATACGTACGCGTCGTGGTCGACGACCGCGCTCGGGGCCTCCGGGCCGTCCGGCTGACGGCGCGAGCGCGGGTCCGGCCGCAGCGGACCCCCGTCCAGCGCGAAGCCGTACCGGGCGCCGTCGCCCGCCTCGGCCTCCGCGATCCACCAGCCCGCCCGGCCCTGGTCGCGCTCCATCGGGCGCTCGGCGCCCTCCAGCCACAGCGTGACCCGCTCCTCGGCCCGCGGCGCCCACACCTCGAACAACAGCACTGGCGAATCCCCTCGTCGTCGATGCCGGTCCCGTCGATCCCGTATGTCCCGTCCATCCTGACAAGACGAGGGTCTTCAGGCGGGGTGCTTGGGCCATTAAGGTCACGGGCCATGCCGATACCGACGGAGCCGCTGCCCGCGTTCCCGCCCGGCTTCCTGTGGGGAGCCGCCGCGTCCGCCTTCCAGACCGAGGGAGCCGCCGACGCCGACGGCAAGGGACCCTCCGGCTGGGACGCCTTCGCGGCCGCCGGACGGATCAAGGACGGCGCCGACGCCGCCCGCGGCACGGGCTTTTACGACCGCTTCTCCGAGGACGTCGCCCTGCTCGCCGGCCTCGGCGCCGATGTGTTCCGCTTCTCGGTCTCCTGGCCCCGCGTCGTCCCCGGCGGCAGCGGCCCGGTCAACGCCCGCGGACTCGACTTCTACGACCGGCTCGTCGACGAGCTGCGCGCCCACGGCATCACCCCCGCACCGACGCTCTACCACTGGGACACGCCGCTTCCGCTCGACGAGGCGGGCGGCTGGCTGCGCCGCGACACCGCCGAACGGTTCGCCGAGTACGCCGCGGCCGTCGCGGCACGCCTCACCGACCGCGTACCCCTGTGGATGACCGTCAACGAACCTGCCGAGGTCACCCTGCTCGGTTACGCACTCGGCGAGCACGCCCCCGGCCGGCAGCTCCTCTTCGACGCCCTGCCCGCCGCCCACCATCAGTTGCTCGCCCACGGCCTCGCCGTCCAGGCGCTGCGAGCGGCGGGTGCCACGGACATCGGCCTCGCCGTCTCCCACTCGCCCGTGTGGACGGCCGGCGACAGCGACGAGGACCGGTTCGCCGCCGAGCTCTACGACACGGTCACCAACCGGCTGTTCGCCGATCCGCTGCTCACCGGCGCCTACCCCGACGGCTTCGCCGAGCTCATGTCCGGCCCTGTCGCCGACGACCTCACCGTGATCGCGCAGCCGCTGGACTTCTACGGCGTGAACTACTACCACCCGATGCTCGTCGGCGCGCCCGCCCCGGACGCCCTCGACGGCTTCGCGGGCGTCGGCATGCCCGCGCAACTCCCGTTCGGACTGCGGGAGATCGTCGCCGACGAGCGCACCGACTTCGGCTGGCCCGTCGTCCCCGACGGACTGCGCGAGCTGCTGGTCTCGCTGAAGGACCGCTACGGCGACGGGCTGCCTCCCGTCGTCGTCACCGAGAACGGCTGCTCCTACGGCGGCATCGACGACCGGCGCCGTATCGCCTTCCTCGACGCCCATCTGCGGTCCCTGCACGAGGCGATGGCGTCCGGCGTCGACGTCCGCGGCTACTTCACCTGGTCGCTCACCGACAACATCGAGTGGGCCGAGGGAGCCTCACAGCGCTTCGGGCTCGTCCACGTCGACTACGAGACCCTCCGCCGCACGCCCAAGGCGTCGTACGCCTGGTACCGGGACGTGATCGCCGAGCAGAAGCGCCGCGGCGGGCGGTGATGCGGGGGTGTCCGGAGCCCCGGCTTCGGCCACCCCCGCGCACGGTCAGCTCCCCGTCGGGGGAACGAAGTTGATCCGCTCCTTGACCACCGGGTGGCCCGCCTTGGCGAAGTGCGCCGCCATCGGGAAGTTCCCCTGGTCGGTGGCGCCCGCGATGAACTCGGCGCCTCGCTCGGCGAGGAAGTGCGTGCACTCCGCGAGCAGGTCGTACGCGTAGCCGCGGCCGCGCTGCTCGGGGACGACGCCGATGAAGCCGATGCAGGGGCCGCCCGGATTGTGCGCCGGGATGTGAATGCCGGCGAGCTCGCCCTCGGGTGTGTGGGCGAGCTGCCACCACTCCCGCGGCGAGGGGCACCAGTGGAAGAAGTCCAGCTCCTCCTGTGCCGCCTGGTCGAGACCGCCCTCGGCGATCGCCCGGAGCGCGTGCGCGTCCAGCGTCACGGAGTGGATGCGCTTGAGCGCCTCGAAGAACACGGAGTCGTCCGGCTCCGGCCGGAACGTGAGGCGGCCCGGCCGCTCGGGCAGACCGTGCGCGGGTGTCCAGCGGTACATGAACCGCTCGACGAGCACCTCGTACCCGGCCGCCTTCGCGGCGCGGACCCGGGCCTCGGCGGCCGGCCGCGCGACCGGGTCGTCCCGCCAGCCGGCGGGCAGGTTGAGCTCCAGCTCGACCTGGAAGGGGGCGGTGCGCAGCAGTTCGGCGCCCGCCTCCTCCTCGCCGGCGGCGACGTCGAACCAATTGATGTTGACGGGCGTTTCGTCACCCGGGCCGCCCCACCAGGCGCCTCGGGCCACGACCTTGCCGTCGCGCAGGGCGATCCGCTTCCAGTCGGGCCGGTGGACGGTGCGGGCATGGCCCTCGGCCGCGCCGAGAGGGTCGGGCAGGGTGTCGAAAAGACGGGCGTCGCTCGCGTCGAGCGCGCGGATGACCAGATCGGTCATGAGGAAGTCCTCCGGGATGCGAGGTAGGTGAGGCGCTCCCGGTCAGACACTGAACGCCGGGCGGACGGGGCGGGAGCGCGGGAATCGTGTGAGGTGCACGGCACTCGCCTCCTTCCGTCGTCACGGGCGTCGGTGGGCACCCTAGACCGGCCGGCGCGCTCGGGTCCAGCCTTTTCCGGCTGCCCGGGTGCGGCCCAATACGCCGCTTCCGCAGGCCAGTTGGGCCGCACCGTGGCCGGAACGCCACCTTCCGTGCAGGTCAGAGGGGTCGCGCCGAACAGCAGAAGACCTGCTCTTCTGGACACCCCGGGCCCTTCGGCCCGACAATCTGCTTTGTGACGTCCTCCTACGAGTCCCCCACGTATCCCGCACGGCTGTCGGACGCCGAGCGCGAGCGTGTCCTCGATGTGCTCAGAGAGGGCGCGGCCCAGGGCAGGCTGTCGCACGAGACGTTCGTGCACCGGATGGAACTGGTCCTGGCCGCCCGCCGTTCGGAGGAGCTGGACGCCCTCACCGCCGACCTCGTCCACGAGAACAGGTGGGCCCGCCGGATCTACAGCGCGGTCGGCCGGGTCTCGGCGTTCTCCGTCCGGCTGCGCAGGGCCTGGCAGGCGGAGAAGCTGCCGCCGCTGCTGCTGCCCGAGCCGGGTCCGTACCCCCTGCGCATCGGCCGGGACCCGGTCAACGGACTGCGGCTGAGCCACGACACGGTCTCGCGGCTGCACGCCGAACTGAGCCACCAGGGCACTTTGTGGGTCCTGCGCGACCTCGGCTCGACCAACGGCACCACGGTCAACGGCCGCAGGGTGACCGGCGCGATCGTCGTCCAGGACGGCGACATGGTGGGCTTCGGCAGCATGAGCTTCCGCCTCACCGCCCGCTGAGCGGCGACCCGTTCGCCGTCGCGGTCAGCGGCATGGTCTTCACGGTCACGTCGAAGCCGTGGGAGCGCCTCCTCCGTCGGGCGGCCGCGGCTTCGGCCCCGCTGTGGCCCGCCCTCCACCCGAATGGCGTACCCATCGCCACGTCACCCGTACGGCCCTGCGCCGACTGCGGTGACGGTGGCCCGGTGGTCACCTGAAGGGAGCAGCGGGGCACCAGACCCGCGGCCGTGACAGGGGAGCGCACACCATGCACGCGGACATACGCCCCACGCCCGAGCCCTCACCGCCCACCGCCTCCGCGCTGCCCGCCGGGACGGGGCGCCGGGCCGGCGCGCTGCTGCCCGGCCTGCCCATGGGGAACGAGCACGAACTGTACGAGGGCTACCGCCGGCTGCGTGAGGAGCATCCCCTCACCTACGACGCGTCCGTCGGCGCCTGGCTGCTCAGCCGTTACCGCGACGTCGCCACCGCTCTGACCGATCTCCGCTTCACCCACGGCCACCGGCCCGGTGACGCGGGGTGCGCCGGGCACCTCGCGCCCGTCCCGCACGCGCTGCGCGAGATCGTCCAGCGCACCGCGTACGTCCTCGCCCGGCGGCTCGCGGGTCGTGAGCAGATCGACCTGGTGGAGGAGTTCTGCCGGTGGCTGCCGTCCGGGGCCGTCGGGGTACGGGGCAGGACGGCCGGCCGGGCGCTGCTCGCCGGGGGCTGCGTCTCCCAGGTCTCGGTGCGGGAGAAGGCCCTCGCCTCGTTCTTCGCCAATGTGCTCGACCAGTCCGACCGGCTGGCCGCGCTGCGGGCCGAACCGCGGCTCATCGCACGGGCGTGGACCGAGTCGCTGCGACGCGATCCGCCCGTGCTGGTGCTGATCCGCAGGACGGCCGCCGAGGTCACGCTCAGCGGAGGCACGCTGCCGGCGGGCGCGGCCGTCGCCTGCCTGATCGGCTCGGCGGGTCGGGACCCGGAGCGGTTCCGGGAGCCCGACCGGTTCGACATGCTCCGGGGCGATCCCGGCCAGCTCACCTTCGGTCTGGGCGGGTGCCCGGCCGTGGAGCTCGCGGCGATGGAGGCCGAGTACGGCCTGCGCGCGCTGAGCGAGGCGATGCCGAGGATGCGCTGGGCCGACGGATTCCGGCCGGTCGCCAGTGGCCTGATCACCCGGTCTCCCAAGACGCTGCTGGTCCGTCCGCGCGGCTGAGCAGCGCCACAGGACGCGCCGCGAACAGGTCGGCCACCGGCACCGGCACCTCACCGGTGAACTCGCGCTCCCCGCCCAGCAGATCGGTCCACCGGCCCGGCGGAAGCGTCAGAGCCGTGCCCCGCCAGCCGCCCTCGCCCTCCAGCCGCATCGAGAGCCGCGTGACGGCCGTGACCACCTCCTCGCCCCGGCGGAACGCGACGCAGTGCCCGGCTGCCGGGCCGGAGGCGGCCAGCGCCTCGTACGCGGCGCGGGCGCCGAACAGGTCCGGGCGCGCCCGGCGGAGTCTGAGCACCGTGGCCGTCAGGGCCTCCTTCTCCGCACTCAGACGACCCTCCGGGCCCGTCGCCGAGCCGGCCCCCGCGCCGACGGTCAGCGGCTCGGACAACGGAGGGCCGAAACGGGCCGGGGCCCGGTTGTCCGGGTCGACCAGGGCCAGGAACTCCCGCTCCGAGCCCTGGTACACGTCGGGCACACCCGGCATCGTCAGATGCAGCAGCGCCGCCCCCAGCACGTTCGCCCGCACGTACGGCGCGAGCTGCCGGACGAAGCGGGCCACCGAGTGCTGCGGCGAACCGGCCGGTCCGCTGCCCACGAACGCCGACACCGCCTTCTCGTACGCCGGGTCCGACTCCGTCCAGCTCGTGTGCACCCCCGCCTCGCGCACCGCCTTGAGCAGTGCCGCCTCCAGCCGGTCCGCGTCGGGGATTCCGAACCCGACGGCCGTCTGCCACGCCACCCACGCCAGCTGCGCGTCGGGGGCGCCGCCGCCCCCGGACGGGCTCTCGGCCTCCTCGGTGATCCGCTCCAGGAACCGCGCCCACCGCTCCGGGCACTCGGACAGCACCGCGATGCGCGCCCGCACGTCCGCGCTGCGCTTGGTGTCGTGCGTGGTCAGCACCGTGCCCGTGCCCGCCCAGTCGCGGGCCAGGCGGGCGCAGAAGGCATGGAAGGCCGCGGGCTCCACCGCGGGGTTCCCGGGGTCGCCGCCCACCTCGTTGGCCGAGATCAGCGGCGCGTACCGGTAGAACGCGGTGTCCTCCACCGACTTGGCCCGCAGCGCCGAGGCCGTCTGGGCGAAGCGCGCCCGGAACCGGACGTGGTCCGGCCCGTCACCGAGCCGGCCCAGTGCAAGGTCCCGCACCACGTCCACCGCGGCCGCCTCCTCGGGCACGGCGAACGTGTCGCGTGCCGCCCGCGCCGCGTCCTCGGGGAGCGCGGACTCGGCATCGACCCGGTAGGGCCGGTAGACGGGCACGCGGACCAGCAGCTCACGTACGGCCGCACGCAGCGCCCACGGGGCGTGGTCGCGCAGCCGCGTGTCCTCGGCGCAGATCCGCTCGGCGAGCCGGACGAGCGTCGCGGTCTCGGCTGCCAGCTCGTGCGTCACCACCTCGTAGGCCGCGCGCCGCGCCGTTGCCTCCCACCGTCCGCCGAGGCTGTCGTCCACGTCGGTGAAGTCGCGGTAGACGCCGACCAGTTGGCGCACGCCCGCCGGGTCGGTGAACAGGCCGTCGATCCGGCGCAGCGCGTCGTACCCCGTCGTGCCCGCGACGGGCCAGCCGGCCGGAAGCCGCTCGTCGCCGGTGAGGATCTTCTCCACGACGATCCAGCTCCCCCTACGGCCCGGCGGCCGTGGGAGGGGCCCCCAACCGCCGGTCGCCTCGTCGAGCCTGCGCAGATAACCCTCCGGGTCGGCCACCCCGTCCGGATGGTCCACCCGCAGCCCGTCGACGACGCCGTCCCGCACCAGCTCCAGGATCTTGGCGTGGGTCGCGTCGAAGACCTCGGGGTCCTCCACCCGCACCCCGATGAGGTCCGAGACGGTGAAGAACCGCCGGTAGTTGAGTTCGGTACGGGCAAGGCGCCACCACGCGAGGCGGTACCACTGGGCGTCCAGCAGCTCGGGCAGCGGCAGGTGCGCGGTCGACGCGCGCAACGGGAACCGCTGCTCCCCGTGGTGCAGCACCTCCCCTTCGACCCGCAGCTGCGCCAGCTCGCCGCCGATGCGCCCGGGCAGCACCGGGAGCAGCACCTTGCCGTCCCCGGCGGCCCAGTCGATGTCGAACCAGCGGGCGAACGGCGATCGCGGGCCCTCGCGCAGCACCTCCCACAGCGCGCGGTTGTAGCGCGGGACGGCGGCCATGTGGTTCGGCACGATGTCGACGACCAGGCCCAGGCCGTGCTCGCGGGCCGTGTGGGACAGGCGGCGCAGCCCCTCCTCGCCGCCGAGCTCCGCGCGGACACGGCCGTGGTCGACGACGTCGTACCCATGCGTGGACCCGGGCACCGCCTCCAGAACCGGCGACAGGTGCAGGTGGGAGACGCCGAGGTCGGCGAGATACGGAACCGCCGCCTCGGCGGCCGCGAACGGGAAGTCCGGCTGCAGCTGGAGCCGGTAGGTGGCCGTGGGTGTCATGCGAACATACGTACCCGCCCTGAACGCTTCTGTGCCGCCGGTCCCGGCCGTTCGGTCGATCGAGTGATCATCCGCCCGGCCGGGAACTTCCGCGGGCGCCCCCGCCGGCGGCTACGCGGGCCTGCGCAGCACGGTCAGGCTGCGGCCCACCAGCGGCAGCACGTCGCCCGCTGCCACCATCGGCCCCTTGCCGGGCGGAACGCCCTCGCGCCGTGCGGTGTCCACGACGACCTGCCACTCCTCGCCGTGGTTGACCGGGACGAGGAACTCCAGCTCGTCCGCGCTCGCGTTGAACATCAGGAGGAAGGAGTCGTCGGAGATCCGCTCGCCGCGCGGACCCGGCTCGGAGATGGCGTGACCGTTCAGGAACACGGACAGCGCCTTGGCGTGCGCGGCCTGCCAGTCGCGCTGGACCATCTCCTCCCCCTTCGGCGTGAACCAGGCGATGTCCGTCAGCTCGTCGTGGGTGCCCTCCACCGGACGGCCGTGGAAGAAGCGGCGCCGCCGGAAGACGGGGTGGTCGCGCCGCAGCCACACCATCGTCTTGGTGAAGGTCAGCAGCGAGCTCTCCTCGTCCTCGCCCGGATCGGGCCAGTGCACCCAGGAGATCTCGTTGTCCTGGCAGTAGGCGTTGTTGTTGCCGCCCTGGGTGCGGGCGAACTCGTCGCCGTGGCTGAGCATCGGCACGCCCTGGGAGAGCATCAGCGTCGCGATGAAGTTGCGCATCTGCCGCTCGCGCAGCTCCAGCACGCCGGGGTCGTCCGTCTCGCCCTCGGCCCCGCAGTTCCAGGACCGGTTGTGGCTCTCCCCGTCGCGGTTGTTCTCGCCGTTGGCCTCGTTGTGCTTGCCGTTGTAGGAGACGAGGTCGTGCAGGGTGAAGCCGTCGTGGCAGGTGGTGAAGTTGATCGAGGCCAGCGGCCGGCGGCCGTCGTCCTGGTAGAGGTCCGACGAGCCGGTCAGCCGGGACGCGAACTCGGCCAGCGTACGCGGCTCGCCGCGCCACAGGTCCCGCACGCAGTCACGGTACTTTCCGTTCCACTCGGTCCACAGGGGCGGGAAATTGCCCACCTGGTAGCCGCCCTCGCCGACGTCCCAGGGCTCCGCGATCAGCTTCACCTGGCTGACCACCGGGTCCTGCTGCACCAGGTCGAAGAACGAGGAGAGCCGGTCGACCTCGTGGAACTGGCGTGCGAGCGTCGCCGCGAGGTCGAAGCGGAAACCGTCGACGTGCATCTCCGTCACCCAGTACCGCAGCGAGTCCATGATCAGCTGCAGTACGTGGGGACTGCGCATCAGCAGGCTGTTCCCGGTGCCGGTGGTGTCCATGTAGTACCGGCGGTCTTCCATCAGCCGGTAGTACGAGGCGTTGTCCAGACCGCGGAAGGACAGCGTCGGGCCCAGGTGGTTGCCCTCCGCGGTGTGGTTGTAGACCACGTCCAGGATGACCTCGATGCCGGCCTGGTGCAGCGCGCGCACGGCCTGCTTGAACTCCAGCACCTGCTCGCCGCGGTCGCCCCAGGAGGCGTAGGAGTTGTGGGGGGCGAAGAAGCCGATGGTGTTGTAGCCCCAGTAGTTGTTCAGCCCCGCGTCCACCAGCCGGTGGTCGTTCACGAACTGGTGCACGGGCATCAATTCCAGCGCTGTCACACCCAGTTCCGTGAGGTGCGAGATGACGGCCGGATGCGCGAGGCCCGCGTACGTGCCGCGCAGCTCCGGGGGCAGCTCGGGATGGAGCATGGTGAGGCCCTTCACATGGGCCTCGTAGATCACGGTGCGGTGGTAGTCCGTGCGCGGCGGGCGGTCGTCGCCCCAGTCGAAGTACGGATTGACCACGACGGACGACATCGTGTGCGGCGCCGAGTCGAGGTCGTTGCGGGAGTCCGGTCTGCCGAAGTGGTAGCCGTAGACCGACTCGTTCCAGTCGATGGACCCGCTGATCGCCCGCGCGTACGGGTCGAGCAGCAGCTTCGCGGAATTGCACCGCTGCCCGCGGGCGGGCTCGTACGGGCCGTGGACCCGGAAGCCGTAGCGCTGCCCGGGCATCACCCCCGGCAGGTACGCGTGCCGCACGAACGCGTCGGTCTCGCGCAGCTCGACCGCGGTCTCCGAGCCGTCGTCGTGCAGCAGACACAGCTCGATGCGCCGCGCGGCTTCGGAGTGCACCGCGAAATTGGTGCCGGCGCCGTCGTACGTGGCGCCGAGTGGGTACGCCTGTCCCGGCCAGACCTGCATAGATTCGACTCTTCCATTTCTGATCCGGGTGTGGGGGACTACTTGGCGAAGATCCTCCCCCAAAGTGGAGCAACCTCCTAGGACTTCGAACCGTCCTACCGGGTGACCAATGGGGAACCTGGGGGAAAGGGGGGACAAGTGCGCCAATTGGTGCGCCGTCACCTGGGGAAGCTCTTGGCGGGGACCGCCATCGCGGTGACGGGTACGGCCCTGATGGTGGGCATCACCCTGCCGGGCACTGCGGGCGCCGACGACACGAACGGGACGGGCGGCCAGGCCCGGGGCCCGGTCGCGGCGGGCCGGGCGGGCGCGGAGGAGGGCGGTGAGGCCGGGAGCGGCTCGGCCGCCGGGTCACGGCCTCCTGCCGTCGCCGTGCCGCGCGAGGGGGAGCGCGGGGTCGGCAGTGACCCGCTGACGCCGGCCGAGCTGAGCCGCGCGGAACAGATCGCGCTGACACCGGCAGCCCGGTCGGACGGCGAGAACGCGGCGGGGGGCCGTGGTCCTCAGCACCTCGCGACCAATCTCGCGGAACCGCCGCCCTCCGCTCCGGACGCGGCCGTGCGCCGTGCCGAGGTCAGCTTCTACGACTACCGGGCCGACGAGCTCGTGACCTCGACCGTCAACCTCGACACCGGCAAGGTCGAGCGCACGGGCGTCCAGCGGGGCGTCCAGCCGTCGCCTCACCCGGACGAGTTGCGCGAGGCCGTCGCGCTCATCCTGGCCGACCCGCTCGGCTCGGACCTGAAGGCCGACTACCGGCACGCGACCGGCCGGTCCCTGACCTCACCCGATCAGCTCTGGTTCAACGGCGACGTCTACCGCACCTACCGCGAGAAGGACGTGCCCGACGAGCTCGCCCGCTGCGGCGAGCACCGCTGCGTCCGCCTCGTCACCAAGGTCGTGAACGGTCCCTGGATCGAGATCCGGAATCTGATCGTCGACCTGAGCGCCCGGACCGTCGCGCGCGTCGGCTGAGCAGCTGCCGCCCCGTTCCGGCGGCGCACCTTCCCGCACAACCTGTGCCACCCGTTCCTCCTGTCCGCACGTCCCGGTGAGGGAGTACGTCCAGATGCACGTGAACAGTCTTTCGCGCGTCCGCAGGCGCGGCGCGCTGCTGGCGGCGGCCGCGCTGCTCGGCAGCGCCGGCGTCGCCACCGGCCCGGCCTCCGCCGCTCCCGCCGCGGCGGGCGGCGCCCAGGCCGCCCCCAGGCCGCCGCAGTCCGACTGCAGCGTCGCCTACCGCATCGAGCAGAAGCTCGACGGCGGCACGACCTGGCGGATGTGCTGGCGCTACGACACCGGCCACGGCCTGATCCTCGACAAGATCACCTATCAGCCCAAGGGCGAACGGCGTCCCATACGGGTGCTGAACAGCGCCAAGCTCGCCCAGATACACGTGCCGTACGACGACGGCAACGCGGAGTACGACGACCTCACCGGCGCCGGGTTCGGCTGGGGCCTGCAGAACCTGGCGCCCGGCGAGTGCCCCGGCGGCACGGTCACCAAGGTCAGGGTGCCGGAGACGGGGACGGTCGACGGCCTGTGCACCACCACCCGTTCCCGCGGCCACGCATACCGGCTCGCCGACGACGAGGGCACGAAGGTCTGGCAGGCCCAGGGCAAGGACCTGCTGGTCTACACGGTCAACAAGGTCGCCTGGTACGAGTACATCACCGAGTGGCGGTTCTCCTCCGACGGCACCGTCTCCGCCAACGTCGGCGCGACGGGCAGCCTGGCGCCCGACGACTACAACGCCGCCGACGGCCGCGGCTGGCCCATCGGCAAGGGCGCCCGTGACTACGCCACCAGCCACGCCCACAATGTGTTCTGGCGTCTCGACTTCGGCCTGGACGGCGGCAACACGAACCGGGTGGAGCAGTACGACTCGAAGGTCACCGCCCCCACGGGCGACGGCAGTCCGACGGTGAAGACGACCCGGACCCCCGTGACCAAGGAGCTCGCCGGAGACGTCCGCACCATGCGCTGGTGGCGCGTGGTCAGCGCACGGGGCAAGAACAGGGACGGCCACGCCCGCTCGTACGAGATTGTGCCCGGCCCGTCCAGCAGGCACGAGGGCCGCCCCTTCACCAAGCACGACGTCTACTTCACCCAGAACAGGACCTGCGAGCAGTTCGCGAGCGACAACGTCCTCGACTGCGGGACGAACGCGCCCCCGAGCGTGGACAAATGGGTCAATGGTGAGAACCTTGCCAATCCGATCGCCTGGGTCAACATCGGGTTCCACCACATAGCCCGGGACGAGGACCAGCAGCCCATGCCCGTCCACTGGCAGGGCTTCCAGCTCGCCCCACGGGACGTGACGTCTATGAATCCGCTCACTCCGGCCGATCTCGCCGACCAGAACGGCCACCACCGTCACGGGAGTTGAGAAACAACCGGCTCATCCTGCTGCACCGCCTCCCGCTCCCGGAGTAGGCTTCCTTGATCGTTGAAGACGGCGTTCCAGGAAAGCAAAGGGCGGTGCGCGGGTGAGCTCGGGAGGGCTGGAGCTGCCCCCAGGTGACGCGGGTCGCGAGGGGGGAGACTCTGCCGAGGTCCCGCCGGGAGCGGTTTCGGTCGCGCGGCCCATGGAGATCGGGGCGGAGCTGGACTGGGGCGCGGAGGCCTGGAGCGAGGTGCGCACGCGCGCCCAGCGGGCAGGCCGCGCCTACATCTGGCTGAATCTGGTCGAACAGCGGCTGCGAGCGGTGGTCGCCGCCGTGTTGCGGCCCATCTACGACCCTGTGCACGGCGAGGACTGGGTCGTCGCGGCGGCCGGGCCCGCGGGCCACGAGTGGGTGCAGCGGGCGGTCGCCGTGCGGGAGGTCTCGCGCCGCAAGGGCTACCTGCTGGACCCGGCGGACGACAACGTCCTGTCCTTCCTCACCCTGCCGCAGCTGCGCGAGCTGATGGTGCAGCACTGGCCCTGCTTCGAGCCGTACTTCGACGACCGGCGCGACGTCGAACTGGCGCTGGACGAGCTGGAGGTGGCGCGCAACGTCGTCTCCCGCAACCGGGCGCTCAACGAGGCCGTCCTCGCCCAGGCCGAGCGCGCCTCCGCACGCCTGCTGGAGATACTCGGCAGCGGCGCCGGGGTCCCCTCCGCCGACCGCCTCCCCGTCGACGCCGTCGAGGATCTGGTCGGCGACCGGTACGCGGACGTCGTCTCCGTCCACCCCGACCGGGTCAGGCTCCAGCGCCAGCTGCCGGCCGAGGATCTCTTCGGCGGGGCACGTCGCCTCGACGCGATCGGCATAGGCCTGAACCTTCTCGTACAGAACTTCTCCGGCCGCCGCCTCGTGAGGCTGGCCGAGTCCGGTTGCCGGGTCCGGCTCCTCTTCCTCAACCCGGCGAGCAGCGCAGTCAAGCGGCGCGAACGGGAACTCGGCATCAAAAAGGGCGAGTTGAGCCGCACCGTGGAGATGAACATCCTCCACATGCGCCGGGTCCGCTCCCGGCTGCGGGACCCGGGCGCCTTCGAGATCCAGGTCTTCGACGAGACCCCCCGCTTCACCGCCTACCTCGTGGACGGCGACGGCCCCGACGGCCTCGCCGTCGTCCAGTCCTACCTGCGCCGCGCCCGCGGCATGGAGGCCCCCGTGCTCGTCCTGCGGGGCGACAGGCGCTCGGTGGTCCGCTCCGGGCAGGACGGCGAGAGCGGACTCTTCCAGACCTACCGCGAGGAGTTCGAGTCGGTGTGGACCGACTCGCGACCCGTGTCCTGACCCTGCCCGATCACGCTCCCCGCCTCGTTGTCAGTGCTGCGTGGGAAGGTGAGGATCCAACGGGGGAAGCACCATCGCACCATGGAGGAGGGGGCATCATGTCCTGGCACGGGGGGCCACTGGCCGGCTTCGATCTGGAGACCACCGGCACCGATCCGCTCGACGCCCGCATCGTGACGGCCGCCGTCGTCGAACTGCACGCGGGGGAGCCGGTGCTGCGCCGCGGCTGGATGGCCGACCCGGGGATACGGATCCCGGAGCAGGCCTCGGCGATCCACGGCATCAGCAACGAGCGCGCGGCGGCGGAGGGCAGGCCGGCCGGCGAGGTGGCCGAAGAGGTCGCCCAGGTGCTCACGGGGTACTGGCTGCGGGGTGTCCCGGTCGTCGCGTACAACGCGGCCTTCGACCTGACGCTGCTCTCGGCCGAGTTGCGCCGGCACGGGCTCGCCTCGTTGACCGAGCGGCTCGACGGGCGCCCTATAGGCCCGGTCATCGACCCGTACACGATCGACCGCGCCGTCGACCGCTACCGCAAGGGCAAGCGCAACCTCGAGGCGGTCTGCACCGAGTACGGCGTCGTCCTCGACCGTGCCCACCGGGCGGACGCGGACGCGCTCGCCGCGGTCCTCGTCGCCCGGGCGATAGCCGAGCGTCATCCGTCGGTGGCGCGCCTCGACCCCGGCCTGCTGCACGAGCGCCAGGTGAGCTGGTACGCGCAGTGGGCGGCCGACTTCCAGAGCTTCCTGCGCCGCAAGGGCAGCCCGGAGGCGGTGGTCGACGCCTCCTGGCCGCTGCGCGCGCTCGCCCCGGTGGCGGGGGCCTGAGCGCGGGGCCTGCCCGGCGGGAGGCGACGGATGCCACCGCTGTGCCAAAGACGGTCCGGGTGGCAGCCGGCCCCGCGTCGAAGGCGTTCATGTGCTTGGGGAGCACGGCACCCCGTGGCGGCGATCGCCCGGGTCAGAAGGGGTACCAGCGCACCTCGAGGTCGTTGTCGCGCAGTGAGGCCACCCGGCGGCGGAACTCGGCGAGCGCCTTGGGGTTCGTCGGGGCGTGCTGGGCCACCCACGCACAGCTCGCCGTCTCGCGCGTACCGCGCAGGACTGCGCAGCCGTCCCACTCGCGCACGTCCCAGCCGTAGGCGGCTGTGAACGCGTCGTAGGCGGCCGGGTCGAGGCCGTAGCGGTCGCGGGACAGCGCCATGACCACGAGGTCGTGCTCGCGCAGGTCGGAGGAGACCGTCTCCAGGTCGACCAGCACCGGGCCGTCCGGGCCCACATGGACGTTGCGGGGCAGCGCGTCGCCGTGGATGGGGCCGGGCGGCAGATGCGGCGTCAGCGAGGCCGCCGCTTCGGCGAAGCCGTCACGGCGCTCGCGCAGATACGCGGCGTCGGCGGCGTCGATCGCGTCGCCGGCCAGCCGCAGCCACCGTTCGACCCCGCCCAGCAGATCGCGGCGGGGCAGCGCGAAGGAAGGAGAACCGAGCGCATGGACGCGGACCAGCAGGTGTGCCAGATCGACCGGTTCCGCCGGGCGCACGGCATCGGGCAGCCGGTGCCAGAGCGTCACCGGGTGGCCGTCGACGAGCCGGGCCTCCGGCTCCGCGGCGCGCACCGCGGGGACTCCCGCGTCGGTCAGCCAGGCCGCCACCGCCAGTTCCCGCTCGGCACGCGGCAGAAGCTCGGCGTCCCGGCCGACCTTGACCACGATGTCGCCCGCCGCGAAGACCGCGTTCTCGCCGAGCGCCAGCAGAGCGGCGTCACGGGCGGCGGCCACAAGACCGGCCGCCGCCAGTACGTCGCGTGCCCGTGTCTCGTCCATCGGTCTCTCCCAGCACAGTGCCCTGTCGTGTATCGGGCAAAGTCTCGCATCCGTGCAGGTTGCCTTGACGAACCGACGACCCGTCAGCACGATGACGGGGCCGCCGGGGCGGCGGATCAGGACCCGGTCAGGGCCGGGCCGCCCGAAGGAGTCGAATACGTGACATCGGCGACCGCAACGGCGCGGTCCGGGAGGAAACCGGTCTTAGGCGCCTGGTTCCTCGTCCTGCCCGCGCTGATCCCCATCCTCGTACTGAGCGTCGGCCCGCTGCTCTACGGCATCGCGCTGGCCCTCACCGACTCCCAGGCGGGCCGCACCGAGCCCACCCAGTGGATCGGGACACTCAACTTCCGGGACCTGTTGCGCGACACCCTGTTCTGGGAGTCGTTCCGCATCGGTCTGCTGTGGGCGGTCGGCGTGACCGTCCCGCAGTTCCTCCTCGCCCTCGGTCTCGCCCTGCTGCTCGACCAGCGGCTGCGCCTTCGCTGGCTCGCCCGCGCGCTCGCGATCGTCCCCTGGGCCATGCCCGAGGTCGTCGTCGGCATCATGTGGCGGCTTGCCTACAACCCCGACGCCGGCATCCTCAACGAGACCATCCGCGACCTGGGCCTCGGCGACGGACGCGACTGGCTGACCGGCCTCGCCACCGCGCTGCCCGCCGTGATCGTCGTCGGCGTGTGGGCAGGCATGCCGCAGACCACGGTGGCGCTGCTCGCCGGGCTGCAGAACACCCCGCACGAGCTCCACGAGGCGGCCGCCCTGGACGGAGCGGGCGCCTGGCGCCGATTCCGCACCGTCACCTGGCCCGCCTTACGACCTGTCGCGCTCGCCATCACGGCGCTCAACCTCATCTGGAACTTCAACGCATTCGCCCTGGTGTACGTGCTGACCAACGGAGGACCGGGCGGACGGACCCGGCTGCCCATGCTCTTCGCCTACGAAGAGGCCTTCCGCTACGGCCAGTTCGGCTATGCGGCCGCCATGGGCTGCGTCATGGTCGCCGTCATCTCGGTGATGCTCGCCTGCTACCTCGTGGGACGGCTCAAGGGAGGCGACGAGAAATGAGCGCGCTGCGTGCCGGCAGGGCCGGACGTGCCGGGCAGTACGTCGCACTGGTCTGCTATCTGGTCTTCCTCGCCTTCCCGTTCCTGTGGCTGGTCTCCACCGCGTTCAAGCCGGCGCGGGAACTGGGCTCCCTGCACCCCACCTGGATTCCCGAGCAGCCGACCCTCGACAACTTCCGCCAGGCCTTCGACGAACAGCCGCTGCTCCAGGCGGCGGGCAACAGTCTGCTCGCGGCCGTCGCCGCCGCCCTGACCGCCGTCGTCATCGCGACCCCCATGGCGTACGTGATGGCCCGCCACCGCGGCAGGCTGACCACCGCGGCCACCGGATGGGTCGTGGTCAGCCAGGCATTCCCGTTCGTCCTGGTGATCATCCCGCTGTTCCTGATCCTGAAGAACCTGCATCTGATCAACACCCTCTTCGGACTGATCACGGTCTATGTCGTCTGGTCGCTGCCGTTCGCGCTGTGGATGCTCGTCGGCTATGTGCGGGCCGTGCCGGCCGAGTTGGAGGAGGCCGCGGCCGTGGACGGCGCCGGCCGGCTGCGGACGCTGGTCTCGGTGACCGCCCCGCTGCTCGCGCCCGGGATCGTCGCCACCGCGCTCTTCGCGTTCATCACCGCGTGGAACGAGTTCTTCTTCGCGCTCGTCCTGCTCAAGACCCCGGAGAAGCAGACCTTGCCGGTCGTCCTCACACACTTCCTCGGCGCGGAGGGTGCCGCCGACCTCGGGCCGCTCGCGGCGGCCGCGTTCCTCGCGACGCTCCCCTCGCTCGTCATCTTCGCGATCATTCAGAAGCGGATCACAGGCGGCATGCTGGCCGGGGCGGTGAAGAACTGATGCGTGCACGACTGTTGCCCGCGGCCGTCACCGCCCTCGCCCTGCTGCTCACCGGCTGCGGCGGGGACAAAGACCGCGCCGACGGAAAGATCAGGCTCCGTTTCCAGTCCCTGGCGTGGCAGAAGGAGTCCGTCGACGCCAACAAGGAACTGGTGAAGGAGTGGAACGAGGTCCACCCCGACATCCAGGTCGAGTACGTCCAGGGCAGCTGGGACAGCGTGCACGACCAGTTGCTCACCTCGTTCGAGGGCGGCGAGGCGCCGGACATCATCCACGACGCCTCCGACGACCTCGCGGACTTCGCGTACGGCGGCTACCTCGCCGACCTGACCGATCTGCTGCCCGAGCGCCTCAAGGCCGACATCCCGCGGCAGAGCTGGCGGACGACCACCTTCGGCGACGGCGTCTACGGCGTGCCGTTCCTCCAGGAGCCCCGCGTCCTCATCGCCAACAAGAAGCTCCTGGACGCATCCGGCGTCCGCGTCCCCACGGCCGGCCGACCGTGGAGCTGGGAGGAGTTCCGGCAGGTGACGAAGGACCTGACCGAGCACATGGGGGAGGGGAAGTACGGCATAGCCTGGCCGCTCAAGGAGCCGGTGTCCGTGACGCTCAACCTCGGCCTGTCCGCGGGCGGGCAGCTGTTCCACCGCGGGGACGACGGCAAGGTCACCGTCCGGTTCACCGAGGGGGACGCGGTGGTCCCGCGGACCGTCCACGACCAGGTCAACGTCGACAGGAGCGCCTCGCGCAGCACGCTCGGCACGGGCGGTTCGGACACCCTGCCCGGCCTCTTCGGCGGCAAGTACGCCATGGTTCCGCTCGGGTTCTCCTACCGGCAGCAGATCGTCCAGCAGGCACCCGAGGGATTCGAGTGGACGGTGCTTCCCGCGCCCGCCGGGCCAGGCGGGCCGGCGCAGGGCGTGAGCCCGCAGACCTTGTCGGTCGCCGAGGACAGCCCGTACAAGAAGGAGGCGGCGCGGTTCATCGACTTCATGCTCCAGCCGCGGAACATGGTGCGGCTGGCCCAGGGCGACTGGATGCTGCCGACGGGGACCGAGGCGCTCGACGACCCGGCCCTGCACACGGACGAGGACGGCTGGGCCACGGGAGCCGAGCTGGCCCGGCATCTCCGGTCGGCCCCGGCGCAGTCGGTGCGCGGGTATCCGGAGTGGAAGGACAAGGTCGCGACCCCGGCGTACCAGGAGTACTACAGCGGAGCGATCGACGCCGACGAGCTGCGCGAACGGCTGGTCGAGGACGGCAATCTGGTGCTGGCCCGGTATCAGCGCTGACACGGTGCCGGGCCCCCGCCGGCGGCGCCGGTCCGGCGCCACGTGCCGGGCGCCCATGGCTCCCGGCGAGGCGGACGAGGTGCTGGTGCGGCACCTGTGAGCCCGGGTGTCCGCACCAGGTTGCACGAGACGTCTCGTCTCGTTACGGTGGGGCCATGACGACACCAGACCGTGCCCATATCGCCATGTTCTCCATCGCGGCCCCCGGGCACGTGAACCCGAGCCTCGAAGTGATCCGGGAGCTCGTGGCCCGGGGACACCGCGTCAGTTACGCGATCCCCGCCTCCTTCGCGGACAAGGTCGCGGCCACCGGTGCCGAGCCCGTCGTCTACACGTCGACGCTGCCGACGCAGGAGGAGCCCGAGGCCTGGGGCACCGAA
This sequence comes from Streptomyces sp. PKU-EA00015, assembly GCF_013387495.1. Classification (GTDB taxonomy): domain Bacteria; phylum Actinomycetota; class Actinomycetes; order Streptomycetales; family Streptomycetaceae; genus Streptomyces. Next base: position 32,010 of record NZ_JABZEE010000040.1, on the reverse strand, counting down.
CTCATCGACAACATCGAGCCGTTCCTGAACGACGCGATCCAGGCGCTGCCGCAGCTCGCGGAGGCGTTCGGCGGTGACGAGCCCGATCTCGTCATCCACGACATCACCTCGTACCCGGCGATCGTGCTCGCCCACCGATGGGGCGTCCCCGCGGTCTCCCTCTCGCCCAACCTGGTCGCCTGGGAGGGGTACGAGGAGGAGGTCGCCGAGCCCATGACCGCACAGCTGCGGGCGTCGGAGCGCGGCAAGGCGTACTACGCGCACTTCGAGGCGTGGCTCGCGGAGAACGGGATCACGACGCATCCGGACCGGTTCGTCGGCCGGCCGCGCCGCAGTGTCGTCCTGATCCCGCGTTCCCTCCAGCCGAACGCCGACCGGGTCGACGAGGCCGTGTACTCCTTCGTCGGCGCGTGCCAGGGGGACCGCCGGGACCAGGGGGAGTGGCAGCGGCCGGCGGACGCGGAGAAGGTGGTGCTGGTGTCGCTGGGCTCGACGTTCACCAAGCAGCCGGCCTTCTACCGCGCATGCGTCAAGGCCTTCGGAGACCTGCCCGGCTGGCACCTGGTGCTGCAGATCGGCCGGTACGTCGACGTGGCGGAGCTCGGCGAGCTGCCGTCGAACGTGGAGGTCCACAGCTGGGTGCCGCAGCTGTCCGTGCTGCGTCAGGCGGACGCGTTCGTCACCCACGCGGGCGCGGGCGGCAGCCAGGAGGGCCTGGCCACCGGGACGCCGATGGTCGCGGTCCCGCAGGCGGTGGACCAGTTCGGCAACGCGGACATGCTGGTCGGGCTGGGGGTGGCGCGCCGCCTTTCGACGGAGGAGGCGACGGCGCACGACCTGCGGGAGGCGGTGCTGTCACTGGTGTCCGACCCGGAGGTGGGGGAGCGCCTGGCGCGGATCCGGGAGGAGATGGCGCAGGAAGGCGGCACGCGAAGGGCGGCGGACCTGATCGAGGCGGAGCTGGTGGGCTGAGAAGGGGCCCTCTCCCAGCAGCGTGCCGGGCTGCCGAACGGCAGCCCGGCACGCGGAAGACAGGGGAGAGCGGGGAACTCCTCGTCCCGCTACGCGCCCACCCGTTCCGGCTCGCGCCTTCCCGGTGCGGGCGAGTCGATGGCGGCGGGCTCGTCGTGGGTGAGGTCCGGGAGCCAGTGGAGCCACTTCGGGAAGTACCAGTTGCGGTCGCCCAGCAGCGCCATCACGGCCGGCAGCAGCACGCCGCGGATGATCGTCGCGTCGATCAGCACCGCCGCCGCGAGGCCCACACCCATCTGCTTCATCGACTGCATCGACAGCGTTCCGAAGATCGCGAACACCGCCACCATGATGACCGCCGCGCTCGTCACCACGCCCGCCGTCGTCACCACGCCGTGCGTGATCGCCTCACGCGTCCCCCGGCCCTGGAGCTTCGCCTCGCGGATACGGGAGACGACGAACACGTGGTAGTCCATCGACAGCCCGAACAGGATCACGAACAGGAACAGCGGCAGCCACGCGATGATCGCGCCCACGCCCTCCGCTCCGACCAGTGAGGCGCCCCAGCCGTGCTGGAACACGGCCGTCAGGATGCCGTACGCCGCGCCCACCGACAGCAGGTTGAGGACGATCGAGGTGACCGCGATCGTCAGCGACCGGAACGACAGCAGCATCAGCACGAAGGCGAACACCACCACGAACCCGAACACCGGCGCCACCGCGCCCGTCAGCTGGTCGTTGAAGTCCTTCGAGCCCGCGACCTGACCGCTGATGGGAGCCTCGAGCCCGTCGACCTCGCCCAGGGTGGCGGGACGCACCGTGTCGCGCAGCAGTTCCAGGCTCTTCTCGGCCCGGTCCTGGTCGGAGCCGCCCACCAGGGGGACGTAGACGAACGCGATGTTCTGCTCCTTGTGCGTGACGACCTCGACCGGGCCCTGGGACGCGCCCGAACTCACCGCCTGCGCCCGGAAGTCGGCGATCGCGCGCCGCACCGGTGCGGAATCGATGTCGTCGGCCTTGACGACGACCTCCGCCGGGTCCGCCCCGCCGGGGAAGGCCTCGTTGATCCGCTCGTACGTCGCCACGATCGGCACGGAGTCGCCGAACTCCTGGTCCAGGGTGAAGTTCTGCGTCTTCATCCCGACCGCGGGCAGCGCGACCGCGACCAGCGCACCCGCCGCGACCAGGAACGAGACCAGCGGGCGGCGGAGCACCCCGCCGAGCACCGCCGTCCACACCCGGCTGCCGCCGTCTCCCCTCGCGTCCCGCTTCAGGCGGCGCAGGAACGGCACGCGGCCCTTCTCCACCCGCTCGCCGAGCAGGGACAGCAGCGCGGGCAGCACGGTCACGGACCCCACCATCGCGACCGCCACCACGATCAGCGACGCCAGGCCCATCGACTCGAACTCGCCGATCCCGGTGAAGAGCATGCCGGCCATCGCGACGCACACGGTCACGCCCGAGACCACCACGGCACGGCCGCTGGTCGCCGCCGCGATCAGGATCGCGGTGCGGCCGTCACGGCCCGCAGCCCGCTCCTCGCGTTCGCGCCGCAGGTAGAACAGGCAGTAGTCGACGCCGACCGCGAGACCGACCAGCAGCATCACGGAGTTCGCCGTGTCGCTCATCGGCATCACCTGGCTCACGACGCCCATCAGGCCCATCGTCGCCATGATCGCCGTGATGGCCAGCAGCACCGGCACAAGTGCCGCGACCAGGGCGCCGAAGGCGATGAGCAGGATGCCGAGCGCGACCGGCACCGCGGAGAACTCGGCCCGCTGGAAGTCGTCGCCGAACGCTTCGTCGAACGTCTTGTTCGTACTGGCGCCGCCGATCTCCTCGATCCGCAGCTCCTGGTGGCGTTCCTGCACGCCGGCGACGGCGTCGAGGACGGGGTCGATCCGCTCGCTCGCGGTGTCGGGGTCGCCGCGCACGTCGAACTGGACGAGCGCGCTGCGCCCGTCCTTCGAGACGCTTCCGGTGTCGTACGGCGAGGTCACGGCGGTGACTTCACGGGTGCCGTCGACCGACTTCATCACGTCGTCAACGGCGGCGCGGAAGGCCGGGTCCGTCGCCTTGACCGATCCGTTCCGCGACTGGACGAGCACGGTCTCGCCCGCGGGCTCGGCGATGCCGGCCTCCTCGGAGATGCGCGCCGCCTGCGTCGTCTCGCCCGACAGCTGCTCACTGTCCTTGAGTTCGGTCCGGCCGGTGGCCGACCCCGCGACCATGGCCAGCAGGACGAACAGCACCCAGATTCCCACGGCGGCCCAGCGGTGCCGAGCACTCCAGCCGCCGGCCCGCGCGGCGATCCCGCGCGGTCCGCCTCCAGCTCTCCCCATGACCCTTACGCCCCCTTGTGCGTCGTTCGCCGCCGGCGGTGCAGTCCGCCGCCGTGTCCGCTTCGAAGCTAAGGGCGCAATCAGGTCGTCTCGTCCTGCCGGCCGACGAGGGCGACCGGCAAAACCCTCCTCCTTCAGAAGGGGGCACATCCCCGACATGGAGCATCGAAGTCCCTTACATCTACCGGGGATTGAGGCAGGGGTCCGACTTGGGAGGCCCTGGCCGATTTCTTATTACGAAACCTTGTTGAGTAAGTCACAGGTACATGAAGGTCTTGATCTGCGCGCGTCAATCGGTCAGGGTTTCGAACCAGCCCCCGGATTTTTTACGGCCGCGGGCCAATCCCCCCACAAATGATGACGAGGAGACCCCTCTTCATGGCAACTCACAAGCGATCCCACCGGATGAAGCTCACCGCGGCCATCACGGCCGTCGCGGCAGCAGCCGGAGTCACGCTTCTCGGCACGTCCTTCGCCGGCGCCGCGGCGCCCGCCGAGGGCAAGATCTACGGCGCGAACGCCGAAGGCGCCGTCGCGGGCAGCTACATCGTGATGCTCGACCAGAAGGCCGACAAGAAGGAGCTGGCCAAGGAGTACGGCGGCACGCTGAAGCGCAACTACAGCTCCGCCATCAACGGCTTCTCGGCCAGCGGCCTTTCGGAGACCGAGGCCAAGCGCCTCGCCGCCGACCCGGCCGTCGCCAAGGTCGTGCAGAACAAGAAGTTCACGATCAACGCGGACCAGCAGAACCCGCCGTCCTGGGGCCTGGACCGCGTCGACCAGGCCGACACCGCCGGTGACAGCAAGTACACCTACCCGGACACCGCCGGCGAAGGCGTCACCGCGTACGTGATCGACACCGGAGTCCGCATCTCGCACAAGGACTTCGAGGGCCGCGCCACGCACGGCTTCGACGCCGTCGACAACGACGACAGCGCCGACGACGGCAACGGACACGGCACGCACGTCGCCGGGACCATAGCCGGTGCCGCGCACGGTGTCGCCAAGAAGGCGAAGATCGTCGCCGTCCGCGTCCTCGACGACAACGGCTCCGGCACCACGGAGCAGGTCGTCGCCGGCATCGACTGGGTCACCCAGAACCACCAGGGTCCCTCCGTCGCCAACATGAGCCTCGGCGGCGGCGCCGACGAGGCACTGGACGAGGCCGTCCGCAAGGCGATCACCGCCGGTGTCACCTTCGGCGTCGCGGCGGGCAACGAGTCCAGCGACGCGGGCCAGGGCTCCCCGGCCCGCGTCCAGGAGGCCATCACGGTCGCCTCGTCCACGAAGGAGGACGCCCAGTCGGACTTCTCCAACTTCGGCGAGATCGTGGACATCTACGCGCCGGGCTCGGACATCACGTCCGCCTGGAACGACAGCGACGAGGGCACCAAGACCATCTCCGGCACGTCGATGGCGACCCCGCACGTCGTCGGCGCCGCCGCGGTCTACCTCGCCGGACACCAGGACGCCACCCCGGCGGACGTCGCCAAGGCGCTCACCGACGGTGCCACGCCCGACAAGATCACCAACCCGTCCTCCGGCACGCCGAACAAGCTGCTGAAGGTCGTCGAGTGACCGAGGGCGCTTCCTCCGCTCGCACCTGACGCGGAGGAGGGCCCCTGGGGGTGTCGTCCGGGCCGGCTTTCCGCCGCAGCCCGGCGGCACCCCTGCGGCGCGTGTGCCGCCGAGCCGGCGGCCCCCGTGCCCTCCCCCACGGGGCGCGGCGGCCGCCTTATCGTTTGGCCATGACGAAGAGGTATGCGGCCCTGCTGCGCGGAATCAACGTGGGCGGCAAGAAGAAGGTCCCCATGCCCGAACTCCGGGCGCTGCTCGGCGAGTTGGGGCACCGCGACATCGCCACCTACCTGCAGAGCGGCAACGCGGTCTTCAGCAGCGCGGCGGGCGACGAGCGGACGCTCGCCGCCGGGATCGAGGAAGCCGTCGAGCAGACCTTCGGCTTCCGGGTCGACACGCTGGTGCGCGGCGGTGCGTACCTGCGCGCGGTCGCCGACGCCTGCCCCTTCCCCGCTCACACGCTCCAGGGCAGGCAGCTGCACGTGACCTTCCTCTCCGAGCGGCTCCCGCCCGAGCGGCTGGCGTCCGTCGACGCCGCGGCCCTTCTGCCGGAGGAGTTCCGGCTCGGCGACCGGGCGATGTACCTGTACACGCCGGAGGGCCTCGGCCGCTCCAAACTCGCCGAAGTGCTGGGCAGACCGAGCCTGTTCAAGGGCGTCGTAGCGACCAGCCGCAACTGGAACACCGTCGTCAAGCTGGTGGAGATGACCCGTGACTGAACCCGCGACCGATGCCGTGAACGCCGCGATGGAGGCGGAGTTCCGGCTGCTCGACCCGGTGGTGCGGTCCAGCCCCGACCTGCTCGCGCGGCTCCTCCACCCCGACTACGAGGAGTTCGGCACCTCGGGCCGGCTCTGGGACCGCGAGTCGATCCTGTCCGCGCTGCGGGCACGGGACGCGCCCTTGCCCCGGCCGATCACCACCTCCCGCATGAGAGGTGTGCAGCTCGCGGCCGGCGTCGTGCACCTGACCTTCGACACCGAGTCGGGCGGCCATCGCGCCCACCGCAGCTCGATCTGGCGGCTGACCGGCGGCGACTGGCTGCTCTACTTCCACCAGGGCACACGCTTCGCGGAGACCGGACCCCCGTCGACCCTCGGGGCGCAGTGAGCCGCGGCCCCCCGCCGGAATGGCCCACGGGAACAGATGGTGAATGGCCCGTAGGGGAGTGCCATTCCCTGGCTAGTGTCGACGGCATGGACACCGCGCAGCACACCGGCCGCCCGACCGGCTCCGAGAAGACCGTCGTGGACTTCTACTTCGATCCGGTCTGCCCCTTCGCCTGGATCACCTCCCGTTGGATCCTCGAGGTCGAGCGAGAGCGCGCTCTCGACCTCCGCTTCCGTCTGATGAGCCTGTACCTGCACAACATCGGCAACGAACTGCCCGACGGGTACCGCGATCTCGTGGACCGCTCCGTCGGCCCGTCACGCGTCCTCGCGGCCGCCGCCCGGCAGCACGGGGACGGCGTGCTGCGCGACCTCTACACCGCACTCGGCACCCGGATCCACCGGGACCGGAACGAGGACTTCGACGCGGTCGTCGCCGAGTCCCTGGCCGAGCTGGGCCTGCCCGCCGCACTGGCCGAGGCCGCGCACGACCCGTCGTACGACGACGAGGTGCGCGCCGGCCACGACACCGGCAAGGACCCCGCCGCCGGCGGGTACGTGGGCACGCCCACTCTGCACATCGACGGCACCGTCTGGTTCGGCCCGGTCCTCAACTCGATTCCGCGGGGTGAGGAGGCCGTCGCGCTCTTCGACAGCTTCCGGGTGCTCGCGGGCCACCCCGGCCTCTTCGAACTCAAGCGCGCCCGTACCGGCAGCCTCGTCTTCGACTGACCGCGGCGCTGTCGCGTTTGTTCAAGACCCGACCACCGGGCGCGGCGCAGGATGCGGGCATGGACAAGGACACCGTGTACCCGTACCTGTCGGAATGCGCCGCCGAGGCCGCACGTGTCGCCCGGGGCGCCGGCGCGAGCGGGCTCACCGGGCCGACGCCGTGCACCGACTGGGACGTCAGGACGCTCGTCGGCCACCTCGTGCTCTACACGTCCCACGGGCTCGAACACCGCGCCCTGCGTAAGCAGTTGCCCGACGAGCTCACCCGCCGCGACTTCACGGCGGACGCCGACTGGCCTCTGACATACGCCGAGCAGCTGGACCGCGCCCTCGCCGCATGGTCGGACCCGGCGGTGTGGCAGGGCGAGGTGGACCTCGGCTTCACGAGCATGCCGGCCGGCGAGATCGCCTCGCTGATCACCAAGGAACTGGCCGTGCACGGCTGGGATCTCGCCCGCGCCACCGGGCAGGAGTACCGCGTCTCCCAGGCGGCGGGCGCATTCGTCCTTGGTGTCGTCGAAGCCCACGCCGAGGTCTACCGGCAGTACGGCGGATTCGCCGATCCCGTCCCGGCCGACATGTCGGCGACGGCGTTCGAACGGGCCCTGGCGGCGACGGGCCGCGACCCCCGCTGGACCGCGCCCGTCACCGCGTGACCGCTACGCGGTGAACGCCAGTGCCCGCTGCTGCGCCCGCGCCTCGTCGTATCGGGTCAGCAGCAGACGGGCCAGCTCCGGCCCGGGGCCCAGCACATCGGCCAGCACGTCCGCGTCCCGCGCGCCCTTCGCGATGCGGTCCGGCAGACGCCCGGGGGCGATCACGTACGGCGCGACAGCCACCCGGCGCACGCCGAGGGCGCGCAGCTCGCGCACGGCGTCCTCGGTACGGGGGAAGCCGCCGGCAGATACAGCGGAGGCGAACGCAGGTCGCACGGCGCACCAACCGGTGTGCCGCAGCTCCCGCGCTGTCTGGTCGATCACTGCGATCGCCTCCGGGTCCGTGGAGCCCGCCGACGCCAGCACCAGGCCGGTCGAGCTCTTGTCGGCAGGGCCGAGCCCCGCCTCGTACAGCCGCCGGTGGACGGCGGACAGCAGCAGCGGCGAGGGACCGAGCACCTCGGCCTGCCGTATGCGCAGCGACGCGGGAGCCTCGCGCAGGACGGTGGGGATGTCGGCCTTCGCGTGGAAGGCACGCGTCAGCAGCAGCGGCAGCGCCACCACCTCACGGGCGTCCTCGGCGGCCAGGCGCTCCAGCACGCCCGTCACCGACGGCAGATTGAAGTCCAGGAAGCCGACCTCGACGCGCAGCCCCGGCCGCGTCGATCGCACGCGCCGGACGAGGGAGTGCACCGTCGCGGCGTGGCGCGGGTCGCGGCTGCCGTGGGCGATCACCAAAAGGACGGGCGCGAGGGGGGGACCCCCGGACGGCCTCGCAAGGCTGGGGGCGGGCGACGGGAGGGCGGGGCTGTGCATCGTGGACTCAGCTCCTGACGAGGAGACCGCGGCTGCGCAGCACCCACCGCTCCAGCGGACTGAAGATGAGCAGGTCGATCGCGATACCGACGATCAGGATCAGGAGGATGGCGAGGAACACGCCGGCCATGTCGGCGTTGTTGCGCCCGTTCTCCAGCAACTGACCGAGGCCCAGGCCCAGATCGGGGGAGGACGCGATGATCTCCGCGGCCATCAGCGACCGCCACGAGAACGCCCAGCCCTGCTTCAGGCCCGCCACGTAACCGGGCAGCGCCGCCGGCATCACGATGTGCCAGGTGCCCTTCAGCCCGGTCGCGCCGAGCGTGCGGCCCGCCCGCAGGAACAGCGGCGGCACCTGGTCCACGCCCGACACCAGGCCGTTGGCGATCGAGGGGACCGCGCCCAGCAGGATCACGGCGAACATCATCGAGTCGTTCAGACCCAGCCAGATCACGGCGGGCGGCACCCAGGCCACCGACGGCAGCGACTGCAGCCCGGACAGGATCGGCCCGATCGCGGCGCGGACGAACTTCACCCGGGCGACCAGCAGGCCGAGCGGCGTTCCGATCGCCAGTGCCATCAGGAAGCCCAGCAGACCGCGGGACACGCTGGTCCAGACGACCTCGAGCAGCGTGCCCTGCAGCCACATCTCGGACACGCTGTCCCAGACCGCGGACGGTGCGGGCAGCTTGTAGGCCTCCGTGACCTCCGCCCAGACCAGCAGCTGCCACACCACGAGCACCAGGGCGACGGCGGTCAGCGGCGGCAACACCTTCCGCAGCAGCACCTCCCGCACCGGCGTACGGCTGACCTGCACCGCGTCCAGCGCGTCGAGACCGGCCTCCAGCCCCGCGAGGTCGTCGTTCTTGACCGTGGCCTTCGCGGTCGTGTCAGTGCTGGCCATGTCGGCGGATCTCCCCACGCAGTTCTTCGGTGATCTCGACGGACAGCTCCGCCACCGCGGAGTCCTCGATGCGTCGCGGCTGATCGATGTCCACGGTCCACTCACGGGCGATACGCCCCGGCCGCGAGGACAGCAGCACCACGCGCTGCGCGAGCCGCACCGCCTCGCGGACGTTGTGCGTCACGAACAGCACCGACACGTTCGTCTCCCGCCAGATGCGGGTCAGCTCGTCGTGCAGTACGTCGCGCGTGATGGCGTCCAGCGCCGCGAACGGCTCGTCCATCAGCAGCAGCTGGCTGTCCTGAGCCAGCGCGCGGGCCATCGCGACCCGCTGCCGCATACCGCCCGACAGTTCGTGCACCCGCTTGCCGTACGCGCCGCCGAGCCGCACCAGCTCCAGCAACCGCTCCGCCTCCGGGCGGCGCCGCGGCTTCGGCACGCCGCGCAGGCGCAGCGCCAGTTCGATGTTCTTGCCCGCGCTCAGCCACGGGAACAGCGCATGCTCCTGGAACATCAGGGCGGGCCGGCCGCCGGGGGTCTCGATGGACCCCGCCGTCGGCCGGTCGAGCCCCGCTACCAGGTTGAGCAGCGTCGACTTGCCGCAGCCCGAGGCACCCAGGAGGGTGACGAACTCGCCGGGAGCGACATCGAGCGTGATGTCGTCCAGGACGAGCTGGGTGCCGGCTGGTCCGGCGAAGGACTTGGAGACATGCCCGATCCGGGCCGCGTACTCGGTGCGCACGCGGTTGTCGGCCTTGGCGATGGCAGTGGCCATGGTCGTCACCTCCTGGGAACTCGGCTGGTTGCGGTGGTTACTTGACGCCGAGCCCGGCGTCGGCGACCGCGGGCTTGCCCTCGGCCTGAAGGACCTTGTTCAGCGGCCGCAGGTCGTAGATGCCGGCGAGGTCGGGCTGCTCCAGCAGACCGGCCTTCACCGCGTGGCCGGCCTGCGCGTCGAGCGTCGCGGCCAGCGGGTCGTCGGTGAACCGGATCGACGGCCACGCGGGGTCGATCACCTTCGGCGGCAGCGCCTTGCCGGTGAGCTCCTGGAGCTTGGCGTTGGCGGAGGCCTTCGCCTTGTCCGGGTTGGCGTTGATCCACTCGTTGGTCTTCACCGTGCCGCGCAGGACGGCCTCGACGACGTCCGGGTGCTTCGCGAGAAACTTCTGCGACACGATCACGTTCGTGATGACGAACTCCTTGTCGGGCCACAGCGTCGACTCGTCGAGCAGCACCTTCGCCCCGTCGCTGACCAGCTTCGACGCGGTCGGCTCCGGCACCCACGCGCCGTCGATGGAGCCGGACAGATAGGCGTTCGGCGTGACCTTGTTCTCCGTGCGGACCACGGAGACATCGCCCTTTCCGCTCTCCGGATCGACCTTCCAGCCCTTCTCGGAGATCCAGTTGAGGAACGCCACGTCCTGGGTGTTGCCGTGCTGCGGGGTGGCGATCCTCTTGCCCTTGACGTCGTCCAGGGTCTTGATCTTCTTCGGGTTCACGACCAGCTTGACGCCGCCGGAGGCCGAGCCGCCGACGATCCGCAGGCTCCTGCCCTGGGACTTCACGAAGCCGTTGACCGCGGGCGAGGGGCCGATGAAGCCGATGTCGATGGAGCCGGCGTTGAGCGCCTCGATCTCGGACGGACCCGCGTTGAAGGTCGTCGTCGACAGCTGCGTGCCGCCGAGCTCCTTCTGGATGATGCCCTCCTGGTCGCCGACCAGGGCGGTCGCGTGCGTCAGGTTCGGGAAGTACCCGACCTTGACGGTGTCCAGACCGTCGATCTTCTCTCCCTTGGCGGCGGGAGCGACCTTGTCGTCCTTGGCCTGGGAGCCGTAGCCGCAGGCGGTGAGGGCGATGGCGAGGAGCGGCAGGGCGGCCGCGGCGGCGAGGCTGCGGCGGGCTGTGGTGCGGGTGGCTGGCACGGGAGGCTGTCCTCTCGTTGGCCCGGTCGGCGCGTCGGTTCAGGTGGGACGCGGCCGGGTCGTCGGCGGTCTTCGTCGGTGCTGGGTGCGGGCGGTGCGGGCGCGCGAGCGGTGCGCGTACGTCATCGCACACATCGCGCCACCCCGCCCGTGCCCGCGCCGAGGGCGCCGCTGCCGACGCGGCCGCCCTCCTTGGCGAAGGTCCCGAAGGCGTCGGTCATGTCAGAAGTCCCAGCCGTCGTCGTCTGCCGTGTCCCGGACGGGCTCCGGCGAGGCGAACGACTCGCCGACCATGCCCGCGGTGAGCGTGGTGCCGTCGGCCGGGTCGATCAGGATGAACGCGCCGGTGCGGCGGGAGTCCGCGTACGAGTCGAGCGGCAGCGGCTCGGCCGTACGGATCTTGACGCGCCCGATGTCGTTGGCGACCAGCTGACCCGGGTGCGGGTGCAGGGAGAGGTCGTCGAGCGTCAGCCGGGACGGGATGTCCTTGACGATCGCCTTGACGGTGCGGGTGCCGTGCTTGAGCAGCACACGGTGGCCGACGGTCAGCGACTGGTCGGCGACGTGGCAGACGGTCGCCTCGACGTCCTGGGTGGTCGGGGGCGCGTCCTTGCTCGGCACGATCAGGTCGCCGCGCGAGACGTCGATGTCGTCCTCCAGCAGGAGGGTCACCGACTGGGTCGTCCAGGCCACGTCGACCGGCTTGCCCAGCAGGTCGATGCCGGAGACGCGCGAGGTACGGCCCGAGGGCAGCACGGTGACCTCCTCGCCGACCCGGAAGGTGCCGGCCGCGATCTGGCCCGCGTAGCCCCGGTAGTCCGGGTGCTCGGCGGTCTGCGGCCGGATCACGTACTGCACGGGCAGCCGGGCGTGGCAGTGGCTCAGGTCGTGGCTGACCGGCACCGTCTCCAGGTGCTCCAGCACGGTCGGGCCGCCGTACCAGTCCATGTTCGCGGACGGGTCCACGACGTTGTCCCCGGTCAGCGCCGAGATCGGGATCGCGGTGACCTCCGGGACGCCCAGCTCGGTCGCGTACGCCGTGAACTCCTCGGCGATCGCGGCGAACACGGACTCCGCGTAGTCGACGAGGTCCATCTTGTTGACGGCGAGGACCACGTGCGGAACGCGCAGCAGCGCGGCGATGGCGGCGTGGCGGCGGGTCTGCTCGACGACTCCGTTGCGGGCGTCGACCAGGATCACCGTGAGTTCGGCCGTGGACGCGCCGGTCACCATGTTGCGCGTGTACTGCACGTGGCCCGGCGTGTCGGCGAGGATGAACCGGCGGCGCGCGGTGGCGAAGTAGCGGTACGCCACGTCGATCGTGATGCCCTGCTCGCGCTCGGCCCGCAGACCGTCGGTGAGCAGTGCGAGGTCCGGCGCCTCCTGGCCGCGGTTGCGGGAGGCGTGCTCGACGGCCTCCAGCTGGTCGGCGAGGACTGACTTGGAGTCGTGCAGCAGCCGGCCCACCAGCGTGGACTTGCCGTCGTCGACGGACCCGGCGGTGGCGAAGCGCAGCAGGGTGGTGGCCGAAAGCTGCTCGGCCAGCTGCTCGGTGGTGCTGGTCATGTCTAGAAGTACCCTTCGCGCTTGCGGTCTTCCATCGCGGCCTCGGACAGCTTGTCGTCGGCGCGGGTCGCGCCCCGCTCGGTGAGGCGGGAGGCGGCGATCTCGGCGATCACGGCGTCCAGCGTGGTGGCGTCGGAGTCGACGGCACCGGTGCAGGACATGTCGCCGACGGTGCGGTAGCGGATGAGCCGCTTCTCGACCCTCTCCGACTCCTTCGGGCCGCCCCACTCGCCCGCTGTCAGCCACATGCCGGCACGCTTGAACACCTCGCGCTCGTGGGCGAAGTAGATCTCCGGCAGCTCGATCCCCTCGCGCTGGATGTACTGCCACACGTCCAGCTCGGTCCAGTTGGAGAGCGGGAAGACGCGGACGTGCTCGCCCGGGGCGTGGCGGCCGTTGTAGAGCTGCCACAGCTCGGGGCGCTGCCGGCGCGGGTCCCACTGCGAGAACTCGTCGCGGAGGCTGAACACCCGCTCCTTGGCGCGGGCCTTCTCCTCGTCGCGGCGGCCGCCGCCGAACACCGCGTCGAAGCGGTGCTGCTGGATGGCCTCGGTCAGCGGAACGGTCTGCAGCGGGTTGCGCGTGCCGTCGGGGCGCTCGCGCAGCTTGCCCGCGTCGATGTACTCCTGCACGGACGCGACATGGAGGCGCAGGCCGTGCTCCTCGACCGTGCGGTCGCGGTACTCGATGACCTCCGGGAAGTTGTGCCCGGTGTCCACGTGCAGCAGCGTGAAGGGGATCGCGGCGGGCCGGAAGGCCTTCAGCGCGAGGTGCAGCATGACGATGGAGTCCTTGCCGCCGGAGAACAGGATCACCGGCCGCTCGAACTCGCCCGCCACCTCGCGGAAGATGTGCACCGCCTCGGACTCGAGCGCGTCCAGGTGGGAGAGGGCGTACGGGCTGGCGCCCCCGGAATTGTCTGCAGCCTCGCTCACGACGTTGACACTCGTGGTCACAGGAGACCCCTTTCGGTCAGCAGCGCGTGGACCGCCGCGGCGGACTCCTGCACGGTCTGGTTCTGGGACTCGATCCGCAGATCGGGCGACTCGGGCTCCTCGTACGGGTCGTCGACCCCCGTCAGCCCGCTGATCTCGCCGGCCGCCTGCCTGGCGTACAGCCCCTTCACGTCACGCACCGAGCACACCTCCACCGGAGTGGCCACATGAACCTCGACGTACGCGGTGCCCTCCTGCTGGTGGCGCTTGCGCACGGACTCGCGGCTGTCGGCGTACGGGGCGATGACCGGGACCAGCACCTTCACACCGTTGGACGCGAGCAGTTCGGCGACGAAGCCGATCCGCTGCACGTTGGTGTGCCGGTCCTCGCGGCTGAAGCCGAGGCCCGCCGAGAGGAACTCGCGGATCTCGTCGCCGTCGAGCAGCTCGACCCGGTGACCTTCCTCGCGCAGCCTGCCCGCGAGCTCGTACGCGATGGTGGTCTTGCCGGCGCTCGGCAGACCCGTGAGCCAGATGGTGGCTCCGGTCACGTCGTTCTCCTGGTCCTTCTGAGTGTTCGTCATCAGCCGTGCAGCCCGCATTCCGTCTTGCCCCGCCCGGCCCAGCGGCCGGCGCGCGCGTCCTCGCCCTCCAGCACCCGGCGGGTGCAGGGTGCGCAGCCGACGGACGTGTATCCGTCCATGAGCAGGGGGTTCGTCAGGACTCCGTGCTCGGCGACGTAGGCGTCCACGTCGTCCTGGGTCCAGCGGGCGATCGGCGAGATCTTGACCTTCTGCCGCTTCTCGTCCCACCCGACGACCGGGGTGTTCGCCCGGGTCGGGGACTCGTCGCGGCGCAGGCCGGTGGCCCATGCGGCGTAATCGGTCAGGCCCTCTTCGAGAGGCTTGACCTTGCGCAGGGCGCAGCACAGGTCGGGGTCGCGGTCGTGCAGCCTCGGGCCGTACTCGGCGTCCTGCTCGGCCACGGTCCGGCGCGGGGTGAGCGTGATGACGTTGACGTCCATCACGGCGTCCACGGCGTCCCGCGTGCCGATCGTCTCCTCGAAGTGGTAGCCGGTGTCGAGGAAGACGACGTCCACACCGGGGAAGACGCGCGAGGCGAGGTGGGCGACGACCGCGTCCTCCATGGAGGAGGTGACGCAGAAGCGCTTGCCGAAGGTGTCGGCGGCCCACTTCAGGATGTCGAGCGCCGAGGCGTCCTCCAGGTCGCGGCCCGCCTGCTCGGCCAGCGACTTGAGGTCCTGATCGGACTGAATCGTCGTCATATCGTTTCCCCTCCACCGTCGTTGAGCTGAAGTCCGCGGGACAGAAGCCCGAGGAACTTCAGCTGGAAGGCCCGATTGCACGCCGCGCATTCCCAGGCGCCGTGGCTGCCTTCGACGGCTTCACTCGGCCGAAGGTCCTCGTCCCCGCAGTAGGGGCAGTAGAAGGGGGCGGCGCGCTCGCTCACGACAACGCCTCCTCGCTCGCGCGCGCCGCCCACGTGGCGAAGCGCTCGCCGTCCTCGCGCTCCGCCTCGAAGCGCTTGAGGACCCGCTCCACGTAGTCGGGAAGCTCGGCGGAGGTGACCTTCAGGCCGCGCACCTTGCGGCCGAAGGCGGGCTCCAGACCCAGCGCGCCGCCCAGGTGCACCTGGTAGCCCTCGACCTGGTTGCCCTCGTCGTCGAGGACCAGCTGGCCCTTGAGACCGATGTCCGCGACCTGGATACGCGCGCAGGCGTTGGGGCAGCCGTTGATGTTGATCGTGAGGGGCTCGTCGAACTCGGGCAGGCGCCGCTCCAGTTCGTCGATGAGCGCGGAGCCGCGGCCCTTCGTCTCGACGATCGCCAGCTTGCAGAACTCGATGCCGGTGCAGGCCATGGTGCCCCGCCGGAACGGCGACGGCTTGACCTGGAGGTCCAGTGCTTCGAGGCCGGAGACCAGCGAGTCGACCTGGTCCTCGGCGACGTCGAGCACGATCATCTTCTGCTCGACGGTGGTGCGCAGCCGGCCGGAGCCGTGCGCCGCCGCCAGATCGGCGATCTTGGTGAGGGTGGTGCCGTCGACGCGGCCCACCCGCGGGGCGAAGCCGACGTAGAACCGGCCGTCCTGCTGTCGGTGGACGCCGACGTGGTCGCGCCAGTGCTCGACCGGCTGCTCGGGAGCGGGGCCGTCGACCAGCTTGCGCTTCAGGTACTCGTCCTCGAGCACCTGACGGAACTTCTCGGCACCCCAGTCGGCGACGAGGAACTTCAGGCGGGCGCGGTTGCGCAGGCGGCGGTAGCCGTAGTCCCGGAAGATCGAGATGACGCCTTCCCAGGCGTCAGGGACCTCGTCCAGGGGAACCCAGGCACCGAGGCGCACACCCAGCTTCGGGTTGGTGGACAGGCCGCCGCCCACCCACAGGTCGAAGCCCGGACCGTGCTCGGGGTGGTTCACTCCGACGAAGGCGACGTCGTTGATCTCGTGCGCCACGTCCAGCAGCGGGGAGCCGGAGATCGCGGTCTTGAACTTGCGCGGCAGGTTGGAGAAGTCCTTGTTGCCGATGAACCGGCGGTGGATCTCGTCGATGGCCGGGCTGCCGTCGACGATCTCGTCCTCGGCGATGCCGGCCACCGGGGAACCGAGGATCGTCCGCGGGGTGTCGCCGCACGCCTCGGTCGTCGACAGGCCGACGGCCTCGAGGCGGCGCCAGATCTCGGGGACGTCCTCGATGCGGATCCAGTGGTACTGGACGTTCTGCCGGTCGGTGAGGTCGGCGGTGCCGCGCGCGAACTCCTGCGAGATCTCGCCGATGACGCGCAGCTGCTCGGTGGTCAGCCGGCCACCGTCGATGCGCACCCGCAGCATGAAGAACTCGTCGTCCAGCTCCTCCGGCTCCAGGATCGCCGTCTTGCCGCCGTCGATCCCGGGCTTGCGCTGGGTGTACAGGCCCCACCAGCGCATACGTCCGCGCAGGTCGGCGCCGTCGATGGAGTCGAAGCCGCGGTGGGCGTAGATCGTCTCAATGCGTGTCCGCACATTGAGACCGTCGTCGTCCTTCTTGGTCTGCTCGTTGCCGTTGAGCGGCGTGTGGTGGCCCATGGCCCACTGGCCCTCGCCGCGGTGGCGTCCGGTTTTGCGTCGAGACGTGGCGGAGACGGGCTTTTCAGGGGTGGCGGCCATGGCGGTATGTCCTTCGAGACTGCAGGAGGGCGGCTCTGAGCTGCACACTCGCGGCGAGGGCGCGACAGTGCGCAGGGCGGGGTCAAGCAGGGGGAAAGCGCGGCTGTGCTGGGCTGTCAGCAGGCCGGACAGATGGCGCTGGACATGCGGCCGAGGTCGACGTGCCGCCGACTCACCAAGGCAATTCCAGTGCTAGACATGACGGAAGCGTGTCATGGGACTTTGGACTCAGTCCACCGCTATCCAAAATGTGGACAACACTGTCCCGCATCGCGAGACAGTGTGTCATGGGTCACTGCGCGGCGGCTTCCGGGCCGATGGCCGGGGAGCCGTTGCCGGCGGACCTGCGGCCGACGGTTTGCCCAGGGCCGGTCCGGGCGCGTGGGGCGCTCGGACCCCGAGCCGGCACCCGGGCGCACCGCGCTCGGCGCCGGGTCCCGGTCGGCTCCGCTTGGGGACGGTCAGGAGAGCAGGGCCCTCTCAGATGCCCGCGCCGGGCCATGGGCCGGGGGGCGCCGCCGGGTCCCCTTCCTCCTCCTCGACCTTGGTGTCGAAGACCGTGAAGCCGCGGCGCAGATAGTTGTCCATCGCGTGCGGGCCGTCCTTGGAGCAGGTGTGCAGCCACACCCGCTTGGTCTGCGCGAGCCCCGGCCAGCGGTCGGCCAGGTCCCAGGCCCGGGCGACGCCGTACGACAACAGGTGCCCGCCGATCCGCCGGCCCCGGAAGGCCGGGACCAGTCCGAAGTAGACGATCTCCACCGCGCCCTCGTCCTGGGCCTGGAGCTCGACGTAGCCGGCCGGCGTCCCCTTGTCGTACGCCACCCACGTCTCGACGCCCGGACGCTCCAGCCATTCCTGCCAGTCGGCGTAGGTCATGCCCAGGCGGTCCGTCCAGTGGATGTCCCCGCCGACGGCCGTGTAGAGGAAACGGCTGAACTCGGGCGAGGGGACCTCGGCCCGGACGATCCGTATGTCTGCGTCGGGCACCGACGCCGGCCGCTGGTCGGCGGGCGACGTCTGCTCCAGGGACCAGGTGGTCACAGTGATGCTCATGCGCGCCAGACAATCACGACGGCGGGTTCCGGCCAAGCGCCGGTCAGGCCGCCCGGGCCCGCCGGACCGCAGGAGCCGTCGAGTGCGGCAGCAGGTCGCCGGGCCGGTCCGGCGCCACCACCTCCACCTCCAGTTCCTCGGTGAACCGGTACGGGCGGTGCGCCAGCACCTGGGCGAGATGGCGCCGCAGTCGCGACATCTCCGCCCGCACCGTCACCGTCCGCGTCCGGTCCCCGAAGAGGTCCTCCGCCAGCTGCGCCGCGCTGCGCCCGTCCCGGTGCAGCGCCAGCAGGTAAAGCAGCTCGGCATGGCGGGGACTGAGCTCGTACGTCCAGCTTCCGGAGCCGCCCGACACTCGTACCGAGGGCCGCCGGGGCCTGCTCAGATCCAGCACCACCCGGCCCGGAGCCACCGGCCCGGCGTCGTTCTCGTCCACCCGCACCAGCCAGCCGCTGGGCAGCGGTTCCACCGAACACATCCCCAGCGACGGCAGCCATAGCCGCCCGGCGCGCACCGCCTTCGGCAGCGCCAGCCTGCCCGGCGGAGCCATTCCGATCACCGCGGCGGGCCAGCCGTTGCCGTCCACCGCCAGCGCCCGGCCGCCGATCCGGCCCAGCAGCGGCGCCGCCGCACTGCGCAGGCGGTCCAGCGCCTCGTGGTGGCGGTTGCGCAACTCGGCCTCGGCGAGCTTGGTGACCGAGGTTACGAGGGCGAGCGTTGCCGGATGCATCGTGGACAGCGGTCCGCTGATGTCGACGACGCCGATCAGTTTCCCGTCGCGCGGATCGGTGACCGGGGCCCCCGCGCAGGTCCAGGTGTGGTGGGTGGCGACGAAGTGCTCGGCCGAATGCACCTGGAGGGGGCGGCGGGTCACGAGGGCGGTGCCGACGCCGTTCGTGCCGACCAGACCCTCGGACCAGTCCGCGCCCAGGACGAAGCCGTGCCCGTCGCCCTTGCGCAGCACGGGCGCGCTGCCCTCCCGCCACAGCAGCCGGCCCTCCGCGTCCGCGACGACCATGATGTGCTGCGCCGCCTCCGCGATGGACACGAGACCCTCGCGGAGCACCGGCAGCACCTCCAGCAGCGGCGAGGACAGCCTGCGGCGTTCGATCTCCTCCAGCGGCAGCAACCCGGCCCTGCGGTCCCTGTCCGGGTCCACCCCGCCGCGCAGCATCCGCTGCCACGACTCGTCGATGTCCGTGCGCGGGCCCACCTGCGGCCGGCGCCCGGAGAGCGCCGCGTCCCGTACGCCCTTCAGCAGCCGGAGGGCCTCGGCGGTGTCCATGGCCGAGAGCCTCGCCAGGTCGAGCGATGTGTTGTGCACTGGGTCCTCCTCGATGACGCCAGCGTCCGGAACGGGGGGTGGCGGGGGCGTGCCCGGCCATCCTGCCTCGCTTCGGGCACAGTGCGCCGCCATATGCCACACAAGGATGCAACCCTTTGCAACCGTCGCGAACGGGCGTGCGCATGTACGAAGGTGACGCAACACCGGTCCGCCGGTGCGGGTGGTGCCGTGTCGGCGCAGCACCACCCGACAAACGTCACGGGCGCGGGCCGTCGCACCACGGCCCGCGCCCGTTCGACGTCACACCGAGGCGCGCGCCCGCTCCACCACCGAGGCCAGGTCCAGCGAGTGCGGCAGCGTCCCGAACGCCGCCCCCCAGTCACCGCCCAGCCGCGAGGCGCAGAACGCGTCGGCCACCTCCGGGGGCGCCCAGCGCACCAGCAGCGATCCCTGCAGCACCAGCGCCATGCGCTCGACGAGCCGCCGCGCCCGCGCCTCGATGCCGTCCAGGTCGGCGAGCTCCGTCAGCAGATCCTTGATCGCCGCGTCCAGCCGGTGGTCCGCGCCCCGTGCCGTGCCGACCTCCTTCAGGAAGGCGTTCAGCGCCTGCGGCTCCCTCTGCAACGCGCGCAGCACGTCCAGGGCCTGGACGTTGCCCGAGCCCTCCCAGATCGAGTTGAGCGGCGACTCGCGCAGCAGCCGGGGCATGCCCGACTCCTCCACGTAGCCGTTGCCGCCCAGGCACTCCAGGGCCTCGGCCGCGACCGGAGTGCACCGCTTGGTCACCCAGTACTTGGCCGCGGGCACCGCGAGCCGCAGGAACGCCCGCTCCTCCTCGGTGTCCGCGTCGTACGCCGCGGCCAGCCGCAGTCCCAGCGTCGTCGCCGCCTCCGACTCGAGCGCCAGATCGGCCAGCACGTTGCGCATCAGCGGCTTGTCGACGAGCAGCCCGCCGAAGGCGCTGCGGTACGTCGCGTGGTGCACGGCCTGCGCCACTGCCTGCCGCATCAGGGCGGCAGAGCCGAGGACGCAGTCGAGCCGGGTCGCGGCCACCATCTCGATGATGGTGCGCACCCCGCGGCCCTCGTCGCCGACCCGCCTGCCCCACGTCCCGTCGAACTCCACCTCGCTGGACGCGTTGGACCGGTTGCCGAGCTTGTCCTTGAGCCGCTGGATCCTGAAGACGTTGCGCGTCCCGTCCTCCAGCACCCGGGGCACCAGGAAGCAGGTCAGCCCTCCCCCGGAGGTGCCCCCAGCCGCCTGCGCCAGGACCAGGAAACCGTCGCTCATCGGCGCGGAGCAGAACCACTTGTGACCGGTCAGCACGTACTCGCCGTCGGCGGCCAGCGGCTCGGCGCGCGTCGTGTTCGCGCGCACGTCGCTGCCGCCCTGCTTCTCGGTCATGCCCATCCCGAACAGCGAACCCGCCTTCTCGGCCGCCGGGCGCAGACCCTCCTCGTACACCGTCGACGTCAGCCGCGGCTCCCACACCGCGGCGAGCGCCGGATCCGTCCGCAGGGCGGGCACCGAGGCGTGCGTCATCGACAGGGGGCAGCCGTTCCCCGCCTCGGCCTGGGTCCACACCAGGAATCCGGCGGCCCGGCGCACGTGCCCGGCCGGCCGGTTCCAGGCGTTGACCAGGCCCGCCGAGACGGCGTGCCCGAGCAGCCGGTGCCAGGCCGGATGGAACTCGACCTCGTCGATCCGGTTCCCGTACCGGTCGTGGGTGCGCAGCTTCGGCGGGTTCTCGTTGGCCTGGGTCCCCCATTCCTGTGCCTGTGCCGAGCCCGCCGTCTGCCCGAGTGCGGACAGCTCCTCGCGCACCTCGTCCCGGAGCTCGGGGGCCACATGCCGGTCGACCGCTTCCGTGAGAGCACGGTCGGCGCTGTAGACGTCGTACCCCACCAGGGGCGGAGCCTGGTTGGTCACTGTGTGGGTGCTGTCTGCCATGCCGATACGGTAAGGAGGTGCAGGCAGCAAATGAAACACCCGAGCGGCCCCATGGGCGGCTCCACCGAGCCCGAGTCCTCTACCGCAACGTCTCCAAGCGAAAGATGGCATGGCTGCTGCTGAAGGACACCGTCAATTCCTGCATCGAGTACCGGATCCTGGGCCTGGCCGCCGAGGCGGCGTTCTTCACGCTGCTGTCGGTACCACCGCTGATGCTCGGCCTTCTGGGCCTGCTCGGCTACATCGACAACTGGACCAACACCACCACCGTCGCCTCGATCGAGGAGAACATCCTCACCGCCGTCGGCACCGTGCTCTCCGACCGGGGCGTCAACGACATCGCCAAACCCCTGCTGGAGGACGTCACGCACGGCGGCAGGCCCGACCTCATCTCCATCGGTTTCGCCATCGCCCTCTGGTCGGGGTCCCGCGCGGTCAACGTCTTCATCGACACCATCACCGTCATGTACGGGCTGGACGGGCACCGGGGCATCGTCGCGACGAGGCTCCTGGCGTTCCTGCTCTACATCATCGCCCTGCTGATCGGCGCGGTGGTGCTGCCTCTCGCCGTCGTCGGCCCGGACCGGGTGGTGGAGCTGATGCCGTGGGGCACCGAAGTGGTGGAGATCCTCTACTGGCCGGTGGTGATCCTTCTGTCGATCGCGTTCCTCACTACCCTGTACCACGTGTCCGTGCCCGTGCGGTCGCCCTGGGTGGAGGACGTGCCGGGAGCGCTCGTGGCGCTCGGGATGTGGGTGCTCGGCAGCTTCCTGCTCCGTATCTACCTGACCAGCACCGTCGAGGGCCCCACGATCTACGGCTCGCTCGCGGCGCCCATCGCCTTTCTGCTGTGGATAGGTGTCTCCGCCTTCGCCGTCCTCGTCGGCGCCGCCGTCAACGCCGCCATCGATCGCGTCTGGCCCTCGGTCGCCACGGCCGCGGCCCGCGCCGCCAACGAGCGCGCCCGCGCCGCGGAGGCGGCCGAGCTGCTCGCGCGGGCGAGGGCGGCCCATGCGTACGCGGACGACGAGGACGGGGACGAGGACGGCGGCGACATGCCGTCCGAGTTCCCCGAGCGCTGGTCGAGGTTCCTTCCGCCGGACGACGTGAAGTCCCGCCTGCACACCGGCAGGGACAGCGGCCGCGACAACGGCAGGGACCACACCCGCGACGACGGACAGGACGGCCACGCCTGACCGCCGGACCCGTCCTGTCCTCGGTCGTATGTACCGGGAACGGCCCTCACGCCTGGACGGCGCCGTCGTCTGGACCAGGACCGTGCACGGGCACGACGGCCCGGTGCATCCGGTGCTCCCCGAGATGCGGCGCTTGCGGCGGACTGCGCCGACCAGGCGCACCTGGGCCCTCTCTTTCGGATCTTGCCGGGCTCGCGTGCCCCGGCACGCACGCTCGCCGCGTTGTCGTCGGTCGCCATGGCTCCGCCATGTCTCCCTCCTCCGCCTTGCGATCGCACGCCCCGGAACCTGCTCACTGATCCGGCCTGATCCGAAAGAGAGGGCCTGGCCCGGGAGATGCGGGCCCTGGCCGGGACCACCCTCAGCTCCTACGCGGCGTCGGCGAAGAGGGAGACGCCCATGCCGTCCGGGTCGAGCACCACCGCGTAACGCTGCCCCCACACCGCGTCCCACGGCTCGAGGTGGCCCCGGTGGCCGGCGGACACCAGCTCGTCGTAGACGGCGTCGACCTCGGCCGGGCTGTCGCACCGGAAACAGAGCCCGATGCGATCGCCACCGGACGGGCGGGTCCAGCCGTGATCGAAGGAGCGGACGGTCTCCTCGGTGTCCCACAGCACCCGCAGCCCGCTGGGCAGGCTCGCCTCCACGTGCGGGGCAAGGTCCGCGTCGGCGGGGACGGTGAGGCCGAGGCGGCGGTAGAAGGCGAGGGAGGCGGCCATGTCGGAGACGACGAGGCCGATGGCGTCGAGTCGTGGAGTCATGTCGTCACCGTAGGGCGGCGGGGACACTGCGGTCTTGAACGAATCGGACGCCCGGTGGCTGCCGCTTCGAGGCCGAGGCTGGGGAGAGCGCCGAGTCGGCCGCCGGGACCCGAGGCCGAGGCGCATACGCGGCGCACGCCCGCGAGTTGGACGACGCCGAGACGGCGGTGTTCGTTTTCCGGGCGGCCGGCCCCGAGCCGACCGTCCGCTGAAGGGCGGCCCGGCGCGTACGGAGTGCCCCGCCGGGGCAGGGAATCGGCGACGCACGTGCCGATGACCGAGTGGAGGCGCAATGGCGTACGACGACGGATGGCAGTTCCTGGACGACCGCGGCCGCCTGGCCACCGCGCCGCGCACACCGGAGCGGATCACCGCCTACATACAGGCGGGGGCCACGCTGTACGACCACGGCTTACGGCCGGCGAGCGTCTTCGGCTCCGCCCACGACGGTGCCGACGCCGATCCGGCCAAGGCCGGAGCCCTGCCGACAGGGACCGCCGAGTACCTCGGCCCGGGCCCCGGACTGAGAGCCGACGACCTCCTGCGCTCCGCTCCGGACCTGGTGGTGGCGGTGGCGTACGGCTCCGACCACGTCTACGCGCTCGACCCCGACGCGGCCAAGCACCTCGAGGAGCGCGTTCCCCTCGTCGTCCTGGACGTCGGGCAGGGGCGCCTGCTCGACGGGACGCGGGAGCGGTTCGAAGCACTGGCCGCCTCGCTCGGCGCCGGCGAGGACGCGACGGCGGCGGCCGGACTGACCGGCGCGCGAACACGGTTGAGCGCCGCGGCGGCCCGGGCGCCCGAGGTCCGCGTCCTCGCCCTGTCACCCGCCGGCGACGACACCGTGCACCTGGCCCGGCCCACCGCGTGGCCCGACCTGCGGGCCCTGACCGGTCACGGGGTGCGCATGGCCGAGCCCGGCCCCGGTCCCGGCGTCAGCTGGTCCACCACCGACTGGACGGCGGTGGAGCGACTGGAGCCCGACGTCGTCCTGGTGGACGTGCGCGCCAATGCCGTGCCGATGCACCGCCTGGCCGGGCCCGGCGGCCGGTGGGCCGCCACGGCACGCTCCCGCGT
The DNA here is from genome assembly GCF_013387495.1 of Streptomyces sp. PKU-EA00015. GTDB lineage: Bacteria > Actinomycetota > Actinomycetes > Streptomycetales > Streptomycetaceae > Streptomyces. The sequence goes on along the minus strand of NZ_JABZEE010000040.1, from coordinate 7,992 downwards.
CGTGCCGTGGAACCCCGAACTCCCCTGCAGCGCACGCGCCCACGCGGACTACTTCGCGGCGGTGGCGAAGGCGCTGGAGACCCGCTGACCCGCCCCCCGGCGCAACCGCCCGGACGCGCACGGCACTCTATGGGGTGTGACCTCCACCTTCCCGCAGCAGACGCAACTGCCCGTCACGCCGGGCCACATGATCGTGTGTGGCGACGACACGCTGGCGCACCGGCTCGCCGCCGAACTGCGCGAGGTCTACCGGGAACGGGTCACACTCGTCGTGCCCGCGGCGGGAGCGCCGAGAGGTTCCGAACCGTCGTCGCCGGGCAGGGCGAGGGCCTCCGCGCTGTTCGGGCGGGTGTCGGCCGCCATGACCCGCGCGGTCGCCCCGCCCGTCGCGCCCGGCGACACCCCGCCGCCCGACCTACCACGGGTCCTGGAGACCCCGCAGCTGGACGAGGACGTGCTGCTGGAGGCCGGGGTGGGCGACGCCGCGGCCCTCGCGCTCGTCCACGACGACGACGAGACCAACATCCGGGCCGCGCTCGCCGCCCGCCGCCTCAACCCGCGTCTGCGGCTGGTGATCCGCCTCTACAACCGCAAACTCGGCCAGCACCTCGAACAACTCCTCGACCAGGCCGCCGCGTTGGCCGACCCGGGGATCGACCCCGAGAAGCTGGACGCCTCCACGACCGTCCTGTCGGACGCGGACACCGCCGCACCGGCGCTGGCCGCGACCGCGATCGCCGGGACGAGCAAGGTGGTACGGGCCGACGGCCTGCTGCTGCGGGCCGTCGAACGCACGCCGCCCGCCCGGGGCGAGGTCGCCGACCCCGGGCTGTGCACCCTCGCGCTGCTGTCGTCGACCACCAACGACCCGGCGGGCGAGGAGGGTTCGGACCGCAGCGGCCAGGACGGTCCGCGGCTGCTCCCCGACGACCGGAGCGTCGCGGAGGCCACGGGGCGCGGCACCGTCGTCCTGGAGGCCATCTCGCACACCGCGCCCGGCCGCGCACCCGGGCCCTTCTCGGGCCGGGGCGCACCACTGGGACAACTCTTCTCGCGGCGGCTGCGCTGGTCCCTCGCCGGGCTCGGCGCGGCCGTCGTCGGCCTCGGCGTCGCCACGTGGCTCACCACCGGCGACCATCCGCTGCATGCGATGTACCTCATCCTGCTCGACCTGTTCGGCATGGGCGACCCCGCCCACGGAGCGGACCCCGACCGCCAGGTCCTCCAACTCCTCACCGGCTTCGCCGGACTGCTGCTCCTCCCGCTCACGGTCGCGGCGGCGCTCGAGGCCCTCGGCACGTTCCGTACCGCCTCCGCACTGCGCCGCCCGCCGCGCGGGCTGTCGGGACATGTGGTGCTGCTCGGCCTCGGGAAGATCGGCAGCAGGGTGCTGATGCAGCTCAGAGAGCTCGGCATCCCCGTGGTCTGCGTCGAGGAGGATCCCGAGGCGCGCGGCATCCCGCTGGTGCGGCGCCTGCGGGTGCCGACCGTGCTGGGCGACGTGACCCAGGAGGGCGTGCTGGAGGCTGCGAAGATCCATCGGGCGCACGCCCTGCTCGCCCTCACCAGCGTCGACACGACGAACCTCGAAGCCGCCCTGTACGCACGCTCCGCCAGACCCGATCTGCGGGTCGCCCTGCGGATCTACGACGACGAGTTCGCCGGCGCCGTCTACCGCAGCCTGCGCTCGGCCCACCCGGGCGCGCTCACCCGCAGCCGCAGCGTCTCCACCCTGGCCGCCCCGGCCTTCGCCGGAGCGATGATGGGGCGTCAGATCCTCGGGGCGATCCCGGTCGAGCGCAAGGTGCTGCTGTTCGCCGCCCTGGAGGTCGCCGGCCAGTCGCGGCTCGAAGGGATGACGGTGGCCGAGGCGTTCCGGCCGGGCCGCTGGCGCGTGATCGCGCTGGACGCCACGGCTCCCGGCGACCGGCGCGCCGATCTGGCCACCGCCCGCCGCTCGGGCGAGGACGGCGCCGCGGGACTCGTCTGGGACCTGCACCCCGGCTATGTGCTGCGCCCCGAGGACAGGGTGGTCGTGGCGGCGACCCGCCGGGGGCTCGCAGAACTGCTGGGCAGGAGGCACCGCACGACCGGCGGACAGCGGTGAACGAGGGGGCGGCCACGGCGCGCACGCGCCGTGGCCGCCCCGCCGTCGTACGGGCTCAGAAGCCGAAGACGACGCCGTCGGCTCCTTCCTTGAAGCAGCTGTTGGCGAAGGTGTGCGTGAAGGCGATCCGCCTGCCGTTCCACACGCCGTCCGCGGTGACCGTCACCGGGTCCCACTGCTTCGTGCACATGACGCCGCTGTCCGCGGCGACGACCGACTCGAACCGGGCTCCTTCGGCGCGCAGTTCGGCGCAGGCCTTGCCGGCGGCCGGGTGGGTGCCGCCTGCCCTGGGCGTGCAGGTGAGGGTGACCGCGCGCAGCACGCTGCCGTTCAGGGCGTCGTCGCCGGCGGTCACGGTGAGCACCAGCGCGGAGGGCGCGTACAGGCTCTGCGCGCCGGTCTGCGCCGCGCCGGCGCTGCCCGTGCCGGGCGCGACGGCGATCCCGAGCGCCGTGGTGGCGAGCACGAGACTCTTGGCGATGTACCGCATGTCGAACACTCCCTGGAGTGGTGGTTTCGGAAATCGGTTGGCGGTTCCGGAAATCGGACGGGGAAGCCGGAGCGGAGTCTTGCTCACCTCCGGCGAGATCGCTTGCGCCACGACCGGAACCGGTCACCCTTTGTGACCCGTCATGGGCAGGTTGTGACCACCGTTGCCGCACTGAGCAGCGGTTCAGTAGCGGACTGAAACGGCCGAAGAAAGACGTTCCCGGTCGTTGATCAAGAAAATTTAAGGTGAATCGATCTTTGAATCGTTGATTGAAAGGAGCAAGTGAGTTCACGCCTTCATCGTTCACCGTTGGACTGTTCCGGGGCGCCGGGGTTCACTGGGCAGGGGACCTGGGAGGTGCCATGGAACCGGTCGAAGCGCTGGACCGAGTCGCCTATCTGCTGGAGCGCACGCGCGCCGAGACCTACCGCGTACGGGCCTTCCGCACCGCCGCCGCGGCCCTCGCGGAGCTCGACCGCGACGAGATCGCCCGGCGGGCGGCGGCCGGGACGCTGGTCGGGATCAAGGGTGTCGGGCCGAAGACGGCCCAGGTCGTCGAGGAGGCGCTGACGGGCGGGACCCCCGCCTACCTGCGCCGCCTGGAGGAGGAGGCGGCCGCGCCGCTCGCCGACGGCGGCGCCGGGCTGCGCGCCGCACTGCGCGGCGACTGCCATTTGCACTCCGACTGGTCCGACGGCGGCAGCCCCATCGAGGAGATGGGCCGCGCAGCGGCGGAACTCGGCCACGAATGGGCCGTCCTCACCGACCACTCGCCGACCCTCAAGGTCGCGCGCGGACTGAGCGCCGAACGGCTGCTCGCCCAACTCGACCTGATCGAGCGCCTCAACGAGCAGTGGAAACCCTTCCGGCTGCTCACCGGCATCGAATGCGACATCCTCCCCGACGGCACGCTCGACCAGGATCCCGAACTCCTCGACCGCCTCCACCTCGTCGTCGCCTCCGTACACTCCAAACTCCGCATGGACGCCCCGGCCATGACCCGCCGCATGCTCCGCGCGATCGAGAACCCCCTCACCGACGTGCTCGGCCACTGCACCGGACGCCTCGTCACCGGCGGGCGCGGCACGCGGCCCGAGTCGCAGTTCGACGCCGACCGCGTCTTCGCCGCCTGCGCCGAGCACGGCACCGCCGTCGAGATCAACAGCCGCCCGGAACGACGCGATCCGCCCCTGCGGCTGCTACGCCGCGCCCTCGACGCCGGGGCCGTGTTCGCGATCGACACCGACGCCCACGCACCCGGCCAGCTGGACTGGCAGATCATCGGCTGCTCCCGCGCCGAGGAGTGCGGCGTGCCGCCGGAGCGGGTGATCAACACATGGACGGCGGACCAGCTGACGGAGTGGACCCGCACCCGCAGGCCACCGGACGGCGGCTGAGAGCGACCGTCGGCCGCGGGGCCCCGGCGCGCCGGGCCACGCTGATCGCCGAGGCGCGGCGAACCCCCGGCACCCCGAACGGCCCCGTCCGGGCACCGGCCGCCCGGCGCGGAAAATGCGTGGCGCGGCGATCCGCCCTCCCGTTAGGGTGAGTTCGTTGCTGCGCCGGCGGTCCTTCCGCCGCTGCTCCGAGCCGAGTACGACCAGGAGGTGTGACCGATGGCTGTCATGGCGACGGGCGCTGCCCGCATCCAGAAGACCATTTCTCCCACCTCCGTGGTCTCCGGCTGACCTCACCTTCCTCTGGCGCGCCATGCGCCTTGGCGCCGACGCGCGCCTGCCGGGGCCACCCTTGTGAAGGGTTCCCCTTGAATCTCTCTTCTGCCTCCGCCGCATCCGCACACCCCCTCGCCGCCTACGGCTGGGACGACGGATGGGCGCGGGAGTTCACTCCGTACGGAGAGCGCGGGCTGCTGCCCGGCCGCGTCGTACGCGTCGACCGCGGCCAGTGCGACGTGGTCACCCCCGTGGGCCCCGTCCGGGCCGACACCGAGTTCGTGACACCGCGCGATCCGATGCGCGTCGTGTGCACGGGCGACTGGGTCGCCGTCGACACGGACGGCGATCCCCGGTACGCGCGCCACGTGCTGGAGCGCCGTACCGCGCTCGTCCGGTCCACGTCGTCGGAGCGGTCCGAGGGACAGGTCCTCGCCGCCAACGTCGACCACGCCGTCATCTGCGTGTCGCTCGCCGTCGAGCTCGACCTCGGACGGATCGAGCGCTTCCTCGCGCTCGCGTGGGAGAGCGGTGCGCAGCCCCTCGTCGTCCTCACCAAGGCCGACCTGGTGCCCGACGTCACCACGCTGTCCTACCTCGTGCAGGACGTCGAGACCACGGCGCCGGGAGTGCAGGTGCTGCCCGTCAGCTCCACCACCGGGGAAGGCGTCGACGTGTTCCGCGCGATCGTCTCCGGCGGCACCAGCGTGCTGCTGGGCGTCTCCGGAGCCGGCAAGTCCACGCTCGCCAACGCCCTGCTCGGCGAGGACGTCATGGACGTGCGGGCCACACGTGACGTCGACGGCAAGGGCCGGCACACCACGACGACCCGCAACCTCCTCGTCCTGCCGGGCGGGGGAGTCCTCATCGACACCCCGGGCGTACGCGGGGTAGGGCTGTGGGACGCGGAGACCGGGGTCGGGCAGGTCTTCTCCGAGATCGAGGAGCTGGCGGAGCAGTGCCGGTTCCACGACTGCGCCCACGGCGCGGAGCCGGGCTGCGCGGTGCTCGCCGCGATCGAGAACGGCACGCTGCCGGAGCGCAGGCTCGACAGTTACCGCAAGCTGCTCCGCGAGAACCGGCGCATCGTGGCGAAGACGGACGCACGGCTGCGGGCCGAGATGCTGCGCGACTGGAAACTGAAGGGCGCTCAGGGCAAGGCGGCCATGGCCGCCAAGCGCGGCAACCTGCGCTGAGTCCCCACCGGTGCCGTGCTCCGGGCAAGCCCCCGGGGGCACGGCACCGGCGTCAGCCGCCCAGCACGACGGCCACCCACGCGCCCACGACCAGCAGGCAGCCGAACAGCTCCACCAGCATGCTGGTGCCGGCCGCGCGCATCGCCGACCGCGTCGACGCCTTCGCCTGGCCGTGGCCGCCCAGGCGCCGGCGCTCGCAGACGTAGATCCCGCCGATGAACCCCGGCACCGCCCCGACGACGGGCACCACCACGAAGCCCACCAGGGCCCCCACACCCGCGTAGAGGGCCGCCCGGCGGGTGATGGCCGCCCCCTTCAGCCTGCGCGGCGGCAGCAGCCAGACGACGACCTGGTTGATCAGCAGGACCACGGTCGCGCCCACCAGCAGCGCCCACGCGGGGCCCGACGCCTCGTGCATCGCCCACCACAGGACCGCGGCCCACACCAGCCACCGCCCGGGCACTCCCGGCAGCAGCACGCCCAGAAGACCCAGCAGCATCACACCGCCGACCATCAGCAGCTGCCACATGCCCATGCGACCACAGTGCAGGATCAGGGGCGTCCCCGCAGGTCGCGAGCCACCCACCCCTTCGCATAGGCATGCCATCCGAGCTGCAGGCGGGTGGTGACGCCGGTGAGTTCCATCAGGCCCTTGACCCGGCGCTGCACCGTCCGCAGCCCCACGTCGAGCTGCTTGGCCACGCTCGCGTCCGTCATCCCGGCAAGCAGCAGCGACAGGATCTCCAGATCCGTGGCATCCGGTCCCCCGGCGGCGGTCTCGGTCACCGAACAGTCCCCGGAGCCCAGCCGCAGCGGCACCGCGTCGCGCCACACCGCCTCGAACAGGCCCGTCAGCGACTCCAGCAGGCCGCTGGCGTGGACGACCAGCGCCGCCGGCTCCGCGCCGCGCCCGGTCAGCGGCACCATCGCGAGCGAACGGTCCGCGACCACGAGCTCGGTCGGCACCCGGTCCACCACCCGGACCCGCTCGTCGCGGCCGAGGGCGGCGGTCAGCTCCGTGATGCCGTCCGGCATCGTCAGCACCTCGCGTTCGACGACCACCCGGTACGCCACCCCGCGCGTCGCCGCCTTCTCCTCCGCCTCGTTGTCCATGCCGCTGACCGCGACCGGCCGTCCCGTGACCAGCGCGCAGACCTCCTCGGCCGCGCCCAGCTGCAACTGGACGAAACGGTGCGTGACAGCCCTCGCGCCCGTCACCACCTCCACCAGGTCGTGCACGGCGGGCTCTTGCGACTCCGCGCGGTACTCCTCCGCCAGCAGCGCCGCCGCCAGCTCCGCCTGCTCCAGCTCGTGCCGTTGCTGGGTCAGGAGCGCTCCGAGCGCGACGCCCGGCGGAGCCGCCACCCAGCGCCCGGTGCGAGCGGAGGACTGGGCCGCGAGGCCCTGCTGCTCCAGCCGCCGCAGCGTGCGCTCCGTCTCCGTCTCCGGCAGTGCGAGACGGTGTGCGAGATCGGTGATCTCCGCCGCTCCGAGCGCGACGAGCGCGCGGTAGGCCGTCTCCTGTCTCTCGTCGAGCCCTATCGCTCCCAGCACGATGCCCCTCCCCGGACGTGCACTTCCTCGCCTCCGTGGCGGAAAACGGCCACGGCGCAAACCCGCCGCGCCCATCATCCCCCGCGCTGTGGGGGACAGCGAACACGCCGCCGTGGCGGGCTCGTTCGGTCACATCGGCAACCTGCGACTGATGCGCGACGGGGAAGAGATAGGGCAGACTGGTTTTCCGTTCGGGGTCTTCGAGGTCCCGTCGGACGACGCGCTGTACGAACTGTCGCTCAACCAAGCGAAGATCGGGCAGCCCGCCGCGGTCCGGAAGCGCTCGACCCAGCTGCTGACGACCTGGAAGTTCCGCTCCCGCCTGGACGAGAGCGCGTACTCGCAAGGAATCCCGCTGCTCTTCCCGGGGTACCGCCTCCCGGAGGACGGCCTCAAGACGGTCGCGGCGAGCGACGACCTGCGCACCGCTCTGAGCGCCACGGGTCACGCGGGCTACGAGCCCGGTGAACCGACCGGCGCGAAGCTGTCGTACTCGTACGACAGCGGCGACACGTGGACCGAGGCGGCCACCGAGCGACGCCTCGTGGACGAAAACCGAACCGACGGACGCCAAGGGCAACTCCGTCACCCAGCTCGTGGTCGGCGCATACGCCGTGCGCCGACCGCGACGGTCCGCCGGGCGGCCTTCCCGTGGGGGGTTGGGCCGCCCGGCGGACCACCTTCACGGGTGGGAATCCCTGGATGGCCCGGTTTCACCCGCCTCTTGCGGTGGACAATAAGGGCATGAGCGAGCAGGGGGAGAGGCCGGGCAGGCCGACCGCCGAGGACGACTGGTGGAGCAGGCTCTACGACGACTCCGCGCCGGACACGGGCCCGGGCCCGACGCGCACGGACGACACGCTCGACACGCGCTTCGCCTCGGCGCCGGGCACGGTGTCCCGCCCCCGCGCCGGGCGGGACCGCCCTCCGGCCCCGCCGGGCGGCGGCGCCGGCGCGCCGACGCCGGACGGG
>NZ_JABZEE010000004.1 GCF_013387495.1 Streptomyces sp. PKU-EA00015 | reverse complement strand
GGACCGCGATGAGGAACGTCATGAAGGCGAAGAACGGCAGCAGCACGCCGCCTGTGACGTACATGTGGTGCGCCCACACCGTCACGGACAGACCCGCAATGGCGATGGTCGCGCCCACCAGACCGATGTATCCGAAGATCGGCTTGCGGGAGAAGACCGGGATGATCTCCGTGACGATGCCGAAGAACGGCAGGGCGATGATGTACACCTCGGGATGGCCGAAGAACCAGAAGAGGTGCTGCCACAGCAGGGCGCCGCCGTTGTCCGCGTCGAAGACATGGGCGCCGAATTTGCGGTCCGCCTCCAGGGCGAACAGCGCCGCCGCCAGGACCGGGAAGGCGAGCAGGACCAGCACACCGGTCAGCAGCACGTTCCAAGTGAAGATCGGCATCCGGAACATCGTCATGCCGGGAGCGCGCATGCAGATGATCGTGGTGATGAAGTTGACCGAGCCGAGGATCGTGCCGAAGCCGGAGAAGGCCAGACCCATGATCCACAGGTCGGCCCCGACGCCCGGCGAGCGTTCGATGCTGTTGAGGGGCGAATAGGCGAACCACCCGAAGTCGGCCGCCCCCTGCGGGGTGAGGAAGCCGGCCACCGCGATCAGCGAGCCGAAGAGGTACAGCCAGTACGCGAACATGTTCAGCCGCGGGAACGCCACGTCGGGCGCGCCGATCTGCAGCGGCATGATCCAGTTCGCGAAACCGGCGAACAGCGGCGTCGCGAACATCAGCAGCATGATCGTGCCGTGCATCGTGAAAGCCTGATTGAACTGCTCGTTCGACATGATCTGCGTACCGGGCCTGGCCAGTTCGGCGCGCATCAGCAGCGCCATCAGGCCGCCGATCAGAAAGAACATGAAGGATGTCGACAGATACAGCGTGCCGATCGTCTTGTGGTCAGTGGTGGTCAGCCATCTGATGACGACATTGCCGGACTGCCTGCGCCGCAGGGGCAGCTCGTTCTCATACGCATCCTCGTCCTCGAACAGCGACGCCTTGTTCAGGCTCACGCGAACTCCACTCGTCAGATACGACACGGCAAGCCAGCGAGCAACAACCAGCACGCTGCCCTACAGAAGGCATTCAAGGGGCAACCTAACGATTCCCGATACCGGCTGCCGAGTGACACCTCCGCCGCGCACGCCGCTTCGAGCTTCGCAACCTGCGATATCTCGGAACACGAGCCGCAGCACGTCAAGGAGCGAGATCCCCGGATTCACTCGTTCAGCAGCAGGCATCCGGGCCGGTCGTTTTGTCATGTAAATCTGGCGAGTACCAGAGGTGCCGGCCTCGTGGCCGCGGGGAATCCGGGAAGTACCGGCCCGGGGATTCGCGAAGTGCATTCCCACGCATTCGTCTGTAGCAGATGGGTGGAGAGGACCGCTTCGGGTACCCGCGCACGTAACCGCGCAGCAGCGGCTTGATCGATGCCCCGGATGGAGGTCTTGTGGTGGATCCACTGGCCCTCGCCCGTGCTCACGGGCTGTTCAACGTCCTCGGTGGCGTTTGGCCACTGTTGTCGCTGCGGACTTTCGAGTGGGTCTGCGGCCCCAAGACGGACGAGTGGCTGCTGAAGACGTGCGGCGGTCTCCTGGCAACTGCCGGCTGGAGCATGCTGCGCGCTTCACCGGGTGCCGAGGGACTGCGGCACGCACGGCGCCTCGGAGTCGGCACAGCCGTCACCCTGCTCGTGATCGACCTGGTTTACGTTCCCCTCGGGCGCATCCGGCCGACCTACCTGATCGACGCCGCCACAGAGATCGCGTGGCTCACGGCCTGGTGGAGAACCGGGCGTCTGCCCGCCCGAACGGTGCGCGCCTGAGTGAACAGCCACGTCCGAGAGCCTTGCGCCCGCGTTCTGGATCAGACCATGTCCCGTCCCCGGAGCAGGAGTTGTGCCACGGCCATGCCCGCCACCGCAATCGCGGCCCGGAACGGCCAGCGGCTCCGGTTCGCCGACGGCACAGCCGTACCCCCGACGGCGACGACTCCGGCGGCGACTGCCGGCACCCAGCTGACCGCCCCGGCTCGCCCGGGAGGTCCCACCACGAGCACGGCCATGGCCGACACCATCACGAACGGGCTCACCCACCGGCAGACCGTTCGCCCCAGGCGCTGCGGCAGCCCGCGAACACCGGCCGCAAGATCGTCCTCGATGTCCGGAAACACATTGACGACGTGTGCCCCCACGCCGAGCAACGCCCCGGCCGCCACCGCCCACCAGGCGGGCCAGGACGGCAACGGCAGCCCGAGAGTGACGAAGGCCGGCAGAGAGCCGAACGCGACGGCATAGGGCAGCGGTGAAAGCACCGTCTGCTTCAGCCACAGGTTGTAGGTCCAGCCGGTGACCACCATGCCCAGATGCGCCGCTCCCGCCGCGGCGCCGTTCAGCAGCGACAGCGGCACGCACAGGGCCAGGGCCGTGCCGGCCGCCACGGCGACCGTGCGCTGCGACAGTTCCCCGGTGGCCAGGGGCTTGTCACGGCGGCCGCAGCGCGTGTCGCGGTGCGCGTCGACCGCGTCGTTGCACCAGCCGATCGAGAGCTGACCGGCCAGCACGGCGGCAGCCACCGCCGCCGCACCCGCCGGCCCGCGCCCGGCCGCCGCGGCCAGCGCGGTCGCGAACGCCGTGACGGCCAGCGCCGGCTCCAGGTGGCAGGCGCGCAACAACGGAGGAAGACGGTGTGTCGTACGCGGAAGGGCCTCGGTGGGGTGTAGAGACACGAAGGCAAGATAATCGGGCACTCGAAACGAGAAGGCATTACCGACATGCGTGTCCCTGTGATCGTCGACGATGCCCCCTCACCGACCACCCTGCCGGGCGGTACGACCGCGACCGGCGCGGCCACCACGGTCCTCGCCGTCCGCACCGCGCTGCCGCCGCACCGCTACAGACAGGACGACCTCACCGAGCTGATCGGCGACCTCTGCCTCGCGCCCGGCGCCGAGCGCACCCTCCTGCGCCGCCTGCACGCCTCCGCCGGGGTGCGGACACGGCACCTCGCCCTGCCGATCGAGCGGTACGCCGGCCTCGGCGACTTCGGGAAGTCCAACGACGCCTGGGTGGCAGCCGGACTCGATCTGGGCGAGCAGGCCCTCACCGGCGCGCTCGAGGAGGCAGGCCTCGCACCGCGCGACGTCGATCTGCTGGTGTGCACCTCGATCACCGGCATCGCCGCCCCGTCGCTCGACGCCCGGCTGGCCGGACGCGTGGGACTGCGGCCCGACGTCAAGAGGGTCCCGGTGTTCGGCCTGGGCTGCGTGGCAGGCGCCGCCGGCCTGGCCCGGCTGCACGACTACCTTCGCGGTCATCCGGATGACACCGCCGTGCTGCTCACCGTCGAGCTGTGCTCGCTGACACTCCAGCAGTGCGACGACTCCCCCGCGAACCTCGTCGCCGGCGCCCTGTTCGGGGACGGCGCGGCCGCCGTCGTCGCACAGGGCCGAGGCACCCGCGGCCGGGACGGGGTGGGGCCGACGGTGGTCGCCACGCGCAGCCATCTGTACCCGGACACCGAACAGCTCCTCGGCTGGAACATCGGTGCCAGCGGATTCCGCGTCGTGATCGGTGCCGGGGTTCCCGGCATGGTACGCCGCCACTTCGGTGCCGATCTGCGTGCCTTCCTGGCTCACAACGGCCTGACCGTCGACGACATCGGTACCTGGGTGTGCCATCCCGGAGGCCCCAAGGTGCTGTCCGCCGTGGCCGATGTCCTCGGCCTGCCCGACGGTGCCCTGGACACGGCATGGCACTCGCTCGCGACGGTGGGGAACATGTCGTCGGCCTCCGTCCTGCACATCCTGCAGAACACCCGCGAGACCCATCGGCCCGAGCCCGGTACCTGGGGACTGGTCCTGGCGATGGGCCCGGGGTTCTGCTCCGAACTCGTCCTGCTGCGCTGGTGAGTGGTCCACATGTCCTGGTACACGCTTCTCGTCCTGGCCGTCGCCGCCGAACGCGTCGTCGAACTCGCCGTGGCCCGGCGCAACGCGGCGTGGACGCTCGCCCGTTCCGGCGTGGAGTACGGCCGCGGTCACTACCCCGTCATGGTCGTCCTGCACACCGGTCTGCTGGCCTGCTGTCTGCTCGAGCCCGTGCTCGCCCACCGGCCGTTCCTGCCCGCCCTGGGATGGCCCATGCTGGCGCTGGTCCTCCTGGCCCAAGCACTGCGCTGGTGGTGCATCACGACGCTGGGGCGGTACTGGAACACCCGCGTCATCGTCGTTCCCGGGGCACGTCTGGTCGACGCCGGCCCGTACCGGTTCCTGCGTCATCCCAACTACGTCGCCGTCGTCGTGGAGATCACCGCACTGCCTCTGGTGCACTCGGCATGGCTGAGCGCGGTGGTGTTCACGGTGGCCAACGCCGTACTGCTCACGGTCCGCATCCGCTGTGAGAACGCCGCCCTCGGCGGCCGGGCAGTGGCGGCATGATCGACGGTCACGACCTGCTCGTCGTCGGAGGGGGACCGGCCGGTCTCGCGACCGCCCTGTACGCGGCACGCGCCGGTCTCGACACCGTTGTGGCCGAGCCCCGCCGCGTACCGGTCGACAAGGCCTGCGGCGAAGGCCTGATGCCGGGCGCCGTGCGGTCTCTTTCCGCGCTCGGCCTCGCCGTCTCCGGTCATCCGATCAAGGGCATCCGCTATGTCCAGGGCCCCCGCCAGGCGCAGGCCCGGTTTCGGCACGGCCCCGGGCTCGGTGTGCGCCGTACCAGCCTGCACGGCGTCCTGCACCGCGCGGTCCGCGAGGCAGGCGTTCCCGTGGTCCCCCTGAGGGTCGAGGCGGTGCAGCAGGACGCCACCGGTGTAGGGGTGCCCGGTACGGGTCTGCGTGCCAGGTGGCTGGTCGCCGCTGACGGTCTGCACTCGCCGCTGCGCCGCTCCCTGGGCCTGGAGGTGCCTTCCCCGGGGGCTGCCAGATACGGGCTGCGCCGTCACTTCGCCGTGCCGCCGTGGTCCTCGCACGTGGAGGTGCACTGGGGGCGGTACGGGGAGGCGTACGTCACGCCGCTCGGCCCGGACCTCGTCGGCGTCGCCCTGCTGACGGCCCGACGAGCCCCCTTCGACGCTCAACTGGAGGGGTTTCCCGCCCTTGCGGAGCGCCTCCCCCCAGGGGCGGCCGTCACCGCGGTGCGGGGCGCGGGACCACTGCGCCAGAGGGCACGCACCCGATTCCACGGACGGGTGCTCCTCGTGGGAGACGCCGCCGGATACATCGACGCGCTGACCGGTGAGGGGATCTCCCTGGCTCTCGCCGGGGCCGAGGTCCTGGTCGGCAATCTGCGCCGCGGTACGCCGGGCCGCTACGAGAGCGACTGGAACCGGGCGACCCGCCGCCACCGGCTGCTGACGGAACTCCTGTTGCGCGCCCGGCAGAAGCCCGCCCTGGCACCGCTCATCGTGCCCACGGCCGAGCGTCTGCCACGCGTGTTCGCCGCCGCAGTGAACGCCCTGGCATGAGAGGCGAGAGTACGGAGTACCACTGCTCGTGGTACGGGGCCCGAATCGCCCGGCCACCCGTACCACCGGCCGGCGGATGGCGAGTCCCTCGTCCTGTGCACCGATGCGGCTCTGGGCAGACCGGTCGAGGCCTGCTCCTTCGCACCGGACCGTCTCGGTGACCGAGCGCCCGGGCGACGCGGCGCCCGGGTGCCTTCGCAGGCCCTGAGCCGTTGATCAACTTTCGCTGTCGCCCTCCGCCTGGTCTTCCGTCGCAGGCGGCCTGCGGCCCCAGGCCGTGATCAACCCGGCGGAGATGTCCGCGCAGTCGGGAGACGCCAGATAGCGGATCGCCTCGTCCACGCCGGCATCGTCCACCATGCCGGTGGCCGTGATCGCCCCGCGGGCGCGGTCCCACGTGTCCGCCCAGAAGCGGCTGATGGCACTGCCCGGCGTCAGGGCGGGCACGTGCACTTCCGCGCCCACGGACGTGAGGCCGGCGGCCCGCAGCAACTGCGGATAGCCGCAGACCCAGGAGACGTCCGTCCCGATGGACGCCTTGAGCCCCTGCCACATCGCCCGCATCACGCGGGTGTAGGGAGTCGGGGGCGCGTCGGCGGAGGTCAGGTCGATGGCGTCGCCCAGCACCAGAACGCCACCTGGGGCCACGAGCGAGGCGAGTCTGGCGATCATCCGTTCTGGCTCGGGCAGATGCATGAGCACGAACCGTGCGTGCACCAGGTGGAAGCTGCCGCGCGGCAGGTCGGAGGTGGTGACATCCGCCTCGACGGCCGTGAGTCCGGGCACAGGGTGAGCGGCGAGGAACCTGATGTCGCGGTCGACGGCCACGACTTCGTCCACGCCGGCCTCGTCCAACAGGAGCCGAGCCACCGACCCGGTGCCTGCGCCGATGTCGAGGCACCGCCACCCCGGCTCCAGCCCCACGCCCAGGCGCATCAGGTGGGCCAGTGTCACCTCGTCATAGGCGAGGGCCCCGAGGTCGATCCGTTCGCCCTCGCCCTCCTGGTCCGGCCGGAACTCTCGCCCGCCGTAGTGCGCGTTGTGTCCCCCGCCTGGTTCGCTTCCCTGCTCGTGTGTCCGCATGCGGCCGATCCTGCTCACATCGTCCCGCCACCGGCAGAGGCGCGCCGCAGGCTCCTCCGCAGCGGTGCTGCCGAAGACGCACGGGGCGGCGGGGGCTTGCTGACCGGTCACACGAAGGACCGTCGCAGCACCGAGCTGACAGCTCATCGCGCGCACGATTCACCACGGCACTGGCTGACGGGAGCGGCAGGGTCTTCTCTACCAGTTCGATCCCGCCGCGTCAGCGGCACACAGACGCTGTCGTTATTTCAGGTGAAGCGCCCAAGGGGGCATACGCGTGGGGTGAAGGATCGTCCTACCCTTTTATCGCACTCGAGATGTGCAAGGGGTTTGTGTCTGCCCTCCTGAGCCGGGTCCCTCCGGGAGGTTCGCATGATGCCAGGATTAGCCGGTCGAGGCGGTTCGACCCACGCCGTCCGTATCGGCCGGCTGCACGGGGCAGGGGTGCGCGCGGCCCTGGGCGTCGGGTCTGCGGCAGCTGCTGCCGCGGGAGGGTGCGTCACCGCGGCAGCGGTGCTGGATGCCTGCGTAGGAGTGGCAGCCGCGCATGGGGTAGCCGCACTCTCGCTCTACGCACGTGCCCGAACCGTCACGGGAAGGGTGCGCCTGCGCCTGACGCTGCTGGCGGTTTCGGTGGCAGCAGGCGGTCTTCATCACCTTTTGGCCAGTCAACACCCCACAGCGCAGGGGCATTTCGCAGGCGTTCTCCAATCCGTGGTCGAAGTGCTGGCAGTCGCCGGTCTCGCCGTTTCTCTGGGACTGGGTGTCGCCGGACTGGTCGTGGCGGCCGCGGACAGCGGCACGACCCTGATCTGGTTACGGCGGCTCCTGGACGGCTGGATGACCGCGGGCTCGCTGTTCACGCTGGGCTGGGTGCTTCTGTTGCACCGCGTCGACAGAGGCGGTGGTGACGTACCGGGATCGCTGATGGCTTTCACCCGCGTGGCGACGGACATTCTCGTCCTGGGGCTACTGGTCGCCTTGCGCTTCTGCCGGAAGCCCGGGGAGCGCGCAGCGGTCACTCTGGCGGCCGTGGCCCTCGCCGTTCTGGCCGTGAGCGACATGCTGCCCATTCTGTTGCCCGCTCCAGGCGCCTGGTCCGGGATTTCTCTCGCGGCGACCTGTTCGATGGCCGGATTGTTCCTCGTGGCCCTCGCGCCCTGGCTGCCCGGCGGCGCCAGCATTGTGGCAGCCGACCGGCGGGAGATGCCTGTCGCCGGGGTGGTCGTGGCCTTTGTACCCGTGGTCGTCTGCGCTCTCGCGATGGCTGCGCACGCGCTGGCCGGTGGCCACCCCGATGTGGTGATGCTCGCCCTGGCAGGTTCTGTGCTTCTCGGGCTCAGCGTCCGGCAAGGCGTTGCTCACGCCGACCACCTGCAGCTCACTCGAGAGGCCGCAGCCCGGGAGGCGCAGTACCGCACGCTGGTCGACGGCTCGAGCGACGTGATCACCATCGTCGGCCTGGACGGTCGCGTGCTCTACATCAGTCCGGCCGTCCGTGCGGTCTTCGGGTACTGCCCTGAGGAGCTCGTAGGCGCCCGCCTGCCCCTGTACAGCCACCCTGACGACGTGGCGCTGCTGATGCAAGCTGTCGAGACCCTGCGGCAGGAAGCCGAGTCAGGCACTCGCGGGCCGGGCCGCCGCTTGTCGTCTCGGGTTCGGGCAGCGGATGGGCAGTGGCGCCACGTCGAGTCGACGGTCAGCCACCACGCCGACGGGCTGATCTTCAACAGTCGCGATGTCACCGAGCGAGTCATGTTGCAGGCACAGCTCGAACACCTCGCGTTCCACGACGTGTTGACGGGCCTGCCCAACCGCGCGTTGTTCGCCGACAGGGTCAGACATGCCCTGCAGAAGCGCGCCGCCGACGCCACGCCGCCCGCGGTGATCTTCCTGGACCTGGACGGCTTCAAGGCCGTCAACGACTCGGCCGGTCACGCGGTAGGTGATGGTCTGCTCGTCCAGGCTGCCCGTCGGCTCCAGGCATCTGTGCGGGCCGCGGACACGGTCGCCCGCCTCGGCGGCGACGAGTTCGCCGCGCTGCTGGAGGGAAAGGCGGGAGCATGCCCTTCCCGGGCCAGGGAAGTAGCGGAGCGGATCTTGTCGGCCCTCGTGAAGCCGTACCGCATCGGCAGCACCGATGCGGTGGTATCGGCTTCCATCGGCATCGCGGTAGCCACTCCGGGGATCACACCGGATGAACTCCTGCACAACGCCGACCTGGTCATGTACGAGGCCAAAGCCGCAGGAAAAGGCCGCATCCGCATGCACGGCGCGCAGCCGCACAGCATCAACTGCGAGATCTCTTCCACCGCCGTCACCACCTGTGTCTGCAAAGACAGTGCGCTGACAACGGCCCACACAGGTAGTTGAGTTGTTCGGAGCGCAGGTGTCGGGCAGTGGGCGACGCCCGGAATGCTGGCGGGCTGAGACGCAGGCGGATCAGGCCGTGACCTGAGGTCCGGTCCCAAGGTGGTCAGGCCGCGCCCTTCGTGCGGGCGTGGGCGAGGGCCGACGGGGTCAGCCGGCCGACGATGGCCGGGGCCTCCCGGACCAGGGCGTCGTTCTCCACCGCGTCGACCATGAAAAGGGCGAAGTCCACGCGACGGGTCAGGTTGCTCGCGAGGACGGGGTCACCGACATGCCGGCTCCACACGGGCAGGCCCTGGCTCTCGCCCTCCTCCAGGTCGCTGCCGCGGACGACCGTCCATTCGGTGTCGCTGGAGAAGATCCTTCGGCATGCCTCCACCTGGTCGTCCAGGTCCGCCACGCGAGCCAGTCGTGCCAACCGCCCGAAGACCGCCACGAACGCCCTGAGCTTCCGGGTGTACACGTCCTTCCCGTCGCGGCTGATGTGCCAGCCGCAGGAGAACACCAGCCGGGCTCCCGAAGGCGCCTGGTCGAGCACGGCCTGGGCCGTACCGGAGGAGTAGTGGTCCATTCCCCATGGGGCCAGCACCGTGAGCACGGCCTGGCACCCGTCCACCGCCCGTGCGATGACCGCACGGTCGTCGGTCGCTCCGGGGATCACCGTGATCCGACCCTCGAACTCGGCGAGCTTGTCGACGCTCTGCTCCCGGCAGACGCCCACCACCTCGTAGCCCCGGTTCAGCGCGTGCCGCACCATGTACCGCCCGAGCTTTCCGGACGCGCCGACGACGCACACCCTTTTGCGTGAGCCCCGTCTCCGGGCCTCCTCCGAGCCGATCGGTTCCATGACCATCGCCCTCCCTCTCCCCGCCCGTCCTTACGCCGTAAGGGTGTGCCTTACGAAGTAAGGTTGTCAACCGATGAAGCCCACCCAGGGAGGATTCCGTGTCCACCGAGCCAGCCCCCGTGTCGGCATCCCGCCGCCGACCGCTCAGCAAGGAGACGGTGCTCCGCTCGGCGGTCGCGCTGGCGGACGAGGCCGGTACGGGCGCGCTGACGATGCGCAGACTCGCCGGGCGGCTTGGCGTCGAGGCCATGTCGCTGTACCACCACTTCCGCAACAAGGAGGCGATTCTCGACGGCATGGTCGACCTCGTCTTCGGTGAGATCGAACTCCCGCCGAAGGACCTCCACTGGCGGGCCGCGATGCGGCGGCGCGCGGTTTCGACACGCGACGCACTGATCCGCCACCCGTGGGCGATCGGCCTGATGGACTCGCGGAGCAACCCCGGCCCCGCGACGCTGTGCCACCACGACGCCGTGATCGGCTGCCTACGGTCGGGCGGCTTCACCATCGCCGGTGCGGCGCACGCGTTCTCCGTGCTCGACAGCTACATCTACGGGTTCACGCTGCAGGAGCTCAGCCTGCCGTTCGAGTCGTCCGCCGGCATCGAGGGCCTGGCGGACTCGATCCTGGAACAGATGCCTCGCGACGAGTTCCCTCACCTCACCGAGATGATCGGCCACCATGCCCTGAAACCCGGCTACGCGTACTCCGCGGAATTCGACATCGGGCTCGACCTGATTCTCGACGGATTGGAACGACAGCGCGAAGGCTGGCTCTGACCCGTCACCGGACGCGTGCACGCCTTGCCACCTCGCTCCTGCCGCAGCGCGAACCACCGCTCCATCCGAACGTGCTCGCCTCCAGCAGCGCCGGCGCAGGACCGCCTCGGTTGATGTCGGCTGCAGCTACGCGGGTTCAGGAGATCCGGGCGTGGTGGTCCAGCAAGCGGGTGAGCAACTGCACGAACTGGTCGCGTTCGGCCGGACTCAGCGGCGCGAGCAGTTCGTCGTGGAGGTCGTCCAGGACCTTGTCGAGGCGGCGTAGGTGACGACGGCCTCGGGAGGAGATGGTGATGATGTTGCGGCGCCGGTCGTCGGGATCCGGTGCCCGCTCGAGGTCACGCTCGGCCGCCGTAAAGCGCCAAACCACCTACTGAACTGCCGGCGTTGCGCTCAAGGCACCGGGCGGCGCTCCCGGGTGCGGTCCGCACCGGCTCGCACCCTGCGACCCCGGGCTCGTATGCCCGGCCCGTACGACCGCCCGGTATCGGCAGCCGTACGGACCGGGCCCGGGAAACAGTCAGGCCGCAGGCATCAGCACGCGGGTGGCTCCTTCCTCCTTGTTGTGCCGGTCGGCCCAGTTGGAGAGCGCCGTACTGCATGCGTGGTCCAAGTGCCGCAGGCCGAGCAGGTCGAGCTCGATGTGCCGGTCCTTCGGCAGCTTCTCGAGGGTGTCGAGGATCCGGGGCAGCCTGAGGAAGGTCGCGTTTCCGGAGACGACCACCCGGAGAGGGCTGTTCCGGTCAACGCCGTCCTCCACGTCGACGTGGACGTGCGACGTCTCCCATGCCGTCTTGGCGACGGCGAGCAGCAACCCGGCGAGCACGCCCTCGAACATGCTGGTCGCGATGATGGCGACTGCGGTCGCCACCAGGATCAGGGCCTCTCCGCGGTGCTCGCGCCACAGCGGCCCCAGCTCCTTCAGCGGGATGAGCTTCCAGCCGGAGAAGACGAGGATGCCCGCGAGCGAGGCGACGGGTATGAGGCCGAGCGCCGCCGGCAGGAGCGCCGCGAAGAGCAGCAGCCAGACGCCGTGCAGCACCCGTGACGCCTTGGTCCGGGCGCCTGCCTGCACATTGGCCGAGCTGCGCACGATGACCGCGGTCATCGGCAGCGCTCCGAGGGCGCCGCACACGGCGTTGCCCGCACCCTGCGCCATCAGCTCCTTGTCGTAGTGGGTGCCGGGTCCGCTGTGGAGGCGGTCGACGGCGGCGGCGCTGAACAGGCTCTCCGCCGACGCGATGAGCGTGATGGCGACGACCGTGCCGATCGCGCCGACCACTCCGGCATCCATGATGCCGCCGAGGTCGTCGAGGGACGGTGGCCGGATCGCGCCCAGCAGCCCCTGAACGTCCACCCGCTTCACGGGCAGCCGGAACAGCGCCACGGCAGTGGTGGTCAGCGCCACGGCAGCCAGCGGTGCGGGGACAACGCGGACCTTGGGCGGCAGGTGCTTCCACAGGGCCATCAGTGCGACGGTCACCGCCGCGAGAGCGAACGCGGCCAGCGCCTCGGGCGAGCGGGCCGTGCGGACGACCAGTTCGGGTAGGCCGGCGAGATTGGCCGGGCCTGAGCCGGGAGCCTTCGCGTCGGCCATGGCGTAGAGCTGGCCGGCGATCAGTACGAGACCGATCCCCGCCAGCATTCCCTCCACGACGGCGATGGAGATGGCACGGAACCAGCGGCCGAACTTCAGCGCGCCCATGACCAACTGGAGCACGCCCGCGATGAGGACGAACACGCCCAGGGCCCCGAGCCCGAATTCCGTGACGGCTTCGAGGACCAGCACGGTCAGACCCGCGGCAGGTCCGCTGACCTGGAGGCTGCTCCCAGGGAGCAGTCCGGTCACCAGACCACCGACGATGCCGGTGACCAGGCCGAGTTCCGCCGGCACACCGGAGGCCACGGCAACGCCCACGCACAGCGGCAGGGCGACCAGGAAGACGACGACGGAGGCAGTGAGGTCGGCCCGCAGCGTCGAGGCGGAGGCTCGCTCCGCGCGCTGCGGCGCCCGCCGGTGACGTCCGCGGTTCCCGCGATCGCTGTTCCCCAGTTCGCTGTTCCCCCGTTCGCTGTTCTCGCGATGGATGCTCCCGCGTTCACGGTGCCCGCGTTTGCGGGTGTCGGCGGTGCTCACAGCGGAAGGAACGCGTCGTCGTGGGGCCGGCGGACGAGCACGGAGCCGGTGTCTATCTCGTAGTACCAGCCGTGCAGCCTCAGTCGCTCTTCTGCGGCCCGGCGAACGACACAGGGGTAGTCGCGCAACCGCCGGAGCTGCCGCACCACATGGTGCTGGACGGCTTCGGCGACGGCGGGGTCGGCGGGGGCCGAGGGGTCGGTGAAGAGGGGCGCCGGTGACGCGCTCTCCAGCCAGCCGCGGACCGCCGGAACGGCGGAGAGGTCTTCGCGGCGCGCCATGGCCCCGACGGCACCGCAGTGGGAGTGGCCACAGACGACGATGTCCGTGACGCCGAGCACTTCGACGGCGTACTCGACGGTGGCCGCCTCGCTCGAGTGCCGAAGGGGGTCGTGCTCGGGGATGATGCCGCCCGCCGTGCGGAGTTCGAACAGTTCGCCTGGGCGGGCTCCGGTGATCAGTGAGGGGATCACCCGGGAGTCGGAGCAGGTGATGAAGAGCGCTTGGGGGGACTGGCCGTCCGCGAGGCGGCCGAACTCCTCGGCGCGTGCGGCGGCCCGATGCCTGAAAGCGCGGGCATTGTTCGTGAGCAAGTGCATGGGGGGTGTTCCTCCAGCGCGCCCTGGGCGCGCGGTGGGGAGTCGTCATGTCGGATCGCAGGTACTCGTCGAGGCCGTGGGGAGGTCGACGGATTACTCGGAGGCGGAACACCGGCAGGACGGCGGGCCGTGCCGGGGGGCACGGTCCGGAGCCGGGACGGAGGTATCGTCCGGTGGCTCCGGTAGCTCGGGCACTTCAGGTACGCGGGTGACTCGGGACAACTCCGGTAAGGGGTCTGCCTTCCGGCGGTCTCTCCGGCGCTCGGTGCAGCGCATCACCGCGTCACGTCCCTCCCGGGTTCGGCCAACGATTGGTCCAACTGGTCGGTAACTCCAGCCTCTTGAGTCACTCTGACATCACAGCGGCCCAAAAGTCTGTGATTCGTTAGACATTTGTGAGCGTCACGCTCCTTGACAGGCGAGACTCATCGGGGCTACCGAGGGTCACCGCAGATGAGACGCCGATCGCGTCCGGCGACGCAGAAAAGGCCGTCCCGCGAGTGTTACGCATCCCACGTCCGTTTCCGCGGTGCACGCGGAACGCTTCAAGGACGGAACGCGTCCGCTGAGGGCGACCACCGAGACGGCGAGCGACACAGGCCGTGGCCCTTCTCTTTCACGAACGGCACGGTGAAGGCGAGGGGCGCGTCACAAGGCTGGGCAGCTCGACGGCGAGTGGGTCTGGTGCCGCAAGGGCGGCCGGCCCCCTCCCAGGAGGCGCCCTACCGTGCCCGCCGTTCAGGACTCGAGGGCACTACGCGCTTCGTGCGCGGCAGCGCAGGAAGATCTGCTCCTCGGGTGGTGCGTCCGAACTCGCCGGTGCGTAGGCGTAGCAGATCTCCTCGGTGATTTCGAAGCCCGCCCCTTCGACCACCTCGTGCAGGTCGACCCGCAGGTAACCGGAGACCCGGATCGTGTTCCCGATGAAGGGGATCGAGCAGTCGTCGAGGTCGGCCTCCACCATCGACAGCAGGAACAGGCCCCCGGGCGCCAGAAGATGACGGATCGTCCGCAGAGCCAGGGGTATCTCGGCGCGTGGCAGCATGAGCAGGGAGAAGAAGGCGGTGACCGCGTCGAAGCGGCCGAGATCGAGGGGCCCCGAGGGGCGCAGATCCGCGATGTCCGCCTGGTGGAACACCGCGGCGGGTACGTGCCGGCGAGCAAGATCGACCATCACGCCGGAGAGATCGATGCCGACGACCTCGTGGCCCGCCTGAGCGAGTCGTCGCGAGGTCGGAATCCCGGTGCCGCACCCCACATCCAGCACACGGGATCCGACCGGAAGGGATCGGGCCAGCCACTCGGAGGCCTCGACCTGGCCCTCCTTGTGCGGGAAGACCTCGTCGTAGCGGTTGCCGATGGCGTCGAAAGCCTCGGCCTGACCGGTGCGGTCGAATCGCGTGCTCTCGCAAACTGGCTCGTTGCCCGGACTGCTCACGCCAAGTCTCCCTCCCGCGCAGGCTGGTGAAAGCCTCGCACAAGTGGGCCGTCGGGACACCACCGCGGACTCGGCAATCCTGAATTGACTGTGCGTTCCCTGCGGCCGGTTGGCCCCGACGAGTCCGGGATGGTCTCCGTGCCCGACCGGCTTCATCGTGCTTCATCTGAAGACGGCCGCCCTCACCGTCGTGCCGGCGGCTTCGTCGGGACAACTGACTTGCGCACGACAATAGCCACCTTACAAAGATATACCGCGTTTGCATTCATCACGCGTCTGCAAGTATTGTCGTGGCCTGTAAGACCTCTGTGCAACCATCTCTGGAAGGTTCGTCTTCATGCCTCTCGCGCTGCTGGCCCTGGCCATCGGGGCCTTCGGGATCGGCACCACCGAATTCGTGATCATGGGCGTGCTGCCCCAGGTCGCCGGCGACTTCGGTGTCTCCATCCCCACCGCCGGCTGGCTGGTGACCGGCTACGCCCTCGGTGTCGTCTTCGGTGCCCCGCTGCTGACCGTGCTCGGGACCAAGGTGTCCCGCAAGAAGATGCTCATGTTCCTCATGGGCCTGTTCATCCTCGGCAACGCGCTCTCCGCCTTCGCGCCCAGCTTCGGCGTCATGCTGATCGGCCGAGTCGTCGCCTCCCTCGCCCACGGCGCATTCTTCGGCATCGGATCGGTGGTCGCCGCCGACCTCGTCGCCCCGGAGAGGAAGGCCTCCGCCATCTCCCTGATGTTCATGGGCCTGACCGTCGCCACCATCGTCGGCGTCCCGGGCGGCACCTACATCGGCCAGGCCCTCGGCTGGCGCATCACCTTCACCCTCGTTGCCGCCCTCGGCATCATCGGCCTCCTCGGCGTCGCCAAGCTCGTACCCGAGCAGGGCAGGCCCGAGACCGAGAACGTCCGCACCGAGTTCGCCGCCTTCAAGAACGTCCAGGTCTGGCTCGCCATGGCGATGACCGTCCTCGGGTACGGCGGTGTGTTCGCGGCCATCACGTACATCACGCCGATGATGACCGAGGTCGCCGGCTACAGCGAGGCCGCCGTCACCTGGCTCCTCGTCCTGTTCGGCATCGGCATGTTCCTGGGCAACCTGCTGGGCGGAAAGTTCGCCGACCGCGCCCTGATGCCCATGCTGTTCGTGTCGCTGGGTGCCCTCTCGCTCGCTCTGCTGGTGTTCACCGCGACCGCGCACAACAAGGCCCTCGCGGCGATCACCCTGACGCTGATCGGCGCCCTGGGGTTCGCGACCGTCCCGCCGCTGCAGAAGTGGGTGCTCGACCAGGCCTCGGCCGCTCCGACACTTGCCTCGGCCGCCAACATCGGCGCCTTCAATCTGGGCAACGCGCTCGCCGCCTGGCTCGGCGGCATCGTGATCGCCGGCGGCCTCGGCTACACCTCGCCGAACTGGGTCGGCGCCCTGCTCTCCGGCACGGCCCTGCTGCTCGCCTTCCTGGCCGCATACCTCGACAAGCGCACCCGCACCGCACAGGCGCCGACCGCTGTCCCCACCGCGGTGCCCTCCCCCGCGACCGCCGCGCGCTGACCCCCACTTCCATCACCGCACAAAGGAACGACCATGAGCACCACTGCCACCGCCGTGACCCCGCTGACCACCCAGGACGCCGAGGTCCTGCTCACCGCGGCCCGCCGGGCCGCCGAGACCGCCCAGGTCGCCGTCAGCGTCACCGTGCTGGACGCGGGCGGGCATCTGCTGACCTTCCGCCGCGACGACCGGGCGGTGCTGATCTCCGGTGAGACCAGTACGCGCAAGGCCTACACCGCCCTCCAGCTCAACGCCCCCACCGCCGACCTCGTCGAACTGGTCAAGCCCGACGGCCCGTTCCACAGCCTGACCACCGCACTGGACCGCCCGCTGCTGTTCATCGCCGGTGGCATCCCCGTCCACCGCGACGGCACGCTCATCGGCGCCGTCGGAGTCGGCGGCGGCGCTCCCGAGCAGGACCACACCTTCGCCACCGCGGCCGTCGCCGCCCTCGGCTGACCCGTCACCTTTCACCGCACCACACCAGGTGACCGCCCGGTCGAGCGCGTCCTGCACGAACTGGCCGCGCAGGCCCTCCCGGATTTCCCCTCACCCGCCTCCCCGGCACGCGACGAGCAGGCAAGCGCACGTTCCGATCAAAGAAATCGACGCACAGGAGCAGCACGCGACGAGAGGTGACGACGGTCCCCCGCAGGGCGAGGCCCCGGACGCTGTGCCCGGGGCCCGCCCAGCCGGTCGGCCGCCCGGATCAGGCGGGCTGCTTCACGCAGGTGCCGACCACGTAACCGGTGACGCCGTGCTTCGTGACCTTGACCCAACGCGAGCTGGTGATACCGCACTTGGTGTACGAGCCGCCGTAGTACATCTGGCAGGGCGACGGCGCGGTCTCCCCCTTGTTGAGCTGGGCGAGGGCCGTGCCGTTGACGCTCGTCCGGTCACGTATCACCACGGTCTCGAGGGCCAGTGCCGTGCAACTCGCCGCGGTCGCGTTCGTCCGTGCGACGGCGGGGCTGCCGACGATGAGCGTGGTCCCGACCAGGGCGGCGGACACTACGGACGCGCCCAGGATCCGGCGTGCTTGCATATCTCATACTCCCCTTTGATTGACGCGGGCATGTCGCCCACGTGGTCGGGGACAGCCTAGATCCACTCGCGCTCCAGCCTTCATGGACCCTGATGCTCACCGAACGTCGCTCGCGCCGTTGCCGCCGGTCCTGCGTGGTCTTCCCGCCAGGGGCCCGCGGGTGCGACGCGATGGGCGGCGCTCGGCGGGGCCGGGCGCCGCCACCGCCTCAGTCGTTCTGGTGCAGCACCATCGCCGAGCCGCCACCGCGGCGCGCCGGCTCGGCCACCGCCTGGAGCCTGCCGTCGGGCAGGAACTCCAAGGCCGCCACCGCCCCGATCTCCGGAGAGGGCGTGAAGGTGCTCGGGGCCATGACGAATCGGTGCCCCAGGCGTTCCAGCGCCGTGCGCTCGGGCGAGTCGAGGAAGGCCGGTTCGGCGTCGGTCGCGGCCCGGTTCCGCTGGGAGATGCGCGGCGCGGCGACCGCCTGCGGCAGCGCCATGCCCAGGTCGAGCCGGTTGACGAGGGTCTGCAGCACCGTGGTGATGATCGTGGCCCCGCCGGGTGAGCCGACGGCGAGCATCGGCTTGCCGTCGTGCAGGACGATCGTCGGCGACATGCTGCTGCGCGGGCGCTTGCCGGGGCCCGGCAGGTTCGGGTCCGGCACCCCCTCGGCCAGGGGGGTGAAGTTGAAGTCCGTCAGCTCGTTGTTCAGCAGGAATCCCCGGCCGGGCACGGTGATGGCCGACCCACCGGTCTGCTCGATCGTCAGGGTGTACGAGACGACGTTGCCCCAGCGGTCCGCTGTCACCAGGTGGGTGGTGGAGGGCCCCTCGTAAGGCTCCTCGCTGCCGGTGCCCCGCGTGCAGCCCGAGCCCGGACTGCGCGGGTCGGCCGGCGCCAGCGGGCTGGTCAGCACGGCGTCGGGGCGGATGAGGCAGGCGCGGTCCTTGGCGAACTCCTTGGACAGCAGCTCCTGGGTGGGCACGTCCGAGAAGGCCGGGTCGCCCACCCAGCGGTTGCGGTCGGCGAAGGCGATCCGGCCGGCCTCCACGTAGTGGTGGAGCGCCTGGGCCCTGTCGGCCGACGACAGGTCGAAGTTCTCGAGGATGTTCAGCGCCTCGCCGACGGTGGTCCCGCCGGAGGAGGACGGCGCCATGGAGTAGACGTCCAGCCCCCGGTACGTGGTGCGGGTCGGGTCACGGCGTACGGTCTCGTAGTCGGCGAGGTCGCCCCGTTCCATCAGCCCGGGGCGGACCGTGCGCTCGGCGCCGGGGGCCACCGGCGGCTTCTTGACGGTGGCCACCACGTCGCGGCCGATGCCCCCGTGGTACAGCGCGCCGACGCCCTCGCGGGCGAGCTCGCGGTAGGTCCGGGCGAGGTCGGGGTTCCGGAATCGGGAGCCGACCACGGGGAGTTCACCGTTCGGCAGGAACAGCTCGGCGGTGGACGTGAAATCCCGGAAGCGGTCCTCGTTCATCGCCGTCTGGGCGCGGAACTCCTCGTTGACGACGAAGCCTTCGTCGGCGATGCGGGTCGCCGGCCGCAGCGCGGACGCCAGTGAGACCGTACCCCAGTCCTTCAGCGCCTTCTCCCACGTGGCGGGCGTGCCCGGAACGCCCACGGAGAGCCCCGAGTTGACCGCCTCGGGGAACGGAATGGGCTTTTTGGTCGCGGGGTCGACGAAGGAGTCGGAGCGCATCCGGGCCGGGGCGGTCTCCCGGCCGTCGATGGTGCGCACCTTCCGCGTCGCGGCGTCGTAGGAGACGAAGTAGCCGCCGCCTCCGATGCCCGCCGAGTACGGCTCGACCACGCCGAGCGCCGCCGCGGTGGCCACCGCGGCATCGACCGCGTTGCCACCGTGCCGCAAGACGTTCAATCCGGCCTGAGAGGCGTACGGATTCACGCTGGAGACAGCACCGCCGCTGCCGGTGGCGACGGCCTGCTTTGCGGGAGGCCGCGGCTCGGAGCCGGTGGCCGGCACGGCGACTGGAGCCCCGGTGGCACTGCCGGGGATCAGAACGGGGAAGACGAGCGCCGCCGCGGACGCGGCGGCGACAACGGCACGACGGACAGCCAAGGGAGCCTCCGGTGACCTGCGTTGAGGGGAATGGTCGAAACCCTGGCAGCGTCCGGGCAGGTCAGCAACGACGTACCGAAAGATTTGCGTGAGATCTGAGGTTTCCGACCAGTAGCCGGTGGCGTGGCACCCCTGGCACCGCACTGAACGCCGAGCCCCGAACTGCCCCATGGACAGGCCCGATGTACGGGACAACGCGTCGGCATCCTCGGCAACGTGATCGCCGACGCCTGGCACGAGGATTCCTGCGTCGTTCTCCGACAAGGACGCGCTGCTGGTCGGGACCGGACGCCGCGCTCCGACGGACGCGGAGAAAGCCGCGCTGGGCGAGCCGACCGCGAAGATCCCGCTCGTGCTCGGCTGAACGAGCCAGGGCCGTGATCGTCCGGCTCCGGTGACCGAGCCCCAGGAGCCGGTGCTCGGGTCAGGGCCGCCGCCTCGGGCCCGGATACCCAAAGGGCCGGTTCGGCACCAACGGCGCCGAACCGGCCCTTCGGGTGCGCCTCGGTCAGTCCGTGCCGGACTCCATCGCGGCGCGGTCCAGCAACTCGTCTTCGGCGGAGACCTCGCCGCGGGAGGCGATGGCCTCCGCGCCGCCCTCCGTCAGGGTGCCGATCAGCCCGGTCGCGGCCGCCTGGGCTGCGCCGATCGCGGGATGGGCGGTGCCGATCAGGCCGATCCCGGCGTACTGCTCCAGCTTGGCGCGCGAGTCGGCGATGTCGAGGTTGCGCATGGTGAGCTGGCCGATCCGGTCCACCGGACCGAACGCCGAGTCCTCGGTGCGCTCCATGGACAGCTTGTCCGGGTGGTAACTGAACGCGGGGCCCGTGGTGTCGAGGATCGAGTAGTCCTCACCGCGCCGCAGCCGCAGCGTCACCTCGCCGGTGACCGCCGCGCCGACCCAGCGCTGCAGCGACTCGCGGACCATCAGCGCCTGCGGGTCCAGCCAGCGGCCCTCGTACATCAGCCGGCCGAGGCGCCGTCCCTCGTTGTGGTACTGGGCGAGGGTGTCCTCGTTGTGGATGGCGTTGACCAGGCGCTCGTACGCCGCGTGCAGCAGGGCCATGCCGGGCGCCTCGTAGATGCCGCGGCTCTTGGCCTCGATGATCCGGTTCTCGATCTGGTCCGACATGCCCATGCCGTGCCGGCCGCCGATGGCGTTCGCCTCCGTCACCAGGTCGACGGGGGAGGCGAACGTCTTGCCGTTGATCGTCACCGGGCGGCCCTGCTCGAAGCCGATGGTCACGTCCTCGGTGGCGATCTCGACCGAGGGGTCCCAGAACCGCACGCCCATGATGGGCTCCACGGTCTCCACGCCGGTGTCCAGGTGCTCCAGGGTCTTGGCCTCGTGGGTGGCGCCCCAGATGTTGGCGTCGGTGGAGTACGCCTTCTCCGTGCTGTCGCGGTAGGGAAGGTCGTGGGCGAGAAGCCACTCCGACATTTCCTTGCGGCCGCCGAGCTCGGTCACGAAGTCCGCGTCCAGCCAGGGCTTGTAGATCCGCAGGTTCGGATTGGCGAGCAGTCCGTAGCGGTAGAACCGCTCGATGTCGTTGCCCTTGAAGGTCGAGCCGTCGCCCCAGATCTGTACGTTGTCCTCGAGCATCGCCCGGACCAGGAGGGTGCCCGTGACGGCGCGGCCGAGCGGCGTGGTGTTGAAGTAGGCGCGCCCGCCCGAGCGGATGTGGAACGCCCCGCAGGTGAGTGCGGCCAGGCCCTCCTCGACCAGCGCGGCGCGGCAGTCGACAAGGCGCGCGATCTCGGCGCCGTAGGTCTTCGCACGGCCGGGCACCGAGGCGATGTCGGGCTCGTCGTACTGGCCGATGTCGGCGGTGTAGGTGCACGGGACGGCGCCCTTGTCGCGCATCCACGCGACCGCGACCGAGGTGTCGAGGCCGCCCGAGAAGGCGATGCCGACGCGCTCGCCGGCGGGCAGGGAGGTGAGGACCTTGGACATAGGAAGATTATGCACCATCTCGCATGATCATGCAAAGCCCGGAGATCGGGGACGCGGAGTGCACGGATCAGGCCTGGACTGCTTCCCGGTCCCGTGCCGTTCCCGACCGGTCTTCCTTCCGTGCCGCCAGGACGATGAGTGCACCGGCGACGGTCCCTGCGAAGTACGGGGACGGTACGAGGAGGACGCCGCCCACCGCACACCACGTCGCGAGGCCCCAGCCGATTCCTGCCGGCACCGTCACACCGCGTCCGGCGAGGTGCCATATCAGGCAGCCCAGGAGAATCAGAGGCACGGCGAAGCTCCCGGGACCGGCCCAGAAGGCGACCTCGTTCTGCAGGGACTGCACCGTCTGATCGGCACCCCCGCCCGAGAGGTCGAGCGGGACGGCTGCCCATATCCCCCGATCGACCCAGCCGGTGACGTCCTCCCGGGCGACGAGCGCCAGCAGGGACAGGTGCCCCGCCCCCAACACGAGCATGATCCCGCTCGCCCAACGGAGCAGTCTCTTCTTGGAGTTCAACGTGACCTCCCGTCGTCGTACGTCGCCTTAACATCGTTGCGGTCGCGCCAGGCTCGTTCCCATTGCCGGGTCAGGGACGGGTACACGACGAGGTGCCGGAAAGGCGCGATGGCGGCCATGTAGAGCCGCCCGAACCGTCCGTTGGGTTTGACGAGGACGGCCATCCGCAGTTCGTATGCGCCGTTCGCTCCTTGGACCCAGCCGAGATGCATCACGGTGTGCACGGTCTTGTTCGCCAGCTCCCGAGCGGATTCCCTGCCGAGCTCGTAGACCGCCGTGAGGGGCATGGCCTCGTCGTCCGGTCCACGCGGAGCGTCGCGGAGGTCGCCGGGCAGGCGGTCGCGCAGCGAGGCGACCCGCCCGCCGACGCCCGCCGACGGCCTGTCCCAGCCGAGGACTGCGCCGAGCTTCCACCGAACGGTGAACAAGAGCCTCACCGGCCAGGGCTGCTTCGCGGGGCCGCCGGCTGCTCGCATCGCCGCCAGCATCGTCGGGAAGTCGTCGGGCCCGGCTCCTGGAGTGCGGAACGACCACACGTCCTCGACGGAGAAGTCTTTCGTGAGTTCGTGGATGCGCCACGGCTGCTCGGTGTAGGCGGTCTCTGCGAGTCGCGGCACAGTTGGGCCTCTCGTTTATACGGCACCGTACAATTCCATGTGTACGGTAACGTACAACTCCGACGCGATCAATGGAGGTGGCCCACTGCCGTGGCTCGCACACCACGAGGCCGCTGGATCGAGGCGGGCCTCGCAGCACTCGCCCGTGGAGGACCCGACGCGGTTCGTGTCGAGACGCTCGCCGCCGAACTGGGCGTGACGAAGGGCGGCTTCTACGGGTACTTCGACGGCCGTCCCGCGTTGCTCACGGAGATGCTCGACGAGTGGGAACGCCGCTGCACCGGAGAGGTCATCGCCCAGGTCGACGCCGAGGGCGGCGACGCCGCCGAGAGGATCCGGCGCGCCGGTCAACTGACCTTCTCCGAAGACCTCCACCGGATCGATCTCGCGGTGCGGGTCTGGGCCCGCCACGACCCGTCCGTCGCGAAGCGCCTGCGGCGCATCGACAACGAACGCATGGAGTTCCTGCGGAGGATGTTCGGCGCCTTCCTCACCGACCCCGACGAGATCGAGGCGCGCAGCATCCTGACGTTCGCACTCGCCATCGGCCGCCACTTCATCGTCGCGGACCACCCCGGGTACACCAGGCGCGAAGCGGTCCAACTCGCCGGAGAACACCTCTTGCGCCCGTCCGCGCAGAAAGCCACGGAGAGCCGGGACCAGGGCGGTGACGGGCAGACCGAGGCCTGAACCGCCATGCCCCCACCACGGCGGGCCGGGCGCTACGGGCGCGGGCGGCTTGTGACGATCGAAGAGGAACCGGATACCGTCCCGACGGCGGTGGGAGCCGCCGGAACCGGCCGGGTCGACGCTCAGCCTTTCGGGACGTGAATGCCGCATCTGGAGAACGAAGTTCGCTGCACACATGCGAACAGTGCGCTCCACCGGCCGCCGCTCTTGGCGGCGGCGGACGCGATCGCCGGGCGGCGATCACGTCGTCCTGGCCGACGTCAGGAGCTCGTGAGGATGACGAGTTGCCGGGTCGCTCGGGTCATCGCGACATAGCGGTCGACAGCTCCTTCGATCCCCTTGCCGAACGTCTGTGGGTCGATGAGGACGACCAGGTCGAACTCGAGGCCCTTCGACAGCTCCGGGGTCAGCGACCGGACGCGGGGCGTCGCCCGGAAGGTGGGATCGCCGATGACGCAGGCGATCCCGTCGGCATGCGCGGCGAGCCAGGTGTCGAGGATCGAGTCCAGATCCGCGACAGATCCGTGGACGACGGGGACGCCGCTGCTGCGGATGGAGGTCGGCACATTGGCGTCCGGGAGCACGGCCCGGATGACCGGCTCGGCTTCCACCATGATTTCTTCCGGCGTCCGGTAGTTGATGCTCAGGGAGGCCACGTTGATCCGGTCGAGGCCGATCCGCTCGAGCCGTTCCTGCCACGACTCCGTGAACCCGTGCCTGGCCTGGGCACGGTCCCCGACGATGGTGAAGCTCCGAGACGGGCACCGGAGCAGCAGCATCTG
Organism: Streptomyces sp. PKU-EA00015; assembly: GCF_013387495.1. Classification (GTDB taxonomy): domain Bacteria; phylum Actinomycetota; class Actinomycetes; order Streptomycetales; family Streptomycetaceae; genus Streptomyces. The sequence goes on along the minus strand of NZ_JABZEE010000004.1, from coordinate 227,855 downwards.
CCACTCCGCGTCGGTCAGTTCCTGAGCCTCGTCCACGACGACGTGCGCGAACGGGCCGGCGAGCAGGTCCGGTTCAGCGCCGGCCGACGTGGTTTCGTCGATCAGGCTGCCCTGCAGGTCCCGTCCGCGCAGCATCGTCACCGCACCCTCACCGTCGTCATCGGCCGCGAGCACGTTGTCGATGACATCGGCCATGCGCGCGCGTTCGGCGGCGACAGCGGCCTCGTGCCGACGCTTACGACGCGCCGCCTCCGGATCGCCGAGCCGCTGCCGTGCCGCGTCCAGGAGCGGCAGGTCGGACACCGTCCATGCCTGCGCGACCTCGCGCTGCAGCTTCCGCACGTCGTCGGGGCTGAGCCAGGGCGCGCACATCCGCAGGTAGGCGGGTACCGACCACAGGTCTCCGACGAGGTCGGCCGCCTCGAGCAGCGGCCAGGCGCGGTTGAGGGTCTCGACCAGCTCCTTGTCGTGCAGCAGCGACTTCCGGAACACCTCGGGCGGGACGTCGCCGCTGTGCTTGTCCGTGAGGATGGTGACCAGTTCCTCCCGGATCTGCTCGCGCGCCTCGTTGTGCGGAGTACCTGGTTCTGCTGCTTCGAACGCCTCGGCCCAGTCGTCGGCGCCCAGCCGGATGTCGGACCAGGAGGTCGTGACGGTCATCCCCTCGGTGGGGGGCTCTTCGTAGAACCTGACGGCCGTCTCGATCGCCTTCACCATGTTCGCGGACGACTTCAGGAGGGCCGTGTCCGGGTCGGTCTCGATCGCTGCTCCGGCTCCCTCGGCGACGAGGTCCCGCAGGGTGCAGGTCTGCACGCCCTCCTCTCCGAGGCTGGGGAGGACGTCGGCGACGTAGGCCAGGTAGGGCCGGTGCGGACCGACGAACAGCACGCCGCCCCGACGGTGACCGAGGCGGGGGTCGGAGTAGAGGAGGTGGGCGGAGCGGTGCAGAGCGACGACGGTCTTCCCGGTACCCGGACCGCCGTCGACGACGAGAGCGCCACGGGACCCCGCCCGGATGATGGCGTCCTGGTCGGCCTGGATGGTGGAGAGCACGTCTCGCATCCGGGCCGACCGGTTGCTGCCGAGGCTGGCGATGAAGGCGGACTGGTCGTCGAGCGCGGCGTGCCCTTCAAGCCCCTCGGCGGTGAACACTTCGTCCCAGTAGTCGCTGATCCGGCCGCGGGTCCAGCGATATCTGCGGCGGCTTGCCAGACCCATCGGGTTGGCGTGGGTCGCCGCGAAGAACGGCTCAGCGGCGGGCGAGCGCCAGTCGAGCAGCAGCCGGCGCCCCGCGCTGTCGGTGAGGCCGAGCCGTCCGATGTACACGGGCTCGGGGTCGTCTGCGCTGACGATGTGTCCGAGGCACAGGTCCAGACCGAAGCGACGCAGGGCGCGCAGGCGACCGGTCAGCCAGTGGATCTCCGCGTCCCGCTCCATCGCCTGCCGGCCGATGCCGCCGGGCGCCCTGCGCTCGGCATCGAGGCTGTCGGAAAGTTCTGCGATCGCCTGCTCGAGGTTCTCCGCGATGGCCGCGAAGTGCTCCTCGTCGCCGGCGATCAGCGTCGGATCGGCCTTGGGCGAGAGGTGATCGGGAAGGTCGAAAGCGCTGGTGGTCAGTGGGTTCATGTCATCCGCTCCGATGTGAGGTCGCACTCGCGAAGTTCGGCGCGCACACTCGCGCCTCGGCGTCGAATTCCCGCAATGGCAGCGCGGGTTCCACCACCGGCCCGACGTCACCGCACCACCCATGAACTGACAACAACACACGCACTTCGCGAATCTCCCATTTCCCCAGGTTCTGGCCTCGGTCAGCGATTCTGCGGCATGACCGGGGCCTTGCCGCAAGCCCCCCGGTGCGCTATAAGTTGAGAGTGGCGAGGAGTGGGTACTCCTCTTTGCCTCGATCTCCCACTGTGGACGGACAAGCCCTTCGAAGCGGCGACGCACCACCTGACCACGACGGCTTTCCCTTCATCCTGTAGGACGCACCGCCGTACGAGATGTGCGCATCCGACCACGCGGAACGCCTCGGCGAGGCGGCGACGTCCGCGGAAGCGGTCGCTCTCGGGGCGAGCCACTTGCCCGGATGTCGTCATGGAGCGCCGAGGAGAACGGCGCGATGGCGGAGATGGCGACGCTCGCCGACTGCGCCCACCGGGAGACGGCTGTCACAACGACTCGTCAAGGACTGCTGCGGCACGGTTCTTCGTCAGCGCGGCGAGAGATCCTCCTGGGCCGACGTACCGCCGTACGCGGCGCACCGCCGCTTCGCGAGGAGGACGTTGTGCGCGGCGGACGACATGGCAAGGGAAACAGCCACTCCTTGCCATGTTTAACGTATAGCGCGCTGGGGGGCTTGCGGCAAGACCCGTGCCGTACCGCAGAATCGCCGGCCGAGGTCAGAATCTGCGGAACATGGGAGTCGCGAAGTGCGTGTGGTGTTGTCGACGTATGGGTCGCGCGGGGACGTCGAACCGGTGGTGGGACTCGCAGTGCAACTACGGGAACTCGGCGCGGAGGTGAGGGTGTGCGCGCCGCCGGACGAGGAGTTCGCGGAACTGCTGGCCGCTGTCGGCGTGCCGCTGGTGCCGTTCGGCCCGGCGGTGCGGGCGCTGGTGACCGGCGTGACGCCGCCGACGGCGGCGGACGCGTTCCGGATCGCGGCCGAGTTGGTCGCCGCACGGTTCGACACGCTTGCCGCGGCGGCCGAGGGATGCGACGCGCTGGTGGCGACCGGCTTGATGCCGGCGGGCGCACGGTCGGTGGCCGAGAAACTGGGCATCCGCTACGTGTACGCCTGCTTCCATCCGTTCGAACTGCCGTCGCCGCACTACCCGCCGCCGCCGCGGCCGGGCCGGCCGTTCCCACCGGAGGTGACCGACAACCTGGTGCTGTGGGAACTGGACGCCGAGCGCGTGAACGCGCTGTACGGCGAGGCGCTCAACAGCCACCGGGCGTCGATCGGTCTGCCACCGGTGGACAACGTCCGCGACCACGTCTTCACCGACCAGCCGTGGCTGGCGGCCGACCCGAGCCTGGGCACGTGGCAGGAGTGGGCGGACCTCGACATCGTGCAGACCGGCGCGTGGATCCTCCCGGACGACCGCCCGCTCCCGGCCGAGCTGGTGGCGTTCCTGGACGCCGGCACTCCACCGGTGTACGTGGGCTTCGGCAGCATGCCCATGCGCGCCTCGACGGACGTCGCCCGGGTGGCCGTCGAGGCGATCCGCGCGCAGGGCCGCCGCGCACTCGTCGGGCGAGGCTGGGCCGACCTGGCCCTGATCGACGACCGGGACGACTGCTTCGTCGTCGGCGAGGTCAACCATCAGGCGCTGTTCGGCCGGGTGGCCGCCGTCGTGCACCACGGCGGCGCAGGCACCACGACGACGGCCGCCCGGGCCGGCGCGCCCCAGGTGGTCGTCCCCCAATTCGTGGACCAGCCCTACTGGGCCGGCCGGGTGGCCGAGTTGGGAATCGGCGCGGCACACGACGGTCCGACTCCGACCTTCGAGTCCCTGTCGACCGCGCTCGGGACGGCGCTGACCCCCGAGACCCGCGCACGAGCGAGGGCCGTGGCCGGCACGATCCGCACCGACGGGGCAATGGTGGCCGCGAAGCTGCTGCTCGACGCGGTCGGCTGAAGGAACACCGCCGGCGTCCGTGTGGGAACCACTCGGGGCCCGCTCCCCTCGGTCACCCACGTCCGCCTGCGTCGGCGGGCACCGGATGCACCGGCGTCTCGGACTCCAACTGCGCCACGCGCGAGTGGAGTTCGTCGCGGCTGAGGGGCGCGGTTCTCGTCGACGGCACGGTACAGGCGTGGGCCGCGGTCACCGCGCCGTACAGACCGCACCGGTGCGGTGATCGGCCGGCCAGCCAGCCGTAGAGAAAGCCGGACGCGAAGGCGTCACCCGCGCCGTTGGTGTCCACCGCCGGCGCGGGGAGCGGGACGGCCGGAATGTGGGTGATGTCGTCGTCGGCAAGCAGGTACGCGCCCTCGGCCCCGGCCGTCGCGACGACGACTTCGGCCCGGCCGCGCTCGGTGATCTGCCGCATGGTTCGCTCGGGGTCGGCCAAGGCCGTGGTGGACAGGAAGACGACATCCGCCTGGTACGCGAACGGCTCGTGGTAGGAGTTGACGCCGTCCCAGTCGTGCAGGTCGGTCGAGACGGTCAGGCCCGTCTCGCGGAGGACGGGAAGAGCATGGGCGCAGGGGTGGGTGATGCAGACATGGGCGTGGCGGCTCCCTGCGGCCAATGCCCTGACCGTCGCTTCCGGAAACCGGTCGCCCTCCTGTGAGCGGCTGGCGTCGTACAGGGAGAGCCGCCGTCCGTCAGGGCTGACGAGATTGACCGCGCGCTTGGTGCCGCCTGGCAGCACGACCTCGGTGAACGCGAGGCCTCGCTCCCGGTGAACCGCACGGACCAGGTCGCCTTCGTGATCGTCACCGATCACATCGAGGTGATGGGTGCGCAGGCCCAGTGCGCTCAACCCGAGTGCGACGAAGTCCCCGGTCTGTCCCGCCCGCGTCTCGATCCCGGGACGGATCATGTAGCTGTCGGCGAAGGGGAGCGGCAACTCGGGGACGTACACGATGGTGTCCACGCCGGCGCCTCCCAGGACGAGAACATCGGTGTCCGTACTCATGGACTTCCTCTCGGGATGAAGGGACGCGTGGGTCCGTCACGGAAGCACATCGTCCCCGACAGGAAGCGGGTCCAGGAGGGGTGTTGGCCGGGCTCGGGTGCCGTACCCCGGAAGCCGCCAGGCCCCCGGGGCGTTGAGCCTGCTGCTCGGCGTCCTACGGCACGCGGCTGTCCCGCTTGCCGACGAGGGCGTCGTGGACGGCCCACCCCATGTCGCCGGCGCACCAGCTGATGTTGCCGAGTACGGCGACGTCCAAGTCCTGCTGCGGGTAGTGGTAGAGACGGGCACTGACCCCGTCCTCCTCGCCCGTGTGGCCCCAGCGGACGACGGTTCCTTCGTCGTCGAGGATGTGGGTGAGGCCGAAGCCGTACATCCACCGGTAGCCGCGGACCTTCTCCTCACGCTCGTCGACCTGCGGGGTCAGTGCCAGACGCGTGGTCTCCTCGTTCAGCAGCCGTCCGTGGCGCAGTGCGTGGGCGAAGGCCGTCAGATCCGCGGCGGTACACGTGGCCCCTCCGTCGGCAGCGGCACGAGGGGTGGTCGCATAGTGATTGGTCCGGTACGGCGTTGCGCTGTCAGCGGTGGCGAGGTACCCCTCCGCGATGTCCGGCCCCAGGTCGTCCAGGGCCGGAAACCCGGACGCACTCATTCCGGCGCGGGCGAAGACGTCTTCCGCGATCTCCTCTTCGAAGGAGCGGCCGGTCACCGATTCGATGAGCAGGCCGAGCAGGATGTAGCCGGCGCCGTTGTAGAGATGGCGTTCCCCGGGAGGAAAGTGGGGCTGCTTCCCTGCGAACAGCGGCAGGTAGTCCTTGTTGTCCCGCAGGAGGTAGAGCGGGTGGGAGGACGTCAGGGCCGCCCATTCGGCCTCCCAGTCGTCGCTGCCCTCCTCGAACCAGTCGCCGATGCCCGCCGTCATCGTCAGGGCGTGGTGGACCGTGACACGCGGATCGAGCTCGGGCACATGGTCCTTCACGAACTCCACCAGTGCGTCGTCCAGGCGTATCTGCTTCCGCTCGACGAGCTGCAGGACGGCCACTGCTGTGAACATCTTGGACACCGACGCCACGCGGAATCGCGTGGCGTGCGTGTTGGGTACGGACCACCGGCGTGAGGCCATCCCGAACACCCGGGTGAACACCGGCTCTCCGTTCCGCGTGACACGGACCGTGCCGGAAAATCCCGTCCTGTCCGCCGTTGCGGAGACAGCCTCCTCCAGGGAAGCCGGATCGAAGCCGTCGGTCCTCGTCACGATCGTCACCGCAGACCCCTCGCAGAGATGGTTGACCAGCCAACGCTCATCCTGGTCAGCCGTCCGCCCGCGGGCAAACGCTTTCTCGCTCCTCCTGACCGCAGTGACGCGCATGGTCTTCGTGCGCGTGGAATGCCGGGGGCCGCTGAGAGGTTGCCTCGGACGAGCAGCCGCTCAGTGAGTGCCGTTGTCGAGAGGAATGCCGTGGCAGAGCCGTTTTCGGTACCCGTTGTGGTGCGCGGATACGAGACCGACACCCAGGGCCACCTGAACCAGGCCGTCTACCTCCAGTACGCGGAGCACGCGCGCTGGTCGTTGTTGCAGAAGGCGGGCATCCGGCAGACGGACCTTCTGGACAAGGGTGTGGGCCCGGTGGCCCTGGAGGTCACGGTGCGCTACCTGCGGGAACTGCGGGCGGGCGACGAGGTGGAGGTGACGTGCGCCTTCGTCTGGGGTGAGGGCAAGACCTTCCGCATCGAGCAGACGGTCCGCACGTCCGACGGCACGGTGGCGGCCGAGGTGACGGGTGTCGGCGGCCTGATGGACCTGAAGGCACGCAGGCTCGTGGCCCATCCGCACGAGTACTTCAGGGCGCTGGCCGTGACCCCGGAGGTCTTCGGGCTCTAGGGTCGTCCGGCAGACGCACGGGTGTCAGGCCGTAGAGAGACGGTGCCGGCCCTCTACCACGAGGGGCTCGGGTGGCGCCGCGCTCACCGAGGACGCACTCGTCCTCCTGAGGGGCGATCCCGCTTCGCGGGTGACGCGGGTTCCGAGACCGCTGGCGGTCCTGCGCCCCCCGCACGGCGTCCGGCGACGCGTCGGCGTCTGGGGCTCGCGGCTCGACACGTCCGGCGAACTCATCGCATCGCGGGACCTGGACGACTGGCAGGTGTGCCGGCAGCAGCCGGAACCCGACACCGAGGTCTCGGCCGGGACACAGGTCGACCTGTGGCTCATCGCCCTCGGCGACCCCGAGGCGGCACCGGCAGCCGGCCCGGTGTCCAGTTCGGGCCGTACTGCTCCCCCGTGGGCGCCACCGCGACGACCGTCGACGGGCGGCCCATGAAGTGCTTCATGGGCAAGGACGGCCGGGCTCGGTGGGGGGACAACTCCGGGTAGTGGCGGCAGAAGGCGCCCTCTATGCGCTGGAACACCGGCGGAGGTGGCCGGCGTGTTCGTGTCCACAACACGGCCTTCGCCGACTGGGGTTCGCCGGCTTCGGCCGCGCCTCGGAGGGCGGTCACGGCGGCCTTCGCCGACTGCACGCCGGCCGGACGGCCCTCTGCTCCGGTCGCACGGGTGGCGAACCCCTGCGGCGGACTGCGGGGCCGCAGCCGCCGGACGGGGAAGCGGGTGTGCGATTGTCGGTCACGCGTGATAGTCACTACGTCCACGAGGGGGGTGATCATTGGCCTCCCCGTTCGAACACAACAAGGGGTGGGGACATGGCGTTGCTCCGTGAATGGGGGCTCACGCTGGGGAAATGGGCAGGCCGGCCGGTCGCGCAGGTACAGAAGGATTCCGGCGATCCCGACGTGCGGCGCGTGCGGGAGGCCGCCGCGGCGGCGGACTGGACCACGGTACGGGAGGTGCTCGAAGCGCGTCCCGAGAGCGAGGACCGGACAGAACTGCTGTGGGCCGTCGGCGACACAGCGGGCGTGGAGCGGTGGATCGCCGGAGTCCTCGAAGCCGAACCCGAGGCGACACTGCCCCGGCTTGTGGCGGGGATCCGCCACATCAGCTGGGGGTGGGAGGCCCGGACCGGGGCCCGGGCGAAGGACGTCTCACGCGAGCAGTTCGAGGTGTTCCACTCGCGGCTGCGCACGGCCGAGCAGTGGCTTTACGAGGTGGCGGAGCGCGAGCCGCAGTGGACCTCGCCCTGGTACGGCCTCCAGATCACCGGCCGCGGCCTCCAGGTCGGCCAGACCACCGCGCGACGCCGTTTCGAGGCGACGGTGCGACGCGACCGGCACCATCTGGGAGCGCACCAGCAGCAGTTGCAGCAGGTGTGCGACAAATGGGGTGGCTCGCATGAGGAGATGCACGCCTTCGCACGGGAATCCGCCTTCAGCGCTCCTGGCGGCACGCCGCTGGGCCAGCTCGTCGCGATCGCGCACATCGAGGAGTGGCTGTCCCTCGACGACGGACCGGACGCCGTGTACATGCGCCGGCCCGAGGTGACGGCGTCCCTGCGGGAGGCCGCCGACCACTCGTTCCGGCATCCGGACTTCGTCCGCCGGGGAGGGTGGATCCAGGTCCTCAACACCTTCGCCATGGCCTTCTCGCTGGCCGGGGACAACACCGCCGCGCGAGACTGCTTCCAGGCAACCGGGGGCCGCGTCACCGAGTTCCCCTGGTACTACCTGAACGGTTCCGATCCCGCCGCGGCGTACCGGAAGCAGCGTTCCTCCACCGGACGCTGAGCCGGGGGGCCACGAGCACCGAGGCGTCCGGTCGCGTCACCGTTTCGGTGTCGGCGTCGGTCGCCGATTCACCGTCGGGCCGCCTGTCGACGGCTTCCTGCCCGACGGTCCCTCTCTCTGCGATGTGCCCCGGACGGCGGATCCGACCGGGAAGGCCCGCGACTCCCGCGGCCTCCGCCGGTCCCGCTGCCCCGGTCCGGCCGTTCCTCGTCCTCCTGCACCTTCCCCACTCTTCCGTCCGCATCCCCGCCCGCCGCTCCCCGAGCGGCGAGCCCACCGAAAGACTTTGCCAAGTGCCCCACGCCGAAACCGATCACACCTTCCAGGTCGACCTGCGCGGCTTGGTCGACCTGCTCTCCCACCACCTCTACTCGAGCCCTCGCGTCTACCTGCGTGAGCTGCTGCAGAACGCCGTGGACGCCATCACCGCCCGGGAGGCGGTCGCACCCGGCGCGCCCGGCGCCATCACGGTGCGCACCGGTGACACCCTCACCGTCACCGACACCGGCATCGGTCTGACCGAGGCCGACGTCCACCGGTTCCTCGCCACCATCGGGCGCAGCTCCAAGCGGACCGCCGAAGGCGCCCTGGACGGCGCCGGGCTCGACGCCGCACGCGGGGAGTTCATCGGCCAGTTCGGTATCGGGCTGCTCGCCTGCTTCGTCGTGGCCGACGAGATCACGGTGCTCAGCCGGTCCGCGGCCGACCCGTCGGCGCCCGCCGTCGAGTGGCGCGGCCACTCCGACGGCCGTTACACCATCCGCACCCTGCCCGCCTCGGCCGTGCCCGAGCCGGGCACCACCGTTCGGCTCGTCCCGCGCGCCGACAACGCCGAGTGGACGAGCCCGGAGCAGGTCGTCTCCCTGGCCCGGCACTACGGCGGTCTTCTGCGGCACGAGGTCACCGTCGTCGAGCCGCGGGGCGCGACCCACCAGGTCAACGAAACACCGCCGTGGCAGCAGACCCACCGCTCCCCACTGGCCCGCCGCGAGGCGCTGACCGCGTACTGCCGCAGCCTCTTCGACTTCACCCCGCTCGACACCATCGAGCTGGACCTTCCGGCGGCCGGGCTGCGCGGCGTCGCCTACGTCCTTCCCACCGCCGTGAGCCCGGCGCAGCGCGCGGGGCACCGCGTGCATCTCAAGGGCATGCTGCTCACGGACCAGGCGCCCGAACTGCTCCCGGAGTGGGCGTTCTTCGTGCGCTGTGTGGTCGACACCACCAGCCTGCGGCCGACCGCGTCGCGGGAGGCGCTGTACGAGGACGGCACCTTGTCCGCCGTCCGGGACGCCCTGGGCGACCGGATCCGCGACTGGCTCACCGGACTCGCCGCCAGCGATCCGTCCCTGCTGCACCGCTTCATCGACACACACCACCTCGCGGTCAAGGCGCTCGCCCGTTACGACGACGAGCTGTTGCGCATCGTGCTGCCGTGGCTGCCGTTCGAGACCACCGACGGCAACGTCACGCTGGAGGAGTTCGCGCGGACCCACCCGACCCTCCTGGTCACACGCAGTGTCGAGGAGTTCCGCCAGGTCGCCCCCATCGCCTCGGCCGCCGGCCTGGGGGTCGTGAACGGTGGCTACACCTACGACCGCGACCTCGTGCACCGGCTGCCCGAGATCCGCCCCGGCACCGCGGTCACCGACCTGGACCCGGCCACCGTCACCGCCCATCTGGACGCCGTGGACCCGACCGCCGAACTGCGCGCGGCGGCCTTTCTCGCAGTCGCCCGGGAGACGATCGGCGTCCACGACTGCGACGTCGTCCTGCGTGACTTCCAGCCCGTCACCGCTCCCGCGCTGCTCCTCGACAACCGGGAGGCGCGCCACGAGCGGACCAGGTCGAGCCTCGCAGCCGACAGCGACGGCCTGTGGGCCGACATCCTCGGCTCGCTGCGCCACGAGACCCCGCGCGCCCAGCTCGTCCTGAACCATCTCAACCCGCTGGTCCGCCAGGCGATCACCATCACCGAGCGCGGGCTGGCTGTCACGGCCGCCGAGGCCCTCTACGGTCAGGCCCTGCTGCTCAGCCGCCGCCCGCTCCGGGCGAGCGAGAGCGCCCTGCTCAACCGGGCCTTCATCGGCCTGCTCACCCACGCCATGCACCACCCCGGCACGGCGGCACCCGGCTCCGAGCCCCGGAAGGAACTGTAATGCTGGACACCCCCGAGGCCGTGGTCGAGGCGCTGCGCGAGAACAACGACCGCCCCCACGGGCTGCAACGCACCATCACCGCGGAGGAACTCGTCGAGGCGGCCGAGCCCTTCGAGAAGCCCGACGTCCTCGTCACCGCCCTGCTGGAGCTGATGTCGGCGTACGAGTTCACCGGCGAACACCGCAAGTCGCCCGTCGTGTTCGCCCGGCTGCTCAAGCTGTGGGACACCGCTCCCGAATCGTTCAGCCAGTGGGAGGCCCACCAGGTCTTCTGGCGCTTCAAGTGGGTGACGACGTCCCTGCTGCAGGTGCCCGAGGTGCCCCGTGCCACCGTCCACGGCTGGATCGAGCAGATGCGCACCCGCTACGAGGCGGCCGATCACGGCATGCAGCCGGTGGCGGCGATGCGCTACCACGTCGCGCACCACACGGGCACCGGCGTCGCCGACGCGTACGATCTCTGGGCCACTCGGCCCCGTACGGAGCTCAGTGACTGCGAGGCCTGCGAGACCCGGCACGTCGCCTGGCACCAGGTGACGGCGGGCGACGACGCCGGAGCTCTCGAGACGTGGCGGCCGGTCCTCGACGGCAGCATGGGCTGCAGCGAGGAGCCGCAGATGAGCCAGGCGCGCGCCCTGTTGCCGCTGCTGCGTGTCGGACGTACGGACGAGGCCCGCTCCCACCATCTCACCGGCTATCGGCGGGTTCGCGGCAACACCGGCATGCAGGACGAGGTCGGTATGCACCTGGAGTTCTGCGCCCTGTCACGCAACGAGGGCCGCGGGCTGGAGATCCTCGCCGAGAACCGCCCCCTCTTCGACGCGACCGGCGCCCCGCTGGCCCGCCTGGGCTTCCTCACCGGCGCCGAGGCGCTGCTCGCCCGTCTCGTCGAGGACGGGCACACCGACACCGCTGTCGCCGGTCCCCCCGGACGCAACTGGACCGCGGGCGAACTCCTCGCCCATGTCCGCTCCGAGGCGGATCGGCTCACCACCGCGTTCGACGCGCGCAACGGCACCACGGCCGTCGGGGACCGCCGCCGGCTGCGCCTCGCGCAGCGCCCGCTGCTCGACGAGCCCCTGCCGCTCGGGCTGCGGACGTCCACCACCCGCTCTTCCGCGACGCGGGGGGCGCCGGAGACCGTTCCCGCGTCACCCATCGGGCCGGACGTGCCCGAGGACTTCGTCTCCCTTGTGCGCGAAGCACGGCGAATGGCGTCCGTGGGGAATCCCGCAGGCACCAGGCTCTGGACCCGCGTCGCCGAACGCCTGGCCGACGGCACCGCCACGCACGACGACCGGATCGGACCGGAGGACCTTCTTCGCGCGGAGCTCGCCGAGCAGCGCGCGTACCGGCTCGCGCAGGAGGACCGCGACACCGAGAGCATCACCGAACTGAGGCGGGCCGCCGATCTGTTCGAGCGGCTCGGGATGCCCTGGCACGCGCTCTCCGCACGCACGCGCGCGCTCGCATGGTCGGCTGCCTTTGACGACCACACGGACGACGTGGCCTCGCAGGAGGGCCGGGGAGCGGACCACGGCACCGAGCGGCTGGACGCGGACGCGATCCGTGCCGCCGTCGACGAGGCCCTGCGCGAGGCGGAGCGTCTCAAGACCGAGGCTCCGTTCACGGGCGGGTCCCTCGGGGAGGGCGAGGCCGCGTCCGGAGTGGACGGGGAGGCGGAGCGCGTGCTGGAGTACCTCGCTCTGCTGTACTCCTGTACCTTCGCCGCCTATCAGGAGGCGCTGCGGCGACTGCCGGAGGCCTCCGGTTCGGCCATGGAGCGATTCGAGCGGTTCGCCCGCACACTGCACTCCGAAGCGGAGCGCCTGTCCGTTCCCCACCAGGTGGCCAACGCACGGCAGTTCCTGGCGGACATGGCCGGCCGCCGCGGTGACGCCGTGCGCGCCGAGGCGGAGCTGCGCGCGGCTCTGAAGGACGTGGACGCCTCCGGGCGGCCCTGGCGCGGTTCGCGCCCGCGCGCCCTGCTCGCCCAGATCCTTCTGTCCAAGGACGAACCGGCGGAGGCGGTGGATCTGCTGCACCGGGCGATCTCCGACGCGGTCCGTTACGACGACACGGAGTTCGCGCTGGCACCCGCCTACGCGCTGCTCGGCCACGCCGCCTCGCATCTCGGGGACTCCGGCGGCGCCGTGCGCCACCTCTCAGAGGCGGCCGCACGGTTCGACCAGGACGGTGCGCACAACGAGGCCACCGACATACGGCTTCAGCTCGCCGACGTCCTGGCTCGCACCGGGCAGCAGGCCGACGCCGTCGCCGTACTGGAATCCGTGCTGTCCGACGAGGCGGCCTCCTCCCTCGACGAACGACTGCTCGCCCAGGCCCGGCTGACTCTGGCGCGCGGGCTGCGGGAGCTGGAGGAGTACCTGGCCGCGGCCGAGGAGTTCCTGCGGCTTGCGGACACGGTCGCCGCGTGGGAGGACGACCGTGCGGTCCACACGATGGTGGCGGCGGAGGCGGCCACCGCGCTGGCGATGGCCGACCGTTGGGAAGCGGCGGGCACGGCGTACGAGCGCGCCGTCGCGTCGCACGCCGAGGCGCCGAACCCGTCCTTGATCACGCACATGATGCGCGAGTTCGCGCGTCTGACCATGCTGGCCCGGGAGGCAGACGGCGTGGACACGGCGCTCGGCCACCTGGCGCAGGCCGACGCGATCGGGGCCGATGTGCCGGAGGGCACCGAGAACTTCGTCGCCTGGTACGAGAGCGGCGAAGTGCACTACCGCCGCGCCCGTGTCCTGGCGGAGGCGGAACGCTTTCCGGAGGCCCTGGCCGAGGCGGAGGCCGCCATCGCCGCCCATGAACAGGGCGGTGAGCAAGGCGAGGTGCCCCGCGCCGAAGCGGTCCGGATCGCCGCCCTGATCGAGGGGAACGGCCTGGGCCGGTTCCATGAGGCGATCGCCCGGCTGACGACGGCCGCTGCGCGCTGCCGCAAGGCGGACCTTCCGGAGGCTGCTCGGATACTCAACGCCCTGAGGGAGGACTACCTGACGCGATGAGAGGGCCGACCGCGGCCCCTGCGTCACAGACGGCAGGGGCCGCGGCTACCGGCACCGCGCCGTAGGTGCGGGCGCCCGAGGGTGGTCCGGCCGTTGTGCTCCACCCGCCGACCGTCGGAGATCACCAGAGGGGCAGAACGATGGGCGGCGGGGGTGACCGTGTCGACTGCAGCGTGCCGGCGCCCCGACTGGTCCCCATGGAGGCCGCCCGCGGTTCGGAGCGGAGCCCCGCCGGACCCGATCTCGAACTCGCAGCTCTGACGGGGTCGTTGGATCGCCCAGGGGGTTCGGGGCTCCGAGGCAGTCGACCGTCACCGATATCCGATTGCGGTGATCCCCTCCGGAGGCCGACGATGCCGCCATGGTGCAGCCGAGCGAGACCATTGACTGTCAGGACTTCGCCCTGCGGCGCTGGCGGGCGGAGAGCGACTTCGACGCCCTGTTCCGGATGATCGAGGAATCGCTCGACCACCTGCGGCCGTGGATGCCGTGGGTGGCCCGCCACGGCCGGCAGCACACCCGGGAGTTCCTCGCCGACTGCGATCCGAAGTGGCAGAGCGGCGACGCGTACAACTACGCGATCACCGCGAACGACGCGCTTGTGGGCAGCATTTCCCTCTACCGTGCCGACGAGCCCCAGGGCCGCTTCATGGGGTACTGGCTGCACCCCGCCGCCGTCGGGCGGGGTATCGCGACCCGGGCCGCAGCGGCCGTGGTCTCCGAGGCGTTCGCGTCGCTACCGGACGTGGCGTACGTGGACATCGTGCACGACCTGGCCAACGCGGCCAGCGGGGCCGTTCCCAGGCGCCTGGGTTTCACCGAGGTCCGGCGCGAACAGGTGTCGCCGCCCGTGGCTCCCGGGGACAGCGGGACCGACGTGATCTGGCGGCTGAACCGCCCCGGATCGCCGCTCACCGGCACTGCCCGGCCCTGAGCTCCGGAAAACAGCATCACTCGGGCGCTTCGGATATGACGGCGTGTCAGGCGCAGGAGGGGCACAGGCCGCGGTAGGTGACGTCGGCCTCAAAGACCGTGAATCCGAACCGTTCCCCGGCCGGGAGGTCGGCCAGCGGATCGCCGGCCGGGTGGACGTCCCGGATGGTGCCGCAACCGGAGCAGACCAGGTGCTGGTGCGGGCGGTGCGCGTTGGGGTCGTAGCGCTTGGCGCGGCCGTCCGTGGAGACCTCGATGACCTCGCCGAGCAGGACCAGCTCGCCCAGGGTGTTGTAGACGGTCGCCCGGGAGATCTCCGGCAGCCGCTGTACCGCACGGGCGAGTACCTCGTCGGCCGTGAGATGGACGTGGTCGCCCTCGAGGACCTCCGCCACGACACGCCGCTGGGAGGTCAGCCGCCAGCCACGCCCTCGCAGTCGCTCCAGCAGGTCACTCATGTCGGTTCACCCGTTCAGGCTCGGTGGTATACCTCAAGTTCACTGACAGATGTCCGGATTCCGATGGGATATGGGATCGGCAAGCTTCTTGACCTGGACTCTGTCCATCGTAGGATCGGTTCCGGCAAGAGCCAAGGGGGCGACCACCGCCACGCCGACCGCGCGGTCGGCGAGGACCTCGACCGACCGCGTCCGACGGCTGCGGCTTCTCGATCGACGAGGCCGGGGCCGTTCACCGGGGCCTGTGCCCCGGTCGTTCCACCTCATGCAATTCCTGAGCACCGTGATCCGCATAGTCCGGAAGGATTCCCATGGCTGAGAACCCTGACGCAATCGTCACCGACGCGAAGACGGAGGGGGGAGGTGGCTGCCCGGTCGCGCACGGGCGCGCCCCGCACCCGACTCAGGGTGGTGGAAACCGCCAGTGGTGGTCGGAGCGGCTCAACCTGAAGATCCTCGCCAAGAACCCCGCCGTGGCCAACCCCCTGGGCGAGGAGTTCGACTACGCCGAGGCGTTCAAGAGCCTCGACCTCCCGGCCGTGAAGCGGGACATCGCCGAGGTGCTGACGACCTCGCAGGACTGGTGGCCCGCCGACTTCGGTCACTACGGCCCGTTCATGATCCGCATGGCGTGGCACAGCGCGGGCACCTACCGGATCAGCGACGGCCGCGGCGGCGCCGGGGCCGGCCAGCAGCGCTTCGCCCCGCTCAACAGCTGGCCGGACAACGGGAACCTCGACAAGGCCCGCCGCCTGCTGTGGCCGGTGAAGAAGAAGTACGGCCAGAACCTCTCGTGGGCCGACCTCATGATTCTCGCGGGGAACGTCGCCCTGGAGTCGATGGGCTTCAAGACCTTCGGCTTCGCGGGCGGCCGTGAGGACGTCTGGGAGCCCGAGGAGGACGTCTACTGGGGTCCGGAGTCGACGTGGCTCGGCGACGAGCGCTACACCGGCGACCGGGAGCTGGAGAGCCCCCTCGGCGCGGTCCAGATGGGCCTCATCTACGTCAACCCGGAGGGCCCGAACGGCAATCCGGACCCGATCGCCGCGGCCCGCGACATCCGTGAGACGTTCCGCCGGATGGCGATGAACGACGAGGAGACGGTCGCGCTGATCGCGGGCGGTCACACCTTCGGCAAGACGCACGGCGCGGGCCCGGCGGACCATGTCGGCCCCGACCCCGAGGCCGCCTCGATCGAGGAGCAGGGCATGGGCTGGAGGAACTCCTTCGGCACCGGCAAGGGCGGTGACGCGATCACCAGCGGCCTCGAGGGGATCTGGACCGACACCCCGACCACGTGGGACAACAGCTTCTTCACCATCCTGTTCGGCTACGAGTGGGAGCTGTTCAAGAGCCCCGCCGGCGCGCACCAGTGGCGGCCGAAGGACGGCGCCGGCGCCGGAACCGTGCCGGACGCCCACGACCCGTCGAAGACGCACGCCCCGACGATGCTGACGACCGACCTCTCGCTCCGTTTCGACCCGGTCTACGAGCAGATCTCGCGGCGCTTCCTGGAGAACCCCGACGAGTTCGCGGACGCCTTCGCCCGCGCGTGGTTCAAGCTGACCCACCGCGACATGGGCCCCGTCGCGCGCTACCTCGGCCCCGAGGTCCCCTCCGAGACGCTGGTGTGGCAGGACCCGCTGCCCGCGAGGACGCACGAGCCGATCGACGCCGAGGACGTCACCGCCCTCAAGGCCCAGGTTCTCGACTCGGGCCTCACGGTGTCCCAGCTCGTGTCCACCGCGTGGGCGTCGGCCTCGTCCTTCCGCGGCAGCGACAAGCGCGGCGGCGCCAACGGTGCGCGCATCCGCCTCGAGCCGCAGCGCGGCTGGGAGGTCAACGACCCCGACCAGCTCGCGACCGTACTGCGCACCCTGGAGGGAATCCAGCAGTCCTTCAACGCGGACCGGGCCGGCGGCAAGCAGGTCTCGCTCGCCGACCTGATCGTGCTCGCCGGCGGTGCGGCGGTCGAGCGGGCCGCCCAGGAGGCCGGCTTCGACGTCCAGGTCCCCTTCACACCGGGTCGCGTGGACGCGTCGCAGGAGCAGACCGACGTGGAGTCGTTCGCCGCGCTCGAGCCGACGGCCGACGGGTTCCGCAACTACCTCGGGAAGGGCAACCGGCTGCCGGCCGAGTACCTGCTGCTCGACCGCGCGAACCTGCTGACCCTGAGCGCGCCCGAGATGACGGTGCTCGTCGGTGGCCTTCGCGTGCTGGGGGCGAACCACCAGCAGTCGCAGCTCGGCGTCTTCACCGCGGCGCCCGGGTCTTTGACCAACGACTTCTTCGTCAACCTGCTCGACCTGGGCACGACGTGGAAGGCGACGTCAGAGGACCAGAACACGTTCGAGGGGCGCGACGCCGCCACGGGCGAGGTCAGGTGGACCGGCACCCGTGCCGACCTCGTCTTCGGTTCGAACTCCGAGCTGCGCGCGCTCGCGGAGGTCTACGCGAGCGACGACGCGAAGGAGAAGTTCGTGAACGACTTCGTCGCGGCGTGGGACAAGGTGATGAACCTGGACCGGTTCGACCTCGTCTGACGCACGACGTCCAGGCCGGCCGGCCCGCCCGGCCGGCCTGGACGCTCCCGGATCCGCCCGCCGGCAGTCCCTGGACCACGTCCGGGGCGAGATCCCGTTGCCGCCACAGCGTCCCCGGGGCACGCCGCGGTCTCCCGATGCCGGGCCACCGCCACGGCCATCGGTGCGACCGGACCGGTGAAAAACCACGCCACTGCCCTCCCCTGACCGGGTAAGCGACGACTCGGGTGTTTGCCTGAAGGCCCCGAGCAAGCCGCCGACAGGGAGCACACCATGCCGTCACAGCCTTCCGAGCCGTCGTACACCGTCCCCGGCATCAGCCGTGAGACCAGCAGCGACATCATCGGGCTGCTGCAGATGCGCCTGCACTCGCTGAACGACGTCGCACTGACGCTCAAACACATCCACTGGAACGTGGTGGGGCCGCACTTCATCGCCGTCCACGAGATGCTGGACCCGCAGGTGGAGCAGGTCCGCGCCATGACGGACGACCTGGCCGAGCGCATCTCCACCCTGGGCGGCGAGCCGAAGGGGACACCCGGTGCCCTGGTCGCCGACCGCGGCTGGGACGACTACTCCATCGGCCGGGCCGAAGCCATCGAGCACCTGGGTGCTCTCGACCTCGTCTACACCTCCGTGATCGAGGACCACCGCGAGGCCATGCGCGCCACCGAGGAGACCGACCCCGTCACGCAGGACATGCTCATCGAGCAACTGCGCAGTCTCGAACTGTTCCAGTGGTTCGTCCGTGCGCACCTCGAATCCAGCGGCGGCAAGCTCAGCACCGCCGGCGCGGCCACCGAGAAGGACGCCGCGAGCGCGGCCGCCGCTCAGGCGCAGAAGCAGCCCTGACGGACTAGTCCGCGAACCTGGCAGGCGGCTGCGCGGGAAGCGGACGACCGGCACCGTGCGCTCGCGGCCCGGGCGTGCGGTGGCGCAACGGCGCGGTGACGGCGGTCACCGGCCGATCATGGGACATCCCGGCGATTCGAGAACAGAGGGCACCTTGTGAGCGGCAGGCAGCAGAGCAACCGGGCGGACGGAGGCGGCGAACACCTCGCGTACATCGGCTCGTTCACCTCGGGCGGCGGCCACGGCATCACCGTCGCAGCCGTGGATCCGGCGACCGGAGCGCTGACGCCGCACTCGGCGATCGCGCCGTTCGTCAACCCCTCCTGGCTCACTCTCGCCCCTGACGGCGGAGTGCTCTACGCGGTGAGCGAGGCAGAACAGGGTGCGGTGGGTGCCTTCCGGCCCGGCCCCGAGGGTCTGACCGCGCTCGGCCCGGTGGTCGAGGTGGGCGCCTCCGGTCCCGCTCACCTCAGTGTGGCCGGGAACCGCCTGCTGACCGCCAACTACACCTCGGGCAGCGTCAGCAGCCTGCCGGTTGCCTCCGACGGCAGCCTGTCGGGGCCGGCCTCTGTCTTCGCGCACCACGGCTCCGGCCCCGATCCCGACAGGCAGGCAGGACCGCACGCCCATCAGGTACTGCCCGACCCCAGCGGCCACTGGGTGCTCAGTGTCGACCTGGGCACCGATTCGGTACGGGTCTGGGCGCCGGACCACGCCACCGGGGAGCTGCGGGGCCATGGCGAGACCGCGTTGCGCGCCGGATCCGGACCCCGTCATCTCGCATTCCACCCGGACGGCGAGACGGTCTACGTACTGCACGAACTGGAGCCGCAGCTGACCGTCTGCCGCTGGGACCCCGCGTCCGGCCGCCTCGAACCGCTCTCCGAGGTGCCCATCCTCTCGGACGACCTTCCGGACGGGGTGCGTGCGTATCCCTCGGTCGTCTGCGTGGCGTCCGACGAGCGCTTCCTCTGGGCGGCGGTGCGCGGCAGCAACACACTTGTCACCCTGTCCCTGACCGATGGAGCCGACAAGCCACGGATCACGGACTGCGTGGAGAGCGGCGGCAGCTGGCCGCGCGACCTCGTGGCCGACCCGACGGGACGCCGGCTCTACGTCGCCAACGAGTGGTCCGGGGACGTCACCTGGTTCGACGTGGACGCGCAGAGCGGGCGACTGCGCCGTGCCGGCGCGGTGTCGGTGCCGGCCGCCGCCTGCGTGGTCTTCTCCTGACGTACAGGGGTGCTGCCGCAGGTAGGGGCCGGCGCTTCGTGACCGCCAAGTGGCTTGCCCGCAACGTGCGTTGATAATTCGCATTATCAAGCGTCACAAGGGTTGACGTGTCCGAAACACGGCCCTGACACTGAACTCCGACGGAGAGATAATCCGCATTATCGGAGGCGTACGTGACGACTGGTCGCCCAGCGCGGCGGATAACGCAGCGGGACATCGCCCGCCTGGCCGGGGTCAGTCAGCCGACCGTCTCCCTGGTGCTCAACGGCCGTACCGACGCGGACATCCGCATTCCGCAGGAGACCCGTGAGCGCGTGCTGCGGGTGATCCAGGAGTACGGCTACGCGCCCGACCCGGTGGCCAGGCGGCTGGCCGCGAAGCACAACCGGATCCTCGGTGTCTTCACCTACGAAGCGGTGTTCCCCAGCGACACCAGCGATTTCTACCACCCGTTCCTGGTCGGCATCGAGGAGGCCGCCGAGCGGGTCGGCTGTGATCTGCTCCTGCTGACGAGCGCTTCGGTGACCGGTGGGCGGCGGCGCATCTTCGGCGGCGACAACCGGCTCCGCCTCGCGGACGGCTGCCTGCTGCTCGGCCGGTCGCTCGACCGCGACGACCTCACGCGGATGGTCGCCGACGCGTACCCGTTCGTGACGGTCGGCCGGCGCGACGACGCCGGTGGTCCGGTGCCGTACGTGGGAGCCGACTACGCGAGCGGCGTCGGCGAGTTGGTACGGCTGGCAGTGACCCGCGGGCACCGGCGCGTGGCGTACCTGGGGCTGCCGGCCGACGTGGAGTCCTCCGCGGACCGGCGGACCGGCTTCCTGCGGGCCACCGAGGCGGCGCAGAAGGACGGTGTCGTCGTCGCGTTCGACGTGCTGTCCCCCGGGCGCGAACCCGACGAGTTGCTCGCGGCGCTGCTCGCCGCTGAGGCCACGGTGGTCCTGGTCGAGCACTTCGCCACCGCCGTGGGACTGGTCGCGGCCGCACAGCGCCGCGGCCTGACGGTACCCGCCGACCTGTCGGTCGTGACACTGGGAGATCCGACGACTCCGGTACCGACGGACGTCGACTTCACGGGATTCCGCATCCCGCGGGAGGAAATGGGCCGACAGGCCGTCGCGTTGCTGACCGCACTCCTCGAAGGAGCGGAGGACACGCCACAGCGGCTCCTCCCCTGCGCACTCGTGACCGGCGCCACTCTGGCGCCGCCCCGCACCCCGTGAACAAGCCCTGGGACGGGCCTATCAACCGAGCCGTGAGACATCCGGCGCGACAGGCGATGGGACGCAACGGTGGAAGGAGCATGCATGGAGGCGGAAGTCCTCGTCATCGGCGGAGGGCTCGGCGGAGTGGCAGCGGCGCTGGCCGCGCTCCGCGCCGGCCGGAAGGTGGTGCTGACCGAGGAGTTCGACTGGCTGGGCGGCCAGCTCACGAGCCAGGCCGTGCCCCCGGACGAGAACAGCTGGGTCGAGCAGTTCGGCGCGACCGCGAGCTACCGGACCGTGCGGGAGGGGATACGCGACTACTACCGCCGCCACTTCCCGCTCACCGAACGCTCCCGGGCGTGGCGTCACCTCAACCCCGGTGCCGGGCACGTCAGTCGGCTCTGTCACGAGCCGCGCGTGGCCGTGGCGGTCCTGGAGGCGATGCTCGCTCCGTACCGGGGCAGCGGACGGCTGCGTGTGCTGCAGCCGTACCGCCCGGTGTCCGCCGAGACCGACGGCGACCGGGTCAGCGCCGTGACGGTGGCCCACCGGGACGGGGACGACGAGATCACGGTCACCGCGCCGTACGTCCTCGACGCCACCGAGACGGGCGAGTTGCTGCCGCTGACGGGTACCGAGTACGTCACCGGTTTCGAGGCGCAGTCCGAGACCGGCGAGCCCAGCGCCCCGGACGTGGCACAGCCGCTGAACATGCAAGCCGCGTCGGTGTGTTTCGCGCTGGACCACGTGGACGGTGATCACACCGTCGACAAGCCGGCCCGGTACGGCTTCTGGCGCACGTACCAGCCGGACTTCTGGGGCGGTCCCCTGTTCTCGCTGAGCGCTCCTCATCCGAGAACGAAGGAGATCGTCGAGCGCGAGTTCACACCGAACCCGGACGACGACCCGCTGGCCGTCGTCGCGGACCAGCGCCTCAGCCCCGGGGACAGCAACCTGTGGACCTTTCGGCGCATCGCGGCGCGGCGCAACTTCGCCGACGGCGCCTACGAGAGCGACATCACGCTGGTCAACTGGCCGATGATCGACTACCTGCCCGGCCCGGTCTTCGACGTGCCCGACGCCGCCGAGCACCTCACGGCCGCCCGTGAGTTGTCCTACTCGTTCCTGTACTGGCTGCAGACGGAGGCCCCGCGGCCCGACGGCGGCACCGGCTACCCCGGGCTGCGGCTGCGCGGCGACGTCATGGGCTCGGCGGACGGTCTCGCGCAGGCCCCGTACATCCGCGAGTCGCGGCGCATCCGCGCCGAACGCACCGTCGTGGAACAGGACCTGTCCCTCGCGGTGCGGGGCGACGCCGGTGCGGTGGAGTACCCGGACTCGGTGGGCATCGGCATGTACCGCATCGATCTGCACCCCTCCACCGGCGGCGACCACTACCTGGACGTGGCGTCCTGCCCGTTCCAGATCCCGCTCGGGGCGCTGCTGCCCGAGCGGATGGAGAACCTGCTCCCCGCGGGCAAGAACATCGGCACCACGCACATCACCAACGGCTGCTATCGCCTGCACCCCGTCGAGTGGAACGTCGGCGAGGTGGCCGGCGCACTGGCCGCCTTCTGCCTGGAGCGCGGAACCTCCCCGCGCTCCGTGCGCAACGCACCGGATCTGCTGGCCGACTTCCAAAAGCGCCTGACGGACGAAGGCGTCGAACTGCGCTGGCCCGAGATAGCCGCTTACTGAACCGCGAACCGCAAGGAGTCTGGACATGAATCCGACGAGACGCTCCGTCATCGCGGCCGGCGCTGCCGGCGTGGCCGCTCTCGCCGCCGGCTGCTCGGGCGGTGGGAGCGGCACAGGGACGGTCGCCGGCGACGGCAACCTCCGCATCTCGGTGTGGACGGCGAACAAGGACCACCTCGCCCTGCTCAACAGCATCGGGGCGGCGTTCAAAGCCGACCGACCCGAGGTCAGGAGCGTCACCTTCGAGTCGCTCAACCCCGCCGACTACACCACGGCCCTGACCACCCAGCTCGCCTCGGGCAACCCGCCCGACCTGGGCTGGATCCTGGAGACGAACGCGGCCGACTTCATCGAGGCCGAGACCCTCGTCGACATGGCGCCGGACATGAAGGCCGACGGCGACTACCGCTACAACGACCTGGAACCGGCTCTGCTGAACCAGTGACGGCGCGGCACGTCGCTGTACGCGTACCCGTTCTCGAGCTCTCCCTTCGCCGTCTTCTACAACGCGGACGTCCTGGCGAAGGCCGGGGCGGCCGACCCGGCCGAGCTGGTCGCGGACGGCGCCTGGACCTGGGACGCCCTGGCGGAGGCGGCGAAGAAGGTCACCGACGCCAAGGCGGCACGGTTCGGACTGGTGATCCACGAGTTCGAGTACAAGCAGTGGGACCGGCTCTACCCGATCATGGGCGCGTACGGCGCCGCGCCGTGGACGCCCGACGACGCCTGCGGGTTCTCCGATCCCAAGATGACGGATGCGATCGACTTCCTGCGGTCCATGGCGTTCACGGACCGGTCCACGCCGGCTCCCGGGGAGCAGGCGGACTTCTTCTCCGGTGAGAGCGCCATGGTCATCTTCCAGGTCAGCAAGATCGGTCCGCTCGCCGACGTGAACTGGAAGTGGGGCACGGTGCCCCTGCCGTCAGGACCGGCCGGCGACCGCCAGGTGATCGGGCAGGCGGGTCTCGGGGTCTTCGCCAAGGGCAGGAACCTGGACCTGGCCAAGGAGTTCTTCCTGTACTCCACCAACACGGAGAACGCCGCGAAACTCGCCCGGTTCTTCCCGCCGCCGCGCGCCTCGCTGCTGACGGCCGAAACCCTCGCCGAGACGAACCCGCTACTCAGCAAGGATCAGCTCCAGGAGGTCATCGTCGACTCGCTGAAGTCCGGCACCGTGCGCCCCGGACATACGGGGTACGCCCAGCTCTCGGAGCAGACGCGGGCCGGCCTCGACGCCGCCTGGAAGCCGAAGGCCGACACCCGCAAGGTCCTGCGTGACCTGTGCACCTCCATCCAGCCGATCCTGCGGACCGGGTCGTGAGTCTCCTCGTTCGCAAGGCCCCCGCGCCACCGTCCCGGCCCGCCCCTGCCCCCACCGGGGGCGCGCCGGCGCGCAAGGACGGCGGCAGGCGCCGGACACCGCGGTGGCGCCGGTGGGACATGCTCGCCGGGTACGTGCTGGTCGCCCCGCAGATGCTGGGATTCGCCGCCTTCGTGCTGGGTCCGCTGGTCGCCGTCGTCTACTACAGCCTCACCACGTACAACAACCTCACGGGTGAGATGGGTTTCGTCGGCGGTGAGAACTACCAGCGGCTGCTCGACGACCCGCTCGCGGTCGAGGTGGCGAGGAACACGGCCGTGTTCTCCCTGGGCCTGGTGCCGTTCAACATCTGCCTCGCTCTGGTCCTCGCCGTACTGCTGGACCAAGGCCTGCGCGGCACCGTCGTGTTCCGCGCGATCTTCTTCTCGCCGACGGTCGTGTCGATCATCGCCTGGACGGTGGTGTGGGGTTTCCTGCTCAGCAACGACGGCGGCGTCAACCTGCTGCTGCGCACGGTGGGCATCGAGGGGCCCAACTGGCTGCGGGAGCCGGACACCGCGATGTTCTCGGTGATCCTGGTGCAGGTGCTCAAGGGTGTGGGCGTGAACATGGTCCTCTTCCTGGCCGCCCTGCAGGCCGTCCCCACGGAGATGCGAGAGGCGGCGATCGTCGACGGCGCCTCCCCCTGGACCGTCTTCCGCCGGATCACGCTGCCGATGATCAGCGCGACGATGCTGCTGACCGCGATCGTCACCGTGATCGGCTCGCTCCAGGTCTTCGGCCAGATCCTGGTGCTGACAGTCGGCGGTCCGGGCAACTCCACGACCGTGCTCGCCTATTACATCTACCTGCAGGCATTCAAGTTCTTCGACCTCGGCTACGCGAGCGCGCTGGCGGTGGTGCTGTTCGTCGCCGTTCTGATCCTCACCGCCGTGCAGTGGTGGCTGCGCAAGAAGTGGGTGTTCCATGAGCAGTGAAACCCTGGGTATCCCACGGCGCCGCCCGTGGGGACCGGTCGTACGCCGGTCCCTGCTCTACGCGCTGATGCTGGCCCTCGCCGTGCCGTTCGTGCTGCCGCTCCTGTGGATGGCGAGCAGCTCGCTCAAACCGATCTCGGAGATCTTCGCCTACCCGCCGTCCCTGCTGCCCGGGGAGTGGCGTTGGGACAACTACGCCCGCATCGCCGACTACCAGCCCTTCGGTCAGCAGTACTTCAACAGTGTCTACATCGCGGCCCTGGTCTCCGCGGGCAGCGTCATGGTCTCGGCCATGGCCGGCTACGCCTTCGCCCGGATCCGCTTCGCCGGCCGGAGCATCATGTTCGTCCTGCTGCTCACCGCCCTGCTGATGCCGAGCGAGGTCGTCATCGTCCCGCTGTTCCGGCTGTTCTCCGAGATCGGCTGGACCGACACCCACTGGCCGCTGATCCTGCCGGCGGTCTTCGGCGGCAACGCTGTCTTCGGCACGTTCATCATGCGGCAGTTCTTCCTCGGTCTGCCCGCCGAACTGGAGGAGAGCGGACGGCTCGACGGGCTGGGACGTTTCGGGCTGTTCTTCAAGATCGCGCTGCCGCTCGCCGGACCGTCGCTGTCGGCCGTGGCGCTGCTGTCCTTCCTGCACAGCTGGAACTCGTTCCTCGAACCGCTGGTGTTCCTGCGCACCCCGGAGCTGTTCACACTGCCGCTCGCCCTCACCCAGATCGTGGACGCCCAGGGAAGCCCCGTCTGGAACGTGCAGCTGGCGGCCGGCACGCTCACCGTCATCCCCGTGCTGGCCGTGTTCATGGTGGCCCAGCGGTGGTTCATCAAGTCCATTGTCAACAGCGGCCTGAAGGGCTAGCGATGAGAATGTTGAAAGCGACCGGCGACCGCCTCACCACTTCCTCCGGGGAACCGGTGACGCTGCGAGGTGTCGGGCTCGGCGGCTGGATGATGATGGAGAACTTCCTCAACGGCTTCCCGGGCACCGAGCACCAGGCGCGGGACGCCCTGCGCCGCACCATGGGCGCGGGGCGGGCCGACCGGCTCTTCGACCGCATCCTCGACGAGTTCTTCACCGACGCCGACGCCGCGCTCATCGCCCGCACCGGTCTCAACTGCGTACGCATCGCCGTCAACTACCGCCACCTCGCCGACGACTCCCACCCCTTCGACATCAGGCAGGAGGGCATGCGGCGCCTGACCGCCGCCGTCGACGCCTGCGCCCGGCACGGCCTCTACACCGTCATCGACCTGCATGCCGCGCCCGGATTCCAGAACCAGTCGGAACACAGCGACAACCCGACCCACCATGCGTGGCTGTGGCGCCATCGCCACTTCCAGGACCGGCTCGTGGCCATCTGGGAGGCCCTTGCCGACCACTTCCGCGGCCGTCCCGAGATCGCGGGGTACAACCTGCTGAACGAACCCGGCGACCCCACGGGTGACGTGGTCGGACCGTTCTACCAGCGGCTCACCACCGCAGTGCGAGCCGTCGACCCCGACCATGTGATCTTCCTCGACGGCAACCGCTACGCCAACGACTTCGACGTCATCGGCGACTCGTACGACAACACCGTCTACTCGGTGCACGACTACGCCCTCGCCGGGATCCGCGACGCGACGACGTATCCCGGCGACGTACGCGGCCGGTACGTCGACCGTGCCGTCCTCAAGGAGCGCTTCCTGGAGCGGACCGCGCACTCCCGCCGTACCGGGACACCGGTGTGGGTCGGCGAGTTCGGCCCGGTGTACTCCGGCGACCCCGCGGTCGACAAACACCGCTACGCGGTCCTCCGCGACCAGCTGGAGATCTACCAGGAGCACGGCGCGAGCTGGTCGATCTGGACGTACAAGGACACCCACCTGTCCGGCCTGGTGACACTCGACCCCGACTCGCCCTGGTCCCGGCTGCTGCGACCGATCAGGGAGAAGAAGGAGCGGCTGGGCACCGAGCCCTGGTCCACCGGCGAGGACGGCATCGCCCACGTCCTCGCCCCGCTGGACGAACTGCTCGCCGCCGAGTACCCCGGCTTCGACCCGCCCCCGTTCGGCCGGCGCTGGTACGTGCGCCGGCTGGTCCGAGAACTTCTTCTCGGCGAGCCCATGCTCGAGGAGTTCGCCGCCCTCTTCTCCCGCCTCGACGACGCCGGGATCGAGGACCTCGCCGGCTCGTTCCGCCTGGACTCCTGCGTACGGCGCTCGCAACTCCTCTACCTGCTCGCGGAGTTCACCCGCGACTGAGGCCCTCTTCTGAAGGAGACAACAGTGCGTCACCCGACAGACCCGTGCCCTCCCCCAGGCCCCGGCCTCCCCGGCCTCAGCCGTCGCGCCCTGCTCGGCGCCGTCGGCGGCACCGCGCTGCTCGCCGCGCCGCCCGCCGAGGCGGCCGGCCTGACGAGGACGGGACTGCCGCTCCTCGAACCGTTGCCGAAAGGCGCCCCCGACCGCACACTGTTCGCTCCCGAGGAGCAGCGGTTCGCGCCGTATCTCGTGATCCTCGCCCCGATGGCCAACGAGATCGAGGACACCGACCCCGCCACCTACGGCTGGTTCACCGGCGGCTGGTGGCGCACGCCGAACGTGCCGTACAACGCCCGCATCCAGGAGCACGTGTACACACTGAGCTGGTTCCACGCGCATCCCCGGCCGTGGAACCCGTACGCAGGCGACCCGGCACTGCTGGCCCGCCTCGACGCGGCGCTCCAGCACTACCTGCGCCTGCAGCACGACGACGGCTCCTGGCCCGAGTACCGGCCCACCGAGCACTCCCGTGCCGCCACCGGCTTCGGCCTCGGCTACCTGAGCAAGACACTGCAGAATCTGCGCACCACCGGGGCGCTGCCCACCCGGCAGGCCGAGATCCGGACCGCTCTGCGCAAGGCGATGCAGTGGTTCCTCGACCCCGGCAACATCACGGTCTGGGAGTCGCCCCTGAAGTACGCCAACCAGCACATCGCCGGCCTGGCCGGGGCGGCACTGTGCCTGGACCTGGATCCGGAGCCCGCCCTGCGGGAACGGCTGGTGGAACGCATCGCCTTCGTCGTCGCTCACGGGCAGAGCCCGCACGGCTTCTTCTACGAGCCCCGTGGGATGGACGTCGGTTACAACTTCGAGGTCATGCTGCCGGACATGGCCGAGATCCATCACCTCATGGACGAGCCGGCCATGCTCTCCATGGCCCGTGGCTTCGCGCCGTGGCTGAGCTACAACCTCGTCCGCGAACCCGACGGCTCGGGCTGGTTCACCAACGTCGCCGCGTCCGCGCGTACCAGCATCCGCGCCCTCGACGACGAGATACGTGAGCCCGACCGCACCCACCTGGGCTCGCTCTTCGTGCCCGGTGCGCCGGGACTGGCGCCGTTCTTCACGACCCGTGAGGACAGGGCCGCCGCACGCGCCGCCTGGGCCGCGGATCCGGCGCCCGTGCCCGCGCTGCAACGCGGCAACACCTCACCGCGCATCATCGCGCACGTGCCGTACGGCGAAGCCTTTCCCACCCGTGCACACAAGCAGGCCGCCATCGCCGAGCTGCCCTGTCTGCAACGGGACACCTTCGTGGAACTCCGCCGCGACGGCGGCCAGGAGTTCCTGTTCGTCCGGCGCCCGGGTCTGTATCTCGGAGCGTTCTTCGGTCACCGGGCCACGCCTCTGGTCCGCTCCGGCCTGTCCTTCCTCTGGCACCCCGACGCGGGCATGGTCGTGTACTCGCTGAACGGCGACGCCGGCTGCTGGGCCACGCAGCTCGCCGACGGACGGCTCGACGCCGACGGCAACCTGGCGGCCGAGTACGTCGCCGGAGCACACGCGCGGCCGCGGAGCGGCGAAGACCCTTCGTCCGACGCCCCGTTCGGAGTCCGGTACCGCACCCCCGACTCGGCGATCACCACCGAGGTCACCGTCACCCGGCAGACGGTGCGCCGTGTGGTGACCACAGGCTCGGCGGCGACCGAGCTGATCCCGCTCGTCGTGCACCCGGCCGACGGGGTGACCTTCACCGACGGCACATCGGCGTCCTACGGCTCCGCCACGACGGCCACCGCGGACGGCCTCACACTGCGCCGGGGCCGCACCACGGTCCAGATCCGGTGGGCTGCCGTGCGCACCGCGAGCCTCACCGCGATGCCGACGACGTACTTGCGCGGAGGCGCGCGGCGCGCCCATCTGCTGCGCATCCCGCATGACGGCACGCTCCACCTGACGGTCGGCTTCGGCTGAACCGCCGCGTGGGCGCGGCCCGCGTCGCAGCGCCTCCCGATGACGCCCGCATGCCTGACGAAACGTCCCGACGTACCGTAGGAAACGGGTGACGTCGTGAAGGGACCGCCATGCTTCGTTGGCCGCCTGTCGCGGATCACGGGCTCATCGGGGACCTGCGCACGGCCGCACTCGTGACCTCCGAGGGGGTGCTCGACTGGTTCTGCACTCCACGATTCGACTCACCGAGCATGTTCGCGGGGCTGCTCGACCATGACCGCGGCGGTCACTTCGCGATCACCGCGCAGACGTCCGGTGCCACCACACGGCAGCTGTACCTGGCGGACACAGCAATCCTGGTCACACGGTTGATGACCGCCGACGGAGTCGGGGAGGTCATCGACTTCATGCCGCTGGGTGAGGCCGAGGCCCCGGCGGACCGGCACCGCATCGTCCGCGTCATGCGCGTGACCCGTGGCACGGTCGGCTTCCGGCTGGCGTGCCGGCCCCGGTTCGACTACGGGCGCGCCGGACACAAGCTGGTGCTGGAGCAGGGGGTGGCGTACTTCCGCGGCCCCGACCAGACCGCCTGCCTCCAGGTCGAAGGGCCGATGACGCTCGAGAGTGACGGGCAGGACGTGCGGGCGGACGTGGTGCTGCGGCAGGACGAGCGGGCCGCAGCCGTCCTGACGGTGTGCGACGGCCCTCCCGGACCGCTCCCGCCACTCACCGAGGGAGGCATCCAGCGGGAGTTCCGCTCCACCTACGACTACTGGCACCGTTGGCTTCACCGCAGCCGGTACCGGGGCCGCTGGCAGCAGTCGGTCAACCGCTCCGCGATCACACTCAAGCTGATGACGTACGCACCCACGGGTGCGCCCGTCGCGGCGGTCACCGCGGGCCTGCCGGAGCAGCTGGGCGGCGAACGCAACTGGGACTACCGGTACACCTGGGTGCGTGACGCGGCGCTGTCGGTGAAGGCGCTGCTGGACCTCGGGTTCGAGGCAGAGGCGGATGCCTTCCGGCGCTGGCTCGGCGCCCGGATACCGGCAGGCCCGACGGTGACCGGTGAGCCGCTCCAGGTCATGTACCGGGTGGACGGCGACCCGCACCTCGACGAGGAGGTCCTCGGCCATCTGGAAGGTTACGGTGGCTCGGCGCCGGTCCGGATCGGCAACGGTGCGGCCGGCCAGCTCCAGCTCGACATCTACGGCGAAGTGGTCTTCGCTCTCACCCGTGCACCCGACATCGCTCAGCTGGCCGGGTACAACGGCTGGCAGCGCCTGCGCGCGCTGCTCGACTGGCTGGCGCACACCTGGGACCGTCCCGACGAGGGCATCTGGGAAACCCGCGGCGGCCGCAAGGACTTCACCTTGAGCCGGGTGATGTCCTGGGTGGCCTTCGACCGCGGTATCCGCCTGGCAGCGCAGGTGGCACGGCCGGCCGATGTCGCCGGCTGGACCGCCGCGCGCGATGCGATCTTCGAGCAGGTGATGGACCGGGGTTACAGCACTCGTCGCGGTGCGTTCGTCCAGCACTACGGAGCCGAAGTCCTCGACGCGGCACTGCTGTTGCTGCCCTCCGTCGGTTTTCTCTCCCCGAAGGACCACCGCTGGCTGTCGACCCTGGACGCCATGGAGCGGGAACTGGTCTCGGACAGCCTCGTCCACCGCTACAACCCGGCCGCCTCACCCGACGGACTGCGCGGCAGCGAAGGGACCTTCTCCCTGTGCAGTTTCCTGTACGTGGAAGCTCTGGCCCGCGCCGGTCGCCTGGGAGTGGCCCGCTACGCCTTCGACAAGATGCTCACCTACGCCAACCACGTCGGCCTCTTCGCCGAGGAGATAGGCCCGACCGGCGAACAACTGGGCAACTTCCCCCAGGCCTTCACCCATCTCGCGCTCATCAACGCGGCATTGGCCCTCGACGAGGAGCTGGACCGTACGGAGAGGTGATCCGGCTTGTCGCCCGACGGGGCGCGGCCCGACGCCGGCGGCGCCCCGCGCTCGCCACCGCGTGCGGCGGCCCTCGCTCCCCGACCCGCTCGTGGTCGGCGTCGTCGGCGACGATGAGGCCGGGACGGGCCCCACGGCCGGTGCTGCCTGGCACTCGTCCGACCCGCAGGGCTCCGGCTGCGGCAGTGCGGTCGGACCGACGGCGGGGATTCCACCGTCTCGTCCGTACGCCGGACGGCTGGTGTTCGGGACGCGACGACACCCGACAGCGCGGTGCCGCGCGGGCCGCGTGTCGCGGCCGCGAGCGGCGGGACGCCGACGACGAGGAAGCTGACGGGCTCACGCCCGTGCAGGGCGAACTCCACGACGGGATCGGCCACGACGGCGACGACCGGCAGCCACCACACCCACCGCTGCCGCAGCAGCCCGGCGGCGGGCGTCGCCACGGCTCCTCGCGGCGCATCGGGCCTGGGGAAACATGCGCCGAGGCAGGCATGATCCTCTCCTGTTCAGGCCAGGTCCGGCGATCTGCCGCCGCAATCGGCACCCGCCGGGAACACCTGCGGCCTCAGCGAGGTTGACATTGCGAAGACCTTCCACAGCACCGCCGTTCGGTACCGCGCAGCCGAAGGAGAGCACATGTCGCCGGGTCATCGCATCACGATCGAGCAGGGCACGCAGCATGTCCGTGTGGTTCACGACGGTACGGTCCTGGCCGAGAGCCGCCGGCCGCTGCTCCTTCACGAGACCGGCCTGCCGGTGCGCTACTACCTGCCGCCCGACGACGTGAACACCGCGCTGCTG
Organism: Streptomyces sp. PKU-EA00015; assembly: GCF_013387495.1. Lineage (GTDB taxonomy): Bacteria > Actinomycetota > Actinomycetes > Streptomycetales > Streptomycetaceae > Streptomyces. Next base: position 196,178 of record NZ_JABZEE010000004.1, on the reverse strand, counting down.
ACGCCGTCGGATTCGCGCACCCACTGCCCGTACAAGGGGGACGCCTCCTACTGGTCCCGGCCGGGGGCGGCCGATCTCGTCTGGGCGTACCTCGACCCCAAGCCCGATGTCGCCTCGATCAAGGGGCACTTCTGCTTCTACGACACCGAGATCGTGACCGGCTGACGTCAGTCGGCACTCCGGTCCCGCTCGCCCGGCTCGTCGTCGCCGGTGCGGTGGGGCAAGGGACCGGGCGCGTCCGTCAGCAGCTCCAGGAGCGGGGCGATCGGCCGGTCGCCCTCCGCGGGATGGCGGAACTTTCCTCCGGCGTCGATCTGGTACCTGTTCCGCCTGCCCTCGCGCGTGCGGGTCAGGTAGCCGGCCTGCTCGAGGTCGGAGAGCAGCGCCTGCACGGTCCGTTCGGTCAGGTCGAGCGCCGACGCCAGGTCGCGGATGCGAATCCAGGGGTTGCGGGCGACCGCCGTGAGGACACGGGTGTGATTGGTGACGAAAGTCCAGGTACTGCGTGAGGGGTCGGACGTCTCCATGCATCGATCGTACGACCTTCCATACAGGCATCCAAAAACCGGAAATACGTTTCAGGTGTCTTGACGGCCGTACGGGCGCGTCCGAGCATGGGAGTGCAGGTGCTCCGCCCGGAGAGGAACTGCGCATGACCACTCGTGACAGTTCCCGCTTCGCGGTGACGGTGACCGGAAGCGGACCAGGCCGCTCCCTCGCCACCGTCACGGGCGAGGTCGGCTCCGAAGCCGCCGACACGTTCCGCGAGACGCTGACCGCCGCGCTGGACGCCGGCACCGGCCTCGACGTCGATCTCAGCGGCGTCTCCTCCTGCGACGCCTCCACGGTGCACGTGCTCACGGAGGCTTTCGTGCGCGCCCGTGACGCCGGACGGACGCTCGCCGTGGTCGCGGTGTCGCCGCCGGTCGCCGGCCAGCTGGAACTGCGGGGCGCTACGGGCCTGTTGGAACAACGGGCTCCGGAGGACGAGTCCGACGGCGGCCCCGACGACCTGCTGGCCGCGGTGTGCGACGCCCTGGCCGCCGAGGGGTTCGACATCTGCGCGCCCGACCGGACGGACACCTCGGGCCTCACCGTACGGCCTGGCCCCGGCGGCGTCGTCGTGAGCTGGGCCGATCCCCTCGACCTGCGCGCCCGCGGCGAGTTGGTCCGCGGCCACCGGCGTGAGGGGCCGCCCAGGCTGGAGGGCATACTCCGTGCGCTGCACACCGCGGTGACCGCGGCGCTCACGCACGCCGGGTTCATGGTGGAGGAGCAGCAGGGGCAGCGCCGGATCGTCGTCACCGGCCACCGGGAGCCCGTCGGGCGCCCCGGCCCGGCCGACCACGCGCAGGATGCTGCCGGCGGCACCGACGAGACGCCGGGGAGCAACGGCGAGGCTGCAACCGTCCTCGGCCGGGTCAGGGACGCCGTCGGTACCGACGCCATGATCGCCGAAGCGAGCGGCATCATCGCCGCCACGTCGAAGGTGGACGCGGCCGACGGGCGGGCCGCTCTCGTCGACGCGTCGCGCCGCATGGACGCTCCCGTGCCCCATGTGGCGGAACTCGTCATCCGCTGGGCCGCGACGGGCGAGATCTCCGCGGACCTGCGCGAGGCGCTCCAGCAGGGCGTCACCGAGCCTGACGTCGACGGGGCCCCCGGCGCACCGGTGTGACGCCGAGCGGCCGGTCCTGCCGGCGCCCCTCGTCGCCCGGGGCGTCAGCTGCGCCGCGCTGATGGGGGCGGGAACGGCTCACTGCCGGGCCCGGAACGGCTCACGGCGGGAGTCGGCGGGGCGGGAATTCGTACGATCCGGGGCGCGGCTCGGGCGGGGACTCGTACGACTCGGGGCGCGGCTCCATCTCGGCCACCATGTCGGCGAACCGTATGCAGACCTGTTTGATCTCCTCGTATGTCCTGTTGCGGTCGGTGATGACGGCTGCGAGGAGGAGGGCTGTGAGCGCTGTCGTGCCGTTGAACGCCTGCAGGGTGACCATGCTGGAGAACAGGTCCTGACCGGCGAACGGCCCGCTTTCCCCGGCCGCGGCCAGAATCGCCTGCGTGGACGCCGCCAGCGCGCACGGTGCGGCGCCGGCCAGCTGGAAGCGGAGGGCCGCCCAGATCAGCACGGGGAAGACGAGGAAGAGCAGGGTCGTGTGCGGCGTGCGCGTGGCCAGACTCGTGACGAAGACCGTCGCGGCCACCAGCGCCGCCCCCTCGGCCCATCGGCCGGGCCCTGCCCGCCGCGGCCACCGTGCTCCGCGCAGCACGAGCAGGAACGGCGCGACGACAAGGACCCCCATCGCGTCGCCGGTCCACCACACCGACCACGTCGGCCAGAACTCGCCCGGCTCCAGCGCCCCGGAGACGACCAATGCGCCACTGCCGATGGTCGAACTGATCAGCATCCCGGCGAGAGCGCCGAGGAAGACCAGGGCCAGTACATCGCGCAGACGGTCCAGCTCGACCCGGAACCGGGCTTTGCGCAGCATCAGACAGGCGCAGACCGGCGCCAGGGTGTTGCCCGCGGTGATGGCGAGCACCGCTGCCGCGGAGGGTCCGAGGGACACATTCACCAGGAACGCACCGAGCGCGACGCCCGGCCAGACGCGCATGCCCAGGACGAGCAGCGCGGCCAGCGCGACGCCGGTCGGCGGCCACAGGGGGGTGACCTGGTCGCGTACCAGCTGCTGAAGAAGCCCGATCCGCGCGGCCCCGTAGTAGACGGCCGCGACAAGAAGGATCCGCAGAGCAGCAGACCCGTAGCGACCGATGTCCGCACTGCGCACGACAGCAGTCTGCGCTCGTCCCGGCTCCCCGGCGACCCCTGGCGGAGCGACGAGGTCAGCCGGGCCCCGGCGGGCCGTCGTAACGCACGACGAGGACCGCCGCATCGTCACGGTGGCCGGTCAGGTCGGCCACCTTGACGACGGCCGAGGCCAGTACCTCGGGGTCGGCGTCGAACCCGGCGCGTACCAGCTTGGCCACCTCGTCCAAGCCGGCCTCGATCGGATAGCCGGGGCCTTCCACCACTCCGTCGGTGAGCAGGACGAGCACCCCCGCCTCCGTCAGACGCCGACGCGTCACCGGATAGCGCTCGCCCGGCACGATGCCGAGCGGCGGCCCACCGCGGTCGAGGGCTACGCCGGAGTCGCCCCCCGACGTCGCCCAGACCATCGGGACGTGGCCGGCCCGGGACACCGTCAGGTCACGGCTGACCGGGTCGAAACGCAGGAAACAGCAGGTGGCGAACAGGCCGCACCCCATCGAGATCAGCACGTCGTTGGCGCGGCTCAGCACCTCGCGGGTGTCGCTGGTCGCCTCGGCGACGGCTCGCAGGCTGGTGCGCACCTGCCCCATGAAGGCGATGGCCTCCACGTCGTGTCCCTGCACATCACCGATCGCGAGCGCCAGTGACCCGTCCTTCATCACGAAGGCGTCGTACCAGTCGCCTCCCACGTCGAGACCGTCCCGTGACGGCGTGTATCTGGCGGCGAGGTGCAGCCCCGGCAGCTCCGGCAGCCCGGGCGGGAGCATGTGACGCTGCAGAGCCATGGCCAGCTCGACGCGGGCCCGCTGGAACTTGATCCGTTCCAGGGCCTGATCGACGAGCTGCCCGAGAGTGACCAGGAGTTGCTGCGCACTGTCGGGCGGGTCGGGGCGATGTCGGTGCATCACAGCTCCGGGTGCTCCCGCGGGCTTCTCACCTCACCCTAGACCCAGCCCCACCCGCGCTCTCGGCGGACGCGGGGCGACGCGGCGGCCCGGGCCGTCACGGGCTGTCGCCCTCCCAGTCGAACCGCTGGGGATCACCGGGACGCGGCCCGTACAGGGCCCGCCCGCCGGGCCCGTAGCGGCCGAGCTCGGTGGTCAGTGCCGCGCCTTGCCGGAGCCGCTCGGCTGTCCATCCGGTGACGTCCAGGAACAGGCCGTCCAGCGGACCGCCGACCAGGTCGACATAGACGCGCCCGGGCCGCCTGCCGGCGTCGGGATCGTCGTGGTCGGCCCCGTAGACCCGCCCTCGCATGATCTGCTCGTCCATGCCGGAAGCTTCTCAGCCGCCACTGACACAGCGAGCCGCCCAGCCGCCGGAACGACTGCGGGCGTGGCGGGGTCCGCACCACTCCCCCGGGTCCGGCACCACTCCCCCGCGTCGTCCGTGATCCGTCGGACCGAGGACCGGCGTGGCCCAGGGCTCCAGCGGCCGGTGGCGGGACCTGGCCACCCGGCAGGGGAACATCGGTCCCCTGCGGGCTCGGACCGGCGCGAGAACGCTCGTCGAGCGCGCGACGGCGGTCAGATCCGGCCGCGGGCCAGACGCGTCAACGGGCCGGTCGGGGGCTTCGCCGTGGATCGTCCCAGGGCGAAGGCGGCCCCGGCGACACCCGCGACGCCCGCCGCCGCCCCGGCGGCGATCGCCTTCCTGTGCTTGACGGCCTCCCAGGCGGTACCTGCGGCAGTGGCGGCCTGCGCGGCGTTGGCGGTCACCGCCTGCTGCCCGGTCTGGAGACCCGCGGCGGCGGCGCGCCCCACACGCCTGGTGGCTTCGCCTGCCGCTCGCACGGTGGCCGAAGCGGACTTCCTGGCATCCTGCGCCGCGGACTCGGCTCCGGCGGCGGCGGTCTTCGCCTCGGACCCGGCCTGCTTGCCGGTGGTCGCGGCAGCCTGCTTCCCATGGGAGGCGGCGGACCGGGTGCCTGTGGTCTTCCTGGCCTTCGCGGCACCGGAGTTCCTGGAGCCGTTGCCTTCAGCGGTCATGACGTTCTCCTTGCCTGTCAGTTGCCTGTCAGTTGGCTGTCAGGGTCCGAGCGCCCGGGGAAGATCTCTCGCCGAACGCTCTTCCGCACTGCATGACGCCGGTTCGCCTGCCCGTACGAACCGGACGTATGCGTGACGTCGCGGTGTGCCGGATCCGGCGGCGGAAAGCCGCCGCCCACTTCCGTGCGATCCCTGCTCCATGCCTCGGTGACAGACCCTCATCCGCTGCCTCGCCGCCATGAGCGGCGGGCCCCGCATGCCCGTCGACGAATCCCCACGGGCCGCGCGGGTACCCGAGGCGAAGGCCGCGACGTCGAAGGAGGCCGTCTGCCATGGAGATCTCCGGACTCTTCACCGCTCTCGTCATCGGCACGACGATCGGGCTGCTGGGACGGCTCGTTCTGCCCGGCCGTCAGCACATCGGGGTCCTGTGGACGCTCGTCGTCGGTACGGCCGCGGCTCTCGTCGGCTCGCTGGTGGCATCCGCCCTCGGTGTCGCCGACACCCGAGGGATCGACTGGCTCGAATGCCTCGTCCAGGTGGCCCTGGCAGCGCTCGGAGTGGCCGCGCTCGACCGGGCGTTGGCAGGAAGCGCACGCCGCCGCACGAGGTGACTCCGGCGGCCGCAGGCGTGAGGACGCCGGCCGGCGGTCGTCCTCCCCCGGCTGCCGCCCGCGCCCCGGTAGTCACCGCTCCAGCGGCGCGTACCGGGGCCACGCCGTCCCCCTGACGGAGTCACGGCGCGGGCGGCCCCGACCAGGTCCAGGGCGTCGTCGACCGCCCGCCCGGCCGGCCGGTTGCCCGCCGGACCCGAGGACCGCGTACCGGTGACGGCCCCGATGGACGGCTCACGCGATCTCGACGAGGAGGTCGCCGCCCTCCACCTGTTGGATGCGGTTGATGGCCAGCCTGGTCACCCTCCCGCCCTTCGGGGCGGTGATCGCCGCCTCCATCTTCATCGCCTCGATGGTGGCCACCGTCCCACCGGCTTCCACCTCGTCGCCCTCGGCGACCGCGAGCGTCACCACGCCGGCGAACGGCGCGGCGACGTGCCCCGGGTTGCCCCTGTCGGCCTTCTCGGTCGCGGGTACGTCGGCGGCCACCGCGTTGTCGCGTACCTGGATCGGCCGCAGTTGGCCGTTCAGGGTGGACATCACGGTGCGCATGCCCCGTTCGTCGGCCTCGCCGATGGCCTCCAGCTCGATGAGCAGCCGCACGCCCGGTCCGAGGTCGACGGCGTACTCCTTTCCGGGGCGCAGCCCGTAGAAGAAGTCCTTGCTGTCGAGCACGCTGGTGTCGCCGTAGGTCTGACGGTGTGTCTCGAACTCCTTCGCCGGTCCGGGGAACAGCAGCCGGTTGAGCGTCGTCCGCCGGTCCTTCTCGAGGCCGGTGCGGTCTTCCGCGGTCAGCTCCCGCACCGGCTTGGGCTCGGCGCGGCCCGCCAGCGCCTTGCTGCGGAACGGCTCGGGCCAGCCGCCCGGCGGATTGCCCAACTCACCGCGCAGGAAGCCGATGACCGAGTCCGGGATGTCGAACCTGCCGGGCTCCGCCTCGAAGTCCTCCGGGGACACGGCGGCGCCCACGAGGTGCAGCGCGAGATCGCCGACCACCTTCGAGGACGGGGTGACCTTCACCAGCCGGCCGAGCATCCTGTCCGCGGCGGCGTACATCGCCTCGACCTCCTCGAAGCGGTCGCCGAGTCCGAGTGCGATCGCCTGGGTGCGGAGGTTGGAGAGCTGGCCGCCGGGGATCTCGTGGTGGTACACGCGCCCGGTCGGCGAGGCGAGACCGGCCTCGAACGGTGCGTAGATCCTGCGGACGCTCTCCCAGTACGGCTCCAGGTCGCCGACCGCCTGGAGGTCGAGTCCCGTCGGCCGCTCGGTGTGGTCGGTCGCGGCGACGATCGCCGACAGCGACGGCTGCGAGGTGGTGCCCGCCATGGAGGCCACCGCCCCGTCCACGGCGTCCGCACCGGCCTGGACCGCCGCGAGGTAGGTGGCGAGCTGGCCGCCCGCGGTGTCGTGCGTGTGCAGGTGCACCGGCAGGTCGAACTCCCTGCGCAGCGCGGACACCAGCGTGGCGGCGGCCGGGGCGCGGAGCAGCCCGGCCATGTCCTTGACGGCCAGGACGTGGGCACCCGCGGCCACGATCTCCTCGGCCAGCCGGAGGTAGTAGTCCAGGGTGTAGAGCCGTTCCGACGGATCGGACAGGTCGCCGGTGTAGCACAGCGCCACCTCGGCGACCGCCGACCCGGTCTCGCGTACGGCGTCGATGGCGGGCCGCATCTGTCCGACGTCGTTGAGCGCGTCGAAGATACGGAAGATGTCGATTCCGGTGGCGGCCGCCTCCTGCACGAAGGCGTCCGTCACCTCGGTCGGGTACGGGGTGTAGCCCACGGTGTTGCGGCCGCGCAGCAACATCTGGAGGCAGATGTTCGGTACGGCTTCGCGCAGCGCGGCCAGGCGCTCCCAGGGGTCCTCCGCGAGGAAGCGCAGGGCGACGTCGTAGGTGGCACCGCCCCAGCACTCCAGGGACAGCAGCTGCGGCAGGGTGCGCGCCACCACAGGGGCGACGGCGAGCAGGTCCTTGGTCCGGACCCGGGTGGCGAGCAGCGACTGGTGGGCGTCCCGGAAGGTGGTGTCGGTGACGCCGATGGTCGGCGACTCGCGCAGCCGGCGTGCGAAGCCCTCCGGGCCGAGCGCGGTGAGCTGCTGCCGGGAGCCGGCGGGCGGCTCGGTGGCGGGCAGCAGTGGCAGCTTGGTGGTCGGCGCGATCAGGTCGGGCCGCGGGCCGTGGGGCTTGTTCACCGTGACGTCGGCGAGGTAGGTGAGCAGCTTCGTGCCGCGGTCGGCGGAGTGGCGCGCGGTGAGCAGGTGCGGCCGCTGCTCGATGAAGGAGGTCGTGACGTGCCCGGCCCGGAAGTCCGGGTCGTCGAGCACGGCTTGCAGGAACGGGATGTTCGTGGACACGCCCCTGATGCGGAACTCGGCCACCGCGCGCCGGGCACGGCTGACCGCGGTCCTGAAGTCCCTTCCCCGGCAGGTCAGCTTGACCAGCATCGAGTCGAAGTGGGCGCTGACCTCCGTACCGGCGTGGGTGGTGCCGCCGTCGAGGCGGATGCCCGAACCGCCCGGCGAGCGGTACGCGCTGATCATGCCGGTGTCCGGGCGGAAGCCGTTGGCCGGGTCCTCGGTGGTGATCCGGCACTGCAGCGCGGCGCCGCGCAGGACGACGGCGTCCTGCGTCAGGCCGAGGTCGGCCAGCGTCTCGCCGGCGGCGATGCGCAGCTGGGCCTGCACCAGGTCGACGTCGGTCACCTCCTCGGTCACCGTGTGCTCGACCTGGATGCGCGGGTTCATCTCGATGAAGACGTGGTTGCCGTCGCGGTCGAGGAGGAATTCCACGGTGCCCGCGTTGCGGTAGCCGATCCGGCGGGCGAACTTGACGGCGTCGTCGCAGATGCGCTCGCGCAGTGCCGGGTCGAGGTTCGGGGCGGGCGCGAGTTCGATCACCTTCTGGTGGCGGCGCTGCACCGAGCAGTCGCGCTCGAAGAGGTGGATGACGTCGCCCTGCCCGTCGGCGAGGATCTGCACCTCGATGTGCCGGGGGTCGACGACGGCCTTCTCCAGGAAGACGGTGGGGTCGCCGAACGCGGACGCGGCCTCACGGGCCGCCGCCTCGATGGACTCACGCAGCGTCGAGGGGTCCTCGACGCGCCGCATGCCGCGCCCGCCGCCGCCGGCGACCGCCTTGACGAACACCGGGAAGCCGATGCCCTCGGCGGCCGCGACCAGTTCGTCCACGTCGGTGGAGGGCTCCGACGAGCCGAGCACGGGTACGCCGGCCTCGCGGGCGGCGGCCACGGCACGTGCCTTGTTCCCGGTCAGCTCCAGGGTCCGCATGTCCGGCCCCACGAACGTGATGCCCGCCTCCTCGCAGGCACGGGCCAGTTCCGGGTTCTCGGACAGGAACCCGTAGCCCGGGTAGACCGCGTCCGCACCGGCCAGACGTGCCGCCCGGATGATCTCCTCCACGGACAGGTAGGCCCGCACCGGGTGGCCCGGCTCGCCGATCTCGTATGCCTCGTCGGCCTTGAGCCGGTGCAGCGAGTTGCGGTCCTCGTGCGGGAAGACGGCGACCGTGCGCGCACCCAGTTCGTAACTGGCGCGGAACGCGCGAATCGCGATCTCTCCACGGTTGGCGACCAGCACCTTGCGGAACATTCCGGATCCCTTCAGCCTGCCGGTGACGAACACCATGGTGTCGGCGACGTCTCTGTCGTGCCACACGGGTCCCGGCCGCTCCCGCGGACCACGCCGGGCGGGATGCCCGAGCGCTCGACCCGGCCGCAACGCTACGGGTGGGACGGGGGTTTTCTGAAGGGCCAGGGCCCGTCGAGCGGATCACATCGGCCGTGATCGGATCATCGGCCGACGCCCGACGGTGCTCCGTCCTGCCGGTGCCCGACAGGCTGGTCCACGGCGATGTCGTCGCCGTCGACTCCGTCCGGTTGCGGTGTGACGGGACGGGCGCCCCGACGCGTGCCGCCCGGTCCTTCTCGAGCGCCGGCCGTGCCCGGCACGCCGCTCGGACACTGCCCGCTCCTCGGGGTCCGCGCATCAGCCGGCGCCCGAAGGCCCCGCCGTCCCGTCCTCGTCCCTCGCTCGCGGGGCCGCTTCGGGCGCCGAGGATGTCCGCGATCTCGGTGTGGGCGAACCCGAACGCCTCGTGGAGGACGAACACCGCCCGTTCGAGAGGGCTGAGGATCTCCATCACGACCAGCAGCGCCATCGACACCGCCTCGGTGCGCAGCGCCCGCTCGGCCGTGTCGGTGGTGTCGTCGCGCGGGCCCGCGGCATCGGGGGTGATCAGCGGTTCGGGCAGCCACGGCCCGATGCAGGTCTCGCGCCGACGGCTGATCCTCGCCCGCCAGGCCAGCGCGTGGTTCACCGCGATGCGCACCAGATAGGCGCGCGGATTCCCGATCTCCGCCGCCGAGGACCGGCGGCCGCTGCTGCCCGCCCATGACAGCCGGCAGCAAGACCGTCGTGACGACCCGGCCGTGCCGCCATCGATGCCATGGCCAGGGTCCACCACCACAGGAGGGACAGCGCGTGAGGCTCGTCGTCCTCGGAGCCAACGGACCGACGGGGCGCTGGACCACCGCGCAGGCCATCGCCGAAGGGCACACGGTCACCGCCGTCACACGCCGCCCCGACGCCTTTCCCCTCGACGGCCCGCGCCTGCGGGTGATCGGCGCGGACGTGTACGACTCCGCCGCGGTCGAACAGGCCGTGGCCGGCCAGGACGCCGTGATCTCGGCCCTCGGCGTGCCGTACACCCGCCGCCCCGTCACCGTCTGCTCCCGTGGCCTCAGCCACATCGTCGGGGCCATGAACAGGCAGGAGGTCCGGCGCCTGGTCTGGGTGACCTCCACGGTCCTCTTCGACACGGAGGCACCCGGCGAGAGCCTCCTCTTCCGCAAGGTCGTCGAGCCGCTCGTCGTGCGCTCCATCGGCCGCACCGTCTACGAGGACATGCGGCGCATGGAGCGGATCGTGCGCGACAGCGACCACGAATGGACCGTCGTCCGCCCCGCCGGCCTCTTCGACGCCCACACCGTCAGCCACTACCGGACGTCCACCGCACGCCTCCCCGGCCGCTGCACCTCCCGCGCGGACCTCGGCGACGCCCTGCTCCGCCAGGCGACCGGAGCCGGACACCTACGCGCGTGTATCGACGTACGCACCACCGAGAACACCCCGAGTCCTGTCGCCCTCCTACGGAAGGAAGTACTCGGAAAGTCGTGAGCGGGTCCGGTTCCGGCGCCGGCAGCCCGTGCCTGAGGCGCGCAGGTACCCCAGACCGCGCCACAGGGGCGGCGACGGCAGCACGGGCCCCGCCGCGACGGGGGAACGCGGCGGGGCTCCGCGCTGTCATCTACCCCACCACCGGCGCCCCAACACCCGCCGGCGGTCATCTCATAGGGCTCGGTGTGAAGTCCCTTTCCGGGGTTGGCAGTTCACGCTGACGAGGCCGGGTCACCCTCCAGGCCGCCGAAGCGTACCGACGTGTTTCGCGGCCGACCAGTCCGGTCACCCGCAACAGGAGGCGCGGCGAGGAACGCCGCGCCACCCGAGCCCGGAAGGGAGAGACGCACGTGCTGAACTGGCGTGAGTACGCGGCATGCAGGAACGAGGATCCCGACCTGTTCTTCCCCATCGGCACCGGCGCACCGGCCCTTGTGCAGGCGGAAGCCGCCAAGCAGGTCTGCGCGCGGTGCCCGGTACGGGAACGGTGCCTCGAGTGGGCCATGGAGAACAACCAGGAGTCCGGCGTCTGGGGCGGGCTGAACGAGGACGAGCGCCGTTCCCTCAAGCGTCGCCGGTCCCGCCGTGGAGACCGGCACGCGGCGTGAACGAGTCCTGCGCTACGAGCATGTGTTCTCAGCTCGTCTCGGCGTGTGTGCCGGCCTCGTACCGCAATTTCGCCGACAGCTCGTTGCCCTCCTACGACGCGGAGGCCGCCTCACTGCTGCTCCAGCGCACCCTGGCGTTCCTCGAGGAGGGGTGAGCGGGCGCGAGCTCCCCCACGTAGGAAAAGACGGTGGACAATGATCGCGCGAGCGGCAGACTGGCCCCATGACCGCATCGGATCCCAAGCCCGACCTTCACTTCTACCTGCAGTCCGCCCGCGACGCCCTGTTGTGGAAGCTCGAAGGGCTCTCGGAGTACGACATCCGCCGCCCCATGACGCCGACGGGCACCAACCTCCTGGGCATGGTGAAACACGCGGCCGGCGTGGAACTGGGCTATCTCGGCGACACCTTCGGCCGGCCGTCCGGCGAGCCGCTGCCCTGGCTCGAAGACGGTGCCGAGCCCAACGCGGACATGTGGGCCACCGCCGCCGAGTCACGCGAGTACATAGTGGAGCTCTACCGCCGGGCGTGGGCGCACGCGGACGCGACGATCGACGCGCTGGCTCTGGACACGATCGGCACAGTGCCGTGGTGGCCCAGCGGCAGGGACGAGGTGACGTTGCATCATGCCGTGGTGCGTGTGATCGCTGACACTCACCGGCACGCCGGGCACGCCGACATCATCCGGGAACAACTCGATGGCGCCGTGGGGATGAACAAGGGCAACGACAGCATGCCGCCGGGTGACTCGGCGTGGTGGGAGAACTATCGCGACCGACTGGAGCGCGCAGCTCGGGAAGCCGGCCGCGATGCGTAGATCCGGACCGGACCGACCGGGACCCCCGCGCCTGCACGCCTCGACGGCCGGCCGCTTACGGTTGCGAAGCGCGCCTGGGCGCCTTCCCGCCTGACCGGCGTCACGTCAATCGCCGCTCGTCGGAGCCTCGGCGGCTACTCCGCGCCGGCCCGGGCCGTACGCCGCAGGCGGAGCGAGGGGCGCCGGCGCATCAGCCGGGTTGCCACCGCCGCGTAGCCGATGCCGAACAGGAGTGAGGCGCCGAACGCCACGACGGCGAACTGGTCCTCCAGGCGCGTGAAGACCTGCCAGTGCGTCACGTAGATGTAGAGCGAACTGCCCGCCAGGACACCCGCGACACGGTTGACATAGGCCGGGCTCGGCAGTTGGCGGACCCACACCAGCAGCACCAGGCCGGCCATGACGACCGCCTCGCGGGCGGGCTGCCCGAAGAAGCCGGGAACTGTGGCAAGCACCGCCGCTGTCACCAGCAGGCGCTGCCACGCCGTGGTCGCCTTCGCCGCCGCCCAGCCCATGGCGAACAGCCAGAAGACGGTGACCGCCAGGGGGACGTGGCCTCGGGCGTCGAGGCCCAACAGGTCGTAGCGGCCGACGAGTCCGAGTGCCGTCAGGGCCATCGGAACGGCGAACGGGTACCGTCTCTCGGCGCGGTCCGCCTGTGGGAGGGCGAGCACCGCCGCCACGACGACCAGTGTGTAGAGAAGGGCCTCGATGAACCAGAAGCCGTCGTGCGTCCCGAGGAGGCTGGTGAGCAGCAGGACGTTGGTGGGCCCGTAGTCCCCGGTGAGGAGCGCCACCAGCGCGAGCCAGGCCATGCACGGGAGGGCGATCCGGGCGATGCTCCGCGCCGTGTTCCGCAGGCGTTCAGGGCGGTGGGCCTCGGTGAGGTGGAAGCGGGCGAAGTTGTACCCGGCCACACCCAGCAGCACATGGGCGCCGCCCTTGACCATGAAGAGGTGGATGTGCGAACCGACGATGAGCACGATGGCGAGGGCGCGCAGAGCGACTCCGGTCTCCAGGGTGCGCATGCGGCTGGGGGTCTTCTCGGCCCGCCCGGACTGCTGCCGGAGTTCGCGGATGGGGAGGATGTGCCAGTCGTCGGGCAGGCGGCCGAGCGCTTCCTCGAGGTTGAGCGACATCTCGACGTAGGAGAGGGAGTCCCCGCCCAGGCCGACGAACGTGCTGTCCTCCGTGACGTCGTCCCGGTCGAGGACCGTCGCGTAGAGGCGGCACAGGTCGACGGGCTCGTCCGTCGGCGGAACCGGCGCGGCCGTCTCCGGCACGGCCAGTTCGCGCACGGTCCGGTAGTCGATCTTGCCGGTGGTGAGCCGGGGCAGTTCGGCGAGGACGGCGACGCGTACGGCTCGGGCCGGAAGGCCGCAGGCGCCGGTCACCAGGCGCCGTACGCGGCCGGTGTCGACAGCGCCCTCCCCCACTACGGCCACCACCAGCCGGTCGTCGTCACCCGCGCAGCATGCTGTGACGCCGTGCCCGGCGAGCATGGTCTCGACCTGCTGGGGGTCGATCCGCAGGCCGAGGATCTTCGCGAACCGGCTGCGGCGCCCGACGAGTTCGTACAGTCCGTCGGGCGCCCGCCGTGCGATGTCACCGGTGTGGAGGTCCTCGACGGTCCGGCCGAGTGCGAGGTCCTCGGGGCCTTCGGCGTAGCCGAGCATGACGTTCGGCCCGGAATACACGAGCTCTCCGGTGTCGTCCTCGGGCCATTCCGGCCGCGGCTCCAGCCGGATGGAGCCACCGGGTATGGGGACACCGGCGGCCTCGGGACGTGAGACGGCGAGTTCCGGCGGGAGGTAGGCCATGCGGGCGGTCGCCTCGGTCTGGCCGTACATGACGAACAGGTCCCAGCCGGCGGCCCGGCCGAGGGCCGCGTAGCGCGCGACCCGCTCGGGCGCCATCCGACCGCCGGCCTGGGTGACGTAGCGGAGGTGGGGCAGCTCCATGGTGGCGAAGCCGACGCGGTCGAGCAGGTCGAAGGTGTACGGGACGCCGGCGAGCGTCGACCCCCGGCCGTCGCGGAACAGCTTCCAGAAGCAGGAGTCGGCGACGGACAGGTCGGTCAGGATCAGGCCGGCACCGCGCAGGAGGTGGCTGTGGACGACGGAGAGCCCGTAGCAGTAGTGCAAGGGCAGGGTCGTCGCCGCGCGATCGGTGTCCCGGATACCCAGGTATCCGGCGATGGCCTCGGCGTTGGACTGGATGTTCTCGTGCGACAGCCGGACGAGCTTGGGCGATCCGGTCGAACCGGAGGTGCTCAGCAGCAGCGCCAGCTCGGGGTGCAGGGAGTGCGCGGAGTGGGTGCGCCGCTCGTCGAGGACCCACTCGCCCGCGTCGGGGCGGGCGACGACATCGGGGTCGTACGCGTCGATCAGCGACTGAACGGCGGCGGTGTGGTCGCCGGGGACCAGGAGCACCGGGTGTCCGGCCGACAGTGCGGCGAGATGGACGACGAGGGCGTCGAGGGTGTTGGCGCCGACGAGGAGGATCAGGCGTCTGGACGGGCCGAGCCGCCGGACGGTGGTCTCCACCCGGGCCGCGAGTTCGCGGTAGGACACCGTGCCGTCGGCGGTGATGACCGCGGTTCGGTCGCCGTGCGCCGCGAGACCGGCGGCGAAGGGGACGGTTCTGGTGCCTGGGAGCAGGTGGGGAGGGGCTGTCACGTGCGCATCTTAGGAAAGCCTTACTTTCTTTGACAGTCACAGAAACATCACAGGTGATCCACAGGGGCCACACGGGACACATCTGGCCCTCCCGGCGCACAAGTTGACATCACGTCAGAAGACGCGTCCGAAACGAGACAACACCCCTCTTGACGTTTAGGTTAGCTTTACCTTATTCATAGGTCGTTCACAGGTTCCTCCGCGGCACCGCTACGCCGCTCGCTCCCTGACGACGCGACGCGCGGCGGCGGAAGCGAGCCATGCAGGAAGGCATCCCATGCGACGCCCCTTGGTCCGACGTCTCGCCGCGGTCGCCGCGGCAGCCGTACTCGCTTCCCTGGTCGCGGGCTGCGGCAGTGACGAAGACGACGCCGGGCTCGTGATCTACTCCGGTCGCAACGAGAAGCTCGTGAAGCCGCTGCTCGAGGACCTGGAGAAGGCCATCGGCACCACTGTCGCCGTCCGCTACGGCGACAGTGCCGAACTGTCCGCGCAGATCCTGGAAGAGGGCGAGAAGACCAAGGCGGGTCTGTTCTTCTCCCAGGACGCCGGCGCTCTCGGAGCCCTCTCCACGCAGGGACGGCTGCAGAAGCTGCCGCAGGCGTCGCTCGACCGGGTCGAGGCGGCGTTCCGCGGTGGCAACGGCGACTGGGTGGGCACGTCCGGGCGCGTGCGCGTCATCGCGTACAACCCGGGCAAGGTGGCCAAGGCCCCGGACAGCGTCCACGAACTGACGAAGCCCGAGTGGAAGGGCAAGATCGGATACGTCCCCACCAACGCCTCGTTCCAGTCCTTCGTGACCGGGATGCGCGTCCTGGAGGGCGACGACGCCACCCGTACGTGGCTCAAGGGACTCAAGGCCAACGACGCCAAGGTGTACGAGAACAACCTCAAGGTGCTCGAGGCCGTCGGCGAGGGTGAGGTCTCCCTCGGCCTGGTCAACCACTACTACTGGTACGAGCAGGTCGCCGAGAAGGGCGAGGACAAGGTCGGCGCGAAGATCCACTTCCTTCCGGGCGGCGACCCGGGCGCGCTCGTCAACGCGGCGGGCGTCGGCATCCTCAAGGGCAGCAAGCAGGCACCGGTCGCGCAGAAGGCGGTGGACTTCCTCCTCTCGAAGCAGGCGCAGACCTACTTCGCCGAGGAGACCAAGGAGTACCCGCTGGCCGCCGGGGTCACCAGCACGGTGAAGGGCCTGCCTCCCCTGAAGTCACTGGAGTCGCCGAAGATCGACCTCGGCCAGCTGGAGTCGCTTCAGGAGACCCTGAAGATGCTGCAGGACGTCGGGATGGTCTGAGTCGACGTGCACACCACGGAACCTTCCGTTCCGACGGATTCCGTCGCCCGCCCGGCCGGTCCTCTCCGGCCGGCCGGGCGACGCCCGCGTGCCGCGGCCGGCCCCGGGCGCAGACCGCCCGCCGCCCTCGTCGTCCCGGCCGCCGTCGCAGCGCTGTTCGCGCTCCTGCCACTCGGCTACCTCGCGGTGCGCGCACTCGACCGCGGACCGGCCTTCGCCTGGGACGTCGTCGCCGACCCGCGCACAGCGCTTCTGCTCGGCCGCAGTCTGGGACTCGCCGCCGTCGTCGTGACAGTGTGTCTGGTGCTGGGCGTGTCCCTGGCGTGGCTGACCGTGCGCACACGGCTGCCGGGTGCCAGGGCCTGGTCGGTGCTGGTGACCCTGCCGCTGGCGGTGCCCAGTTACGTCGCGGCGTTCGCCTGGCTGTCCGCGTTCCCCGCACTCTCCGGGTTCACGGGCTCCGCACTGGCCCTCACACTGGTGAGCTTCCCGTACGTCTACCTGCCCGTCACCGCCGCTCTGCGCGGCATCGATCCCGCGCAGGAGGAGGTGGCCCGCTCGCTCGGGACCGGGCCGCTGCGCACCTTTGTGCGGGTCACACTGCCGCAGATGCGCCCCGCGGCGGCGGGTGGCTCGGTGCTGGTCGCCCTGTACGTGCTGTCCGACTTCGGTGCCGTCTCGCTCATGCGGTACGACACCTTCACCCGTGGCATCTACACGTCCTACCGGGCCAGCTTCGACCGCACCCCGGCCGCCGCGCTGAGTGCGGTCCTCGTGATCATGACGGTCGCGCTCGTCGCCGCGGAGGCACGCAGCCGAGGACGCGCCGGTCATGCCAGGACCGGCACCGGCACGGCGCGTCCGGCCGTCCCCGTGCCGCTCGGTCCCTGGCGGGCGCCCGCGCTCGCCTGGTGCGCCGCGGTCACCGCGGTCACCGTCGTCATTCCGCTGGCGACACTCGCCTACTGGCTGGCCGTCGGCAACTCCGCGACCTGGGATCCCACGGGCCTGCTCGACACCGCCGGCACGACGCTGGCGGTCGGCGCCGCGGGAGCGGCACTCACGACCCTGCTCGCCGTGCCGGTCGGGGTCGTCGCCGCCCGCCACCGGGGCCGGACCGCGTCTCTGCTCGAACAGTCCGCGTACGCGGGCCACGCCCTGCCGGGCATCACCGTCGCCCTGTCGCTGGTCTTCTTCGCCGTCCGCTACGCCGAGCCCCTCTACCAGGAACTGCCGCTGCTGGTCGGCGCGTACGCCGTGCTGTTCCTGCCGGTCGCGGTGGCGGCCACCCGCGCCGCGGTGCTCCAGGCCCCGCCGGTTCTGGAGGACGTGGCCCGCTCGCTCGGCCGCGGCCCCCTCCGGGTCCTGCGCGAGGTCACCGTGCCGCTGGCCGCTCCCGGCGTCGCGGCGGGAGCCGCCCTGACCTTCGTGGTCTGTATGAAGGAACTGCCCGCCACCCTGCTGCTGCGTCCCACCGGCATGGACACCCTGGCCACCCGGCTCTGGACGGAGACCGGGACCGGCTCCTTCGCCGCGGCCGCCCCTTACGCCGCCACGCTGATTCTGCTGGCTGCCGTCCCCTCCTACCTCCTCGGGAGGCACCGCACATGACCGGCCTTCAGATCACCGGTGTGTCCAAGGCGTACGACCGGGAAGCCGGTGCGCCTGTCCTCGACGGCCTGGACCTCACCGTCCCGGGTGGCGCGTTCGCGGCCGTACTCGGGCCCTCGGGCTGCGGGAAGACCACGTTGCTGAGGATCGTCGCCGGGTTCCTGCGCGCCGACGCGGGGACCGTCACGGTCGGTGGACGCATCCTCACGGCACCGGGCACTCATGTGCCGCCGGAGCACCGCCGGGTCGGCATCGTCCCGCAGGAGGGCGCCCTGTTCCCGCACCTGACCGTGGCACGCAACGTCGCCTTCGGCCTGCCCGGGCTGGACCGCACGGCCCGGAGGCGGCGTACGGAGGAGATGCTGGACCTGGTCGGCCTCGGCGGATACGGCGACCGCATGCCGCACGAGCTCTCCGGCGGCCAGCAGCAGCGCGTCGCGCTCGCCCGCGCACTGGCGCCGGAACCGGAACTGGTCCTGCTCGACGAGCCGTTCAACGCCCTCGACAGTGCCCTGCGGGCCGGTGTCCGGACGGATGTCCGCGCCGCCCTGCGGGCGACCGGCGCCACCGCGCTCCTGGTCACCCACGACCAGCAGGAAGCCCTCTCCACGGCCGATCTCGTGGCCGTCGTACGGGGCGGCAGGGTCGCCCAGTGCGACACCCCCCAGGAGCTCTACCGCAGTCCGGCGGACCCCTGGGTGGCCGGCTTCGTCGGCGACGCCGTGCTGCTGCCGGGCACGGCGGACGACGGCTGCGCCGAGACGCCGCTCGGGCGCCTCCCCCTCTCCCGCACGCCCGGCGCGCCGGCCGGCACCGTGGTGCTGCGTCCGGAGCAACTGCGACTCACCGCACCGGAGTCGGCAGCGGCCCGGGGCACGGTGTCGCAGGTCGACTTCTACGGCCACGACGCCATGGTCACCGTGGACGTGGACGGCCTCGACGAGCCGGTGGAGGTACGCGTGTCGGGGCCGGTGGCCGTGCGTCCCGGGGACCGTACGGGCGTCCGTGTCACGGGCGAGGCAAGCCTGCACACGTGACCCGGTCGCCCCCGCCGGCGCGGTGGCCCGAGGGAACGGGCAGTGGTTCGCGGGGCGGCTGCTCAGCGCTCCGGCTGCGCGAACCGCTCGAACGCCCCGTACATCGCCGTGCGCATCGCGGCACTGCCCAGGTGTCCGGAGTCCTCGACGACCACCAACTCCGCACCGGGCCAGGCGCCGGCGAGTTCCCAGGCCGTGTCGAGCGGCCCGCTCATGTCGAGGCGGCCGTGGATCAGGACGCCGGGGATGCCCGCCAGACGCCCCGCGTCCCGGATCAGCCTGCCTTCCTCCAGCCAGGCCCCGTGGGCGAAGTAGTGCGAACAGATCCGCACGAACGCCAGCCTGGCCGGGGACGGCCTGTCGCCGTACGGGTTGGGCCGGCCCTGGGGCTCCGCCGAGACGACCGCGTCCTCCCAGGCGCACCAGTCCGCCGCCGCCTTGGCGCGCACGTCCGGGTCGGGGTTCTCCATGAGGCGCGCGTAGGCCCCGACGAGATCGCCGTCCCGGTCGGCCTCGGGAACTCCGTCCCGGAACCGCTCCCACGCCTCGGGGAAGAACCGGCCCACTCCCCGGTAGAGCCAGTCGATCTCGTACCGCCGGGTGCTGGTGACGGCGACGAGGACGATCTCGGACACCCGCTCGGGATACCGCTCGGCGTACGCGAGACCGAGCGTGGACCCCCACGAGCCACCGAAGAGCAACCACCGCTC
Organism: Streptomyces sp. PKU-EA00015; assembly: GCF_013387495.1. Taxonomy (GTDB): domain Bacteria; phylum Actinomycetota; class Actinomycetes; order Streptomycetales; family Streptomycetaceae; genus Streptomyces. The sequence goes on along the minus strand of NZ_JABZEE010000004.1, from coordinate 176,849 downwards.
GACGCCCAGGTGTTCCCGCAGCCGCTCCATGTCGGCGATCAGGTGCTCGGTGGTGTTGAGCCCCATGTCCGTGGCGGGGTCGCTCGCGTGGGGTGTGCTGCGTCCGCATCCGCGCTGATCGAAGAGGATGATCCGGTACCGCTCCGGGTCGAACGACCTGCGCGAGCCCTCCGTGCACCCCGAACCGGGTCCGCCGTGGACGACGAGGGCGGGCTTGCCCGCCGGGTTGCCGCACACTTCCCAGTAGACGAGGTTCCCGTCGCCGGTGTCGAGCATGCCGCGGTCGTAGGGTTCGATCGGCGGGTACGGCGCGGCCATGGCGTGGCTCTCCTTCGTCGCGTGCGTCGACAGGCACAAGCCGACCACACTACAAGCCGACCACTGGCCGACGGTACGGAGATTGCCGGCGTCGCGCGTCGCGCGTCGCGCGTCGCTCGCCGGGCGGCGGGCGACGGGCGACGGGCGACGGGCGACAGCGCTCAGACGGTCCATGTCCCGTCGCGCATCAGGCCCGTCGGCCGCGCAACTCGTGGCCACCGCCGCCTGAGGGGGCCTGCCGGTCGTGTGGACTCGCGCCGTGGCCGCCGGCAACGGCTGCCGGTCGTCGGGGCCGGATCATGGAGGGTGATCCGGCCCGCAGCGCCCTGGTCCGCCCACTGTCCGGCGCGGATGCCCGCCTGCGGATCACAGGCAGCGGGTGATCCACCGCTGGAGTGCGGCGTGGGTGGTGTCGTCCAGCGTGCACAGTGCCTCGATCGCCGCCAGATCGCCCGGAAGCGGCGCGATGCCCGCGGTGGTCAGCGCGGCGTGCAGGTCCAGGCGACGCCGGTCCGCCGGCTCCAGTGGCAGGGAGACGCGCCGGCCGGGGTCGGGGGCGGGCAGCACGTAGTCGCCGGAATCCAGGCCGTCGTAGGAGATGTGCGACGTCCCGGGGTCGTCGACGAGGGCTCCGGGGAAGCGGTAGTGGTCGAACGCCGAGCTCGCGACCGGAGCGATGGTGGATGCCTGTCCGCTGTTCATGCGTACCTCCTCGGTGTCGTGCAACTGATGAGGAGGACTGCCGGACTGGTTCGCGCAGTTGCGGTGCGGGCCGTTTACCACCCGAATGCCCCCTATGACATCTCGTCACATGAGAGACAAACATATGTGTGCGAGGCGCAAACGGCTCGCCACGCCCCCGGTGTGAACCCACCCACCGCCCCAACGGCCTGCTAGAATCACGTGAGTTGGCCTTCGGCGCGGCAGTGCACGCGTCCGGAGGTTTTTTCATGCCCTCTGACGCCCCCGCTCCCACGTCGCCCTCCGTGCCCACCACCGGCTATCGCGAACTGCTGCGCAACAGCGAGTTCACCGGCCTCTGCTCCAGCTTCACCTTGTCGGTCGCCGCGAGCACCCTGTCGGGCTTCGCACTCGGCACCCTGGTCGACCACGAGACAGGTTCGCCCTTCCTGACGGCCGTGAGCATGTACGGCGCCACGTTCGCGACGGTGCTCGGAGCGCTGACCCTGATGTCGGTCGCGGACGGGAGGCGGCCGCGACGGACCGTCGTCGCGCTCCAGTTCGCCTCGGTCGCGGGCGTCGCCGCGCAGGCGGTTCCGGGCCTGCCACTGACCGTCCGGTTCGGACTGCTGCTGGTGCTGGGGTTCTTCCAGTCGCTGGCGACCGGCACACGGCTGGGGCTGCTCGCGGAGGTCGTGCCGGCCTCCGCGTACACTCCGGCGCGTTCGCTCATGAACATCACCTCCGGCGGCACGGCGATCCTCGGCTACGCCCTCGGCGCCGTGCTGCTGCGACACGTCGGCCCCCAAGGACTCTTCACCGTCGCCGCGGTCCTGAACGGTCTCGGGCTCGTCGTGGTGGCGGCCACCGTCAGGGAGCACTCGATCCGTCTCACCAAGCGCCCCGGACTGCGCCGTACTTGGAGCACGAACATCGCGCTCTTCTCCCACTCCGGCCGACGGGCGCTCCTGCTGAACCTGTGGGTTCCCAACGGGCTGATCGTCGGTTGCGAGGCCCTGTTCATCTCCTACGACCCCCGCGGTGCCGGCCCTCTCCTGGCCGCCGGATCGGCAGGCATGCTGCTCGGGGACCTGACCGTGGGCCGTCTGCTCACCGCCGACCGGCGACGCCGCTGCGCCTTCCCCCTGCGGCTGCTGCTCGCCGCCCCGTTCCTGCTGTTCGTGACGTATCCGCCGGTGCCCGTCGCGGCAGCGGCCGTGTTCGCCGCCGGCGTCGGCTTCGCCGCCACCCTGCCTCTGCAGGAGCAGCTCCTCGAGCTGACGCCCGGCCCGGTCCGCGGTCAGGTTCAGGGCGTCGAGTCCGCCGGCCGGATGACCTGCCAGGGTCTCGGTGCGGCGGTCGCCGGCGGCGTCGCCCACCACGTCGCCCCCGGCACCGCGATCACCGCCCTCGCCGCGGTGTCGCTGGCGATCACCGTCGTGTCGCGCCCGTTCGTGGCCCGCGCCCGCACCGTCGGTGGGGAGGGGACGGGCACGTGAACGCGTTCGCGCCGGCCGATCCGGAGCCCGTGCAGCCCCTCCGGGCGCCGTGCGCCCCCGCGCTGTTCCAACTGCGCTGGTCCGGGCGTCGGTCCGGGCCCACGACGAGGACCCGGCCGCACGCCTCGTCGTGGAGGAGGCCGAGCGCCGCGTCCTCGACCGTCGCCGCAACGGTGACGCCTGAGCCGTCGGCGCCCCGGTTCTGTGAACCGGGGCGCCGATGGCACGTGCGTCCGTGAACAGGGTGCGCTGCCCTTCGTCGCGCAGCAGTTGGGCGAAGACCGGAGCGAGCGGACCGCGTGCGTCGGGTGCCCGGCAGCCGTGCCTGGTGGTGGCGACACCAGGCTCAGCACACACTCCCGGGCCCCGCACGCGCCTGTCAGGCTGCCGCCATGAACCGACGCACCGTCCTGATCACCGGCGCGACCCAGGGGCTGGGCCGCGGCATCGCACTCCACCTCGCCGCTCAGGCACACACCGTCCTGCTCCACGGCCGCGACCGCGCCCGCCTCGACGCCGTCGCGGCCGAGATACGCGCCACCGTCCCCGACGCCCCCGTCCGCATCTACCTCGCGGATCTGTCCGACCTCGACCAGGTGCGCGCGATGGCCGCCGGCGTGCGGGAGCGGGAGCCACGGCTCGACGCCCTGGTCAACAACGCGGTGGCCGGCGGCGGTTCCGAGCCCCTGCGGCGCGAGGTGAGCAGGCAGGGGCACGAGCTGCGCTTCGCCGTGAACCACCTCGCCCCGTACGCTCTCACCCGCGAACTGCTGCCGCTGCTCACCGCGTCCGCGCCGGCCTGCGTGGTGAACGTGGCCTCGATCGGCCAGGAGGCCGTCGACTTCGACGACGTGATGCTGGAGCACGGGTACGAGGGGCTGCGCGCCTATTGCCGCAGCAAGCTCGCGATGATCATGGCGACCTTCGAGCTGGCGGCCGAACTCGCCGGCACCGGTGTCACGGTGAACGCCCTTCACCCGGCGCATCTGATGGACACCGAGGGCGTACGCGCATACGGCCTCACGCCTGTGACCGGCGTCGAGGAGGGGGTACGGCCGACCGTCCGGCTGATCACCGATCCGGCTCTGCAATCCACGACCGGCCGCTACTTCGACCAGTTCACGGACGCCCGGGCGCACGAGCAGGCCTACGACGGCTCTGCTCGGCGTCGCCTCATGGAGCTGACCCGCGCTCTGGTCGGACAGTCCGTGCCCGAGTGAGCACCGAGGCCCCCGGGTGGTCTCGAAGTCCGCCCGTCCGGCCACGCTCGCCGCGATCACTCGTTTCGCGGCGGGACACGGGCCGCGATGGCGTGCCGGACCCGACCGGGGCGCTCACCGACCCGGACACACCGGCGAGCCGGGCCGCGGGGCCACCGCGGACCGGCTCCTTCGCGTGCGGCCGGCTCAGGGCATCGGCGCGGTGACCGGTGTCCACGCCGACGGCCGTGCCGAGCACGGACCGCCCTCGTGCACCTGGAGCCGCCGTTCTGCCGGGTCCACCGCGACGGTGGCCAGCGTCGCCCATCGGGTGCCCAGCGCGCCTCCCTCCGGTGCGTGGCAGCACACCTCGGCGCCGTCGTCCCGGTGGGCCGTGAGCAGTCGGGCGAGGTCGTCGGGCCCGTCGGGACCCGGACGGCCGAGCACCCGCGCCGTGAGCAGGCGGTGCCGGTCGTAGGTCTCCGGCGCGCGCCGCCCGCGCAGTTCACCGGTGGCGAGGGCGGGATCGAGGAAGTGGTTGGTGCGCACGAGCCACCCTCGGTCGTCCGGCGTGATCACCGCGGAGCCCGCCGGGCTCGTCTCGACGGACGCCGCGCGGTCGGCGGTCACGACGGTCATGACCGTCGAGGCGGAGACCGGAGCTCCGGTGAGGATGCCGACGGCCTCCTCGAACGACCCTGCGGTGCCGAGGACATGGCGGGCCACGAGGTGGACGGGCACGCCGGTGGCCGCGTCGTCCCGGTGACCGAGGATGTTGAACAGCACGCCCACCCCGGCGTCGTTGACACCGATCTTCGCGAGGATGCCGTGCTCGGTGATGCCCGCGAAGTTCCGGGTGCCGCCGCTGACGGTCTGGATGTGCCAGGCGTCGGCGAGTTCCTCGTGCCAGTCCCAGCACTGGCCGCCGGTGGTCCGGGTGCCGGTGCGGACCAGCGTGGAGCATTCACCGGCGCGGGGCGCGCCCGCCTCGGCGAGGATCTCGGTGCGTGCGTTGAGCGCGGCGATCGTCCAGAACGGCACTCCGGCGCCCTCGGCGACCCCTTCCATCTCCTCGACCGGCTCCGGCGCCCACGCGCGGGTCGCGTCGGCCGTGCGCCGGGCGAGCGCGGGAACGTCGAGCGTCCTGCCGCTCCCCGCCGCGACGGTCTCGAAGAGCTTCGCGTAGACGCCCCACGCTCGGGCGATTTCGTCACGGACCCGGCGGCCGCGTTCGTGGCCACGCTTCCACGGACTGTCCCCGGCGATCCGCAGGACCGTACGGCCGCTCATGCCCCGGCCCTCGCGGCGAGCACAGTGCGGTCGTTGCGCATCAGGACGGCGTAGACGAGCGCGGAGACGGTCATGCCGGCGGGCAGGGAGAGGTCCAGGCCGCCCAGGGCAGCGGCGATCGGACCGGTGTAGAGGGTGTTGACGCAGAGGGCGGCCGCGGTCACGCCCGCCATGAGGCCGACGACGCCGGCCCAGTTGACGCCGGCGGTGTACCAGAACGGGCTCCGGGGAGTCTCGTCCGTGAGCGCCAGGCCGTCGTAACGGCCCTTGCGCAGCACGACGTCGGTGGCGTAGACGGCCATGCCGGGGCCTATCAGGACGACGATCATCTGGAGGGCGTTGCTGACGGTGTCGAGGAAGTTGGAGACGAGCAGTCCGTACAGAGTCATGGAGACGGCGGCGATTCCGTCGAAGATCACGCTGACGGAGCGGCGGATGCGCAGGCCGACGGCCTGGAGGGCCAGGCCCGCGCTGTAGGCCGTGAGGGCGTTGATGGAGATGGTGCCGAGCACCAGGGCGAGCAGGAACACGGGGGTGAACCAGCCGGGCAGGATCGTCTCGAGACCGCGCTGCGGGTCGGTCATGTCGACGGCGGTCGCGGCGAACGCGCCCAGGGAGCAGACGATGACGCTGGGCACGAAGGCGCCGAGCGCGGTCCAGCCGGCGACCGCCTTCCGGGACGTCGAACGGGGCAGGTAGCGGGCGAAGTCGGCGCTGGTGGTGTAGGACAGCGGGCCCGAGGCCATCATCGTGAGGGCGGCGATGACGGTCGCCCACAGGTCGAGGCCGGTCAGCGGCTCGGCGGGGGTGTACGAGAAGTCGGTGTGCCCGATCACGCTGTAGGCGACGACGGCGAAGGCGGCGGCCAGTCCCAGGGTGATCGGAAGGTAGAGCTTCACGATCAGTCCGTGTCCGACGACGCTGATGGTCAGGGTGATCGCGGCGATGACCACGACGACGGCGACCTTGACTCCCGCGCTCGCGGGGATGCCGGCCCTCTCGACAAGGGCGAAGGCGGCGACCGCTGCGGCGGCCAGGTTGAGGGCGAAGTAGCAGACGGAGACCGTCCAGCCGACGAGGGCGTTCTGCACCCGGTTGCCGATCACGCCGAAGAGGGCCCGGGTGATCACCTCACTGGGGGTGCCGGAGGCCGGGCCGGAGGTGGCGACCAGTCCGGTGAACACCCACAGGAGGTTGCCCGCGATGATCACGGCGACGGCCTGCCAGAGGTTCAGGCCCATGAGGACCAGCGCGCCTCCGATCACGAGGCTGAGGTAGTTGACGTTCGCCGCGGCCCAGACGGAGAAGAGCTCCCGGGGGCGGCCGCGCCGTTCCGCGTCGGGGATGTGGTCGATGCCGTGGGCCTCGATACGGCCCGCGCGGTGCTCGGGCGGCGCGGTCGCCTCGTGCGCGGCGGGCGCGCCTGGGAGCGGGTCGGGAATCGTGGACGCCATGGGGCCCTCCGGGTGCTGGTCTACCCACCTGCTTGCTTATTGGTCGCACACTCAATAGTATCCGGGGTATGTCGTCAAGCGTTCAGCGCAAACGAGTTCGCAAATCTCCGGAGGCCCGACGTGCGGAAATCGTCGAAGCGGCCGCGGCCGTCGCCCTGATCGAAGGACTGGAGTGCGTCACGCTGCGGCGGATCGCCGAAGAGCTCGACGTCCGGCCGGGGCTGATCAGTCACTACTTCCCGTCGGCGGAGGACCTCGTGGCGGAGGCGTTCGGCAGCGCCGCGAGCGCCGAGCTCGACACGCTCCTGCCGGCCGGGGGACCGGACGGGACCACCCCCACCCAGCGCCTGGCGCGGTTCTTCGCGCACGCGACGGGCGAGGCGTACGACAACATCAGCCGGCTCTGGATCAACGCACGGCACCTCAGCCGCTACCGGCCCGTTCTGCGCGACCGGGTCGCCGCGCAGGAGGCCGCCTGGCGCGAGCGGCTGGCAGACCTCATCCGCGAGGGCGTCGAGCGCGACGAATTCCGCACTGGTGACCCGTATGTGACGACCATTCAGATCCTGGTGGTACTCGACGGCCTCGGCGCCCATGCCAACACCGACACCAGCAACCGGCCCGAGGCCGTGACGCGCATGGCCGTCACGACGGCGGAGCGCGAACTGGGCCTGCCTGCCGGCATGTTGGCCCCTCCGCCCACCGACTCCGCCGGCCCTGGCACGGACACGGACACGGACACGGAGGCCGGGCCTGCCGCCGGATCCTGAACCGGACACGGACCTCGGGCCTTCCGCCCACTCCGGCCCGGACACCGCCGCGGCACCGCCCCCGACTCAGGAACCGGACACCGATTCGGGCCTGTCGCCGGCTCCGGCCCGGACACTGCCGCAGGCCCTGCCGCCGGACACCGATCCCCGGTCTGCGACCCACTCCTCAACCGGACACGGACGCCGTGCCCGCCGCCCGCTCGGCCGAGCCATCGACACCGGCCTGGGCAGCCGGCGGTCACGGCCCCGTCCGCCGCGCCGTCCGGTACCCCCAACCTCCCCTCTCCCCCACCCCCTTCTTCGAGGAGCCGCTGTGCGCACCCCTCTCGTCCTGCTCTCCGGCCGCCTGCTCGACCCGGTCACCGGCGAGTTCCTGCCGGAGACCGCCCTGTCGGTGTCCGCAGGACGGATCTCGGCACTGGGAGACGACCGCCGGATACGGGCGCTCGCGGACTCCTCGACGACGGTGGTCGACCTCAAGGGGGCCGTGGTGACCCCCGGCCTGGTCGACGGGCACCTCCATCCCGTCTCGGGCGCGGAGTTGACGCACGGTCTCGACCTGTCGGGCTGCACCGACCTGGCCCAGGTGCGCGAGGCACTGGCCGGCGCGGTGCGGAACCTCGCCCCCGGCGCGTGGCTGCACGGCTGGGGCCTGGACCCGAACGTCTTCGGGGGCAGGCCCGTCGAAGCCGCGGCCCTGGCACCCGTGCTCGACGGCGTCCCGGCGCTTCTCCAGCTCTTCGACGCGCACTCCATGCTGGCGAGCCCGCGCGCGCTCGAACTCGCCGGCGTCGACGGGCCGCGGACCTTCGACCAGGCCGCCGAGGTCGTCTGTGACGACAAGGGCCGCCCCACCGGCCTGCTCCTGGAGGACGCCGCCTGCGAACTCGTCGAGCGTGCCGCCCCCCGGCCGACGCGCGAGGAGCGCCGCGCCCGGCTCGCCGCCGCCCTGCGCGGCATGGCCGCGGCGGGACTCACGGGCGGCCACGCCATGGACGCCAACGGCGACAGCGTGGCCCTCTACTCCGACCTCGACGCGGCCGGAGAGCTGCCGCTGCGGCTGCGGGTCGCGCCCTGGTGCCAGCCCGGCACCGACGCCGACGGCCTGCGCGCGCTCATCGAGCAGCAGGGCGCCGGCGGTGCGCTGTGGCGGACCGACGGGGTCAAGCTGTTCATGGACGGCACCGTCGACAACGGCACCGCCTGGCTGGAACGCCCCGACTGCCACGGCGAGTCCGCCCACGCCTTCTGGCCGGACCCCGAGGCCTACACCGCCGCCGTGGGCGAGTTCCACCGGGCCGGCGTGCCCACCGCCACGCACGCCATCGGTGACGCCGCCGTACGGCATGCCCTCGACGCGGTCGAGAAGGCGAGGGCCGCCGGGGAGCGCGGGCCACGGCACCGGATCGAGCACATCGAGACCGTGCCCGACGACACTCTGAGCCGCTTCGCCGAACTCGGCGTCATCGCGTCCATGCAGCCCACCCACTGCTGCGACTTCACCCGCGCCGACCACACCGACAACTGGTCGCGCCGCCTCGGCGAGGAGCGCGCCTCGCGCGCGTGGCGCTGCCGCGACCTGCGGGACTCCGGCGCCACCGTGGTCCTGGGCTCGGACTGGCCGATCGCGCCCTACCCGCCGCTGGGCGTCATGGCCGGTGCCCGCCACCGCAGGCCGAGCCGCGACCTCACCCAGCCCCCGCACCGTCCGGAGCAGGCGCTGACCGCGCTGGAGGCCCTCCAGGGCATGACCATCGACGCCGCCTACGCGGCGGGCGAGGAGCACGAGGCCGGCCGGATCGCCGTGGGCTTCCGCGCCGACCTGACGGTCCTCGCCGACAACCCGCTCACCACCGCGGCCACCGATCTGCCGGACCTGCCCGCCCTCCTCACGGTCCTCGACGGCCGTCCCACGCACCGCGACGCGAGTCTGTGACGCGCTCCGTCGGGTACCGCAGGTTCCGGTGCGGGGCCGCCGTCCGCGGACGGCGGCCCCACCGCACATCCCGCACCCGGCCGGTCACGGCCACGGCCACGGCCATCAACGAAGCATCCGACCGGCCGTCAGGTCAAAGGCAGCCTCATGATCGTCAGATCCAGCCACCGCCCGAACTTGATGCCGGCCTCCCGCACCGTGCCGACGTGCTCGAATCCGAAGCGCTCGTGCAGCCGGACCGACGCGACGTTGCCCGCCTCGATGTCGGCGATGACGGTGTGGTGCCCGGCCCTGCGTGCCGACGAAATGAGCCCGGCCAACAACGCCGAGCCCACACCCAGCCCGTGCCGGTCCTCGCGGACGTAGACCGAGTCCTCGACCGTGTGCCGGAAGCCTTCCAGCTCCCGCCACGGGGCGTAGACCGCGAAGCCGGCGACCTCGCCACCGGCTTCGGCCACCAAGGCCGAGCCGCGGTCCAGGTGCACGGCGAGCCAGGCGGCGCCCTCGGCAGGCGTCTGCTTCGTCTCCGTCCACAGGGCGGTCGAGTGCTCGATCGCGTGGTTGCGGATGGCGAGCACGGCGTCCAGGTCGCCGGGGGCCGCCGGGCGGACCTTCACCGCGCCGGGCTTCTCGTATATTGGAACCATGTCCAATATAGTAGATCCTCTGGTCGGGCAGATCGCCGCACGCGTCCGCACCGAGCGGGAGCGGCGCCGGTGGACGCTGGCGCAGCTCGCCGACGCCTCGGGCGTCTCCCGCGCCATGATCCACCGGATCGAGCGCGGCGAGAGCAGCCCCACCGCCGTCGTGCTGGGCAAACTCTCGGCCGCCTTCCAGCTCAGTGTCTCCTCCCTGCTCGCCCTCGCCGAAGGCTCGACCGGCACCGGCGACGGCGAGGCTGCCGAGCGGGGCGGGCACGGCACGGGCACGGCCGCGGGTGTGCGCCGGAAGACCGACGCCGCTCAATGGCGCGATCCGGCGACGGGCTACCGCCGACGCCAGATCACCGGGCCGCACTTCCCCGCGGAGATCGCGGAGATCGATCTGCCCGTCGGGGGCCGGGTGCCGTATCCGGCTGCCGCGTTCGCCTTCGTCCGCCAGGTCGTCTGGGTGCTCGACGGCCGGCTGACCTTCCACGAGGGCGACACGGTTCACGAACTGGAGGCGGGCGACACCATCGAACTGGGCGATCCCGTCCCGTGCGTCTTCGCCAATACCAGTGGCGGCGCGTGTCGTTACGCCGTCGTCCTCGCCCGGGGCGAGAGGCCGTGACCCTCTCCCGCGGCGGCACGTTCCTCCTCGCCTGCACGGCCGGTACGGCGATCGCGAACAACTACGCCGTCCAGCCCCCGCTCACCGACACGCGGCCGCTGTTCACCCGACGGCCGCCCGGCGCACCGCGGAAGGCGATCAGCCCTGCGGCTCCTCCGGCCGGCTCGCGGCCTCCCGCAGCTTCCGGTCCGTGAACCCGGTACGGGTCTCGGTGCGATGCCCGCGGGCGATGTAGTCGCGTACGACTGCCTCGACGGCGTCCTGCGGGGATCCGATCCCCGCCAGGACCATCACTTCCACGACCAGCTCGGCATCGAGACTGATGTTGACCTCGGCCACTCCGCCCCCTCCGTCCTATTCCCTCCGGAACTCTAGTCGTTGGGAGGACTCTGGTCGGCGCCGATGGTGCAGGAGGGGCCGATCCGGCGGCCGAAGAAGCCGCGGCAGGCATACGGGCCGTCGCCTCGGGTACCCGGGGCGACGTGGAACCCACGCCCGTGGCATCCCTGACGCCGCGGGCACCAAGTCACCACGGAAGGACGGCATTCGATGTCGAAGGTCGAGCAGTCGATCGAGGTCGGTGTACCGGTCAGCACGGCCTACAACCAATGGACCCAGTTCGAGACGTTCCCGCGCTTCATGGAGGGTGTCGAGCGGATCGAGCAGCGGACCGACACGCTCACCCACTGGGTGACCGAAATCGCGGGCGTCAAGCGGGAGTTCGACGCGCGGATCACCGAGCAGATCCCGGACGAACGCGTGGCGTGGACCACCGTCGACGGCGACGTGCGACAGGCCGGTGTGGTCACTTTCCACCGTCTCGACGACGCGCGCACGAAGGTGATGCTGCAGATGGACTTCGACCCGGCGGGCATCACGGAGAACGTCGGCGACAAGCTGGGGTTCGTCAAGCACCGGACGTCCGGTGACCTGAGCCGCTTCAAGCAGTTCATCGAGTCGCGCGGCGTGGCCGACGGGGCCTGGCGCGGCACGGTCTGACGTCCCGGGGCTGTGCCCCCGTGAGAGCGTCGCGTGAGGTGTACCGCCGGCGGGGAAACCGCCCGGCGGTACACCTATGTCGTGACCGGGCCCGGTACGGGGCCGGCGCCTCACGCCGGTCATCCCTTCACAGCACCCGCAGTCAGGCCCTGGACGATGTGCCGGCCGGCGAAGGCGAAGAGCACCATGGTGGGCAGGATCGTCAGGACCGCCGCCGCGGACATCGAGACGGAGCGCCGGCTGCACACGTACCGTCCGCCCATCAGTGAGGACGCCGTGCACCACGAGCGCTGACGCGCGGGGCCCGGACAACTGCGCCACGACCGCCGGTAGCAGAGGCAGTTGCCCGAGCGCGTTCTGTGGGCATCTCCTTCCTCATGACCGATCGAAGAAGCCCGGGGAACGACCTGTTACCACCTCCCGCCGCCCCGCGGGGTGATGCCGCGTGAAGAGGTATCTCGGACGCGTGCGGATGGCCGAGCCGAAGGTCTCGGCAGCCGAGGAGGAGCTGTTCGGGGGGCCGCTCCGGTACGACATGGGCTGGTCCGAACACGAGCGCGCCGCGCTGGACCTGACCATGGTCACGGCCATCCGGGCCATGCCGCGGCTGGTGTTCGGGACGCTGCGCCGGGCCTGGCGCGCGGACCGGCCGTCACTGCTGGGTGTCGGGATCAGCGAGGTCGGGCAGGGTGTCGCCGCGGCGGTGACCCTGCTGGCGGTCAACGCGGTGATGCACGCCCTGCTCGGCTCCGGCGACCCGGTCGACCGGCTGCGCGCGGCGCTGCCCGCCCTGATCACCGCGGCGGCCGTCGCCGTGGTCAACGCCGGCCTGGCGGGCTGGTCCACGTCCCGGGCCGGGCGCCTGGAGCCGCTCGTGGAGCGGATGGCCACCACCGAGTACCTGGCGGCGGCCACCGCCGTGGAGCTGGAGGCGATCGAGGACCCGGCGTTCCGCCGCCTGATCGACGTGGCGCAGTACGGGGCCGCCTCCGCCCGGCGCATGATCGGGGCCTGCGTCGCCGCGCTCAACGGCACGATCGCCCTGATCGCCACGGCCGGCGTCCTGACGGTCCTGCACCCCGCCCTGCTGCCGATGCTGCTGCTGATCGCGGCGCCCCGCGGGTGGGGCGCCATGCGGGTGGCCCAGGAGCGGTACGTGTCGGTGATGACGTGGGTCGAGCACGTACGGGCCGGCCGCCTGATCGGCAGTCTCCTGACCGAGCGCACCGCGGCCCAGGAGGTGCGGATCCATGCCGTCGGCGCGTTCCTCCTGGACCGCTACCGCGACATGGCCGAGAGCGCCGAGGCCGAACAGAGGCGGCTCGCCGACGACAAGGCGGTCACCGAACTGGTGGCCGCGGCGCTCTCCGGCGTGGCCATGGCCGGTACCTACGCCGTGATGGGGTGGCTCATCGTGACCGGGCACATGGAACTCGCGGTCGCGGGCACCGCCGTGATCGCCGTCCGGTCGGGCTCGGCGAGCCTGGGTGCGCTCGTCATGAACGTCAACCAGCTGCACGAGGAGTCCTTGTACGTCCAGGACCACGACCGGTTCCTCGTCGAGGCGGCTCGGCACGCCATCCCCCGGGGCGGAGCGTGTGTACCCGCGCGGGTGGACGGCATCGTCCTGCACAAGGTCTGCTACCGCTACCCCGACCGGGACGAACCGGCGCTGGAGGACGTGTCGCTGTCCGTCCCGATGGGGTCCGTGATCGCGGTGGTGGGCGAGAACGGGTCCGGCAAGAGCACCTTGATGAAGATCCTCGCGGGGCTGCTGCTGCCGCACTCCGGGTCCGTTCGCTGGGGTGGTGCGGAGCTGGCCGGGCTCGATCGCGCGCAGGTCTTCGAGCGGGTCTGCCTGCTGACGCAGGACTTCCAGCGCTGGCCGGTGACGGCCGCGATGAACATCCGGATCGGGCGCCCGCAGCACGACGCCACCGACGAGGAGTTGGAGCCGTCGGTCGGCTATGCCGGCGCGTCGCCGGTCGTCGCGAGGCTTCCCCACGGCCTGCGCACGCTGCTGGCCCGGGTGTTCCGCGGCGCCTCGGAGATCAGCGGCGGCGAATGGCAGAAGATCGGCCTGGCCCGCACGCACTGGCGGGCCGGGACCAGCGGCGCCGACAGCGTCCTGATCGTCGACGAACCGACCTCCGCGCTGGACCCGGAGGCTGAGATCGAGGCGTTCGAGCGCATCCGCCGTCTCGCGGGCCCCCGGCGAGCCGTCGTCCTGGTCACCCACCGCATGTCCGGCGTGCGGCACGCCGACACGATCTACGTCCTCGGCCAGGGCCGCATGATCGAACACGGCAGCCATGACGAGTTGATGGCCGCGAACGGGCGCTACGCCGCCATGTTCCGCACCCAGGCGGCCCAGTACGCCCCGACCGGCAGCCGTACGGTCCCCCGGCCCGGGGCACCGGCCGACGCGTGACGCCGCGGAACGGCGCATCGGCCGGTCCGGCCGGCGCGTGCACCCCAGGGGGTGCACGCGCCGCCTGGCGTACCTCGGTGTGGTGACGCCCCGGCTCCGGGAGGCGCGGCGCGGTGCCGGTCGTTCACGCGGCCGCGGCGGGAGCCGGGGCGAGTTCGGCCAGGCCGAACAGGAGGGCGTAGCCGCGGGGCAGTTCGGCGAGGATGCGGCGGGTGAGGTCTTCGCCGGCGTGCTGGGCGAGGAGTGTCAGGACCGTGCCGGTGGCCCAGCGGGCCTCGGGACGGCCGAGGGCGAGGCGCGCGGCGACCGCGTCGACGAAGCCGGGTGCGCTGAGCGGCTGGGTCAGCGGGATCTGACGGCTGATCACCGCAGCCGCTTCCTCGGGCAGCAGGCCCGCGAGTTCGCAGCGTTCGTCACTGCTGACGTGTCCGCCCAGGACAGTCAGCACCGCGCGCAGAACGCGTTCGGCTTCGGCGCCGGTGGCATACCGGCCCGAGTACCGCACCTGCTGGACGAGTTGCTGCCAGTGCACGTTGGTGGTCCTTTCTTGACAGGCAGTCCGGACACCGCGGAGCAACGGTGCGGGCTGCGTGACGAACACGGTCGGTCGAGTCGGTGGTGCCGAGCGCTTCACCGCGCCCACATTTTTACATGTCGTCCAAACGACGACAAGAGCGATGTCAACCATCGGCTGACAGAGCGTTGCGTCTCTGATCAAGCGGCGCGCCGGCCCGCCTGAGACCGGACGCCTCGCAGCCGTCACAGCCCCAGGAGCTCCGGGTCCCACGCGAAGACCGTCTGGTCCCCCGCTCCGAGCTTCTGCTCGGACCAGATGACCTTGCCGCCGGCGGTGTAACGGGTCCCCCAGCGCTCGGCGTACTGGGCGACGAGGTACAGGCCGCGGCCGCCCTCGTCGGTCGTCGCCGCGTAGCGCAGATGGGGTGCGCTGCGGCCCGCGTCGGACACCTCGCAGATGAGCGTCCGGTCGAGCAGCAGACGGACCCGGATCGGCGGGCCGCCGTAGCGGATGGCATTGGTGACCAGTTCGCTGAGGATCAGCTCCGCGGCGAAGGCCTCCTCGTCGAGGCCCTGGGCCGCGAGCCAGCGGCCCACGTCCCTGCGGACGACGGAGACCGCGGCGGGATCGGGTTCCACCTCCCACTCCCCCACGTGCGCCGGGTCCAGCCTGCGAGTGGTGGCCACGAGCAGGGCCACGTCGTCCCCCGGCGGGGTGACCAGCATCGCCGCGATCAGGTCCGCGCACGTCTCCTCCGCGGACCGTTCGCCGCTCGCGAGCACGCGGCGCATCATCGCGAGACCGACGTCGAATTCCCGCTCCCGGGACTCGACCAGACCGTCCGTGAACAGCACCAGCCGACTCCCCTCGGGAACCCTCAGCTCCTGCGCCTGGAACAGCAGCCCTCCGAGACCGAGCGGCGGCCCGGTGGGCACGTCCGGCGCCTCCACGGTGCCGTCGGGCAGCGCCAGCACGGGCCCCGGGTGCCCTGCCTTGGCCACCGTGCAGGTCCCCGCCGCCGGATCGTAGATCGCGTACAGGCAGGTGGCGCCCGTGACGGCCGTACCGGCCCCTTCGGCGGACTCTCCCTGGTCGATCCTCGACACCAGCTCGTCCAGGCGCGCGAGCAGTTCGTCGGGCGGCAGATCCAGGCCGGCGAAGTTGTGCACGGCGGTGCGCAGGCGTCCCATCGTCGCGGCCGCGTGCAGGCCGTGTCCGACCACGTCCCCCACGACGAGCGCCACGCGCGCACCGGGCAGCGGGATCACATCGAACCAGTCGCCGCCGACCCCGGCCCGGGCGGGCAGATACCGGGACGCCACGTCCAGCGCGCTCTGCTCGGGCAGGGCGCCGGGCAGCAGACTGCGCTGCAGCGTCACGGCGAGGCCGTGCTCGCGCGTGTAGCGGCGGGCGTTGTCGACGCACACCGCCGCCCGTGCCACCAGTTCCTCCGCGAACGACAGATCGTCCCGGTCGAACGGGAGCGGATTCCGCACGCGCCAGAAGTTCGCCATCCCGAGGACGACACCGCGGGCATGCAGGGGTACGCAGATCAGGGAGTGGGCGCCGTACTCGAGGATCCTCGCCGCCTGCTCGGGGTCCTGCTCCCGCCAGCCCCGCGTGGTGGTCACGTCGGGAACCAGCAGGGAACGGCCGCTGCTCATCCCCAGGACCCGGGAATCCGCGGGGACGAATCCCATGTCCCGGCCGGCGGGATGGAAGGGGTGGTCCGCACCCGCCCCCGCGATGGCCGTGCGGCGCATGTCGATCACCGGACCGGTCTCCTCCTCCGGTCCCGGCTCCTCCCCGCCCAGTACCGGCGCGGCGAGGTCGACCGTCACGACGTCGGCGAAGCGCGGGGTCGCCACTTCCGTCAGTTCCTCCGCGGTGTGGGTCACGTCCAGCGTCGTGCCGATGCGTGCACTGGCCTCGTAGAGCAGGAGCAGCCGCTCGCGTACCTCTTCGGCGCGGCCCGCCAGGGCGGTCAGCTCCGTGGTGTCCCGCAAAGTGGCCACCGTTCCGGCAGCCTGCCCTCCCGCGTCCGTGGGCCGCAGGTTGACGGCCAGCAGCCGGTCCCCCGCCGCCCGTACCTCGTCCGACGCCTCCCTGCCGGAGGCGAGCAGCTCCGCGGTCGCGGCGTCCAGTCCCAGGTCCGTCACCGTCCTGCCTTCCGCGTCCGGGGGCAGGTCGAGCAGCCGGCGCGCCTCGTCGTTGGCGAGCAGCAGCCTCCCGTCACTGCCGATGATCAGCACACCTTCGCGCACGGAGTGGAGCACCGCGTCGTGGTGCTCGTACAGCCGCGTCATCTCGGCCGGGCCGAGACCGTGCGTCTGACGCCGCAGACGCCGGCTGACCAGCGCCGCGCCGGCGGCGGTGAGGACGAGCGCGGCCGCGGCGGCGCCCAGCAGCACGGGCACGTCACGGTTGGCCAGCGCGTTGACGTTCTCGATCGTGATCCCCGCGGAGACGAGTCCGACGACGGTGCCGTCGGGCCGCTGGACGGGCACGACGGAGTTCACGGAAGGGCCACGGCTCCCGGTGAACGTGCTCGTGAAGCCACGGCCCTCGACCGCCTCCTTGTACGGACCGATGATGTGTTTCCCGATCAACGACGGGTCGGGATGGGTGTAGCGGATGCCGTTGCGGTCGGTGACGACGACGTATTCGACGCCGGTGCTCTTCCGGGCCTCCTCCGCGAGCGGCTGCAGAATCGCGGTGGGATCGGGGCTCTCCAGCGCCGCGACGATGCCCGGGGAGTGGGCGAACGCCTCGGCGACGCTGAGCGAGCGTGTCCGCGCGTCCTGCGTACCGGCGCGCCGGCCCTGCAGCACGAGCGACACCGCCGCCGCGGTGACGAGCAGCACCACGATCGCCAACTGCAGAAGAAACACCTGCCCGGCGACCGTGTGCACGCCGAACAGGGAACGTGAGCGCCGTCCCGGCCGGGAGACCGACGACCGGGAGGCCGATGGCCGGATCCCTGCCGCATTTCGGCCAAAGGCACCCATGAACTCTTTCTACCACCGAAATCCGGACCGGGATCGGGCAGCCACCGCACGGCTCCTCCTGCCCGAAGACGCGTCGCCCCTCCGCGCCCGTGTCCTCGCTACGCTGGGACCACGGGGCGCCAGTGACAGGAGGCAGTCATGACAGGCGGCCGGCGTTTCCACCTCGATCAGGACGGCCACTCCGTCACGGTGCAGCTCCGGGGCGCACGCCCCGAGGCCGAGGTGCTGGTGGACGGCAAGGTGGTCGCCTACCGCAGGGGACAAATCAAGGCCACCACGGCGCTCGAGGCCGAACTGCCCGGGGACCCGCCCCGGCCGTTCCGCGTCCTGATCGCCCCTGTGGAAGGTCCCGAAGAGACGCCCCTGTGCATGATGGAGAGCGCCGGAGCGCGCTACCTGATGCCGCTCGTCCCCCTGCTCGGCCCCGGGCGGCCCCCGCAGCCCGGCCCGTCGCCCACCCTGCTCGTGCGGCGCCGGCTCCGCAGACTGCTGCACCGGCGGGCGGGACGCCGGTAGCGGATTCCCCGTGCGCGTGCAGGCGGACCGTGCAACTTCCGACGGACACGAAGGGGCTGCTCAGGCTGGTGGAGACCGGCCCCGCGGGGCACGCTGGTAACTGCACCGGATACGGGCACCACGCTCGCGTGAAGGGAACTCGGGATGATCCAGATCGCCGATATCCGTGAGTGGCGCAGCCACAACGTCGTCGACCCGGGCGGTCGCAGGATCGGCGCGCTGGAAGCGATCTACGTCGACACCAGCACGGACGAGCCCGCCATGGCCACCGTGCAGATCGGTCTGCCCACCCGGCAGCGCCTGGTCTTCGTCCCCCTCGACGGCGCGGTCGTGGGACCTGATTACGTCAAGGTCGGCTACGACAGGGCGCTGGTGAAGAAGTGCCCCGCCATCGGCACGGACGACGTGCTGCCCGCCGCGGACGAGCCCGCGGTGTTCGCGCACTACGGCCTCACCTACCGGCCGGGCGCCAACGGTGAGCGCCAGCTCGCCCGCCGCTGAGCACCAGGCGTCCTCGTCATGACGCTCTTCCTGGCACTCGTCATCGCGGCGATCGTGCTGGGCATCGTCGGCGCCGTAGCCGAAGGACTGTTGTACCTGCTCGTCATCGGGATCGTGGTGTTTGTGGGCGCTCTCGTCCACCTTGCCCTGCACTGGCGGCGCTCCGCCCGGCGCCCGACGCGCTGAGTCCGCGGGAACCGCTCACATGGTGTCCTCCGGCGGTTCCTCGAGCAGTTGATCGGCCACTCTTCGTGCGTCCACCAGGAGCGATCCGTACAGGGCCATCGACTCGGGACCGCCGGCGCCTTTCGTCGCCAGCAGTTCGCGCAGACGCCGCTGTGCCGCGTGGACCTCGTCGACCGCCTGGCGCAGACGCCGCCGTGCCGACCTGTCGTCGCCGGTGACGAGTTCCCCGTAGACCTCGACCGCGGCCGCGACGTCGTGCAGGAACCGCGTGTACAGCGCCGTCACCCCTTCTTCCGGCCGCGGCCTGCCGGTGCGGTCGTCCGACGCCTCCACCAGGGTGCGCGTCAGGTCGCTGAGGTAGTCGCTGAGCTGTTCCAGCACATGGACGGTATGGGTGAACGAGCCGTGCCGGCGCCGCAGTTCCGCGCGGTTGCGGCGGTCCGGGTTGAGCCAGGTGCTCTCCCTGCCACGGTCGAGGGCGGATCGCGCCTGCCTGATCAGGGAGAAGAGACGGCGTGCCCGCTCGTCCCAGTCGCGGGCCTCCCGGTGGCTCCAGGAGCCGTTCAGCCCGTCGGCGACAGCGGTCAGCGTCTGCCTCGCCTCGTCGATCACCGCCCATACGGCCGCCTGGGTGCTCCGCAGATGCACCGGGGGCAGGATGAGCATGTTCACGCCCACACCCACCGCCGCTCCGAGCAGCGACTCCAGCAGCCGCGCGGTCGCCGCCTCGACGCTCGGGTCGCCGGAGGTCAGCACGAACAGCGCCGCGGTGGCGCCGTAGATGCCCTGGTCGCCCAGCCTCGGCCAGTTGCCCAGCAGCAGGGTGACGGGCAGCACGAGGGCCATGGCCGACGTCGGGCTGCCCAGCGTCGTCCCACCGGCGGTGGCCAGGACCGTGCCCACCGCGATGGCACCCAGCTGTTGCAGGGCCTGGGCGACGGACTGGTACACCGTCGAGCGCACCAGGACGATCGCCACCCAGGGTGCGATGAACGGCAGCGGGGCCTGCAGCAGCCGGCCGGCGATCATCCAGGCGATGAGTGCGGCGAGGCCCGCCTTGAGCGACTGGAGCGCCAGATCGCGCTCACGTCCCGGCCGCTCCCGGGCGAGGCGCACCGCGCGCCCCGCCGACCGGGCCTCCTGCCGCACTGCTTCCGCCACACGCAGTCGTCGCACCATGCCGGTGCATGTGCCACGGAACCCCGGCCCCCACACCCGGTGCCGCGGGGCGGCGGGTCAGGCCAGGGAGACCAGGCCCCGGTACTCCTCGGTCCACAGGTCCTCGTCCGCGTCCGGCAGCAGCAGTACGCGGTCGGGCCGCAGAGCGTCGATGGCGCCCTCGTCGTGGGTGACCATCACGATGGCTCCGGGATAGGAGCCGACCGCGGCCAGTACCTCGCCGCGGGAGGCCGGGTCGAGGTTGTTGGTCGGCTCGTCGAGCAGCAGCACGTTCGCGCCGGAGTGGACGAGCCCGGCCAGGGCCAGGCGGGTCTTCTCCCCGCCGGACAGCACCGCGGCGGGCTTGTCGGCGTCGTCTCCGGAGAACAGGAACGCCCCCAGCACGCGCCGCAGTTCACCGTCGGTCAGATGGGCGGCGGCGCCGGCCAGGTTCTCCCGCACCGTGCGGTCCCGGGCGAGGGTGTCGTGCTCCTGGGCGAAGTAGCCGAGCCGCAGACCGTGCCCGTGCACCACGCGGCCCGCGTCCGGCTCCTCCGCGCCGGCCAGGATGCGCAGGAGGGTGGTCTTGCCGGCGCCGTTGAGGCCGAGGACCACCAGGCGGCTGCCCCGGTCCACGGCCAGGTCCACACCGGTGAGCACCCGGTGGTCGCCGTACGACTTGGTCAGGCCGACGGCTCCCAGCGGCATCCGTCCGCACGGTTCCGGCTCCGGCAGCCGGATCCTCGCGACCTTCTCCGCCCGCCGGACCGGTTCGAGCCCGGCCAGCATGCGGTCGGCGCGCCGCGCCATGTTCTTCGCCACCACCGCGGTGGCCACCCGGGCCTTCATCCTGTCCGCCTGGGCGTGGAGTGCCGCGGCCTTGCGTTCGGCATTGGCCCGCTCGCGGGTGCGGCGCCGCTCGTCCGCCGCGCGCTGTGCGAGGTACGCGTTCCAGCCGGTGTTGTGGACGTCGATGGTGGCGCGGTCCGCGTCCAGGTGGAACACCCGGTTGACGACGTCGGCGAGCAGGGCGGTGTCGTGGCTGACGACCACGAGTCCGCCCTTGCGGCCCTGGAGGAAGGAGCGCAGCCAGCCGACGGAGTCGGCATCGAGATGGTTGGTCGGCTCGTCGAGGAGCAGGGTGCCGTCGTGGCCGGAGAACAGGATCCGCGCCAGTTCGACCCGGCGCCGCTGCCCGCCGGACAGCGTGCCCACCGGGTCGCCCATGACCCGGTCGGGCAGGCCGAGCCCGGCCGCCACCCGAGCGGCCTCGGCCTCGGCGGCATACCCGCCGCCGGCCTGGAAAGCGGCCTCGGCGCGGGCATAGGCGCGCATCGCCCGCTCCAGCTCGGAGGGTCCGCCTGCCCGGGCCATCGCGGCTTCGGCCGCGCGGAGCCGCCGCAGGGCCCGGTCGAGGCCGCGGGCCGACAGGATCCGGTCGGTGACGGTGACCGCCGGGTCGGCGGTGCGGGAGTCCTGTGCGAGGTAGCCGACCGGGCCGGTGACGGTGACCGTGCCGCCGGCGGGTTCGGCGTGCCCGGCGAGGGCGGTCATCAGGGTCGTCTTGCCGGCGCCGTTGCGGCCGACCAGGCCGATGCGGTCGCCGGGAGACACGGTGAAGGAGATGTCGGAGAGGAGCAGGCGGGCACCCGCACGCAGCTCGACACCGCGAACAGTAATCATGAAGTTACGCTCCGAAACAGCGAAAGGACACACTTCTGGCGCGGAAGCGGGTCCTCGGCTAGGAAATGCGGGGCGTAGACATGCGGCGACCGTAACCGGCGCCCTGTCGGCGGCGCATCCGGTTTTCCGCGGCGCCCGAGTACGGGGGGCGGGCGGCGGACCGCCGGCGGCGGCGCGGCAGGAGCCGGGGAACACGCACACGTGGCGGGGCTCCGTCTTCGCACCATGGCGCACCTCTCGCGACCGCCAGGACGGCTCCGCCGTGTGGCGCGAGGCATTTCACCCCGGTGCGTTCCGCCAGGCCGGCCGGGGTGGAACCGTTTCACCCCACCGCTCGGGGCCGTGACCGTTGCATCGTGCGGTGCCGCCGCAGATGCTGAGGGGACCGCGACGCCGGTCGCCGCGGTGGCCGCACCGCCCGCATGTCCACCGGCTCCGGATCCTGACCGCATGCGCTCGCATGCCCGCACGTCTCACCGTGCTTTTTCACACCATGGGGGAACCATGAACGCCCGTACCCGTCCGTCCCGTACCACTGCGGCCGCGGTCGCGGCAGTCGCCGCCGTCGCGGGCCTCGTCGCGGCCTCGCTGCCGGCCGCAGCGGCGTCCTCGGCCGCACCGCGGTTCCTCCCGCCCAAGAAGCTGCCGCCGCACCCGACTTCGGCCTGGTACGCCGGTCCGGTCACGGCCGGACAGCCCGATCCGCTCCCCATGTGCGTGGGCCCGGCACTGCCCTCCATCTCCCGGCACCGGCAGTACTGGACCGAGTTCGACACCAACGCACTCCAGGTGACCGTCGTCGAGCGCAGCGCCACCCGCGCGAAGCAGCTCGCGACGCTGTGGCAGAAGAACCTGACCGATTGCGCGGCCGAACTCATGGAACAGGACCCGGACGTCACCGCGACGGCCAGGAACTACGGCCGGCTCGACGTCGAGGACGGTGCGCACGTCCTCGGCATCCACACCCGGCACACGTGGGGTGCGTCCGACATCTCCCTCTTCTCGGTCGGCCGGGACGACAGGACGGTGACGCTCGTACGCTGGGCCCAGATGGGCACCTTCGAGCACGCCCAGGTCGCCGACTTCAAGAAGACCACGGTCACAGCCGTGAACAAGCTGCACTGAGCCCGTTGTCGCCCGGACGCCCGTGCCGCAGCGTCGCACGACGAACGGCCGGGCGACGGGGGTTGCGCAGGTCAGGTCCTCGACGCGAGGCACGGTTCGGCCTCTGCGGAGGCCGGGCGGTGGGCTCGCGGGAACGGGAACGTCCGGGTCCTTGAGTGAAGGTGCGGGTCGCGGCCCCGTCCGAGGCCGCGAGCGAGCGTCGACTCCCTGCATTTCGAGCGCAACTCCCCTCTCACACCTGCCTCTTCTCCGCCTCACCGCCGCGGTCGCGGGCCGTGGCCGGGCCCCGGCACGCGCTGTCCTTCAGGGGGTTCCTCGCGGGTAGACGGGATTCCTGAGCCGTGCGGGGCTTTCGTGCGCGCCTGTTGTGTTTTCAACCGGACGGGCCGATTTCCGCCTTGTTCGCCCTGTGTGCCGCACCCGTACTCTGGCGTCGTCCTGGCCCCGCCGTCATCAGCGGGGTCATCCGGAACTGGGGGAGAATCGATGCGCATCCGTATGCTCGCGGTCGTTGCCGCGACCGCAGCCGCGCTGCTGGGCACAGTGGTGCCGGCCGCCGCCGCGGCCGGCCCGGACAGCCACAGCAAGACAGCTCAGAGCGAGCTCGCCGCCCGCCCGTTCGCGGCACAGGCGGCGACCGCGAACCTGACCACGGCTCAGACCGCCTCGCTGCAGGCGAAGGTGGACCGCTATGTGACGAGGACCGGGGGGAAGCAGGTCGCGCTCAACAAGATCGACCTCAACGGCCGGGGCGAACTCCTGGTCACCGTACCCGGCGAGCGGCACCCGAGGGACTTCGCCTCGGGCGACGGCAGCCGGATCGCGGCGGACCCGTGTCTCGAGGGCTCCGTCTACAGCGGCTGGTTCTGCGCCTACAGCGGCGAGACCTACCAGGGCGACGCCCTGCGCTGGTACTACTGCGGCAAGCGGTCCATGCCGTGGGGTGGCTACGGATCATGGATCAACGACCAGACGCCCGGCACCCGGGCGACCTTCTACAACAGCAGTGGCGGCGTCCACTACGTCACGCCCGCACCGTTCAGCTACTCCCGCAGCTACTATTGGACGCCTGTCTGGCACATCAGGAACTGCTGAGGACCTGACAGCGGCGTTGCGGGGAAGTCGCCGCGCTGCGCGGGCGCGGGCCGCTCCGACGTCCGAGCAGCGGTCCGCCGCCCCGGGCCGCGGGTGAGCCCGGCGGGGCTCCGGCCACAACGGCCGGAGCCCCTTCCCGTACGCCCGGCTCCCCGTTCACAACGCCAAGGTCTCGGAGACGATCAGGTCCGTCACCGCCTTCAGGCCGCCTTCGGCCAGGGCCCGCCGCTGCCGGTCGGCCGGTGTGCCCTGCTGGAGCAGCCGGTGGACGAGTGAGACGACCTCCCGGGTGTCGCCCGCGGCGTCCAGCGCGGGCGTGATGTGTTCCATCAGCAGTGCGACGAAGTCACCGGCGCTGCGGCGCTCGCCTGCCGCGGTGATCAGGCTGCCGCCGAGGCCGTGGCGGGCGGCCTGCCAGTTCGCCGCCTGCAGCACCTCGGGGGCGATGGAGGGCAGGGGCATGTCCGCTTCGGCATCGCTGATCGCCGTGGTGACGAGGGCCCGCACGATGCCCGCGAACATGACCGCTTCGTCGGCGCGCAACTGCACGTCGGGACACCGTACTTCGACGGTCGGGAAGCGGTCCGACAGGCGGGCCTGCCAGTACAACTGCCCGGTGTCGCGGATGATCCCGCTGTCGAGCAGTGTCTCGACGCGCGCCTCGTGGTCCGCGAGGTCCTTGAAGGCGGGCGGGGGCCCGCTGACCGGCCAGCGGCCGAAGACCACGGTGCGCCAGCTGGCGAATCCCGTGTCGTGGCCGTCCCACAACGGCGAGTTCGCGGACATGGCGACGAGGACGGGCAGCCAGGCGCGCAACCGGTTCAGGACGGCGACGCCGACCTCCGGGGACGGCACGGCAGTGTGGATGTGCAGGCCGTTGACGAGTTGCTCGGCGACGAGCTGTGGCGCCTGCACCTGCATGGCGCGGTATCGCGACTGCTCGGTCACCCGGGCCGACTCGGCTCCCCTCAGGGGCGGTGTGCCGCAGGCGGCAAGCCGGCATCCGTTCGCCTCCGCGGCGGCCCCCAGCGCATGTCGCAGGCGCAGAAGGTGTCCCCCGGCCTCTTTCAGCTCGGTGCAGATCCTGGTCGCGACCTCGACCTGTACCTGCAGCAGCTCGGACTGCAGCTCCTTGGCGTCCACGAGCGGGGCGAGTCCGGCGGCCGACCTCACCTGTTCCGCCAGCGGCACGGGCAGGCCCGTGTCCGGGTCGAGCAGCAGGTACTCCTCTTCCAACCCCAGGGTGACCGGCTCCACACAGCCCTCGCAGCGTCGCATCGTCGGAAGCCAGGACGCTCGCGCCCTGACGCATGTGGCGCCCGGAGCACCGGCAGCCATGATCGAGTGTCACGGGGCGGAGCGTGCGAGCGGCGCAGGAGCACGGTGGCGTCGCCCGAAAGGCGGCGGTGCCACGCCCGTTGGGTCCTCTCCACGTCGCGGACGCACCGGAAGCCCGTGTGGCCGCTGAAGCCGTCCACCTCCCACACCGTGCGGGCGCGGACCCGGTACCGGTTCCAGCAGGACGCGTGGCACATCTGGGAGCCGCCGCGGATGAGCGTGGCGCCTCAGGTCCGCAGGGAGGAGCCGGCGAACGGGCGCCACCGACGACCGGCGGGCCCCGGCGGGGGCCTTCGCCGGGGCGGGGCCGGTGCGACGGCGTGCCGTCGTGTCCGGGGCGGCGTAACGTCCCCAGTGATACGGCCCGTACCGCGGGTGGGTGCGTCACGCTCCTGGGCGGTGAGCGCGCCGGTACGGTCCACAGCGCCCTGTGACGCCGGAGGTGCCTCGTGACCAGCACGGGTGGCCCGGCCACCGGCCCCGACCCCGTGGGTGCGGCGGTCGCGGAGACGGTGCGCAGAACCGGTGCCACCATCGGCGCACTGTACCTGCGCGCACCCGACGAGGACGTGCTGTGTCTGGAAGTGCTGTGCGGGGTGCCGAACGACCTCGCCGCCCCGTGGGCCAGAGTGCCCGTGGCGTCGCCGGCCCCGGTGACCGACGCCCTCCGCGAGGACCGCCTGGTCTGGGTGGGCACCCACGACGAAATGGTCCAGACCTATCCCCGTACGGCGATGGCGCTGCCCTACCCCTGCGCGCTCGCCGCCGCGCCGGTCACCGGCGTACGGCCCTGGGGGACGCTGCTGCTGATGTGGCCGGCTGTCCGCCCGCCCCGAATGAGTCCACGAGAGCAGAGCAACATCGCCGCCAACTGCCGGAGGGTGGCCCGGCTGCTGGAGGAGGCCGCCGCGTCGGGGCAGCCACCGGCCCCGTGCGAACAGCCCCGTGTCCTGCCGGTGGAGACCGGCCGCCGGACCGCGGGCCCCGCCCTGGCCGCCGCCGACTTCGCCGAGCGCCTGCCCGGCGGCTCCTGCGCGCTGGACCTGGAAGGGCGCATCGCCTTTCTCAGCACCGGGGGCGCCGAACTCCTGGGGCGCGACGCGGCCCACCTGCTGGGGACGCAGCCGTGGCAGTCGCTGCCGTGGCTCGACGACCCCACGTACGAGGACCGCTACCGGGCCGCGCTGATCAGCCGCGAACCCGTGTCCTTCACCGCCTGCCGTCCGCCGGACCAGTGGCTGGACTTCCACCTCTACCCGGACGCCAGCGGCATCAGCATCCGTATCGTCCCCACCGGCTCGGCACCCCCGCCCTCCCCCGCGCCCCGGGGTTCGCCGCCCGCCGCGCCGCCCGCCCGCGCTGGACAGCTCTACCAGCTCATGCACCTGGCCGCCGCCCTGACCGAGGTCGTCGGCGTCCAGGACGTCGTCGACCTCGCCGCCGACCAGATCATGCCCGCCTTCGGAGCCCAGGGACTGGTGCTGTCCACCGCCGACGCCGGCCGGCTGCGCATCACAGGGCACCGCGGCTATCCCGGCCACGTGGTCGAACGCCTCGACGGACTGCCGCTCGACACCGACTTCACCCCCGCCGGGCAGGCGCTCAGCAGCGGCATTCCGTCGTTCTTCGCGAACCCGCAGGAGATGCAGCGTCTCTATCCCGAGGCTCCGCTGGTCAGCGGCAAGCAGGCGTGGGCCTTCCTGCCGCTGATCATCTCCGGTCGCCCCGTCGGCTGCTGCGTCCTGTCCTATGAGCGTCCCCATACGTTCTCGGCCGAGGAACGCGCCGTCATGACCTCACTCGCCGGACTCGTCGCCCAGGCCCTGGACCGGGCCCACCTGTACGACACCAAGCACCAGCTCGCCCACGGCCTCCAGCAGGCGCTGCTGCCGCACACCCTGCCCGACGTCGCCGGCCTGAACGTCGCGGCCCGCTATCTGCCCGCCACCCGCGGCATGGACATCGGCGGTGACTTCTACGACGTGATCCGGCTCGGCGACACCGCCGCCGCGGCCGTCATCGGCGACGTCCAGGGGCACAACGTCGCCGCCGCCGCTCTGATGGGACAGGTGCGCACCGGCGTCCACGCCCACGCGCACGTCGGCGCCTCGCCCGACGACGTCCTGTCCCGTACCAACCGGCTGCTCGCCGATCTCGACCCCGGCCTGTTCACGAGCTGTCTCTACGTCCACCTCGACCTCGCCCGGCGGCGGGCACGGCTCGCCAGTGCGGGACATCCGCCGCCGCTGCTCCGCCTCCCCGACCGCCGGACGGCTCCGGTCGACGTCGTGCCCGGCCCGCTTCTGGGCATCGACCCCGGCGCGAGCTACCCCGTCACCGAGATCCCGCTCGTCCCGGGACTGCTGCTCGCCCTCTACACCGACGGGCTGGTCGAGACACCGGGAGCCGACCTGGACGACTCCATCGCCGAACTCGCGCACCGTCTCGCCGACGCCGACGACCACGACCTGGACCTGCTGATCGACAGCCTGATCGGGCCGGCAGGCCCCACCCGGCAGCGCACGGACGACATCGCGCTCCTCGTCCTGCAGGCGGCGACCGCTGGGGACCTGACCGCCGGGGCCGGGCGAGTCGGACCGGCGCACTCGCCCTGCGTCCGCATCTCGCAGCCCGGCCCGGGCATCTGACGGCAGCACCGGCAATGCGGGCGGCGCTCCGAGGACCCGTCGGCTGCGCATCGGCAATGGAGCGACCGGCGCTGTCGGAGCGGGCGGGTCGGTGGGGCGGACCGTAGCGTGAGAAGGCAGGGACAGGGGTGCCGGACGGAAGGGTGAGGAACAGGCAGTGGCCGTCGCAGGGATCGATTACGCGGCGTTGTTCGCCGCGACGCCGAGCCCGTATTTGGTGCTGGGCCGGGACCTGGTGATCGTGGAGGTCAACCAGGCGTACCTCGACGCGACGAGACGGACCAGACAAGACCTGGTCGGGAAGTACGTCTTCGATGCCTTCCCCGACAACCCTTCCGACCCCGACGCCGACGGGGTGCGGAATCTCAGTGCCTCGTTGCACCGGGTCCTGGCCACTGGGGAGCCCGACACGATGGCGCTGCAGAAGTACGACATCCCCATCATGGGCCGGCCGGGAGCGTTCGAGGAGCGGTGGTGGTCTCCGATCAACACCCCCATCCTCGGAGCGGACGACAGGGTGGTGTGGATCATCCACCGGGTGGAGGACGTGACCGCGTTCGTCCAGGCCCGCGGCTCCGGTGCCCGGCCGCCGGACGGGAAGCTCACCCAGCGGGAAGCCCTGGAGGCCGAGCTGTACGCGCGGGCCCGGGAGCTGCAGCGGCTGAACGAGGAGCTGCGGCAGGCCCACGCCCGCGAGCGGCAGGTGGCCGTCACCCTCCAGGAGGCCATGCTCCAGTCGCCGGATCTGGCCCGGCACGAGAACGTCGCCGTCCGCTATCTGCCCGCGGCCGGGTCACTGAACGTGTGCGGTGACTGGTACGACCTTGCCGACCTGACCGACGGCCGCTTCTCGGTCGCGGTCGGCGACGTCGTCGGCCACGGCCTGGAAGCCGCTGCCGTCATGGGAATGCTTCGGAGCGCGTTGAACGCCGCCATTCGCGCCCTGGAGCGGCCCGCCCAGGCGCTGGAGGTACTCGGACTGTACGCCCGCTCGGTCGACGGCGCGCTGAACACCACCGCTGTCAAAGTACTGGTCGACCCCACAAGCTGCCTGATCATCTACAGCAATGCCGGCCATCCTCCCCCGGTCCTGGTACGCAACGGCACCTGCGAGCTGCTGGACCAGGCCACCGACCCGCCCCTGGGGGTTCGCCCTCTGCACGTCCCCCGCCCCCAGGCGACCGCCACGTACACCCCCGGCGACACCCTGGTCCTCTACACCGACGGCCTGATCGAACGTCGCGGGGAAGACATCTACACCGGCCTGGCCCGGCTGACCGACACCCTCAGCCACATCAGCCACCTCCCCCCGGAACACATGGCCGACACGTTGCTGGCCCGCCTCGGCCTGGCCGGCGGCGGCCCCGACGACACCGCGCTGGTCATCGTCCAGTTGTGACAGCCGGCCGGGAAGCAGCAGGTGTTCGGGGCGGGCGACTCCGACACGCACGTCCGGCGGGCGCCGTCCACTGACCGGGACGGGACCGGTTTCGGCCGGGTGCCCGTGGGCACCTGCGCTCAACAGAGAGGCACCCGATACGGACAAGGGGGTCCGGCCCGATGTCAACAGGCACACTTCTGGCGATCATCATTTCTGCCGTGGTTGTGGTCGCCCTGATCGCCCTGGCCGTGGCGATGACCATGCGGCGACGCCGTCGTCTGCGTGAGCGCTTCGGCCCCGAGTACGACCGCACCGTCGAGGACGCCGGGAGCCGGCGGGCCGCCGAGCAGGAACTCAGCACCCGCGAGAAGCGCCACGCGTCGCTCGAGATCCGGCCCCTGCCCGACAGCGCCAGGGACCGCTACGCCCGGGAATGGGTCGACGTGCAGCAGGAGTTCGTGGACCGGCCGGTGGACGCCGTGCACGACGCCGACCGGCTCGTGACCTCTTTGATGCACGAGCGCGGCTACCCCACGGAGGGGTACGAACAGCAGATGCGAGACCTCTCCGTCGAGCACGGCCGCACGCTGGAGCACTACCGGGCCGCCCATGAGGTCAACACGCTGAGCACGGCGCAGCGTGCCACCACCGAGCAGCTGCGCGGGGCCATGGTGCACTACCGGGCCCTGTTCGACGAGCTGCTCTCCGACGGACATCAGGCCGGGCCCGCCCGTGCCTGATCCGTACACAGTCGCGCGGGAGAGATCATGCGGGACAACGACACGACACGGTCCGCCGGGAGCGGGCTGACGACCGACGACATCGCCCGGGGCGCCGGCGGCGCGGCGGGCGAGGGCCAGGAGGCCGGGCCGCCGCCCGTCTTCCCCGGCGAGGAGACCGGCGGCATCGGCGAGGCCGACACCCGCGCCGCCGGGGCTTCCGGCACCGCGGACACGGATACCGCGGCGGAGGCGGGCGCACCCGCCGGGGCCGAGGACGACACGGAGAAGAACTCCGCGGCGCAGGCGGGGGACACGGCGGACGAGGAACTGCTGGCACCCGACGACAAGGAGAGTTTCCGTACCCGCTGGCAGGCGATCCAGAACGATTTCGTCGACGACCCACGGGAGGCCGTGCACTCGGCGGACTCGCTGGTCGCGGACGTCATGCAGACGCTTGCCGCGACCTTCGCGGAGCGCAGGGAGGGCCTCGAGCAGCAGTGGAACCGCGGCGAGCAGGCCGACACCGAGAGCCTGCGCGTGGCGCTGCGCGAATACCGCTCGTTCTTCAACCGGCTGCTCGCCACCTGACGGGGGCGCCGGCAGGCGGATCTCGTCGTCCGGCGAGCCCGAAGGCTCCGGCCGGTCCTGCGGCCGGAGCCTTCTTCGTGGTCGGGGCCTGGCAAGGCGGGTCCTACCAGGCGCGCATCGGCTCCCCCGCGACGAGCTCGGAGACGAAGCCGGTCGGTCCCTTCGCCGGCTCGCCCAGGACCGTCACGCGGTGCATGACCCGGTCGACGTCCAGGTGGGCGAAGTCGGTGGGGGCGAAGTGGCAGGTGCTGCGGTTGTCCCAGAAGGCGATGCTGCCCGGCTCCCAGCGGAAGCGGACGGTGTACTCGGCGCTCGTCATGTGCTGGAAGAGCAGCTCCAGGAGGTGGCGGCTCTCGAGCTCGGTGAATCCGGTGATGCAGGTGGTCGAGCCGGGGCTGACGAACAGGGCCTGCTCCCCGGTCTCGGGGTGGACGCGGACCACGGGGTGGACGGCGACCTGCGGGTCCTCGCAGTAGATCTTGAGGATCTCGCGGTCGCGCTCGTCGGAGTGGCGCAGGTGCACCGCGGTGAAGAAGGCGTGCTCGGCGGTCAGCCGGTCCACGAACTCGCGCAGTGGCGCGGAGAGGCCCTCGTACGCGGCGACCGTGTTGGTCCACTGGGTGTCGCCGCCGAAGGCCGGGGTCCTCTCGGCGCGGAGGATCGACAGGTCGGGCGGGTTGACGGACTGGGTGAGGTCGCTGTGCCACCCGGCGAGCGGGGAGACCCACTTGCGGCGGTAGTGCTCCTCGAAGTCGGCGCCGTAGCGCTCGGTGTCGGCCTTCGGGTCGACGGTGAGGATCTCCGAGTGGCCCTCGGGGTGGACGCCGTGCTTCCTGCCCGGACGGCGGGTGAGGGAGCCGAATCGGCGGCCGAAGGCTATGTGCCGGGCGTGGTCGATGTCCTGGCCGCGGAAGAAGACGACGCGGTGCGCGAGGACGGCCTGGCGGATCTCGGCCACCGTGACGTCGTCGAGTTCCTCGCGCGGTCGACGCCGGAGATCTCGGCTCCGATGCGGCCTGCCACCTGCTGGACGGTGATTTGGGTGGGCTGCGCGGTCTGGGTCACGGTTCTGCCTTTCACGAGCGGTTTCACACGAGGTGTCACACGAGCGGTTCACATCGAACAGTTCACGACAACGGACGGTTCACGACGAACGGTTCACGGCGGGTTCACAACGAACGGCCGTCTCGGGCCGGGTCAGCCGGCGTGCGCCACCCATTGCATCCACAGCGGGAGCAGAAGGAGCGCGACGACCGAGCTCTTGACGACGAGAGCAGCGGACATGTCGACGCTCACGTCGTAGCGCTGGGCGAAGATGAACAGGTTCTGCGGGGCGGGCATCGCGGCGATCAGGACGAGGTAGTTCAGCCAGTCGCCCCGGACCCCGAAGCCGTAGCGGCACACGGCGAAGGCCAGCAGCGGAAAGACCACGCATTTGAAGGCGATGAGCCACATCTCCTCCACCGTGGTGCCGCGTACCTTCAGCCCGGTCCCGCCGAGGTGCAGCCCGAGGGCGAACAGCGCCACCGGCGAGGCGCTGTCGCCCACGAACGCGAAGCTGTCGAGGACCACCTGGGGCAGCCGCACTGGCAGCAGGTTGAGCACGATGCCCGCGTTGCAGGCGATCACGACCGGGGTCACCAGGGAGGCGACGACGGCAGCGCCGAGTCGTCTGCCGGGGCCTCCGGTGCGGTCCGGACGGCCCAGTTCCATGATCGAGATGATGACCAGGGACAGGACGCAGACCTGGAACAGCAGCACCGGGAAGATCGGCGCCGCGTTCCCGAACAGCATGATGAACACCGGCACGGCGAAGTAGGCCGTGTTCACCTGGACGGCCGCCATGATGCGCAGGGCCACACCGCGGGGGTCGCGTACGCCGGACATCCGGGCCAGGGCGCCCGTCAGCACGACCGCGACGCCCGCCGCCGCCGCGTAGCCGGTGATCGCCCGCCAGTCGAAGAGGGCGCCCAGGTCGGTCCGGTAGATGTTGCCGAACAGGAAGCACGGGACCGCGAAGAGGAAGGCGTAGTCGGCGAAGACCTTGGAGCTCTCGGCCGGCACCACCTTCCGTCTCGCGAGGAGGACCCCGCATCCGAAGGCCAGCACCACCGGTGCCAGTTTCTGCAGAGCCTCTACCGCTCCCATGCACGCGCCCTTGCTCTTGCGGCTCCCGTGAAGGGGCCTGTTCCTCTACCGCGCCGGTCGGCTACTGGGCCCACGCATTCGGCACTTCCACGTCGCTGCGGCCCTCAATCAGCTCCCGGTAGCCGGTGATCAGCGTCCGGAGGACGTCGTTGCCGCTCAGGTCGTAGTGGTGGTCGTCGATCCGCGCGACGGGCAGGATCTCGCAGGCGGTACCGCAGATGAACGCGCCGTCGGCCTCACCGGCGAACCGGGGCGCCAGATCGCCGACGGCACACGCGATGCCCGCGCGTGCGGCGATCGCGAGCACGCAGGCCCGCGTGATGCCGTCGATCATGCACCGGGTCGTCGGGGTGTACAGCGCCCCGTCCTTGGTGAAGAACAGGTGGGCGCCGGTGGCCTCCACGAAGTTGCCGCGGTCGTCGAGCAGCAACGCGTCGTTGAATCCGGCCCGCAGGGCCTCGTTCTTGCTCACCGTGCCGATCATGTAGTTGCCGGCGGCCTTGCTCTTGACCGGCGCGTACTCGGGCGCCGGTCGGCGGTAGCGGCCGGTGACCAGGGAGATCCCCTTGTCGAGGGCGTCCGCCGCCGCGTAGTAGCCCTCCGGGAGTTCCCACGCGGCCACCGAGGTGTGCACGGACGTCCTGAGGGCGGCGGTCTGGATGATCTCCGAGCCGCGCCAGGCGTTCATGCGGATGTAGCCCTCGGTGATGCGCGCCTCGGCCACGACGGCGAGGGTGGCCGCGTGCAAGGTGTCGTCGCTGTGTTCGAGGTCGAAGTCGAGGATGCGCGCCGAGGTGCGCAGCCGCGCGATGTGCTCGCTCAGCATGAACGCATGGGCTTGGTGATGCACGTGACGCGCTGCGGGGTCCCGGCTCCGTACGCGGCCCCCGTGCCGGTGTCGGCGACGCCGTCGTACGTGAACTCCAGTGCGCCGTCCACGAAAACCGCCGCTCCCAACACCGGGAACGCCGTGGCCGCGGCCCGATTCGCGCAGTGTCTCGGCGACGGCGCGCAGCCGCCCGGTGGTGCCGGCCGCGGCCTGCGCGTCGGGCAGTTGTGCGCGCTTGCGGCGCAGCAGCGCCGCCTGGTCGGCGAGGGTGCGGTGCTCGTGGATCTCGGCGACGCGCACGGGTCGGGCGGCGGTGTCCGAGAGGCGGGCGGCCAGCAGGTTGGCCAGCAGGGAGTGCCCGCCGACCGAGAAGAAGTCGAGGTCCGAGGAGAGGGTCACCAGGCCCAGCAGGTCGGACCAGACGCGGGCGACCGCGATCTCGTCCGGGTCGTCGCCCGCGAAGGCGGCCGCGGCGGCCTGCCCCCAGTCGATGTCGCGGGCGGCGAGGGACGTGCGGTCGACCTTGCCGTTGGGCAGCCGCGGCAGCCGTTCCTCGACGATGATCTTCGCGGGCTGCATGTAGTGCGGCAGCTTGGCCCGCAGGTGGGCGCCCATCGCCTCGACGGAGACGGTGCCGCCGCCGTCCTGGCCGACGTAGCAGACCAGCCTGGTGTCGCCGTCGGTGCGGACCGCCAGGGCGGCGACGTCGCGCAGACCGGCGGTCTCGCGCATGACGGATTCGATCTCGCCCAGTTCGATCCGGAAGTCCCGCACCTTCACCTGGTTGTCCTTGCGGCCGAGGAAGCGCAGTTCGCCGTCCTCGGTCCAGCGGGCCAGGTCGCCCGTGCGGTAGAGCCGGCCCCCGGGCACGGCGAGTTGGGCCGGGGCGGGCACGAACGCGGCGGCTGTGCGCTCGGGGTCGTTGATGTAGCCCTGGGCCAGGCCGTCGCCGCCCAGGTGGAGTTCGCCGGTGGCGCCGTGCGGCACCAGCCGTCCGTGCGCGTCCAGCAGTGGGCGACGGTGTTGTGGATCGGTACGCCGACGGTCGGGGCGGCGGCCGTGGGGCCGGTGAAGCACTTCCAGGTCGAGTACGTGGTGTCCTCGGAGGGGCCGTACAGGTTGTAGAGCCGCTCGATGCCGGTGCCGTCGAAGGCGGCGTTGACGAGCTCCTTGGACAGCGGCTCGCCCGCCACGTTCAGGACACGGGTCGAGGCGGGCACGGCCGCGCGCTGGAGCAGTACGTTCAGCGCACTCGGCACGGTGTTGACCAGGGTCGGCCGCAGCTCCTCGTCCTCGGTGAGCGCGAGGACGTTGTCCACGACGACGACGCAGCCTCCGCGGGTGAGCGGCGCCCACAGCTCGAAGACCGACAGGTCGAAGTTGAGCGAGGTGGAGAACAGGACCCGGGCGAGCTCGTCGGAGCCGTAGGTGTCCTCGGCCCAGGCGAGGAAGGCGACCACGTTGCGGTGGCTGATGACGACGCCCTTGGGCAGGCCGGTCGAGCCGGAGGTGTAGACGAGGTGCGTCGTGGCGCCCGGGTCGACACCGGTGTCCAGGGGGCCGCCGTCCTCGGCGGACGCCTTCTCCCACAGTTCCGCCCACGGCACAGCGGCCGCTCCCACGCCGTCGAGCCGGCCCGGCGCGTCGTCGCCGTCGTGGACGACAGCGGCCATGTCTGCCGTGGCGGCGATGGCGCTCAGCCGGTCCGCGGGATAGGCCGGGTCGAGCGGCACGTACGCGCACCCCGCCTTATGCACGGCGAGGAGCAGGACGACGGTGCGATGGGTGCGCGCCAGGCACAGGCCGACGCGGGACCCCGGCGTGATCCCGCCGGAGGCCAGCGCACGCGCCAAGCGGTTGGCCTGCTCGTCCAGTTGGCGGTAGGTCAGTACGGCGCCCTGCCACTCGACTGCGGGCGCGTCCGGAGTGCGGGCCGCCTGGGCCTCGACGAGGGCGTGCAGCGGGGTGGAGGCGTACGGGCGGGCGGTGTCGTTGAGCCCGGACAGCAGGTGGTGGGTCTCTGCCGCGGACAGCACGGTCAGTTCGCCCACGGGCGCCTCGGGTCGTGCGGCGGCGTCGCGGAGGAGGGTGCCCAGGTTGGCGGCCATCCGGGTGATCAGTTCGCCGGTGAAGAGGCCGCGGTCGTAGTGGAGGGTCAACCGTACGGCTGAGGCGGTGAGTTCGGCCTCCAGGAGCAACGCGAAGCCGTCGGCGGCGGCCGCCTCGGCGCCGTCGTGCTCGACGTAGCCCGCGCGCAGTCCCGTGCCGAGGTCGGCGGGGGCGTCGGGCGCCGCGTTCCGGGCGGCGTCGCGGTAGCGGGCGCCGAGGCCGGCCGCCAGCGCGGAGAGTGTCACGTCCTCGGCGATCCGCGAGCGCACGGCGACGGGCCGGCCGAGGGGCGCACCGCCGGCGCCGCCCGCCCGTGCTCCCACGATGTCGTCCTGGCCGCTGTAGCGGTGCAGGAGCACCGTGAACGCGGCGTGGAGCAGGTCCGAGACCGCGGGCGTGCCGGACTGGGCCTCCGTCACCGGCACGAGGCGGTCGCCGGACCAGGAGTACGTGCCCGTGCCCGCCGCTTCGGCCGCACCGCTGCCCACGTCCCTGACGGGCAGTTGCAGAGCCGGTGCCGCGCCGGACGGTACTGCGGCGGATGAGGCGGCGGAGATGTCGCCCACTGTCATGATCCCCCTCGTCGGATTTCGCTTTTCGCTGTCCTGCCGTGCCGGATGCGCAGCATCCGTCGTGCACGCATGCCGAATACGCATCCGGCGAAATGCCTTCTGCGATTCCCGCCGCAGTTGCGCATCGGGGCAGCGGTTCTTATTCGCCTTGCCCGCATGCGTTTCCACCGGTCGGCAGGTCGGCCTTTCCGAGGAAATGCATCAGGCGAATCGGTGCTGTGGAATTCCGTGTTCCGGGTGCCGCGGCCGAACTATGTCCGTCCTCCGCGGCTTGACGGCCGCCCGCTCACGCCGCGACGGGGTCGGGCGCGGGCTCGGCGCTCCGCCTCGCCCAGTTCACGAGGAACGGCATGGTGCAGCCCACCAGGGCGAAGCCGACGGCCATGGCCATCCAGCCGACGGTGCCGTGCTCGATGGCGAGCCAGGTCAGCAGGGCGGGAGCGATCATCTTGCCCAGGTCGGAACCCATCGCGTACGTGCCCTGGTACTGGCCCTGCGCGTGCTCGGGCGCCAGTCCGAACGACATGCCCCAGCTCCCGGCCGACTGCCGGATCTCGCCGAGGACGTGGGCCAGCGCCCCGCCGAGCAGCAGCACGCAGGCGAGCACCGCGGAGGCGTCGCCGGTGAGGGCGAAGACGACGCAGGCGAGCGCGAGGCACAGCGACCCGGACCGGGACGCCCTCGCCGCCGCAGGTGGTTCGTCGGTGCCGCGGGCCGCCCTGACCTGCAGCAGGACCACGGCGACGGTGTTGGTGAGCAGGATGGCGGCGATCATCCAGCGCGGCGCGTTCGTGTGGTGCAGGATCCACAGCGGCAGGACGACGTCGAGCAGCAGGTTGTGCATGGACAGCAGCCCGTCCAGCACGACGAAGGTCAGGTAGGGCCGGTCCCGCAGCACGATCAGCGCCGGCCCCTGGCGGGCGGGCTGCGGCTCGACGGCCGGGAGGAGCAGCGAGAGCAGGCCGGTGATCAGGTACGTGGAGGCGTTGAAGACCACGGCGGCCTTGTAGGCCCAGGCCGAGTCGAAGGCGAGCAGCATGCCGGCGAGGGCGGCGCCCACGGAGACGCTGATGTTGCTGGTGGCCCGGAGGTGGGCCCGGACAACGACCCGGTCCTCGGGCGGGATCAGGCCGGCGACCATGGCCATCCGCGCACTGCGGCTGGCGCTGTAGGCGACCGCCTGCACGCACACCACGAGGACGTACATGCCGAAACCCTGCACGGCGAGGAGCGCGGCGGTGAGGGGCCCGAGGGCGACGAAGGACCAGACCTGCACGGCCCGCGGGCCGATCCGGTCGGCCAGGTGGCCGGTCGGGGTGCTCACCGCGAGGGCGACTCCGGCAGCGACGCCGAGGCCGACGCCGAACTGGCCGGGCGTCAGGTGGAGGACGGTGGTGGCGTAGATGGCGTTGAGCGCCATCCACAGGCCCTGCCCCATGGTGTGCACCAGCGTGATGCCGGTGAGGGTGCGCGCCGGTCCCCGGGCCGGAAAGAAGCGGCTCAGCATGGTCCTGCCGTACCGCGCCCCCGACGACCGGACGTCCGACCGGGGCCCCGATGGTGACACCGGCCCCCTGATTTTGTGCACGTCAGGATCCCTGACACGCCCCCACTTCTCGTTCAGCACCATTACCAACGACAAGATTCGGGAATTCCCCCGTAATCCGAGGCCAAGATCGTCGGCCCCGCGGGGTCTATCGAAACGGGATGCGCACGGCCGTGTCCAGGAAAGCCCGCTGTGATGCACGTCACAGTGAATAGCCATTCAGTCGGAAGCACATTCTTCAGAAAAACGTTGATGGAGATTGTCGCTGATACCCCATTTACCGGCGAGTACGGTCACTGAAAAACCACGCCGGACGCTGCTCGCCCCTGCCCGTCGGCCGCCGCTGCCCAGGGGCAGGCCGACAAGAGTCCAACCGGCCTCCCCGTAAGTCCATGCCCTCGCCGAGCCGCCGCTCCCATTCTTTGGTGTGTACGTGCCCCACCCTCCCCACTCCCCCACAGCTCCTCTCCCGGAGGCACTCGTGCACCGCATCGGATCCCTGTGCGTCGAGACGTCCGGGCACCGCCGTCACGGCCTCGGTCGGCGGCACCTCGACGAGCAGCACCAGCAGCGCCTACGCGAGGGTCCCCGAGGTGCCGGGCGGCAGCGTGCAGGAGGACGCGATCGGCAACTCCGCGTCCCGTGCGATCACCGGGATCGACGGCCGGAAGCAGCGCGAACGGTACGCGGCTGATCACCTATCCGTGCACCGGCGGCGCCAACCAGAACTGGAACACGCCGGGTTGACCGCCCGGCGTTCCGCGTCAAGACCCCGTACAGCCACAGTTCACCGGAACAGCAGCCCGGGCCCCTTCCCTTCCCCTCGGCCCCCTTGGAGGATTCCGGTCGCTCCTGTTCCCCTACTCCCCAAGAGGCCTCGCCCATGCCTGACATCAACCGGCGCCGCTTTCTGCAGATCGCGGGCGCGACAGCGGGCTTCGCGGCGCTGTCGAGCAGCATCGACCGCGCCGCGGCCATCCCCGCGGCCCGCAGCACCGGCACCATCCAGGACGTCGAGCACATCGTGGTCCTGATGCAGGAGAACCGTTCGTTCGACCACTACTTCGGCGCGCTGAAGGGCGTACGGGGCTTCGGCGACCCGCGCCCCGTGACGCTGCCCAGCGGCCTGCCGGTCTGGCACCAGTCGGACGGCAAGAAGGTGACCCTCCCCTTCCACCCGACGGCCGACGATCTCGGAATGCAGTTCCTCCAGGGCCTCAACCACGACTGGGCGGGCGGCCACAAGGCGTTCAACAACGGCAGGTACGACCAGTGGGTGCCCGCCAAGACGCCGACGACGATGGCGTACCTCGACCGGGACGACATCCCCTTCCACTACGCCCTCGCCGACAGGTTCACCGTCTGCGACGCCTACCACTGCTCGTTCATCGGGGCCACGGACCCCAACCGCTACTACATGTGGACGGGTTACACCGGGAACGACGGCGCGGGCGGCGGGCCCGTGCTCGGCAACGAGGAGGCGGGGTACGGCTGGAGGACGTATCCCGAGCGGCTGGAGCAGGCGGGGATCTCCTGGAAGATCTACCAGGACACGGGCGACGGTCTGGACGCCGCCGGCCACTGGGGCTGGATCAGCGACGCCTACCGCGGCAACTACGGCGACAACTCGCTCCTCTACTTCAACCAGTACCGCAACGCCCAGCCGGGCAACCCGCTGTACGACAAGGCACGCACCGGCACCGACGTCAAGAACGGCGACGGGTACGTCGACGACCTCAAGGCCGACGTACAGGCCGGCAGGCTCCCCCAGATCTCCTGGATCGCCGCCCCCGAGGCGTTCACCGAGCACTCCAACTTCCCCTCGAACTACGGCGCCTGGTACATCGCGCGCGTCCTCGACGCACTGACGGCCGACCCGGCGGTGTGGAGCAGGACGGCCCTGTTCATCACCTACGACGAGAACGACGGCTTCTTCGACCACATCGTGCCCCCGTACCCGCCGGCGTCGTCCGCGCAGGGCAGGTCCACCGCGGACACCTCCACCGAGTTCTACGCGGGCGGCACGTCGTACGCCGCGGGCAACTACGGCCTGGGCCCGCGTGTGCCGATGCTCGTCGTCTCCCCGTGGAGCACCGGCGGCTACGTGTGCTCCGAGGTCTTCGACCACACCTCGATCATCCGCTTCATGGAACGCCGCTTCGGTGTGACCGAACCCAACATCTCCCCCTGGCGCCGCGCGATCTGCGGCGACCTCACCTCGGCCTTCGACTTCGGCGCCACCGACACCACTCCGGTCACGCTGCCCGACACCTCGGCCTACGAGCCGCCGGACCGCGAGCGCCACCCCGACTACCGGCCCACCCCGCCCGCCGTCGGCAGCATGCCGGCGCAGGAGCCCGGCGCACGCCCCACCCGGCCGCTGCCCTACGCGCCCTACGTCGACAGCGCCGTCAACACGGCGGACGGCCGCATCGCCCTCACCTTCGGTCCGGGATCGGCGGCCGGAGCGCAGTTCTACGTGACGTCTCCGAACCGCACCGACGCTCCGTGGACGTACACGGCGGAGGCGGGCAAGACCGTCACCGACACCTGGAACTCCGCCTACTCCAAGGGCACGCACCACCTCACCGTGCACGGACCGAACGGCTTCCTGCGCACCTTCAGGAGCCCGGGGAAGACCGTGACCGTCGAAGCGAGGGCCCGTCACAACGCCGCCACGGGAAACCTCGACCTGACCCTGACCAACCCCGGCGCCACGGCCGCGAATCTCACCGTCACCAACGCCTACGGCGGCGCCCCCCGGACCCTCTCCCTGCGCTCCGGAGCCACGGTGACGCACACGGTGGACCTGAGCGGCACCGGGCGCTGGTACGACGTGTCGGTGGTCTGCGACACGAACAGCGTGTTCCTGCGCCGCTTCGCCGGTCACGTGGAGACCGGCGCGCCGGGGGTGAGCGACCCGGCGATCCGGACCACCTGAGAGCCGTATGCTGCCGGGCGTGTATGCGACGCAGGTCTCCCGGCACATCAGGGCGCCGCGTTCCGTCGTCTACCGGGCGCTCCTCGATGCGGAGGCACTCGCCACATGGCGGGTGCCTGCCGGCATGAGCAGCCAGGTGCACGAGTTCGACGCCCGCGAGGGCGGCGCGTTCCGCATCTCTCTGACCTACGAGGGACCGGGCGGCGTCGGGAAGTCGGGCGCCCGTACGGACACGTACCACGGACGCTTCGTGCGGCTGGTGCCCGACGAGCGGGTCGTCGAGGTGTTCGAGTTCGAGACGGCCGATCCCGCGCTGCGCGGCGAGATGACGATGACGACGACGCTCACCGACGCGGACGGCGGCACCGATGTCCTCGTCGTGCACGAGGGGATCCCCGACAGCGTGCCGGCCGCCGACAACGAGACCGGCACGCGCATGGCCCTGGACAACCTCGCGAGGCTCGTCGAGACGAACTAAGACGACGGGGCCCGTCAGCCGTCCACCGGCAGGCCGGCGGGGTCCTTGATCCGCTTCATGATGATCTGCGAGTTGACCTCGGTGACACCGGACAGGGCCGTCAGCTTCTCGATCCACAGTTGCTCGTACGCCCGCAGGTCTGCCACCGCGATGCGCAGCAGACACCCCGGGCTGCCGAACAACCGGTACGCCTCGATGACGTCCGGGATGTCCTGGAGCGCCGCCTCGAACGCCTCGACCGCCTCGCGGTCACGCCGCACCTCGATGGAGACGAGCACCTCGAAGCTGCGCCCGACTGCCTCGGGGTCGATCACCGCGCGGTACCCCTGGATCACGCCGTCCTGTTCCAGTTGCCGGACCCGGCGCATGCAGGGCGAGGGCGTCAGGCCCACGCGCTGCGCCAGGTCCTGGTTGCTGAGCCGTCCGTCCTTCTGAAGCTCACGCAAGATTGCACGATCGATGGCGTCCATTGCGCAATTATCCACCACGTCCTCCTGGGACGGGCGGGTCGAAGAGACAATCATATTGCGGGACAATCCGCCTATCATTGCGTCGCACTCGAGCCACCGCCCCCACCGGGGCACCGACGAGGAGAACGCAGATGGGACGGATCGTCGTCATCAGCACCGGCGGAACCATAGCCAGCCGCTGGCAGGGATCCGGATTCGCCGCCGAGGCCCACGGCCGGGAGGTCATGGCGACCGCGGCGGTCCCCGCGGACGTCACCATCGAGATCGTCGACCTGTTCAGCGTGAACAGCCCCCGTCTCACCACGGCCCACCAGCTGACCCTGCTGCGCACCGTCCACGAGGTCCTCGCCGACCCGGACGTGGACGGCATCGTCGTCACGCACGGCACCGACACCCTGGAGGAGTCGGCGTTCCTCGTCGACCTCCACCACGACGACCCGCGTCCGGTCGTCTTCACCGGCGCCCAGCTGCCGCTCGACGCCGCCGACGGCGACGGCCCCGGCAACCTCCACGACGCGCTGCTGACCGCCTCGACGACCCGCGGCCTCGGCGTGCTGGTCGCCTTCGACGGCAAGGTGCACGCCGCACGCGGCACCGTCAAGACCCAGACACTCGCGGCGGACGCCTTCGCCGACCCCTCCGGCGCCCGCATCGGCAACGTGGGCTTCGGTCGCGTCTCGGTCCTGCGCCACCCCCGGCGTCCTGCGGGCCTGCCGCTCCCGGCCCTGCCCGACAGCCCGCCGCGCGTCGACATGGTGATGCACCACTGCGACGCCGACCCGTATCTGCTGAACGCGGCCGTCGGCGCCGGCGCGCAGGGCATCGTCCTGGTGGCCACCGGCGCCGGCAACGCCACTCCCGAGACCGTCGAGGCCGTCGCCACCGCGGTGTCCCGCGGCGTGCTCGTCGCCCTGACCACCCGTGTCCAGGCCGGACCCGTCACCGAGATCTACACCCACGGCGGTGCGGTCGACCTCGTCGCCGCCGGAGCCGTGCCGGCGGGCACGCTGCGCGCCGGCCAGACCCGCATCGCCGTGCTCAGCGCGCTGCTCGCCACCACCGACCCGCGCGAGCGCGACGAGGTACTGCGCCACACCCTCGCCGTCCCCGTGCCGGCCGACGCCGCGTCGCCGGCCGAACTCGCCCGGGCCTAGGGCCTCTCGTTTGGATCATGCCGCGCACCGCGCGGACCTGCGGCCGTCACCGCGAAAGCCGCGCGCCCGGCGCCACCCGTGCCCCGAGCCCCCTTCACCCCTCACCACGCCCCGACCCCGCGTACCCACGCGACAGGAGATTCCGAACCTCCATGGCCACGCACCAGGACCACGTCCACCCAGGGACGCGTACCGAGCACGACCTGCTCGGTGACCGCGACGTCCCCGCCGACGCGTACTACGGCATCCACACCCTGCGGGCGGTGGAGAACTTCCCCATCACCGGCACCCCCGTCTCGGCCTATCCGGACCTCGTCACCGCCCTCGCCTGCGTCAAGCAGGCCGCGGCCCTCGCCAACCGCGACCTCGGCCTGCTGGAGGGACCCAAGGCGGACGCGGTCGTGGCGGCGTGCGAGGAAATCCGGGCCGGGCGGCTCCACGACGCGTTCGTCGTCGACGTGATCCAGGGCGGCGCCGGCACCTCGACCAACATGAACGCCAACGAGGTCGTGGCCAACCGCGCCCTGGAACTCCTCGGTCACCGCAAGGGCGAGTACGCGCACCTGCACCCGCTGGAGGACGTCAACGCGGGCCAGAGCACCAACGACGTCTACCCGACCGCCGTCAAGATCGCGCTCGACTTCACGGCCCAGCGGCTGCTGGACGCCATGGAGGTGCTGCGCTCGGCGTTCGCGTCGAAGGCCGAGGAGTTCGCGGACGTCCTGAAGATGGGCCGCACCCAGCTCCAGGACGCGGTACCCATGACGCTGGGTCAGGAGTTCGCCACCTACGCCGTCATGCTGGCCGAGGACCACAAGCGGCTCACCGAGGCACGGGAGCTGATCCGCGAGATCAATCTCGGCGGCACCGCCATCGGCACCGGGCTCAACGCCCACCCCGAGTACGCGGCGCTGGCCTGCCGTCACCTGCGCACCGTCACCGGACTGCCGCTGACGGTCGCCGACGACCTCGTCGAGGCCACCCAGGACGCGGGCGCGTTCGTGCAGCTGTCGGGTGTGCTGAAGCGGATCGCCGTCAAGCTCTCCAAGGTCTGCAACGACCTGCGGCTGCTGTCCTGCGGACCCCGCGCGGGCTTCGCCGAGATCAACCTGCCCGCGGTGCAGGCGGGATCCAGCATCATGCCCGGCAAGGTGAACCCCGTCGTCCCCGAGGTCGTCAACCAGATCGCCTTCGAGGTCATCGGCAACGACATGGCCGTGACCATGGCCGCCGAAGCGGGTCAGCTCCAGCTGAACGCCTTCGAACCGGTCATCGCCCACAGCCTCCTCAAGAGCCTGTCGCACCTGCGCGCCGGCTGCCT
Organism: Streptomyces sp. PKU-EA00015; assembly: GCF_013387495.1. Lineage (GTDB taxonomy): Bacteria > Actinomycetota > Actinomycetes > Streptomycetales > Streptomycetaceae > Streptomyces. The sequence goes on along the minus strand of NZ_JABZEE010000004.1, from coordinate 132,966 downwards.
GACCCTCGCCGAGCGCTGCGTCGCCGGCATCACCGCGAACCGCGAGCACCTCGCCCACCTCGTCACCCACTCCATCGGCCTGGCGACCGCGCTCAACCCGCACATCGGGTACGAGCAGGCCACCGCCGTCGCCCAGGAGGCTCTGGCGACCGGCCGGAGTGTGCGCGAACTCGTCCTGGCCAAGGGGCTGCTGACCGAGAGCGAGCTCCAGCTCGTCCTGCATCCCGACAATCTCGCCCACCCGCACGTCCTGACCGAGGCCGTGAGCCCGGCCCTCGGCTGAGCCGCCCGACGGCGCGCCCGGCTGGGTGGCCCCGTTCACGAGAACGGACCCTGCGGCGATGTCCCCGCGCCGCCCCCGGGCGGCCCGGCGTAGGGTCCGGTCCGCGGCCCCGCGCTGTCGGCCCCCGTCGCGCGGTTCCCGCGGCCGCCTCGCCGGCGAAGGGGTGGGCACGTGCAGGTACTGGAGTTCATCGAGGCGCCGTCCGTGCTCGGTCTGCGGCCGTCCGGTGTCCAGGACCTCCCGCGGGCGCTGCTGGACGCCGGGCTGACGGGTCTTCCCGGGGCCGTGCGGGCGGGCCGGGTCGAAGCGCCGGCGTACGACCCGAGGCGTGACGATGAGACGGGGGTTCTCAACCCGGCGGGTATCGCGCGGTACTCGGTCGACCTGGCCGACGCCGTCGGCGGCGTGCTCCGCCGCGGCCACTTTCCCGTCGTGCTCGGCGGCGACTGCAGCATCCTGCTGGGCAACCTGCTCGCCCTGCACCGCCGCGGACGCCACGGACTGCTGTTCCTCGACGGCCACACGGACTTCTACCAGCCGTCCGCGGAGCCGGCCGGCGAGGCGGCGTCGATGGAACTGGCCCTGGCGACGGGCCGTGGCCCCCGGCTCCTCACCGACCTGGAGGGGCGCGGGCCGCTGCTGCGGGACGAGGACGTCGTCGCCTTCGGTTTCCGTGACGCGGCCGAGTCGGCGCTGGCGGGGATGCAGCCGCTCCCGCCGCGCCTGCACGCGATGGGGCTCGAGCGTGTCCGGGCGGCGGGGGCCGCCGCGGCCGCGCGCCAGGCGGTCGACCACCTCACGCGGGGGGAGACGGCCGGCTTCTGGGTGCACCTCGACGTCGACGTCCTCGACGACGCGATCATGCCTGCCGTCGACTACCGGATCCCGGGCGGCCTGTCGTGGACGGAACTGGAGACGGTGCTGGCGACGGCACTGGCCGACGAGCGGGCCCGGGGGCTGGACGTCACCATTTTCAATCCCCGGCTCGATCCCGGGGGAACGATGGCGAGCCGTCTCGTGGAATGCCTGCGGCAAGGGTTGGCGGCCCGGACGGACCGGCGTGCCTGACACCTGAGGGGGCGACCGGGCCACCGTGCGCCAGGGGCCGTCCTGGCCACCGGCGACCCTCCCCGCCGGCGGATCGCCGCCTCGCCGCCACCGGCGATTCGTCCACGCCGGCGGATCGCCGCCGTGTCCGGGGCGGCGCGGATCGCTGCGCCCCGGGGCGCAGCCCGGAGGGGCGAAAAGTACATTGATGCTAGAAGGGTCATGATCGGGCCGTCGTCACGGCCCCCCGGCCTTCGGCCGCCCGCCGCCTCACCGGAGGTCCGCCCGCAACGGACGCCCAGGTCCCCGGGAGTGGAACGCTATGAACCGGCACAGGCTCGACAGGTTCGACGCCTTGCGGCGCGTCCTGCGCGGCCCGATGTCCCTGCTGAGTTCACGCAGCGTCGCCGGACAGGTCCTCTTCCTCCAGACCGTGGTCGCGGTGCTGCTCATCGTGGCCGCCGTGATCGCCCTCGTACTGCAGGCGCAGCACAACAGCGAGCAGGACGCGCAGAACCGGTCGATGGCCAGCGCCGCCGCCTTCGCCCACGCCCCGGGGACCGCGGCCGCCCTGCGCTCGTCCGATCCCAGCGCCGTGCTCCAGCCGCTCGTGACGGACGCCGCGCGCGCGTCGGGGGTCGACTTCATCACCGTGATGGCCCCCGACGGCATGCGCTACGCCGACACCTACCCCGACCTCGTCGGCCGGGTCGCCGTGGGGGTGGAGCGGGCCGAGGCCGGGGAGGCGTTCGCGGAGATCTTCGAAGGAGCTCCGAGCGACGCGGCCCGCGCGATCGTTCCGGTCATGGCGCCCGACGGAACCGTCATCGGTCTGGTCGGCGCCGGCGTCCAGATCGAGAACGTCGGCAACGCCGTGGACCGGCAGCTGCCGGTGCTCCTGGCCTCCGCTGCCGCAGCCCTCGCCCTGGCCACGGCCAGCGCCGCCCTGGTGAGCCGGCGCCTGCGACGCCAGACCCACGGCATCGGCCCCGAAGAGATGACCCGGATGTACGAGCACCACGACGCGGTCCTGCACGCTGTGCGCGAAGGGGTCCTGATCGTCGGCGGCGACGACCGCCTGATGCTGGCCAACGACGAGGCCCGCCGCCTCCTGGAGCTGCCGCCGGACGCCGACGGGCAGCCGGTCGCCGATCTGGGCCTGGACCTCGACATCGCCGGGCTGCTGGTCTCCGACCGTGCCGTCACCGACGAGGTGCACCTGGCGGGGGACCGGCTGCTGGCCGTCAGCACCCGGCCGACCGCGCCCTACGGCGGGAACTCGGGCAACGTGGCGACGCTCCGCGACACCACGGAGCTGCGGGCCCTGGCCGGCACGGCGGAGGTGGCCCGGGAGCGCCTGAAGATCCTCTACGAGGCGGGGGTGCGAATCGGGACCACGCTGGACGTGGTGCGGACCGCGGAGGAGCTGTCGCGCGTGGCGGTCCCCCGCTTCGCGGACTTCGTCACGGTCGAACTGCCCGACGCGGTGCTGCACGGCGACGAGCCCTCGGGCGCGCCGTCGGCGATGCGCCGGGCGGCGCTGTGCGGTATCCGGCCCGACCACCCCTTCCAGCCGGTGGGCGATGTGATCCACTTCGTTGCGCACGCCACGCCCATGGCGGCGGCCATGGCCAGCGGTCACGCCGCCCTGGAGGCCGATCTGACGGTCGCGGACGCCTGGCGGGCACAGGACCGCCACGGCGCGGACGTCGCCCTGGCCTACGGGGTCCACTCGCTCATCACGGCGCCGCTGCAGGGCAGCGGCGTGCTGCTGGGCATGGTGAACTTCTGGCGGTCGGAGCAGCCCGACCCGTTCGAGGAGGAGGACCTGTCCTTCGCCGAGGAGCTGGCCGCCCGTGCCGCCGTCGCCGTGGACAACGCCCGGCGCTTCACGCGCGAGCACCGGATGGCCGAAACGCTCCAGCGCAGCCTGCTGCCCCACGGGCTGCCCAGCCAGAACGCCCTCGACATCGCGTACCGCTACCTGCCCGCGCAGGCGCGGGTGGGCGGCGACTGGTTCGACGTGATCCCGCTGCCCGGGGCGCGGGTCGCGCTCGTCGTCGGCGACGTGGTCGGCCACGGACTGCACGCCGCGGCGACCATGGGCCGCCTGCGGACCGCGGTGCACAACTTCTCCACGCTGGACCTGCCTCCGGACGACCTGATGACCCGCCTCGACGACCTGGTCAGCCGTCTCGACCAGGACGAGCCGGACGATGACGGCGAGGGCACGACCGGAGCGACGTGCCTGTACGCGATCTACGATCCCGTCTCCGGCCTGTGCTGCATGTCGACGGCCGGACACCTGGCGCCCGCCCTGGTGCACCCGGACGGGACGGTGCGGTTCGTGGACGTACCCGTCTCACCCCCGCTGGGCCTGGGCGGCCTGCCGATGGAGGCCACGGAGGTGCGCCTGCCCGAGGACAGCAGGCTCGTCCTGTACACCGACGGGCTCGTCGAACACCGCGGCCGCGACATCGACGCCGGGCTGGAGGCGCTGCGCGGGGTGCTGTCCGAGCATGCCGACGGCGCCCCCGAGGAGATCTGCGAGGCGGTGATGGACACCATGCTGCCCACGCCGCGCCGCGACGACATCGCCCTGCTGGTGGCGCGTACCCGGCTGCTGGATCCGGGGCGGGTCGCCACGTGGGACGTGCCCCGCGACCCCGCCGCCGTCGCCCCGGTCCGCAACGCCTGCAGCCGCAAGCTGGAGGAGTGGGGGCTGGACGAGGTGGGATTCACCACGGAACTCGTGCTGAGCGAGCTGATCACCAACGCGATCCGCTACGGCTCCGAGCCGATCCACGTACGGCTCCTGTACGAGCGTGCTCTCGTGTGCGAGGTCTCCGACGGCAGCAGTACCTCGCCCCATCTGCGCCGCGCGGCCCTCACCGACGAGGGAGGCCGCGGCCTGTTCCTCGTGGCCCAGCTCGCCACGCGGTGGGGAACGAGGTACACACCGACGGGCAAGGTGATCTGGACGGAGCAGTCCCTGACGGACAGTCACATCCCGCTGGAGGCCCTGCTCGGTACGTGACGCTCCCGCCCGAAGCGGGGCGAAGGGTGTGCCTGGTGTGCGCGGTGGTGACGACAGATGTCAGGATGCAGTCATGAGCAACAACGTGTACTTCGACATCACCATCGACGACCGGCCCGCCGGCCGGATCGTCTTCACCCTGTTCGACGACGTGGTCCCCAAGACCGCCAAGAACTTCCGCGAGCTGGCCACGGGCGAGCACGGCTACGGTTACGAGGGCTCGTCCTTCCACCGCGTCATCCCGGACTTCATGCTCCAGGGCGGAGACTTCACCCGCGGCGACGGCACGGGCGGCCGGAGCATCTACGGCGAGAAGTTCGCCGACGAGAACTTCCAGATCAAGCACACCAAGCCGGGCCAGCTCTCCATGGCCAACGCGGGCCCCAACACCAACGGCTCGCAGTTCTTCATCACCACGATCGTCACCGACTGGCTGGACAACAAGCACGTCGTCTTCGGCGAGGTCGTCGAGGGCATGGACGTCGTGAAGCAGATCGAGTCGCTGGGCTCGCGCAGCGGTGCGGTCAAGTCCAAGGTCACGATCGCCAAGTCGGGCGTTCTCCAGGGCTGATCACGGTCGAGGGGTGGAGTGCCGGCGGTCCGGGCAGGACCACCGGCACTCCCCCGGCCTCGGCCGGCCTCGCGCCTCAGCGGCCGGCGCAGGTCCAGGCGCCCATGCCCTGGATCCGGGCGAGTCTCTTCGCCGTCGCGATCTGTTCCGACCTCGTCGCCAGATCCGCCCGCGGCGCGTACCTCAGGCCGCCCGCCGCCCGCCAGCTCGACTGGGTGAACTGCAGGCCGCCGTAGTGCCCGTTGCCCGTGTTGGCCTGCCAGTTGCCGCTGGACTCGCATTGGGCGATGGCGTTCCAGTCGACCCGTGGGGCCGTCGGAGCCGTGCCGCGCGCGGGGTCCGCCTGGGCGCCCGGAGCGGCGCACAGCAGGACAAGTGAGGCGGAGACAGCCGCGCACAGACCCGCTCCGATGCGGATTCCCGCGGCGCGGCCGTTGTGGTGACGATGCATCAGACGCCCTTCTCTCGGCGGACCTGCCACGACAGTGGGGCAGGCTGTCCATGACCATAGGCTCATGTGAGAAAGGCAGCATCCGCTGTTGCGCCCATCGGGTGCGGCCCGGACGGGCGGCGTTGGTGACGCCGTGCCCGAAGAGCGTGAGGGCATACCCCAATCCGCATCCCTGCAAGGCCTGGTGCCGGCGGGCCGTGGGATCCACCTCAACGAGGCCCCGGCGCCCCCTGCCCGACGGTCTCGTCCGGCGGCCCGTCGACGGTGCGGCGCTCGCCTGGCTCACGCCGGTCGTCCGGGTGCCGAGCCGTCACAACGAGGCGATCTCCGCCTTCACCGAGGCCGTGTCAAAGGGCCTCGCGGTGGCGGGCCATCACATCGGCGAGGCCCCGCACCCCGGCTGAACAGGCCTGCGTCCCCCGCCTGTCGCCCAGGACCGAACCGGACGCACCTGCGAGCGTGTCGCACCTGGTCAGAGGGTGTACGACGGCTGTAGCCGCAATGGATTGTGCGTGCGACGGTAGGCCGCATGACGGGGACAGAGCACACACACGACGACCACGCGCACCGGCACGACCACCCTCGCGGGCACGGGCCGGACGCCCGGTGGGCCCGTATGCGTCACCGGGCGGCGCACCTGCTCCGCCCGCACTCCCACGAGTCGGCCGCCAAGGTCGACCGGGCACTGGAGACGTCCGCCCAGGGCATGCGGGCGCTGTGGATCTCCCTGGCCGTCCTCGGCGCCACGGCGGCGGCGCAGACCGTCGTGGTGGTGCTGTCGGACTCGGTGGCGCTGCTGGGCGACACCGTGCACAACGCGGCCGACGCGCTGACCGCGGTGCCGCTGGCCGTCGCGTTCGTCCTCGGCCGGCGGGCGGCCACCCGGCGGTTCACCTACGGCTACGGGCGGGCCGAGGACCTGGCCGGCATGGTGATCGTGCTGACCATCGCCGCATCGGCCGCCTTCGCCGCGTGGTCGGCGGTGGACCGGCTGCTGAACCCGCGGGAGGTGAGCCACCTCCCGGCCGTCGCCGCCGCGGCCGTGATCGGCTTCGCGGGCAACGAGTGGGTCGCGCGCTACCGCATCCGCACCGGCCGCAGGATCGGCTCGGCGGCGTTGGTCGCCGACGGGCTGCACGCCCGCACCGACGGCTTCACCTCGCTGGCGGTTCTGCTCGGCGCGGGCGGCGCGGCCGTGGGCTGGCGCCTGGCCGACCCGATCGTCGGTCTCGCCATCACGGCCGCGATCCTGCTGGTGCTGCGCGACGCCGCCCGGGAGGTCTTCCACCGGGTGATGGACGCCGTCGACCCCGCCCTGGTGGACGCGGCGGAGCAGTCGCTGCGTGGAGTGAGGGGCGTGCGCGCGGTGGGCGAGCTGCGGCTGCGCTGGATCGGGCACCGTCTGCGGGCGGAGGTCGCCGTGGTCGTCGACGGCAGGCTGACCGTGTTCGAGGCACACCGGGTGGCCGTGGACGCCGAGCACGCGCTGCTCCACGCGCTGCCCCGGCTGACGGCCGCCCTGGTCCATGCCGACCCGGCGCCCCTTCCCGGGAGGGCCGATCCGCACGCCGCGCTCGCGCACCACACGGCGTGACCCGCGGACGCCTCAGACGCCGTCGGTGCCTTCGGCGCCGTCGGGGAACTCCTGTTCCGTCCAGATGATCTTGCCGGAGCTCGTGTACCGCGTGCCCCACCGCTGCACGAGCTGGGCGACGATGAACAGGCCGCGGCCGCCTTCGTCCTCGACCGTGCTGTTGCGCAGGTGCGGTGACGTGTGCCCGGCGTCGGCGACCTCGCACAGCAGGGCCCGGTCCCGGATGAGGCGCAGGTGCAGTGGTCCCCCGGCGTAGCGGACGGCGTTCGTGACCAGTTCGCTGACGACGAGCTCGGTCGAGAACGCCAGCTCGTCCAGGCCCCATTCGCCCAGCTGTCCGGTGACGAGTTCGCGGGCGCGGCCGACCACGACGGGTTCCGCCGGGAGCTCCCAGACACAGACCTGGGCCGCGCCCAGTTGACGCGTACGGACGAGGAGCAGCGCGGTGTCGTCCGTCGCGGCCCCGTCGGGGCGCAGTTCGGCCACCGCCCGGTCGCACAGTTCCTCCAGCGGCCTGCCGTGGCCGTCGGAGAGCAGACGGCTCAGTGAGCCGAGTCCGTCGTCGATGTCGCGGTCGCGCGCCTCGACGAGGCCGTTGGTGAACAGGGCGATCAGGCTGCCCTCGGGCAGCTCCGTCTCCACCGCCTCGAACGGCATGCCGCCCAGTCCCAGCGGCGGCCCGGCCGGCAGCTCGAGGAAGGCGCACGAGCCGTCGGGCTTCACGATCGCGGGCGGCAGGTGGCCGGCTCTGGCCATCGCGCAGCGGCGGGAGACCGGGTCGTAGACGGCGTAGAGGCAGGTCGCGCCCATGGCCACGTCGGGGTGCAGGCCGCCGGCTCCGGACGGCCCGCCGTCCGCGGTGTCCTCCAGGAGACCGGGATGTCGTTCCGGCGACCGGCCGACCAAGTCGTCCAGGCGGGTCAGCAGTTCGTCGGGGGCCATGTCCAGCCTGGCGAGCGCCTCCACGGTCGTGCGCAGCCGTCCCATGGTGGCCGCCGCCTGCAGCCCGTGCCCGACGACGTCCCCGACGACGAGGCCGACCCGTGCACCGGAGAGCGGGATGACGTCCGCCCAGTCGCCGCCGACCCCGGTCACGTCGTCCGTGGGGAGGTAGCGGTGGGCTACGTCCACGGCGGGCTGCTGCAGCAGGTGCTGGGGCAGCAACTGGCGCTGAAGGGTGCGGGAGGCGACGCGTTCGCGGGTGAAGCGGCGGGCGTTGTCGATGGACACGGCGGCGCGGGCGGTCAACTCGTCCGCGAGCGCGACCTCGCCGTTGTCGAAGACGGTGGGACGGCCGGTGCGCACGAAGGTCACGAGGCCCATCGTGCCGGCCCGGGTCCGCAACGGCACGACCAGAGTGTTCTCGTCGACCACCCGGCCGCCCGACGCCAGGCTCCGCAGCTGAAGCGAACCCCGCGGGTACCGCACACGGCGGACCGGCTCGCCCTCGTGCCCGGGCAGCGGTTCGCCCTCGTCCGGGCACGGCACCGGCAGCGCGGTCTCCGCGGCGGTCCGCGGGTCGCACCGGGCCGCGACACGGACGTACACCGAGTCCGCCGCCCCCTCGGTGCCGGGCTCGCCGCCCTCCAGCACGGCACGCTCCAGGTCGACCGTGACCGCGCTCGCGAAGTCCGGGACGGCGACGTCCGCGATCTCCTGCGCCGTGACGGACATGTCCAGCGTGGTGCCGATACGGCGGCCCGCCTCGACGAGCAGGGCCAGGCGGTTCTGGGCCTCGTAACGGTCCGTGATGTCGAACGCGTCCTCGCAGACGCCCAGCACGCGCCCGTCGGCGTCCAGCAGCCGGTAGTACGAACAGGACCAGACGTGGTCCTTCTCCGGATCGCTGGGGAGTTTTCCGCGGAAGTGCAGGTCGATCACGGGCTCGCCGGTGTCGATCACCTGGTGCATGACCTCGTTGAGCGTCCGGCAGTCGACGGTCAGCAGGGCGCCGTCGGGGTACAGCTCGTCGGCCGTCCGGCCGCGGTACTCGGCCAGCGGGCGGCCCACCTCGCGGTCGTGCGCGGTGTTGGCCCACGTCAGTCTCAGATCGGTGTCGTAGACGGCCAGTCCGATCGCCGACTGGGTGGTCAGCCCGTGCAGCATGGCCCGCCGGGTCTCGGACAGACGCAGGCTCTCCAACTCGGCGATCAGCAGGATGCGTGCCGCCGGGCCGCCGCCTGTGAGCGGGCACACGACGACGACCACCTGCACGGCGTGGCCGTCACGGTGCCGTGCCATGCGGGTGTCTGTGCCGCTGGGCGGGAGGTCGTGCGCCGTGCGGCGCCCGGAGTCGGCCGGATGGGAGCCGAGGAGCACGTCGACGGGCCGGCCGATGACCGCTTCGCCCGGGTGGCCGAGCAGTGACTCGGCCGCGGGGCTCCACCCGATGACCGTGTTCCGGGCATCGAGGACCACCGTGGCCGCCTTGGCGAGGTCGAGAGGGCCACGCGGATCAGCGCTCTCCGGCACGCTCCATGCGGTCCATGTGTTCGCCGCGTTCCACGGACTCATGGCGGCTGAACCGGCACCGTTCATCTCCTCCAGAATCCACCCCGGCACATACGCGCACAAGCCGCGCCGGCACGCCGCCGCCTCCCCGTCCGCCGGGCGGTCACCGGGCGAGTTCGGCGGCGGGGCCCATGACGATCACGGGCTGCTTTGCCGGGTCCAGGGCGCGCAGCAGCTCCCGCATGGCGTTCCGGGGAAGCGAGATGCACGCCTGGGTGGGGCCGTCGTGGTCGACGTGGATCCACACGCCGCCGCCCCTGTCGGAGCCGAGCGGCCGTTCCTTGTCCAGCGGAGTCGTTCCCCGGACGCGGTTGTAGTCGATGGCGACCACGTAGTCGAAGGAGCCGTCGAGGGATTCGCCGAGGAAGCCGGTGCCCGTGGCGACGAACTCGTCGTCCTGGTCGTACGGAAGCCGGGCCCCGGGATCCGGCAGCAGCCCGCCGGCGTCGCCGAGCCCGAAGACTCCGATCGGTGTGCGCAGATCGCCCTCGCGGTGGTCGAGCGTCCAGCCGCGCAGGGCGTTGTGCGCGGGCCACGGCCCGGCGGCGCGCCTCCACTGCTGTGTCACGTCCTGTTCGTAGAGCACCGCGGTGGCGTCGCTGGTGTCCCGCGTCTCGCCGACGACCACCAGGGCCTGGCGCGTACCGGCCGGGACATCGGCGCGGGTGGCCGGTCCGACCCCGGGAAGGTGAGCAGGGGGTGGCAGCCGGAACCGGGCGCCCGGGCGGGCGTCCTGCCCCGCGGCGTCGTGCCGGCCGAACGGCCCGTCGACGGTCGCGGACGCCGCGTGGGATCCCGCAGAGGAGGGCGGCGAGGGGGGTGCGGACGGTGTCTGCGTGCACGCGGCGAGCAGCGGGGCAGCACACAGGGCTCCGACCAGCCACCTTGCGGCGCCGTTGCTGAGACTGAGGGGCATGGGGACAGCATCCTCCGGCGCTCGGGAAAACAACGCCGCATGGGTACCCCGTCCGCTGCCGCCTCTGTCACCCGGCCCGCGTACTCACTCCACCGGGGCACGGCCGCATGGCCTCACGTCCGCTGCGGGCGGGCGGGGACGGTGTCTCCCGGGCGGTACGCGCGGACACGCGGGCCCGGCCGCTGTGAAGGCCGGGCCCGCGCCTCGGTCAGCTTCCGGGCTCGCGCGGCGGCGCCGCGGAACCGGCCTCCGCCGCCGCCTCGGCCTTGCCCAGCTCCGAATTCCGGTACGAGTAGGCGAAGTAGACGACCAGTCCGATGAGGAACCAGACCGCGAACCGCGCCCACGTCTGCCACTGGAGGAAGGTGATCAGCCAGATCGAGAAGACCACGCCGAGGGCGGGCACCACGGGCATGCCCGGGCACCGGAACGTGCGCGGCAGCTCGGGGCGCCGGTAGCGCAGCACGATCACGGCGATGCACACCACGACGAAGGCCAGCAGGATGCCGATGTTGGTCAGTTCGGCCGCCTCGCCGATCGGCAGGAATCCGGCGATGGCCGCCGAGGCGAAGCCGGCGATCCACGTCACCCGGGTCGGCACGTGCCGGGTCTCGTGCGTCTTCGCGAACCATTTCGGCAGCAGTCCGTCGCGGCTCATCGAGAACCAGACCCGTGTCACGCCCAGCATGAACGTGAACATGACGGTGAGGATGCCGATGATGGCCCCGACCGCGATCACGTTGGCGAGCCCGGGGAGGCCCACCGACTTGAAGGCCGTGGAGAAGCCGCTCTCCGGGTCGATGTCCCGGTAGTCCTGCATGCCCGTCAGGACGAGGCAGGCCAGCACGTAGAGCACCATCGAGATGGCCAGCGAGTACACGATCGCCTTGGGCATGTGGCGCTGGGCGTCCTTGGACTCCTCGGCGGCCGTCGACATCGCGTCGTAGCCGAAGACGGCGAAGAACACCGTCGCCGCTCCCGTGAACGCCCCGCCCAGGCCGTAGGGGAAGAACGGGTCGTAGTTGGCGGTGTCGATGTGCACCATGCCGACGGCGATGACAAGGAGGACGACGAGCACCTTCAGCACCACGACGCCTGTCTCGAAGCGGGCCGCGTTCTTGATGCCGAGGGTGAGGAGGTAGGCGATGAGCAGGCAGAGCAGCATGGCGAACAGGTCGACCTTGTGCCCCTCCCCGGTGCCGGGCGCGCCCAGCATCCAGGCCGGCAGTTCCGCCCCCACCGCCTCGACGAGGAAGTTGAAGTACCCGGAGATGCCGATCGCCACGACGGCCACGATGGCGGTGTACTCCAGCAGGAGGTCCCAGCCGATGAACCAGCCGGCCAGTTCGCCGAGGACCGCATAGCCGTAGGTGTAGGCCGACCCGGCCTTCGGGATCATTCCCGCGAACTCGGCGTACGAGAAGGCGGCCGCCGCGCTGGCGACGCCCGCGATCAGGAACGAGACCAGCACGGCCGGGCCCGCGGTGCCGTTGGCGACGGCGCCCGCAAGGCTGAAGATGCCCGCGCCGATGATGCCACCGACACCGATCGCGGTGAGCTGCCACAGCCCGAGGGTGCGCGTCAGCCGTTGGTGGACGTCGGCTTCCTCGATCTGCTCGATGGGTTTGCGGCGCAGAACTCCGTGCCCCATCCGGAACCCGGCCATGGGCGTCACCTCTTCGCTGAAGGGTCTCTGACGCCCGATCATGATGGCCGAGGCGCCGCATCGGCGGAAGGGGCCGCGCTGGTGTCGCGGGCGGATCCCGTATTGGCCAGCGCAAAGAATGAGTCCGCGGATCTACCGGGACGGCGTATTCGTGATCTGTCATCACCAGGTAATGCGACGGTAAAGTCCTGGTCGAACAGCTGGAAGAGCTGCCGCAGGACCAGCCGACCGAGCTCGACCTCGCGCGCCTGCGCCACCTGGACCACGCCCGCCGGGTGGCCCTGGAGAGCTGGGCGCACCGGCACAACCACCCGCAGACCGAGCCCGTGCGGATCCGCCACAGCGAACCGACGGGTGCCCTGCTGCCCTGACGGGCCCTGCCCCGCCGCCCGGCCTGCCCGGGCGGCGGGGACCGTCACGGGAAGGTGAGCGTCTGCGCGAACAGGGTGACGACCACGAGGACGACGGGGAAGCAGACCAGGAACATCGCGAAGGTGTAGCCCATGATGTCCCGGGCCTTCAGACCCAGGATCGCCAGGGTCGGGAGCATCCAGAAGGGCTGGAGCAGGTTGGCGCTCGCCTCGCCCAGGTCGTACACCACCACCATCCAGCCCTGGTGCACCTCGAGTTGGTTGGCCGCGTCCATCACGTACGGAGCCTCGATCACCCACTTGCTGCCGCCGCTCGGCACGAACACACCGAGGACGCAGGAGTAGACCGCGATGAGGGCCGGATAGAAGAAGGCGTTGGAGATGTCCGTCAGCCAGCCGGCGATGGTGGAGGACAGGCCGGTGAAGGCGATCATGCCGAAGATGCCGCCGTACAGCGGAAACTGGATCAGCACACCGGACGCGGCGGACACTCCCTCGCGTACGGCCGCCACGAGCCGCGCCGGCCTCCAGTGCAGGATCAGGGCGAGCAGGATGAGGATCAGGTTGACCGTGTTCAGATCCAGGGCGCCCAGGGGATTGCCCGTCGCCGAGGCGAAGTAGCGGTACAGGTACCACACGCCCAGCAGGAAGATCAGGACGGCGAACGCCGGGCTGTGCTCCAGCCAGTCGCCGGGCCGGCGCGGCTCGCCGGTACCGGTGTCCTCGCGCTTCTCCTCCAGCAGTGGCCGCAGGCGGATGCCCAGGTCCTCGGCCGTCCTGGCGGCCTCGGGCGAGGGGGCGAGGAACCAGGCGAGAACCACCGCGACGAGGAACACGACGGCGGTGGCGGCCATGCCCTGCCACAGGAAGACGGTCTCGGTGAGCGGGATCAGGCCCGAGCCGCGGCCTTCCTCGATGACCTTCTGCACCGCCTCGGGGCTCGCACCGGCGCTGGCGACCTGGAGGGCGGCCGAGCCGGAGAGGCCCTGCGCCCAGACGGTACCGAGTCCGAGGAAGGCCATCGCGCCGATCGCCCGGTAGTCGACACCGCGCACCAGCCGGGAGATCTCCTTGGCGAGGATCGCGGTGAAGATCAGGCTGAACGCCCAGTTGAGGTACGACGACACCATGGACACGGCGGCGGTGAACGCGACGGCCGCGCGCGGGCTCCGGGGGACTCTGGCGAGGCGGGAGATCAGCCGGGCGACGGGCCGGGACACCGCGACCGCGTAGCCCCCGATGATGATCATCGCCATCTGGAGCGTGAACTGGATGAGCGACCAGAAGCCCTTGCCCCAGGCGTCCACGAGCCCGTATCCGCTGGTCGCCGTGGGATCGTCGGGCGCCCCCGTGACCGGCGCACCGGTCAGCAGGCCGAGTGCGAGGACCACGAAGGTGCCGACGAGGACGAAGCCGAAGGCGTCCGGCAGCCAGCGCTCCGTGGCGGCGGTGAATCGCAGGGCGATGCGGGCGAGGACGTTCTCGCGCGTGTCGTCCGTGGTCCGCCCTGTCCTCGTCACAGCCATCCGCCATCTCCTCACACCGCACAGCCCAGGCGCGTCACGCGCACCGCGGACCAGGAAGGTAGAGCAGGACGGCGACCATCACTATGGGCCCGGAGCCCATAGACCGCGCGGTGGTCATGGTGGACGGCCCCTTGAGGGCCCGGTGGGTGGCCGTGAACGGCGCTCGCGCGGGAGGTGCGGGGACATTGCCCGATGCCATCGGTAAATATCAAGGAATGGGGCGATAATGCTGCAACCATTCCTATTCGAGGCGTGTCTCCGTCAGTGACACCGCAGTCCCCGCACAGGAAGAAACGGGGGACACCATGCACCACCAGTCACGGCTCGCGGCCGCCGCCGCGGCCATCCTCCTCACCGCCGGGATCGGATCGACGATCCCCGCGTCCGCCTCTCAGTCCGCCGCACCCTCCCAGCCTCCGGCGACCGCCCTCGTCACCAACGCACGCTGGGGCGGCCACAGCTCCTTCGACCGGATCGTCATCGACATCCGCGGCAAGGTGCCGCCCGTCACCGTGCAGGCGGTGAAGAAGCTGCACTACGACGGCCTCGGGACCGAGGTCCCGCTCGCCGGAAAGCACTTCCTGGAGATCAGGCTCTCGCCGGCCGCCGCACACGACGACAACGGCAGGTCCGTCTACAAGGGCCCCAAGCTCACCAAGATCTGGCTTCCCTCTCTGAAGGGCCTCGCCCTCACCGGCGACTTCGAAGGCGTGGTCACCTTGGGAGCCGCGTTCACCACCAAGCCCACCTACACGACCCGCGTCCTCCACTCGCCGGAGCGCTTCGTGCTCGACATCCGGCATACGCCACCGGCCTGCGGCCGGTGACAGCACGGGGTCCCGGTCTCCGCACCGGGACCCCTCCGCTCGGCGGGGCCGTGCGGTCCGCGCCTCTGGTCCGCCCGGTGCATTCCGCCCATGTCGTCCGGGGATTGCCCCGCTCGCGAAGGGCCGGACGCCTATCGTGCCGGCATGAGTGCACACTTCGATGTCGTGGTCCTCGGGGCCGGCCCCGGCGGCTACACCGCTGCGGTCCGATGCGCCCAGCTCGGAATGTCGGTGGCGGTGGTCGAGGAGCGCTACTGGGGAGGCGTGTGCCTGAACGTGGGGTGCATCCCCTCCAAGGCGCTGCTGCGCAATGCCGAGTTGGCCCATCTGTTCACGCACGAGGCGAAGACCTTCGGGATCCGTATCGAGGGTCGGGTCGGCTTCGAGTACCGGGAGGCGTTCCTGCGCAGCCGGAAGGTGGCCGAGGGACGCGTCCGCGGTGTGCACTACCTGATGAAGAAGAACGCCGTCACCGAGTACGACGGGACGGGCGTCTTCACCGACGCGCACACCCTGCTGGTCCGGGCCTCCGACGGCACGGAACAGAGCATCGGCTTCGACCACTGCATCCTCGCCACCGGGGCCACGACGCGCCTGCTGCCGGGCACGAGCCTGAGCGAACGCGTCGTGACGTACGAGGAGCAGATCCTCAGCGACCGGCTGCCCGGCAGCGTCATCATCGCCGGAGCCGGTGCGATCGGCGTCGAGTTCGCGTACGTGCTGCACAACTACGGCGTGCAGGTGACGCTCGTGGAGTTCCTCGACCGGGTGGTCCCGCTGGAGGACGAGGAGGTCTCGGCGGAACTGGCCCGCCGGTACCGCAAGCTGGGTGTCAACGTCCTGACATCGACGCGGGTCGAGGCGATCGACGATTCGGGGCCGCAGGTGCGGGTGCATGTGACGACGGGCGGGCAGCGCCAGGTGCTCGAGGCCGACAAGGTGCTCCAGGCCATCGGGTTCCAGCCGCGGGTGACCGGTTACGGCCTGGAGAACACCGGTGTGCGGCTGACCGATCGCGGGGCGGTCGATGTGGACGGCCGCTGCCGCACGAGCGTTCCCCACATCTTCTCGATCGGTGACGTCACGGCGAAGCTGATGCTCGCGCACGCCGCCGAGGCCATGGGCATCGTCGCCGCCGAGACCATCGCGGACACGGAGACCATGGAACTCGACTACACGATGATCCCCCGCGCCACCTACTGCCAGCCGCAGATCGCCAGTTTCGGCTGGACAGAGACGCAGGCGCGCGAACGCGGCTTCGACGTGCGGGTGCAGAAGTTCCCCTTCACCGCCAACGGCAAGGCCCACGGCCTCGGCGACCCCGCCGGTTTCGTGAAGATCCTCAGCGACGGCCGGCACGGCGAACTGCTGGGGGCCCACCTCATCGGCCCCGAGGTCACCGAACTGCTGCCGGAACTGACCCTGGCGCAGCAGTGGGACCTGACGGTGCATGAGGTGGCCCGAAACGTGCATGCCCACCCGACCCTGGGGGAGGCGGTGAAGGAAGCGGTCCACGGCCTGGCCGGCCACATGATCAACATGTAGCGGACCCGCGCCGCGCCGCCCTCACGGACCGGGCAGCGGCTGCTGGGTCCAGATGGTCTTCCCGTGGCGTGTGTACCGGCTCCCCCAGCGCTCGGTGAGCTGCGCGATCAGGAAGAGGCCGCGTCCGCCTTCCTCGGTGGCCCGTGCCCGCCGCATCCTGGGCTGGGTGCTGCTCGCGTCGGAGACCTCGCAGATCAGTGCCCCCGCCCGGATGAGCCGGAGCTCGACAGAGCCGCCGCCCGCATAGCGGATGGCGTTGGTGACCAGTTCGCTCGCCACGAGTTCGGCGGTGAAGGAGAGTTCGTCCAGGCCCCAGTGGGACAGCTGCCGCACCACCAGGGTGCGCGCGTGCGCGACCACCGCGGGATCGGCATCCAGCCGCCATGTCGCACAGTCGTCCGGGGCGATCACGCGCGTACGGGCCAGCAGCAGCGTCACGTCGTCCGACAGAGGGCGCGGGGCGAGACCGGACACGATCTGCCGGCCGGCTTCCTGGAGCGGGCGGCCGGGGGCGCCCGCGCGTGTCAGCAGGGAGGCGAGGGTCGCCATCCCCTCGTCGAGGTCGGCCCGGCCCCGCTCGACCAGGCCGTCGGTGTACAGGGCGAGGAGGCTGTTCTCCTCGACCTCTGTCTCCAGGGGCTCGAACGGCAGGCCGCCGACTCCCAGAGGCGGTCCCGGGCTGACGTCCAGATAACCGACGCTCCCGTCGGGGCGCAGCAGGGCGGGCGGGGGGTGTCCGGCGCTGGCCGCGACGCAGTGCCGGGTCACGGGGTCGTACGTCATGTACAGGCAGGTCGCGCCGTACGAGTCGTAAGCCGTGCGCGGACCGTGGTCGTGCGCGCCGGCCGCGTAGGCGGTCTCGTCCGTGAGCTGGGAGACGAGGTCGTCGAGGTGGGCGAGCAGTTCGTCGGGTTCGAGATCGAGGTCGGCCAGCGTGCGTACGGCGGTGCGCAGGCGTCCCATCGTGGCCGTGGCCTGCAGACCGTGGCCGACCACGTCCCCGACGACGAGGGCGACCCGTGCCGAGGACAACGGGATGACGTCGAACCAGTCGCCGCTGACGCCGGTCGCGGTGTCCGTGGGCAGGTAGACGCTGGCGCTCTGGACGGCGACGGTGTCGGCTGTCGTCGGCGGCAGCAGGCTGCGCTGGAGGCTCACGGCCGCGTGACGCTCGCGCGCGTAGCGGCGTGCGTTGTCCACGACGAGCGCGGCACGGGAGGCGATCTCCTCGAGCAGGGCCAGGTCGTCCTTCTCGAAGGGGATGCGCGGGCCGGTACGCCACACCGTGACCTGCCCCAAGAGCCGCCCTCTGGCCCTGAGCAGTGCACTCATCCCGGAGTGGGCGCCCGCGGGACCGGACGGCGGCGCGTCGGCCGCGGGCCCGGTCCGCGCGCCCGCGGCGGCTCCGCGGGCGGCCGCCCGGGGCCTGTCGGCGGACCACATCCGGCGGGCGGGCCGGCCGGTGGCGTCGACGGACACGGGGGCGCCGACCGGCAGTGGCTCTCCTCCCGGCCCGGCCACGGCCGCCCGGCGCAGCAGGTGCCGCCCGTCCTCGTGCGCCTCCGGTTCCTCGTGCGCGAACACGGACTCGGCGATGTCGACGGCCGCCGCGTCGGCCAGGGCGGGAACGAGGACGTCCACCAGGTCGCCGGTCGTCTCCGCGAGCGAGAGGGAGTTGCCGAGGACGGCGGTGGCGCGGTGCAGCAGGTCGAGCCGTTCACGTCCCCGCCGCTGCTCCGTCACGTCGACGAACAGGGCCGTGACGCCCATGACCCGCCCCTGCGGGTCCTGGAGGCGGAACGCGGACAGGGCCACGATGCGGCCCGCCCCCGGGTCCACACGGGTCCGGACGAGGATCTCCGTCCCGACCTGAGGGGTCCCGGTGGTGAGCACCTGCCGCAGCACGCCGTCGATGCTCCGCGCGTCCTCGTCCCGGAGGAAGGCGGCGAGCCGCAGTCCGCCCAGGTCGTCGGGCACGCCCGTGTACGGGAGGAGGTGCGTGTTCGTCCTCTCCAGCCGCAGATCCTTGTCGAACATCGCGAGCCCGACACGGTCCTGGAGGAACAGCTCCTCCAGGAAGGCGTGGGCCTGGCGCCATTTCGCCAGCATGGATCTGGGCGCGCCGAGGACAAGGAGGCGGGCGTCGCGGCTGCCGGTCCGTCCCGGGGCGAGAGGAAGCACGCGGAACAGCACCTCCGCCTCCTCTCCCCCGCCCTGGCGCACCACGGCGCTGCCTTCCCAGACCGGGCCGTCGCGCTGGGCGAGGACGTCCGGCCAGCAGGCGGGGTCGGCCAGCAGCTCGTGGACCCGACGGCCCGACAGGTCATCGGCCGGGCGGTTCAGGAGGGTTTCGGCCGCCGGTGTGCAGCCGAGGACGGTTCCGGTGCCGTCCACCACGAGTCCGGCCGTGTTCCCCGCGTCGAGTGGATCGTCGTTGCCGCGAGCCGTGCGCATCAGCCCAGGGCCCGGTCGAGGTTGAACGCGGCGCTGATGAGCGCCAGATGGGTGAACGCCTGGGGGAAGTTGCCGGTCTGCTCGCCGGTGCGGCCGATCTCCTCGGCATACAGGCCGAGGTGGTTGGCGTAGGTGAGCATCTTCTCGAAGGCGAGCCGGGCCTCGTCCAGGCGCCCGGCGCGGGCGAGCGCCTCGACGTACCAGAAGGAACAGATCGAGAACGTGCCTTCCTCGCCCCGCAGTCCGTCCGGGCTGGCCTGCGGGTCGTAGCGGTACACCAGGGAGTCGGACACCAGGCCCTCGCCGAGCGCGTCGAGGGTGGACAGCCATTTGGGGTCCGTCGGGGAGATGAACTTGGCCAGCGGCATCATCAGGACGGCCGCGTCGAGGACGTCCTCGTCCTCGTGCTGGACGAACGCCTTGCGCTCGGCGGACCAGCCGCGCTGCATGATCCGCCGGTAGATCGTGTCGCGTACGCCGCCCCAGCGGATCATGTCGGCCGGCAGGCCGCGGCGCCTGGCGATCCTCATCGCGCGTTCGATCGCGACCCAGCACATCAGCTGCGAGTACAGGAACCTCTTGCGGCCGCCGCGGGTCTCCCACACCCCCTCGTCGGGCTGGTCCCAGTTCTCGCAGACCCAGTCGACCAGCTCCACGACGGTGTCCCAGTGTCCGCTGGAGAGCGGCTGTCCCCACTTGTCGTAGAGGTACAGGCAGTCGATGAGCGCGCCGTAGATGTCCAGTTGGAGCTGGCCGACGGCGCCGTTGCCGATACGGACCGGGGCCGAGCCCAAGTGGCCCTCGAGGTGGGGGAGTTCCTCCTCGGGGAGCTCGCGGCGGCCGTCGATGCCGTACATGATCTGCAGCAGGCAGTCCGGTCCGGCCGGGGCGAGGGCCTTGTCGGAGAGGAAGTTGACGAACGCTTCGGCCTCGTCGGTGAAGCCCAGTCTGAGGAGGGCGTAGATGCAGAAGGCGGCGTCGCGGACCCACACGTACCGGTAGTCCCAGTTGCGCTCGCCGCCGATCTGTTCCGGCAGGCTGGTCGTCGGCGCGGCCACGATGGCGCCGGTCGGTGCGTAGGTGAGCAGCTTGAGGGTGAGCGCGGAGCGGTGCACCATCTCCCGCCAGCGGCCGCGGTAGAGGGACCGGGACAGCCAGCGGCGCCAGTACCGGACGGTGGCGTCGAACAGCTCCTCCGCCTCGGTGAGGGCGCAGGACCGCGGCTCGACCGTGCCGCCGATCCGGTCGAGCGCGAAGACCGCGGACTCGCCTTCGAGGAGTTTGAACGAGGAGCGGACGTCCGGGCCGTCGATCTCGACCGGCACGGTGGACGTCAGGGCGAGCGAGAGGTCCGCGCAGTCGAAGACCGTCTGGCCCTGCCGGGTGCTGACCGAGTGGCTCTGCCGGCCGTAGTCGAACCGTGGCGCCACCCGCGCGGTGAAGGGCAGCGATCCGCGGACGACGAGCACGCGGCGGATCAGCCGGTGCCGGTCGGCCTCGCGCGAGTCGTCGACGACGGGCATGAAGTCCTGGATCTCCCCGACGCCGTCGTCCGCGTAGAAGCGGGTGATGAGGATGTTGGTGTCGGGGAAGTAGAACTGCTTGGTGCGGACCGGCACGTCCGGGGCGAGGGCGAACGAGCCGCCGCGGTCGGCGTCCAGGATCGACGCGAAGACACTGGGCGCGTCGAAGCGTGTACAGCAGTACCAGTCGATGGTGCCGTTCGTGCCGATGAGCGCCGCGCTGCGCAGGTCGCCGATGAGCCCGTGCTCGGCGATGGGGAGGTATCGCGGCGCGCCCGCCTTGCTGGGGCGCGCACTCGTGGCTCCGGCAGTCACGCGAGCCTCCCATGACGTCGCAGGACACCCGCGTTTCAGTCTAGGACCGCCCCTTGGCGGCGGCGACCCGCGCCGGTCCGGGCGGGCAGGGCCCCTGTCAGCCCTGGTCCTCCTCCCCCCTCGGCCTCGCGACGCCCTTGCCCGGCTCCACGGCGTCGCGGCGGCCGCGTGAGCGGGCTTCGTCGAGCTGCGCGAGCCCAGGGTGGTGCAGGTCGAAGGCGGGCGATTCCGAGCGGATCTTCGGCAGTGTGGTGAAGTTGTGGCGGGGAGGTGGGCAGGACGTGGCCCATTCGAGTGAGCGCCCGTAGCCCCAGGGGTCGTCGACGTCCACACGCTCGTTCGCCTTCGCGGTCTTCCACACGTTGTAGAAGAACGGCAGTGTCGAGATGCCCAGCAGAAAGGCGCCGATGGAGGAGACGGTGTTGAGCGCGGTGAAGCCGTCGGCCGCGAGGTAGTCGGCGTAGCGGCGAGGCATACCCTCGGCGCCGAGCCAGTGCTGCACGAGAAACGTGGTGTGGAAGCCGACGAACAGCGTCCAGAAATGGATCTTCCCGAGGCGCTCGTCGAGCAGGGTGCCGGTCATCTTGGGCCACCAGAAGTAGAAGCCGGCGAACATCGCGAAGACGACCGTGCCGAAGACGACGTAGTGGAAGTGGGCCACGACGAAATAGGTGTCGGTGACATGGAAGTCCATCGGCGGCGACGCGAGGACGATGCCCGTCAGGCCGCCGAAGAGGAAGGTCACGAGAAAGCCCATCGACCACAGCATCGGCGTCTCGAAGGACAGCGACCCGGTCCACATCGTGCCGATCCAGTTGAAGAACTTCACACCGGTCGGCACGGCGATGAGGAACGTCATGAAGGAGAAGAACGGCAGCAGCACTGCACCGGTCGCGAACATGTGGTGCGCCCACACCACCACGGACAGACCGGTGATGGCGATGGTGGCGCCGACGAGCCCGACGTAGCCGAAGATCGGTTTGCGCGAGAACACCGGGATGATCTCGGTGATGATGCCGAAGAACGGCAGCGCGATGATGTAGACCTCCGGATGGCCGAAGAACCAGAACAGGTGCTGCCACAGCAGCGCCCCGCCGTTCCCCGGGTTGAACACCTGGGCGCCGAAGCGGCGGTCCGCCTCCAGGACCAGCAGGGCGGCCGCGAGGACCGGGAACGCCATCAGGACCAGCACCGAGGTGAACAGCACGTTCCAGGTGAAGATCGGCATCCGGAACATCGTCATGCCCGGGCCCCGCAGGCAGATGATCGTGGTCACGAAGTTGACCGCGCCGAGGATCGTGCCGAACCCGGCGAGCGCGAGCCCCATGATCCACAGGTCCCCGCCGACGAACGGGGTGCGCTCGCCGCCGCTGAGCGGCGTATAGGCGGTCCAGCCGAAATCCGCCGCCCCCTGCGGTGTCAGCAGGCTGCTCACCACGATGAGACCGCCGAAGAGGAACAGCCAGAAGGACAGCATGTTCAGCCGGGGGAACGCGACGTCGGGCGAGCCGATCTGCAGCGGCATGACGGCGTTGGCGAATCCCGCGAACGTGGGGGTGGCGAAGAGCAGCAGCATGATCGTGCCGTGCAGGGTGAACGTCTGGTTGTACTGCTCGCTGCTGACGATCTGGAGGCCCGGCCGTGCCAGCTCCGCACGGAGCAGCAGCGCCATCACACCGCCGATGACGAAGAAGAGGAACGACGCGATCAGGTACAGGTGCCCGATCTTCTTGTGGTCGGTGGTGGTGATCCACGAGATCACCGCCTGGCCTCGTCCGCGGTGGGGAACCGGAACCGGTGTGACGGTCTGCTCGGTCGGCGTCGCCATGGAAACCCTTCCGTGTCGGGCGGGGCGGAGCACGGCGCACCGGGCGGTCGGCCGGACACGGCGTGCCGGTCTCCTGACTACCCCGAGTCCACGAGGTGACGCCCGCCGAAACGGCGGCGCGTAAGAGTGACCCTGCGTGCCGAAGCCCTCGTCGGCAGGGCGGTCGCGCTCATCACGGTCGCGTGCCTGCCCCAGGTGGTGGTGGACACACCGCGGCGCGACATGGTCGTCCACGGCGGACGCGTCGTGGCGCGCGACGGCGAACTGGCCGGCTAGGCCCGGCTCCGCCGGGAGTCGCCGCCCGCAGTGGCTTGTCCTGATCGGTTCCGTGCGACACGGCTGCTAGAAACGCCTCGTCGGACACCGAGGACGAGGTACTCGGGCGGCGGCTGCGGTGCCGCTCGGCGGAGGGACGGACCATGGCGGAATTCGAGATCCGCAACGCGAGCGCTCTCGACATCGCGCTGATGAGGGACTGGGCCGATGAGGAGGGCTGGAATCCGGGCGACTCCGACCCCTGGGCGTTCACCGTCGCCGATCCGCACGGATTCCTGGTCGGGCACCTCGACGGTGAGCCGGTGGGGTGCATCTCGGCCGTGCGCTACGGCTCCGGGTTCGGATTCATCGGCTTCTACATCACCCGTCCTCCGGTGCGTGGTCAGGGTTACGGCATCCAGCTCTGGCGCGCCGGGACGGCACGCCTGGCCGAACGGGTCGTCGGGCTCGACGGTGTCGTCGACCAGCAGGACAACTACCGCCGGTCCGGGTTCCGCCACGCCTGGAACAACGTCCGCTTCGAAGGTGTACCGCCCCAGGGCGACGCGGCGACGCGGGCGAGGGTGGAACTGGTCGACGCCCGTTCCCTTCCCTTCGGCCGGCTCGCCGCGTACGACCGTCGGTTCTTCCCCGAGGCGCGGCACGCGTTCCTGGCGGCCTGGGTCGGTCTGCCCGGGCGCACGGCGGTGGCCGCGCTGCGGGACGGGGCGTTGCGGGGGCTCGGCGTCATCCGCCCCTGCAGCGGCGCCTCGCGCATCGGCCCGCTCTACGCGGCCGACGCGGACGTGGCGGCCGCCCTGGTCCACGCGCTCGCGGCGACCGCTCCCGGCGCGGCCGTGGCCGTCGACGTCCCCGACCACAACACCGCGGCCCTGGACCTGATGCCGCAGCTCGGGCTCGCGCCGGGCTTCGAGACGGCCCGCATGTACACCGGTCCGGCCCCCGAGAGCGACCGGTCGGGAATCTTCGGCGTCACCAGCCTCGAACTCGGCTGACCGCCGCGTGCGCGGCCGTGCCTGCGGCGACGGCCGTCTCGGCCCACTGCATCATCACGACGCCGGGCCCGTCCCGAGACCCCACGCCGCGCAGCCGCTCCGGGCCCCCACCGCCGTCCGTCCCCGGCAGCGGCGCCGCGCGCCGGACGCGTACGGTGCCCGCGGTACGGTGTGCGGCCGGGTCTGTCGTCGGTCGGAGCGCCGACGACACGCCTGCGCCGCATTCTGCGCGGCGCGTGATCAGTGGATCTTCACAACTGCACGACGGCTTCGACGCCTTCCCACGGCCTCGGCCGGGCACCATAGTGGCCCCATCGCCCGGCCGCCGCCGGGCGATGAACCCGACGGCACGCACCATCAGTTCCACCAGGCCCCAAGGAAGAGGACGACCCCCGTGACACCTCACAGCGGCACTTTCGGATCCGCCGGCGAGCGTCTGCTGCAGAACCACCTCGGCAGCGCGGAACGGGCCGCCGGATTCTACGGCCGCCAGGTACAACCCCAGCTCACGCCCCAGATGCGGGAATTCATACGCCAGCAGAACATGGTCTTCATCTCCACGGCCGACGCCGGCGGAGAGTGCGACGCGAGCTTCCGGGCCGGCCCGCCGGGTTTCGTCGTCGATCTGGACCAACGCACCCTGACGTATCCCGAGTACCGCGGCAACGGTGTCCTCGCCAGCGCCGGGAACGTCACGGAAAATCCGCATATGGGGCTGCTGTTCATCGACTTCACCCACCATCACATCGGGCTGCACGTCAACGGCAGGGCGCTGCTGCGCACCGACGAGGAACAGCGGCGGACGTATCCGCGGCTCCCCGTCGACACGGCGCCCGGGCGCCGCCCCGACCTGTGGGTGCACCTCGTCGTCGAAGAGGCGTACGTGCACTGCTCCAAGCACATCCCGCACCTGGAACCCGCCCAGCGGCCGCCGCTCTCCCCGGACAGCCGGCCCAAGGACGCCGAGTACTTCGTCGCCCCGCGCCCGCCCGCTCCGCCGTCCCAGGCCCCCGTCCCGGTCCCGGCCCGGCACTACGGCCACGCCGGTTAGGCGGTCCGCCGGACGGCGAGCAGGGCGACGTCGTCGATGCGGCCCGGGTCGTCCTGGCCGGTGAGGAACTCCGCCAGGGCCGCGAGATCCATGTCGCCGCCGCGGGCCGTCGTCCGCAGCCAGCCCCGGATGTCGTCGGCCATGCGGCGCACGCACGTGTCGATGTCGGCGTCCCGGCGCTCGACGAGTCCGTCGGTGAACAGCACCAGGGCCTCGTCGGCGCCGAGCGTCGCCGCCGTCGTCGGGTAGTGGGCCCGCGGGTCCACGCCGAGGGGCGGACCCCCCGCGAGACGGATCTCGTCGACGTCGCCCGGGCGCACACGCATCGGATGGGGGTGTCCGGCCCGGGCGCCGTTCAGCGTGCCGTCGACGGGGTCGAGGACGAGGTAGGCGCAGGTGGCGAACCGATCGGTTTCCAGGTCGCACAGCACGCGGTTGACCCGGGACAGGATCGTTCCGGGGGCGAGGCCCGCTTCGGCACAGGTCCGCAGAGCGACGCGCAACTGCCCCATGACGGCGGAGGCATGGGCGTCGTGGCCCTGGACGTCACCGATCACCAGGGCCGCGGATCCGTCGCTGAGGGGCAGGACGTCGTACCAGTCCCCGCCGATGTGCATGCCGCGGGTTCCGGGAAGGTAGCGGGACTGCACGCTGAGCGCGGAGAGCGTGGGCAGGTGGCGCGGGAGCATGGCCTCCTGCAGGTCGGTGGCGCGCTGGTGCTCGTCGTCGAACAGCTGCGCGCGCTCCAGGCTCTGGCTGAGGATGACGGCGACCGCCGTGTAGAAGGTGCGTTCGCCGGCGTCGAAGTGGCGAGGTCCGGCGAAGGCGATGAGGCACGCCCCGGTGACGTGGTCGGCCGATCCGAGGGACAGCACCACCCAGGACCTCGGCGGCAGCGGACCGGCGACGCCGAGGCCGGGGATGTGCGGCAGGGAGTGCTGCGTGAGGTCCTCGATGAACAGCGGCTCGTCCTGGGTCGCCGCGAAGGCCATCATCGCGTGGGCCGGTCCGCGCAGGCGCTCCAGTGCGGGAGCGACACGGGTCTCCCCCACGATGTCCAGGCGGCCATCCTCAGCGATGCCGAGGACCAGGTTCTCGGCGCCGAGGGCGGGGCGCGCCAGATCCGTCATGACCTGGGTGACGTCGCGCACCGTGACCGCCTTGGACAGGGCACGGGTGAGCGTGAACAGGAAGGCGTCGCGGGAGGTGTCCGGCGAGACCTGGGCGGCGGACGACGCGGCGGAGCCGGCCCCGGTCTCGTAGACGAACCCGAGCGCCCGGGACGGGCGGCCCGTGTGGTCGACCAGGACGCGGCCGCATTCGGCCAGATGGTGCACGCTGCCGTCGCGGTGGACGACCCGGTAGGCCAGGTGGTACCGGTCGGAACCGGCCAGGTCACCGGACTCGGCCGCGGCGACGGCGGCCTCGGTGACCTGGGCGATCGCGGCCTGCAGCACCGGCACGTCCTCGGGATGCAGCAGGGCGAAGAACGTCTCGCCCCTGCCGTCGAACTCGGCCGGGTCGACGCCGTAGATGGCGCACGCGCGGTCGTCCCAGTAGACGTCGTCCGCGGCGAAGTCCCAGGCGAAGACGCCCGCCTCCGCCGCGTCCATCGCCGAGGCGAGGAGCCCCGCCTCGGCGCGGGCCCTGAGCGCGAGGGCGCACCCCTCGGCGAGCAGGGACCAGAGGCCGGGGTCCGGCCGGTCGCCGTCCGGCCCGGCCCCGTCCTCCGTGCCCACGGCGAGCGCACCGAGCACCTGCCCGTCCGTCGCCAGCGGGAGAACCGACGTCCGGCCGGCCGTACCGTGGACCGTCCTGGGCCGTCCGGTGTGCACCACCTCGCGCGCGGCCTCTTCGACTGCTTCGTCGCCGGGCGGGTCGGGGAACACGTCGAGGAAGGTCCCCCGTCCGACGTACAGCCGTGTGTGTCCGGCCGGGAGACTCCAGAGCCCTTCGCCCGCGGCGGTCAGGGCATCGACCATGGCCTGTGGTTCACGGCAGCGCAGGACACGCAGCACGTGGCGCACGAGCTCTGAGGGGTCGGCTCTGCCCATGCCACAACCTTTCCGACGGCAGCCCGCATGCCCATTCTGCGCACTGCTCGGGCGACGGGCATGTTCTCGGGCGGCCGCGGCACGGTGGCCGTCATGCGTCCGGCAGGGTCCGCTCGGCCCGGATCGTCACGCCCAGCGGCGGTCCCGCCGGCACGTCGAGGAGCACGGCCGATGAGTCGGGACGGACGAGGACGGGCTCGGGGTGAGGGGCCGTGGCCGGCGCGCAGCGTCCCGAGACAGGGTCGTACGCGGCGTACAGACAGGTCGGGCCGGCGGCGGGCGGTGGATCACCGATGTTGTCGTTGCGGGCACCGTGATCGCGGGCCTGTGCACGGCCGTCCAGGCGCTGCCGCACGGCTGCCGGGCCTCTCCCGGCGTACGCCGGGACATGACGGTGCGGACACCGCCGGACACGGGCGGCTAGGCAGCCCCGCCGTGACGGACGAGGAGTGCCGTGATGTCGTCGTGGCCGCCCGCGTCGAGGGCGCGGCGGACCAGGAAGCGCGCGTCGTCCAGGAGTTCGTCGCCGGAGTCCGACGCGCGCGGGCGGCGGGCCGGCGCCGCCCGCAGGTCCCCCGCTCCGGGCAGGCAGCGCCACAGGCCGTCGGTGCAGAGCAGAAGGCGGCCCGGCCCCCGGGGCCGGTGGCTGCGGACGTACGGTGACGGTTCGTCGGCGCCGGCCCCCAACCAGGCGGAGAGCGCCTCGTGTTCGCCGGTGTCGTCCTCGGTCAGCGCCATGCCCGGACCCTCGTCGGGCAGCCAGTAGGCACGGCTGTCGCCGACGCCGGTGCTCCAGATGCCCTCCGGGCCGACGGCTCCCGCGACGAACGTGCAGGCGGGGGCGGTGTCCGGCGACTCGGCCAGCGCGGTGACGGCGTGATGGGCGCGGCGGGCGGCGTCCGCGAGGGCGGTTTCCGGCAGGGTGCCCGCCCGCAGCAGCGCGGCCAGCGCTGTCACGCCCGCCTCGGCGGCCACGCGAGCGGCGCGCTCCGCGCGCGGCGCCATGGAGACACCGTCGGCCACGGCGGCGACGGTCCAGGCGCCCGTCGTCGCCAGCGCCATCGCGTCCGCGTTGACGCCGCGACGGCTGCCCCGGTCGCTGACCCCGGCCGCGACACCCGCCACCGTGATCTCCACATGGGCGCGGAACGCAGGCTGCTGTGCGCCGCAGTCCCAGCACCATCCGTCGGGGGCGACCGTTCCGCCGCATCGCACGCAGTGCGTCGTGTCCGTCATCGGACCGGCATCCTGTCACGCCGCGGACGGGAAGGCGCTCCGGTTTCCCGGTGCACGCGAGCGGACACGCTGCACGGCGACGGGTTCACACGGCGGCAACGCGGCCGTAGCCGCCCTGTGCGGGCGCCGTGTTTACGCTCGTCGGCGACACACCGTCGGCCGACGCCGTCCCACGGGCCCCTCCCGCACCTTCGAACGAGGCCCATGCTGCTCGACGCTCCTCCCTGGCTCGCCCATCTCTTCCAGCGGCAGCGGCTGCCCATACCGTGGGCCGCCGTCGTGCGCGGCGCGATCGCCTGCGGACCGCTGCTCGCCGCGGGTCTCGCCACGGGCCGTGCGCACCTGGCCGTCCCCGCCGCCCTCGGCGCGATGCTCGCCGGGGTCAACGACCGCCCCGGAACGCGGCGCAGGGGCGTGGTCCACATCGGTCTGCCCGCGCTGGCCGGGGCGTTCGGGATGCTCCTCGGCTCGGGGCTCGCGCCGCTCGGTTCCGGCTGGTGGGCCGTGCCCGTGGTGTGCGCGGTCTCGCTGGTCTCGGGCGCGGTCAGCGCGGCCGGCCCCGTCAGTTCGGCCGCGGGGATGCAGATGCTGGTCGCCGCGATCGTCGGTCTCGGCATGCCTCTGCCGGGGACGCCGGGGGCCAAGGCCCTGTACTTCCTCGGCGGCGCGGGCTGGCTGCTGTTGCTGCGTCTCCTGCTGTCGTCACGCGGGCGCTCGGCCACCGGGCCGCTGAGCGGCGAGCGCGAGGCGGTGGCAGCCGTGTTCGACGCGCTGGCCGACGCGCTCGCCGAAGTGGGGCGTCCGGGGGCGGAGGCAGCGCGACGGCAGCTCACCGCCGCGCTCGACCGTGCCGACGAGGAAGTGCTCCTGCTGCGGCGGCTGCGTGTGGGGCGCCGCCGCGACGGGGCCGCGCTTCTCGAGGGGTTCGCCGCGGCCACCGCGCTCTGCGAGGCCGCCGTGGCCCTGCTGTGGGAGCGCCGGCCGCTGCCCGTGCGGATCTGCGAAGGCCCCCGGCGGCTGGCGCGGGCCGTGCGCACGGCCGGCCGGCCGGGCGTCCTGCCCGCGCCCGCCTCGGTCACCCCGGCGTGTGCGGCGTTCCACCAGGCGCTCCTGGACACGGCCGTGGCCGTCGCGGGCGCCGGACCGGCGCCCGGGCTTCCTGCCCGCACGCCGGTACGGCCGGGGCGCGGGTACCGGCGCCGTGTGCTCGGGCCCGCCGGGCGGGACTACGGACTGCGGGTGGCCCTGTGCGTCACCGCGAGCGCCGCCGTGGCGCTCGCCCTGCGCGCCGATCACTGGTACTGGCTGCCCGCGACCGCCGCGTTCCTGGTCAAGCCCGATCTCGGCCCGCTGTTCTCCCGTACGGTGAACCGTTTCGCCGGAACGGCGGCCGGGGTGGCGGCGTTCGGCGCCGCCTCGTCCGTCTTCGCCGGAGTGTGGTGGCCCGTGGCCACCGCGGGGTTCGCCGGCGCTCTGCTGCCCGTGGCCACCCGGCACTTCGCCTTCCAGACCTCGGTCGTGACCGTGCTGGTCCTGTCGTTCGTGCACGTCGGCGGGGACACCGAGGTCGCCGGGCTGCGGCTGCTCGACACGTCCATCGCCTGCGGCATCGTGCTGCTGGTCGGCCATCTGCCCCGTCTGGGAGATCCCCGCCGGCGCGTACGCCACCGCACCGCCGCGGCGGTGCGCCGCACCGAGCGTTACCTGCGCCATGTACTGGCCACCGTCCCCGGGCAGCCCGCCGGGCAGCGTCCGGTGCTGCGGCGCGCCGCGTACACGGCGCTGGCCGGGGCCCGCTCGGCCGCCGGCACCGCGTCCGCCGAACTCCCGCCGCGCGGGGTCCCCGGCTGCGACTGGCAGCCACTGCTCACGACCACGGAACGCATCGTGGACGCGACCACGGCGTACGCGGTCCACCTGGCCTACGGATCGCGCCCGCCGGCCGCCGCCGTCCACCGGCTGGCCCGTGCCCTGTCGGCCGCGGCCGACACCCTGGACCAGGCGCGCGATCTCGAAGAGGCCGTCGGACGGTCGGCACAGGTGCTGGCCGCACACCTGCGGCACAGCGGTCTGGAGGCGCTGGCTCGGGACGGCACGGCCGGTCCCTGCCCGGACACCGGCGGGCACCACCTTCGTGCGCCCGTTCGGGCGCACTGAGCGGAGCGCCGGTCCGTCCGCAGGCACTGGACATGCACAACGAGGTGCTCCGGTGAAGCATGGAGACGTCAGCCTGCAAGCCGCCCGGCGACGGGCACCGAAAGCGGTGACGCGTGCAATTCACACCCGCCGACGGCACCGGCAGGGCGATGAACAGCCCGGACCGGCTTCCGGCGCCCTCGTTCCTCAAGGCGGTGTTCGACGCCCTGGGCGCGGGGATCTACGTCACGGACGCCGAGGGCCGCATCACGGCGGCCAACCCCTGGGCAGAGCGGATCGTGGGGCGCTCCGAGGAGGAGACGGTCGGGCACGACCTGCACGACCTGCTCCACCGCGACGCCGACGGCAGGCCTACCCCCCGTGAGACGTGCCGGATCCTCGACGTGCTGGCCGACGGCCGGCCGGCCGAGGGGAGCGACGACCACTACCTCCGCGCGGACGGCACGGTGACACCGATCATCTGGGCGGCGACCGCCCTGATGCACGAGGACCGGGTGGACGGTGCCGTGATCGTCTTCCACGACTTCACCCTCCACAGGGAGGCGGCCGAACGGACCGCGGCGCATCTGGCCGCGCTGGAGGAGCTGACGGGCCGGCTGAGCACCGTGGCAGGCATCTCGACCGTGCTCATCTCCACGCTGGACTTCGACGAGATGCTGCACCGGCTCGTACGACTGATCGTGCCCGAACTCGGCGACTGGGCAGCGGCCGACCTGCTCACCGGCGAAGAGACCCAGGTGGCGCGGCGCCTCGCCGTCCACAGCCGGCACGACCCCGAGAGCGCGCGCTCCCTGGAGGGCCCCCTGCCGCCGCTGCCGCAGACGTCGGCCGGGGCTCTGACGCGGGTCCTGCGCCACGCGGAGTACGTTCTCCTCGACGCCGGCGATCTGAGCGGCGAACCGGACTCCGCCTTCGGGCGGGCCCACCGTGAGCTTTTCCACCGCCTCGGCGGCCACTCGGCCGCCGTCGTGCCGCTGTACTCGCGCCGCAAGGTCTACGGTGCGCTCACCGTCGCCCGGACCGCCGGCTCACCGGCGTACACGGAAGCGGATCTGATGGTGCTGGCCGACATCGGCCGCAGGGCCGGGCTGGTCATGGACAACGCCCTCCTGTTCGACCAGCAGCGCCATGTCGCCGAGACCATGCAGCGTCAACTGCTCACCCCGCTGCCGCAGATCAACCGCCTGCGGATGGCGGCCCGCTACTGGCCGGCGCAGAGCGCCGCGGAGATCGGCGGCGACTGGTACGACTCGTTCCTCCTCGCCGACGGCGTGACCACGATGGTCATCGGCGACGTCGCCGGGCACGACCTCAAGGCGGCCGCGCACATGGCCGAGGTCCGCAACATGCTGCGCGCCCTGGCCTGGGACCGGCAGGAGCCGCCCAGCCTCATCATGCGCCGACTGGACGAGGCCATGACCCACACCAGTGACGCCCCGATGGCCACGGCGATCTTCGCCCGCATCGAGGGGTCGTCGGGCGGGCCGTGGCGGATGCACTGGGTCAACGCGGGGCACCCGCCGCCGTTGCTGGTGACCGCCGACGGCCGGGCCCGTTTCCTCGAGGAGGGCCACGGGCCGCTGCTGGGGATGAGTTCCGCACTGCACCTCGGCCTCGGCTGGCCCGACGCGCGCGTGGAACTCCCGCCGCTGTCCACCCTGTTGCTCTACACCGACGGGCTGGTCGAGAGCCGCTCGCGGCCCATCGACACCGGACTCGCGCTGCTGCGGCGGCACGCCTCCACGCTCGCGCACCTCGATGTGGAGGACTTCTGCGACGAGTTGCTCGACCGCATCGAACCGAGCGGCGACGACGTCGCCCTGCTCGCCCTGCGCCTGCCGGCCGCGGGAGAGGGGGCGGGCGACGAGGAGCCGCTGCCGGCGCGCCCCGCGCACAGTCCCGCCGCCGACAACCGGGCGGCGCCGGGTTCCCGTGTCGAGCACACGCCGGTGCGCAACGCCTCCGACGAGGTGCGGGACGCCTGACGCTCCCGCGCGGCGCACACGGCCTCGTGCACCGGACGGGTTCAGGGCCGCCGCCAGTCGTCCTCGCGCAGGTGGGAGCCGGCCATCGGGCCCATGCGCAGCATCCCGCCGTCGACCGACCACGACGCACCGGTGACGTAGGACGCGTCCGGGCCGGCCAGGAAGGCGATGACCGCCGCCACCTCGCGGGCGTCGCCCGGGCGGCGCAGGGGGATGCCCGGCCGTTCGGCCCGCCGCACGTCGGCGTCCTCCTGGCCGGTCATGGGGGTCGCGATCTCCCCGGGGGCCACGGCGTTCACCGTGATGCCGTGCTCGGCGAGTTCGAGCGCCATGACCTGTGTCAGCAGGCCGAGTCCGCCCTTGGCGGCGCAGTAGGGGGCGGCTCCGACGCGCGGCTGGTGCTCGTGGACGGAGGTGACGTTCACGATCCGGCCGCCGTCGCCCTGCGTGATCATCCGGCGCGCGGCGTGCTGACCGCACAGGAACGGTCCGATGAGGTCGACGTCGACGACCTGGCGCACGGTTTCCAGGTCGAGTTCCAGGAAGGGAGTGGCGGTTCCCGTTCCGGCGTTGTTGACGAGGACGTCCACGCGGCCGAGTTCCTCGGCCAGGTCGTCCACCACCCCGGCGGCCTCGGGCAGTCGAGTCAGGTCCATGCGGGCCACGGCCGCCTTGCGGCCGTGTGCGCGCACCTCGTCCGCGGTCGACTCGCCGCCTTCGCGGTCGGTGTGGAAGGTGATGCCGATGTCCATGCCGGCCGCGGCGAGACGGACGGCGGTGGCACGGCCGATGCCGGAGTCGGCGCCCGTCACGATGGCGACCGGGGTGGGGTGCTGTTCCTGGTGGGTGCTCATGGCACTCTCCGTCGCTGGCGTACCGTCGCGGGCACGGGTGGCCGTCGCACGCGGCACAGGGCCGGTCAGGTCGCGCGCCGTCGGTCCTCGTCGCTCCACTTGCGGGTGTCGCGCGGCTCGACATACGGCTCGTCGGCGGGCGGATGCCCGCCCGCGATGGCCCGTTGCCTGCTCATCTCCGCGTCGAACTCCAGGCCCAGCAGAATCGCGAGGTTGGTGATCCACAGCCACACCAGGAAGACGATCACCCCGGCGAGGGTGCCGTAGGTCTTGTTGTACGAGCCGAAGTTGGCGACGTAGACGGCGAAGCCCGCCGAGGCGAGTATCCAGATCACCACGGCGAGGAAGCTGCCGGGGGTGACCCAGAAGAAGCCGCGGCCCCGCGCGTTCGGTGCGGCCCAGTACAGCAGGGCGATCATCAGGGAGACCAGCACGACCAGGACCGGCCATTTCGCGATCGACCACACCGTCATGGCGGTGTCACCGATCCCGAACGCCGCCCCCACCTGGCGGGCGATGCCTCCGCTGAGGATCACGATCAGCGCGCTCACGCACGCCAGGACCATCAGTGCGACCGTCACCCCCACGCGCACGGGAAGGATCTTCCAGGCCGGGCGGCCCTCGGGCATGTCGTAGACCGCGTTGGAGGAGCGGATGAAGGCGGCCACGTAACCGGAGGCGGACCAGAGGGCTCCCAGCAGACCGACGACGGCCAGCACCGACCCGGTGCCGCCGCTGCCCTGCAGTTGTGTGACCGCGTTGGTGATCACGTCGCGGGCGGCACCCGGAGCGAGCTGCTGCAGGTTGTCCACAACCTTCTGCGTGGCGCTCGCTCCGGCGATCCCGAGCAGGGAGACGAGGACGAGAAGGGCCGGGAAGAGGGCGAGCACCCCGTAATAGGTCAGTGCCGCCGCGCGGTCCGCGAGTTCGTCGTCCTTGAACTCCTTCAGCGTCCGGCGCAGCACTTGCCCCCAGGAGCGCTTCGGCAGCTGGGTGGGCGTATCGGGAGCGCTCGGCCCGGTCTCCTGCGTCCCCTCGGCGCCGGGGCGCGTGCCCTCGGCGGCGGGGCGCGTGCCGTCGTCGCCGGGCCGGTCGGGCCGGGTTGCCGCGGCCGTGGGGTCCGCGTCGCCGCGCGGTGCGGCGGCGGGGGGCGGGTGCCCGTGGGCCCCACGGCGGCGGTGGGTCAGGCGCGACATCACCCGTGCCACCTTCGCCGCGCCAGCATCAGCAGCACCAGAACCGCGGCCGCGCCGACGGCGAGCGACGCCGCCTTGCCACGCGGCGATCCGACGGTGGCGGCGACCTGCTCCTTGGCGTGCCCGGTCTTCTCCGCCATGTGTTGCTTCGCCTCGGTCGCGGACCGGCGGGCCCGTGCCTTCACGTCCGTCCTGGCGGCCAGTTCCTCCACGGTCCGGCCCAGTTCCTCACGGGAGTGTTCCACCTCGGCCCGCAGTTCCTGCAGCCCGGGCCTGCCCCCGTCGTGGGAGGCGCGTGTGCCGCTCATCGGTGTGCCCTTCCCTTGATCTCCTGCATGTCGGCCCGCATGCTGTCGATCGTCTGCCGCGGCGCCGGCGGAGTCGCCTGCTTGATGTTCTTCCTGCCCGCGGCCGCGAGGACCGCTGCGACGAGGAAGAGGACAGCGGCCACGATGAGCGCGGACGCCCACCAGGGCAGCACGAACGCAAGCGCGATGATCGCTGCCGCGACCAGAGCCTGCAGGCCGAGCACGGCGACGAGTCCGGCGCCGCCGAACAGCCTGCCGGCCTTCCCGAGGCGCTTGCCCTTCTGTGTCATCTCCGCCTGTGCGAGGCGCATCTCCGCGCGCACCAGCTGCGAGATCTGCTGGGACGCGTCGGAGACCAGTGCGCCTATCGGCTCTTCGGCCCTGGTCCGATAGGTCTGGCTCACGGATCCTCACCGCCTTCCGGCTCGTGGCACCGTCCACTTCGTGGGCACCACCCCGGGTACCCAGGTCGGACGCCGCCACGCACGCGGGTCCGACGGGGGCCGGCACGCCGGCGTGGTCAGTCGGGCAGTGCGGTGTGGTCGGGGTGATGAGGAGTCCTGCGGCGTTCCTTCATCTCCGCCTCGTACAGGTGGTCGCGGCCTTCCGCGAGCCGGTTGCGCACCTGGAGTTCGACCTCGGCGAAGGGGCGGTAGTACGTGGCGTTGTACGCCTCGACGATCTGGTACGTCCAGTGGCCGGGGATCACGTTGCGGCCCAGGATCTCCCGCTCGACCAGGTCGGCCTCGCGGTCGTGCCCGGCTTCGCGGAGCAGCCGTACAGCGTCGTCGAGGCCGAGGTCCGCCCGGCCGGTCAGCTGGTGGAACGCGTAGAGGTGGCCCCGGGCCCGTTCCGTGGTCTCCAGCGACTTCGACAGGACGCCGAGTGCCTCCACCGTCGTGTCGCCGATACCCGGCGGGCGCAGGTGCATGGGGTCGGGTCCGTCGTGGTCCGCGCTGCCTCGGCCTGTGCTCATGGTCGCCCGCTCCCCACGCTCGCTGCTGTTCTCCGCGGTGTTCTCCGTCTCCTGCCACGGAGGCGTTTCATACGGTATGCGACGAAAAGTCACGCGGAGTGCGCTTGCCGCGCTTCCCGTGACTTTTGGGGGAGGCTGTCGCGCCGGGCCGGGGAGTCCTGACAGCCGCCCGCCGGTCCGTCCGGTGAATCCGGCGGCCCGGGTGCCGGACCGGAAGTACCCGCATGCGCGCGTGCCGGGGCCGTCACGACCTGCGCTGCGGGCAGCGTGTGCCGCGCAGCGCGGAGGGGCTGGTGCCGAACCAGCGTGCCACCGCGCGGCGCAGCGTCCGGGCGTCGCTGAAGCCGAGCAGGCCCGCGATGTTGTGCAGCGGGAGGTCGCTTCCCGTGATCAACTCCTCGGCGCGGACGAGGCGTACGGAGTCGACCAGCGCCTCGTACGACGTGCCGTGCTCGGCGAGGCGGCGTCGCAGGGTCCGTTCGCTCATGCCCCTGGCGAGCGCCTGCTGCGCGAGCGGCGGCACATGGGGCAGGCCGCGGGCCACGGAGACCTCGAGGCCCTGCACCAGGTCCTGGCGGTCGCGGCCCTGCGCACGGGCCGCGTCGAGGAGGGCGATCACCTGGGCGAGGGTGTAGGCGTCGGCACCCGGCAGCGGCGTGCGCAGCCAGTCGCCGCCGAAGACGATCCGGTCGTCGGGGGCGTCGAAGACGACGGGGCAGCGGAAGTAGTCCTCGTACGCGTCGCCGTACGGCGGGCGGGGGTGGTGTACGGCGACGGTGTGCGGTGCGAAGGTCTCGTCCAGGGAGTCCCGGACGAGGGCGACGATGCCGGCGAAGGCCTTCTCCAGCAGGAACGCCCGCAGTTCGGAGTCCGTGTAGCGGGCCGTGGCCAGGATCGCGGCGCCGTCGGGCACGGTCCGCGTGCGGTAGTCGAGCATGGACCCGGTGACGCCGTGGTGGCGGACGCCCAGTTCGAGGGCGTCGTGGAGGGTGGGGCTGGCTTGCAGCCCGAGACCGACGAGGCCCCAGGCGGTGGCGCGCTGGCGGCGGCCGACGGCGAGGCCCAGAGCGGGGTCGTCGAGGTCCCGCATGGCCTCGCGTATGACCGAGCTGCCCTGCCGGTAGGAGATGCGCTGGCCGACGGCGCTGAGGGCGGCCTCGCTGAGGCCGGCGCGGCGCAGGGGCGGGCCGAGGTCGTGGCCGCGTTCGGCGGCGACGAGGGTGAGGTAGCGCAGCAGGTGCGGCGTGATCGTCGCCGATCCGTACCGCGGGTCGGTCAGGAACCGGGCCTGCGCAGCCTGACGCTTCATGCGGTCGCACCTCCGGGCCGTCACTGTAGGGACCGCGGCGGGTCGGGGACAGGGTCCGTGGCCGACGAAGTCCCGTTACTGGCCGGTCGGGTCCTGTCCCCCGGGCCGCCGCGCCCCTTACCGTCGGTCACACCCGTGATCACACGCACCGTTACCCATCTGCGAGGGAGTAGGCATGCGGTTCCCCACGACGCGCTGCAGGGCGGTGTCCCTGCTGCTCGCCGGATCACTCGGCGCTCTGACCCTGGCGGCGGTGCCGGGCGCCGTGCCCGCCGGTGCGGTCCCGGGGCCGGACAGGACGGCCCAGGACGGCGGCGGCTACCTCGTCGGCCGCGGGATCGCCGATGTGACCGGCGAGGCCGCCGAAGTGGGCATGATGGGCTACTCCAGCTTCGAGCAGAAGGCGACCGGGATCCATCAGCGGCAGCGCTCACGGGCGTTCGTCGTCGCCGACCCGGCGAGCGGCAGCCGGATCGTCTACGTCAACGCCGATCTCGGCATGATCTTCCAGTCGGTGCACCAAGGGGTGCTCGCGCGTCTGAAGCAGCGGTACGGCTCTCTCTACACCGAGCGCAACGTGCTGCTGTCGGCCACGCACACCCACGCCGGTTCCGGCGGGCACTCCCACCACATCGCGTACAACCTGGCGTCGCTCGGCTTCCAGAAGGACACGTACCAGGCGATCGTGGACGGCATCGTCGAGTCGGTGGCCGAGGCCCACGAGGACCTGCGGCCGGGGTCGATCACGCTGGGCCGGGGCGAGCTGACGAACGCGAGCGTCAACCGCTCCAAGGTGGCGTTCGACAGGAATCCCGCGGCCGACAGGGCGGCGTTCCCCGGCGCGATCGACCCGGCGATGACGGTGCTGCGGTTCCGGCAGGGCGGCGGCGACATCGGCGCGATCAGCTGGTTCGCCACCCACAACACCTCGCTGACCAACAAGAACACCCTGCTCAGCCCGGACAACAAGGGCTACGCGTCCTACGAGTGGGAGCACGACGAGAAGGGCGTGCGCTACCTGGAGGAGACGAAGGGGTTCGTCGCCGCGTTCCCCAACACCAATGCCGGTGACATGTCGCCGAATCTGCATCTGAAACCCGGCTCGGGCCCGACGGAGGACGAGTTCGAGAACACCCGGATCATCGGCGACCGCCAGTTCACCCGGGCGCGGCAGATCCACGACGCCGCCCGCACCCCGCTGACCGGCAGCGTGGACGCGCGGTTGCGGTACGTGAACATGGAGGAGGTGACCGTCTCGGGCAAGTACACCCCGGACGGCAGGGAGCACCGCACCTGCCCGGCGAT
This sequence comes from Streptomyces sp. PKU-EA00015, assembly GCF_013387495.1. Taxonomy (GTDB): domain Bacteria; phylum Actinomycetota; class Actinomycetes; order Streptomycetales; family Streptomycetaceae; genus Streptomyces. The sequence continues at coordinate 94,799 of NZ_JABZEE010000004.1, read as the reverse complement.
GGTCGGCGCCTCGACCCTGGCGGGAAGTGTGGAGGACGGCCCCGCGATCCCCGGGTTCACCGAGGGCATGAACAGTCCCGTCGCCGCGCTGCTGGAGCCGCTGCGCATCGAACCGCCCGAGTGGCTGGTGGGCTGCCAGTACCCGAAGGCCGACCTGGTGCCCACGGGTCTGATCTCCGCGGCCGTACCGGCGACTCCGAAGGTCCTGCCCGTGCAGATCGTCAAGATCGGGCAGCTCTACCTGCTGGCCGGACCGGCGGAGTACACGATCGTGTCCGGGCTGCGCATCCGCCGGTCGGTCGCCGAGGAGCTCGGCGTACCGGTGGAGAACGTCCTGATGCAGGGCTACGCGAACGCCTACAGCCAGTACGTGACGACGCCGGAGGAGTACGACCTCCAGCAGTACGAGGGGGGTTCGACGCTCTACGGCCGCTACACGCTGCCCGCCTACCAGCAGGAGTTCAGCAGGCTGGCGGCGTCGCTGAGGGACGGCACGGACACCGGGCGCGGACCGACGCCCCCTGATCTGTCGGACCGACAGATCACCTTGCAGACCGGTGTGGTGATGGACAACCCGCCGTCGGGCAGGGCGTTCGGGGACGTCCTGAGCGAGCCCGCGGCTTCGTACACGCCGGGGGCCACGGTGACGGCGGAGTTCGTGACCGGGCATCCCAAGAACAATCTGCGCCGGGGCGGGACGTTCCTGGAGGTGCAGCGGCTGGTGGACGGGCAGTGGGACCGCGTGCGGGACGACGGCGACTGGGACACCACGTACCGCTGGGTGCGGATCAACGGGGTGACCGGCACCTCGAAGGCCGTGATCACCTGGAAGCCGCCGGCCGGGACCGGGGCAGGGACGTACCGGATCGTGCACCACGGCGACTGGAGGAGCCTGTTCGGCAAGGTCACGGCGTTCACCGGGGCGACGAGGCCGTTCAGCGTCGGCTGACGCGGGAGGCCCACCCGCGGGGCGGACCGGGCGGCCTGTCGTGGGGTCGGGCGGGGGCCGTAGGCTGGTGCCATGACGGAGCGCAAGCCGCCGGGCGTGAGTTTCGAGTCTTTCGTCGACAAGCAGATCCGCGACGCCGCCGAGCGCGGCGAGTTCACGGAGCTGCCCGGTTTCGGCAAGCCCCTGCCGGACGGGGACGCCGGCTACGACGAGCTGTGGTGGATCAAGCGCAAGATGCACCGCGAGGGCCTGTCCGTCCTCCCGCCCTCCCTGGCTCTGCGCAAGGAGGCCGAGGACGCGCTGGAGAAGGCCTCGCGGGCGCCGTCGGAGGCGGCGGTGCGGCGTGTCGTCGCCGAGATCAACGAGAAGATCAGGGCGATGCTGTTGCGTCCGCCGCCGGGACCGCCGCTCGGCCTGAAGCCGTACGACGCGGACGCGGTCGTGGCTGAGTGGCGGCGGGGCCGCTCCTGAGGGCACGCGCGCGGGCCCGGACGGCCGCGTGAGCGGGGCCGGTCCCGCGCCCGTGGTCAGACCGGCTCGGCGCCCAGCCACGAGGCGACGGCGCGGGCTATCGGCTGCCCGGTCTCCAGCTCGACGAAGCCGAACTGACCGCCCTGGTTGCATTCCAGGAACCACCAGGTGCCGTCCGCGTCCTCCGCGAAGTCGAAGGCCCCGTAGGCGAGTTCCGCGTGCTTCTTGTACGTCTCGACGGCTCGAGCGATCTGTACGGGCACCTCCACGGGCTCCCAGGTGTGGCCGGTGTCGCCGAACCGGCCGTCGACCTGGTCGGCGTCGGCGACCTTGCGCGCGGCGAAGTGCTTCTCCCCCACGCTGGTCAGTCGGATGTCGGCACGTTTGGGGATGTAGCGCTGCAGCAGGGTGGGAGCGGCGGCGACGCCGGAGAAGTCGGCGTCCGGCGGCACCAGCGTCGTGGGCAGCGCCATGGGCGGATCGCCCGGTGACTTGCCGGAGACGGACTTCACCACCACCTGCCGGTACTGCTCGGCGAACCGCCTGGCCATGGAGGGGTAGGTGGTCACGAGGGTCGCGGGCACCGGAAAGCCGCACCGGTGGGCGACACGCATCTGCCACGGCTTGCGCCGGGCCTTGGCGGCCGCGCTCGGGTGGTTCATCCAGCGCGCGGCCGTGGAGTCGAGCATGCCGTACAGCGCGTGGCCGCTCTCGTCGGAGAGCCAGGCCGAGGGCTCACCCGCGTGCGCGGCCGGTTCGCCCGGCCTGCGGACCCACACCGACCGCAGCCCGTCGACGCTGGCCACACGTCCCCCGGTGGACAGGTAGCCGCGGAACTCCCCCCGTACGTACTCCGCGGACAGGGCGACGTCACCGGGCAGGTCTCCCGGGTCGAACCGCACGAGCGGCACGCCCTGTTCGTGAAGTTCCGCCACCACCAGGTCCGCGGTGACGTCCTGCTCGCACGTCAGCACCAACACCGTCACGGCGCGCAGTCCGGCTCAGTCGTCGAAGTGGGTCGCGGAGCCCGCCTTGGACGTCGTCGTCCCGGCGGCGGCGAGCAGGGCCCGGTCCGAGATGGCCGGGCGCCCGTCGGGCAGGACGTTCAGCTGGAGTGCGGAGTCGTACGAGTAGGCGGCCAGGGCCGGGGCCGGTTCGGCGGGGCGTGCGTAGTTCCACGCGAACGGTTTCATGTGCTGCTTCCTCCCCTGCCCGCGCGGTGCCGCCGGGCTGCTCATGTGACAGTACGTGGCGAAGCCGTCATGGTCTCAACACATAGAGTGACATTGTGAATGTTCTTCACCGAAAAACCTTCGGATCCGAACGCGACCGGCGGCGACATGTCCCCGCCGGAAGCATTCAGACAGACGCGTCACTCGCCTCAGGGGTTTCAAGTTTTGGCCATGACGTGACGCAGATGACACGGCAATAGGCCCAAAGTACCGTAAGGGCCGCGCGGTTGAGAGAGGCGCGTCGCAGCCTTCCCTCAACAGCGGGGCTCCTGACCATTTGTCAACCCTCCATGGCCGAACCGCCATTCGTCGTGCGGTAGATCGCGTGATGTGCGAACGCGTACGCCGCCCCGTGATCCGCCGGCGCCTTCGCGACCGCGCGGGGGCGCGCCCCGCTCCGCTGCGATGTCCCGCCAGGACCAGCCCCGGTCAGGGGGCAGGTGTCAACCTCGACCGACACCGGTGCGGGAACGTGTCGGACGTCCGGCCGGGCCCCACGATGGGCAGAGGGGCAGTCGACCGGAGGAGACAGACGATGAGAACCGCCGACCTGCTGGCAGACGCGTTCGGGCGCGTGCGCGAGGTGGTCCACGAGGCCGTGGAGGGACTCGTGGCCGAGGACCTGGCCGCCCGCCTGGACGAGGGGGGCAACTCCGTCGCCTGGCTCGTGTGGCACCTGGCGCGCATCCAGGACGACCACGTGGCCGACGCCGCCGACCGGGAGCAGGTGTGGACGTCGCAGGACTGGGCGGGCAGATTCGCCCTGCCGTTCCCCGATGCCGCCACGGGGTACGGGCACACCGCAAAGGACGTCGCCGCCGTACGCCCCGACTCCGCCGGCCTGCTGCTGGGCTACTACGACGCGGTCCACGAGGAGACCCTGCGTTTCGTGCGCACCCTCGACGACGCGGAGCTCGACCGGGTGGTCGACACCTCATGGAACCCGCCCGTCACGCTGGGCGTGCGCCTCGTCAGTGTGATCTCCGACGACCTCCAGCACGCCGGGCAGGCGGCGTTCGTCCGCGGCAGTCTCGGCCGGTGCCGCACCTGACGGCGCCGCGTGGTGCGGCGGCGCCCTGGGGATCGCCGTTCTTCCGCCTGGTCGGCGGGCGCGCGAGCGTCTTCGAGCGGCTGCCGCCCCCGCTGCGCCGGGCCCTGGTCCGCGAGTACGTGGCGTCCGCCGGCTCCCCGGGGCCGCATCCGGCCACCCTCGGCCGGCTGGTCGAGCCGTGGACCGGCGACGCGGGCCGGGCCGCGTTCTACCGCCAGATCGCCCGGGCCGATCAGCGCTGGACCGACGAGATCGAGCGCCGCTGCGGTTCCGTCGCCGTGGTCACGCTCCGTCCCCTCGCGTCGTGTCCACCGTGGGCGGCGGCCGCCTCACTGGTCGCCGCCGCCCACAGGTGTCACGCTGGGACCGTGGTCTGTGCCCGACGATCCCGGGAGGGCCGATGGGGCGTGACGTCCCGGCGCTGGTCTTCACCCGCGAGGACCGCCGCCGCTACCGGAACAAGATGCAGGCGTGTCTGGACACGTTCGCGCAGATGCTGCGCGCGGCGAACTTCGAGTTCGAGCGGCCGCAGGTGGGTCTGGAGATCGAGCTGAACCTGGTCGACGAGACCGGGGAACCCGCGATGCGCAGCACCGACGTCCTGGAGGCCATCGCGGATCCGGCGTGGTCGAGCGAGCTGGGCCGCTTCAATCTGGAGATCAACATCTCGCCCCGCAGGCTGACGGCCGGCGGGCCGGACTCCTGGGAGCAGGAAATCCGGGGGGCCCTGAACCACGCCGAACAGCGCGCCTCGGAGGTCGGGGCGCACCTGGCCATGATCGGCATCCTGCCGACGCTGCGCCGCAAGGACGTCGGCGAGGCGGCCCTGTCCGAGAACCCCCGCTACCGGCTGCTCAACGAGCAGGTCTTCGCCGCGCGCGGCGAGGATCTGCGCATCGAGGTGGACGGCATCGAGCGGCTGCGCACCTACGCGGACACGATCACTCCCGAGGCGGCGTGCACGAGTACCCAGTTCCACCTGCAGGTCGCCCCGGAGGAGTTCCCGGCCTACTGGAACGCGGCGCAGGCCATCGCCGGTGTGCAGGTGGGGCTGGCCGCGAACTCCCCGTTCCTGTTCGGCAAGGAGCTCTGGCGCGAGACCCGCATCCCGCTGTTCGAGCAGGCGACGGACACCCGCCCGGAGGAGATCAAGGTGCAGGGCGTACGGCCCCGGGTGTGGTTCGGCGAGCGCTGGATCAACAGCGTCTTCGACCTCTTCGAGGAGAACGTGCGCTACTTCCCCGCCCTGCTGCCGGTGTGCGACGAAGAGGACCCGCGGGAGACGCTCGAGGGCGGCGACATCCCGGAGCTGTCCGAGCTGACCCTGCACAACGGCACGATCTACCGGTGGAACCGCCCCATCTACGCCGTCGACCACGGCAAGCCGCACCTGCGGATCGAGAACCGGGTGCTGCCCGCGGGACCGACGGTGGCCGACATCCTCGCCAACGGCGCCTTCTACTACGGGCTGACGCGCGCACTCGTGGACGAGGAGCGGCCGGTGTGGTCGCGGATGTCGTTCCAGGCCGCGGAGGACAATCTGCACGCGGCGGCCCGGCACGGGATCGACGCCCGGCTGTACTGGCCGGGCATGGGTGAAGTGCCGGTCGCCGAGCTGGTGTTGCGCAGGCTGCTGCCGCTCGCGCACCGTGGTCTGGAGGCTTCGGGCATGGACGCGCCGTGGCGGGAGCCGCTGCTCGGCATCATCGAGCAGCGCTGCGTGACCGGCCGCAACGGTGCCGTGTGGCAGGCGGAGACGTTCCACCACATCGACCGGACCAGCAGGGTCGACCACCACGAGGCGCTGCGGCTGATGACGCGGCAGTACATCGACTACATGCACCTCAACGCTCCCGTCCACACCTGGCCGGTCGACTGACCGCCAGTCGGTGCTCGGGTGGGCGCGCTCGTCCTGTCCCGCCTTCGGCGGTGACGGCGCCGTACGGCTGGGCGGGCGGGCGCGCGGAGGGGCCGGGGCGCTCTCGGGCGCCCCGGCCCCTCGTACGACGGGTGCCGCCGCGGCGTGCGGCGCTGTCCGTCACACGTCGGGGTATATGTCCCCGGTGCTCATGCCGGACTCCTGCTCCGACTGGGCCTGCAGCCGCTGGGCCTTCTCCTTCAGCCGCTCACGCTCCTTGGGATCGCTGCTGCGCTCCGCGGCCGCGTTCAGTTCCTTCGCCTTCTCCCGCATCTGCCGGATCCGGCCGCGGGACTCGTCCGAAACGCTCATGATCACTCCTCGTGTTCCGATTGAGCGGGTGTCCTCAGCGAATCAGTGCTCGTGACCGAGCGCATCTCGGAGCCGTCCGGGGCGGCCGTTCCCCGGTGGCACCGGCCTCTTGCCGCGGCGCCCTGGGCACGCTTCACTGTCGATCACCCCACAGGAGAATCCCCGTTCACCCACACCGAAGGGTCCGACTTGACTGCCCTGCCCCTACGTCCGATGGCCGTCACCGCTGCGGCCTGCGCCGTCGTGCTCGCCGCGGCCCTGCCGTCGTCGGCGATCAACTCGTACAACGCGACGCCCGCGCCCGAGCGCACCGAGGTCGGTGCGCTGGTCGCCACCTGGGACGCCGACGACGATCCGGCGACCCCGGACCGCGTCGACTGGGTCTGCTCCGGCACCATGATCGACAAGGACACGTTCCTGACCGCCGCCCACTGCACCACCGACTGGCCAGGGAACGTGAAGTTCTACGTCTCCCTCGACCAGGACGTGCAGGCCGGCCTCGACAGGGCCGCCGCCCAGCACCCGGGCGACCCCGCCGCCGTGGCGCGTGCCGTCGGAGTCCAGGGCACCGCCCACAACCACCCGGAGTATCCGGGGCCGGCCTCCGACACCCGCGACATATCGGTGATCCAGCTGTCCGCCGCCCAGGTCAAGGCGCGCTGGTCGTTCACTCCGGCCTCGCTGCCGGCGGCCGGTGCGCTCGACGCGGCCGGCCCGCAGGGCCTGAACGACACCCCGTTCGTCGTCGCCGGTTACGGCACCGAGGAGTCCCGGCGCGGTCCCGGCGGCCACACCCACCCGGGCGGCGGCGTCCGCATGAAGGCCCCGGTCACCTTCGACGCGCTGAACGACGCCTGGGTGCGCCTGGCCATGACCGCGCCGCAGGGCAACGGCGGTGCGTGCTACGGCGATTCGGGCGGACCGAACTTCGCCACGCTGGGCGGGAAGTGGACTCTCGTCTCCACGACGATCACGGGCGACTCGCCGTGCTACGCGACGAACGTGACGTACCGTCTGGACACCCCGGGAGCCCGGGCCTTCCTGGCCCCGTTCACGCAGCTCCCGTAGCGGCACAGGGCCCCGGGGACGGGGCGTGAGCGTGGTGGGGCGCCCTTGCGGCGCCCCACCACACGTGTTCGGCGGAGGCACGCGGTCAGGAGCTGCGGGCCAGCGCGTCGCGGGCGGCCTCCTGCGCGGCGTGCCGGTCTTCGGCCACCAGGCCGATGCGGGTCCGGCGGTCGAGGAGATCGGATGCGTCGAGGGCCCCTTCGTGGCGGACCGCCCAGACGAGTTCGGCGCCGGTGACGGGGTGGCCGGGGATCACCGGCCGCGCCAGGGACGGGTCCTCCAGGCCGAGGGCGTGGACGGCCGGCGCCTCGGAGCCGTACCGGCGGACGAGGCGGCGGGGCGCGTCCAGCTGCGCGAGGGCGCTGGGGTGGTCGGCTCCGACGAGCGGGACGGCGGTGGTGCGGCAGGGGCCGCATCGCAGCCCGCGCGCGAGGACGGCCGCGTCGACGGCGTCCTGCGCCATGCGCCGGTACGTGGTGAGTTTGCCGCCGACGACGGTGACGACGCCGTCGGGCGAGGTGAGGACCGCGTGCTTGCGGGAGATGTCGGCGGTCCGGCCCGGCCCGCCGTCCGTGTCGAGCAGGGGGCGCAGGCCGGCGAACGCGCCCACGACGTCGTCGCGGCCGACGGTGACGTCGAGGGCGGAGCCGAGGACGTCAAGGAGGAAGCCGATGTCCGTCTCGGGCACCTTGGGCACGTCGGGGACGCTGCCCTCCACCGGTTCGTCGGTGAGGCCGACGTACACCCGGCCGTCGCCCTGCGGCAGGACGAGGACGAAGCGGTTGGTCTCGCCGGGGATCGGGATGTGCATGCCGGCGGCGAGGCCGCCCAGGTCGTCCGAGCGCAGCACGAGGTGGGTGCCGCGGGAGGGGCGCAGCCGGATGTCGTCGACGAGTCCCCCGGCCCAGACCCCGGCCGCGTTGATCACGGTGCGCGCGCGGACGCGCAGGTCCTCGCCGGTGGTCTCGTCGCGGACGAGCGCGCCGTTGCCGGTGAGCGCGAGCGCGCGCACGCGGGTGAGGACACGGGCGCCGTGGGCGGCGGCGGTGCGGGCGATCGCGCTCACCAGGCGGGCGTCGTCGGTGAGTTGACCGTCCCAGGACAGCAGTCCGCCGCGCAGGCCGGTGGCGCGCAGGGCGGGTGCCATGTGCCGGGTCTCCACCGTCGACAGGACGCGCGGTGCGGGCAGGGTGGCGCGTGCGGTGCGGGCGGAGGCGCGCAGCAGGTCGCCGGCCCGGAAGCCGGCCCAGGCGAGCGCGGCCTGGCCGCGGCTGACCAGGGGGGTGAGCGGCAGGACGAAGGGCTGGGCGCGGACCAGGTGGGGGGCGGTGCGTTCCATGAGGACGCCGCGTTCGACGGCGCTCTCGTGCGCGACGTCGAGCTGACCGCTGGCGAGGTACCGCAACCCGCCGTGGATGAGCTTGGAACTCCAGCGCGACGTGCCGAAGGCGAGGTCGTGCGCGTCGACGGCGGCCACGGTGAGGCCGCGCGAGGCGGCGTCGAGGGCGGCTCCGGCTCCGGTGGCGCCGAGGCCGACGACGAGGACGTCGACCTCGGCGCCGTCGGCGAGTTCCGCGAGCTCCCTGTGCCGCCGTGCGGCGTTGAGGGACGAGGCGGGCAGGGCGGGGCTGCTGGGGCGGGTCATGGGGTGAGGGTCCTCTCCAGTACGGTCCGCAGCTCGCCGAGGAAGGCGGTGTCGCTCAGTTCGGGGTCGCCCTCCTCGGTCATCGTGCGCAGTGAGAGCACGAAGGACTGGACGACGAGCAGCAGTGAGCGGGCCTGCAGGTCGGTGTGCACGCGGCGGACGGATCCGTCCTCGTGGCCCTGGGCGAGCGCCGTCGTGAGGAGGCCGAGCAGGGCGTCCTGGCTGGCTCCGCGGCGGTCGATGACGTAGGGCAGCAGCAGTTCCGGGTCCACGTCGAGGATCTTGTGGAACAGAGGGTGTGCGCGGAACGCGGCGACCCCCGCCACGAGCCCGTCGACGATGCGCGCCCGCACGGGCGTGTCCGCCACGGGGTCGGGCATGGCGCCGACGGCGAGGGCGATCCACTCACGGGTCATCAGGTCGCCGACGAGCGTGCGCACGTCCGGCCAGCGGCGGTACAGCGTCATCCGGGACACCCCGGCGCGCCGGGCCACGTCGGTCAGGGTCGTGCGGCGTACGCCGACGGCGAGGACACAGTCGCGTGCGGCGTCCAGCACGGCGTCCGCGTCCGCATGGTTGTGACGAATGGGCGTCATCTGTCACAGTGTAATGCAGTGCCGGCCGCGCGGCAGTGCACCCCTGCGAAACCGACGGTGAGGAAGACCGAAGTGGACATGTTGTGGAGCGGCTGGGGCGACCCGGCCAAGGCGGCCCCGCTGCCCGGCACGGTGATCGGACTGCTGCGCGATCTGCTCGGCGTCACGCCCCGCGAGAACGGCCCCGCGTCGCTCGACGCCATCGAGGTGCCGGTCTCCCCGCTCCCGGACGGCGCCCGCGAGGCGCTGGCCGCCTGCGTCGGCGGCGACGCGTACGTGCGCCAGGACGCCGAGAGCCGCATCCGGCACACCCGGGGCAAGTCCACCCCCGACCTCCTGCGCATCCGCGCCGGCGAGGCCGACGACACACCGGCCGCGGTCCTGCTGCCGGGCAGCCACGACGAGGTGCTGGCCGTGCTGCGCGCCTGCGCCGAACACGGTCTGTCCGCGGTGCCGTTCGGCGGCGGCACGTCCGTCGTCGGCGGACTCGCGCCCGAGGCGAAGCGGCCGTTCGTCGCGCTCGACCTGCGCCGGCTCGACGGGCTCGTCGCCCTCGACGAGGTCTCCCGCACCGCCACCGTCCAGCCGGGTCTGCGCGGCCCGCAGTGCGAGGCGCTGCTCAACGAGCGGGGCTGGACCCTCGGCCACTTCCCGCAGTCGTTCGAGTGGGCGACCGTCGGCGGCTTCGCCGCTGCGCGCTCCAGCGGCCAGGCGTCGGCCGGATACGGCCGCTTCGACGAGATGGTCCTCGGCCTCACGCTCGCCACTCCGCAGGGCACGCTGGAGACCGGCCGTGCGCCCCGCTCGGCGGCCGGCCCGGACCTGCGGCAGCTGGTCCTCGGCTCCGAGGGCGCGTTCGGCGTGATCACCGCGGTGGCGGTCCGCATCCGGCCCCTGCCGCAAAGGCGCGTCTACGAGGGCTGGCGCTTCGCCACGTTCGAGGCGGGAGCGGCCGCACTGCGCCGGCTCGCGCAGGACGGGCCGCGGCCCACCGTGCTGCGCCTGTCGGACGAGACCGAGACGTTCATCGGCCTGGCCCAGCCGGACGCCATCGGCACCGCCGAGGCCCCGCAGGGGGCGGGCTGCATGGCGATCGCCGGCTACGAGGGCACCGAGGAGGACACCGCGGCGCGACGCGCGGCGGCCCGGGAGGTCCTGCTCGCCTGCGGCGGCGAGTTCGCCGGCGAGGAGCCGGGCGAGCGCTGGGAGCACGGCCGGTACAACGCCCCGTACCTGCGCGACGCGCTGCTGGACGCCGGGGCGTTCGCCGAGACGCTGGAGACGGCCGCGTTCTGGTCAGCCGTGCCCGGGCTGTACGCGGCGGTGCGCCAGGCCGTCACCGGCACACTGACCGAGGCGGGCACCCCGCCGCTGGTCATGTGCCACATCTCGCACGTGTACGAGAACGGCGCCTCGCTCTACTTCACCGTCGTCTCCGCACAGGGTGACGAACCGGTCGCCCACTGGGAGCGGGCGAAGCGGGCGGCCAACGACGCGATCCTGGCGGCGGGCGGCACCATCAGCCACCACCACGGCGTGGGCACCGACCACCGCGACTGGTACACCTCGGAGATCGGGCCGGTGGGCGTCCGCATGCTCCAGGCCGTCAAGGCCGAGATCGACCCGGCCGGAGTCCTCAGCCCCGGCGTCCTCATCCCCGTCCGCTGACCCGTTCCCGCCGTCCGGAGGCGCCATCCATGCGACAGTTCACCGCCGTCGTCAACCCGACCGCAGGCGGTTCCAGCGGTACGGCCGCCCTGCTTCCCCTGTCCCGGCTCCTGCGGGAGGCGGGCGCGCGGCTCGACACCCTGTACAGCCGCAGCCTCGACCACGCCCGGGAACTCGCCCGGCAGGCCGGTGCGCAGGGCCATGTGGTCCTCGCCGTCGGCGGTGACGGGATGGCGGGCTGCATCGGAGGGGCGCTCAGCGGCACGGACACCGTGTTCGGCCTGGTCCCGGCCGGCCGCGGCAACGACTTCGCCCGCGCCCTGGGCCTGCCCGCCGACGCCCCGCGGCTCGCGGAGGTGCTGCTGCGGGGCGAGGTCCGGGCCGTGGACACCATCGAGGTCGAATCGGCCGTGCACGCCGGGATCTCCGTCCTGGGCAGCGTGTACGCCGGGGTCGACGCCGTCGCCAACCGGCACGCCAACACCTCCCGGCTGCTGCGCGGAGCGGCGTCGTACTACGCGGGCGGGCTGCGGGCGGTCATGGCATGGCGGCCCGCCTCGTACCGGATCACGATCGACAAAGTCGTGCACGAGCGCCGCGGCTACACGGTGGTGGCGGCCAACTCCGGCTTCTACGGCTTCGGCAGACAGATCGCGCCGGGTGCTCGGCTGGACGACGGCGTGCTGGACGTGGTGGTGATCCAGGACGCCCCGAAACGGTTGTTCTTCACGATGATGAACGAGCTGAAGACCGGGGCGCACGTGGCGCGGCCCCAGGTGGAGATCCTGCGGGGCAAGGAGATCCGCATCGAGGCGGACCGCCCGCTCCCGTACGGCGCGGACGGGGAGGTCGACGCGGTGCTGCCGGTGACGGCGAGGGTGCAGCCGGGAGCGCTCCACATCCTGTGCGGAAAAACAGTCCTGCCGCGCCAGTAGCGATCAAGCGGGAACAGTGTGACGTTGGAGGCATGAGCTGGGCATCCTGGACTACTCCTGGCGTGTACTCGGGCCGTGGCGGCGTGCTCACCGAGGAGGTCGGTGTCGTCTCGGGCGACCTCACCGTGCACACCACCTGGGTCGACGGCGAGGCGTCCGTGACCGTGCAGTACACCGGCGCGGCCGACTGGTTCACGGTGTCGGGAAGTCCGGCGCCGTGCCCGTCGGAGGCCGCGAGCCGCGACCTGCACGACGCGGTGATCGCGGCGGTGCGCGGTCCCACGACCGCGACGGTGCCCGCCGTGCCGCAGGCGTCGCCCGGGGCGGCGGCTGACGCGGCCGGTGCGGGGTGACGCGGTGTCCGGTCGGGCACCGTGGAGGACGGCGCGGATGCGGCACAGCGCGCGCCGTCACCGGTGGTCGTCGCGGGCTCCGGTGCGGCGCACCACGCGCAGGAGGTACTTCCGGCGGTCCAGCGGGGCGTGGTCGGAGCGGGGCCGGCGGGGAGGCGGGCCCTGGAGCGGGCGGTAGCGGGCGAAAGAGCTCTCCAGCACGCCCTCGCAACTGGTCAGCCACGGCAGTCGGCGCTCCACTCCGTGCACGGACGCGGCGGGCAGTTCGCCCTCGATCACGTACCAGGAGCCCTTGAGGGCCGACGTCCGCGGGACGGCGCGCAGCCGCGTCAGCACAGGCAGTACGGCGCCGAACACGTCCGCGGGGATCTCCAGGCGGAAGTCGTGCATCGGCTCGTGGACCTCGGTGCCCGCCTGCCGGAGCGCGCTCGTCAGGACCAGCGGGGTGAGGTTGCGGAAGTCACCGGCCGTGCTGGACATGCTCTTGTCGAAGACGGCGTGTGCATGGCTCTGGCGCGGCGCGTAGCCCGAGTGCGTCAGGGTCAGGACGCAGTCCGGGACCTCGCAGCCGTGGAGCCCCTGGCGCAGGGTCTCCCTGGCCGTCTCCTCGACAGCCTTGATGAACGCGTACGGCATCGAGCCCAGTTCGACCTCCAGCCTGAACTCCACGCCCGAGCCCGCGGGCGCCGGTTCGGCCCGCAGACCGACCGTGGCGAGGAAGGGATTCGGGTCGACCTTCAGGAACTCCGCGGCGGCGCCCGCCCCCACGAGGCGTTCCACATGGATCGTCGTCGTCTCGCGGAAGTCGACGTCGAGGCCGAAGTCGTCGGCCAGGGTGGCCTGGACGACCTCCTTCTGCACCTCGCCGTAGAGCGACACCGAGATCTCCTGGCGCCGTTCGTCCCGGCGCAGGCCGATCAGCGGGTCCTGCTCGGCGAGCCGTCGAATAAGTTCCGGAGCGTCACCTGCCCGGCGCACACGGGGAACCGTTCCACCCCGGCTGACGTGGGGCTTCCGTAGTGGGGTGAAACGCCTCCCGGGCGGACCGACTGGAGGACCGAGAGTGACGGACACACCGAGAGGAGCGTCGACCGAGGCTTTCGCACGGCGGCTGCACGAGCTGCGCGGCGGGTCGGGGCGCTCGTACGGGGCGTTGGCACGGCGCGTGGGTGTCGGCACGGCGACGCTGTACCGCTACTGCTCGGGGCAGACGGTCCCGTTGGACTTCGCGCCGGTGGAACGGCTGGCGCGGCTGTGCGGTTGCGGACGTGACGAACTGGCGGAGCTGCACCGGCTGTGGGTCCTGGCGGATGCTGACCGCGGGGTACGCGGGGAGGCCGGCGCAACGGAGCCGGAGGCGGCCGCCGACGGGGGCCCGGGGGCGGTGGCGAGCGCCGCCCGTGCGACGGGCACGTCACGTGAGCCGTCCGTCGGGGCCGAAGTGTGCGCGGCCGCCGGCGCACCCCCTGAGGCGGCTCGCGTCCCTGACGCGTCCGCGGAACGCCCGGCCGGCGCCGCTCCCGTCGACGGCGCATCGCCGGAGGCCACCGCCGTCCCCGCTGCGCCCCTGGCCGGCGCCGCTCCCGGCGAGCAGGAGGCCCCGGAGGTGCCACGGCCCGCCGGGGCGACGCGAGTGCCGCGGCGCTCCCGTCGCCCCGTCCTCGTCGGCGCGTCCGCCGCAGCGCTCTTCCTGCTCGCCGTGCTCACCGTGCTGGTCGGCTTCCGCGACCTCACCCCCGGCTCCGGCGACGACGCCCCCACGGCCTCCCGCGGGCCGGGCGGGGAACCGGCCGTCTCCCCGCCGTCGGTCCGCCCCCGTACCTCCCCGCCCGGTCCTCCGTCGGCCACGGAGTCCCAGACCGCCGGTCCGCGTCCTCGCTCCGGCGACGCGAGCGGTCGGCCCGGCGCGGCGGCTCCCGGGCGCACGGGCGGTGCGCCCACCACCGGGACGCCGTTCGCCTGGACCGTCGACGACCACGTCTGGCGCAACGGCTGCGACCACACGTATCTGCTGGACCGCGACCCCGCCACCGCGCCGCCGCCGCCCGTGCAGGCCGACGCGGCGTCATGGGCCACGTCGCTGGGCGCGGTTCACGGGGGCGAGACGCAGGTGCGCATCACGGTACGAGGCAGGGGCGCCGAAGCCGTCGTGCTGGAGTCGCTGCACGTGCGCGTGGTGGAACGCCGGGCCCCGCCCGAGCAGGGCGCGTTCCGCACGAGTTCCGGATGCGGAGGAGCACTGACGCCGCGTCTGTTCGACGTCGATCTCGACGCGTCCCGCCCCGTGGCGCGCCCGGTGCCCGGCAACGACTCCGGGGAGCCGATTCCGGCCGTGTCGTTCCCGTACACCGTCTCCTCCTCCGATCCGGAGTCGCTGCTCGTCAGCGGCCGTACGGCCGGGTGCGACTGCGACTGGTACCTGGAACTGCGGTGGAGCAGCGGTGAACGCGGCGGCACGGTACGGATCGACGACGGCGGCAGGCCGTTCCGTACGAGCGGCGTGCGGGGACGCCCCGTCCACGACTACGACTACGGGCAGGGCCGTTGGGTGGTGGCGTCCGACGACGACTCGGGCTGAGCCGGAAGCGGCTCGGCTCTCCGGGAGCGGGCCGGCCACCGGTTTTTGCGGAGTCGGCAAGCTTCTTTGCCCCCCGCTCGGCGCGGGCGGAGTATCGCCGGTGGAACGGAGGTACGAGGCATGACGGCATGCGCAGAAGAGACGGGACCGCTGGGTCTTCCGGCACGGCACAGCGCGAGGACGAGGAGCACACACCGGTGATCGAGAGCGATGAGGGGGGCGCGGAGTTCTGGGACGCCCGCTACAGCGAGAGCGAGCGGATCTGGAGCGGCGATCCGAACACCGCGCTCGTCCGTGAAGTCGCCGGTCTGCGGCCCGGCACCGCGCTCGACCTGGGATGCGGCGAGGGCGCCGACACGATCTGGCTCGCGCAGCGCGGCTGGCGGGTGACGGCGACCGACATCTCCGCCGTCGCGCTGGAACGCGCGACCCGTCACGCAGAGGAGGCGGGGGTCGCCGACGCCGTCGAGTGGCAGCGGGCGGACCTCTCCGTGTCGTTCCCGGACGGGGAGTTCGACCTGGTCTCGGCCCACTACCTGCACTCCCCCGGCGACCTGCCGCGCGAGGAGATCCTGCGCAGGGCGGCCTCGACGGTCGCTGCCGGAGGTGTGCTGCTGATCGTCGGACACGCGGGGCCCGCCCCGTGGGAGCCCACCGCGCACGAGGGGGTGCCGCTGCCGACGCCGCAGGAGGTTCTCGACGCGCTGGACCTGCCCCCGGGCGGCTGGGAGGTGCAGCGCTGCGAGGAGTTCGAGCGCGCGCAGAACGACCCCGAGGGCCGGCCCGCCACGCGGACCGACAACGTGCTGAGGGTCCGGCGCCTGCCCGCCTGACCGCCGGTGTCGCGGGGCCCGGACTGCTCGGTCCGGGCCCGGGCGCGGCTGTCCCATCAGGACCGCCGCCCCGGTGGCCGCGCCGAGTGCCGCTCCGGCCGCTGTCTGCGGGGTCGTGTGGTGACCGAGGGCGACGCGCGACCGGCACACGGCGAGGGCCGTCGGGCAGGCCGGCCACCACGGCGCGTGGACGGCGGCCGCCGGCGCCACGACCGCGGAGGCGACCGCCGAGTCCACGCCGATCTTCCAGACGGTGTGCACGGTCAACACGACGACGGTCATGGCCCACAGGGGGCGATCATGGCGACGAGCACGCCCCTGGGCCGTCGTAAGCCCCGCCGTCGGGGCCTCGGCCCCCGGGCCCGGCCGGTGTCTCAGGCCAGTACGTCGGCGGCCACGCGCAGATCGGCGAGGAGCCCCTTGTACGCCGTTTCCCGGTCGTCCGCCCGCAGGACCGCCGAAGGATGGACGGTGGCGATGACGCAGCCCTCGGCGGCCGCCCGCTCGGGCGGCATCACCTTCTCCCCGGACACGTCGACCTGCCCCAGCCCGTCCCAGGGCGGCATGGGCAGCAGCAGGCCGCGCTGCTCGCTCACCCGGAACGTGCCGCCGAGCAGTGCCTTGCCCGCGGTCGCGCCGAGGGCCATCACGAGGTCGGGGTCCACCACGCGCAGTTCGGCGGCGAGCCAGGGGCGGCACGCGGTCATCTCCCGCAGGCTGGGAGCCTTGTGGATCCGGCGTTTGCCGCGCTGTGCGGGCTCGAACTTGAAGTGCTTGACGGCGTTCGTGAAGTACGCCGTCCTCTCGTCGATGCCCACTTCCTCCAGGGCCTTGCGCAGCAGCCTGCCCGCCGGGCCGACGAACGGCTCCCCGAGCCGGTCCTCCTGGTCGCCCGGCTGTTCTCCGACGATCACGACCCTGGCCGAAGAGGTCCCCGCGCCGAACACGGTGCCGGTCGCGTTGCGGAAAAGGGGGCAGCCCTCGCAGCCGGCGGCGGCACGCCGCAGCGTCGGCAGACCGCCGCGCCGCGGCACGAACGGCTCGGCGTCGTAGCCCTCCCCCGGCCTCTGCTCTTCACTGGTGGTCACCGCTCTCGCCTCCCGCCGTGCGGGGTTCGTGGTCCTTGTCGCCCGGTTACCCCTCCGGACCCGCCGTACTCGCGCGGACACCCGGTACCGACAGGCGGCGAGGATTCCGGCGAGCGATCCGAATCCGGGCTGTTGATCCGGGCGATTGCGGGCACTCGCCCCGTATGAAGAGCAACAGCCCAGACCCCGATCCACGCACCACCCCAGGTCTCGAACCCGGAGGCGGAGTGCCCCCGGGCGAGACCCCGCCCGCGGAGACGAGCGCCGGCTCCGGCGCCGGGCCGCGGGAAGACCTCACACGCGGCTGGACGAAGGGACCGCTGTTCATCATCGGCATCGTGGTGGTCCTGTGCGCGGCGTTCTTCCTCGCGTTCGCGCTCGTCATGCTGCTGTGAGGGCATGACCGGCAGCGGGACCTCCGAAGACCCGCGTATCCGTCCGAGAGTCCCGGGCACGGGAACGACGGCGCCCGGGACCGGCCGAGAAGGGAGTGCGCCATGTCCGAAAGCACCGAACAGGGCGACCGGGCCCGGGACGACGAGGCCCGCGGCGACGACGTGTACCAGCCCACGCACTCGGACGCGCAGAACCGCCCGAGCGATGAGCTCGACATGCAGAACGTGATCGGCGAGCGCGACCTGGACGACATGATGGCCGAGGGCTACTCCCCGCCGGAGCGACCCCTCGCCGTCGGCCGGTACGGCACCACGGGCGAGGAGCAGCAGGCCGGCGAGACGCTGGACCAGCGCCTCGCCCAGGAGACGCCGGACGTGGCTCCGCCCGAGGGCAACGGCATCGGCGACCAGGTGGGCGGCGACGGTGAACCGGTGGACGAACTGGCCGGTGAGGAACGGGCCGGACGGCTGGCTCCCGCCGAGGATCCCTCGCCGCGCAGGCCCAGCGACGTGGTCGCCCGTGACGTCGGTATCGACGGCGGTGCGGCCTCCGCCGAGGAGGCGGCCATGCACGTCACGTCCGACGACCGGCTGGGCGCCGACGAGGAACCGGGAGCCGGTGACGAGCCGGGAGCCGGGCGGGAGTGAGGCACACTCATGCGTTTCCATGATCGCAGGGCAGCCGGACGGGAACTGGCGGCGCTGCTGGTCGAGAGACTGCGGGAGGAGCGGCTGCGCGCCCCCTTCGTCCTGGCGCTGCCGCGCGGCGGGGTGCCGGTGGCGGACGAGGTCGCCCGGGCGCTCGGCGCACCGCTCGACGTCGTCGTGGCCCGCAAGATCGGTGCGCCGTTCAATCCGGAGCTCGGGGTCGGTGCGCTGGCGGGCGAGGACCCTCCGCTGTACGACGCGCGGACCATGGCCATGCTCGATCTGACCGCCGACCGCCTGGGCGCGCAGGTCGCGGCGGAACGTACGGAGCTGCACCGGCGCGAGGATCTCTACCGGGGCAAGCGGCCCGCACCCGCCCTGCACAACCGCACGGCAGTCGTCGTCGACGACGGACTGGCCACGGGCGTGACCGCGCGGGCCGCGGTGCGCGCCGTGCGGGGCATGGACCCCGCGGAGATCGTGCTCGCGGTGCCGGTCTGCGCGACGGAGCCCGCCGCCGTGCTCAGGGCCGAGGTCGACGACCTCGTGTGCCTGTACACGCCGGAGGCGTTCCACTCGGTCGGCCAGTGGTACGAGGACTTCGGCCAGGTAGGCGACGAGGAAGTGATCGGCATCCTGCGGGCCGCGGCGTCCGCGGGTCCGCCGGCGTCCGCACGGTGACGGCCGGAGCGACCGAGGCCGGCGGCCGTCCGCCCCCGGCCGATGCCATGGAGGGGTTTTTCGCGGCGTGAGCCGGAGGAGGCGCTCATGAAACGAACGGACCGCATCGCCGAGCCCTGGGGCACCCGCACGCCCTACGACCGCGGCGGTACCTGGCCGGTGCGGGTCGACTCGCACCTCGCCGAGGGGATCGGCGCCGACGACGTGGAACGCTGGGTGCCCAGCGCCTCGGTGATGCACTCCAACGGCGACGCCCTGTACCTCGCCGTCCGCGAGGGCGAGATCGTGGGCGTGCGCGGCCGGCCCGACGACCGGGTCAACCACGGGCGGCTCGATCCCAAGGACCTCTTCGCCTGGCAGGCGAACGCCTCACGGGACCGGCTGACCCGCCCGCTGGTGCGGGAGGGCGGCGAGCTGGTGGAGAGCGACTGGGAGACGGCGATGTCGCGTGTCGTCACGCGCACCCGCCGGCTCATGGACGAACAGGGCGCCTCGGCCATCGGGTTCTACACCAGCGGGCAGCTCTTCCTGGAGGAGTACTACGCGCTCTCCCTGATCGCCCGCGGCGGGATCGGCACCAACCACCTGGACGGCAACACCCGGTTGTGCACGGCGACGGCGGCCGAGGCGCTCAAGTCGTCGTTCGGCTGCGACGGCCAGCCCGGCTCGTACACGGACATCGACCACGCGGACGTGATCGCGTTGTTCGGACACAACATGGCCGAGAGCCAGGCCGTCCTGTGGAGCCGGGTCCTCGACCGGCTGGCGGGGCCGCATCCGCCCGCGCTGGTCTGTGTCGATCCCCGGCCGACCCCGGTCGCGCGGGCGGCGACGATCCACCTGGCGCCGAAGCCGGGCACCAATGTCGCCCTGATGAACGCCCTGCTCCATGTGATCGTGCGGACGGGCCGGATCGACCGCGACTACATCGACGCGCACGTGGTCGGCTTCGACGACCTCCAGCGGTGCGTCGCGGAGTATCCCCCCGAGCGGGCGGCCGAGATCTGCGGGGTACCGGCCGACGACATCCGGCGTGCCGCACAACTGCTGGGCGGTGCGGAGCGGCTGATGTCCACCGTTCTGCAGGGGTTCTACCAGTCCCACCAGGCGACGGCCGCCGCGGTCCAGGTCAACAATCTGCATCTGATCCGCGGCATGCTCGGGCGGCGCGGCTGCGGGGTGCTGCAGATGAACGGCCAGCCGACGGCCCAGAACACCCGTGAGTGCGGCGCCGACGGCGACCTGCCCGGTTTCCGCAACTGGAACAACGACGAGCACGTCGCCGAGCTGGCCCGGATATGGAACGTCGCACCGGAGCGCATCCCCCACTACGGGCCGCCCACGCACGCCATGCAGATCATGCGTTACGTGGAGGACGGCTCGATCCGCATGCTGTGGGTGTCGGGCACCAATCCGGCGGTGTCACTGCCCGAACTGCACCGCATCCGCGGGGTGCTGGGCCGCAAGCGGCTGTTCCTGGTCGTGCAGGACATCTTCCTGACCGAGACGGCCCAGCTGGCGGACGTCGTGCTGCCGGCCGCCGCGTGGGGCGAGAAGACGGGCACGTTCACCAACGCCGACCGTACGGTGCATCTGTCCGAGAAGGCGGTCGATCCGCCCGGCGACGCCCGCTCCGACCTGGACATCTTCCTCGACTACGCCGCCCGCCTGGATCTGCGGGACAAGGACGGCGGGCCCCTGATCCCCTGGGACGGTCCCGAGTCGGCGTTCGCGGCGTGGCAGGAGTGCAGCCGGGGGCGGCCGTGCGACTACACGGGCATCACCTACGACCGGCTCCGCGAGCACGGTGGCATCCAGTGGCCGTGCGACGACGAGCGTCCCGACGGCACCGAACGGCTCTACGCCGACGGCCGGTTCTTCAGCGACCCCGCGTCCTGCGAGAGCTACGGCCGGGATCTCGTCACCGGCGCACCGCTGGAGGAGCCCGAGTACCGCGCGCTCAATCCGTCCGGCAAGGCCATGGTCAAGGCGGCCGAGTACCTGCCGCCGCACGAGCAGACCTCGGACGGCTATCCGCTCCTCCTGACGACGGGCCGGACCCTGTACCACTTCCACACCCGCACCAAGACCGCCCGCGCGCCCCAACTCCAGGCGGCCGCGCCCAAGATGTGGATCGAGCTGTCCCGGCACGACGCGGAGGCCGCCGGTGTCGCCGAGGGCGACCTCGTGGAGGCGACGACCCCGCACGGCAGTGTGCGGGCAACGGCGCGGATCACGGCGATCCGGGAGGGGGTGCTGTTCCTGCCCTTCCACTACGGCTACTGGGACGACGGCGACGGGCACGGCGCCGGCCGGCCGCCACGGGCGGCGAACGAACTGACCCCGACCGACTGGGACCCGGCGTCCAAACAACCGCTGTTCAAGACGGCCGCGGCCAGGATCCGGCGCATCGGCGCGGGCGACGGTGCGCAGACCGTTCCGACGAACACCGCCTCCGCCCCGTTGACCGAGGGCATCGCGCCCACCCGCGGCGGGCCCGCGGCCGAGGCGGAGGAGGCACGCCCTCCCGCCGGCGACGACGACCAGGAGGCCACGCCATGAGGATCGGACTGCTGCTGCGCGAACTCCACCACGACGAGAACGCCCTGGCGCACCATCTGATGGTGGTCTCCGAGCGTCACCGCACGGACCATGAGGTCTACTACATGGCCCGTGACCTGGCGGGCTGGTCGCACCGGCACATACGGGCACTGGCCGAGACGGCCCCGGCGTACGGCGCCCGGCTCGATCCCGTCGGGCGGGGTGAGATCTCGCCGGCGGCGAAGATACGGGAGCGGGCGAGCGAACTGGCGGGCCGCCACGGGCAGGCCGAGCTGCTGATGCTGCGCGACCTGCGGAAGGTGTGCACTCAGGCGACGGGGGTGGCCGCCGACTGGGAGATGCTCGCACAGGCGGCGCAGGCGCTCGACGACCAGGATCTGCTGCGGCTCGCCGCCACATGCCGCCCGGACACACTGCGCCAGGCGCGCTGGGCTCAGGCGAAGCTGAAGGAGGCGAGTCCGCAGATTCTGCTGGCGTAGGGGCTCTGCGTCCGCTGGTTTTCAGGCCGGCGGGAACGGCACGCCGTGTTCGGCGGGCGGCCTCGGCCCGAAGATGCGCCGCTGCCCCTCGGTGATGGCGACGTCGTTGATGCTCGCCTCCCGGCGCGCCATCAGACCGGCGGCGTCGAACTCCCACAGTTCGTTTCCGTAGGACCGCCACCACTGGCCGCCGGCGTCGCGGCTCTCGTACTGGAAGCGGACGGCGATCCGGTTGCCGTCGTACGCCCACAGCTCCTTGCGCAGCGCGTAGTCACGTTCGCGGTCCCACTTCTGTGCCAGCAGCTCGGTGATGGCCGCGCGTCCGGTGACGAAGGCGTCCCTGTTGCGCCAGACCGAGTCCTGTGTGTAGGCGAGCACGACGCGGTGCGGGTCGCGGGTGTTCCAGGCGTCCTCGGCCGCCTGGACCTTCATGGCCGCTGTCTGGGCGGTGAAGGGCGGCAGCGGGGGGCGGGTGGTCATGGTTCCTCCATCGGCACGGCGCCGGTGCGAGCAGGTGCCCCACAGGCGGAGAACGAGCGTTCTCCCTCGGCGCTGCTACCGTAGAGAACGATGGTTCTCGGGTCAAGGAGGGGTAGTCGTCATGGACAGCGCGACGGCCAGGAAGCAGGCGCTGGACGCGGCCGAGGAGCTGTTCTACTCCCGGGGCGTACAGGCGGTCGGCATGGACGCGATCCGCACGGCCTCCTGCGTCTCCCTCAAGCGCCTCTACCAGCTCTTCCCCAACAAGGAACAGCTCGTCGACGCCTACCTGGAGCGTCGCGACCTCCGCTGGCGGGAAGGGCTCGCCTCCCACGTCGAGCGCTCGGCGGACCCCCGGGAGCGGATCCTGGCGGTCTTCGACTGGCTGTACGCATGGTTCCGCGAGCCCGGCTTCCGCGGCTGTGCCTGGATCAACGGCTACGGGGAACTCGGCGCGACGTCACCCTCGGTCGCCGCCCGGGTCAAGGCGCACAAGCAGGCGTTCAAGGACTACCTGACGGGCCTGGTGAGCGATGCCGGCCTGCCGGGCGACACCGCGGAGCATCTGCGGCTGCTCGCCGAAGGCGCGATGGTGACCGCCGGGATCACCGGTGACCCGCACGCCGCCCTGAACGCCCGGCAGGCCGCGGCACGCCTCGTCACGGAGCGGGAGTGACGAAGCACTCCGTACCGTGACACGACCACCCACAACGACGCTCCCCAACAGGCCCTGCGGTGGCCCCTGCACACGGAGTTGTGCGAAGACCTTGGTCACAACCGGCCGGGTTGGCATGCTTGAGCGACCCGCGGCACAGCCGCCTGAACGCGGGCGCTTCACTCTGCTCTGCGCGGTTCGCCCACCTTGTGCGGGAGGTGTAGAAAGAGCATATGGCCGGACGCTACGGCCGCCCGCGCTCGGTTCTGCGGATGCGAACTGTCGCAGGTCAGGTCTTTCTCCTGCAGGTGGCGATCGTGGTGTTGCTCGTCGCCGCGGCCATGGCGGCTCTCGTGCTCCAGTCCCGCGCCGACAGCGAACGGGAGGCCCGCAACCGGTCCGTCGCCGTGGCCGAAACCTTCGCGAACGCGCCCGGCATCGTCGAGGCCCTCACCGGACCGGACCCGACGGCCGTGCTCCAGCCGCGGGCCGAGGAGGCCCGCAAACGCTCGGAGGTCGACTTCATCGTCGTCCTCGACACCGAGGGCATCCGCTACACGCACCCCTTCACCGACCGCATCGGCAAGAGATTCGTCGGCAACTACGCTCCGGCCCTGGCCGGCGGTGTCGTCACCGAGAAGATCACCGGGACGATCGGCCCGCTCGTCCAGGCCGTCGTCCCGATCAGGTCGAGTGACGGCGAGGTCGTCGGCATGGTGTCCGCGGGTATCACGATCGCACGCGTCAGCGGCGTCGTGGAGGACCAGTTCCCCCTGCTGTTCGGCTCCGCGGCGGGGGTTCTGATGCTCACGACCGGCGGCACCGCCCTGGTCACCCGCAGACTGCGCCGCCAGACCCACGGCCTCGGGCCCGCCGAGATGACCCGGATGTACGAACACCACGACGCCGTCCTGCACGCCGTCCGCGAGGGGGTCGTCATCGTGGGCGGGGACGGCCGGCTGCTGCTGGCCAACGACGAGGCACGCCGGCTGCTCGGCCTGCCGGCCGACGTGGACGGCTCCCCGGTCCGCGACCTGGGTCTCGAGCCGCGCACCGCACGTCTCCTGGCGTCCGGCCGCATCGCCACCGACGAGATCGTCCCGGTGGGCGACCGCCTCCTCGCCGTCAACCAGCGTTCGACGGACCAGGCGGGCGGGCCGCCGGGCACGGTCGCGACGTTCAGGGACACCACGGAACTCCAGGCGCTGACCGGACGGGTCGATGTGGCCCGGGGCCGGCTGAAGCTGCTGTACGACGCGGGCACGGAGATCGGCACGACGCTCGACGTGGTGCGCACCTGTGAGGAGTTGTGCGAGTTCGCCGCCGCCCGGTTCGCCGACTTCGCCACCGTCGACCTGGTGGAGGCCGTGCTGCGCGGCGAGGAGCCGACCGCCACCGGTGTGGACGTGGACATGCGGCGCACGGCGTTCAGCGGCCCCGACGAGACGGCTCTGTACCCGCTCGGTCATGCGATCCGCTTCCTGCCCACGACGCCGCTGGGTTCGGGACTCTCCAAGGGCGACGCGGTCCTGGAGACGGATCTGTCCGCCTTCACCGGCTGGCAGCGCCAGGACCCGGTGCGGGCGCCGCAACTCGTCGGCTACGGGATGCACTCGATGATCGCGGTGCCGCTTCGGGCCCGGGGTGTGGTGCTGGGTGTCGCGATGTTCTGGCGGGCAGGGACGCCGGAGCCCTTCGAGGAGGAGGACCTGTCGCTCGCGGAGGAGCTGGTGGCGCGTGCCGCGGTGAGCGTCGACAACGCACGCCGCTACTCGCGCGAGCACACCATGGCGGTGACGCTGCAGCGCAGCCTGCTCCCCCGGGGCCTGCCGGAACAGACCGCGCTGGACATGGCCTACCGCTACCGGCCGGCACAGGCCGGGCTCGGTGGCCTCGGCGGGGTGGGCGGCGACTGGTTCGACATCATCCCGCTGCCGGGAGCGCGCGTGGCGCTCGTGGTGGGGGACGTGGTCGGCCACGGACTGCACGCGGCGGCGACGATGGGGCGGCTGCGCACCGCGGTGCACAACTTCTCCAGTCTGGACCTGCCGCCGGACGAACTGCTGTGGCACCTCGACGAACTGGTGGCCCGTATCGACCAGGACGAGACGGACGACGGGGTGGACGCCTCGGTCACCGGGGCCACCTGCATCTACGCGATCTACGATCCCGTCTCCGGGAACTGCAGCATCGCGCGGGCCGGCCATCTCCAGCCCGCGATCGTCCTCCCGGACGGAACGGCCGAGTTCGCCGACGTGCCGGGCGGTCCGCCGCTGGGGCTGGGCGGCATGCCGTTCGAGACCCTGGAACTGCGGCTGCCCGAGGGCAGCCGGCTGGTCCTCTACACCGACGGGCTCGTCGAGGACCGCGAGCGTGAGATCGACGAGGGCCTGGAGCTGCTGCGCCGCACCCTGGACCAGGACGGCGGCCGGACACCCGAGGAGACCTGCGAGGTGGTCCTCGCGGCGCTGGTTCCCGAGCGCCCCCGCGACGACATCGCGCTGCTCGTGGGGCGTACCCGCGTCCTGACGTCGGACCGGGTGGCCCAGTGGGACGTGCCGCCGGAGCCCGCCGCCGTGCGGAGGGTCCGGGCCGCGGTCTCGCGGAAACTGGCCGAATGGGACCTCGGCGAGGAGGCCTTCACCACGGAACTGATCCTCAGTGAGCTGGTGACCAACGCGATCCGCTACGCCGACGGCCCCATCCAGGTACGGCTGATCCGGGACCGCAGCCTCATCTGCGAGGTGGCGGACCGCAGCAGCACCTCGCCCCATCTGCGGCAGGCGGCGATCACGGACGAGGGGGGCCGGGGGCTGTTTCTCGTGGCCCAGTTCGCGAAGCGCTGGGGTACGCGGTACACCGCGGACGGCAAGGTGATCTGGACGGAGCAGCCCCTGTCGCCGGGCGTGCCCGCACTCGTCGACCGCGCCTGAACCGCCGGCCGCCACCTCGACGGCCTCTCAGAAGCCGGTTTCGCGTACGGCTGCGGCGCGCGCCGCAGCCGTTCCTCGCGGCCACAACGGCCCCTTCGGCTCCTGCCGTTCAGCTCGTCCTGGCGATGTAGTAGACGTTCAGCGGATCGCCGTCGACGAACCGCACGTCGACGGACCGGAAGCCGGCATCGGTCAGCATGCGTTCGGCCGTCTCCTGTCCCCAGACCGTGCCCAGGCCCGCTCCGCCGGTGCCGAGCGAGGTCGTCATGCAGTAGAAGACGCTGAAGCCGAAGAGCGCGGGCCCGAACGGATGGCCGACGTTCTTCTCCAGCCTGCTGGAAGCGGCGATGTCCGCCATGAGGAACGTACCGCCCTCGCGCAGCGACTTCGCGATCACCGCCAGCGTGCGGGCGGGCTTCGCCAGATCGTGGATCACGTCGAACGCGGTGATCAGGTCGTACTGCCCGGTGACCTCCGTCGAGTCGCCGAGCACGAACTCCACGTTCCCGAGCCCCAGCTCGGCGGCCTCGGCGCGTCCGGCGGCGATGCCGGCCTCGGACAGGTCGAGGCCGTGGAACCTGCTCGCCGGGAACGCCCGGGCCATCACGATCGGCGCGTGCCCCTGACCGGTGCCCACGTCGAGCGCGTCGATCCCGGAGGTCAGCCGGTCGGTGAGGCCGGGAACGAGCGGGAGGATGGTGTCGACGAGGCCGTGGTCGTAGACGCGGGCGGTCTCCTCCGCCTGGAGGGCCTGGAAGCGCGGGTACGCCGAGTACGGCACGCCGCCGCCCTCGCGGAAGGAGCGCACGACCTGCTGCTCGACCTCGCCCATCAGGGCGATGTACTGCATCATGCCGGCGAGGTTGTCCGGTCCGGCCGCGCTGACCAGCGAGGCCGCGTGCTCGGGCGGCAGCCGGTACGTGTGCCCGCCGGGGTCGTACTCGACGAAGCCCCCGACGACCATGCCGCCGAGCCATTCGCGCACGTACCGCTCGTCGAGACCCGCCGCCTCGGCGATCTCGTCGCTGGTCGAGGGAGGCAACCCCGCCAGGGTGTCGAAGAGCCCCGTCTGATGACCGACGCTGGCCAAAAGCGCGAGTGCGCCCTTGTTCAGCACGTCGACCACTTCCGCGGCGAACGCCTCCTGCTTCGCCGGGTCCGTCACAGGCTGTGTCTCGGTGCTCGGCATGGCCGCTCCCTTCCACCGGGCCTGACTGCTGCGCGCCGGCGGGACCGGCCCGCTTTTTGTCACATTACGCCCGGATCATGACGCCGGGCCTCACGAAGCGGGGAGGACAGCCGCACCCGCCCCCTGGTACGGGAGCGCTCCCATCCTGCACAGTCCGCCCCCGGAGCGGCGGCCGGTGATCATAAGGTGACGGCGTGGACAGACATGTGACCTTCGAACGGCTGCACAACTTCCGGGACTTGGGCAGCTATCGGGCCGCCGACGGCCGAACCGTCAAGTGGCGCCTGCTCTACCGCTCCGACTCGCTCGGCAAGTTGGCGGGCGCGGACCGCGAACGCTTCCGCTCCCTGGGCATACGCACCGTGATCGATCTGCGCTACCCGTGGGAGATCGACGCCAAGGGCCGCGTCCCGCACGGCGATGTCGGCGCCTACCACAACCTGAGCGTGGAGCACCGGCCCTACGACCAGGCGGACATCTCCCCCGCGGTGGACCCCTGGCGCTACCTGGCGGACCGGTTCGCCGAAGTCGCCCTCGACGGCACGGACGAACTGCGCCGGGCACTGGAGATCATCGCCGACGACGAGGGCCCGCTCGTCTTCCACTGCGCCTCCGGCAAGGACCGCACGGGACTGCTCGCCGCCGTGCTGCTCGGGCTGCTGGGCGTCGGCGACGACGACATCGCGTCGGACTTCGCGCTCACCGAGCTGGCCACCGGGCGGCTGATCGCGGACTGGCGGGCCGCCCACCCGGGGCGGGAGCTGCGCTGGCCCGGTTACGGCCGGGCTCCCGAGGACGTCATCCGGCTGTTCCTCGCGGATCTGACCGGCACGTACGGCTCACTGCGCTCCTACGTCACCGGACACGTCGGCCTCGAGGAGGAGGTGATCACGCGACTGCGCGAGCGGCTCCTGGAGTGATCCGGGCCGCGCACGCGGTCACTCCACCGTGAACAGCAGCTCCGGCCGGTCCCACAGCACCGCCGGCGGCGCGGCCGGCACCGTGCCCGCCCGGCGGGCGCCCACACTCAGGTAGAAGCCCTCGGCGGGCGGATGGGACACCACGCGGACGGATCGGACGCCGGCCGCGCGGGCCCGGTCCTTCATGTGGGCGATGAGCAGCCGTCCGATACCGAGGCCCTGGGCGTGGTCGGCGACGAACATCAGGTCCAGCTCGGGCGGCGACAGGACGAGGGCGTAGAAGCCGAGCAGCCGACCCTCGTCACCGACCGCGAGATGAACCTCGTGCGACTCGATGTAGTCGGGGCCGACGCGGTATCCGGCCACCATGGCCGCGTAATGCCCCTCGTAGGCACGGGAACCGCGCACCATACGGGTCAGCCGCCCGGCGTCCCGCGCGGTCGCCCGGACGATCCGTACCACCTCACGGCACCGCCTGCCGCCCGGACCACGAGCCGTGACGGTAAGGGGCTCATTCATAGTACGAGTATGACACGCCCCCTGGCAGCCCCCGGGCTCACGCGTCGAGGAACCCGGCGACCATGGCGGCGAACTCGTCCGGCGTGGCGATCCGGGTGCCGAGCTGCTCCGCCTTGTCCCGCTTGGAGCCCGCGCCCGCCCCGGCGACCAGGAGCGAGGTGCGCGGGGAGACACTGGAGGACGACTTGCCTCCGGCGCGCTCGACGAGCTCGTTCATCTGGTTGCGCGACAGCTTCTCCAGGGGGCCCGTCATCGCGCCGGTGACGACGACCGTCAGCCCCTCCAGGGGGCCCGTCATCGCGCCGGTGACGACGACCGTCAGCCCCTCCAGGGGCCCCGCCTCCACGGCGGCGCCGAGGTCCGCGCCGTCGCTCTCGCCGCCCTCCGCGTCCGCCTCCGCCCGTGCGGTGGGCGGGGTCGCGCCGGGCTCGGTCATGTTGACGCCGGCGGCGGTGAGCCGGTCGATCAGCGGGGCCAGCTCGGCGAGTTCGGCGACGACGGTGCGCGCCTTCTCCACGCCGATGCCCTCGACCTGTTGCAGGGCGTCGGCGTCTGCGGCCCGTATGTGCTCCATCGTCGCGAAGTGGCGGGCTATGCGCCGGGACATGGAGCGGCCCGTGCCCCGCACGCCCAGGGCACAGAACACCCGTGACAGAGGGCGGGACTTGGCCGTCGCGATGGCCGCGAGCAGATTGTCGGTGCTGGTCTCGCCCATGCGGTCCAGCTCCAGCAGCTGATCACGGGTGAGCGAGAAGAGGTCCGCGAAGTCGGTGACGAGACCGGCGTCGACGAGCTGGACGACGCGGGTGCCGCCGAGTCCCTCGATGTCGAGCTGGTCGCGCCCGGCGGCGTAGGAGACGGAGGCGACGACCCGGCAGTTCCTGCCGCGCACGCACCGCCAGCGCTGCTCGGACGTGTCGATGTCCGACCCGCACTGCGGGCAGACCTCGGGGAACGCGATGGCCTTCTCGTCCCCTGTGCGCAGATGGGCGACGGGCGCTTCGATGCGGGGGATGATGTCGCCCGCCTTGTAGACCATGACGCGGTCGCCGATGCGCAGGTCACGCCGGGTGATGTCGGCGGGGTTGTGCAGGGTCGCGTACGTGACGGTGGAGCCGTCGATCTCCACCGGCTCCAGCACGGCGCGGGGCGCGATGATGCCGGTGCGGCCGACGTTCCACTCGACGCCGAGCAGCGTGGTCACCTTCTCCACCGCGGGCAGCTTGTAGGCGATGGCCCAGCGGGGCGCCCGTGATCCGGAGCCCGCGGCGGCCTGGTCGGCCGCGCGGTCCGCCTTGACGACGATGCCGTCGATGCCGAAGGGCAGGTCCGGACGCGCCGCGGCGATCTCCTCGATACGGGCCTGGATCTCCTCGGTCGTCCTCAGCGTCCGCGGCGCGACCACGGTGCCGGCGGCGGTGTGCACGCCGAGGTCCGCGACGTAGCCCATGATCCGGCTGTGCGACCACTGCGCCAGGCGGCCCGCGAACTCCGGTCCTGTGGCGGGCAGTGCCAGGGCCCCGTAGCCGAAGAACGTCATCTCCACCGTGTACTGGCGGTCCTTGGCGCGCAGGGTCCCCGCCGCGCCGTTGCGCGGGTTGGCGAAGGGCGCTCCGCCGTGCTCCGTACGGGCCGTGTTGGCCTGCTCGAACTGGTCGTTCGTCATGAGGACCTCGCCGCGGATCTCCAGCGTCACGGCTTCGGAGAGCCGGTCGGGGAGGCCGACGACGGTGCCGATCGCGTGCGAGACGTCCTCACCGGCGGTGCCGTCACCTCGGGTGACGAGCCGGATGAGCCTGCCCTCCTCGTACCGCGCGGCGACGGCGAGGCCGTCGAGCTTGGGCTCGACGCTCCACTCCTCGACGGGCCTGCCGATCCGCCGCTCGACCGATGCCGTCCAGGCCACGAGCTGCTCGGCCGAGAACACGTTGTCCAGGGACAGCATGGGAACCGTATGCGGCACATCTCCGGTGACGGCTCCGCCCGCGACCTTGCCGGTCGGAGAGCCGGCCGCGATCTCGTCGGGGTGGCCGGCCTCCCAGGCCGCGATGCCGCGCACCAGGCGGTCGTACGTGTCGTCGTCGAGAGTGCTCTCCCCCGTCCCGTAGTACGCGGCGGCGGCCTTGGCCGCTGTCTCGACCGCTTCGGCATACGCCGCGGCGTCGGCGACGGCCGCGGCGGGAGCGGGGCCGGCGACGGCCGCGGCGGGAGCGGGGCCGGCGATGGCCGCGGCAGAAGCGGTAGCAGCGGCAGGAGCAGCGGAAACGGCAGGTGATGTCGTCATGTCTCACATACTGCCGCCCACCACTGACAACGCCCCCGGCACGGCGCCGGGGGCCAGACGGACGTGCAGATGCCCGTCCTTCGGGAAGGGCGGCCGGGCCGGAAGAGTCGACTCGTAGAGGAATCGGCATTTCGCCGCCACCCGGCAGGACGCGGTGTTGTCGACCTGGTGCAGCAGCTCCAGTCGGCTCAGGCCCTCGGGCCCGTACGTGCGGAAGGCCCAGTTCGTCAGCGCCTCGATCGCCATGGGCGCGACGCCCCGCCCTCGGGCGGCCGGCGCGGTCCAGTACCCGACTTCGGCGGCAGGCGCGCCGGCCTCCGGGCGCTTGAGCGCGACATTCGCGACGAGCCGCCCTTCGGCGGCGCCGCACAGTTCCTCGAACGCGGCGAATCCGAGGTAGGTTCCGGTCTCCCAGCCACGCCGCCGCACGTCGAGCCGGCGGAGTCCGTCCTCGACGCTGTTCACGGGAACTCTGGTGTAGCGCCGAAGGAGTTCGTCACCCCGGTACACCTCCACGAGGGCGGTGACGTCCTCTTCGCGCCAGGGCCGCAGCACGAGCGGCGCCGCGGTCGCTGTGGCACCGGTCCGCAGAACCACGCTCATCGTGTCCCCTTCCTCTTCCCGGTCGCTGCTCGGCGTCGCACGCCCGACCGCTTCCGGCGCACGCGTGTCCGGCCACGGGCATATGCCATGACCACGCGAGGCGGCTTCCGTCACACGCATCACATCAGCCACGGATACCGCGCGCCCATGCGGGTACGCTGCGACAGAAGCCGTCCGAACTGGAGGACGAAGGAGCGGAGAGCCGCTGGCACATGCCAAAGGCACCACCGGATCGAGTGTTGCCAAACGGCTTACGGCCTGTCGCCGCCTGTGCAACAGTCGTACCCGGTCCCTGTATCAGTCCTGGCTTGTGGCCGCGCCTGTATCGGAGTTCGACATGCCGCCCCATGTGTTCGCGGACCGTCCCGCCCAGCCGCCCGAGCGTGGCGCCGTCGACGCCCTCATCACCCGCACCCGCAGGCTGCGCGGCGACGTGGACGCGGTGCGCCAGGACACGGTGGGCGACGCCGACGACGACCCGCAGGGACGATGGCAGCGCGCGCTCTGCGATCTCGCGGTCCATCACCTGGACGACCTGGGCGCGCACCTGGACCAGCTCAAGGAGGGCCTGCCGCCCGCGACGGCCGACGCGTTCGCCGACGAGCTCGCCGCGTACGAGGCGGACAGCGCGGCCGGCAGCGGCTCGCTGCTCAGCCGGGTCGGCAGCGCGGAGTGGAACCTGCTCACCGACGAGGTGAGCTGGTCCGACGAGCTGTACCAGATCCTCGGCCGCGACCCCGCGGCCGGACCCATGTCCCTGGACGAGCTGCCCTCGGTCGTGTTCGCCGAGGACCAGCCCCTTCTCACGGCGATGGTGACGGACTGTCTGGTCGACGGCCGGCCCATCGACGGCGAGTTCCGCATGGTGCGGCCCGACGGGCGCGTCCGCACGGTGCACATGATGGGCGAGCCGGTCCTCGACTCCGACGGCTCGACGGCCTCCATGTGGGCCGTCCTCCGCGACGTCAGCGAGCTGCGGCGCAGTCAGCGGGCTGTTCGTGAGACCCGGGACTCGCTGCAACGGCACCAGCACATCGAGCGGACCGAGCGCCGGCTCGCCGTCGAGATGCAGGAGGCCGTGCTGCCGTCGTGGCGCGGCTCGCTCCAGTTCCCGCCCGGCAGCCCCACGTCCTTGGACGTCGCCGCGCACTATCTTCCCTCGCCCGACGGCGCCCTCATCGGCGGTGAGTGGTACGACGCGCTGCAACTGCCCGACGGGGCATCGCTGTTGGGCGTCGGCGACCTCACCGGTCACGGAGTGGCGGCGACGTCGTCGATGGCCATGCTGCTGGGGGCGCTGCGGGGCATGGCCGTGGCGGGCGTCCGCCCGGGGCAGCTCATGGCCCATCTGAACCGGCTGCTGGACACCTCCACCCAGTCCGCCCTCGGCAGCGCGGTGTGCTGCCGCTACGACCCCACCACCCGCGTGGTGACCTGGGCACAGGCCGGACACCCCGCCCCGCTGCTGTTCCGCGACGGGACGGGGCGCGCGCTGTCGAGGCTCGACGGGGTGCTGCTGGGAGCCACCAGCGGTGCATCGTACGAGCAGGGCGAACTGACCCTGCAGCCGGGCGACGTGCTGGTCATGCACACGGACGGGCTGACGCGTACGAGCTCGGGACCCCAGGACGCCGAAGTTGCGGCGGACCGGCTGACGGCACTGGCAGCGCGGCTCACCGGGACGCGTGACGCACAGGAAGGCGTCAGGGTCGTGGTGGAGGAATTCGGTCAGGGTGAGCGCCAGGGCGACGCCTGTGTGCTGGTGGCGAAGGTGAACGCGTAGGACGGGCGAGGCGGATGCCCCCTGGGCCCGACCGCCTTTCCGGAGACGTCGCACCCGCCGTCAGGGGCGGAGGCTTCGGCACAACCGCCGTCGGCCACGAGCACCGTCACGTGGAAAGCTTCCGCGCGCCCGCCGTCGGGCCCGCTGGTTGCGCGCTCCCTCGTGTCAGATCCGCGTGCTTCTGCGCTTCGTCGACGGGGCGGCGGGAAGCGCCACTTGGATCTCCTCGCGCAGGTCCTCGATCTTCGCGTAGCCCGCGTACTGCCCGGTGAGCCGGTACATCTCGCGCAGCCGGTCCCACGTCCGGTGCGAGGAGGTCTCCCCCATCGACACCAGCGCGAGCCTGGCGTAACGGTCGGCCTGCTCCGGGTCGTCGGCGATGAAGCACGCCGATGCCAGCGAGATGTAGTCGAAGATCTTGGAGCGCTGACGCCCGCCCTCGCGCAGCTGGAGCGCCTGCTTGGCGTGCCGCTGGGCGATACTCGCGGCCGACGGGTCGTGCTCGGCCAGCGTGCGGTACGCCAGCGCCTGCATGCCGTGCATGTCCGCCTCGTCGAACATCTGCATCCAACTCGGCGGCGGCACATCGCCCTTGTCGGAGACGAAGAGATCCTCGGCCTCACCGAGGGTGCGGCGCATGGCCTGCCCGCGGCCCATGGACGCCTGCGCCCACGCCTCGATGGTGTGCAGCATGGCCTGGGTACGGGGCAGGGTCTGCTCCCCCGAGCCCGCCTTGGCGAGCTTCATCAGGTCCAGGGCGTCGTCGGGCCGGCCCAGGTGCACCATCTGGCGGGCGGCACGGGACAGCGCTTCGCCGGCACGGGGGCGGTCGCCGCCCTCGCGCGCCGCATGTGCGGCGATGACGAAGTACTTCTGAGCGGTGGGCTCCAGGCCGATGTCGTGGGACATCCAGCCCGCGAGGACGGCGAGATTGGCGGCGACGCCCCACAGGCGCCGCTGGAGGTGGTCGGGGTGGCGGTAGGCGAGCATGCCGCCCACCTCGTTCAGCTGGCCCACGACCGCCTTGCGCTGCAGTCCGCCGCCGCGGGCGGCGTCCCAGGCGCGGAACACCTCGACAGAGCGCTCCAGTGCCTCGATCTCCTGCGACCCGATGGGGGCGGCCTCGTAACGGTCGTACCCAACGGGGTCGGCGTGCAGCGGATCGTAGGTGAAGGCGGGATCCTGGGAGGTGCCGGGTTCGGTCTTGAGCCAGTCGTGCATGGCGCTGCTGAGTGCTGAGCCCGCGGCGAGTGCCGCGCCGGCGCCCACCAGGCCGCGTCGGTTGAGCATGAGGTCCATTCCCGTGAATTCGGTGAGGACCGCAGCCGTACGGTCGGGCGCCCACGGCAGACCGTCAGGGTTGTCAGTGCCCTGGACGTCCCGCCGCTTCCCCGCTCGCCCGCTCCGTACGAACCCGAGGTCCTCGATGGTCACGACACGACCGAGTCGCTCGGTGAACAGGGCCGCCAGCACCTTCGGCACGGGATCGCGCGGGGACTCGCCCATGTCGATCCAGCGCCGTACGCGCGAGGTGTCGGTCGCCAGCTGGGGGTGGCCCATGGCCGCCGCCTGCCGGTTCACGAGTCTCGCGAGCTCGCCCTTGGACCAGCCGGCCAGGCCGAACAGGTCGCTCAGGCGGGTGTTGGGTTCTCCGCTCACGTCAAGCCCCCAGGTTCTCGGCTGAGTTGACAGTAACCCGCTGTCATGGGGCCGGCGACCATTCGCCAGGGTTCGCCAGGGTCCGCCAGATGGTGTGCCACCCGCGGTCCGGTGTCAGGTAGGAACGCGCCACCTCGCTCCGGCTGCCAGGGGCACATTCCCCAGGGTGTTGCCTCCGGTACGTCCGGAGCGGGGCAGCGCACGCAACTTGTCGGCACACGAAGGGATCTGTATCTCCCATGTACACAGCATCGTCCTCCGTGTCCGCCCCGTCCCGGCCGCAGCGTCCGGCTGTCCCGGCCGGCTCCGGACCGTATCTCGCCCCCGCCCACGCCGGCCGGGCACGCATGCCCGCCGGTGCGGTCGGCCACCCCGTCAGCGGGAGAATCGACTTGTCCGGCCCTCAGGGCGCACAGCTGCGCAAGGCTGTCGCGTCGGTGCACCGGATCTGCCCGGAGTTCAATCCGGTGCAGGTGCTGCGCCGCAGCGGACGTTCCGTGCTCATCGTCGGAACGACAGGGCGTACCACCGCGGTCGCCAAGTGCTTACTGGACCACTCTCCCGCCTGGGCGGAGTCGCTGCGCCACGAAATAGCTTCCTACCGTGCGTTCGTGCGGCACCGGCCGCCGGTCCGGGTGCCCCGGCTCATCGCCGCAGACCCGGAGAACTGCACGCTGGTGATCGAGCGGATGCCCGGCCGGCCCGCGGCTCTCGCCCGGCATCCTCTCGAGGCGCCGCCGAGGGCGGACGTGCGGGCGGCGCTCGGCGCCGTCGCCAGACTCAACTCGTGGCGACCGCCCGCCGGGATGTTCGACGCGCCGCTCGACTACGGCTCGCGGATCTCCCGCTACCACGAGCTGGGGCTGTTCACGGACCGGGACCTCGGCGACCTGCAGAAGCTGCTCCACGGTCTCGCCCAGGCGGGCGGCCGGCAGGGCATGGGCCAGTTCTGCCACGGTGACGCGCTGCTGTCGAACATCCTGCTCTCCCCCACCGGTCCGGTCCTCGTGGACTGGGAGCACGCGGGCTGGTACCTGCCCGGATACGACCTGGCCACGCTGTGGGCGGTCCTCGGGGACGCCCCGGTGGCACGCCGTCAGATCAGCCAGCTGGCCCAGCAGGCCGGGACGGCGGCACGGGACGCGTTCCTGGTGAATCTGATGCTCGTGCTGACGCGGGAGATCCGTACGTACGAGACGGCCGTGCAGCGCACGATGCGGGAGGCGCCGCCCGTCGTCGGGGGCCAGGCGCCCCCGGCGGGGCTCGCGGCCGGGGAGGAACAGCGGCTGCTGCTGCGCCGACTGCACGACGACTGCGCACTGGCCCGCAGGGCCGTGCGCGCGGCGGTCGGCACCCGCTGACCGCCGGACGAGGGGGAAGCGCGCTGCGCGCCCGGTGTCGAACACCGGGAGCGCAGCGCGCTGTCGTGGGCCCATCGGGTCCACCGCTCTGCTCCGTTCGCGCTGTCGTGGGCCCCTCGGGGGACGTGTGTCGCGTGGTGGTCCGGGTGGCGGGCGAGCCCGGACATTGGTCCATGCCACTGACACGCCGCAGGCCCGCGTACTGCCGTCGCGAAACTCGCCGACACATGGGATGACGTGCAAATTCCCCACTCTGGAGCATGATTGACGGATCGTCCGGAAGCCGATACCCCTTAACGGTCCCGCGCACCATCCGTCCTGGGAGGCTGCCTTGCAAGGATTCGCCCTCGCGCGTTCCAGAAGCACCCGCCGGCAGGCGTGGACAGCGGGCGCGGCGGTGGCCACTGCCGCGCTGCTCCTGCCCCTGCTCTCCTCCGGGCCGTCGGCGACGGCCGACGTGCGCCCTTCCCCCTCCGCGCTGCAGCGTGAATTCGCCGCGGCGGCCGATGAGTTCGACGTGCCGCAGAGCGTGCTCCTCGGTGTGTCGTACCTGCAGTCCCGCTGGGACGCGCACGGCGGGGCCGCCAGCGTGACCGGGGGCTACGGCCCCATGCATCTGACCGACGCGCGGACCGCGCTGGCCGAGGCGCCGCACCATTCGCACGGCGCGGAGGACGCGCGGGGTGACGACGCGCGTGCGGTGCGCGCGGTGGACGAGGCGGCACCGCCGGAGACGGCGTCGCTTCCGCCGCGGCTGCGCACGCTGGAGCAGGCGGCGCAGGTGTCGGGCATCGACCCCGGAGAACTGCGCGACAGCCCGGCGGCGAACGTGCGCGGCGGCGCGGCGCTGCTCGCCGACGCGCAGAAGTCGCTGGGCCGTCCGCCGAGCGACGATCCGGCACAGTGGTACGGCGCGGTGGCGCGGTTCTCGGGTGCGGACGACGTGGCGACGGCGACGACGTACGCCGACGACGTGTTCGACGTGATCCGCACGGGCCAGGCCCGCACGACGGACAGCGGTCAGCGCATGGTGCTCGCGGCCGATCCCGGCGTGGCGCCGGACCGTGCGCAGGTGGCGGGCCTCGGTCTGCGCACCGCCGACGCCGCCCGGACGGAGTGCCCGAGCTCGGTGGCCTGCGAATGGATCCCGGCGCCGTACGAGGAGTTCGGCCAGGGCGACTACGGCAACCACGACAAGGCGGATCGGCCGGCGTCGCAGTCGGTGGAGTACATCGTCATCCACGACACCGAGGCCACGTGGGACACCACTCTGCGGCTGGTGCAGAACCCGCAGTACGTGTCGTGGCAGTACTCGCTGCGCTCCTCGGACGGGCACATCGCCCAGCACGTGCCGCTCAAGGACGTGGCCTGGCACGCCGGGAACTGGTTCGTGAACGCCAAGTCGGTGGGTCTGGAGCACGAGGGCTTCCTGGTGTCCCCCGATGCCTGGTACACGGAGGCGATGTACCGCACCTCGGCGCGGCTGGTGCGCTACCTCGCCCACCGGTTCGACGTGCCGCTGGACCGTCAGCACATCCTGGGCCACGACAACGTGCCGGGGACGACGACGGCCACCATCAGGGGGATGCACACCGACCCCGGGCCGTACTGGGACTGGGCGCACTACTTCACGCTGCTGGGCCGGCCGTTCACGCCCGAGGCGGGTCCGGGCAGCCCGGTGGTCACCATCCGGCCCGACTACGACGCCAACCGGCCGCTCTACACGGGCTGCACGAAGGCGAGCGAAGCGAGATGGGGGTCCCCCCGGCCGGAGGCTGGAGGAGAGGCGTGCACGCCGCACGGTTCGGGCGCGGTCCGGCTGCACACCGCGCCGAGCGAGAGCGCACCGCTGGTCAAGGACATCGGGCTGCGGCCGGGCGGTCAGGACTCGACGACCGGGGTGAACGACACCGGTGCGCGGGCCTCGACCGGACAGCAGTACGCGGTGGCGGGCCGCGACGGCGACTGGACGGCGATCTGGTACCTGGGCCAGAAGGCGTGGTTCCACAATCCGCGCACGGAGCCGACGGCGGTGCCCGCGCGGGCTCAGGTGCTGACACCGAGGGACGGGCTCGCCGAGGTGCCGGTGTACGGGCGTGCGTACCCGGAGGCGTCGGCCTATCCGGCGGGCGTGCCGGTGCAGCCGGTCTCGCCCCTGCCGTACAAGCTGCGCGCGGGGCAGGAGTACGTGGTCGGCGACCGGCTGCCGGGCGAGTACCTGTACGCGACGACGTTCGACACGGCCGGGCACCGGGTGGTGCGGGGCCAGGAGATGTACTACGAGGTCCAGTTCGGGCACCGGGTGGCGTTCGTCAAGGCCTCCGACGTGGAGGTGACGGCCCGGTAGCACCGGGTGGCGGACTGCGGGGTGTCACCGGTCGTGGGGTCCGGCGACACCCCGCTCCCGTTTTGAGGGCTTGTACGACTAATCGCCCGGGCGCGTGCACCCATTGAGCGGGGGGTAGAGCTGGGCCGACCACGCCGGTCCGCGCCCCGTGCGCGGCTGTTCACCGAAAGGCCCCGGACTCCTATGGCACAGCCCTTCGAACTGCCGGACTTCTACGTGCCCCATCCGGCACGGCTCAACCCGCACGTGGAGGAGGCACGGCAGCACACGACGCGGTGGGCACGGGACATGGGGATGCTGGAGGGGTCCGGCATCTGGGAGGAGAGCGACCTCGCGGCCCACGACTACGCGCTGCTGTGCGCCTTCACGCATCCTGACTGCACCGCGGAGGCGCTGAGTCTGATCACCGACTGGTACGTGTGGGTCTTCTTCTTCGACGACCACTTCCTGGAGGTCTTCAAGCGCACTCAGGACAGGGCGGGCGGCAAGGCGTACCTCGACCGGCTGCCGGCGTTCATGCCGATGGACCCGTCCCGTGGGACGCCCGAGCCGACGAACCCGGTCGAGTCGGGCCTCGCCGATCTGTGGGCACGCACCGTGCCCGCCATGTCGCCCGCCTGGCGCGCCCGTTTCGCACGCGCCACCGAGAACCTGCTCAACGAGTCGATGTGGGAGCTCTCCAACATCAACGAGGGCCGGATCGCGAACCCTCTCGAGTACATCGAGATGCGCCGCAAGGTGGGCGGCGCCCCCTGGTCGGCCGGCCTCGTGGAGTACGCGGCCGGCGCCGAGGTCCCCGAGTCCGTCGCGCACTCGCGCCCGCTGCGGGTCCTGCGCGACACGTTCTCGGACGCGGTGCACCTGCGCAACGACCTGTTCTCGTACCAGCGCGAGGTGGAGGTGGAGGGCGAGAACAGCAACGGGGTGCTGGTCCTGGAGACCTTCCTCGGCTGCACGACACAGGAGGCGGCGGAGGTGGTCAACGACCTGCTGACCTCCCGCGTCCAGCAGTTCGAGAACACCGCGCTCACCGAGGTGCCCGCCCTGTGCGTGGAGAAGGGGCTGAGCCCGGCGGAGTGCGCGGCGATCGCCGCCTATGCCAAGGGGCTCCAGGACTGGCAGTCCGGCGGCCATGAGTGGCACATGCGCTCCAGCCGCTACATGAACGAGGGCGTGGACACCGGGCCGGGGCCGCTCGACGGGGTGCTCGGCATGTCGGCTCTCGACATCAGGACGCTGTTCGGCCGCCCGGCGACGGCCCGGCTGCGCACGCTCACGCACCGTCCCGAGCAGGTGGGGCCGTCGTGGCTGCCGGAGTTCGACCTGCCGTTCCCGCTCACGCTCAGCCCTCACCTGCACGAGGCGCGCGGCAGGTCGCTGGCCTGGGCGGGTCGCATGGGGCTGCTGAACGACATCTGGGACGAGGCGAAGCTCTCCGGTTTCGACTTCGCGCTGTGCTCGGCCGGCCTCGACCCGGACGCCACGCCGGAGGAGCTGGAGCTCAGCGCCGAATGGCTGACGTGGGGGACGTACGGCGACGACTACTACCCGCTGGTCTACGGCAGGGCGCGTGACCTCGTGGGGGCGAGGCTGTCGAACGAGAGACTGAAGGCGTGCATGCCGGTCGACGAACCGGAGGCGGGCGCCGCCCTCGCGGTCGCCCCGATGGAGCGCAGTCTCGCCGACCTGTGGGCGCGCACGGCGGGGCGGATGTCGCCCGGTGCCCGGCAGACCCTGCGCGGGGCGGTCGACGTCATGCTGGACAGCTGGCTGTGGGAGTTGCACAACCAGGCGCAGCACCGCGTGCCCGACCCCGTCGACTACATGGAGATGCGCCGGCTGACGTTCGGGTCGGACCTGACGATGAGCCTCGCCCGGCTGCGCCACGAGGGCGAGCTCCCACTGGAGGTCTGTGCGAGCGGCCCGCTGCGCAGCCTGGAGAACTCCGCCGCGGACTACGCCTGTCTGCTCAACGACCTGTTCTCGTACCAGAAGGAGATCGAGTACGAGGGCGAGGTCCACAACGCCGTCCTGGTCGTACAGAAGTTCTTCGACTGCGACTACCCGACGGCCGCCGCGATGACGGACGAGCTGATGCGCTCGCGGCTGCGTGAGTTCCTGCACGTCAAGGAGCACGAACTGCCTCTGCTGTGCGAGGACTTGGCCTTGGACGCGCAGGCCCGTGCGGCGCTGGGCGCCTACGTGCGCGAACTGGAGGACTGGATCGCCGGCATTCTCAACTGGCATCGCAGAGCGCGGCGTTACCGTGAGGAGGACTTGCGCGGGGGCGCGGCGCCGTGGCGGCTGGGCACTCCCACCGGGCTCGGTACGTCGGCCTTCCGGCTGGGTCTGCCCGAGCAGCGCGCGGAGGTACGCGTGTAGCCGCGGGCGCGGGCGCCGCGGAGACGGAACTGCCCGGGGCGCGCCGCCCGGGGCAGTTCGGTGGAGGGCGTGTCAGCCCTGCTGGAAGAGCTCCGCGGGGAGCGGCTTGAGCAGCGCGTACAGATCGTCGGTGATCGGGCGGTCCCAGCTGGCGATCGTGACGAGCACGTTGTCGCTGCGGTCGAACTGCACGCACGAGATGCGGCTTTCGGAGAGCTTGACGCGCCGGACGATCAGAAGGTTGTCGCCCTGCATCACGGGCGTGTCCTCGACGTCGACGACCTCGACGGGCTCGTCGTTCTCCAGGGCGATGAGCAGCTGGGCGACCTCGAAGGGGATCTCGCCCTCCTCGACCTCGCGGGCGGGTGATCCCTCGGGGAGATTGCCGATGATCATCGCGGGTCCGCGGCCGCCGAACAGGTCGTAGCGCAGGAACACGCCCTGACAGCTGCCGTCGGGGGCGGGCAGCAGACCGGCGCCGAGATTTCCGGGCCAGTCGCCCGGGTCCATGGCCAGGACATCGAAGTCCGGACCCGCGGGTGTGGCGGCGCTGCGGCGGCGGAGAAACGACATAACCGCCATGGTACGTGTCCGCACGGGGTCGGCCGAGTCGGGGCGGGGGCCCTGTCACGCGCGGTCGGGGAGGCGTTCGCCCGCGGGCGAGCCGCGTGTCGCCGCCGGGCCGGTCCCTCCGCCCTGGGCGGCCTTGAACGCGCACGGCCTCGGGCCCGTATCCCTGGGCGCACCCGTTGTCCATGACCGGCACAGCGACGACGAGATCCGTACCGACAGTGAGGGATCAGCCCATGAACGACAGCATCAGTCCCGACCTGCAAGCTCTCCCCGACGGCGAGGCGGAGCTCCGTCTCGTGATCCGGCTGGCATGGGAGGACGTGGCGGCACTCGGTCAGGAGGCGGGCAGGCTCGCCGCCCGGATGCAGCGGCCGGTGAGCCTGGACGAGGCCGCGGGGCACCGGCTGCGCACCCGGTCCGCGATGCGCCCCAAGCCGGCCACGGATCCCGCCCCGCCCCTGCCGCCGGTGGCGTCGCCCGTCTCGTCGCTGGCGGCCCGCACGCCGGGTGAGCACGCCCGCCAGGCCATCGAGAAGATCAACGGCTCCGCGGGCCCGTCCCGCGACGCGACGCACACGTCCGCGTGACGCGGGAGCGGGGGGCGGAGGCCGGGAGCCCGGAAGGGCGGGTCACGACTCCGGGGCGTCGTCGTCTCCCCGCGCGTCGCACGGGGCATCGTGCCCGGTCCCCGGACCCAACGGCGGCTGGACCACCCTGCGGAGCGTCCTCCGGCCGGATCGCCGCGGCCGCGGCCGCCGCACGGAGCCGCGCCGGGTCCGGCTCGTCCTGCGGCCGGCGCGCCGGGCGCCGCGTGAACCGGCGGGGCTCGCGGGCATCGCTGCGGCTCGGCCCGCGGAGCGGGCGTCCTGCGGACGCTCCGGGCCGGGCGGTCAGGACGTGGGCGTGCGGTGCCGTTCGTGGTGGCGGGCGACGCGCGCGCGGTTGCCGCACGAGGGCTTGCACCACTCCTGGCGCGGGTGCTCCTTGAGGAAGTACCGCACGCAGCGCGGTGCGAGGCAGGCTCGCAGCCGCTCGCGGTCGGGGCTCGCGAGGAAGGCGATCGCGGCGCGGGCGAGGGCGGCGGTCAGCGCCTCGTGCGCCGGAACCGTCCCGGTCGAGCGCGACACGACGACGGGAGCGGTGCCGTCGGCCCACTCGAGCCGCGGCACGACGGGCACGGTCGCCGCGGCGCCGTTGAGCCGCTCCAGGGCGTCGCCTTCGGGGAGCAGCCACCGTGCGTCGGCGGGACTCGGAGGACCCGGCCGCACGGCACGGGCGAACAGCGACCGGACGGCGGTCCGCAGATCGCGCACGGCGGTCAGGCTCGCCTCGTCGGCGACGAAGGCCGCCGCGCGGAACGGCTCAGGGACCGGCGCCCCGGCCGCCCCCGCACCGTCGAGTTCCTCCGCGTGCCGGCGGACCCACTCGGTCAGCCCCGCCGTCTCCGCCAGATCGTCGGCCACGCCCCCGCGTCCGTCGTGGCGGATCGTGAGGGCGAGGTCGAGTACGAGCGGGTGAGCGTGCGCGGCCATGCCGACCACCGTAACCCCGCTGCCGGACGGCCCACGCCGCCCGGTGCCTCAGGTCAGGTCGAACTCGCCCTCGCGTGCGTTCAGCACAAAGGCGCGCCATTCGGCGGGGGTGAAGATCAGTGACGGGTTCTCGGGCCGTCGGCCGTTGCGCATCGCGATGAAGCCCTCGACGAAGGCGATCTGGACGTCGCCCACTCCCTGGCTGCCCGACTGCCAGTCGGCGCCGCTGAGATCGAGCTCCGGCTTGTCCCAGCCCGAAAACATCTGCGTGGTAGTGGTGGTGGTGCTCTCGGCCACGTCCCTGCTCCTCCCGCATCGGCTCCGGGCCAGACTAGCGACGGCGCCCGGTCACGGACAGGGTGCGGGGCACGCGCCGCGCGCCGCGTCAGCCGGCGGGCGGTTCCGCTCCCACGAGCCACATGGAGAAGAACTGGGACCCGCCGCCGTAGGCGTGGCCGAGCGCCGTGCGGGCGCCGTCGACCTGGTGCTCCCCGGCCCGGCCGCGCACCTGCAGCGCCGCCTCGGCGAAGCGGATCATTCCGGAGGCGCCGATGGGATTGGCGGACAGCACTCCGCCCGACGGGTTCACCGGCAGATCGCCGTCGATCTCGGTCGCACCGGACTCCGTGAGCTTCCAGCCCTCGCCCTCGGCGGCG
Organism: Streptomyces sp. PKU-EA00015; assembly: GCF_013387495.1. Lineage (GTDB taxonomy): Bacteria > Actinomycetota > Actinomycetes > Streptomycetales > Streptomycetaceae > Streptomyces. Next base: position 51,461 of record NZ_JABZEE010000004.1, on the reverse strand, counting down.
AAGCCCAGGTTCTCCAGCCACATCGGCTCGTACCAGGAGAACGGGACGTACATCTCGACGGCGTCGATCTCGCGGCGCGGGTCGGTGATGCCCGCCTGCCGGTAGACGTCGGCGGCGCAGTCCTTGCCGGCCCGGGGGGAGACGAAGTCCTTGCCCGCGAACATCGTCGGCTCGCTGCGCATGGCGCCGCCGTGCATCCAGGCGGGAGGCGCGGGGGAACGGGCCGCGCCCGCGCGGTCGGTCAGGACCATGGCGCAGGCCCCGTCGGAGGAGGGGCAGGTCTCGGAGTAGCGCACGGGGTCCCAGAGCATGGGCGACGCCTGGACCCTCTCCAGGGTGATGCCGTGTTCGTGCAGATGGGCGTACGGGTTCTTCAGCGCGTTGCGGCGGTCCTTGTAGGCGACGAGCGAGCCGATGGTGTCCGGTGCGCCGCTGCGCCGCATGTAGGCGCGTACGTGCGGGGCGAAGAAGCCGCCGGCCCCGGCGAGGAGGGGCTGCTGGAAGGGGATCGGGAGCGAGAGGCCCCACATGGCGTTCGACTCGGACTGCTTCTCGAAGGCGACCGTGAGGACCGTGCGGTGGACACGGGCGGCGACCAGGTCGGCGGCGACGAGCGCGGTGGATCCGCCGACCGATCCGGCGGTGTGGACGCGGAGCAGGGGCTTGCCGACGGCGCCGAGGGCGTCGGCGAGGTACAGCTCGGGCATCATCACGCCCTCGAAGAAGTCCGGGGCCTTGCCGATGACCACGGCGTCGATGCCGGCCCAGGTCAGCTGGGCGTCGTCGAGCGCGCGCTGGGCGGCTTCGCGGACGAGTCCGGCGATGGACACGTCACGGCGGGCGGCGACGTGCTTGGTCTGGCCGATGCCGACGACGGCCACGGGCTCATGGGGCATGTCAGGTCTCTCCTTCGAGGACGGCGACCAGGTTCTGCTGCAGGCACGGGCCGGACGTGGCGTGGGCGAGGGCCCGGTCCGACGCGCCGCGATGGATGCGGGCGGCGGCCTCGCCGAGCCTGATCAGGCCCGCGGCCATCACGGGATTGGCGGCGAGCGCTCCGCCGGACGGGTTGACCCTCACGCTGTCGTCGAGGTCGAGACTTCGCCGCAGGACGATCTCCTGCGAACTGAACGGGGCATGCAGTTCGGCGGTGTCGAGGGGCCGCTCGAACGCACCCGCGTGCCGGGCGGCCAGGCGCGTGGACGGCGAGTCGGTGAGGTCGCGCACTCCGAGCGCGTGGGCCTCGACACGGTGGTCGATGCCGCGTATCCACGCAGGCCGGGGGCACAGCCGACGGGCTGTGTCGCCGGCGGCGAGGATCACCGCGGCCGCGCCGTCGCCGACCGGCGGGCAGTCGGCGGCCCTGAGCGGCCGCACGAGGTGCCCGCCGGCGGGAAGCTCGCCCTTGAGCTGAGCGTGAGGGTTGGCGGCCGCGTCGGCACGGCTGCGCGTCGCCACCGCGGCGAAGGCGGACTCGTCGGCGATGCCCGCGTCCACGACCGCCTGCGCCTGCAGGGCGGCGAGGGCGACGGAGTCGGGCCACAGCGGGGCGAGGTAGTACGGGTCGAGCTGACGGCTCAGCACCGCGCGTACGTCGCCGGGCGAGGACTTGCCGTACGCGTAGACGAGCGCGGTGTCGGCCTCGCCGGTCAGGAGCTTCACCCACGCCTCGTACAGCGCCCAGGCGCCATCGGTCTCGACGTGCGACTCGCTGATCGGCGGCCAGGCGCCGACTCCGTCGAGGGCCATCGTGAAGGAGAAGGCGCGTCCGGCGAGGTAGTCGCTGGAACCGGAGCAGGTGAAGCCGATGTCCCCCGTCGTCAGGCCCGTGCGGGTGAGGACGTCGTGGAGGACCGGCATCAGCATCTCGACCTCGGAGACGTCGTCCGTGCGACGCCGGTGGTCGGTCTGCGCGAAGGCGACGATGGCCACGTCCCTGGCGTACCGCGTCACAGCAGCTCCTTGTACGTGTCGTAGTCGGCGTCGGGTTCGCCGGCCGGCCGGTAGTGGTCGGGGTGCCGCGCGCCGTCCCGCCACACCGGTTCGACGCGCAGGCCCATGCGCACCTGGTCGTAGGGGATGCCTCCGATGCGCCCGTGCAGCGCCAGGTCGGCGCCGTCGAGGGCGATGTGCGCGTAGACGTAGGGAACGTCGATGTCGAGGTTCGCCGTGTGCGTGGCCTTGATGTTGACGACGCAGAAGGTGGTCACTGTGCCCCGGGGGCCGACCTCGACCTGTTCGGAGGTCGCCACTCCGCAGGTCGGGCATGCGCCGCGGGGCGGGACGTACACCTTGCGGCAGCGCGGGCAGCGTTCGCCGACGATCCTGCGCTCGGCGAGCGCGGTGAGGTGGGCGCTCTGCGCGCGGCCGGGCGCGTAGGTGTAGTCGAGCCGGGCGGGCGCGACGATGCCGGTGACAGGGTCGGGGAAGACGCCGCTGTGCGTGCGGGCGGCCGCGGGGGCGTGCGGCTCCCCGGCGTGCGGCTCGAAGCAGGCGATGTCCGTGATGGCGCCGGTGCGCTGCGCGGCCCAGCGGATGCGCACCCGCAAGCCGGTGCGTACGGCGTCGGGACCGGGGGCGTCGAGCGCGTGCAGCAGGGCGGTGTCGGCGCCGTCGAGGCGGACGAGCACCCAGGCGAAGGGGGTGGCGAGGGGCTGACCGCGTCGGGGGTCCGGGTTCCAGGCCCAGGTCGTGACGGTGCCGGTGGCTCCGACCTCGACCAGGTCGCGCAGCTCGTCGGCGGTGACGGGGTCGTACTCGACGGGCGGGACGAGGACCTTGCCGTCGCCGGTGCGCACGCCGAGGACGGTCGTCTCGCGCAGGCCGGTGAGGAAGGCGCTCTGGACGGGGCCGAGGGAACGCGTGAAGGGGAACTCGACGACGAGGGGCGCGGTGAGCGCGGGGGTGGCGGTCATGGGGGCGGGCTCCTTGTTGCGGGGGTGGCGGTTCGGGCAGGGCCGCTGCGCGGGGCCGTTTTCCCACCCCGCCCTCCCCCTACGGCCTGGCGGCCGTAGGGGGAGGGCGGGGCGGGGAGGCGTCACGTCCGGCGGTACACCGGCGCGCGCTTCTCCGCGAAGGCCCGCGCGCCCTCCTTCGCATCGGCCGTGTCGAAGACCGGCCAGCCTCTCTTCAGTTCGGCGGCCAGGCCCTCCGCCTCGGTCATGTGGGCCGTCTCGTAGACGGACGCCTTGACGGCTTCCACGGCGAGCGGGCCGCAGGCGTTGATCTGTTCGGCGATGCCGAGCGCGGCCTCCAGTGCGGTGCCGTCCGGTACGACCCGGCCGACGAGTCCGATCCGCAGGGCCTCGCCGGCGCTGTAGGGGCGGCCGGTGAGCAGCATCTCCAGGGCGTGAGTGTGCGGGATCTGGCGCGGGAGCCGTACGGTCGAGCCCCCGATCGGGAACAGTCCGCGGCGGACCTCGAAGAGTCCGAAGGTCGCCCCTTCGCCCGCGACGCGGATGTCGGTGCCCTGAAGGATCTCGGTGCCGCCGGCCACGCAGTGGCCCTCCACGGCGGCGATCACCGGTTTGCGGGGGCGGTGGTGGCGGAGCATCGCCTTCCAGTGCAGATCGGGATCGGCCTTCATCCGGTCCCGGTACCGCTGTCCTTCCATGCCTTGTCCGGCCAGCGCCTTGAGGTCCATGCCGGCGCAGAAACTGCCGCCTGCGCCGGTGAGGACGACGGAGCGCACGGTGTCGTCCTCGTCCGCGCGCAGCCAGCCGTCGTAGAGGCCGACGAGCATCCCCATCGACAGGGCGTTCCTCGCCTCGGGCCTGTTGAGAGTGAGCACCAGTGTGGCGCCTTCGCGCCGCACGGTGAGGTGTTCGGTACCGCCGTCTCGTCCCATCTCGGGCCTCCCGTCCGGTGACCTGGAACAGGTTGCAGCAGGCCGAGTGCCAGTTCAAGAGTTTTCTGACAACCAGTCAGATTTGTTGTGCGGTGGGCCTTCCCCCTTGTGCCGCACGGCGCTCTAATGACGGCCGGGCCCAGTTCGCCGGGGACAGGAGGAGCGGTGGAGTACAACCTTGCCGATCTGTTCGAGTCGGTCGTCGACGTGGTTCCCGACCGCGAGGCCCTGGTGTACGTCGACCACCCCGGCACGGGCGCGGAACGCCGCCTCACCTACGCCGGACTCGACGCGGCGGCCAACCGCATCGCCCACCACCTGCTCGACGCGGGCCTTGAGCCGGGCGAGCACCTGGGCCTGCACCTGTACAACGGCGTCGAGTACCTGCAGACCGTGCTCGGCTGCCTCAAGGCGCGCATCGTGCCGGTGAACGTCAACTACCGCTATGTGGAGGAGGAACTGGTCCACCTCTACCGCGACGCGGACCTGGCGGCGCTCGTCTTCGACGCCGAGTTCACCGAGCGGGTCGCCGGGGCGCTGCCCCGTACGGAGGGGCTCCGCCACCTGGTGCGGGTCGGCACACCGCCCGAGGGCGCGCCCCGGCTGGACGCGGTGCCCTTCGCCGACGCCGAGGCGGCCGCGTCGTCAGGGCGGGGGTTCGCGCCGCGCTCGGGCGACGACCAGTTCATCATCTACACGGGCGGGACGACCGGCATGCCCAAGGGGGTGATGTGGCGCCAGGAGGACCTGTTCTTCTCGGGTCTCGGAGGCGGCGCGCCGACCGGGGAGCCGGTGTCGTCGCCCGGGGAACTGGCCGAGCGGGTCGCCGCGGGCGGCGACGGCATCACCTTCTTCCCCACTCCCCCGCTGATGCACGGCACGTCGACGCTCACGGCGTTCATAGGGTTCAACTTCGGCCAGCGGGTCGTCCTGCACCGCAAGTTCGTGCCGCACGAGGTGCTGCGCACGATCGAGCGGGAGAAGGTCACCAGTGTGTCCCTGGTCGGGGACGCGATGCTGAGGCCGTTGATCGACGCGCTGAGCGGTCCGCTGAAGGGCTGCGACCTGTCGTCGGTGTTCAGCGTCTCCAGCTCGGGCGCGATCATGTCGGAGACGGTGCGCGCCCAGTTCGCCGCTCTGGCCCCGAACGTGCTGCTGCTGAACAACTTCGGCTCGTCCGAGTCCGGGTTCAACGGCACCGCGACCGAGGACTCCGGCCCGGACAAGGGCTTCCGGCTGCGGGTCAACTCCCGTACGGCGGTGGTCGACCCGGCGACCCACGAGCCGGTGAAGCCGGGTGAGCCGGGTCGCATCGCCCAGCGCGGCCATGTGCCCCTGGGCTACTACAACGACCCCGTGAAGACGGCGGAGACCTTCTTCCGCCGCGACGGCGAGCGGTGGGTGCTGCTCGGCGACATGGCGACGGTCGACGAGGACGGCATCGTCACGGTCCTCGGGCGCGGCTCGCAGTGCATCAACACGGGCGGCGAGAAGGTGTATCCCGAGGAGGTCGAGCAGGCCCTCAAGTCCCATCCGGACGTGTACGACGCGCTGGTCGCGGGGGTTGCGGACCGGAGGTGGGGCAACCGTGTGGCGGCGGTGGTCCAACCGCGCGCGGGAGCCGCCGCGCCGACGTTGGAGGACCTGCGGTCGCACTGCCGCGGACGTCTCGCGGGCTACAAGATCCCCCGGCGGCTGGTGATCACCGAGGAGATCCAGCGCTCGCCCAGCGGCAAGGCGGACTACCGCTGGGCACGGGCAGTGGCATCGGGGCCGGGGCCGGGCCGGGACGCGGACCCGGAGCCCACGCCCCGGGACTGAGCCTGCCGGACCGGCCCAGGAGCGGCGCAGACCGGAGGGTGGCCGGCGGGCGGGAAGGGGGGCGCGTGGGTCCCGATTCGTTCAGTCGTCGGCGACGCTGTCGAGGATCTGCTCCCCGTTGAAGATGCCGAGCCGCTCCTGGTACAGCTCCAGCGGTACCCCGTTGGGGTCGTGCAGGTAGAGGCTCTCCTCGACTCCCCGGTCGGGCCCGGCGTACTCGACCCCGGCCTCGTCGAGCTTCTTGCGCGCGGCCGTATAGTGCTGCGCGTCCACCGACAGGGCCATGTGCTGCACGCCGCCGATCGTCTCCGTGGCCGGAGGGTGTTCGTGGCCGGGGAAGTCGAAGAACCCCAGCAGGTTGTTGTTGCCGATGTCGAAGAAGAAGTGGGTCGAACCGCGGTAGTCACGGTTCTCCACGATCTCCACGAGCGGAAAACCCAGGAACTCCTGGTAGAAGCGGATCGTCTCCTCCACGTCGCGACAGATGAACGCCACGTGGTGGACTCCGCGTGCGGTGGTCGTGGGCCGGTCGCCCGGGGCCCGCAGGTAGCGCTGCCGCAGCTCTTCGCGGCGGGCTCGGACGGCCTCGAGTGCGGCTCCCTCTGGCTGAGGCATCGCGGACTCCTTCACCTCGGGGTGATTGCGGGATTCAACTTCTCCTCGCCATGTTCCCCGTATACGCGCGAATACCGCCCCGCGCCCGGCCGGTACCGCCGCATTGAGTCCGTACGTACCAACCGGTCACGCGCCGGTGCGGTGCGTGACCGGCGCCGGCGCGTGCGCCTGCGTCAGATGCCGAATTCCTCCAGCGCGGCCAGGAACTGCGCCGGCCTGCTCTCGTGGACGAGATGCCCCGCCTCCACGGTGACCAGGCGCGCGCCCGGTATCCGGGCGGCGAGCGCGGCGAGCCGGTCCTGGGGGATGCCGCCGGCCGGTCCGCCGGCGATCACCAGGGTCGGGGCCTTGACCGTCGGGAGGCGGTCCCACCAGGCGGGATCGGGCTCGTTCAGCTCGGCGTCCGTGGCGGGCACGAGCGGCCAGTCGAAGTCCAGTGGCCCGTCGGGGCGGACCGCGGGCGGCCTCGGCGGGTCGAGCGGCAGCAGCGGCGGGGGCTCTTCGACCACCAGGCGGCGTACGAGCTCCGGCCTCTCCTCGGCGAGCAGCAGGGCGGCGGCGCCGCCCATCGAGTGGCCCACCAGGTCGACGGGCCCGAGGCCGAGGGCCGTGACGAAGGCGGCGAGGTCGTCACGGAAGGCGGCGAATCCGTAGCTGCCGGGCCACTCGCTCAGGCCGTGGCCCCGCAGGTCGACGGCGTACACGCGGCGGGTGGCGGCGAGCCGCTCGGCGACGTGCGTCCACTGGCCGCTGTTGCCGCATCGGCCGTGGGCCAGGACGACCGGCGGGGCGTCCTCGTGGCCCCACACGCGGTAGGCCAGCCGCACACCGCCCGCCTGCACGCTGTGCACGTCCGGGTCGAGGAAGGCGGCGACGGCGCGGGTGAAGGCGCCCGGGTCGTCCAGCCACGGGAAGTGCGCGGCACCCGCCTGGACGACGCAGCGGCCGTCCGGGAAGAGCGCGGCGAGTTCGGCGGCGCGGGCGGGGCGGGGGCCGCCGTCCAGTTCGCCCGCGAGGACGAGCACCGGGGCCCGCACACCGGCGAGCGCGGCCCTGACCGAGGCGGGATCGTCGGCGCCTTCGGCGTAGAAGTGCTCGATGGCCCCGAAGTTGAACTGGCTCTCCCTGGCGGCGGCATGGGCCCGGGCTGCCTCGTCCCACCGCCCGTAGGCGAAGGGCCGGACCGCGTCCCAGATCTCGGGGGAATCCTGTCCGCTCCGCAGCGCGTCGAGTGCGGCGATCCCGGCCTCGTACCAGGGTTCGTCCGACCGCAGCAGAGCCGCTTCCCGGCGGTCGTCGGGGGTTGCCGTGATGCCGACGGCACTCGTGTCGGGTGTGACCAGGGTGAGGGAGCGGACGCGCCCGGGACGGCGGGTGGCGTAGTACAGGGCCGGGCCGGCGCCCGCCGAGTGGCCGAGCAGATCGATGCGGTCGAGGCCCAGGTGCTCGCGCAGCGCCTCCACGTCGTCGGCCTGACGGTCCCGGCGGTAGCTCGCCGGATCGGCCGGGACGGCGGAGTCACCGGTGCCGCGCGGGTGCAGCAGCACCAGCCGGCGGTGTGCCCCGAGCCCGCCCAGGTCGCCGAGGTAGGCGGCGGCCCGCATCGGCCCGCCGGGCAGGCAGATCAGCGGCTCCCCGTCCCCCGTGGTCTCGTAGGCCAGCTCTGTCCCGTCGTACGTGCGGAAGATCCCCATGGCGTGATCATCGCCAGGTGGCCGGGCGGCCGCAACGGACTTACGCGGAGAGCGCAGCCGCGTCCGCGCGGCGTCATACGGGTCCGTGCGGGTCATACGGGTCCGTGCACATGCCATGACGGGGCTGCGGCGCGGGGCTGGATCGTTGAACCCTTGCGGATCCCTTCACCCACGCCTTCATCAGGTCAGCGAAGCGATTCGGGCCGCGCGACGAAGCGGGCAAGTTCCTCGGCGGCGCCGCCCGGCAGGTCGGCGACCGCTGCCTCCGGCAATGTCGTGATCACGGTGCGCAGCCGCGCGTCCAGGTCTGGCAGCAGGGCCCAGGCCGATGCGGGGGCATTGACGGCAGCGAGCAGCAGGTCGCCCTCGTAGAAGTAGGCGTCAATCAGCGGCTCATCGAGCAGCAGGCGCACTGCGAGGGGAAGGACGTACGGCAGTGCCACCTGCTGCGAGACGAGGGTGCGCAGATCCGCCGGACCGAGGTCGCCCAGGCGCACACGCCGCAACTCATGCACTTTGCGTACCAAGTGGGTCGCGTCAGCGGCAGGAGGCGTCCAGCGGGGTGGGTCCAGCTCATCGAGCGTGCGATCGAGGTGCAGCAGATGGTCCATGGGGTTCATTCTCACCGGACAAGCGCGCGGCAAGGCTGTCCGCGAGGTCGTCGTTGTTCACAGCGCACCGGCCGCCGAAGCCGGGCCGGCTCGGCGTCGAGGCCGAGCCGGCCGCGGAGCTACGCCTCCGGGGCCGCACTGAACCGGTCGCGCAGTTCGCGCTTGAGGATCTTGCCGCTGGCGTTGCGCGGGAGGCCGTCCACGAAGAGGACCCTCTTGGGCGCCTTGAAATGGGGGAGCTTCTCGCGCGCGTGGGCGATCAGTTCGGCCTCGGCGACCGTCTCGCGTGCCACGACGACGGCCGTTACCGCCTCGATCCAACGGTCGTCGGGCAGCCCGACGACCGCGGCCTCGGCGACCGCGGGGTGGGTGTAGAGGACGTCCTCCACCTGGCGCGAAGCGACGAGCACTCCCCCGGAGTTGATGACGTCCTTCACCCTGTCGACGACGGTGAAGTAGCCCTCGCTGTCGCGCACGGCGAGATCCCCGGAGCGGAACCAGCCGTCGCGGAAGGCCTCCGCGGTCTCCTCGGGCTTGTCCCAGTACCCCTCGCACAGCTGCGGAGAGCGGTACACGACCTCACCCGGCGTGCCGTCCGCGGCCTCCTTGCCGTCCTCGTCGACGACCTTCGCCTCGACGAACAGCACCGGACGGCCGCAGGAGTCCATCCGGCCCTCGTGCTCGTCAGGGCCGAGGACGGTGGCGAGCGGCCCGATCTCCGACTGCCCGAAGCAGTTGTAGAAGGCGAGTGAGGGCAGGTGGTCACGCAGCCGTTCCAGGACGGGCACGGGCATGATCGACGCCCCGTAGTACGCCTTGCGCAGTGCGCCGAGGTCGCGGGTGGCGAAGTCGGGGTGGTGGGACAGGCCGATCCAGACGGTCGGCGGGGCGAACAGGCTGTCGGCGCGCCCGGCTTCGACGAGGTCGAAGATCTGTGCGGCGTCGGGCGCGTCGAGGATGGTGTTCTCCGCGCCGACCGCGAGGTAGGGCAGCAGGAAGACGTGCATCTGTGCGGAGTGGTAGAGCGGCAGCGTGTGCAGGGGCCGGTCGCCGGGCTCGAGGTCGAGCGCGGCGATGGCGCTGACGTACTCGTGGACGAGCGCCCGGTGGGTCATCATCGCGCCCTTGGGCAGGGCGGTGGTCCCCGAGGTGTAGAGCAGCTGCACCAGGTCCTCGGCCTGTGGCTCCGGTCCGGCATGCCGGTAGGGCCGCGGCTCGGCCAGTTCGGCGAGGAGGGAGTTGTCGGCGTCGCGCAGCGGCCGGACCGGGGGCCCGGCGGGCAGGCGGGGCGCGAGATCCGGGTCGGCGAGGACGAGGGAGCTGCCCGACTGCCGCACGATGTAGGCGAGGTCGTCCCCGGTGAGGTTCTGGTTGACCGGCACATGGACGAGCCCGGCCCGCGCGCAGGCGAGGAAGGCGATCAGGTAGGCGTCGGAGTTGTGCCCGTAGGTCGCGACCCGGTCGCCCGGGCGCAGCCCGTGGCCGGCCAGGACCGCCGCGGCGGTGGAGACGGCGGCGTCGAGTTCGGCGTAGGTCCAGGTGCGTGCGGCGTAGCGGACGGCCGTGCGGCCGGGGGTGCGGCGGGCGCTGCGCCGTACGAGGGAGTCGACCGTGTTGTTGTGTGCCCCTGTCATGACGCGATCGTGTGCGGCCGGTGACGGTACGTCAAGAGTGCGGATACCGACCGGCCGGTTGACAGTTACCCCGGGGACTGACTGCATGGACCAACCCGCTTGATCCGCAGCTCCGTCGGGAGGGACCTTGCTCTTCCGCACCCGCATGGGACGGCTCGCCCTGACCGGTGTCGCCCTGTTGACCGCCGCGGCCGCGCTGCCGCCTCCTGCGGCGGCCGACGACCGTGACCGGCGCCCTTCGGGCGGCGGTCTGTCCGCCGTCATCCGCTACACCGAGCACGGCATCCCGCACATCGTGGCGAAGGACTACGCGGACCTCGGCTTCGGCACCGGCTGGGCGCAGGCCGCCGACCAGGTGTGCGTCCTCGCCGACGGCTTCGTCACGGTGCGCGGCGAACGCTCGCGCCACTTCGGCCCCGACGCGGCACCGGACGGCTCGCTGTCGTCCGCGACGAAGAACCTCTCCAGCGACCTGTACTTCCGCGGCGTACGTGACGCCGGCACGGTCGAGAACCTGCTCGCCACGCCGGCACCGGCCGGGCCCAGTCGTGAGGTGAAGGAGCTGATGCGCGGCTGGGCGGCCGGCTACAACGCCTGGCTGGAGCAGAACCGCGTCACCGATCCCGCGTGCCGCGACGCGGACTGGGTGGGTCCGGTGACCACGCTGGACGTCGCCCGGCGCGGCTTCGCCGTCGCGGTGCTCGGTGGTCAGGGCCGCGGCATCGAGGGCATCACGGCGGCGCAGCCGCCGGGCCGGACGGCGGGCCTGGCATCGGCCGCGCCCGGCGCCGAGGACACGGCGGGGGCGGCCCGGGAGCTCTTCGCCGCCGAGAACGCCGACATGGGCTCCAACGCGGTCGCCTTCAGCGGAAAGGTGACCGCGAACGGGCGGGGCCTGCTGCTCGGCAACCCGCACTACCCCTGGCAGGGCGGCCGGCGCTTCTGGCAGTCGCAGCAGACGATCCCCGGCGAACTGAACGTCTCGGGCGCGTCGCTGCTCGGCACGTCGGTCGTCAACATCGGCTTCAACGACAGGGTGGCGTGGAGCCACACCGTCGCGACGGGCGTCCCGCTGAATCTGCACCAGCTGAGCCTCGATCCGGCCGACCCCACCGTCTACCTGGTGGACGGGAAGCCGGAACGGATGACGAGACGGACGGTCACCGTGCCTGTCCGCAGCGGCGATCCGGTCATCCGCACGCAGTACTGGACACGGTACGGACCGGTCCTCACGTCGCTGGGGGCGTCGGTGCCGCTGCCGTGGTCGCGGACGACCGCGTACGCGCTCCACGACCCGAACGCACGGAATCTGCGCGGCTCCGACACCGCGCTCGCGTTCGGCAGGGCCCGCTCGACCGACGACATGGCCGAGGGCCTGCGGCGGACGCAGGGCCTGCCGTGGGTGAACACGATCGCCGCCGACTCGGCCGGACATTCGCTGTTCACCCAGTCCCAGGTCCTCCCCCGCATCACGGACGACCTGGCGCAGCGGTGTTCCACCCCGCTCGGGCGGGTGACGTATCCGGCGTCGGGTCTGGCCGTGCTGGACGGGTCGCGGGGCGAGTGCGGGCTGGGCAAGGACGCGGGCGCGGTGCAGCCGGGCGTCTTCGGCCCCTCGCGGATGCCGCTGCTGCGGGACGCGGCGTACGCCGAGAACTCGAACGACAGCGCCTGGCTCGCCAACGCGGACCATCCGCTGACCGGCTACGAGCGGGTCTTCGGGAACGTGGGGACGCCTCGGTCGCTGCGGACGCGCGGCGCGGTGGAGGACGTGGCCGCGATGGCCGGCCGGGGCGGGCTCACGGTGGCCGATCTCCAGCGGCAGCAGTTCGCGAACCGGGTGCCCGCGGCCTCGCTCGCCCTCGACGACATCGTGCGCGCCTGCCGACGGCTGTCGGCCGACCTGTCGCTGTCTGAGGCGTGCGACGTGCTCGACCGCTGGAACGGGGCGGCGGACACCGGCAGCCGGGGCGCGCTTCTCTTCGACCGGTTCTGGCGGGCGCTGACCGCGTCGGTGCCGGCGCCCGAGCTGTGGAAGGTCCCGTTCTCCGCGGCCGACCCGGTCGCGACGCCGAACACGCTGAACACCGATGCCCCCCCTTTCGCGAAGGCGCTGTCGGGCGCGGTGGCCGAGCTGCGGGCGGCGGGCATGGCGCTGGACGCGCCGCTCGGGCAGCACCAGTTCGTCGTACGGGGCGGGAAGCGGTTCCCGGTCCACGGCGGCACGGAGGCGCTCGGCGTGTGGAACAAGATCGAGGCCGGGTGGAACGCGGCGGCCGGCGGTTACTCCGAGGTGGTGCACGGGTCCAGCCACGTCCAGGCGGTGGGCTGGGACGGCGGGCGCTGCCCGGTGGCGCGGACGCTGCTGACGTACTCGCAGTCGTCGAATCCGCTCTCCGCGCACCACCGGGACCAGACGGAGCTGTTCACGGACGAGCGGTGGGTGACGTCACGCTTCTGCGAGCGCGACATCATGCGGTCGCCCGAGCTGGAGGTGGTGCGGGTGCGCGAGCGCGGGTGAGCCGCCTTGGCCGCCGGGGCGTCGCGGTGTCCCGGCGGCCTACGGGCTGACGGCGAGGAACACGTAGGCGGCGAGGATCGCCAGGTGCACCTCGCCCTGCAGCAGCGTCGCCCGGCCCGGCACCACGGTCAGCGCGCCGACGACCACGGTGAGCGCGAGCAGCACCATATGGGTGGCGCTCAGGCCGAGCAGCAGCGGTCCCTCGAGCCAGACAGTGGCGAGGGCGATGGCGGGGATGGTCAGCCCGATGCTGGCCACGGCGGAGCCGAGCGCCAGGTTCAGGCTCGTCTGGACGCGGTCGCGGCGGGCCGCCCGTACGGCGGCGAGCGTCTCGGGCAGCAGGACGAGCAGCGCGATGACCACGCCGACGACGGCCTGCGGCAGGCCGGCGGACGCGACGCCGGACTCGATGGTGGGCGACACCGCCTTGGCGTCGCTGGTCGATGCGGTGCGCGCAGCCGCCCCGGGGCGCATGCCCCGCCGATGCCCGGTCGGCACAGACCGTGCGGTCGCACAGAGCCTGCTGCGCGCGACCCGGCCGGGTGCCGCTCGGGCTCACGCTTCGCGGCGGTCGCGTCCTCGGGCCCGCACGTGCCCCGTGCAGCGGTGAGCATCCTCGCGCTTCGCGCGGAGCGGACGGGGCCCGCGCGGCACGCCGCTCCCCAGACACGCGCTCCGCTCGGTGCAGGCCGCTCGGCCCGGGCCTGCACCGGACGCGCTCGGCGCGGTACGCCGGCATCCGCGGCCGCGCCCGCTGCGGCGCGACCCGCTGGGGCGCCCACGGGCCCCGCGCGGCTGGGCAGTGCGGGGCGGGGAGGCATCGGCCCGTGCGGGCGGGCCTGCGGCCACGGCGACGGCGAAGGGCGGGGCGCTCGGCCCACGCCGCTCCGCAGGCTGCACCGGCGGCACGGGCAGTACCGGCGGTACAGACGGGCACCGGCGGCGGAGACAGCACAGCCGCACCGGCGGTACGCACAGCCGCACGGGCACCGCAGACTGCGCCGGCGGCGCGGCGGCGCGCGAGGCCCCGGGGCTCGTCACACCGGGCGGTCGTGGCCCCGCCAGTACGGCTCGCGGAGCCGGCGCTTGTAGAGCTTGCCGTTCGGGTCGCGGGGCATCGTCGTCACGAAGTCGACGGACCTGGGGCGCTTGTAGGCGGCCAGTCCGCTCGCGCAGTGGGCGAGGATGTCCGCGGCGAGGGACGCGTCCGGGGCGTGGCCGTCCGCCGCTTCCACGACGGCCTTGACCTCCTCGCCCCAGTCCGCGTGCGGGATGCCGAACACGGCGGCGTCGGCCACAGCCGGGTGCGTGAGCAGCACCGACTCGATCTCGGCCGGGTAGATGTTGACCCCGCCGGAGATGATCATGTCGATCTTGCGGTCGCGCAGGAAGAGGTAGCCGTCCTCGTCGAGGTACCCGAGATCGCCGACGGTGAAGAAATCGCCGACGCGGTTTCTCGCCGTCTTCGCCTCGTCCTTGTGGTAACTGAAGCCCCCCGTCGTCATCTTCATGTAGACCGTGCCGACCTCCCCCGGCGGCAGGTGCCTCCCGTCGTCGTCGAGCACGGCCAGCTCGCTGATGGGCCACGCCCTTCCCACGGTGCCGGGCTTCCTCAGCCAGTCCTCGGCTGTCGCGAAGGCTCCGCCGCCCTCACTCGCCGCGTAGTACTCCTCGACGCAGTTCCCCCACCAGTCGATCATGGCTCGTTTGATGTGGTCGGGGCAGGGGGCGGCGCCGTGGACGGCGTGTCGCATGGAGGAGACGTCGTAGCGCTTCCTGACCTCGTCCGGCAGCGCGAGGAGCCGGTGGAACTGGGTGGGCACCATGTGGGTGTGCGTGCAGCGGCAGGCGTCGATGAGCCGCAGCATCTCCTCGGGTGCCCACTTGTCCATCAGGACGAGCGGATGCCCGATGTGCAGGGCCGCCGTCGCGAACTGCAGCACGGCCGTGTGGTAGAGCGGCGAGCAGACGAGATGGACGTTCCCGTCGTACGGCTTGATCCCGAAGATGCCGAGGAACCCGCCGAGGTGCGTCTCCTCGGGCGTCTTTCCGGGCAGCGGCCGGCGGATCCCCCGGGGGCGGCCCGTCGTGCCGGAGGTGTAGTTCATGACCCAGCCGAGCGTGCGGTCCGCGGGCGGGGTCTCCGGCTGCCCGTCGAGCAGGTCGGCGTAGGGGCGGAATCCGGCCACCTCACCCACGGCGTAGCGGCGGCCCGCGGGCAGCTTCGCCTCGTCGGCGGCGGCCGTCGCCGCGTCGGCGAAGCGTTCGTGCGCGATGAGGACTTCGGCACCGGAGTCGGACACGATCCAGGCGATCTCCGGGCCGACCAGATGGTGGTTGACGGGGACGAGGTAGAGCCCGGCCTGGGCCGCGGCGAGGGCCGCGGTGACCAGTTCGGCCCCGTTGGGCAGGACCACGGCGAAGGCGTCGCCGCGCCGCAGCCCGGCCGCCCGCAGTCCGTGGACGAGCCGGTTGGCGGCGGCGTGCAGCCGTCCCGCCTCCCACTGCTCGCCGTCCGGGCAGGTGAGGACAGTGCGGCCGGGGTCGGCGGCGGCCTGTGCCCAGAAGCCGCCCGGGGTCCGGAGCGGGCCAGGGTGGTGGGGCGCGCCCGGGAGGCCCGGCTCCTGCGTCCCGCCCGGTCCGCCTGCGAGGTGGGTCATGACCAGTTCCTTCCTGCGATGCGGTTGATGCGGTCGACGGCACGCTCGAAGCCGCGGGTGAGGTCGTCGAAGACCTCCTGGACGGGGCGTTCGGCGTTCATGCGGCCGACGATCTGGCCGACCGGCGTGCCGAGCAGCGGCTCGACCTCGTACCGCTGGATGCGGGAGACGGCCTCGGCGACGAGGAGGCCCTGCAACGGCATGGGCAACGGGCCGGGACCGGCCGGGTCGTCCCAGGCGTCGGTCCACGCGGTGCGCAACTGGCGGGCCGGCTTGCCGGTCAGAGCGCGCGAGCGCACGGTGTCGCCGGAGCCCGCGGCCAGCAGTTTGGCCGTCAGCGCCCGGGAACCGAGCCGGGCTTCGGTGGTGGTGAGCCACAGCGAGCCGAGCCACACGCCCTGCGCGCCGAGCGCGAGACCGGCGGCGATCTGTTCGCCGCTGCCGATGCCGCCGGCGGCGAGCACGGGCAACGGAGCGACGGCGTCCGCGACTTCGGGGGTGAGCACCATGGAGGCGATCTCGCCGGTGTGTCCGCCTGCCTCGTATCCCTGGGCGACGACGACGTCGATCCCCGCCTCGGCGTGGTGGCGGGCGTGCCGGGCGCTGCCCGCGAGCGCGGCGACGAGGACGCCGTGGTCGTGGGCGCGTTCCACGACGTCGGCGGGCGGGGAGCCGAGGGCGTTCGCGAGCAGACGGACGGGGCGGTCGAAGGCGACGTCGAGCTGACGGCGGGCCACCTCCTCCATCCAGCCGGTGATGCGCCAGCCGGACCTCTCGCCCTCGGCGAGTTCGGGGACGCCGTGCTCGGCGAGGGTGTCGCGGACGAACTGCCGGTGCGCTTCGGGGATCATCGCCTCCACATCGGCCTCGCTCACGCCCTCGACTTTCCTGGCGGGCATGACGACGTCGAGGCCGTACGGCTTGCCGTCGGCGTGGCCGTGGAGCCAGTCGAGGTCGCGTGCGAGGTCGTCGGGCGCCGTGTAACGGACGGCGCCGAGGACGCCGAAGCCTCCCGCTCGGGAGATGGCGGCAGCCACCGCGGGGAACGGTGTGAAGCCGAAGATGGCGTGCTCGATGCCCAGTTGTCTGCTCAGCTCCGTCTCCATGGGCGCAGGATGCCGCAGGCCGCCGGACGAGGGAAGACATTTTCTGATGGATCGTCAGATTCCTTGGGGTGGTTGACACTCCACCCGTCCGGCAAGAAAGTTTCACGTGGCGCGGAAGATCCGAAAGATACTTTCAGGAAGGATTCCGTATGACCGAGGACGCAGCGGACAGAGGGAGCAGGGCGATCAGCCGGAGGAGACTGGGCAGCGGCCTGCTGGCGCTGGGGGGAGCGCTCACCCTGGCATCCGTCCCCTTCGCGGCGCCGGCCACGGGTGCGCCCCTGGGCCCCGCTTCCGGTGGCGGCGGAGGGCCCGCCCACCGGCCGACACTGCGGCGCGGCACCCCGGATCGCGCCGGGCTGCTCGCCCCGCATCTCGACCGTCTCGTCACCGACGCCGAGTCGTTCCTGCGCCCGTCCCCCAAGCATCCCTGGTACGCCGGGGCGGTGCTGCTCGCCGGGCGGGGCGGCACGGTCGCCCTGCACCGGGCCATCGGGAAGGCGCTGCGCTACTCCTCGTACGACGAGGTGACCGACACGGCCGTGGAGCTGCCCGCGGACCAGCAGATCCCTATGGCCGAGGACACCGTCTTCGACCTGGCGTCCGTCTCCAAGCTGTTCACCTCGATCCTCGCCGTGCAGCAGATCGAACGCGGCGCCCTGGCACTGGAGTCGGCCGTCGCCTCGTACGTGCCCGAGTTCGGCGGCGCGGGCAAGCAGGACATCACCGTGCGGCAGGTGCTCACCCACACCTCCGGCCTGCGGGCCTGGATCCCGCTCTTCAAGGAGCCCACGCAGGAGGGTCGGCTGCGCCTGCTGTGGAACGAGGCCCCGGCGAACGCCCCGGGCACGCGATACCTCTACTCCGACCTGAATCTGATCGCGCTCCAGCTCGTCCTGGAGAAGATCACCGGTCACACTCTGGACACCCTGCTCCACGACGAGATCACCGCTCCGCTCGGCATGGACCGCACCCGCTTCAACCCGCCCGCCGAGTGGAAGCCGCAGATCGCCGCGACCGAGGACGCCCGGCTGCCCTGGTCGGGGCTGGAGCGCGGACTGGTGTGGGGGGAGGTCCACGACGAGAACGCGTACAGCTTCGGCGGTGTCGCGGGCCACGCCGGTGTCTTCTCCCGCGCGTGGGATCTCGCGATCCTCGCCCGCACCCTGCTCAACGGCGGCGGCTACGGCCGCTCCCGCATCCTCGCGCCGGAATCCGTCGAGCTGATGTTCACCGACTTCAACACGGCGTTCCCCGGCGACGAGCACGGCCTCGGCTTCGAGTTGCACCAGCACTGGTACATGGGCGCCATGGCCACGCCCCGGACCGCCGGTCACACCGGATTCACCGGCACCAGCCTGGTTCTCGACCCGACCACCGACTCGTTCCTGGTCGTCCTCGGGAACTCCGTCCACCCCGTGCGCAGTTGGCGTTCGGGCAGTGCGCCCCGCGTGGCGGCCGCCAACAACCTCGCGCGCGCCGTCGCCGTACGTCCGGCGCACGGGCGCACCGCCTGGTTCGGCGGCATGGCGGGCGCCACGACCGCCACCCTCACCCTGCCACCGCTCGGGCCCGCGGCCGGACGGCTCGGCTGCTTCCTGTGGTGGGACACCGAGCCCGGCGCGGACCGGGTGTTCCTGGAGGCGTCGGCGGACGGCGGGGCGAGCTGGCAGCCGGTGCCGTTCACGACCACGCACCCCGACGAAGGGGAGCAGCAGCATCCCGCGGGCACGGCGACCGGCTGGTCGGGGCGCGTCTGGCACCGGTTGTCGGCGGACCTGTCGGCGTGGCGCGGCGCGGAGGTGCGCCTGCGCTGGCGGTACACCACCGACCGTCTCTACGTCGGGCGCGGGGTGTACGTGGACGCGATGCGCGTGGACGACGAGCACGGCCGCGCGCTCTTCGACGAGGCGCGCCCCTCGGACGCCGCGCGGCTCGAGGCGGTCGGCTGGGCGCCGTCCCGCGACTGAGCGACGGCATCGCGACGGGCCGCGCGCGCCCATCCCCGGGGCGGCGGGCGTCCCGGGACCGAGATCCCGGCCGCGAACCGTCCCGGGCCGGTAACAGGCCGCGCTCCGTCCCGGAACCCGGCGTCAGGCTTTCACCGGCCCAGTGCCGCCATCGCGGCGTTGTGGCCGGGCACGCCGCTGACCCCGCCGCCGCGTACCGCGCCCGCGCCGCACAGCAGGACGTTGGCGTGCGCCGTCTCCACACCCCAGCGTCCCGTCTCGTCCGTCGCGTAGGGGAACGACAGGTCCCGGTGGAAGATGTGCCCGCCGGGCAGCCGCAGCTCGTGCTCCAGGTCGAGCGGGGTCTTCGCCTCGATGCACGGCTCGCCGTTCGCGTCGAGGGCGAGGCAGTCGGAGATCGGCTCCTCCAGGTACGAGTCGAGCTCGGCGAGCGTGGCGGCCAGCAGTTCGGCGCGCACGGCGTCGTTGTCGGCGGCGAACAGCCGCGCCGGGGTGTGCAGTCCGAACAGGGTCAGCGTCTGGTGGCCCTCGGCCACCAGCTCCGGTCCGAGGATCGACGGGTCGGTCAGCGAATGGCAGTAGATCTCGGAGGGAGGGGCACTGGGCAGCCGGCCCGCCGCCGCCTCCCGGTAGGCCGTCGCCAACTGCTCGTAGCCCTCGGAGACATGGAAGGTCCCGGCGAACGCGTCCTTCGGGTCCACGCCGCGGTCGCGCAGCCGCGGCAGCCGGCGCAGCAGCATGTTCACCTTCAGCTGGGCGCCCTCCGGGGCTGCCGGCGGTTCCTCGCCGAGCAGGGCGGCGAGTTCTTGCGGGGAGGCGTTCACCAGTACGTGCCGGGCGGCGACCGTCCCTTCCGCGTCGGGGGTGCGGAAGGTGACCTCCGCCCGTGCGCCGTCCGTCTCGACACCGGTGACCTCGTGCGCGACGGCGATCTCCGCGCCGGCCGCGCGGGCCGCGGCGGCCAGCGCGTCGGTCAGCGCCCCCATGCCACCGACGGGCACGTCCCAGTCGCCCGTGCCGCCGCCGATCACGTGGTACAGGAAGCAGCGGTTCTGCGGCAGGGACGGGTCGTGGGCGTCGGCGAACGTGCCGATCAGCGCGTCCGTGAGCACCACGCCCCGGACGAGGTCGTCGGCGAACCGCTTCTCGATCGCGACGCCGATCGGCTCCTCGAACAGCATCCGCCACGCGGTCTCGTCGCCGACGCGCTCGCGCAGTTCCTGCCGTGAGGGAAGCGGCTCGGTGAGCGTCGGGAACACGCGCCCGGCGACCTCGCGCGTGAGGCCGTAGAACTCCTGCCAGGCCGCGTACTCCCGCTCGCCGCGGGTGGTGCCGGCGAACGACTGCGCCGTTCCGGGCCCGCCGACCAGCAGTCCGCCGCTGCCGCGTGGGGTGTACGAGGACACGGTGCGCTTGCGGACGGCGAAGTCCAGTTCGAGATCGCGGACGATCTTGTCGGGCAGCAGCGAGACGAGGTACGAGAACCGGGACAGGCGCGCGTCGACGCCCGGGAAGGGACGGGTCGAGACGGCCGCTCCTCCGGTGGTCCCGCTGCGTTCCAGCAGCAGGACCGAGCGTCCGGCGCGGGCGAGGTAGGCGGCGGCGACCAGGCCGTTGTGGCCGCCGCCGACGATGACGGCGTCGTACGAGGCGTGTGCGGGCATGGCCGGACCCTAACCCCTCCCGGCCCCCGGCGCGCCCCCTGCTGTCGGCATGATCCTGTGACGACGCCCAGGTCAGCCTCCGGGTGCGCCGCTCCGCTGCTGCCGGAGCGCCGCGACCCGCCGGTACACCTCCACGGCCTCCGCGTGGCGGCCGAGCTGTTCGAGGCAGTGCGCCTCGTCGTTGCGGCTGGCCAGGGCGTCGGGATGGCCGGGGCCGAGGACCCGCTCGCGCGCTTCGGCGACGTGCCGGTAGACGGCGTACGCGTCGTGCCAGCGGCCCAGCCAGCCGAGGGCGACGGCCACCTCGCGGCGGCTGACGAGCGTGTCGGGGTGGTCCGCGCCGAGGACCCGCTCGCGCAGCGCGCACACCTCGCGCGCCTCCCCCAGCGCCTCCGGCCAGCGGGCGAGGCGGCCCAGGTTGACCCCGAGGGTGTGCCGGGCGCGCAGCGTCTCGGGGTCGGTGGGGCCCTGGGCCCGGGTGCGGTCGTCGACGAGCGCCCGGAACAGGTCCAGGGCTTCGGCGCTGCGCCCGAGGCGGCCGAGGCTTATACCGGCCTCGTAGCGCGCGGCGAGCGTGTCCGGGTGGTCGGGACCGAGCGCCTGCGCACGGGCGGCGGCGACGTCCCGGTAGGTGGCGAGCGCCTCGGCCCAGCGGCCGAGCCGGCCGAGCGCATGGGCGACCTCGTAGCGGGTGACGAGCGTGTCGGGGTGACCGGCCCCGAGGACGCGGGCGCGCGCCGTCGCCACGTCGTCGGCCATGCGGTACGCCTCCTCGATCAGGCCGAGGCGGCTCAGATTGAACGCCAGGTTGTGCCGGCAGCGCAGGGTGTCGGGGTGGTCGGGGCCCATGGTCCGCTCGCGGGAGGCGAGGACCGCCTCGTACACGTCGCGCGCCTGCGCGTACCGGCCGAGCCGGCCCAGCACGTACGCGGTCTCCTGACGGGCGGCGAGCGTGTCGGGGTGGTCCGGGCCGAGTGCGCGCTCCCGGCCCTCGCCGACGTACGCGAACTCGGTCAGCGCCTCGGCCGCCCGGCCGGTCCTGCTGAGGGTGAAGGCGATCTCGTACCGGCTGGCGAGGGCGTCGGGATGGTCCGGGCCGAGCAGCGCGGCCCGTTCCTCGGCGACCGCGCGGTGCACCTCGCCGGCCTCGTCCCAGCGGCCGAGCCGGCCGAGGCTCAGGCCCGCGCTGTGGCGGCTGGCGAGGACGGCGAGGAGTTCGGGCTGCGGAGTGGGGCGCTCGCCGCCGCCGTGGAAGGTGACGGAGGGCGGGCCGGCCTGCGCGGGCACACGGGGGATCGCGGGCGGGTTGGTCCAGGCCCCGGTCAGCGCGGCGGTGTGGTCGGGCAGGGGCGGCCGCACGGCGGTCGTGCCCACGGCTTTGTGACCGGTCGTCATACCCCTTGTCCAGTCGGGCAGCGAGGGCTCGCCGCCTGCGGACGCCTCCGGCAGGCGCGGGACCGGGACGGCCGGGGGGCCGCCGTCACCCGGGCGGCGGGCGGCGCCGATGCGGCGGCGCAGGTCGCCCGCGTCCCGGGGCCTTTCCTCGGGCGTCTTGGCGAGCAGGTCGAGCACGATCCGCTCCAGGAAGCCGGGGACCTCCTCCCGTACCTCGCGCAGCGGTCTCGGCGCGGTGTCCCGGTGGCCGACGAGGATCGACCAGGTGTCTTCGAGGTCGAACGGCGGCGCGCCGGTGGCCAGTTCGTACAGGACACAGCCGAGCGAGTACAGGTCGCTGCGGTGGTCCACGGCGCTGCCGCCGATCTGCTCCGGCGACATGTAGTGCGGCGTGCCCATGGCGATGCCGGTGCCGGTCAGCTTGGCGGTGAAACCGATGTCCTCCCCCAGGCGCGCGATGCCGAAGTCGCAGATCTTCACCGCTCCGCCGCTCAGCCGCATGATGTTGGCGGGCTTGAGGTCGCGGTGCACGATGCCCTGGTCGTGGGTGTAGGCGAGGGCGTCGGCGATCTGGTCGGCGATGTCGATGACGTCGCCGACGGGCAGCGGCTGCTGCTTGTTGTCCTCCATCAGCTGGCTGAGGTTGCGGCCCTCCAGGAGCTCCATCACGAGGTAGAGGACGCCGTCGTGTTCGCCGAAGTCGTGGACGACGGTCACGCCGCGGTGCTGGAGCGCGGCCGCGACCCGGGCCTCGCGGCGGAACCGCTCCCGCAGGACGTCGGAGAAGGACTGGTCGTGGTGGGTGCCCATCGGTTTCAGGCACTTGACCGCCACCCGCCTGCCGAGCGACTCGTCACGGGCCCGCCACACCTCGCCCATGCCGCCGCGCCCGATGAGATCGAGCAGTCGGTACCGGCCGTGGATCAGCCTGGTTTCCGCCATCTCGTGCTGTCGCCCCCGTCGCTGTCCTGCGCCCTCCCCGGCCCGTCCAGTATGGCGGCCTGTCTGCGGAGTTTGTACGGGGTGGGGCGCGATGCGGGCTCGAGTCGTCGTTCCGCCTCACTCCCGTGAGGCGGAACCGCCCGATCGTCTCGCGAGCACATCGAGCACCTCCTCGGCCCAGCGGATGTTCTCGCGCTCGAAGGCCATGCCGCGCAACAGGGTGAGGTAAGGCCCCACGCGCTCGGCATGCGTGAGGTGATCGGTCTCGTCCGCGCCACGGAGCAGCCGGTCACGGAGGCGCTCGTAGCGGGCGAGCTTGCCTCGCGACCGGTCGAGCAGGTCGCCGACGGATGCGTGCACGGCTTCGAGGTCGCCGTCGTCGACGGCCTGGACCTGGACAAGGAGTTCGTCACGGATCGCGCTGGGCTTCGGGACCTGGGAGGTGAACCGTCTGAGGGCCACCCGGCCCGCCTCGGTGAGCGAGTACACCCGCTTGTTGGGGCGTCGCTCCTGAACCACCACACGGGCGGCGATCAG
The DNA here is from genome assembly GCF_013387495.1 of Streptomyces sp. PKU-EA00015. Classification (GTDB taxonomy): domain Bacteria; phylum Actinomycetota; class Actinomycetes; order Streptomycetales; family Streptomycetaceae; genus Streptomyces. The sequence continues at coordinate 28,444 of NZ_JABZEE010000004.1, read as the reverse complement.
GCCCTCGGTCTCCATGCGTTCCAGCTCGCGGTAGAGCTGCTGCGGGGTGGTGGCCCAGAAATTGGCCACGGTCGCGTCGAAGCCCTTGGCCAGGTCGTAGCCGGACGCTTCGCCTTCCAGCAGGGCCGCGAGAACGGCGTTGCGCAGTGCCATGGCCTGACGCTAGCAGCACGCGTGAGTAATCAAAAAAGTGAGTACTCAAGCCTGGACGCGCCACGCGTGCGACCACTAGCCTCCTCGCACCTACTCACTTTGTTGACTATTCGTGGAGGCGACCATGAAGTCATTCCGCCGAGCCGTCGAGGCGAACGACCACGCCGCGATCGAGGCGCTCCTCGCCGAGGAGGTCGTCTTCACCAGCCCTGTGGCCTTCAAGCCCTACGCGGGAAAGGCGATCACGGCAGCCGTCCTGCGCGGGGTGTCCCGCGTGTTCACCGACTTCCACTACGTGCGGGAGATCACCGGTCAGGGCGGACGCGACCATGCCCTGGTCTTCCGGGCCAAGGTCGGCGACCGGGAGATCACCGGCTGCGACTTCCTGCACCTCGACGAGCAGGGACTCATCGACGACTTCACGGTGATGGTCCGCCCCCTTTCCGCCGCACAGGCGCTGGCAGAGGCCATGGGAGCACAGTTCGACCGGATCACCCGCGAGGCCACCGGCACGGCGGAGGCGGAACAGGTCTGAGCGGCTACGACGCGATCGTGGCCGGCGCCGGCTGTCATGCCTTTCAGCGGCGTACCCGCGGCATCCCCAGTCCGATCCAGGAGATGATCTCGCGCTGGATCTCGTTGTTGCCGCCGCCGAAGGTGAAGATGACCGCGGAGCGGTAGCCGCGTTCGAGTTCGCCGTGCAGGACGGCTCCCGCGGAGCCCTCCTTGAGGGGGCCGGCGGCTCCCACGACCTCCATCAGCCAGGCGTAGGCGTCGCGCCGGGCCTCGGAGCCGTAGACCTTGACGGCGGAGGCGTCCTGCGGGGTGAGGGTGCCGTCCTGGACGGCGTTCACCATCTGCCAGTTGAGCAGTTTCATGGCGTCGAGGCGGGTGTGGGTACGGGCGAGCCGGCCCCGCACCCAGCCCAGGTCGATGACGCGGCGGCCGTCGGCGAGCTTGGTGTCCGCGGCCCAGCGCTGGACGTCGTGCAGGGCGCGGATGGCCGTGGTCCCGTGCGCGGCGAGGGTGACGCGTTCGTGGTTGAGCTGATTGGTGATCAGCCGCCAGCCCTTGTTCTCCTCGCCGACGCGGTGGGAGACGGGGACACGGACGTTCTCGTAGTAACTGGCGGTGGTGTCGTGGGAGGCAAGGGTGTTGATCAGCGTGCACGAGTAGCCGGGGTCGGACGTCGGAACGAGGAGCATGGTGATGCCCTTGTGGGGCGGGGCCTCGGGGTCGGTGCGCACGGCGAGCCACACCCAGTCGGCGGTGTCGCCGTTCGTGGTCCAGATCTTCTGGCCGTTCACCGTGTAGTGGCCGGTGGCCTCGTCGCCCTCGCGCACCGCGCGGGTCCTGAGGGAGGCGAGGTCGGTGCCCGCCTCGGGTTCGCTGTAGCCGATGGCGAAGTCGATCTCGCCGGAGAGGATCCCCGGCAGGAAGCGTGCCTTCTGTTCGTCGCTGCCGAACTGCATGATCGTCGGGCCGACGGTGTTCAGTGCCATCAGCGGCAGCGGTACGCCCGCCTGGGCCGCCTCGTCGAAGAAGATGAACTGTTCCATCGGGCTCAGGCCGCGGCCGCCGTACTCCTTCGGCCAGCCCACGCCGAGCCAGCCGTCCGCGCCGAGGCGGCGGATCGTCTCGCGGTAGAAGCGTTTGCGCGCGGCCGGATCGGCGGTGGGGGCACCTCCCGTGCCCTGGGGGCCACGGGGGAGGGTGTGGGCGTGGTCGGGGACCAGTTCGGCGAAGTAGGTGCGCAGTTCGGCGCGCAACTGCTGTTGCTGCGGGGTGTAGCGAAGGTGCACGGCCCCTCCAGGCGTCTCGCGGTCGTCCCTTGCGCGGCGGCGCGCACACAGTAGAACGTGTTGCAGGAATCCGGAAGGGCCGTGCGCGGCCTACAGCGAGCGGTACACCGCGTCGACGAGCGCCATCTTGCGCGGGTCGTCGGCGACGCGCGGGCCCATGCGGTTCATGACGTACCCGAGGCTGAGTCCGGCCTCGGGGTCGGCGAGGCCGCACGAGCCGCCGAAGCCGTCGTGGCCGAACGCGCGGGGGTTGGGCCCGTACGAGCCGTTGGCGCCGCTCAGCCACAGGCCGAGCCCGACCTCCGTGTCGTGCGCGAATCCCGGACCGAGCACCAGGTCGCGGCAGCTTCCCTGCCCCTCGCGGACCCGTTCCGCGGCCTCCGCGCTCAGCACCCGGTGGCCGCCGAGCACTCCGCGCCCGGCGAAGATCCCGTACAGCGCGGCGACGGCGCGTGCGGTTGCGTGTCCGTTGGCCGCGGGCACCTGGGCGGCGCGCCACTGCGGCGAGTTGGCCCCGTCCGCGCCGACCACGGGGTTGAGCAGGGCGGCGAGCGCGAGCGGCGACAGCTGCTGGAAGACCGCGGCCTGTTCCGCCGTGGGCGGGACGCGCGGATGCTCCAGTTCCGCGACGCGGCCGGTCTCCTCCCCGGGCACCCCGAGGGTGAAGTCGATGCCGAGCGGCCCGGTGATCTCCTGGCGGAGGAAGTCACCCGGCAGCACTCCCGTGATCCGCCGGACGACCTCGCCGACCAGATGGCCGTACGTCAGCGCGTGGTAGCCGGAACGGGTGCCCGGCTCCCACCAGGGCTCGGTCGCGGCCAGCCGGTCACAGGTCAGCTCCCAGTCGCACAGCTCGTCGAGCGAGTGCGGCGCGCGAAAGCCCGCGAGCCCGGCCCGATGGGACAGCAGGTGGCGCACGAGCACCTTCTCCTTGCCCGCCGCGGCGAACTCCGGCCAGTACGAGGCCACCGGCGCGTCCAGGTCGAGCTGCCCCCGGTCGGCGAGCAGATGCGCGCACAGGGCCGTCGGGCCCTTGGTGGTCGACCACACGTTGACCAGCGTGTCGCGCTCCCAGGGCCTGGTGCGGGCGGGGTCCGCCCAGCCGCCCCACAGGTCGACGACCGTCTCACCGCCGACCAGCACGGTCACGGCGGCGCCCAGCTCGCCGCGTTCACGGAAGTTGTCCTCGAAGGCGGCGCGCACGGCCGCGAAGCGCTCGTCGCAGTGGCCCTCGACCCGGGATGCGTCGTCCCCGAGTGCGCCGTCGTCGCCGCGAACCGCCATGGGAAACCTCCGTCGCCTGGATCCTGTCGCGGGAGGGCCGCCGTGCCCAGCCCAGAGGCAACATACCGACCGGTCGGACTGAAGGGGAAGGGGTCGTGCGGAGCGGGCCGGCGGGTGAGCGAGGATGGGCGGGACGCCCGCAGCGCCGCACACGTTCCGCCCTGGAAGGACGACCGGATGGCCCCCGAAGAGCACGACGCCCCCGTACTGCTGCGCACCGAGGGCCGTGCCGCGTACATCACGCTGAACCGCCCGCGCGCGATCAACGCCCTGACCCACCCCATGGTCCGCACGATCGACGCCGCGCTCGCCGGCTGGGAGAGCGACGACGCCGTCGCGACCGTGGTGGTCTCCGGAGCCGGCGAACGGGGACTGTGCGCGGGCGGCGACATCCGCGCCATCCACGACGACGCGCGAGCGGGCGGCCGGGCGTCGGTCGGCTTCTGGCGCGACGAGTACCGGCTCAACGCCCGTATCGCCCGCTTCCCCAAGCCGTACGTGGCCCTCATGGACGGCATCGTGATGGGCGGCGGCGTCGGGGTGTCGGCCCACGGCAGCGTCCGCGTCGTCACCGAGCGCTCCAGGATCGCGATGCCGGAGACGGGCATCGGCTTCGTCCCCGACGTGGGCGGCACCCACCTGCTGGCGCGGGCGCCGGGCGAACTGGGCACGCACCTGGCTCTCACCGGAGAGGCGGTCGGCGCGGGCGACGCGCTCCTGCTCGGTCTCGTCGACCACTTCGTCCCGTCCGCCCGGCTGGCGGACCTCGCGGCGGCGGTCGCGTCCGAGGACGTGACCGCGGCGGTGCGGCGGTACGCGGAGCCCGCCCCGGCCGGCCGGCTCGCCGGGGCGCGCGCGTGGATCGACCACTGCTACGCGGCGGACACGGTGGAGGACATCGTCGATCGCCTCCTCGCGTCCGGGGAGAGCGAGGCGAAGGAGACCGCCGAGACGATCCTCGGCCGCTCGCCGCGGTCCCTGAAGGTGACGCTGGAGTCGATCCGCCGGGCGCGGGTGCTGGGCGAGCTGGAGCCGGTGCTGGAGCAGGAGTTCCGTGTCTCGTGCGCGGCCCTGTCCTCGCCCGACCTGGTGGAGGGCATCCGGGCACAGGTCGTCGACAAGGACCGCTGCCCGCGCTGGTCCCCGCCGGAGCTGAGCGGGGTGACGCGGTCGGAGGTGGAACGCCATTTCGCCCCACCGGCGGTCGAGGGCCTCGGGCTCGCGCGCTGACGCGGCCGGGCGGGGTCGCGGCGGGGGCGTCCCGCACGACGGGGTGGGGCGGGGCGCTTTCCCCTCGCCCCTTCCCGTAACGGCCTCCTGTCCGTGACCCACGGCGCACAGCAGCCACCACGGCTCCTGACGGCCCGTTGCTCCGGGGTCGCCCCTTCGTCAGGCCGGACGGATCGTCGGCGGAGGGGTGGGAGTTGGCATGCGCCGGGAGTGGTCGTCCGAGGACGTGGTGGCGTGCTGGACGCCGGTGCGCGGCGACTGGGCAGCGTCGAGCGCGCTCCTGCCGCTATGTGACCCATGCCACATGCGGTTCCTGTCAGCAATCGGGGCGCTGTTCCGCTCAAGTCACCGGCAGCAGCAAGCGAACCGACAGGAGCATCACATGAAGCACCGCATCGTCGTCCTCGGCGCCGGCTACGCCGGGGCCTACGTGGCCGGGACCCTGGACCGCCGGCTGTCCCCGGCGGACATCGAGATCACCGTGGTCAACGCCGAGCCGGACTTCGTCCAGCGGCTGCGGCTGCACCAGCTCGCGGCCGGCCAGGAGATCGAGACTCCACAGCTCGCCGACGTCTTCGCGGGCACGGGGATACGGCTGCGCCTGGCCCGTGTCACCGCCGTCGACCCCGAGCGCCAGGTCGTCGCCGTGGCCGACGCCGACGGCGGCGGCGAGCTCGGCTACGACACGCTTCTCTACGCGCTCGGCAGCCACGTCGCCGACCACGGCGTCCCCGGGGTGGCCGAGCACGCCTTCGACGTCACCGGCCGGCCCTCCGCGCTGCGCCTGCGCGAGCGCCTGGACAGCCTGAGCAGGCGGGACGAAGGCGGGAGTGTGCTGGTCGTCGGCGACGGGTTGACCGGCATCGAAACCGCCACCGAGATCGCCGAGTCCCGGCCCGGCCTGTCGGTGACGCTGGTCGCCCGCGGCGAGTTGGGCGCCCAGCTCTCCGCAGGAGCCCGCAGCCACCTGCGCCAGGCCTGCGACCGGCTGGGCATCACCGCCTTGGAGCACACCAGCGTCGAAGCCGTCGAAGCGACGCGGGTGCTGTGCGCCGACGGCACCGCCCTGGCGTCCGACGCAACCGTGTGGACGGCCGGGTTCGCGGTCAGCCCGATCGCCGCCGCCGGCGGGCTGGAGGTCACCGAGAACGGTCGGATCGTCGTCGATCGCACCATGCGGTCGGTCTCGCACCCGAACGTCTATGCCGCCGGCGACAGCGCCTACGCCATCGGCGACAACGGCCGGCCGCTGCCGATGTCCTGCGCTTCGGCCGGCTACACCGGCATGCAGGCCACGGCCGCGATCGTGGGACGCCTGACCGGCCGCAAGGTCGCGAACACCAAGCTGGAGTACCTGGGCAACCACATCAGCCTCGGGCGGCGGGACGGGATCCTGCAGATGGTCGACGACGAAGCGCACGCAAGGCCGAAGTACGTGGGCGGCCGGAAGGCCGCGCGGATCAAGGCGGGCATCCTCAGGATGTCGCTGTGGGCCAGCTCCCACCCGACCTTCGGGCTGCCCAAGCGCAAGCACCGCCTGGCCGCCGCGCCGGACACGTCCGCCGAGAAGGCGGTCGCGTAGCCGCCTCGTAGCCGCCTAGGGTGATTCGCGTGGACAGCACCGCCACTGATCGCTTCGACACCAGTCGGTTCGAGGCCAGCCGGAACCGGCTGGCCTCGCTGGCGTACCGGCTGTTGGGCTCCGCCACCGACGCCGAGGACGCCGTACAGGACGCGTTCCTGCACTGGCAGGCCGCGGACCGGCAGCGGATCAAGGTGCCGGAAGCATGGCTGACCAAGGTCGTCACCAACCTGTGCCTCGACCGGCTCCGCTCGGCACAGGCCCGCCGCGAACGCACCGCCGGCGCCTGGCTGCCCGAACCGCTCCTCGACGGCGACCCGATGCTCGGCCCGGCCGACACTTTCGAGCAGCGCGAATCGGTCTCCCTCGCCGTGCTGACTCTCATGGAGCGCCTCTCCCCCCTCGAGCGGGCCGTCTACGTCCTGCGCGAAGCGTTCTCCTACAGCCACGCCGAGATCGCCGAGATCCTCGACATCACCGAGTCCGCGAGCCAGCAGCACCTTCACCGGGCCCGGCGCCGCATCACTGCCGCGGGCCACCGCGGCGGCGGCGAAGTCGACCCGGCATCCGCCCGCAGGATCGTCGAGGAATTCCTCGCCGCTGCCTCCTCGGGCCGCACCGAACGGCTGGTGGCGCTGCTCACCGACGACGCGACCGCGATCTCCGACGGCGCCGGCCTGAGAGAGAGGCTGCTGCAGTTCGACACTCCGCAGCGCATCGCCGCCGTCGCACGGGCCGGCTTCAGACCCACACCCGCGAAACGGCGACTTGCCGGCGGCACGCCCGCCATCCACTACGCGCCCGTCAACGGCGCCCCCGCCATCCTCTTCGTGATCGGCGACCAGGTCGTCGGCGCCGTGACGTTCGACATCACCGACGGCAAGATCGCAACCGTGCGCGGCATCGCCGCCCGCACCCGCCTCGTCCGCCTCACCGAAGCCTGGCGGCAGCACGAACCGGACACGCCGCTCATCGCCCAGTGGTGACCCGACGCCGGCCGCTGCCAGGCGCAGCACGCCGGTCACCGCCGAGGGGGCGAGCCGGCTGACGTGCTGTCACAACTGCCGGTTGTGCGGTGACTTGAGGCGGAGCCCTAGAAGACGGAGGAGCCACCCATGGCTGGGGCGGTCTCGACGGTGAACCCGCCCCCACCCCCTGCAGCCTGGGCCCGCCCGGGGCCCTGTCGGCCCCGGGCGGGCCGGGCGTCACGCCGCGTCGCGGTGGCGGGATTCCGCCGCGGTCGTCACCGTGACCGGGACCGTGTGCGTCACGCCGTTCACCGTCACCGCCAGCGTGACGCTGCCCTGGCGCAGCGCCGTGAGCCGGCCCGTCGACGGGTCGAACGACGCCGCGTGCCGGGGCCGGGCGTCCTGCGTGCGGCCGATGTGCAGGTTCGGCGAGCCGGACCAGTCCACGCTCATCGGCCACGCCGCCGGTACGCGGCGCGCGCCCTGCTGCACCGTCGCCCGCGCGTCGCCGCTCTCCCCGGGCTGCAGCACGGCGGGCGCGTCGAGCGTCACCGCGTCCGCGTGGGCCCGCGTCTGGACCGAGACCCAGTCGGGGCGCGGGCCCCACGGGGCGCGGCGGCCCGCAGCCTGGTCGGCTCGGGAGACCTCGTCGACACCGACGAGGGACCAGCCGGTGAAGCCGCCCTCGTCCACCGGACCGGCAGGGGCCTTTCCGGAGTTGCCGTTGACCAGGTAGGGAACGCCGTCGACGTGCGCGGCGTGGAAGACCCCGACGTGGCTGCCGATCAGTCCGGCCCCCTTGCCGGTCGTACGCCGGAACCGGGCGAGCCAGTCCTCGACCAGCGCGGCCTCCTTGCGATCGCCGAGCTGGCTGCCCTTCTGGACGGTCGGGTCCCGCGGCGGCACGTGCTCGATGACCATGACCGACCCGATGCCGGGGTCGGCGGCCGCGGCGTCGAGCTGGGCGCGCAGTGCCTTGATCTGGGCGAGGCCGCCGCCGCGCAGGCTCAGACTGGAGGTGTCGAGCGTGACGAAGCGCGTGCCGCGGTGGTCGAACACCCGGTGCGCGGGGCCGAATTCGGTCACGAAGTTGTCGATCCTCCCGCCCATCACCTCGTGGTTGCCCGGTACGTAGTACCAGGGCAGGGCGTCCCCGAGTTCCTCGGTCAGCACGCGGCGTGCGAAGGCGAGGTCGGCCGGGGAGCCCTCGTCCACGAGGTCGCCGTTGACGACGAGGAAGTCGGGACGGGCGGCCCTGATCTCCCTGAGCGTCCTGCGTGCCTGGCCGACGATGGGGCTGTCGGGGTCCCGGGCGACGAACTGCGCGTCCGACATGACGGCGAAGCGCCAGTCCCGTGCGCCGGTCACGGCCGCCGAGTCGACGAGAGGGTCGGCGACGCGCGGCGGGTCGGGCAGGTCCACGCCGGGCGGTACCTGGGCGTCGAGTCCGTCGATCACGATCCGGCCGGTGTACTGCCGGTTCGCGGCGGTCTCGGCGAGATAGAAGCGGTACACGGACAACGGCGTGGCGGCGCCGGGCGGCACGGCGAAGGTGACCTGCCGCCAGCCGGTCCAGGTGACGTAGGGGCCGCGCAGCAGCTGGTCGGACCCGGCGGCGTCCTTCACATGCAGGGTCGGCCATGCACCGTTGCCGTCGCCCTTGATCCAGAGCGTGAAGGTCTGCGGCTGCCCGGGGACGGCGATCGGCTGCGGCGGGGCGGCGTAGGCGGCGCGCGTCGCGGTCGACCGGGTGAAGTCGTAGCGGATCTCCAGTCCGGTTCCGCTGTGCCCGTCGGGCGTGGGGGCGAGGGAGCCGCCCGCACGGGCGTGGCTGAACTTCCATTGCGCGGCGTCGTCGAAGGAGCTGACGGCCTGCTCGGCGAGGCCGACGCTCACCGCGAGCACGGTGGTGACGCCGCCTGCGGTCGCGGTGATCCGCCCCGCGGCGTCGCCGCCCGTACGGGAACTGACGGTGAAGGAGCCGCTGCGCTCGGCGCGGACGGTGAACCGTTCGCGGTCGTAGTCGAGTCGGACGTCGTCCGGTTCGACGGGGGCGCTGTTGCCCTGGGCGTCGTACCCGACGATGCCGAACGTGCCGGTGGCGGAGGCGTCGGCGAGTCCGACACGCCGGACGGTCGGTTCGATGCGTGCCAGATCGTCGAGGACGGTCAGGCGGATGCTGCCGTGGATGCCCGCGCGTGCGGCGCGGATCTCGGTGTCGCCGCTGTCACGGGCGTGGAAGACGCCCTGGTCGTCGACGCGCCCGACGGACGCGTCGACCGAGAGCCAGTGGGGCGTGCCGGCGGCGGGTCCGTACGTCTCGTCGTACCCGGCGGCGGCGAGGCGGCGGGTCAGGCCGGGGAACACCCGCTCCGGGTGACCGCCCTTGACGGGGTCGGCGGTGGGAGCGCCGGCCGCGGGCATCGCGGTCTCCACCCAGTAGCCTCGCAGCTTTCCGCTGCCGTCGGGGGCGGTGAGGGCGAGTCCGTTGGGGACGTCGCGTTCGCTGCCGTCGGAGGGGCTGTTCTCCACCTGGAGGGCGTCGCTGCCGGGTTCGCGGGCGACGAGGGTGGAGGAGCCGCCGCCGTCGAGGTTGAGGGCGTTGTGCGCGCCGGCCTTCTTCATCATCAGGCCGAGTTCGGTGAGGGTGACGCCGCCGCTGTCGGCCTGCCGCCCGTCGACGGTGACGACGTGCATCGACCGGCCGTCCCGCGAGAACCCGACGGCGGTACGGGGCGCGGTGGCGTTGTTGCCCGCGCCGTCGTGGTTCTGGGGTACGCCGTCGACGACGAGGAGTTCGCGGCCTCCGACGGCCGTGCGCGGTACGGGTCCGCTGTCGGTGCGTGGCCGGTATGCCACCGACACCGGGTCGCCGGGCCGCAGCGCCGCGAGTACGGCGGCCCCTGCCTCGCGGCCGACGAGGACGGTGGTGTCGTCGGGGACGGGCCCGCTGCCGGGCCGGTCGTGCACAGCGACGACCTTGCCCTCGCGGACGACGGCCTCGGCGACGGGGGTCGCGGCGTCGACGGTGAGGGCCCGGTCCGCCTCGCCCCAGGCGGCGGTGTACGCGCCGATGCCGCCTGCCGGGACGTTGGCGGCGTTGTAGGCGCCGAGGGGGTGGGCGCCGCCGGGGACGGTCAGGGTGCCGTCGAAGTACAGCTGGAGGACCCGTCCCGCGCCCCCGGGCCCGATGCCGACGGCACGGTGCGCGCCCGGTGCGGGCGAGTGGGTGAGCTGCCCGTCGCGGATGCCGGCGCCCTGGGGCGCGCCGGTCTGGTTGATGTCGAAGAAGTCGGCGTTGATGGCGGCGACGGTGCGCCTGCCCGGGCCGGGGTCGTGCCGCGCGGCGAGATCGGAGACGCTGTTGCGGTCCGCGACCTTGCCGGAGGAGAGGTAGTCGGCCCGGACGTCGGCGCCGCCGAGGTCGACGGAGAGTTCGTCGACGCGCAGCCACTTGGCCGCCCCGAGCCGGTCGTAGGAGGTGAGTTCGACGCCGGGCGCGACCGGCCGCCGGCTGCGGGCGGTCTCGATGCCGTCCTCGTCGGCCACCGCGGCATGCGTTCCGCCGGGGTTGCTGGCGGGCGGCGGGGCGATGGGCCGCAGTATCTCGGCAGTCTCGCGGGGCGGCGGGTCAGGTGTCGGGTCGGCGGCGGCGGGGACGCTCGCCCCGGCCACCAGTGCGGACAGCGTCGCGAGGAGCACGACGGTGTGTCTTGCTCTGCCAAGGCCCACAACTTCTCCCGGAGTCAGGCTGGTTGAGCTCGTAGTAAGCGCTGTCGGCGCACAGCATCGCGGCGCGCGGGCGTGCGCACCAGAGTGTGCGGGCAACGCGCGGGAGAACGGTGGCTGTCGTGATCGTCGACGAGGCGGCGGAGCGGGCCTTCACCGGGGCGCCTTCGCCCCGACGGGCACGCCGACGGGTCGTCACCACGCGATGCGGCGCGAGGCGTTGCACCGGTTGGGGGTCGGTTGTCGCCCTGTCCGGAACAGCGCCGTGGCGGGCCGGTGGACGACGGCGAGGGAGTCGGCGCGGACGGTGGCCCGTCAACGCCGCCTGTTCATAGGTGAGTTCGCCCCGGGTGTGCGTCGACGGCGGGAGTGGTTACGCGAGCGAGGGCGGCGAGGCGCGCCCGTGGGGGCAGGCGGTCGTCCGTCCGGGGAAAGAGCGGGGGCTGCCGGGCCGTTGCCGGCCCGGCAGCCCCTGCGGGTCGCGGTGCGTCAGTCCTGGACGCCGCGGCGCCTGCGCGCCGCCCACGTGATGCCACCGCCGGCCGCGATGACCACGGCGGCCGCCGCCGCAATCAGCGGCGTCGAGCTCGACGAACCGGTCTCGGCCAGGCCGGGCGAGGAGGTGCTCGGCGCGGGCGCCGGCGTGGCGGGCGCCGAGGTGCTCGGCGTCTCACTGGGCGTGTCGCTCGGCGTCGGCGAAGGAGGCGTCGGGGTGGGGGTGGGGGTGGGGGACTCGTCCTCGCACACGGGCGCCGTCTTCGTCTCGTCGCGCCCGTACTGGTCGCCGTCGCTCGCCGTGATGACGAGGCGGACGGAGACTTCCTTGTCGTGCTCGGGGAGCTTCAGCGTCCTGCTGAAGTCGTTCGTGAACGTCTCGGTCGGCAGCAGGTCCTTGCCGTCGACCGTGACGGTCACCGTGTTCCGGGCGTTGTGGCCGTAGTTGGTCAGTTCGAGGCTGACCTCGTCGCAGGTCACCGACCACGTGGGGGTGTGGGCGACCGCGGGGGCGGCAGCGAGCCCGACCCCGAGCGCGCCGACCGCGGCGGCGGCTATGAGAGCCCCGGAACGCCACCGCGTTCTGCTGATTTCTGTCACTGTTCCTCCATGGGTGACACGCCTCCACTGCCGGCGTGTGGGCGCAGAGTACAGCCGGGGCACCGGAGAATCGCACGCGCCCGAAAACCCTGTGGAGGAAGACGGCTGAATTCGTGTCAGCCCTTGGGCCGTTCCTTCATGCGCGTCCAGACGGGCAGGACGAACCAGCACACGACGAACCAGACCACCATGCCGACGACGAGCCAGGCGGCGTGCGCGTCGTCGACCACGACACGCAGGATGAGCAGAAGCGCCGACGCCATCGTGCACAGCAGCAGCACCAGGCCCAGCATGGTCAGCCGGGACGCCCAGGCCACCGTCTGCGGCTTGAGACGCTTGCCGGTCAGCAGGCGGTGGAAGGAGACCGGCCCGACGAGGACCCCGGTGGTCGCGGCGCCCAGCAGGACGGTCACGGTGTAGATGATGCGGTCGGTGCTCGTGAGCTCCGTGAAGCGTGGCTGAAAGGCGACCGTGAGCAGGAAACCGAAGAGGATCTGTACGCCGGTCTGCGCGACGCGCAACTCCTGGAGCAGTTCGCCGAACCGGCGGTCCGCCCGCTCCTCCTCCGTCTCGTCACGGCCCCGCCGGCCGCCTCCGCTGGTCTCTTCCATCACGGGCTCCCTTCGGGTCGGGCGGTGTGCTCGCGCCTGCACAGCACCTGCCGGGCCGGGGTGACCGGCAAACCGCCCACGAAACGGATCAGCGGCGCAACGACGCAAGCCGGCGGCCGGCCGGGCCGAGTGACCTGCTGCCGTCCGCGGTCGCCTTCCACGGCTCGGCGCGCGCCTGGTCCGGCGCGTCGGCGATCGTCCAGCGCCGTGCGGTGAGTCCGGGGTCGTCCAGCTGGTCCCAGCCGATGGGCACGGCCACCGGGGCGCCGGGTTTCGCCCGCACCGAGAACGGGGCCACGGCGGTCTGCGCGTATCCGTTGCGCTGCACGTCCAGGTAGAGCCGGTCCCCCCGCGCCTGTTTGCGCACCGCGGTGGTGAGGTGCCGGGGGTCGCGGGCGGCGAGCGTCTCGGCCACCTCCTGCGCGAAGGCCCGGGTCTCGTCGAAGCCGGAGGTGCCGGACAGCGGAACGACGACATGCAGTCCGCGGGACCCGGTGGTCATCAGCCGGGCGGGCAGCCGCAGTTCGCCGAGCAGTTCCCCGAGCCCGCGGGCGGCCCTGCGCACCGCCTCGAAGTCGTCGCCGGGCGGATCGAGGTCGAAGACGAGCCGGTCGGGGTGGCCCGGCCGCTTCACCCGGGACTGCCAGCGGTGGAAGGTGACGCACGCCTGGTCGACGAGGTACATGAGTGTGGCGGTGGTGTCGCACACGGTGTGCACGACGGTGCCGCCCTCCTTCTCGACCTCCGCCCTGCCCACCCAGTCGGGGTAGTGCTCCGGGGTGTGCTTCTGCATGAACCGGGGGCCGCCGACACCGTCCGGATGCCGCTCCAGCATCAGCGGCCTGCCGCGCAGGTGGGGAAGCATGTACGGCGCGATGGCACGGTAGTAGGCGGCGAGATCCGCCTTGCTGATCCCGTCGTCGGGGAACAGCAGCTTGTCGGGGCGCTTGATCTCGACGCTGCGGCCGCCCGCCGCCACCCGGTGCGTGCTCATGGGCTCACCATCGCCTCCGCGACGAGCAGCCGCACGGCGGCGGCGATCGACTCGGCGTCGATGCCCGCCGCGTGCAACTGCTGGCGGGACGTGGCGGACGCGGGCACTCCGCGTACCCCGAGGCGTACGAGCCGGGGCGAGGGGCGCCCGTCGGCGAACGCCTCGGCCACCGCGTCGCCGAGACCGCCCTCGAGGTGGTGGTCCTCGACGGTGATCAGGCAGCCGGTGTCGTCGGCGGCCGTCTGCAGGGTCGCGGTGTCGACGGGCTTGACGCTGTACGCGTCCACGACTCGGACCGCGATCCCCTCCCGTTCGAGTGCGTGGGCGGCGGCCAGCGCCTCGTGCACGGTCACGCCGGCGGCGATGACGCAGGCTCGGTCGCGGCCGGAGGAGCGCAGCGTCTTGGAGCCGCCGACGGGGAACTCCTCGTCCCGGCCGTAGAGCACCGGCATGTCGGAGCGGCTGGTGCGCAGGTAGCTGATGTTCGGCAGGTCGGCCATGGCGGCGACGAGCCGGGCGGTCTGCGGGCCGTCGCAGGGATACAGCACGGTGCTGCCCGGCACCGCGCGGAACATGGCCAGGTCCTCGAGGCCCATCTGCGAGGGACCGTCCTCGCCGATGGCGACACCGGCGTGCGAGCCGACGAGGTTGATCGAGGCGCGGCTGACGGCGGCCATGCGGACGAAGTCGTGCGCGCGGGTGAGGAAGGCGGCGAAGGTGCAGGCGAAGGGAACGTAGCCGCGGGCGGCCATGCCGACGGCGGCGGCGACCAGTTGCTGTTCGGCGATGTAGCACTGGAAGTAGCGACCCGGGTGCTCCTTGGCGAACAGCTCGGTGCGGGTGGAGTCGCCGACCTCGGCGTCGAGGGCGACGACGTCGGTCCGCGCGGAGCCGAGGGCGGCGAGGGCCTGCCCGTAGGCGGTGCGGGTGGCGACCTGGTCACCGATCTCGTACACCGGCAGGGTCAGTCCGCCGCCGCGCCGGTGGAGAACACGCACCTCGGGCGGGCGCGCCACTTCGATCCGGGCGTCGCGGACGCCGCCGAGTTCCCTGATGGCCTCTTCCGCGTCCGGGAGCGGCTTGCCGTGCTTGCCCTCCTGGTCCTGCACGGCGGCCACCCCGTGTCCCTTGTGGGTCCGGGCGAGCACGGCGGTGGGGCGGCCGGTCGTGGCGGCCGCGTCGGTGAGCGCGGCGTCGATCGCCGCGACGTCGTGCCCGTCGATGCGCAGCGTGTGCCAGCCGAACGCCTCCAGCCTGCGGGCGTAGGCCTCGAGGTCCCAGCCGAACCGGGTGGGGCCCCGCTGCCCGAGCCGGTTGACGTCGACGATCAGGGTCAGGTTGTCGAGTTCCTCGTACGCCGCGTGCGCGACGGCCTCCCACACGGACCCCTCCGCCATCTCGCTGTCACCGGAGAGGACCCAGACCCGGTAGGGGATCTGGTCGAGCCTCTTTCCGGCGAGCGCCATGCCGACGCCGACCGGCAACCCCTGCCCGAGGGACCCGGTGGCCACGTCGACCCAGGGCAGGCGTGGTGTCGGATGCCCTTCGAGACGGCTGTCCCGTTTGCGGAAGGTCAGCAGCTCGTCCTCGTCGATCGCCCCGGCGGCCCGGAAGAGGGCGTACAGCAGGGGCGACGCATGGCCCTTGGAGAGCACGAGCCGGTCGTTGCCGGGATGCTCGGGCCGGGTGAAGTCGTAGCGCAGATGGCTCGCGAGGAGCACGGCGCCGATGTCGGCCGCGGACATGGAGGACGTGGGGTGTCCGGAGCCCGCGGCGTCGGCCGCGCGTACCGCGTCGACGCGCAACTGCTGTCCGAGTTCGGCCAGTTGTTCGGCTTGGGCTGATGAGACACGCATCTCTTCGCTCCTTGGGAGGGGGCCGCGGACGCGGACGTGGCGAGCGCTGTGCGGGTGCCCGCTGGTCCGGCGGTCAAACCGGTACCGGCTGGGGCACCCTTCCCCTGCGGGGGCGAAAAGGGCAGGTCACTCGTAGGTGCGGGGGTTCGGCCTGTCCTCGACGACCGGTGTCGAGGGGGGTACGACGACGCGGCGGCGCTTGGCGATGCTCGTGAAGGTGGCCACGCCGATGAAGCCGACGGCCATGAGGATCACGCCGATGACGTCGAGATTCGCGCCCTTGACCTCCCAGTCGGTGGCGAACGTGAGTATTGCCCCGGCGGCGATCAGGATGATGCACCCGCCCAGACCCATGTGACTCACCTCTTCCGTTCTTGCGTTGCGCGCGTCTTCTGTTCCGTTTCGCGCTGATTCACTGGTCCGATGCGGGTACCCGACCGCGGTACGGACATGCGCCGGATAGTTCACACTGTGCAAAGGATCAAGAGCGGACCGGAGAGGGCAAGGTCACAGCCTTCTCCCCTGCTGCACCTTTGCGCCGCTGTCCTAACATCCGAGCATGACGGTCCTCCCCGATGACGGGTTCTCACTGGCCGCCGAGTTCCCGGATGCCACCCATGAGCAGTGGCAGCACCTGGTCGAAGGCGTGCTGCGCAAGGCAGGCAAGGACGCCCAGGGCACGGCGGCCGAGGAAGCTCTGTCCACGGCCCTCGAGGACGGGATCACCACCCGTCCCCTGTACACGGCGGGCGGCGGTGCCGACGGCTCCGGTCTTCCCGGCTTCGCCCCCTTCACCCGGGGCGGCAGGCCCGAGGGCGGCGTGGTGTCCGGCTGGGACGTGCGCCAGCGCCACGACCCGCCCGACCCGGCGGTGGCCAACGAGGCGGTGCTCACCGACCTGGAGAACGGCGTCACCTCGCTGTGGCTGACCGTCGGCGCGTCCGGGCTGCCGGTCGACGCGCTGGGCGCGGCGCTGGACGGTGTGCTCCTCGATCTCGCTCCGGTCGTCATCGAGGCGGGCGAGGACTTCGAGGCCGCGGCCGAGGCGTTGCTGCGGCTGTACGAGGAGCGCGGCGTGGCCCCCGCGGCGGCGCTCGGCAACCTCGGCGCCGATCCGCTCGGTCTCGCCGCCCGCACCGGCCGGTACGACGGTCTCGACGCCCGGATGGCCGCGGCCGCCGCTCTCGCCGTCCGGTGCGACGCGTCGTACCCGGGCCTGCGTGCGGTGACCGTGGACGCCCTGCCGTACCACGAGGCCGGCGCGACGACTGCGCAGGAGCTGGGCTGCTCCCTGGCGACCGGTGTCGCGTGGCTGCGTGAGCTGACGGGCGCGGGGCTGGGCGTGGACGCAGCCTGCGGGCAGCTGGAGTTCCGGTACGCGGCCACCGCCGACCAGTTCCTGACGATCGCGAAGCTGCGGGCCGCGCGCAGGCTGTGGTCCCGTGTCGCCGAGGTGTGCGGCGGTGCCGACGGCGCCGGGGCGCAGCGCCAGCACGCGGTGACGTCGTCGGTGATGATGACGCGCCGCGATCCGTGGGTGAACATGCTGCGCACGACCGTGGCCTCGCTGGCCGCCGGTGCGGGCGGCGCCGACTCGGTGACCGTGCTCCCCTTCGACCACGCGCTGGGCCTGCCGGACGCGTTCGCACGCCGGATCGCGCGCAACACCTCCACCATCCTGCTGGAGGAGTCGCACCTGGGCCGGGTGATCGACCCGGCGGGCGGCTCCTGGTACGTGGAGCGGCTCACGGACGAGCTGGCACAGGCCGCGTGGGCGTGGTTCCAGGAGATCGAGCGTGCCGGCGGCCAGGCGGCCGCACTCCGCGGCGGCCTGGTCGGCGAGCGGATCGGCGCCGCGTGGGAGAGCCGCAGCCGCCGGCTCGCCACGCGCCGCGAACCGGTCACCGGGGTCAGCGAGTTCCCGCTGCTCGCCGAGGCGCCGGTGGAGCGCGACGCCGCTCCGGCGCGGCCGTCGGGCGGCCTGCCGGTGGTGCGCCGCGACGAGGCGTTCGAGGCACTGCGGGCCCGTTCGGACGCGCACCTGGCGGCCACGGGCGCGCGGCCGAAGGTGTTCCTCGCGGCCCTCGGGCCGGCTTCCGCGCACACCGCGCGGGCGGCGTTCGCCGCCAACCTGTTCCAGGCCGGCGGCATCGAGCCGGTCCACGAGCCGGTGAGCGTCGATGCGGGGTCGGCCGCGTCGGCGTTCACCAACAGCGGTGCGCAGGTGGCGTGCCTCTGCTCCAGCGACGCCGGGTACGCGGAGCAGGCCGGGCCGGTCGCCGAGGCCCTCAAGTCGGCGGGCGCGCGGCGGGTGTTCCTCGCCGGCCGCCCCGGTGAGCAGCGTGAGATGTACGAGAAGGCCGGGGTCGACGAGTTCGTCGTCGCGGGCGGTGACGCGGTCGCCGTCCTGACCTCGGTGCTCGACCGGATCGGAGTGGCGTGATGGGAATCCCGGATTTCGCGGGGATCGAGCTGGGGTCCGCCGTGGGCACGGCCGGTGCGGACCGGTGGCGTGCGGCCGTCGAGGCGGCCACCGGCAAGGACGCGGACGAGCTGGTGTGGGAGACGCCGGAGGGCATTGCGGTCAAGCCGCTGTACACGGACGGCGATCTGGAGGGTGTCGACTTCCTCGGCACGTATCCGGGCATCGCTCCGTTCCTGCGCGGTCCGTACCCGACGATGTACGTCAACCAGCCCTGGACGATCCGTCAGTACGCCGGTTTCTCCACGGCCGAGGAGTCGAACGCCTTCTACCGGCGCAATCTGGCCGCCGGGCAGAAGGGCCTGTCGGTGGCCTTCGACCTGCCGACGCACCGCGGTTACGACAGCGACCACCCGCGGGTGACCGGCGACGTCGGCATGGCGGGTGTGGCGATCGACTCGATCCTCGACATGCGGCAGCTGTTCGACGGCATCCCGCTGGACCGCATGAGCGTGTCGATGACGATGAACGGCGCGGTGCTGCCCGTGCTGGCGCTGTACATCGTGGCCGCCGAGGAGCAGGGCGTACCGCCCGAGAAGCTGGCCGGGACCATCCAGAACGACATCCTCAAGGAGTTCATGGTCCGCAACACCTACATCTACCCGCCGGCTCCCTCGATGCGGATCATCTCGGACATCTTCGCGTACACCTCGCAGAAGATGCCCCGCTACAACTCGATCTCCATCTCCGGCTACCACATCCAGGAGGCCGGGGCGACGGCCGACCTGGAGCTCGCGTACACGCTGGCCGACGGCCTGGAGTACCTGCGGGCCGGTATCGCGGCGGGACTGGACGTGGACTCGTTCGCGCCGCGGCTCTCGTTCTTCTGGGCGATCGGCATGAACTTCTTCATGGAGGTCGCCAAGCTGCGCGCGGCGCGCCTGCTGTGGGCGAAGCTGGTGAAGAAGTTCGACCCGAAGAGCCCCAAGTCGCTCTCGCTGCGTACGCATTCGCAGACGTCGGGCTGGTCGCTCACCGCTCAGGACGTGTTCAACAACGTCACGCGCACTTGCGTCGAGGCGATGGCCGCCACGCAGGGGCACACGCAGTCGCTCCACACCAACGCCCTGGACGAGGCGCTGGCCCTGCCGACCGACTTCTCCGCCCGCATCGCCCGCAACACCCAGCTCCTGCTCCAGCAGGAGTCGGGCACCTGCCGGGTCATCGACCCGTGGGGCGGCAGCGCGTACGTGGAGAAGCTCACCCATGATCTGGCGCGCCGGGCCTGGCAGCACATCGAGGAGGTCGAGGCGGCGGGCGGCATGGCGAAGGCCATCGACGCGGGCATCCCCAAGCTGCGGGTGGAGGAAGCGGCGGCGCGCACCCAGGCCCGGATCGACTCCGGCCGCCAGCCGGTGATCGGCGTCAACAAGTACCGGGTGGAGTCCGACGAGCAGATCGACGTCCTCAAGGTCGAGAACTCCCAGGTGCGGGCGCAGCAGGTGGAGAAGCTGCGCCGGCTGCGCGCCGAGCGTGACGAGGCGGCCTGCCAGGACGCGCTGCGCGCGCTGACGGCGGCCGCGGAGGCCGGGCCCGCGCAGGGCGGAGGCCTGGAGGGCAATCTGCTGGCGCTGGCCGTGGACGCGGCGCGCGCCAGGGCGAGCGTCGGGGAGATCTCCGACGCCCTGGAGAAGGTCTACGGCCGGCACTCGGGCCAGATCCGTACGATCTCGGGCGTGTACCGGAACGAGGCAGGCATGTCACCCGCGGTGGACCGCACCCGTGCCCTGGTGGACGCGTTCGAGGAGGCCGAGGGCCGCAGGCCGCGCATCCTGGTCGCCAAGATGGGGCAGGACGGTCACGACCGCGGCCAGAAGGTGATCGCGACCGCCTTCGCCGACCTCGGTTTCGACGTGGACGTCGGCCCGCTGTTCCAGACGCCGGCCGAGGTGGCCCGGCAGGCGGTCGAGGCGGACGTGCACATCGTGGGCGTCTCGTCGCTGGCCGCGGGGCATCTGACGCTGGTGCCCGCGCTCCGCGAGGAGCTGGCGGCCGAGGGCCGCGAGGACATCATGATCGTCGTCGGTGGTGTGATCCCGCCCCAGGACGTCCAGGCACTTCACGACGCGGGCGCCGCGGCGGTCTTCCCGCCGGGGACGGTGATCCCGGACGCGGCGAGGGACCTGGTGCACACGCTCGCGGGCTCCCTCGGCCACGAGTTGTAGGCCCATGCCGCCGAAGATCGACATCGACGCCTACGTCAAGGGCGTGCGGGGCGGGTCGCGGGCCTACGTCGCCCGCGCCGTCACGCTCGTCGAGTCCACGCGCGCCGACCACAAGGTGCTCGCGCAGCAGTTGCTCACCGAGCTGCTGCCGTACGCGGGCGCGGCCCGGCGGGTGGGCATCAGCGGTGTGCCCGGCGTCGGCAAGTCCACGTTCATCGACGCGCTCGGGTCGATGCTCACAGGCCTGGGCCACCGGGTCGCCGTCCTCGCGGTCGACCCGTCGTCCACGCGTACCGGCGGCTCCATCCTGGGCGACAAGACCCGGATGGAGCGGCTCGCGACGGATCCGGCCGCTTTCGTGCGGCCCTCCCCCAGCGCGGGCACGCTCGGCGGTGTGGCGAAGGCGACCCGCGAGACGATCATCGTGATGGAGGCCGCCGGGTACGACGTCGTACTGGTCGAGACGGTCGGTGTCGGCCAGTCCGAGACCGCGGTGGCGGACATGGTCGACTCGTTCCTGCTGCTGAGCCTCGCCCGGACCGGGGACCAGCTCCAGGGCATCAAGAAGGGCGTTCTGGAACTCGCCGATGTGATCGCCGTGAACAAGGCGGACGGCCCGCACGAGCGCGACGCCCGGTCCGCCGCCCGGGAACTGGCCGGCGCCTTGCGGCTCATGCATCCGGCCGACGCCGCGTGGACCCCTCCGGTGCTGTCGTGCAGCGCCCGCGAGGGCACCGGGCTCGACACGCTGTGGGAGCGGCTGGAGCAGCACCGGACGGTGCTGGAGTCGACGGGGCGGCTGGCGGCCAAACGGCGTGACCAGCAGATCGACTGGACCTGGGCCATGGTCCGCGACGCGCTGGCGGAGCGGCTGCACCGGCACCCGGCCGTACGGGAACTCGCGCCGGATGTCGAACGCCGGGTCCGGGAGGGCACGCTGACCGCGACGCTGGCGGCGGAACGCCTGCTCGAAGCGTTCGCACGGCCGCAGTAGGCCCGCGCGAGAGGCGAGCCGGGTGCGGTCCGCCGTCCGCACCCGGCCTCATCCCATCGGCCGCTCGACCGGACGGCCGGGTCCCCCGCTGTGTCCGCTCCAAACCTGCCGAGGGCGATGGTGTCGGCGCCGGGGGCTCCGGGTACCCGGCGGGGCGAAGCAGCGAGGGGACACAGCAAGGAGCGTTCATCATGCTGATCGCGTTTGTGACGGCCCACGAGGGCGTGGAGCAGATCGAACTCACCGACCCGTGGCAGGCGGCGAAGGACGCGGGCCACGAGCCCCGGCTGATCTCGACACGGCCGGGCCGGGTCCAGGCCTTCAACCAT
Source organism: Streptomyces sp. PKU-EA00015 (assembly GCF_013387495.1). GTDB lineage: Bacteria > Actinomycetota > Actinomycetes > Streptomycetales > Streptomycetaceae > Streptomyces. Next base: position 7,170 of record NZ_JABZEE010000004.1, on the reverse strand, counting down.
CTCGACAAGGCGGACACCTTCCCGGTGGACCAAGTGGTCTCCGAGGCGTCCGCGGACGACTACGGCGCCCTGGTGCTGCCGGGCGGGCTGGCCAACCCGGACGCCCTGCGCATGGACAAGAAGGCGGTGGCCTTCATCAAGTCCTTCTTCGATGCGGGCAAGCCGGTCGCCTCGATCTGCCACGGCCCGTGGACGCTGGTGGAGGCAGACGTCGTCCGCGGGCGCACCCTGACGTCCTGGCCCAGCCTGCGCACCGACATCCGCAACGCGGGCGGCGACTGGGTGGACGAGCAGGTGCAGGTCTGCCAGGCGGCGCCGAGCACTCTGATCACGAGCCGCAAGCCGGCAGATCTCAAGGCGTTCTGCGCGGCGTTCACGGCCGAGTTCGCGCGCAGCTCCGGCGTCGCCGCCGGCCGCTGATCGATGCGGCACCGGGGCCGGGCGCCGGCCCCGGTGCCGCGAGGCCCTGCCCTCGGTCAGCTGTGCCCGCGGGCGCGGGCGCCCTCGCGCGTGCGGCCCGGGGCGACCGGGCGCTCGGGGTGGCGGCGCAGGTACTCGGCCTCCAGCTCCTTCATGCGCGCGTCGTGCGCCGTGAACGCGGCCGCCGACCCGTACAGCAGCGTGTCGTGACGGCTGCGGTGGATGCTCTCCAGCTCGCGCAGCAGATCCTGCTCGTCCAGGCGTGCCGGGTCGATGCCCTGGCGCTCGGTCTCGTTCACGGCCGACCGTCCCTTCCGTTCGTCGCTGTGTCCCGCGCCGCCTCGGCGCGGGACGGCGTGTCGCCGCCCACCCAGCGGGTACCCGCTCGTGACGCGATATCCGGCCTCCGAGGGAGGAAGACCATGGAGCCGGCGATTCCCACCCCTCTCCCCGAGCGTCCCGGACCGCGGGGGAGCCTGCAGGTCGACACGGCCTGGACGGACGAGTCCGTCGGCGGCCGGCGCGACGCGCCGCTGCACCGGCCGTACGGGAACGGTGAGCGGACATGACCGCGCGGACCGCGTCCCCCGCGAAGCAGCGCGAGGTCCTGCGGGCGCTGCTCGACGAGCACGGCAGCACCTACGCCGAGGAGGCGGGCATCCGGCTGCGGGACACCCCGCAGCCGCTGTACCGGCTGCTCGTGCTCACCTGTCTGCTGAGCGCCCGCATCCGCAGCTCGGCCGCGGTCGCCTCCGCGCGGGAGCTCAGCGGTGCGGGCATGCGCAGCGCACGCGCCATGGCCGACGCGTCCTGGCAGGACAGGGTCGACGCCCTCGGCAGGGGCGGCTACCGGCGTTACGACGAGAGCACGGCGACGCAGCTGGGCAAGGCGGCTGAGCTGGTGCTCGACAAGTACGGCGGAGACCTGCGCCGCATGCGCGAGGCGGCCGGCAGGGACGCCGGGGAGCTGCGGAAGCTGTTGCGGGAGGTGCCCGGTCTCGGACCGGCCGGGGTCGAGATCTTCCTGCGCGAGGTGCAGGGCGTGTGGCCGGAGGCGGGTCCGCTGCTGGACGACAAGGCCCTGGACGGTGCCCGCAGGCTGGGCCTGCCCGCCGACGCGCAGACCCTTCTGAAGTCCGCCCGCGGCCTGAAGTCCGCGCCGAACAACGACCCGGTCCATCTCGCGGCGGCGCTCGTCCGGGCCGCGGTGGACACGGAGGTCGCCGATGCGGTGGCGGCGGGGGCCGGCGAGGCGGCGGCGAAGAGCTGAACGGCGCGCGGTCACCGACGGCTCCGGAACATGGTTCGGCCGACCGGGTGACGAGGGTGCGCCCGGCCGGCCGGACCGCTGGCAGGGACCGGACCGAAAGGCCGTCACTTGCCGAGGGAACGCTTCAGTTCGGCCTTGTTCATGGAGGAGCGGCCGTGCACGTTGCGACGCTGCGCCTCCGCGTACAGCTGGTCGTACGTGGGACCCTCGGAGCCCTTCCCCGAACGCTTCCCGCCGCGGCTCGAAGAGGACATGTCCTGCTTGGACGTCTTGCTCGCCGTACGGGACTCGCCCGAGCGGGCCCGTTCCTTGTTGACCGTCCGCGCCGCGATCTCCTTGGCGCGCTTGTCGCTCTCGCCGCGCTGCTCGGCGCTCTCCTTGATGTGCTCGTACTGCCGTTCCCTCTTGGGGCTGGAACCGCGGGGCATGTCTACTCCTTCGACCGGGACGGATCCGACCCGTCCACCGTGCGTCGCACCGGACGGTGCCGCAATCGCGCTGCCGAGCGCTGCGGCGATCGGGTACTGCGGGTACCCGCGCCCGCCGCCGACAATCCGGCGCCGGCGGTCCTTGCGGGGCGTGTCCGGCGGATCAGGGCCACGCCGGACACCCGCCGATGCGCACATGTGCCGCCGCTCCCCGCCGCGCGTAAACTCCACAGCGGGGCGGCGATCGTTCCCGGTCGCCCGCGCTGCCCGAGAGGGAGTGGTCGAGACACATGCCTGCGCACGGGCCCTTCGAAGGCGGCGGCGGGCAGAACCACACGCCGGCGGTCCTCCAGCGGCTCACCGCGGAGAACGCCGCGCTGCGGGACGACATCACCCGACGGCATCTGACCGACGTGGCCACCGGCATCCTCGCCGCACAGCTGCAGACCTCGCCGTCCGAGGCGGCGGAACATCTGGCGCGGCTGGCGCGGGCCGCCGCGTCGAGCCCGGAGGACATCGCCGCCGACATCGTCAACGGCGTGGCCGGGTCCCTCACCGTCTCCGCGCCTCCTGCCCCTGACCGCGAGCAGGGAAGCACCCTGTGGACCGACGCCCGCCGGCTGCGTCAGGTCACGGCCGCGGCGGAGGCCGAGGAGTCCGTCTCCAGGGGTGCCGCCACGCTGCTGGAGGGCGGCCTGCGTCCGCTCGGGGTGGAGGCGCTGTGGTTGTGGCGGCAGACGGAGTCCGGCTGCTTGGAGCTCATGGGGCATGCGGGGGCCGGCGCCCTGGAGGCGTCTCAGTGGCGGTGGATCCCGCCCGCCGCGCCGTTGCCCCTGCGCAGGGCGCTCACCGAGGGCGAGCCGGTCTGGCTGCCGTCCGGCCCTGCGGACGGGGACGTGCTGCCCGGCCCCTTCGCGCGGGCCGCACGGGCGGTCGTCCCGCTGCGCGTGCGCGGCTCCGCGGTGGGTCTTGCCCTGGCCGTCTGGCCGGACAGCACCGAGCTGGACGAGCAGGTGCGTGTCGCGCTGCCGGCGCTCGTCGAGGTCGCGGGCCGGCTGCTGGGGGCGGCGGCCGAGCCGCTCGCCGAACTGCCCGCGCTCGACGACCTGCTGGACTGTCTGGTCGGCCCCGCGATGACGCTGCACCGCGACCCGGGCGACTATGCCCTGACGGTCGAGCACGTGAACGCGCAGGCGGCCGAGGCCCTCGGCGGGGCCCACCGGGTGGCGGGCCGCCCGATCGAGGTGGCGTTCCCCCTGGTGCACAGGGACCTGTCGGCGATGGCCCGGCGCGCACAGTACGCGGGCTTCCTCCAGCGGGCGGCACGGCTGCCCGCCGAGCACCACGGCGACGAGTCCCCGGCTCCGCTCCTGGACGTGCGGGTCCTTCCGGCGGGCAGGGACCGCGCCGTCGTCCTGTGGCACACGGCGAGCGACCGCCGCACGGCGGTCGGCCGCGCGGTGGGGCGTCTGCAGGGCCTCGCGCTCTTCGAGGACGACCTGACGACGGGCCGGACGACGTGGACCGAGCAGACGTACGCGATCTTCGGCATGCCCCGGGACGCGGTGCCGGTCCCCCTTCCCGAACTGCGTTCCCGCGTGCATCCCGAGGACACGGACGATCTCGCGGAGCTGCTCACCGATGTGATGGAGCGCCGCAAGGGCGCGTCGGCCGTGGTCCGGGTGGTACGGCAGGACGGCGGTCCCCGTCATGTGCGGATCGCCGCCGAGCCGCTGCTGCGCGAGTCCACGCTCACCGGGATCACCGGCGTCTACCAGGACATCTCCGCCGAGTACCACACGGAGGTCGCGCTCACCGCGACGTTCGACCAGCTCAACGCGGTGCGCGCGCAGGCCGTTCTGCGGCACCGGCTGGTTCTCCAGCTGCAGCAGGCCATCGTGCCGGAGATCCCGCCGCCGGCCCTGCTGCCGGGGCTGAGCGCGGCGGCCCGCTACCGGCCTGCGGCGGCCGAGTACCGGGTCGGCGGTGACTGGTACGACATCCTGCCGCTGCCGGACGGGCAGGTGCTGGTGGCGGTCGGGGACGTCGCCGGACACGGGATCGACTCGGCCACGGGAATGGTGGCCCTGCGCAACGCCCTGCGGGGGCTTGCCTTCACGGGGCATCCGCCCGGCCGGCTCATGGACTGGCTCAACGAGGTGACGCTGCACGCGCCGGGGCACCCCACGGCCACGGCCGTGTGCGCGCTGTACGACCCGTCGGACCGCGTCCTGCACTGGGCGAGCGCAGGCCATCTGCCCCTCCTGCTGGTCCGCGAGGGCAGGGCCCGGCTGCTGGAGCCGCCGCACGACATCCTGCTGGGCGCCCTGCCGACGACCTCGTACGGCGAGAGGACGACCCGCCTGGTCCCCGGTGACACGTTGCTGCTGTTCACGGACGGTCTCATCGAGCGGCGCCACGACGGCCTGGACAAGGGGCTGGACGCCCTGCGCCTGACCGCGGAGGAGCTCGGTCCGTGCTCCGTCGAGGAGCAGGTGGACCGGCTCCTCCGCGAGGCCACCGGCGACACGGACGACGACACCAGCCTGATCGCCATCCGTCCCTCCTGACACCGGGCGGACCGTGGCGCCGCTCGGGCACCGCCTCCCGCTCCTGTCCGCGGCTCCTGCGCGTACACGTGGGCGCCCCGCACAGGATCGGTCCGTCGCGCCGCCCGGCGGTCAGGGGCTGTGTGTCTCTCCCAACAGGCCCCGGATCTTCGCCAGCAGCCGCAGGGCGTCCACGGGCTTGGCCACGTAGTCGTCGGCGCCGGCGGCGAGGGCGTCGGCCCGGTCGCCCGGCATGGCCTTGGCGGTGACGACGATGACCGGCACGTGCCCGGCACGCGGGAGGTCCCGCATGGCGGCCATGGTCGCGTATCCGTCCATGCCGGCCATCATCACGTCCATCATGACGAGCCCGATCTCGTCGTGCGTCCGCAGCAGTTCGATGCCGTCCCTGCCGTTGTCGGCCGCCAGCACGCTGATGCCCTCGCTCTCGAGGATCTCGGTGAGGGCGAACACATTGCGTCTGTCGTCGTCCACGACGAGGACGGTGTGGCCGGTGGCGGACGTGTCCCGGGCGGGCTCGTCCGTCTCCTGCGCAGCGATGCCGGTCTCCGACGCGTCAAGGACGCCGCCGCGCCCGTGGACCGGCAGGAAGAGGGTGAAGCAGCTGCCGCGTCCGGGGCTGCTGTCCACCTCGATCACACCGCCCAGCAGACTGGCGACCTCCCGGCTGATGGACAGGCCGAGGCCGGTGCCGCCGTAGTGGCGTGAGGTGGTGCCGTCGCCCTGCTGGAAGGCGCCGAACATGCTCTCCAGCCGGTCGGCGGGGATGCCGATGCCGGTGTCGCGGACGTGGAAGGCGACGACGGCTCCGGTCCCGCGCAGCGGGGCGGGCACCTCGTCGTCGGGGACGTTCGCGACGCGCAGTTCGACCCGGCCCCGCTCGGTGAACTTCAGGGCGTTGGACAGCAGGTTGCGCAGTACCTGGCGCAGCCGCGACTCGTCGGTGGTCAGGCGGTCGGGGGTGCCGGGCTCCGCGATCACCTCGAAGGCGAGGTCGTGCTCGCCGGCGACGGGACGGAACGTGGCCTCGACGTACTCCATGAGGTCGGAGAGGGCGAACGGGGCCGGGTGGACGGGCATCTTGCCCGCCTCGACCTTCGACAGGTCCAGGATGTCGTTGATGAGCTGGAGCAGGTCGGAGCCGGCCGAGTGGATGACCTGCGCGTAGTCGACCTGCTTCTCGGTCAGGTTGCCTTCGACGTTCTGCGCGAGGAGCTGGGCCAGGATGAGCAGGCTGTTGAGCGGGGTGCGCAGTTCGTGGCTCATGTTGGCGAGGAACTCGGACTTGTACATCGACGTCCGCGACAACTGCTGGGCTCGCGCCTCCAGTTCCTGTCGGGCCTGCTCGATCTCCAGGTTCTTGCGCTCGATGTCGCGGTTGCGGTCGGCCAGCAGAGCCGCCTTCTCCTTGAGCTCGGCGTTGGAACGCTGGAGCTCCTCCTGGCGTGCCGTCAGTTCCCTGGAACGGGTGCTGAGTTCGGCGGTGAGCCGCTGCGACTGCTCCAGGAGTTCGTCGGTGCGGCTGTTGGCGAGGAGGGTGCTGACATTGACGCCGACGGTCTCGATGAACTGGTCGAGGAAGTGGCGGTGGACGACGGTGAGCGGGCGGACGGCGGCGAGTTCGATGACCGCGAGCACCTGCTCCTCGAGGACGACGGGCAGCACGAGCAGATGGCTCGGGTCGGCGCTTCCGGTGCCGGTCGTGACGGTGGCGTAGCCGGGCGGCAGGTCGTGCACCTCGACGGGGCGGCGGCTGCGCGCGGCCTGGCCGACGAGGGACTGGCCGAAGCGGAAGCGGCGCGGCTGCTCCCCGGGGCCCTCGGGAGAGCCGTACGAGGCGATCATGACGAGCTCGGGCCCGTCGGCCCCCTCCTCGGCCAGGAAGAATCCGCCGTACTGGGCGCGGACCAGCGGCGGGACCTCCTCCATGATGCGTTCGGCGACGACGTAGAGGTTGCGGGTGCCCTGCATCAGGCCGGACATCCTGGCGAGGTTGCTCTTGAGCCAGTCCTGCTCCTCGTTGGCGCGGATGGTGGCGCGCAGGGACTCCACCATCGCGTTGATGTTGTCCTTGAGGTCGCCGACCTCGCCCGGGGCCTCGACGGTGATGGAGCGGGTGAGGTCGCCCTCGGCGACGGCGCTGGTGACCTCGGCGATGGCGCGTACCTGACGGGTCAGGTTGCCGGCGAGTTCGTTGACGTTCTGGGTGAGCCGTTTCCAGGTGCCGGAGACGCCCTCCACCTCCGCCTGGCCGCCGAGCCGGCCTTCGCTGCCGACCTCGCGGGCCACGCGGGTGACCTCCGCCGCGAACGAGGACAGCTGATCGACCATCGTGTTGATGGTGGTCTTCAGCTCCAGGATCTCGCCGCGCGCGTCGACGTCGATCTTGCGGGTGAGGTCGCCGCGGGCGACGGCCGTGGTGACCTGGGCGATGTTGCGCACCTGGTTGGTGAGGTTGTTCGCCATGGAGTTGACGTTGTCG
>NZ_JABZEE010000039.1 GCF_013387495.1 Streptomyces sp. PKU-EA00015 | reverse complement strand
AGTAGGACGCCGCCGAACAATCATTGAGCCTCAACCCCCGGATACAGTCCGGGGGTTGAGGCTTTTCTGCGTTCCGCTGCTGCCCTGGTGTCCCGCTCGCCGGCTCGGCACGAAGGCGCTCAGACGTTTTGGAATCGCCCGTACGGATGGGCTATGCTTCATCTCGTTGCCGCGGGGAACACCGCGAAAGCAACAGGCCCCTATAGCTCAGTCGGT
>NZ_JABZEE010000038.1 GCF_013387495.1 Streptomyces sp. PKU-EA00015 | reverse complement strand
CTCGTTGCCGCGGGGAACACCGCGAAAGCAACAGGCCCCTATAGCTCAGTCGGTAGAGCGTCTCCATGGTAAGGAGAAGGTCAACGGTTCGATTCCGTTTGGGGGCTCCGCAATCAAGAAGGCCCCCCGCCGTCACGGCGGGGGGCCTTCTGCGTTCGGTCAGTCCTGGTGCGGCTCGTGGACGCGCATCGCCAGGATCGCCATGTCGTCCGATGCCGGTTCCGCGGCGAAGCGTTCGACCGCCCTGAGCACCCGGGCCGCCACCGCGCCCGCCGTCAGGCCCGTGCACGCGGTGAAGACGTCGGCGAGGCCGTCGTCGCCCAGCATGCGCGTGCCCTCGCGGCGCTCGGTCACACCGTCCGTGACGCACAGCAGGACGTCGCCCGGATCCAGCGTCACGACCTGCTCGTAGAGCTCCAGGTCGTCCATCACGCCGAGCAGCGGCTGAGGGTCTGCCGCCGGCTCCACGGTGCCGTCCTGGCGCAGGCGCAGCGGCATCGGGTGGCCGGCACACACGACCTTGAGGACGGCGCTGCCGTCCTCCTGCGGCCACAACTCCCCGTACAGCAGCGTGAGGAATCGGCTGCGGGCGCCCTCGTCGAGGATGGCGGCGTTGAGCCGCTCCAGCACCGCGGGGCCGCCGAAGCCCTCACGGGCCAGCAGCCGCAGGGCGTGGCGTGCGAGGCCGGTGACGGCCGCGGCCTCCGGGCCCGTGCCGCAGACGTCGCCGATGGCGAAGCCGTAGACGCCGTCGCGGATCGGGAAGAGGTCGTAGAAGTCGCCGCCCACCTCGTTGCCCTCGCCGGCGGCGCGGTAGATGACCTCGACCTCGACGCCCGGGATCTGCGGCAGTTCGGGCGGCAGCAGACTGCGCTGCAGGGACTGGCTGATCGCCATGCGCTCGGAGTAGAGGCGTGCGTTGTCGAGCGCGAGAGCGGCCCGGCGTGAGAGGTCCTCGGCGAGTTCCAGGATCTCCTGGCGGAAGTGGTCGTCGGACGGCTTGCCGAGCGTGAGCATGCCGATGACGCGGTTCCTCGCGACGAGCGGGAGAACGACGGTCTCGCCGCCGACGGCGGCGGCCGTCGCCAGCGTCGTGCCGATGCCGGAGGAGACGGGCGGAGTGGAACCGAGGCCCAGTTCGCGCTTGGAGGCGAGCAGAGCGGCGCGCTGTGCGGTCTCGGCCGGTGCGTTCCACACGCGGGCGCCCGGTGTCGGTACGGGGTCCGGGGGATCGATCCTGGACAGGAGGGCCTTGAGACCGTCGATGCGGTCCTCGTCCTCGTGGAGCACATAGCTGAGGTACGGCTCCGACGACTGGTCGGCGATCGTGTAGACCGCACACCAGGTGGCGAGGGTGGGGACCGTCATCTGGGCCATCAGGGCCAGGGTCTGGTCGCGGTCCAGAGTGCCGGCGAGCAGGTCGGACGCCTCGACGAGGAAGGACAGGGAGCCGCGTCGCAGCCGTTCCAGTTCGCCGAGGCGGGCCGACTCGACGGCCAGGGCGATGCGGTCGGCGGCGAACTGCAGGCGCAGCGCCTCCTCGTTGGTGTAGCGGCCCGCGGATTCGGCGGCGACGCCGAGGGAGCCGGTGAGCCGGCCCTCGACCTTGAGCGGGACGGTGACGACGGAGCGCATGCCGGTGGAGTTGAGGAGAGGTACGGCGCCGGGAACGGCGGTGAGGTCCTCGTGGACGGCGGGCATGCGCGCCGAGCCGTAGCGGCCCGTGCCGGCCTCGACCGGGACGCGGGCGAAGCGCTGGCGTGCCGAAGGGAGTCCGGTGGTGGCGCGTACTTCGAGTTCGGTCTCGTCGTCGGTGGCGAGGAGCAGGAAGGCGGCGTCGCCGTCGAGCATGTCCCGGGCCCGTTCGACGGTGCGCTGGAGCAGGCCGTCGAGATCGTCCGGGGCGGGCGAGCCGATGAAGACCTCGAACGGGTCGGTCGCGCGGTTCTCGGAGCCGTGGTCGGAGCCCGGAGTGCGGTGAGGGGTCTGCAGAATGGCCCGCTCGTCGTCGCGTACGAGGAGACAGACCGTGGACGGCTCACCCTTCGTGTCGCGTACCCGCAGGTGGGAGGCGTAAACGGGAACGACGCGGCCGTCCGTTCCGCGGATGCCGTAGCTGCCTTCCCAGCGGGAGAGTTGCAGTGCTTCGGCGATGCCCGTGCCGATGCCGGGAGTGTGCGGCCAGGCGGCGAAGTCGGTGAGCGGTTTGCCGATGACCTGTTCCGACGGGTAGCCGAAGAGGCGCTCGGCGTCCTCGTTCCATACGACGATCGACCCGCTGCGGTCGATCTGGGTCACGGCCACGCGCACCCGTTCGTCGGCGACCGGGAGCACGGCCGTGGGGAGGGCGGGGCCGGCCGACCGGGTGCCCACCGGGCGCTGCGGGAGGTCGAGTTGGAACCAGACCTGTTTGTGGGTGGGCGTGTACTCGACGCCCCATCGGGAGGCGAGTGCGGCGCACAGCAGCAGGCCGCGGCCGTTCTCCCGGTCGGGGCTGCCGAAGTGACGGCCGCTGCCCTGGATCGGGATCTCGCGTTCCGGGTAGCGGTCGGCGACCTCGATCCGGACGCCGTCCTCGCTGCGCAGGCACAGGACGTCGGCCGAGGTGCCCGCGTGGACGACGGCGTTGGTGACGAGCTCACTGGTGAGGACCACGGCGTCGTCGACGACGTCCGAGTGCCCCCAGCCCTGGAGGGTGTCGCGGACAAAGGCACGGGCGGTCGCGACGGACCGCCCGACGGGGTCGAAGCTGGCGGCCGCCCGCGCGGTGATCACAGAACTCCTCGTACGCGTCTCGACGCCCGGCTCTGCCATGATCGGCTTGCCCCTCCCCGTGCCCGGTGGTCGTAGATGCACCGCACCGCCCCCGCCGGGCGGACCGGGGCGGTTGGACAGCCGGATGCCAGGTTACTTACCTTCGCTGTCCGAGCGGATGCCGGTTACGGCTGTTTCCGCCCTCCGGGGGTGGGGACGCTATGCGAAGCTGCCGAACTGTTATGGCCTGGTTCCGGCATGGTGAAACACTGGGCAGGCTTCTTGAGTAAGCCCGGGCAGTACGGTCAACCCCTGCGGGAGGGACACGGTGGAGTCTGGCGTGGCGGCGCGTGGCAAGGATGCGCGCGCGAAAGGCGGACGGTCCCGGAACAATGGGACAACCGAAGTCGACACAGCGGCTCTGAACAGGCTGATGTCGGCTCTGGTGGCGATGCGCGACGGGAACTTCCGGCGTCGCCTGACGGTGTCCGGCGACGGCGTCATGGCCGAGATCGCGGCGGTCTTCAACGAGGTCGCCGACCGTAATCTGCATCTCACCGGGGAGATCGCGCGCGTCCGCAGGATGGTCGGTCGCGAGGGAAAGCTCACAGAACGGCTGGAGACGGGGGCCTGCGAGGGCTCGTGGGCCGCCGCCATCGACGCCTCCAACGAGCTGGTGGACGACCTCGCGCGGCCCGTCTCCGAGGTCGGCCGTGTGCTGTCGGCGGTCGCCGAGGGCGATCTGGACCAGCGCATGGAGCTGCGTTCGCAGTCGACCGACGGCCAGGACGGCACGGTGCGGCCGCTGCGGGGCGAGTTCCTGAAGGTCGCTCGTACGGTGAACAGCCTGGTGGACCAGCTGTCGGCGTTCACCGACGAAGTGACGCGGGTCGCACTGGAGGTGGGTACCGAGGGCAAGCTCGGCGGCCAGGCACAAGTGCGCGGAATGTCCGGTTCGTGGAAGGACCTCACGGATTCCGTCAACACCATGGCGTACCGGCTGACCGCTCAGGTGCGGGACATCGCGCTGGTCACGACGGCCGTCGCCAAGGGTGACCTGTCGCAGAAGGTGACCGTCCATGTGGCGGGCGAGATGCTGGAGTTGAAGAACACCGTCAACACGATGGTGGACCAGCTCCAGTCCTTCTCCTCCGAGGTGACGAGGGTCGCGCGCGAGGTGGGCACGGAGGGTGAGCTGGGCGGTCAGGCGACCGTTCCGGGTGTGGCCGGTGTGTGGAAGGACCTCACCGATTCGGTGAACACGATGGCCGGCAACCTGACGTCCCAGGTGCGGGGCATCGCCGAGGTGACCACGGCGGTGGCCAACGGTGACCTGTCGCAGAAGGTCACGGTCAGCGCGCGGGGCGAGGTGGCGCAGCTCGCCGAGACGATCAACCAGATGACCGAGACGCTGCGGACGTTCGCGGACGAGGTCACGCGGGTCGCCAGCGAGGTCGGCGCGGAGGGACTGCTGGGCGGTCAGGCGCAGGTGCCGGGTGCGGCGGGCACGTGGAAGGATCTCACCGATTCGGTGAACACCGTCTTCCGCAACCTGACCACACAGGTGAGGGACATCGCGCAGGTGACGACGGCGGTGGCCAACGGTGACCTGTCGCAGAAGGTCACGGTCGACGTCGCGGGCGAGATGCTCGAGCTGAAGAACACCGTGAACACCATGGTGGACCAGCTCCAGTCGTTCGGTTCCGAGGTGACCCGGGTGGCCCGGGAGGTCGGCGTCGAGGGCCGGCTGGGCGGGCAGGCCGAGGTGCCGGGTGCGGCGGGCACGTGGAAGGACCTCACCGATTCGGTGAACACCGCGTTCCGTAACCTCACCGGGCAGGTGAGGGACATCGCGCAGGTGACGACGGCGGTGGCCAACGGTGACCTGTCGCAGAAGGTCACGGTCGACGTCGCGGGCGAGATGCTCGAGCTGAAGAACACCGTGAACACCATGGTGGACCAGCTCCAGTCGTTCGGTTCCGAGGTGACCCGGGTGGCCCGGGAGGTCGGCGTCGAGGGCCGGCTGGGCGGGCAGGCCGAGGTGCCGGGTGCGGCGGGCACGTGGAAGGACCTCACCGATTCGGTGAACACCGCGTTCCGTAACCTCACCGGGCAGGTGAGGGACATCGCGCAGGTGACGACGGCGGTGGCCAACGGTGACCTGTCGCAGAAGGTCACGGTCGACGTCGCGGGCGAGATGCTCGAGCTGAAGAACACCGTGAACACCATGGTGGCGCAGCTGTCCTCGTTCGCCGACCAGGTCACGCGGATGGCCCGGGACGTGGGCACCGAGGGCCGGCTCGGCGGGCAGGCCCGCGTGGACGGCGTCAGCGGTACGTGGAAGGAGCTGACGGACTCCGTCAACTTCATGGCCGGCAACCTGACGTCCCAGGTGCGCCAGATCGCCCAGGTGACGACGGCGGTGGCGCGCGGCGATCTGTCGCAGAAGATCGACGTGGACGCGCGCGGCGAGATCCTGGAGTTGAAGAACACCATCAACACGATGGTCGACCAGCTCTCCGCGTTCGCCGAGCAGGTGACCCGGGTGGCTCGCGAGGTGGGCACCGACGGGCGGCTGGGTGGTCAGGCGCAGGTGCCCGGCGTGGCCGGCGTGTGGCGCGATCTGACGGACTCGGTGAACGGCATGGCCGAGAACCTCACCGGCCAGGTGCGCAACATCGCCCAGGTCGCGACGGCGGTGGCGCGCGGTGATCTGTCGCAGAAGATCGACGTGGACGCGCGCGGCGAGATCCTGGAGCTGAAGAACACGCTCAACACGATGGTTGACCAGCTCTCCAACTTCGCGGAGCAGGTGACCCGGGTGGCCCGCGAGGTGGGCACCGAGGGCATCCTCGGCGGCCAGGCGGAGGTGCAGGGCGTCTCCGGCACCTGGAAGGACCTCACGCAGTCCGTCAACTTCATGGCGAACAACCTGACGAGCCAGGTGCGCAACATCGCCGAGGTCACGACGGCGGTCGCCAAGGGCGACCTGTCGAAGAAGATCACCGTCGACGCCAAGGGCGAGATCCTGGAGCTGGTGACGACGGTCAACACGATGGTCGACCAGCTGTCGGACTTCGCGGACGAGGTGACGCGGGTCGCCCGCGAGGTGGGTACGGAAGGTGTGCTGGGCGGCCAGGCGCGGGTGCGCGGCGTCACCGGCATCTGGAAGGACCTCAGCGACAACGTGAACCTGATGGCCAACAACCTGACCAACCAGGTGCGCAACATCGCGCGGGTCTCCTCGGCGGTCGCCAACGGTGACCTGACCAAGAAGGTGACGGTCGAGGCGCGCGGCGAGGTGGCCGAGCTCGCGGACACGGTCAACACGATGGTGCGGACGCTGTCGTCCTTCGCCGACGAGGTGACCCGCGTGGCCCGTGAGGTGGGCACCGACGGGCGGCTGGGCGGTCAGGCGCACGTGCCGGGCGTATCCGGCACCTGGAAGGACCTCACCGAGTCGGTGAACTCCATGGCCTCCAACCTCACCGGCCAGGTGCGGCAGATCGCCACGGTCACCACCGCCATCGCGAAGGGCGATCTCACGCGCAAGATCGACATCGATGCGCGGGGCGAGATCCTGGAGCTGAAGACGACGATCAACACGATGGTCGACCAGCTGTCGTCGTTCGCCGAGGAGGTCACGCGCGTGGCCCGTGAGGTGGGCACCGACGGGCAGCTGGGCGGCCAGGCGCGGGTGCGGGACGTCGACGGCACCTGGCGCGACCTGACCGAGTCGGTGAACGAGATGGCCGGGAACCTGACCCGGCAGGTGCGCGCCATCGCCGCCGTCGCCACGGCGGTGACCCGCGGCGATCTGAACCTGAAGATCGACGTGGACGCGGCGGGCGAGATCCAGGTCCTCCAGGACAACATCAACACGATGATCGCGAATCTGCGCGACACCACCCTCGCCAACGAGGAGCAGGACTGGCTGAAGGGCAACCTGGCGCGTATCTCCGGTCTGATGCAGGGCCGGCGCGACCTGGACGACGTGGCCTCGCTGATCATGAGCGAGCTCACCCCGGTCGTCTCGGCGCAGCACGGTGCGTTCTTCCTGGCGATGCCGACGGGCAGCGGCCAGGAGGTGCCGGACGGCGGCGAGTCGTACGAGCTGGTCATGCGTGGCAGTTACGGCTACTCGGCAGGGCTGATGCCGACGTCGTTCCGGCCGGGGGAGACCCTGATCGGTACGGCGGCGGAGGAGAAGCGGACGATCCAGGTCAATGTGCCGCCGGGTTACCTGAAGATCTCATCGGGGCTCGGTGAGGCGTCGCCGGCTTATGTGATCGTCCTTCCGGTGCTGTTCGAGGGGAAGATCCTCGGCGTCATCGAGCTGGCGTCGTTCCAGCCGTTCACGCAGATCCAGCGGGACTTCCTGAACCAGATCGCCGAGATGATCGCCACGAGCGTCAACACGATCAGCGTCAACACCAAGACCGAGGTGCTGCTGAAGCAGTCGCAGGAGCTCACGGAGCAGCTGCGCGAGCGCTCCGCCGAGCTGGAGAACCGGCAGAAGGCGCTCCAGGCGTCCAACGCCGAGCTGGAGGAGAAGGCCGAGCTGCTGGCACAGCAGAACCGCGACATCGAGGTGAAGAACACCGAGATCGAGGAGGCGCGGCAGGTGCTGGAGGAGCGGGCGGAGCAGCTCGCGGTCTCCATGCGCTACAAGTCGGAGTTCCTCGCGAACATGTCGCACGAGCTGCGGACGCCGCTCAACTCGCTGCTCATCCTCGCGAAGCTGCTCGCGGACAACGCGGACGCCAATCTCTCGCCGAAGCAGGTGGAGTTCGCGGAGACGATCCACGGCGCCGGTTCCGATCTGCTGCAGCTGATCAACGACATCCTCGACCTGTCGAAGGTCGAGGCGGGCAAGATGGACGTCAGCCCGACGCGTATCGCGCTGGTGCAGCTCGTCGACTACGTCGAGGCCACGTTCCGGCCGCTGACGGCGGAGAAGGGGCTCGACTTCTCGGTCCGGGTCTCCCCGGAGCTGCCGGCGACGCTGCACACCGACGAGCAGCGGCTGCTCCAGGTGCTGCGCAACCTCCTGTCGAACGCGGTGAAGTTCACCGACAGCGGCGCCGTGGAGCTGGTGATCCGGCCGGCCGGCGCCGATGTGCCGCAGTCGATCAGGGAGCAGTTGCTGGAGGCGGGCTCGCTGCGGGACGCGGACGCGGATCTGATCGCCTTCTCGGTGACGGACACGGGTATCGGGATCGCGGCCGGCAAGATGCGGGTGATCTTCGAGGCGTTCAAGCAGGCGGACGGCACGACCAGCCGGAAGTACGGCGGTACGGGTCTGGGGCTGTCGATCAGCCGGGAGATCGCGCGGCTGCTCGGCGGCGAGATCCACGCGGCGAGCGAGCCGGGCCGGGGCTCCACGTTCACGCTGTACCTGCCGCTGCAGCCGACCGAGTTGCCGCCGCACGGGTACCCGCAGCTCGAGCCCGGGACGGGCGGTGCGCAGGACGAGGAGATGGACGCGGAGGACGTGGGCGCACAGGCGCGGACCGCTCCCTCGCGTCCGGCCGGGCCCTCCGTGGGGCCGGCGGCGCTGCTGCGCCGGCGCCGTAAGGCTCTGAACGCGAGGAGCGGGCGTCAGGCACAGTCCGGGGAGGCGCAGGCGTGGGTCGATGCGACGGCCGGGCAGGAGGGGGCCGAGGAGCGGCGGGTGTTCGCGTTCGACGGCGAGAAGGTGCTGATCGTCGACGACGACATCCGCAACGTGTTCGCTCTGACGAGCGTGCTCGAGCAGCACGGCCTGTCCGTGCTGTACGCGGAGAACGGCCGTGAGGGCATCGAAGTCCTGGAGCAGCACGATGATGTGACAGTCGTACTGATGGACATCATGATGCCGGAGATGGACGGGTACGCGACGACGACGGCGATCCGCAGGATGCCGCAGTTCGCGGGTCTGCCGATCATCGCTCTGACCGCGAAGGCGATGAAGGGGGACCGGGAGAAGGCGATCGAGTCCGGAGCATCGGATTACGTGACGAAGCCGGTCGATCCCGACCATCTCCTCTCCGTGATGGAGCAGTGGATGAACGCCAAGTGAGCGGATCCCGTCCGAATCACAGGTTGTTGCTGATCGATCGCGTTCGAAAGCGTGTGGGGCTGAGATTTACGGGGAACTATCCGGTCTCCCCCCACGTTTTTGGTGCGTGCACAGTGACATCACGGTGACAGGGTGTGGCGACGGGCGGGGTGCGGCTACGATGACCGGCACAAGGACGGGCGACGCAAGGGAGTCGTCCCCTGGGGCGGCGCCCGGTGCGTCCTCCGGCTCTTCGAGCCGGAGAGACCCCATGCCGGGGCGAGGAGGACGGGGCATGGTGCAGAAGGCCAAGATCCTCCTGGTCGATGACCGGCCGGAGAATCTGCTCGCGCTGGAGGCCATCCTCTCCGCGCTCGATCAGACACTGGTGCGGGCATCGTCAGGGGAGGAAGCGCTCAAGGCGCTGCTGACGGACGACTTCGCGGTCATTCTGCTGGATGTTCAGATGCCGGGAATGGACGGCTTCGAGACCGCCGCGCACATCAAGCGGCGTGAGCGGACCCGTGACATCCCGATCATCTTCCTCACCGCGATCAACCACGGCCCCCACCACACCTTCCGTGGGTACGCCGCAGGTGCCGTCGACTACATCTCCAAGCCGTTCGACCCCTGGGTGCTGCGCGCCAAGGTGTCGGTGTTCGTCGAGCTCTACATGAAGAACTGCCAACTGCGCGAGCAGGCGGCACTGCTGCGGCTCCAGCTGGAAGGCGCCGGCCAGGCCGAATCCGGCGGCAGCCGCGAGCCCGCCGGCCTCCTCGCGGAACTCTCAGCGAGGCTCGCGGCAGTTGAGGAGCAGGCCGAGGCGCTGTCCAAGCAGCTCGACGACGACTCCGCCGACGCCGCGGCGGTGGCGACCGCCGCCCATCTCGAGCGCAAGCTCACCGGGCTGCGCCGCGCGCTCGACGCCCTGGAGCCCGGCACCGGCGGGGGCGCGCCGACGCTGCCGTCCCAGAGCTGATTCGTCGCGGGCGGCGCCGCAGAGGCCACCAGCCCCTGAGGGAGCGTCAGTTCACTGCCGCTCCAGGCACGACACGAACGGGTGAAGCAGTGGGCACACGTGTCCGCTGCCGTCAACACCGGTAACCTCACCACCATGGCCTCACGTACGTCCGGCAAGGGTGCCCAGGGCACGGCGGGCACCGCGAAGCCGCGGACCGGCCGTACGACCGGCGCGGCGAAGAAGGCGGCGCCCGCCAAGAAGACCGCTGCGAAGAAGTCCGCACCCGCGAAAAGGGCACCGGCGAAGAAGGCCGCGGTCCGCAAGACGGCTGCGCCCAAGCCCGCACCGTCCCCCACCGGGGGCGTGTACCGGCTCGCGCGCGCCCTCTGGCTCGGCCTCGCCCACGCGGTGGGCGCGATGTTCCGCGGGATAGGGCGTGGCGCCAAGGGACTTGACCCGGCGCACCGCAAGGACGGCCTCGCGCTGCTGCTCCTGGGCCTCGCGCTCATCGTCGCGGCCGGCACGTGGTCGAATCTGCGCGGGCCGGTCGGCGATCTCGTCGAGATGCTCGTGACGGGCGCCTTCGGACGCCTCGATCTGCTCGTCCCCCTGCTGCTCGGCGCGATCGGCGTGCGTCTGATCCTCTATCCCGAGAAGCCCGACGCCAACGGCCGGATCGTGATCGGTCTGTCCGCGCTCGTCGTCGGCGTGCTCGGCCAGGTCCACATCGCCTGCGGATCGCCCGGCCGCGGGGACGGCACCGAGGCCATGCAGGACGCCGGCGGCCTGATCGGCTGGGCCGCGTCCAAGCCGATGATCTTCATGATGGGCGAGGTGCTGGCGGTCCCGCTGCTGGTGCTGCTCACCGTCTTCGGCCTGCTCGTCGTGACCGCGACTCCCGTCAACGCCATCCCCCAGCGCCTGCGCCTGCTCGGCTCCAAGCTCGGCCTGGTCGACGCCGCGCCCGAGCCCGATGAGGGCACCCGCGACGACCAGAGCTTCGACGACCAGTGGCGCGAGTCCCTGCCCGGCCGTCAGCGTCGCTCCGCCGCGCGCCGCCCGGACGAGGACGACGCCTACGCCCCCGATCACGCCGAGCAGGAGGCGCTCCAACGGCGCAGACGACCGCGCCGGCCGTCGGTGCAGCCCGCCATGGGCCGCGAGATGGACGCCGTGGACGTCGCCGCGGCAGCGGCGGCCGCTCTCGACGGAGCCGTGCTGAACGGCATGCCGCCCTCCCCGCTCGTCGCCGACCTCACGCGCGACGTCACCGCCGAGCGCCGGCGGGCGGCCTCGCAGGTACCCACCGCGCGCGAGCCCGAGGAGGCCGGGCCGGAGCCGCAGAAGCCGGCGGCCAAGAGCTCCGTACCCGATCTGACGAAGCCGGCGCCCGAGGAGTCCCAGCCCCTGCCGGCGCGCGCCGAGCAGCTGCAGTTGTCGGGCGACATCACGTACGCGCTGCCCTCGCTGGACCTGCTGGAGCGCGGCGGCCCGGGCAAGACGCGCAGTGCCGCCAACGACGCGGTCGTCGCCTCGCTGACCAACGTCTTCATGGAGTTCAAGGTCGACGCGGCCGTCACCGGCTTCACCCGTGGCCCCACGGTCACCCGCTACGAGGTGGAGCTCGGCCCGGCCGTGAAGGTCGAGCGCATCACGGCCCTGACCAAGAACATCGCGTACGCGGTCGCGAGCCCCGACGTGCGGATCATCTCGCCGATCCCCGGCAAGTCCGCGGTCGGCATCGAGATCCCCAACACCGACCGCGAGATGGTCAACCTCGGCGACGTGCTGCGCCTCGCGGACGCTGCCGAGGACGACCACCCGATGCTCGTGGCGCTCGGCAAGGACGTCGAGGGCGGCTACGTGATGGCCAACCTCGCCAAGATGCCGCACGTCCTGGTCGCCGGCGCCACCGGCTCCGGCAAGTCGTCCTGCATCAACTGCCTGATCACCTCGGTGATGATAAGAGCGACCCCGGAGGACGTCCGGATGGTGCTCGTCGATCCCAAGCGGGTCGAGCTCACCGCGTACGAGGGCATCCCGCACCTGATCACGCCGATCATCACCAACCCCAAGCGGGCCGCCGAGGCTCTGCAGTGGGTGGTGCGCGAGATGGATCTGCGCTACGACGACCTCGCGGCCTACGGGTACCGGCACATCGACGACTTCAACCAGGCCGTGCGCAACGGCAAGGTCAAGCCGCCCGAGGGCAGCGAGCGCGAGCTCCAGCCGTACCCGTACCTGCTGGTCATCGTCGACGAACTCGCGGACCTGATGATGGTCGCCCCGAGGGACGTCGAGGACGCCATCGTGCGCATCACGCAGTTGGCGCGCGCGGCCGGCATCCATCTGGTACTGGCGACCCAGCGGCCCTCGGTCGACGTCGTCACCGGCCTCATCAAGGCGAACGTGCCCTCACGGCTCGCGTTCGCGACCTCCTCGCTCGCGGACAGCCGGGTCATCCTGGACCAGCCGGGAGCGGAGAAGCTCATCGGCAAGGGCGACGGGCTGTTCCTGCCGATGGGGGCCAACAAGCCGACGCGTATGCAGGGCGCCTTCGTCACAGAGGAAGAGGTCGCGGCCGTTGTACAGCACTGCAAGGACCAAATGGCCCCCGTCTTCCGCGACGACGTCGTGGTCGGCACGAAGCAGAAGAAGGAGATCGACGAGGACATCGGCGACGACCTCGACCTGCTGTGCCAGGCCGCTGAGCTGGTCGTTTCCACGCAGTTCGGCTCCACGTCGATGCTCCAGCGCAAGCTGCGCGTGGGCTTCGCGAAGGCCGGCCGGCTGATGGACCTCATGGAGTCGCGCAACATCGTCGGCCCCAGTGAGGGGTCCAAGGCGCGTGACGTTCTCGTGAAACCGGACGAATTGGATGGAGTGCTCGCCGTGATCCGGGGAGAGACTCACTCGTAAGGGTTTCGGGAGCAACCGTCTCCCTTGGTCGTACGTCAAGTTGGAGGGAGGGACAGAACGGTGTTCCGCCCCTGGGAACTGCGGCCATTCCGATGGCGTACAAAGTCCCGCCGCCCGGTTGCCCCACCCTTTCGTACCACCCATAGACTGAACCTCCAGCAGGTGGTTACACGCTCGAAAGGCGCCCCCGTGTCCATCGGCAACTCCCCCGAAGACAACCGGCCTTCTGTCGAAGACGCCCGGCCGTCGATCGGTCACACCCTGCAGCAGGCGCGTATCGGCGCCGGCCTGACCGTCGACGAGGTCAGCTCCTCCACCCGGGTGCGCATCCCCATCGTGCACGCGATCGAGGAGGACGACTTCTCCCGCTGCGGCGGCGACGTGTACGCGCGCGGCCATATCCGCACGCTCGCGCGCGCCGTCGGGCTCGATCCGGAACCGCTGGTCGAGCAGTACGACGCCGAGCACGGCGGGCGCCCTTCGCCGACGTCCGCCGCACCGCTGTTCGAAGCCGAACGCATCCGTCCCGAGCGACGGCGGCCCAACTGGACCGCGGCCATGGTGGCCGCCATCGTCGTCGTGGTCGGCTTCGCCGGCTTCACGCTCTTCAGCGATGGCAACGGCCAGGACACCCAGGTCGCGGAGGGTCCGGCGCCCGAGGCCAAGCCCACCCCGACGAAGGCGGGCGGGACCAAGCCGGCCGACCCCAAGCCGGACCCCTCGGACAGCGCCATCGCGGCGGTGCCCAAGGACAAGGTCACGGTGAAGCTCTCCGCCACCCACGACAAGAGCTGGATCTCCGCCAAGTCGCACAACGGCAAGCTGCTCTTCGACGGCACCCTGCTCAAGGGGGAGTCCAAGACCTTCCAGGACGACGAGCGCGTCGATCTGATCCTCGGCAACGCGGGCGCGATCGAGTTGTTCGTCAACGGCAAGAAGGTCGAGGACGACTTCGAGATGGGCGGCGTCGAGCGGCTGTCCTACACCAAGGGCGACCCCGCGGCCGGCTGACCGGCCCGGGGAGCGCCCGGCCCACGGGCACGACGGGGGGCCGACGGTACGGAGAACCCTCGGGGCAGGGGCGCGGGCCGGGACAAAGTAGTCTTGAGCCCATGCCCGAACGCCGTACCGTCGCCCTCGTCACTCTTGGCTGCGCCCGTAACGAGGTGGACTCGGAGGAGCTCGCAGGCCGCTTGGCAGCGGACGGCTGGGAGCTCGTCGAGGAAGCCTCCGACGCAGATGTCGCCGTCGTCAACACCTGCGGATTCGTCGAGGCCGCCAAGAAGGACTCCGTCGACGCCCTGCTGGAGGCCAACGATCTCAAGGATCATGGCCGTACCCAGGCCGTCGTCGCGGTCGGCTGCATGGCCGAGCGGTACGGCAAGGAACTCGCCGAGGCGCTGCCCGAGGCCGACGGCGTCCTCGGCTTCGACGACTACGCCGACATCTCCAGCCGCCTCCAGACCATCCTGAGCGGCGGCAGCGTGGAGGCCCACACCCCGCGCGACCGGCGCAAACTGCTGCCGCTGAGCCCCGTGGAGCGCCAGCAGGCCACCGAGGTGGCGCTGCCCGGCCACGGTGACGTCGCCCCGGCGCCCGAGGACCTCCCCGACGGCGTCGCGCCGGTGTCCGGCCCGCGTGCGCCGCTGCGCCGCCGCCTCGGCTCCAGCCCTGTCGCCTCCGTGAAGCTGGCCTCCGGCTGCGACCGCCGGTGCACCTTCTGCGCCATCCCGTCCTTCCGCGGCTCCTTCATCTCGCGCCGCCCGAGCGATGTGCTCGGCGAGACGCGCTGGCTGGCCGAGCAGGGCGTCAAGGAGATCATGCTGGTCTCCGAGAACAACACCTCGTACGGCAAGGACCTCGGCGACATCCGTCTCCTCGAGACGCTCCTGCCCGAGCTGGCCGCCGTCGACGGCATCGAGCGCGTCCGCGTGAGCTACCTGCAGCCCGCCGAGATGCGCCCCGGCCTGATCGACGTGCTCACCTCGACGCCCAAGGTCGCCCCGTACTTCGACCTGTCCTTCCAGCACTCCGCCCCCGGCGTGCTGCGCGCCATGCGCCGGTTCGGTGACACGGAGCGCTTCTGGGAGCTTTTGGAGACCATCCGGTCCAAGGCCCCTCAGGCAGGTGTGCGGTCCAACTTCATCGTCGGTTTCCCCGGCGAGAGCGAGGCCGACTTCGCCGAGCTGGAACGCTTCCTGGGTGCTGCCCGCCTCGACGCCATCGGCGTCTTCGGCTACAGCGACGAGGAGGGCACGGAGGCCGTCTCCTACGACAACAAGCTCGACGCCGAAGTCATCGCCGAGCGGCTCGGGCACCTGTCGAGACTCGCGGAGGAGCTCACGGCGCAGCGCGCCGAGGAGCGGATGGGTGAGACCCTCGAAGTACTCGTCGAAAGCGTGGACGACGAGGACGGCGCCGTGGGGCGTGCCGCGCACCAGGCACCGGAGACGGACGGCCAGGTGCTCTTCACCTCCCCCGACGGCCTGGCGCCCGGCCGGATGGTCGAGGCGAAGGTCCTGGGTACGGAGGGCGTCGACCTGGTCGCGCAGTGTCTCGGCGAGGAGGCGGGCAGATGACCGGAGTGCCGGCATCCGCTGCGGGCGGCCCCGGGAGGCCGGCGCCCGGCGGCAAGCTGGGCGCTGCGGCCGTCAACCAGGCCAGCCTGTGGAACATCGCCAACATCCTGACCATGGTGCGCCTGGTGCTGGTGCCGGGCTTCGTGGTGCTGATGCTCCAGGACGGCGGCTACGACCCCGCCTGGCGTGCGTGGGCCTGGGCGGCGTTCGCCGTCGCCATGATCACGGACATCTTCGACGGGCATCTGGCACGGACGTACAACCTGGTCACCGACTTCGGGAAGATCGCCGACCCCATCGCCGACAAGGCGATCATGGCGGCCGGGCTGATCTGCCTGTCGGCTCTCGGCGACCTGCCGTGGTGGGTGACCGGCGTCATCCTCTTCCGCGAGCTCGGAATCACGCTCATGCGGTTCTGGGTGATCCGGCACGGAGTCATTCCGGCCAGTCGCGGCGGCAAGATGAAGACGCTCGCGCAGGGCACCGCGGTCGGCATGTACGTGCTGGCGCTGACCGGTCCGCTGGCGACCCTGCGCTTCTGGGTGATGGCGCTCGCGGTCGTTCTGACGGTGCTCACCGGTCTCGACTACGTGCGACAGGCGATCGTCCTGAGGCGCAAGGGGCTCGCGGAGGAGCGCGCGGCCCGGGCGGCGGGGACCGGGGCCGAGGGCGCGGAACGGTGAACACGGCGGCTCGTGTGCTGGCGCTGCTTGCGGAGCGTGGCGAGACGCTGGCCGTCGCCGAGTCCCTCACGGGCGGCCTGGTGGCCGCGGAGCTGACGGAGGTGCCAGGAGCCTCCCAGTCCTTCCGGGGGTCCGTGACGGCCTACGCGACCACCCTGAAGAGGGATCTGCTGGGCGTGGACGGAACCCTTCTGGCGGAGCGCGGCGCGGTCGACGCCGAGGTGGCGGCGCAGATGGCGGCCGGTGTACGGGGCCGTCTGGACGCCGTCTGGGGCATCGCGACCACCGGTGTCGCCGGCCCCGAACCGCAGGACGGACAGCCGGTCGGTACGGTCTATGTTGCCGTTTCGGGACCTTCCGGAGCCGGGAAAGTGGCCGCATTGCGGTTGAACGGCGACCGGGAGGAAATCCGTAGAGAGAGTGTACGCAGAGTGCTTGACCTGCTCTCTGACGAACTTCACGGGAATGCGCGGACACAGGATACGGAACAGAACGGGGGGACTTGATGTTTGCAGCCCTGAGTGAACACGACATCGCTCCCCGCACGGCCGCGGCACGAGGCGGTACGGTGGGGCGAGAAGGATGCGGCTACGCGGTCCGAGGAGGGAGCCACCGATGATTCTGCTCCGTCGCCTGCTTGGTGACGTGCTGCGTCGGCAGCGCCAACGCCAGGGCCGTACTCTGCGCGAAGTCTCCTCGTCCGCCCGAGTCTCGCTCGGCTATCTTTCCGAGGTGGAGCGGGGGCAGAAGGAGGCATCCTCCGAGCTGCTCTCCGCCATCTGCGACGCGCTTGACGTACGGATGTCCGAGCTCATGCGTGAGGTGAGCGACGAGCTGTCTCTGGCCGAACTGGCCGAGTCGGCAGCCGCCACCGAGCCGGTGCCCGCACCGGTACGCCCGATGCTCAATTCCGTCTCCGTGACGTCGGTGGCAGGAGTGCCGACGGAGCGGGTGACGATCAAGGCGCCCACGGAAGCGGTCGACGTCGTCGCCGCCTGATCCGTAAGGCACTGCACGACTGGGTTTGAGGCAGGCCCCGAGTGGTACGCGAGTACCGGTCGGGGCCTTCTTCTTGCCCCCGAATGACGCTTTTGTGTAGTTGTGCGATCGTGGAGCGTAGTCGCGTACTCCAAGGGAGGACACGCATGTCTGTCGTGAAGAGCCCTCTGTCCGAGGCCGATCTCAAGACGGTCGGCGACGCGCTGAAAGGCGCGCTGGTCGATCTGGTCGATCTGGCCCTGGTGGCCAAGCAGGTCCACTGGAACGTGGTCGGTCCGCGCTTCAGGTCGGTCCACCTGCAGCTCGACGAGGTCGTCGACACGGCGCGTCAGCACTCCGACACGGTGGCCGAGCGCTCGTCGGCGATCGGTGTGACGCCGGACGGGCGGGCCTCGACGGTGGCCGCGCAGAGCGCGATCGGATCCGTGCCGGACGGCTGGATCAAGGACGTGGACGCGGTGCGGACCCTGGTCGACGCGCTGGGCGCGGTCATCGGCCGGATGCGGGAACGCATCGACGCGACGGAGAAGCCGGACCCCGTGAGCCAGGACATCCTGATCGGCCTGACGGCCGACCTGGAGAAGCACGCGTGGATGTTCCAGGCGGAGTCCGTGTAACGGGCGGCGGGGCTCGGAGAGTTCGCGATGCCGCGCCCGCGGTGCGCGCGGATGAGGGCATCGGGTGAGGGGTTTTGGCGGCTCCCGGTGCCGGTCGGCCGGGCGGACGCGGCCGTTCGAGCGCCGGGCGCCGCCACCCGTGCGCCCTCCCGGCGATCGTGCCCGCCCCGCTAGCGTGGCCCGGAGGAGGCGGCATGGCGATACGCACAGCGGTTCTCGTGCCCGTCGCGCTGCTCGGGCTCGTGGCGGGCGCGGTGTGGTGGTGGGCCGTCCTTCGGCTGGCTCTTGTACCGGAGCACGCGGGGGTCCTCGAGGGGGCGGTGGCGGCGGGTGGTTGGGGGCTCAGCCTGCTGCCCGTCCATGTCTCGGCGGCCCGAGGCGTCACCAGGGCATCGCGACGCCGCCGTTCGGACGGAATATCTGACCCGTCGTGAACGACGAGGCGTCGGACGCCAGATGCAGCACCGAGTGTGCGATGTCCTCCGGTTCGCCGACGCGGCGCAGCGGCGACATCCGGATGAGCCCCGCCTCGATCTGCTGCTGTGTCCCAGCCTCGTGACGGTTCGTCATGGGGGTGCGGACCCACCCGGGGGCCACCGCGTTGACGCGGACGGCGTGCGGCCCGAGCTCGGTCGCGAGGGTCCTGGTGAGCTGGACGACTGCCGCCTTGGCCACGCTGTAACAGAGGAGCCCCGCCTGGGCCGCGTCGACGGCTCCGGACGCCATGGTGATGATCGAGCCGCGGCTGCGGCTTTCGCCGATGTCGCGTGGCCGCGGTCCATCGTCCTGCCGGCCGGTCGAGGCGATCATGGCGCGGGCCGCCTCCTGGCAGGTGTACAGCACGCCCTTGAAGTTGACCGCCAGGACACGGTCGAGATCCTCGTCCCGGGTGTCGAGCACCGTGCTGGTGTGCATGATTCCCGCGATCGCGGCCACGATGTCGAGTCCTCCCGTGCTGGCGACAGCGGACCTGACCTGCGACCGGTCGGTGACGTCGAGGGTGTGGGTGACGGCGGTGCCGCCGGTGCCGCGGATCAGGGACGCGGTCTCGGCGAGGCCCTTCTCGTCGATGTCGGCACAGTGCACGACGGCCCCCGCCGCGGCGAGCAGGACGGCCGAGGCGCGGCCGATGCCGCCCGCGGCTCCGGTGACGAACGCGGTCCGGCCGCTGAGGTCGTACGCCGAGAGGCCCATGAGCGGACCGTACGACCGGATCTGACGGACCGTCAATCAGTTGGGCCCGCCTGACAGCGCGGACACCAGTAGGTGGGGCGCTCGCGGCTGCCGTCCCCCTGGTCGGCCTTGCGCACCGGGGCGCCACAGCGCGGACACGGCCGGCCCTCACGACCGTAGACGTACAGCCGTTGCCCAGGGCCGCGGCGGCCCGTGGTGACTCGTTCGGGACGGGACTTGTTGGCATCGAGGAGCCGCTGGGCGGTGGCCACGAGACGGGCGAGCGTGTCGGCGGGCAGCTCGCCGACGGGGAGCCAGGGCGTCACGCGGGCCAGGAAGGCCAGCTCGGACTTGTAGACATTGCCGATGCCGGCGAGATTGCGCTGGTCGAGAAGGGCTTCGCCGAGGGGGCGGGCCGGGTCGGCGAGGAGGTTGGCCACCGCTGTGTCCGGGTCCCAGTCGGGGCCGAGGAGATCGGGGCCGAGATGGCCCACGGCCTGCTCCTCGTCGGTGGTGCGGAGCAGCTCCAGGACGGGCAGGCGGTAACCGACCGCCGTATACGCCTCGTTGCCGAGGACGGCACGGATCTGGTGCGCGGGACCGCCGCGCCAGCGCTCACCGGTCCCGTAGACCTGCCAGGAACCGTCCATCCGCAGATGCGAGTGCAGTGTGAGGCCCCCCTCGATACGGGTGAGGAGGTGTTTGCCGCGCGGGGTGACGTCCAGGACGGTCCGGCCGGTGAGGTCCGCCGTGGCGAACCGGGGCACCCTCAGATCGGATCTTGTCAGCACGCGGTCGGCCAGCGCGCTGTGCAGGCGGTGGGCGGTCAGCCAGACGGTGTCTCCTTCGGGCATGGCATCCATGATGCGCGACGGCGGGGAGCGGGCCGTCGCCGCCGGGCCTGCCCGGAGGTACGCCGGTGCGTGGGTCACGGGCGGCGGTCGGGAGGGGAGGCAGGTGGGCCACGGGCGCCGGTCCGGACGTACGCCGGTGCGTGGGTCACGGGCGCAGGCGCAGCCCCCTCGGTGTGGCGTGGAATCCGGCGGTCTCCAGGACGCGGCCCAGGGATGAGGTGAGGGCCGGAGAGCCGTTGGCCCGCTCCACGGTCACCGTGCCCAGCGCGCCTTCTCGGGCCGCGGAGGCCAGGGCGGCGGCCGCCGCGTGCAGAGCCGGAGCCTCCGGGTCCGTCACCCAGGAGAGCAGCGTCTTGCCGCCGCGCTCCATGTACAGCGTCAGCTCGCCGTCCACGAGGACGACGAGGGAGCCGGCCTTGCGGCCCGGCTTGTGCCCGGCGCCCTCGGGCGGCTCGGGCCAGGGCAGCGCCGCCCCGTACGCGTTCGCCGGGTCGGCGGCGGCCAGGACGACCGCGCGGGGTGCCGCCTGACCCACTTCCCGGTCCCGGGCGGTGGAGGCGGCGCGCAGCCGGTCGACCGCGCCGTCCATCGCGAACTGGGCCGCTCCGAGGCCCTCGACGACATAGCCCCGACGGGCCTGCCCGCTGTCCTCGAAGGCCGACAGGATGCGGTACGTCGCGGAGAAGCCGCCCTCCACGCCCTCGGCGGCCACCGCGCCGCGGGTCACCACTCCATGGCGGTCGAGCAGGGTGCGGGCGAGAGCGTGCGCCCGGTGGGTCGGCTCGGGCTCGGCGGCCGGCAGCAGGGACCAGCGGCCGCTCACGGTCGGCGGGCCGGAGCGGGAGGTGGGGCGGGCCGTCGCCGTCAGGGTGCCGTAGCGGCCGCGGGGGACCGAGCGCTTGGCGCGGTGGGCCGTCGAACCTGCCGTGCGGCCCGAGCCCAGCAGGGCGCGCAGGGGCGCGAGGGTGTCGTTGGTGAGCCGCCCGGACCAGGTCAGGTCCCAGACGGCGTCGGCGAGTTGCGGATCGGTGGCGTCGGGATGCGTGGTGGCGCGGACCTGGTCGGCGATCTGGCGGAAGAACAGTCCGTACCCGCCGGACAGGGCGCCGAGCACCGACTCGTGCAGGGCCGTCAGCTCCAGCGGGTGCGGGGGCGGGAGCAGGAGCGGGGCGGCGTCCGCGAGGTAGAGGGAGACCCAGCCGTCCTTGCCGGGCAGGGCGCCGGCGCCCGCCCACACCACCTCGCCCGTGGTGGTCAGTTCGTCGAGGAGCGTGGTGCTGTAGTGGGAGACGCGGGACGGGAGGACGAGCTTCTCCAGCGCGGAGGCGGGGACGGCGGCGCCCTGCAGCTGCTCTACGGCGCGGGCCAGCCCGTCGATGCCGCGCAGCCGGTTGCTGCCCATGTGCTGCCACTGGGGGAGGAACGCGGCGAGCGCGGCGGGCGGGACCGGCTCCAGCTCGTGCCGGAGCGCGGCCAGGGAGCGGCGGCGCAGACGGCGCAGCACGGCCGCGTCGCACCATTCCTGACCGATGCCCGCGGGATGGAACTCGCCCTGGACGACGCGCCCCGACGCGGCGAGACGGGCCAGACCGCCCTCCGTGACGGCCGGCCCCATTCCGAAGCGGGCCGCCGCCTGGGCCGAGGTGAACGGCCCGTGCGTCCGCGCGAAACGGGCGAGGAGGTCGCCGAGGGGGTCCTTGACCGGCTCGGTGAAAGCCTCGGGGACACCCACGGGCAGCGCGGTGCCCAGGGCGTCGCGCAGCCGGCCCGCGTCCTCGACCGCGGCCCAGTGGTCGGCGCCCGCGATACGGACGCGGATGGCGCGGCGTGCGGCCGCCAACTCCTGCGGCCAGGCCGGGTCGCCACCGCGCTCGGCCAGCTCCGCATCGGTGAGCGGCCCGAGAACGCGCAGGAGATCGGCGACGCCCTCGGCGTCCTTGACCCGCCGGTCGTCCGTCAGCCACTGCAGCTCCCGCTCCAGCTCCGTCAGGACGTCCGCGTCGAGCAGCTCCCGGAGCTCGGCCTGCCCCAGCAGCTCGGCCAGGAGCCGGGAGTCCAGCGAAAGTGCCGCCGCGCGCCGCTCGGCGAGCGGCGAGTCGCCCTCGTAGAGGAACTGGGCCACGTAGCCGAAGAGCAGGGAGCGGGCGAACGGCGAGGGCTCGGGGGTGGTGACCTCGACCAGGCGGACCCGGCGCGACTCGATGTCGCCCATGAGCTCGGTGAGCCCGGGGACGTCGAACACGTCCTGGAGGCATTCGCGGACCGCTTCGAGGACGATCGGGAACGAGCCGAACTCGCTCGCCACCTGGAGCAGTTGAGCCGCACGCTGGCGCTGCTGCCACAGCGGCGTGCGCTTGCCGGGATTGCGCCGCGGCAGCAGCAGCGCGCGGGCCGCGCACTCCCGGAACCGCGAGGCGAACAGGGCCGAGCCGCCGACCTGGTCGGTCACGATCTGACTGATCTCGCCCTTGTCGAAGACCGTGTCCGCGGCTCCCACCGGTGCCTGCTCGCTGTCGTACGCCGTGTCCACATGGACCGGGTCCTGATCGAGCAGGTCGAGTCCCATCAGGTCGGCGTCGGGCAGCCGCAGCACGATGCCGTCGTCCGCGTGCATGACCTGTGCGTCCATGCCGTACCGCTCGGCGAGGCGGGCGCCCAGCGCCAGCGCCCAGGGCGCGTGGACCTGCGCGCCGAACGGCGAGTGGATCACCACGCGCCAGTCGCCCAGTTCGTCCCGGAAACGCTCCACGAGGATCGTGCGGTCGTCGGGGACATGGCCGCAGGCCCGGCGCTGCTCGTCGAGATACGCCAGCACATTGTCCGCCGCCCACGCGTCCAGACCCGCCGCCACCAGGCGCAGTCGGGCGTCGTCGGGCGCGAGCCCGCCGACCTCGCGCAGGAACGCGCCGACCGCGCGGCCCAGCTCCAGCGGGCGGCCGAGCTGGTCGCCCTTCCAGAAGGGCAGGCGGCCGGGGACGCCGGGGGCGGGCGAGACCAGCACCCGGTCACGGGTGATGTCCTCGATCCGCCACGAGGTGGTGCCCAGGGTGAAGACGTCACCCACTCGTGACTCGTACACCATCTCCTCGTCGAGCTCTCCCACCCTGCCGCCGCCCTTCTTGGGGTCGGCACCGGCGAGGAAGACCCCGAAGAGGCCACGGTCGGGGATGGTGCCGCCGGAGGTGACGGCGAGCCGCTGCGCGCCCGGCCGGCCGGTCACCGTGCCCGCCACGCGGTCCCACACCACGCGCGGGCGCAACTCGGCGAACGCGTCCGACGGATAGCGCCCTGCGAGCATGTCGAGGACCGCGGTGAACGCCGACTCGGGCAGCGAGGCGAACGGCGCGGCACGGCGGACCAGTGCCAGCAGGTCGTCGAACTGCCACGGGTCCATGGAGACCATGGCCACGAGCTGCTGGGCCAGCACGTCCAGCGGATTTGCCGGGACGCGCAGCGATTCGATGGAGCCCGTGCGCATCCGCTCCGTGACCACGGCCGCCTGCACCAGGTCGCCGCGGTACTTGGGGAAGACGACACCCGTGGAGACGGCGCCCACCTGGTGTCCCGCGCGGCCGACGCGCTGGAGGCCGGAGGCGACCGAGGGCGGTGACTCGACCTGGACGACCAGGTCGACCGCGCCCATGTCGATGCCCAGCTCCAGACTGGAGGTGGCGACGACGGCGGGCAGCCGCCCCGCCTTGAGGTCCTCCTCGACCAGGGCCCGCTGCTCCTTGGAGACCGAGCCGTGGTGGGCGCGGGCCAGGAGCGGCGGGGCGCCCTGGGCTGCCCCGGACTGCGCCATGATCTCTGCCGGTGGCCCGTCCTCCGGCAGGGGAGTACCCGTCGCACGCTCGTAGGCGATCTCGTTGAGCCGGTTGCACAGACGCTCCGCGAGGCGGCGGGAGTTGGCGAAGACGATCGTGGAGCGGTGGGCCTGGACGAGGTCGGCGATCCGCTCCTCGACGTGCGGCCAGATCGAGGGCCTCTCCCCGGGTCCCTCGGACGCGTCGGCCGCGGGCGATCCCCCGAGCTCGCCGAGGTCCTCGACGGGGACGACGACCGAGAGGTCGAACTCCTTGCCGGAGGGCGGCTGGACGATCTCGACCCTGCGCTGCGGCGACAGGTAACGGGCGACCTCGTCGACCGGGCGCACCGTCGCGGACAGGCCGATCCTGCGCGCGGGGCGCGGCAGCAGAGTGTCGAGACGCTCCAGGGACACGGAGAGGTGCGCGCCGCGCTTGGTGCCCGCCACGGCGTGGACCTCGTCCAGGATGACCGTCTCGACACCCGTCAAGGCCTCCCGCGCGGAGGACGTGAGCATCAGGAACAGCGACTCGGGCGTGGTGATGAGGATGTCCGGCGGCCGTGAGACCAGCGACCGGCGCTCGGCGGCCGGGGTGTCACCGGAACGGATACCGACCCGCACCTCGGGCTCCGGCAGGCCCAGCCGCACCGCCTCGTGCCGGATTCCCGTGAGCGGACTGCGCAGATTGCGCTCGACGTCGACCGCGAGCGCCTTGAGCGGAGACACGTACAGCACGCGGCAGCGCTTCTTCGTCTCCGCGGGCGGCGGTGTGGACGTGAGCCGGTCGAGGGCGGCGAGGAAGGCGGCCAGCGTCTTGCCCGAGCCGGTCGGCGCCACGACCAGGACGTCCGAGCCCTCTCCGATAGCCAGCCAGGCCCCCTCCTGCGCGGCGGTGGGCGCGCTGAACGCCCCCGTGAACCAGCCTCGGGTCGCGGGGGAGAAGGAGTCGAGCGCAGTCCTGGCCATGCCCCCCATCGTGCACCCGACCACTGACAACCGTGTCCAGGACGTGGACGGGCAGGTCAGGGGCCAGGCCGGCGGCGCAGAATTGCCGTATGGAGACCGACGCGGCACCGGACCGGAAAGGCGAGTGGGCGCGGCACTGGCAGTACCCCGGCGTACCGGGTCTGGACCTGCTGCAGGCCCGCTATGTGCGTCACTCCTTCACCCGGCACACGCACGAGGGCTTCGTCCTCGGCGCCGTTCGCCGCGGCATCGAGGACGTGCTCATGCCGGACGGCACGATCAGTGCCAGGCCGGGCACCGTGGTGATGATCAACCCTGAGGTGCCGCACTCGGCGAAGGCGGGGGTCCCCGAGGGCTGGGTGTACTCGACCCTCTACCCGTCGTCCGAGCTGGTCGCGACGATCGCCGAGGAGGTGACCAGCCTGCGCGGCACGGCAGGCTTCGCGGAGACGATCGTCGAGGACCCGGACACCGCCCGTCTGGTGCACGAGGTGCACTGCGCCGCAGAACAGGGCAACGCGCTCGCTGCCGACAGCGTGCTGCGCCTCGCGGTCGCGCGGCTGCTGCGGCGCCACGGTCGCGCGCTGCCCGCCCGTGCGCCGCTCGCCTCCGGGGCCCGCACCGCGGAGCTCGCCCGGCAGCTCCTGGAGGAGCGGATGGCCGAGCCGCCGTCCCTGGAGGAGCTCGCACAGGAACTCGGCACGAGTCCCTTCGCGCTCCTGCGCGCCTTCAAGTCCGCGTACGGGCTGCCGCCGCACACCTGGCTGACGGACG
This sequence comes from Streptomyces sp. PKU-EA00015, assembly GCF_013387495.1. Classification (GTDB taxonomy): domain Bacteria; phylum Actinomycetota; class Actinomycetes; order Streptomycetales; family Streptomycetaceae; genus Streptomyces. The sequence goes on along the minus strand of NZ_JABZEE010000038.1, from coordinate 131,590 downwards.
CGCGCGTGCGCTGCGCCCGCCGACTGCTGGACGCCGGGACGGCGCCGGCCGAGGCGGCCGTCGCCGTCGGCTTCACCGACCAGCCGCATCTCAACCGTCACTTCACCCGGATCGTGGGCGTGCCTCCCGGGGCCTACCGGCGCGAACGCGCAAGAACGTACAAGACGCCTCACCGGAAGCCTGCGTAACGTCCCTGACGTGGCAGAACAGACAGCTCACCCAGAGATATCCGCGACCGCGGCACCGGGATCCGGGCCGCAGGGAGTGACCAAACCGGACTCGGCCGTCGTCCGGGACGCACTCGGCGTCGGGATCGCCGTCGGCCTGTCCGGATTCGCCTTCGGCGTGACGTCGGCGGGATCCGGTCTCACTCTTCTGCAGACCTGCGCGCTCAGTCTGCTGGTGTTCACCGGCGCCTCGCAGTTCGCGCTCGTCGGCGCCATCGCCGCGGGCGGCAACCCGTTCGCCGCCGCCGCGGGAGCGTTCTTCCTCGGCGTGCGCAACGCCTTCTACGGGCTGAGGCTGTCGCAGTTGCTCGCCCTGCCGCGCTTCCTGCGGCCGCTGGCGGCCCACTGGGTCATCGACGAGACCACCGCCGTCGCCCTCGCACAGCCCACGCGGCGCAGTGTGCGCATCGGCTTCACGGTCACCGGGCTCACCCTCTACGTGCTGTGGAACCTGACCACCCTCCTCGGGGCACTGGGCGCCGAGGCCATCGGCGACACCGACGCATGGGGACTGGACGCGGCCGGGCCCGCCGTCTTCCTCGCCCTGCTCGCACCCATGCTGCGCACGGCCACCGAGCGCGCGGTGGCCGGGCTCGCGGTCGTGCTCGGACTCGGATTCCTGCCCGTCCTGCCCGCCGGAGTGCCGGTGCTGGTGGCGGCGCTGGCTGCGCCCGCCGTGCTGTGGCTCAAGGGCCGTGCGATCGGTCGGGCGGACCGGGTCGCCGGCCGTGGACGCGACGGAGGAAAGACCGACGGGACGGCGCGTACGGCCCGTGGGAAGGGAGAGGACCGTTGAGCGTCTGGATCGCGATCGCGGCGACCGCCCTCGGCTGCTACCTCGTCAAACTCGCCGGCCTGCTGGTGCCCGCCGACACCCTGGAACGTCCGCTCGTGCAGCGGCTGGCCGCGCTGCTGCCCGTAGCCCTGCTGGCCGCGCTCACCGCACAGCAGACCTTCAGCGTCGGCGACACCCTGGTGCTCGACGCACGGGCGGCCGGTCTGGGCGCCGCAGCCGTCGCCCTCGTACTGCGCGCCCCCTTCCTGGCGGTCGTCGGAGCGGCCGTGGCGGTCACGGCGGGCGTACGGGCGCTCGGGGGCTGAGCGGCCACGCGCGCGTGGCCGTCGTCGTCACCCGCGCGTGTGCGCACCGGCGCATGGACCAGCCCGCCGGGGCCTTGGTGGATCAGCCGATGGGACGGCCGTACGCCTGGAGGGTCCGCAACGCCTCGACGGTCGCCAGCGGCCGGGCCTCCAACGCCGTCCCGGGCGCCCACGCGCGGTAGGTGATCGGCCATCCGCCGTCCGGCTCCTGCTGCGCCGTCAGGTGCTCCAGGGAGAGGGCCATCTCCTCGTCCGTGAACCAGCGGCGGGCCAGGGAGGCCGGCGTGGGCGCGTAGTGGTGCGGGAAGTGGTGCTCGCCGGGCGCGTAGCCCGGCGCCACCGGCTGGTCGTCGAGCCGACGCGGATCGAGGGCGACCAGTCGCTGTTCGCGGACCATCCGGCCGAGCCGGTCGGCGGCGGCCTCGGCGCGCGAGCGGTCCGGGGCGCTGTCCAGGAAGGCGACCGCCGCCTCGATCTCGTACGGATGGGACTTGTCCAGGGCGTCGACGGCCGCCCAGCAGAAGTCCGTGGCCCGGAACAGCCAGGCGTGCCACACCTGATTGCGGTGCAGCAGGCCCACGACCGGGCCGGTCGCCAGCAGTTCGCTCGGCGGGTCGTCGACGATCGGGAGGAACGGCGCGGCCGGATATCCGCGTTGGGACGGGTGGATGGCAGGCAGCGCGCCGTCCGATGTCGACACCTGCGTGAAGTAGCGGCAGATCCGCTCCACGCGCAGACCGCCGCAGCGGCCGATGGAGTCCAGCACCCGAAGGGCGTGCGCCGTGTGCAGGGGCTGGCTGACGGGGCCGCGCAGATCGGGTTCGAGCGCGTGGCCGTAGCCGCCGTCCTCGTTGAGGTACGCGGCGAGAGCCGTCTCGACGGCGTCCGAGCCGCCGTCGAGGAAGTGGTACGCGAACCGCCGCTGTTCGAGGACACGGGCGGTCAGCCAGATGAAGTGCTCGGCGCGGGCGAGAGGAGACGTGAGAGGGGCCTCATGGGTTGCTCCGGTTCCAGCCATGTTCCGACGGTAGGGCGGAAAGGGCTTCAGGCAAGCCCGACGGGCGGGGCTGCACTCTCAGGGGCGGGATACTGGGGGCATGCGGTTGACGATTTTCTGGGAGCGGATGGCCGACCACTTCGGCGCGGCCTACGCCGACTCGTTCGCACGCGATCATGTGATGGCCGAACTCGGCGGCCGCACGGTCCATGAGGCGCTGGCCGCGGGCTGGGAGGCGAAGGATGTGTGGCGCGGGGTCTGCGCCGCGATGGACATCCCCGCCGACAAGCGCTGAGACACCGGGCGGACCACCCCCTGTCACCGGCGTACGGGACACTTGTTTGGTGGACCGGACCGACAGGAACGCCCAGAACGAGACCACCGCGGACGCGACCGAGCGGGACACCACCGCCGCCCCCACCACACCGCCGGGGACGCCCCCGCCGACCGCGGCCGGCGGGAACGGCGGTCCCGTCCGCATGCCGCGCTGGCTGCCGCGCGCCATGGTGCTGGCGCTCGCGCTCTACGCCTGCTTCCAGCTCGGCAGCTGGGCCTTCCACCAGCTCATCGGGCTGCTGATCAACATCCTGATCGCGTTCTTCCTGGCGCTCGCCGTGGAGCCGGCCGTGGGACGCATGGCCGCGCGCGGTATGCGCCGCGGGCTCGCCACATTCCTGGTCTTCATCGCGGTGCTGGTGGTGGGAGTCGGCTTCGTCGTTCTGCTCGGCTCGATGCTGGCCGGGCAGATCATCGACATGGTCGAGGACTTCCCCAAGTACCTCGACTCCGTCATCCGCTGGATCAACGGCATCTTCCACACCGAGCTGTCCCGGGTCGAGGTGCAGGACAGTCTGCTGCGCTCCGACTGGCTGCGGAAGTACGTGCAGAACAGCGCCAGCGGAGTGCTCGACGTCTCGGCGACCGTGCTGGGCGGGCTGTTCAAGCTGCTGACGATCTTCCTGTTCTCGTTCTACTTCGCGGCCGACGGACCGCGGCTGCGCCGCGCGCTGTGCTCGGTCCTGCCGCCGGCCAAGCAGGCCGAGGTGCTGCGAGCCTGGGAGATCGCGGTCGACAAGACCGGCGGATACCTCTACTCGCGCGGACTGATGGCGCTGATCTCCGGCGCCGCCCACTTCGTCCTCCTGGAGATCCTGGGGGTGCCGTACGCTCCCGCACTCGCGGTTTGGGTGGGCCTCGTCTCGCAGTTCATCCCGACCATCGGCACCTACCTCGCGGGCGCGCTGCCGATGCTGATCGCGTTCACCGAGAACCCCTGGTACGCCCTGTGGGTGCTCGGGTTCGTCGTGGTGTACCAGCAGTTCGAGAACTACGTGCTGCAGCCCAAGCTGACGGCCAAGACGGTGGACATCCATCCGGCGGTCGCCTTCGGCTCGGTGGTGGCGGGGACGGCGCTGCTGGGGGCGGTCGGCGCGCTGATCGCGATCCCTGCGATCGCGACGCTCCAGGCGTTCCTCGGTGCCTACGTGCGGCGGTACGACGTCACTGACGACCCGCGTGTGCACGGACACCACCGGCCACGCGCGAGCCGGGCGCTGGCCCAGATCCGGGGCGCAATGCGGCGCGGCCGGGGGGCACGGGACACGGATGCGTCCGGCCCGAGGAGCTCCCCGGAGGCGTGACCTGCGGCGGGGCCGTCCGACCGACTGCCCCGCCGGTACCGGCACGGACATGGTGCGGCCTCTTCCACCGGCGTCTTTGTCCACGCCGGACGACCGGAGGACCCTGGAGCTGTGCCGCCGGGCGGGGCCACGCCGGACGGTGTGGTGCGCTTGACACCAAAATCGAACATCCATTCTCATGGGGTTCCGGCCCGGATCTCGGCGGAATCCCGCGAGTTATCCACAGGCTGGGAGGGACGGCGGGGCCCATTGTCAGTGGCAGGGGTTAGCGTCTTTGACGTGAAGCGATCGACTCAAGCAAATCGGGTGGAACCCATGGCAGGAACCGACCGCGAGAAGGCGCTCGACGCCGCGCTCGCACAGATTGAACGGCAATTCGGCAAGGGCGCCGTGATGCGTCTGGGCGAGCGGCCGAACGAGCCCATCGAGGTCATCCCCACCGGGTCGACCGCGCTCGACGTCGCCCTCGGCGTCGGCGGCCTTCCCCGCGGCCGTGTGGTGGAGGTCTACGGCCCCGAGTCCTCCGGCAAGACGACTCTGACCCTCCACGCGGTGGCCAACGCCCAGAAGGCCGGCGGCACCGTGGCCTTCGTGGACGCGGAGCACGCACTCGACCCGGAGTACGCGAAGAAGCTCGGCGTCGACATCGACAACCTGATCCTGTCCCAGCCGGACAACGGCGAGCAGGCGCTGGAGATCGTCGACATGCTCGTGCGCTCCGGCGCACTCGACCTGATCGTCATCGACTCGGTGGCCGCCCTGGTGCCCCGGGCCGAGATCGAGGGCGAGATGGGCGACTCGCACGTGGGTCTGCAGGCGCGGCTGATGAGCCAGGCGCTCCGGAAGATCACCAGCGCGCTCAACCAGTCCAAGACGACGGCCATCTTCATCAACCAGCTCCGCGAGAAGATCGGCGTCATGTTCGGCTCGCCGGAGACCACGACCGGTGGCCGCGCGCTCAAGTTCTACGCGTCGGTGCGTATCGACATCCGCCGTATCGAGACGCTCAAGGACGGCACCGAGGCCGTCGGCAACCGCACCCGCTGCAAGGTCGTCAAGAACAAGGTCGCGCCGCCCTTCAAGCAGGCCGAGTTCGACATCCTCTACGGCCAGGGCATCAGCCGCGAGGGCGGCCTGATCGACATGGGCGTGGAGCACGGCTTCGTCCGCAAGGCGGGCGCCTGGTACACGTACGAGGGCGACCAGCTCGGACAGGGCAAGGAAAACGCGCGCAACTTCCTGAAGGACAACCCCGACCTCGCCAACGAGATCGAGAAGAAGATCAAGGAGAAGCTGGGCGTCGGTGTCCGCCCGGAGGCGCCGGAGGCCGAGCCCGGCGCCGACGCGGCAGGCGCCGCGGCGCCCGAGGACGCGGCGAAGTCGGTCCCCGCTCCGGCTTCCAAGGCGAAGTCGGCCAAGACGGCGGCGGCCAAGGGCTGATCCATGGCCCGGCGTACCGAATGGCCGGGCGACAGCGCCGACTCGTCGAGGGCCGAGCAGGCGCTGCCGCCCCAGGATCCGGGGGAGCGGGCGCGGGCGATCTGCCTGCGCCTGCTCACCGGGACGCCCCGCACCCGCAAGCAGCTGGCGGACGCGCTGCACAAGCGGGAGATCCCCGCGGAGGTGGCCGAGGAGGTCCTCTCGCGTTTTGAGGACGTGGGGCTGATCGACGACGCCGCCTTCGCCGGCGCCTGGGTGGAGTCGCGGCACCACGGCCGTGGCCTCGCCCGCCGGGCGCTGGCCCGTGAGCTGCGGACCAAGGGCGTCGACGCCACGCTGATCGACGAGGCGGTGGGCCGGCTCGACGCGGACCAGGAGGAGTCGACGGCACGGGAGCTGGTCGAGCGCAAACTGCGTGCCACCCGTGGCCTCGACCGCGACCGCCGCCTCCGGCGCCTCGCCGGGATGCTCGCCCGCAAGGGATATCCCGAGGGCATGGCGCTCAGGGTGGTCAAGCGCGCCCTCGAGGAGGAGGGCGAGGGCACCGAGGACCTGGACGAGGCGGGCGCCTAGTAGTGCTTTGTCAGGTGGTGTCGTAGGGCATGGCGTTGGGTGTCGGCAGGTGGGGGGAGGTGCTGGTTCCTCAGGTGTTGGAGGAGGCCCAGGGCCTGGTAGCTGGGTCGAGGTGCCCGGCTATCGACTGCATCGACCTGCGCCAGCCGTCCAGCAGCAGCCCCCCGCAGATATGATCACTCCGCAACAGCGGCGCGCCCCCTGTTAGCTTCTTCGTGGTCCCTGCAAGAGGGCCGCTGGCCTCCGGGCCCGGCATGACTGTTCCTGTCGAGCGGATGACCTGGGGGTGTCACCGGGCCCGAGGGGTGATGTCGGAGTCGCTGATCAGAGGCCCGACCACCACCGCCCGGCCGGGCGCAATGCCAGGCCACGAGTGGGCGGTAGGTCTGGATAATCTGCCAGCCGGTGCCATCCGGGCCCAGTGCAAGGTGCATGCGAGCGGCTCTGCATGATCAACGGTCAGTTCATCAAGCTCGGCAACGCGGCATGCCGGGAAGAGCGTCACCGTCGTCATCGAGGACACCAACTACCGGATCCTGCACGGGGAGGACGAGCCACAGTCAGGCCCCGCAAGAACCTCGGACCGATCACCAGGCTCTACGTCAAAGGCATGGGCACGCAGAAGGGCCGTCAACGATCTCCTGACGACAAGCCGTCAAGGAAGTCCTGAGACCTCACAACGACAGGTAGTCACACACGAGCAACGGTGCCCTCCGTCAAGGTTCCGATAATTCGCATGTCACTGGCCCCTGGACCGACGATCACTGACGCCGGGCATGGCTCGAAGCTCTCAGGAACCCGGTGACAGCGCATCCAGTCTCTGGAAGCAGCATCACCTCGGGCGGAACTATAGAACCCGCGCTCACCCGACGACAGCCGGGCCATTGGCCTGGCCAGCAACAGCCCGAACAACCGAAACGGCCCGCCGAAGAACCGACGGACCGTCACGAAGATCGAGGCTAACGAGTGGACTTTGTGATGATGCCGCCGTAAACGACAGCGGTGAGTGGCGGGCAGAAGACTATGGAGAGTCCGCTGCTCTTCCAAACCGTCGCATCTCGAATGACGAGATCTCCACCGGCGCGAGGCCGGCACGTCACCGTCGCCTTGTAGCTTCCGCCATTGCTGTTACGGCAGTGGGCCTCCCAGCCGTTCTGGTTCTGGCCGTTGGAGCAGCTGGTCGGATGGGCCATGATGGATACATCATTTGAGGCCGGTACATATTCGGCGGGGGCCGCATTGGCAGTGCCTTGGAGTCCGATAGTGAAACAGGCTGCGATCCCCATGGTGACCTGCAGTGTCGAACACAGCTTCTTCATTGCCGCTGATCCTTTCCCGATAGATCCGGCCGTTTTCTAGGCGCGGGTATCGATGCCCGCGCCGGTGGCTTTGGAGTCTCCCTGGCAGTACGCGTAGGACCATCCCCTCTTTTTCCACGGGCCTACGTACTCCCACGCCTTCCCGCTGGAGTCCTTGCATTGGACGACAGCCCGGTAGGAGCCGCCGTTGTGGCTTTCGCAACGCGCAACCCCGCCCCATTTGCCGTTGGGCACCTCGTAGTGGCAACCGCTGGGATGCGCCGTGGCGCCTACCTCGGAAGCTGATGCAGGAGCCCCGAAGCTAAGCGCGAAGGAACTGGCCAGCAGCACTCCAAGTGCCCGCTTGGTGACGGTCCGTCGAATGCGAGTGCTTTTCAGCAATTTTCTTTACCTACTCCTTCAGCGGTAAACGCTTGAGGTGTTATCAGCCAGGACAGCGGGCGGCATGGCTTGATTTGAATGCCACGCTTCCCCTCTTGCGTGCGAAGGGATTTTCCGTCTCCCGCACGGCCATGACAATTCCATGCCTGCCGGAGCCGCGCAAGCGTAAAAGCCCTCGTTTGAGGGTTACTTGAGCATCGCATCCGTGGAGGTCGATGGGAAGGGTGCAATATGCGACATGGCCGCTTTCTCGGAATAATGGAAAGGGTTGATTCCGGTAAGCGGCTGGCTGGATTCCGTAAAAATGAATTCCGGCCGCAGGGTGGCCGGAAGTCGCCAAACTTATGCCCGCGGTCACGCTCGGCCGAGGACGGACTCACCCGGACCCCCGCCCGGCCTGGCTGACGCCGGCTCGTGGGCCGTCCTTTACCGGGCTACTGGGAGACCCGACGCCTTCCAGGCCTGGAAGCCGCCGACGAGGTCGGTCGCACGACGCAGGCCGAGCTGGTGCAGTGAGGCCGCGGCGAGGGAGGACGCGTAGCCCTCGTTGCAGATCACCACGATCCGCAGGTCGTGCCCCGTCGCCTCCGGCGCGCGGTGGCTGCCCTGCGGGTCCAGCCGCCACTCCAGCTCGTTGCGTTCCACGACCAGCGCGCCGGGGATCAGACCGTCCCGCTCGCGCAGCGCCTGGTAGCGGATGTCCACGAGGAGCGCTCCGTGCTCGGCCGCCTCGTATGCCTCCCGCGGCCCTACGCGCACCAGCCCTTCCCGTATGCGCTCCAACAGCTCGTCGATGCCAGGGCGTTCACTCACTGCCAGTCCTCCGGACGCTCGACCTGCTCCAGCCGCAGCACCGCGCCCGACCGGCTGAAACGCCGCATCAGCGGGAGCGGCGGATAGTACGCGTGCACGGAGACGGCGTGGACGGTGGACGACTCGTTGAGCACTTCGTGCACGTGGTGCTGTCCGAAGGCCCGTGCCCGGCCCGCACCCAGGTGGCGCACGCGGTCCACGCCGTCGTTCAGTTCGAGGGTCTTCCAGCCGCTCGCCGGGAGCCGGACGGCCAGGGAGTGCTCCGTCAGCTGCCCCTCGGCGGTGGCGAACGCACCCAGGGACTCGGCGTGGTCGTGCCAGCCGGTACCGGTGCCGGGCGGCCAGCCGATCAACCAGGCCTCACTCCCGCGCGGACCGTCCAGCCGCAGCCAGGTGCGGCCCTCGGGGTCGCGTGGAAGGGAGGCGATCAGTTCCTTGTCGGCAGCGGCGCGCTGTACGAAGTCGAGCAGTTCGGCGGCGGTCGGCCCGCCCGGCTGGAGGGCGTCGGCCGGGCGCGGAGATGAGGTGGCAGCGGATGCGGGAGCAGGGTGGGACACGGATACCGTCCTGGAAGTTCGCTGGAGAGCGCGCGGGCACAGCAGGCCACGGCGCGGGGAAGGCGATTCAGCAGGACGGGCGACACACGCAGCCCGCGTAGCGGACGAGGTCCATATGGACCCTCCGCCACAGGCGCACATCGGTGTCGGTCACGATCCGGAGTACACCATGTGCACCCGCGAGGGTCAATTGATGTCCGCAGTGCGGCCGGCGCGAGCTGTGGACGGTGCGCCGCCGCGGACCGTGTCCGCCGCCGCGTGCAGCTCGGCGGGCCGTACACCGGCGAACGCGGCCGCCAGATGCCCGTCCGGCCGGACGAGCAGCACCGTGTGCGCCGCCGCACCCGGATAGCTCTCCGTTACCAGCAGCTCCGCCGGGACCGGAAGCCCGGCGACGGCCTCCGCCAGCCTCGGCATCACCCCGGCGCTCACCCAGTGCCGCCGGTCCCACACGCCGGTGCCCGGCGCGACGAGGACGACGAGGAGGCGCCCCTGCCCCAGCCGGTCCCACAGACGTGCGGCCGTCCCGTCAGGAGCCGTCACCCGCACGTCCTCGACGGGGGCACCCGCGTCGGTGGCGACAGCGGCCGACGGGGTCACCGGCTCGGGTGTGAGCACCGAGTGGCCGTAGACGGGGGGCGCGCCGAGCGCGCCCTGACCGAGGTGGCCGTCGGTGAGCATCGTGTCGTGGCCACGCGCTGCTCCTGGCAGGTAGGTCCGCAGACCGCTGCCGCTGCGCAGTATCGGCAGCGACTGGTCGGCGGCGCGAAGCCGTGCGGCGACGGCGGTGCGGCGCTCGTCCTGGTAGCTGTCCAACAGGGTGTCGGAGGCCCCGTGGTGCCAGGCCTGAGCCAGCTTCCAGGCCAGGTTGCCGATGTCCCGCAGCCCCTCGTCGACCCCCTGCGTGCCGAGCGCACCGAGCAGATGCGCGGCATCGCCGGCGAGGAAGGCCCGGTCGACGCGCCAGCGGCGGGCCAGTCGGTGGTGAAGGGTGTAGACGCCGGTGTCGATCAGCTCGTACGGCGGGGTGTTGCCGCACCAGCCCGCCAGGGTGTCCCGCACCCGGGCCACCAGCGCCTCCGGGGTGACCAGTTCGCCGCGCGGCGGCAGCAGCCAGTCCAGGCGCCACACGCCGTCCGGCAGGGGGCGCGCGACGACCTCGGCACCCCCCGACGGCCACGGAGGACGGCGGTGCAGCAACGCCTCGCCGGACCAGGGGAGTTCGGTGCGCAGGGCGGCCACCGCATGGCGTTCCACCGCCGTACGGCCGGGGAAGCGGATGCCGAGGAGCTTGCGGACCGTCGACCTGGCGCCGTCGCAGCCGACGAGATGACTGCCCCGCCACCAGGTGCCCGAGGGCCCGCGGCTGTGCGCGGTGATGCCGCTGCCGTCCTGCTCCAGCGAGTCGAGGCGGCTGTCGGTGACGAGCCGTACGAGGCGCTGCTCGGTGACCGCGTCCCGCAGGCCGCGGGTGAGCGCGTGCTGCGAGATGTGCAGCGGAGCGGGTGTGAGGCCATCGCCGAGAGGCAGGTGCCGCACCTCCTGCCTGCGCCGCATCGACCGCCACCCCGTCCAGCGGACGCCCTCGTCACGCAGGGTGCCGCAGCCGAGCCGTTCCACCAGGGCGGCCGTGTCCGCGCGCAGGACGACGGTGCGGGCGGGCCGCGGCTCGTTTTTTCCGTTGCTCTCGTCGAGCACGACGGAGGGGACGCCCTGGGACGCGAGGGCCAGGGACAGGGCCAGGCCGACCGGGCCCGCCCCGACCACGATCACCGGGTCCACGAGGTGACTCCTCGGGCGCGAAGGGTCATGCGAAGAGGTGCGGAGGGAGCCCGGTGCGCGATCACAGAACGTATGCAACTCACTGCCGCTGCCTGCGTCAAGCGACACCGGGGTGCGGCGAGGGGCGGCGGCCATATGGCCACCGCCCCTCAGCGGTCGGACATCCGATGAACCGTCAGACAGCCCGCCCGTTGTCGGTCTTGGCGACTCCGGGCTCCCCGACGGGCTCCTCCGCGCCGCCGGGTGCGGTCAGGACCGCGCCCGTGCTCTTCTTGCCCCGTCGCAGCCTGCCCTCCAGCCAGGAGGCGAAGGTCGTGAGCAGGAGGTTGAGGAGGATGAAGATCACCGCGACGACGATGAAGCTCGGGATGGTGTTCGCGTAGTTCGCGGCCAGCGTGCTCTGAGCGCTGAGCAGCTCGGTGAAGGCCAGCAGCGCGCCGCCGAGCGCGGTGTCCTTGACGATCACGACAAGCTGGGAGACCAGTGCGGGCAGCATCGCGGTCACGGACTGGGGGAGCAGGACGCTCGTCATCGTCTGGCCCTTGCGCAGGCCGATCGCCTTGGCGGCCTCCGTCTGGCCCTTGGGCAGCGACAGGATGCCTGCGCGGACGACCTCTGCGAGGACCGACGCGTTGTACAGCACGAGGCCGGTGACCACGGCGTACAGCGGGCGGATGTCGCTGCTGATGGCGTCGGAGTTCGCGTAGAGCTGGTTCGCGAACAGCATCAGGAGGAGGACCGGGATGGCGCGGAAGAATTCCACGACGACCCCGGCGGGGACGCGGACCCAGCGGTGGTCGGAGAGCCGGGCGATGCCGAAGACCGCACCCAGCGGAAGCGCGATGACCATGGCGAGGGCTGCTGCCTTCAGCGTGTTGCCGAGGCCGGGCAGGAGATAGGTCGTCCAGGCCTGAGCCTCGGTGAACGGCTTCCACAGGGACGACTCGAGCTGCCCGTTGTCGCCCAGGACGCTCAGGACCCACCAGATGCCCAGCACGAGCACGGCGAGGAAGGCGACCGTGTAGACGATGTTGCGGCGCTTGGCCCGGGGGCCCGGAGCGTCGTAGAGGACGGACGTCATCGCTTCACCGCCATGCGCTTGCCGACCCAGCCGAGGATGAGTCCGGTGGGAAGGGTGAGAACCACGAAGCCGAAGGCGAAGACCGCCGAGATGAGGACCAGCTGTGCCTCGTTCTCGATCATCTCCTTCATCAGGAGAGCCGCCTCCGCGACGCCGATGGCCGCAGCGACGGTGGTGTTCTTGGTGAGCGCGATCAGCACGTTCGTGAGTGGACCAATGACCGAGCGGAAGGCCTGCGGGAGCACGATGGTCGTCAGGACCTGCGTGAAGCTCAGACCGAGAGCGCGTGCCGCCTCCGCCTGTCCGACCGGCACGGTGTTGATGCCGGACCGCACGGCTTCGCAGACGAAGGCCGCGGTGTAGACCGAGAGCCCGAGGACAGCCAGCCGGAACGGCAGAGCCTCGAAGTCGTCGGGAACCCCCAGGGTCATTCCGAGGGTGTCGGCGAGACCGACCGAGGAGAAGACGATGATCACCGTCAGGGGGATGTTCCGGACCACGTTCACATAGACCGTGCCGAACGCGCGCATCAGAGGCACCGGGCTCACTCGCATCGCGGCGAGGACGGTGCCGAGCACCAGGGAGCCGATTCCGGAGAGGACGGTGAGTTTCACCGTCATCCAGAACGCCCCGAGCAAGTCGTAACCTTCAAGAAAGTCGAACACGATCTCCCGCGCTTCCGCGTGTGGGAGGGCCCGGCGCGCCGCCGTCAGCGGCGGCGCGCCTCGTCAGCCCTGCTTCACTTGACGATGTTGCCGATCTTCGGGGCGGGCTCGTTCTGGTAGTTGGCCGGGCCGAAGTTGGCCTTCACGGCCGCGTCCCAGGACTTGTCCTGGACCATCTTCTCGAGGGCGGCGTTGATCTTCTTGACCATCTCGGCGTCGCCCTTCTTGACGCCGATGCCGTAGTTCTCGTTGCTCAGCTTGAGGCCGGCGATCTTGAACTTGCCCTTGTACTGGTCCTGGGAGGCGTAGCCGGCGAGGATCGAGTCGTCGGTGGTGAGCGCGTCGACGGCGCCGCTCTGGAGGGCGCCGAGGCACTGGGAGTAGGTGCCGTACTGCTTCAGCTGGGCCTTCGGCGCGAAGTCCTTCTTCACGTTCTGCGCGGACGTGGAACCGGTGACCGAGCAGAGCTTCTTGCCGTTGAGGTCGTCACCCTTGCTGATGTTGTCGTCGGCGCGGATCAGCAGGTCCTGGTGGGCGAGCAGGTACGGGCCGGCGAAGTCGACCTTCTGCTTGCGCTCGTCGGTGATCGAGTACGTGGCGGCGATGAAGTCCACGTCGCCGCGGGCCAGCGCGGTCTCGCGGTCGGCGCTCTTCGTCTCCTTGAACTCGATGTCGCCCTCGGCGTAACCAAGCTCCTTGGCGACGTACTTGGCGACGTCGACGTCGAAACCGGTGAACTTGCCGTCCGGCGTCTTCAGGCCGAGGCCGGGCTGGTCGTACTTGATGCCGACGGTGATCTTCTTGTCGCCGCCGTCGCCCGAGCCGGTGTCCTTGCCGCCGTCGGAGCCGCAGGCCGTGGCCGACAGGGCGAGCGCGAGGACGGTGGCCGAAGCGGCGGTGACCTTACGAAGCTTCATGATGTGACTTCCCTATGTTGACGCGAAGTGGTGGATCAGCTGATCCAGGACTCAGTGGTGAAGGATCTTCGACAGGAAGTCCTTGGCCCGGTCGCTGCGCGGGTTGCTGAAGAACTCCTCGGGCGTTGCCTCTTCGACGATCTTGCCGTCCGCCATGAACACGACCCGGTTCGCGGCGGATCGGGCGAAGCCCATCTCGTGGGTGACGACCACCATTGTCATCCCGTCACGCGCCAGCTGCTGCATGACCTCGAGAACCTCGTTGATCATCTCGGGGTCGAGAGCCGACGTCGGCTCGTCGAAGAGCATGACCTTCGGATCCATCGCCAGCGCCCGTGCGATCGCGACGCGCTGCTGCTGACCGCCGGAGAGCTGGGCGGGGTACTTGTCGGCCTGAGCGCCGACCCCCACCCGGTCGAGCAGCGCCCGCGCCTTCTCGACGGCGGCCTTCTTGTCCGTCTTGCGCACCTTGACCTGGCCGAGCGTCACGTTCTCCAGCACGGTCTTGTGCGCGAACAGGTTGAACGACTGGAACACCATGCCCACGTCGGCGCGGAGCCGTGCGAGCTCCTTGCCTTCCTGGGGCAGCGGCTTGCCATCGATCATGATGGTGCCGGAGTCGGTCGTCTCCAGGCGGTTGATCGTGCGGCACAGCGTGGACTTTCCGGACCCGGACGGTCCGATCACCACGACAACTTCGCCGCGCGTGATCGTCAGGTCGATGTCCTGGAGCACATGCAGCGCGCCGAAGTGCTTGTTCACGTCGCTCAGTACGACCAGGTCGCCCGCAGCGGGTACGGCTTCGTCGCCCTTGGTCACTGACACTCCGCTCATCGGCTTCTTGCTCCGTCCTCCTCGGTTGCAGAGGACCCTAAGCACGCAGTGCGACGACAGTCATTACATCTGAGGGGAAATTGAGCATAACGATCCGGTCGCAATCGGACACTCTGCGTGAACAGGGCGGTGATCAGGGTACCGGGTGGGTAACGGAAACCCCTGTGTAACAGGATGCCCCTTGACTCGGTGCGGGGACATCGGCGTTCATGCCCTGTTAGGTGCCGGGCCAATGCCCTGTCACGCTCACGTCCACAAGATCCCGCGTCGCCGACCGTACGACCATGACGCATGAACGTAGGGGGCCCATGAGGCTGCTGCTCGTCGAGGACGACGACCACGTCGCTGCTGCCCTGTCCGCGGTGCTCGCGCGGCACGGGTTCCAGGTCGTCCACGCCCGCAACGGCGAGGAGGCGCTGCGGGCCGTGCTCCCCGACAGCCACCCCGACAAGCCGCCGTTCGGCGTCGTGCTCCTCGATCTCGGCCTGCCCGACCAGGACGGCTACCAGGTCTGCGGCAAGCTGCGGAAGCTCACCTCCACGCCCGTGATCATGGTGACCGCGCGTTCGGACGTCCGGTCCCGCATCCACGGGCTCAACCTCGGCGCCGACGACTACGTGGTCAAGCCGTACGACACCGGTGAGCTGCTGGCCCGTATCCATGCCGTCAGCCGGCGCACCACAGCGGGCGATGACGCCCCGCAGGGATCGACCGACGACGCCCTGCGGCTCGGCGCGGTCGTCATCGAACTGCCCACCCGGCGCGTCAGCGTCGACGGCTCCGATGTCCAGCTCACGCGCAAGGAGTTCGACCTGCTGGCGCTGCTCGCGCAGCGGCCCGGAGTCGTCTTCCGTCGCGAGCAGATCATCAGCGAGGTGTGGCGCACCAGCTGGGAAGGGACCGGCCGCACGCTGGAGGTGCACGTCGCGTCCCTGCGCTCCAAGCTGCGCATGCCGGCGCTGATCGAGACCGTGCGCGGCGTCGGCTACCGGCTCGTCGCGCCCGCCGGGGCGTAAGGCCGGCCGTTCCCGGTGCGTACCCGACTGCTTCCGCTGCTCATCGTGCTCATGGCCGGTGTGCTGCTCGCGCTCGGCTTCCCGCTGGCCGTGAGCATCGCGGCCGCCCAGCAGCAGCGCGTCGTCGTCGACCGGATCGACGACACCGTGCGCTTCGCGGCGCTGGCCCAGTTCGTCACGGAGGGGCCGTCGGTGACGGACGAGCGCCGCTCCACCCTCCAGGAGCAGCTCGACCGCTATTACGACACGTACGGCATACGCGCGGGCGTCTTCTACCGCGAGATGGACTCCATGGCGCGCGCGCCGCAGACCTGGACGCTGCCGGGGGAGGGCGAGGGGCACGAGGCCTTCGAGCAGGCGCTCACCGGCCGGCGCAGCCAGGACCCGCCGCAGGTCTGGCCATGGCAGCGGGGCGAGCGGCTGGTCGTCGCCTCACCGGTCGTCCGGGACGGGGACGTCGTCGCGGTCGTGTTCACCGACTCGCCGACCGGCCAGCTGCGTTCACGCGTGCTGCAGGGCTGGCTGCTCATCGCGGCCGGTGAGTGCGCGGCGATGCTGCTCGCCGTGGGCGCCGCGTTCCGGCTCACCGGCTGGGTGCTGCGGCCCGTACGCGTCCTGGACGCGGCCACGCACGACATCGCCACGGGCCGGATGAACTCGCGGGTCGCCGCCGCGGGCGGTCCGCCCGAACTCAGGCGGCTGGCGCGCTCCTTCAACGAGATGGCCGACAACGTCGAGGAAGTCCTCGAACAGCAGAGGGCCTTCGTCGCCGACGCCTCCCATCAGCTGCGCAACCCCCTGGCCGCCCTCCTGCTGCGCATCGAGCTGCTGGCGCTGGAGCTGCCCGAGGGCAACGAGGAGATCGCCTCGGTACGCACCGAGGGGAAGCGTCTCGCCCAGGTGCTCGACGATCTCCTGGACCTGGCGCTGGCCGAGCACGCCGCCGCCGACCTCCAGCTGACCGACATCGGCGAGCTGGCCGCCGAGCGGGTCGCGGCATGGCGGCCGCTCGCGGAGGAGAAGGGAGTCCTGCTGGGTGGGGACACGGCGCCCGTCACCGCGTGGGTGGACCCGGTCGCGCTCTCCAGCGCCCTGGACGCGGTGATCGACAACGCCCTGAAATTCACTCCGCGCGGGGAGTCGGTCGCCGTCGACGTCACGTCGAACGGCACCGCGTCCACGGTCGTGGTGACGGACGGCGGCCCGGGGCTGACGGACGAGGAACTGTCCCGTATCGGCGACCGCTTCTGGCGCAGCGGCCGCCACCAGAACGTGAAGGGGTCGGGCCTCGGGCTCTCCATCGCCCGCGCGCTGCTGATGGCGGGCGGCGGCTCGATCGACTACGCCCACCACGAGCCGCACGGCCTGCGCGTGACGGTGAGGGTGCCGCGCACGCCGCCGGGCGGCTGAGGCCGGGCGGTGTTGCCCGCCTCCCGGCCCCCGGACGGCTACGGCTTGGCCGACCGGTAGTAGCGCCGGGCGCCCTCGTGGAGAGGCAACGGGGCCGTGTAGACCGCGGTGCGCAGATCCACCAGCTGGGCCGGGTGCACCGTGTTGCCGATGTGATCGCGGCTGTCGATCACCGTCCGCGTGAAGCCCTCCGTCATCGCCGCGTCCGTCCGTTCCGTGGTCACGAGGAGGTTCGCGACCGCCACGGTGGACACGGGCGTCCCGCCCTGCGCCTGCATGTACGCGTCCGCCGGCATCACGGCGGAGCGGTAGTAGCTGGTCGTGTCGCCTGTGGCGTGCAGTTTGTCGACGAGCTCCGGTTCCAGCGGGACCAGCCGCACGTCGAACCGCTCGGACAGTTCCTGGATGGTGCTCGTGGGCAGGCCGCCCGACCAGAAGAACGCGTCGAGGCTGCCGTTCTCCAGCCGCCCGGGCATGGTGTCGATCCCGGCGGGGACGGGCGTGATGTCCCGCTCCGGATCGA
Organism: Streptomyces sp. PKU-EA00015; assembly: GCF_013387495.1. Lineage (GTDB taxonomy): Bacteria > Actinomycetota > Actinomycetes > Streptomycetales > Streptomycetaceae > Streptomyces. The sequence goes on along the minus strand of NZ_JABZEE010000038.1, from coordinate 114,314 downwards.
GACCCGCCGCGGTCATCAACCGGTCGGCGACGAGCCGGACACCCGACCCCTGCTGGCCGACGCCCACCACCTTGCCCCGCAGGTCTCCCACCGACGAGACCGGCGACTTCTGCGGCACGATCAGATGCACGTAGTCGTCGTAGAGCCGCGCGCAGCCGCGCAGCCTGTCGGCGCCGGGCAGACCCTCCCGCTTGTACTTGGCGACCGCGTCGGCCGTGGCGATGGTGAAGTCCGCCTCGCCGGACGCCACGCGCGCGAGGTTCTGCTGCGAGCCCTCGCTGGTGATCAGGTCGATCTCCACATCGGGCATGTCCTTGGCCAGCGCCTGCTCCAGAAGCACGCCGTAGCGCTGGTAGACGCCGCTGCGCGACCCCGTGCTGAAGGTGAGCTCCCCGCTCGGCGACGTCCGCCCGATCGGCAGCAGCCACCAGAGCAGCAGCCCGAGGGCGACGAGAGCGGCCGCCGACCCCGCGAGGGCACGACGGCGGCTGATGTGGAGGCCGGCCGGGAACATGGCGCGATCCTGCCAGCTCACCGGCCGTGCTGGCCAGGCCCCTCCGCCGCGGAGAGGTCCCGCACGCCCGGGCGGTCCGGTGCGGACGGGGCCGTGCGCCGGCGTGGTCCGGCGGCGGACGGGGGCCGTGTGTACGGGCCGCCGAAGGCAGGGGCGGGGCGGCCCGGGGACCCCGTACCCTGGTTGGCGCGATGAGTGCGAAAACTTACGAGGTGCGCACCTACGGGTGCCAGATGAACGTCCACGACTCCGAGCGGCTGTCGGGCCTGCTGGAGGACGCCGGTTACGTCCGCGCGCCCGAGGGGGCCGACGGTGACGCCGATGTCGTCGTCTTCAACACCTGCGCGGTGCGGGAGAACGCCGACAACAAGCTCTACGGCAATCTCGGCCGCCTCGCGCCGATGAAGGCCAGGCGCCCCGGGATGCAGATCGCCGTCGGCGGCTGCCTCGCGCAGAAGGACCGCGACACCATCGTCACGAAGGCGCCGTGGGTCGACGTCGTCTTCGGCACGCACAACATCGGCAAGCTTCCCGTGCTGCTCGAGCGTGCCCGCGTCCAGGAAGAGGCGCAGGTCGAGATCGCCGAGTCGCTGGAGGCGTTCCCCTCGACGCTGCCGACCCGCCGCGAGTCCGCGTACGCCGCCTGGGTCTCGATCTCGGTCGGCTGCAACAACACCTGCACGTTCTGCATCGTCCCCGCGCTGCGCGGCAAGGAGAAGGACCGCAGGCCCGGCGACATCCTGGCCGAGATCGAGGCACTCGTCGCAGAGGGCGTGTCCGAGATCACCCTGCTCGGCCAGAACGTCAACGCCTACGGCTCCGACATCGGCGACCGCGAGGCGTTCAGCAAGCTGCTGCGTGCCTGCGGCACGATCGAGGGCCTGGAGCGCGTCCGCTTCACCTCACCGCACCCGCGCGACTTCACGGACGACGTCATCGCGGCCATGGCGGAAACGCCGAACGTGATGCCGCAGCTCCACATGCCGCTGCAGTCGGGCTCGGACACGATCCTCAAGGCGATGCGTCGCTCGTACCGGCAGGAGCGCTTCCTCGGGATCATCGAGAAGGTGCGCGCCGCCATTCCGCACGCCGCCATCTCCACCGACATCATCGTGGGCTTCCCCGGCGAGACCGAGGAGGACTTCGAGCAGACGATGCACACCGTGCGCGAGGCCCGGTTCGCCAACGCCTTCACCTTCCAGTACTCCAAGCGCCCCGGCACACCCGCGGCGACCATGGAGGGCCAGATCCCCAAGGAGGTCGTCCAGGAGCGCTACATGCGCCTGGTCGCACTCCAGGAGGAGATCTCCTGGGAGGAGAACAAGAAGCAGGTCGGCCGCACGCTCGAGGTCATGGTGGCCGAGGGCGAGGGCCGCAAGGACGGCGCCACGCACCGGCTCTCCGGCCGCGCCCCCGACAACCGCCTCGTGCACTTCACCAAGCCGGACACCGAGGTACGCCCCGGTGACGTCGTCACGGTGGAGATCACCTACGCCGCTCCGCACCACCTGCTCGCGGAGGGCGCGGTGACGGCCGTGCGCCGCACCCGCGCGGGCGACGCGTGGGCCAAGCGCAACGCGGCCGAGGCCGCGAAGCCGGCCGGCGTCATGCTCGGCCTGCCGAAGATCGGCGCCCCGGAACCGCTGCCGGCCGCGGCTGCGCCGGGCTGCGGCTGCGACTGACCCGCTCGCCGGGCCTCCGGCGGACTCGCGTCCGGCACGCGCGCGTGCCGCGGAGCGGCTCCGTGAGCCGGACGCGGCCGCGGCCGCGGCCGCGGGCCGCCTCGCCTGTGTCCGGTACATGCACGACGCGCGCGCGCCGGCCTGCGGCGATCTGCGGGCGCAGGCACAGGGGCTGGTGCGCCGGCGTACGAAGGCCGGTGGGCGCAGCCGAGCGGACGGAACCGGCGGGCCGGCGCCTCTACGAGGGGGGCGCGCGGGTCGGCGACCCGTGGCGTGACCACGCACTAGGCTGCCGATCATGCTTGTCGCCGCCGCCGTCTGCCCCTGTCCGCCCCTCCTGGTGCCCGACATCGCTGCCGGAGCCGCGCCCGAACTCGACGCAGCCCGCGACGCGTGCTCGGACGCCTTGGGAGTGCTCGCCGCCGCCAGGCCAGGCCTGCTCCTCGTGGTGGGACCGGCCGCCGAGGCCCAAAGCGGCACGTACCCGGCCGGCGCGCACGGCTCCTTCCGGAGCTTCGGCGAGGACCTGACCGTACGCCTGGGGGAGGGCCCCGGCCAGGAGCGGCAGCTGCCCCCCTCGCTCTGTGTGGCGGCATGGCTGCTGGAACGTGCGCACTGGGCCGCCTCTCCGGTCGAGGGCCTCGCCGTCGACGACCGGCTCGCCGGTGACCGCTGCGCCGCCGCCGGCCGCGAGGCCGCCGCACGGAGCGAGCGGGTCGCGATGCTGGTGATGGGCGACGGGAGCGCCTGCCGGACGCTCAAGGCCCCGGGCTATCTCGACGCCCGCGCGGAGGGCTTCGACCGCGAGGCCGCGCGGGCGCTGGGCGCGGCGGACACCGAGGCGCTGACAGCCTTGGACGCGGCGCTGGCCCGCGAAGTCAAGGCCGCCGGCCGTGCCCCCTGGCAGGTGCTCGCGGGGGCGGCCGAGGGCGCTGGGCTGGAAGGACGTCTGCTCTACGAGGACGCGCCGTACGGGGTGGGCTACTTCGTCGCCACCTGGTCCTGACCCGAAGAAGCGCCGACGGCCGCGGAGCACTCGCTCCGCGGCCGTCGGTCGTTCGCGTCAGGGAGTCGGCGGCGTGGTGCCGTGGCCCTTCTCGTCCCGGTGCGCGATGCGGCCCAGGGCCTCCTTGGCCTTGCCTGTGCCCGTCTCGATCTTGCTGCTGTACTTGCCCTTGGTCTTGTCGTCAACCGTCTTGGCGGCCCTGTCGAGGCCCTGCCCGATCCTGCCCTCGTGCTGCTGGGCCAGGTGGGTGACCTTGTCCTTGGCCGGGGCGAGCTTGGCCTTCAGGGTGTGCAGGAAGCCCATGGTTCACCTTCCCTCGTCATCCCTTGTCGGGGATTACTTACGGGCGCCTTCGCCGGCTTCGCTGTCCGCCGCCTCCTCGGCGGACTGCTGCTTGGGGATGTCGACCCCGGTGGCGGCCGTGCCCTCACCGAGCGCGCCGTCGGCACCGGCTTCGGAGTCGGACGGGGCGCCGGCCGGGGGCTCCGTCGCCACGGTGGCGAGGGGGGCCTCTTGGTCCGACGCCTCGGCGGTCGCCCCAGGCTTACCGCGGAACCATGAAAAAACGCCCATATCTGCTCCATAGCGTACTCGTGAGGCGAAGTTCCGCGTCACCCGGAGCGTCCCATTGCGCCGCTCGCGGGTACCGGTCCGAAACCGGCGCCCGGAACCTCGCAACAGGCAACGACCCCGGCCACCCGCCGTCACCTCGCTCGTTCGGGGAGCGGTGCCCGGGTTTGCGAGACTGGGGCGGTGAGAAGTACAGCTCCCGCACCGCGGGTCATCGCCGTCGTCGGTCCCACCGCGGCCGGAAAGTCCGATCTGGGCGTCTTCCTGGCCCAGCGGCTGGACGGCGAAGTCGTCAACGCCGACTCCATGCAGCTGTATCGGGGGATGGACATCGGCACCGCCAAGCTGACGGACGAGGAGCGCGGAGGCGTCCCCCACCGCCTGCTCGACATCTGGGACGTCACCGAGACGGCGAGCGTCGCCGAGTACCAGCGGCTCGCCAGGGCGGAGATCGACCGGTTGCTCGCCGAGGGCCGCACCCCCGTTCTCGTGGGCGGCTCCGGGCTGTACGTACGCGGGGCGATCGACGCCCTCGAATTCCCCGGCACCGACCCTGAGGTGCGCGCCCGGCTGGAGGAGGAGCTGACCGTGCGCGGCTCCGGGGCGCTCCACGCCCGTCTCGCCGCCGCCGACCCGGAGGCGGGCCGCGCGATCCTGCCGAGCAACGGGCGGCGCATCGTCAGGGCCCTCGAGGTCATCGAGATCACGGGCAGGCCCTTCACCGCCAACCTCCCCGGCCACGACTCCGTCTACGACACCGTGCAGATCGGCGTCGACGTCGAGCGGCCCGAGCTGGACGAACGGATCGCCCTGCGTGTGGACCGCATGTGGGAGGCGGGGCTCGTCGACGAGGTACGCGCCCTGGAGGTCCAGGGGCTGCGCGAAGGGCGCACCGCGTCCCGCGCCCTGGGCTACCAGCAGGTGCTCTCCGCGCTCGCGGGTGAGTGCACCGAAACCCAGGCGCGCGAGGAGACGGTGCGCGCCACCAAACGCTTCGCCCGCCGCCAGGACTCCTGGTTCCGGCGCGACCCGCGGGTGCACTGGCTCAGCGGCGCGGTCCAGGACCGCGCGGAACTTCCGCAGCGTGCGCTGGCGTTGATCGAACGAGCGGTCACAGCCTGATCACGTGATGGCATCGGGACGCTCCGCCCGTCAGTCCGGCCACCTGGAGCGTGCCATCATCGAGCATCGATCGACAGTTGAGTCCGAGTTGGGAGGGCGCGTGGCGATGGAGGCCGGCCCTCGCGACACCGAGCGGGAGCGCCGAGATGCCGCCGAAGGCACCTCGGGGCTGAGCCCGGACGGTCCCGACGAGCAGGAAGTGCTCACCGACGAGGTCGAGGTGGAGCTCCGTCCGCAGCGGCGCCTGCGCATCTGGCAGCTCGCCCCGATCGTGGCGCTCGCCGCCATCGGCTCGCTCATGTTCGCCTTCCCTCTCGCCTTCGGCACGGGGGACGGCGGCGCGGTCGTCGCCATGCTCGGGCTGCTGATCAGCTGCTGTGCGGCCGGCTGGGGTGTGATGGCGGCCCGCCGCGTCGGGCACACCTGGCCCGGCCTGCCTGTCCGGGGCTCCGGCGAGCGCCCCGACTGGCGTGTCATCGCTCTCTACGTCGGCGTGGGCACGGTCCTCGTCGCCCTCGCGGTCTGGCGGGTCGCGCGCCTGCGCTGAGCGCCGGCCCGCGCCCCGCACCGCCCCCGCCCGGACCCGGCCCAGCCCCGTCCGCTCCAGCCCGGCGCGGCCCTCGTCCGGATCCCACCGGGCGTCCCGCTGTCGGACCGGCCTCGTACGATGGTGGGCGTGAGCACCTCGCAGACCTCGCCCGTCCCCTTCCTCAAGGGCCACGGCACCGAGAACGACTTCGTGATCGTCCCGGACCCGGACAACAGCATCGACCTGCCCGCGGCCGCCGTCGCCAGGCTGTGCGACCGCCGCGCCGGCATCGGCGGTGACGGTCTGCTGCACGTCGTCCGCTCGGCGGCCCACCCCGAGGCCAGGGACATGGCGGCCGAGGCCGAGTGGTTCATGGACTACCGCAACGCGGACGGCTCGATCGCCGAGATGTGCGGAAACGGCGTCCGGGTCTTCGCCCGCTACCTCCAGCGCGTCGGCCACGTCGAGGCCGGGGACATCGCCGTGGCGACCAGAGGCGGCGTCAAGAGGGTCCACATCGCCAAGGCGGCCGCCGGCGCCGGCGCGGGCATGGGTGACATCACCGTCTCGATGGGGCGCGCGCTGCTCCCCGAGGACGGGGTGACGGTCACGATCGAGGGCCGCAGCTGGCCCGCGAGAAACGTGAACATGGGCAACCCCCACGCGGTCGCGTTCGTCGACGACTTGGCCCACGCGGGGAACCTGTTCTCAGCCCCACCGGTCAGCCCGGCATCGGTCTACCCGGACGGGGTTAACGTGGAGTTCGTCGCCGACCGGGGCGAGCGCCATGTCGCCATGCGCGTGCACGAGCGCGGGTCCGGCGAGACCCGCTCGTGCGGCACGGGCGCGTGCGCCGTCGCCGTCGCGGCGGCCCGCAGGGACGGCGTGGACCCGTCCGTCACAGGCGCCCCCGTCGCGTACACCGTCGACCTGCCCGGCGGCCGCCTCGTCATCACGGAACGTCCCGACGGGGAAATCGAGATGACGGGCCCGGCCGTGATCGTCGCCGAGGGGTACATCGAGCCCGCTCTCCTCGAAACCGTGGGCGCGTAGAGCTTCGCTCGAATGGGTGATCCGTTTCACGCTGAGCGAGAGCGGCACTGCGCCACGTGGTGGGCTCGGTAGCATCAAGCACCGGCCCGGAGGCACGACCTGACCTTCCACCGCCGGTCGAAGCAGCCGGAGGTGCCCCATGAGTGCAGAGGCCGCCAACCCTGGTGCCCACAGTCGCAGGCGCGGCCGACCCAGGATCGACCTCCGCCGGATCGGGCGCGCCGCTCTGCTGGGCCCCACCGGGCGCGACCGCCTCCCCGACGCGATCGGCCACGTCGTCGACGCGCACCGCGCGCACCACCCGGACGCCGACCTCGCCCAACTGCACAAGGCGTACGTGCTGGCCGAGTCGTCCCACCGCGGCCAGTTCCGCAAGAGCGGCGAGCCGTACATCACCCATCCGCTGGCCGTCACGCTCATCCTCGCCGAACTGGGCGCGGAAACGACGACGTTGACCGCGTCCCTGCTCCACGACACCGTGGAGGACACGGAGGTGACGCTGGAGCAGGTGAAGGCGGAGTTCGGTGCCGAGGTGGCCTACCTCGTCGACGGCGTCACCAAGCTGGAGAAGGTCGACTACGGCGCCGCCGCAGAACCGGAGACCTTCCGCAAGATGCTCGTCGCCACCGGCAACGACGTCCGCGTGATGTCGATCAAACTCGCCGACCGGCTGCACAACATGCGCACGCTCGGCGTCATGCGCCCCGAGAAGCAGGCACGCATCGCCAAGGTCACCCGCGACGTCCTCATCCCCCTCGCCGAGCGTCTCGGCGTGCAGGCCCTGAAGACCGAACTGGAGGATCTGGTCTTCGCGATCCTGCACCCCGAGGAGTACGAGCGCACCCGCGCTCTCATCGCCGAGAACGCCACCGCGTGCAACGCTCTCGCCGCCATCGCGGAGGACTTCCGGACCGTGCTGCGCGACGCCGGCATCACCGCGGAAGTGCTCATCAGGCCCCGGCACTTCGTCTCCGTGCACCGCGTCTGCCTCAAACGCTCCGAGCTGCGCAGCACCGACTTCGGGCGCCTGCTCGTCCTGGTCGCCGACGACGCCGACTGCTACGCGGTGCTCGGCGAACTGCACACCTGCTTCACCCCGGTGATCTCGGAGTTCAAGGACTTCATCGCCGCCCCCAAGTTCAACCTGTACCAGTCGCTGCACACCGCCGTCGCGGGCTCCGACGGCGCCGTCGCCGAAGTCCTCATCCGCACCCACCAGATGCACCGGGTCGCCGAGGCCGGGGTGGTCGCTCTCGGCAACCCGTACGTGCCGACCGAGAGCGTCGAGCCGCTCGACGGCGAGCGCGCCGACCCCACCAGACCCGGCTGGCTGTCCCGCCTCCTCGAATGGCAGCAGTCCACCCCGGATCCGGACACCTTCTGGACCTCCCTGCGCGCGGACCTGGCGCAGGACAAGGAGATCACCGTCTTCCGGGCCGACGGCCGGGCGCTCGGCCTGCCCGCCGGGGCCACCTGCGTCGACGCGGCCTACGCCCAGTACGGCGAGGAGGCCCACGCATGCATCGGCGCCCGGGTCAACGGCCGGCTGGCCACCCTGAGCACTCAGCTCAACGACGGCGACACCGTGCACGTGCTGCTCGCCCAGGACGCCTCCTCCGGACCGTCACCGGACTGGCTCGACCACGCCCGCACCCCTGCCGCACGGATCGCCATCAGCAGCTGGCTCCAGAGCCACCCGGAGGGCGCGAGCGCCCAGGAGGCCGCTCCCCGGCACCCCACTCCGCGCGCGGCCGACCGGCCCGCCTCGGCGAACGCCGTCGTCGACCGTCCTGACGCGACCGTCCGGCTCGCCGGCTGCTGTACGCCCGTACCGCCCGACACCGTCACGGGCTTCGCGGTGCGCGGGGGCGCGGTGACCGTCCATCGCGTCGAATGCGCCGCGGTGGCGCGCATGGAGAGCCTCGGCCGGGCTCCGGTGGCCGTGCGCTGGGGCGACGCCGCCGAGTGCCGGGTCACTCTGGTCGCCGAATCGTTCGGCCGGCCCCGTCTGCTCGCCGACCTCACCGAGGTCATCGCCGGTGAGGGAGCGGCCATCGTCTCGGCCACCGTCGAACCGCCGAGCCAGCAGCGGGTACGGCACACGTACACCCTCCAACTTCCCGACGCCGCCGGGCTTCCCGCCCTGATGCGCGCCATGCGCGACGTCCCCGGCGTGTACGACGTGAGCAGGACCCAGCATCCGGCCTCGACCGCCTGACTTCGTTCGGGTGGGGACGCGGTCCCCCGTCGCGCGCCGCCGCGGCCGTCTCATGGCCTGCTGGTAGCGGTAGGACATGCTGCACACTCCCCGACGCCGACTGGGTGCCGTACTGCTGGCCGCAGCATCGGCCACCCTCGTCGCCGCGACGCTGCCCGAACCGACCGCCCTCGGGATCGGCGATCCCCTTTTCCCCCGGCTGGGCAACCCCGGCTACGACGTCATCGGATACGACATCGCCCTCACCTACGAGGGCAGCAACACCAAGCCCCTGGACGCTGTCACCAAGATCGACGCCTGGGCGAACCGGCGGCTCGGCCGGATCAACCTCGACTTCGCCCGTGGCACGGTCCACTCGGTCGAGGTCAACGGCAGCACCGCAGAGTTCGCGTCCACGGGCGAGGACCTCGTCGTCGAGCCCTCCATGGCCGTCGCCGCCGGATCGCGCATGCAGATCACCGTCACGCACACCAGCGACCCGCGCGGGGCCAAGGCCGCCGGCGGATGGGTGCCCACCGGCGACGGTCTGGTGATGGCCAACCAGGCCGACGCGGCGCACCGTGTCTTCCCCTGCAACGACCACCCCGCGGACAAGGCGTTCTTCACCTTCCGCGTCACCACCCCCAGGAACCTGACGGCCGTCGCCAACGGACGGCAGGTCGCACACTCCCGGAACGACACCAGGGCCTCCTGGATCTACCGCACGGGCCACCCCATGGCCACCGAACTCGCCCAGGTCGCCATCGGGCGCTCCGCCGTCGTCAAGCGGCAGGGCCCGCACGGACTGCCTCTCCGCGACGTCGTCCCCGCCGCCGACAAGGCGAAGCTCGAACCGTGGCTGAAGAAGACCCCCGGCCATGTCCGGTGGATGGAGGACAAGGTCGGCGCCTACCCCTTCGAGACGTACGGGGTGCTGGTCGCCGACGCCGACACCGGATTCCAGCTGGAGACGCAGACGCTGTCGCTCTTCGAGCGCTCCCTGTTCACCAACGCCGCCCACCCGAAGTGGTACGTCGACTCGGTGATGGTCCACGAACTCGCCCACCAGTGGTTCGGCAACAGTGTCTCCCCCCGCACATGGTCCGACCTGTGGCTGAACGAGGGCCACGCCAGCTGGTACGAGGCCCTGTACGCCGAGGAGAAGGCCAAGCAGCCACTGGTCGAACGGATGAGGAAGGCCTACCGCCTCTCCGACGGCTGGCGAGCTGCCGGCGGGCCGCCCGCGGCCCCGCAGGCACCGGCGCCCGGACAGAAGCTCAGTCTCTTCCGGCCGGTGGTCTACGACGGCAGCGCCCTCGTCCTGTACGCCCTGCGGCAGACGATCGGCGAGGCCGCCTTCGAACGCCTGGAGCGCGAGTGGGTCACCGAGCACCGCGACTCCACGGCGAGCACGGAGGACTTCACGCAGCTCGCATCCCAGGTCGCGGGGCGTGACCTCGGCGACTTCTTCCAGGAATGGCTGTACGCGAAGAAGACCCCGCCCATGCCCGGCCACGCGGACTGGCGCAGCGAGGCCCCGAAGACCCGCCCCACCCGCTGAAAACCGGGGTGACGGCCCCGGCGACCCCGTGGGACCATCGACGGGCCGACGACGCGGCCGGGCACGCGGACTCCCCGGGGGAATCTTCCGGGGCTGTCACACGTTGTGACTGTCGAACGGGGGCACACTGCCCTTGCGGGCGTCCCGTCCGCAACCGCTCATTCCATCGACGTAAGGATCCAATGACCTCCTCTTCATCCCCTTCCCAGGACGAGCAGAGCTTCGCGGAGACGCGCACCGAGAGCCTTCGGGCCGATGCCCTGATGGAAGAGGACGTCGCCTGGAGCCACGAGATCGACACCGAGCGGGACGGCGATCAGTTCGACCGCTCCGAGCGTGCCGCTCTGCGGCGCGTGGCGGGCCTCTCCACCGAGCTCGAAGACGTCACCGAGGTCGAGTACCGACAGCTGCGCCTGGAGCGCGTCGTGCTGGTCGGCGTCTGGACCTCGGGGACCGTGCAGGACGCCGAGAACTCCCTCGCGGAGCTCGCGGCGCTCGCCGAGACCGCGGGCGCTCTGGTGCTCGACGGAGTCATCCAGCGGCGTGACAAGCCGGACCCGGCCACCTACATCGGGTCGGGCAAGGCGACCGAGCTGCGCGACATCGTGCTCGAGACCGGAGCCGACACCGTCGTCTGCGACGGTGAGCTCAGCCCCGGCCAGCTCATCCACCTCGAGGACGTCGTCAAGGTCAAGGTGGTCGACCGCACCGCCCTGATCCTCGACATCTTCGCCCAGCACGCCAAGTCCCGAGAGGGCAAGGCGCAGGTCGCTCTGGCGCAGATGCAGTACATGCTGCCCAGGCTCCGCGGCTGGGGTCAGTCGCTGTCCCGTCAGATGGGTGGCGGCGGCGGTGGCGGCATGGCCACCCGTGGTCCCGGTGAGACCAAGATCGAGACGGACCGGCGACGGATCCGCGAGAAGATGGCGAAGATGCGCCGGGAGATCGCGGAGATGAAGACGGGCCGCGAGATCAAGCGCCGGGAGCGCCGCCGCAACAGGGTGCCGTCGGTCGCGATCGCCGGCTACACCAACGCCGGCAAGTCCTCGCTGCTCAACCGCCTCACCGGCGCCGGTGTCCTGGTGGAGAACGCCCTGTTCGCCACCCTCGACCCGACCGTCCGCCGGGCCGAGACGCCGGGCGGCCGGATCTACACCCTCGCCGACACCGTCGGATTCGTACGGCACCTGCCGCACCACCTGGTCGAGGCGTTCCGCTCCACGATGGAGGAGGTCGGCGACTCCGACCTGATCCTCCACGTGGTGGACGGTTCGCACCCGGCTCCGGAGGAGCAGCTGGCCGCCGTGCGCGAGGTGATCCGCGACGTGGGCGCGCTGGACGTGCCCGAGATCGTCGTGATCAACAAGGCGGACGCGGCCGACCCGCTGGTGCTGCAGCGACTGCTGCGCATCGAGCGGCACGCGATCGCCGTCTCGGCCCGCACGGGCTCGGGCATCGGCGAGCTCCTGGCTCTGATCGACACCGAGCTGCCGCGGCCCGAGGTGGAGATCGAGGCGCTCGTCCCGTACACCCAGGGCGGGCTCGTCTCGCGCGTGCACGCGGAGGGCGAGGTCGTCTCCGAGGAGCACACCACGGAGGGCACTCTGCTCAAGGCGCGGGTCCACGAGGAGCTGGCCGCCGCACTGGCCCCGTACGTCCCGGCGACCCACTGACGCGGCACAGCGCCCGCGACCGGACGGAAGGCCCGCCTCCCCTCGGGGAGGCGGGCCTTCCGCATGATCCGCACGTCTTGAAGAGGCCTACTGTCCCGCGAACTTCTCGCTCATCGTCGTGAAGATCTGCTGCGCTCCCCGGTCCAGCCGCGGGCCGGCGAGCCAGCCCGAGGTGACCGGGCCGATCGACGTGTTGGAGACGAGCACCGTCTTGCCGCCGGGCTGCCGGACGAACCAGCCGCCACCCGAGGATCCGCCCGTCATCGTGCAGCCGATACGCCACATCGTGGGCGTGCCCGGGGCGATGGAGAGCCGGCCCGGCCGGTCCAGACACTTGTGCATGATCGCGCCGTTGTAGGGCGGGGCCGCCGGGTAACCCCACGCGCCCATCGTGCCGATGCTCTTGGCGTCGGGGGCCTCGAAGTCGACGTCGAGCGCGGCGCCCACCGTCTCCTCCAGCGACTTCGAGCCCTGCTCGGGCTTCACGTGCATCACGGCGTAGTCGTAGGCGGCGCCGGTGCCCCCCGTCGGACCGCCCTGGTCGATCCACTCGCCCGAGGTCGCGACCCAGTCCGCCCAGTAGACGCCGTACGGGGCGATCTCCTGCGGCTGGGCGTGCTCCAGCGCGGCGGGGGACTTGCCCTTGTCGTTGTAGGCGGGGACGAAGGCGATGTTGCGGTACCAGCCGCCCGCCCGACCGGCGTGCACGCAGTGCCCGGCGGTCCAGACGAGGTTGGACCGGCCCGGGTTCTCCGGGTCCTTGACGACCGTCGCCGAACAGACCATCGAGCCCTCGGGGGCGTCGAAGAACACCTTGCCGACCGGTGCGGCGTTCCGGTGGTAGGGCTTCTTCTCCTCCTGGGCCCGCACCGGGCGCGGCTCCGGGTCGGTGACGTCCTGGTCACCGGAGATGTCACCGGCGGAGAGCGTCTTCGCAGGCGCCTTGGCCGTCGTCATGCGCTCGGGCTTCCACAGGCCCTCGATCACCGGGTTGACGAAGTCCTTGGCCTCACGCAGCCACTTGTCCTTCTCCCAGTTCTTCCACTCGCCGTTCTTCCACTTGTCCAGGTCGACACCGTGCTCCTTGAGCCTGTCGGCCACGTCGGCGGGGAGTGCGGCATTTGCGCCGCTGTTGTCTGCGCCTTCTGCGGAGGCGGCGGGCTTGTCTGCAGCCTTGTCCTCGCCGGGGCCGCAGGCGGTCGCCGTCAGCGCGAGAGCCGAGACGAGGCCGGCGGCAGCCAGCAGCGGACGTATGGATCGCATGGAAACGATTCCCCCTGAAGTACTTGCGAAATGTGCCATGAACGCGGGTGCACCAGCGCCTGATGAGACACACGGGCGGCGTCTGCGCCGTGCGCGGTTGCCATGAGCGTGTCATGCGAAGAAGCGGCCTTCCGGAGCCGCCACAGGTGCGGCACCACTCTAAGCCGGTGCGCGGACACGCAGTTGAGGCCGGTCGGCAACTCCACCGAGTCTCCACGTGACGAGCAAGGGGCGCCCGGCCGCCCGGCCGAACGCCCCTGCTTGGTCAGAGGACTGCGGTGCCGTCACGTGACGATGCTGCCACGCGAGGCGAGTGTCAGGTCACTGGCCCGCGAACTTCTTGCTGACCGCCGTGTAGACGCCCTCGGCCTCCTTGCCGAGCCGCGGGCCCGCAAGCCAGCCGGCCGTCACCGGGCCGATGGAGGTGTTGGACACCAGGGCGGGCCGGCCGTCCTGGCCCTCGGCCACCCAGCCGCCACCGGAGGAACCGCCGGTCATCGTGCAGCCGATGCGGTACATCGTCGGCTCCCCGGCCTTCAGCGAGAGCCGGCCCGGCTTGTCGGCGCACTGGAACAGCTTCTGACCGTCGTACGGCGGAGCCGCCGGGTAGCCCGTAGCGGTCATGCTCGTGATGTCCGGCACGGCCGGGGCCTTGAAGTCGACCGGCAGAGCGGCGCCGACCGTCTCCTCGAGCGACTTGCCCGTGCTGCCCTTCTCCGGAGTGACGTGGATGACGGCGAAGTCGTACGGCGCACCCTGGCCGCCGGTCGCCGCACCCTGGGCGATCCACTGCTCGGACGTCTGGGCCCAGTCGCCCCACCACACGCCGTGGGGAGCGATCTTCTCCTTCGGAGCCTTCTCCAGCTCCGAGGTGGGCAGCGCGCTGTCGTTGTACGACGGGACGAAGGCGATGTTGCGGTACCAGCCGCCGCTCTTGCCCGCGTGGACGCAGTGACCGGCGGTCCACACCATGTTCGACTTGCCGGGGTTGGCCGGGTCCTGCACGACGGTCGCGGAGCACACCATCGAACCCTGGGGGCCGTCGAAGAAGACCTTGCCCGCCTCGGCGGCGCTCGTGTGGTACGGCGCCTTCACGGGCACGGCGTCGACGGGCTCCGGCGTCGGGTCGGTGACACCCTCGTCACCCGAGATGTCCGGGTCGACGGGCTTCGCCGGCGGCTTCTCGGCGTCGCGCATGCGGTCCGGGTCCCACAGGTCCTCGATGATCGGGTTGACGAAGTCCTTGGCCTCACGCAGCCACTTGTCCTTGTCCCAGTTCTTCCACTCGCCGTTCTTCCACTTGTCCAGGTCGATCCCGCGCTCCTTGAGCCGCTCCTTGAGATCGTCCGGAATGGTGATCTTGTCATCGGCGGTCTGACCGGCCGATGCACTCGGCTTGTCGCCCGCGGTGTCCTCGCTCGGACCGCAGGCGGTGGCAGCGAGCGCCAGCACGGCGGCAAGGGACGCCGCTGCCAGCGTCGGGCGAATGGGTCGCATCTCGTGATCCCCCTGGGACTTCGGTGCTGCTGTTCCGTCTGAACTGAGCCACATTCCGGCAATGCCGGTACTTCCGGCGGCGGACGAGTCCGCCGCCGCCCCGGTGGAGTTCACCGCCGGGTGCGGCCCCCAACTATGCCGGTGCCGATGGGGACGGCGTGCACCAGGTCCACGGTTCCGCCGCCGCAAGGATCTTCCTTGCGGCCGTGATCCCCGGCCCGTCGCGTCGTTGGTAGGGGCGGGGAACACGGGGGCGGCTCAACAGCGAGCGGTCGCAGGGCCGAAGCCGTGCCCATGCGAAACACAACCGTGACAGTGGAAGGACCAACAGCCGTGGCCGTGACCGAACCTGCTCCGATCGCCCCGGCCGCCGCCCACGAGGGCATCCTGCGCCGGCAGTCGCTCCGCGAATCGGCCGCCCGCACCTATGCGCGCTCACTGCCCATCGTGCCCGTACGCGCTCGGGGACTGACGATCGAGGGCGCCGACGGCCGCCGTTACCTCGACTGTCTCTCCGGAGCCGGAACGCTCGCGCTCGGGCACAACCACCCCGTCGTCCTCGAAGCCATCAAGAAGGTCCTCGACTCCGGGGCGCCGTTGCACATCCTGGACCTGGCCACACCGGTCAAGGACGCGTTCACCACGGAGCTGTTCGCCACGCTTCCGCCTCAGCTCGCCTCCGACGCCCGGATCCAGTTCTGCGGTCCGGCGGGCACCGACGCCGTGGAAGCGGCAATCAAATTGGTCCGCACCGCCACCGGCCGCAACGGAGTCCTCGCCTTCACCGGCGCCTACCACGGCATGACGTCGGGCGCCCTCGACGCATCGGGCGGCGCCACCGACGTCCGCGTGACACGACTTCCCTACCCGCACGACTACCGCTGCCCCTTCGGTATCGGCGGCGAACGCGGCGCCGAACTCGCCGCACGCTGGACCGAGAACCTCCTGGACGACCCCAAGGGCGGTGCGCCGGCCCCCGCCGGAATGATCCTCGAACCGGTGCAGGGCGAGGGCGGCGTGATCCCCGCGCCTGACGAGTGGCTGCGGCGGATGCGCCGGATCACCGCCGCCCGCTCCATCCCTCTGATCGCCGACGAGGTGCAGACCGGAGTAGGCCGCACCGGCACCTTCTGGGCCGTCGAGCACAGCGACATCGTGCCCGACGTGATGGTCATGTCCAAGGCCATCGGCGGCTCCCTCCCGCTCGCGGTCATCGTCTACCGGTCCGAACTCGACACGTGGCGGCCGGGAGCACACGCCGGCACGTTCCGCGGCAACCAGCTGGCGATGGCGGCCGGAGCGGCCACCCTCGCGTACGTGCGCGAGAACCGCCTCGCCGACCGGGCCGCCACCCTCGGCGCACGCATGCTGGCCCGGCTCCAGGGACTCGCCGCCGCTCACTCCTGCATCGGAGACGTACGGGGCCGGGGCCTGATGATCGGCGTGGAGCTCGTCGACCCCGACTGCACCGCCCGCGACGCGCTCGTCCCCCCGCCCGCTCCCGGACTCGCCGCGACCGTCCAGCGGGAATGCCTGAACCGCGGCCTCATCGTCGAACTCGGCGGACGCCACGGTGCCGTCGTCCGCCTCCTGCCTCCTCTCACACTCACCGACGAACAGGCCGTGGCCGTCCTCGACCGCTTCGCGGACGCCCTGGCCGCCGCAGAACGCTCCACTCCACGCCGCGCCGACAGCGGGCAGTCGTACTGATCCCCGGACCCCCGTCACAAGGAAGCCTCCGTGAACACCAGCCCCG
The DNA here is from genome assembly GCF_013387495.1 of Streptomyces sp. PKU-EA00015. GTDB lineage: Bacteria > Actinomycetota > Actinomycetes > Streptomycetales > Streptomycetaceae > Streptomyces. The sequence goes on along the minus strand of NZ_JABZEE010000038.1, from coordinate 97,891 downwards.
CACCCGAAGTGCCCGAGTCCCACGGCCGCCCCACCGCCGCTCACCGCGCCCACGGAGCGATGAGCGGGCCGCTCACGGCCGAGGCGGCGACGGTGCCGCGCCAGCAGACCGGGGGATGCGACGACCAAACCCCGATCACCGCCCGGCACGTGTCCACGGCCCCCGCAGCGGGGGACCACCTCGACCATCCGGATCCCAGCCGTGCGGCTGATGCCGCCGCGGTCGAGAACCTGCTCCGCTGCTGGGTGCGCGAGAACAACCTCGCCGAGCCCGAGGGCGACACCCTGCGCATTCCGCTCCACGGCAGCGGGACCGCCCTGCTCGTCCCCGTTCACTACTGGTCACCCTCCGGATGGCACCGCTTCGGCCGGCCGGCTCTCGAAAGCAGCCCGCACGACGCCACCACCGCCGATGCGGTGACCGTGGCCGCGCTCCTCGGCCGGGAAGCCGGCGGCACGGACGGAGCCGACCTCGTCGGCCGCGTAGCCGATTCCGTCCGGCGCACAGCCCAGTTCATCGCTCACCGGCGCAGGCACCCCGCCGCACCAGAGGGCGCGGACCTCTTCCTCGACGCCGAACAGTCCCTCCTGCTCGGCCACCCGCTCCACCCCGCACCGAAGAGCCGTGAGGGACTCTCCGACGCCGAAGCCCTTCTCTACTCACCGGAGTTGTACGGCTCCTTCCCGCTGCACTGGTGGGCAGTCGACCGGTCCGTGCTCGCAGCCGACTCGGCCTGGACCGAGCAAGGACGCACGCTCGCCGCCGAGCAGCTCACCTCCCGCCTCGCCGGCGACATCCAGCTCCCTGCCAACTGCGCCGCGCTGCCCCTGCACCCGTGGCAGGCACGCGACCTCCGGCACCGGCCCACCGTGGCCGCGCTGCTGGACGCCGGCCTGCTCCACGACCTCGGTTCCCACGGCGACCCCTGGCATCCCACCTCCTCCGTCCGTACCGTGCACCGCCCCGGGGCACCCGCGATGCTCAAGCTGTCACTCGGCCTGCGCATCACCAACTCCCGCCGGGAGAACCTCCGCAAGGAGCTCCACCGGGGGGTGGAGGTGCATCGGCTGCTCCGTACCGGACTCGCCGAACAGTGGCGGGCGGCGCACCCGGGATTCGACATCGTGCGCGATCCGGCATGGCTCGCGGTCGACACACCCGACGGTGAACCCGTCCCCGGACTCGACGTCATGCTGCGCCACAACCCCTTCCACCACAGCGACGACGCCGTCTGCATCGCAGCCCTGACCTCACCGCGGCCCTGGCCCGGGCGCACCGGCACGCACTCACGCCTCTCCGACACGGTCGAGCGTCTCGCCGCCCGGACAGGCCGGCCCGTCCCCGCCGTCGCGACGGAGTGGTTCCTGCGCTACCTGGACCACGTCGTACGCCCCGTGCTCTGGCTCGACGCCACCGCGGGCATCGCACTCGAAGCGCACCAGCAGAACACCCTCGTCCTCCTCGACCCCGAAGGCTGGCCGACAGGCGGCCGCTACCGGGACAACCAGGGCTACTACTTCCGTCAGTCCCACCGTGACGGACTCGAGCGCCGCCTCCCGGGAATCGGCGCCGAAAGCGACACCTTCGTCTGCGACGACGTGACGGACGAGCGCTTCGCGTACTACCTCGGCATCAACAACGTGCTCGGCCTCATCGGCGCCTTCGGGACGCAGCACCTCGCCGACGAACGCGTACTCCTCGCCGCGTTCCGGCGATTCCTGGCGGCCAATTCCTCCCTCGGCTCGCCGCTGCCGGCTCGGCTTCTCGAAGCCCCGACCCTTCGTTCCAAGGCCAACCTGCTCACCCGTCTCCGCGGCCTCGACGAACTCGTCGGTCCCGTCGACACCCAGTCGGTCTACGTCACCATCACCAACCCGCTCCATTCCTGAGCACCGTGCGGATCACCGAACGCCGAAGACCCGTTCGAACGACGAGAGGAGAACGTCGCCGTGCCTCGCACCGAAGCCACGACCGAGCCCGGTACGGACGAGGCGTCCCCGCCCGGCTCGGGCCCGGAGGAGACCCTCGACCTGCGGCTGCCCGACGAGTTCCTCGAGATCCTCCTAGAGGACGGCGACGGCACTCCTCCCGCGCACGAGGTCCCTGCGGCCGTGCAGAAGCCGTGGGACACCTCAGCGGACCTGCTGGACACCCCTGCGGACTGGGGGCCGGTGAACACTCCCGCCGGTGACTTCCACCTCGTCCCCGTCGTCCCGGAGCGTGACCTCTCCTTGATCACCCGCTGGATGAACGACCCGGCCGTCGCCGCCTATTGGGACCTGGCCGGGCCCGAGACCGTCACAGCCGCCCACCTGCGCGGCCAGTGCGACGGAGCCGGCCGAAGCTTCCCCTGTCTCGGCGTGCTCGACGGCACACCCATGAGCTACTTCGAGATCTACCGTGCCGACCTCGACCCTCTGGCCCGCCACTACCCGGCCCGACCGCACGACACAGGCATCCACCTCCTCCTCGGCGGCGTCGCCGACCGTGGGCGAGGTCTGGGCTCGGTGCTCCTCAGAGCCGTTTCCGACCTCGTACTCGACCGCCGCCCCCGCTGTGCACGCGTCATCGCCGAACCGGACCTGCGCAACACCCCTTCCGTATCCGCGTTCCTCAGGGCCGGCTTCCGTTTCTTCGCCGAAGTCGACCTGCCCGAAAAGCGAGCCGCGCTCATGGTCCGCGATCGCGGTCTGCGGGACCTTTTGTGAACCGCTCGCTGCCTGACATACACCGCTCGAACCGCATCGGTTCCCCTCGAGGAGTCCCCGTGCCGAAGTCGCCTGCCAGCCACGACTCCACCGCGTCGACCGAACCCACCACCTCGACCGCTCCCACCGCCTCGACCGATCCGCCCGGCTCCGCATGCGCCGAAGCCGCCCGACCGGATGCGCTGTCGACCCGGCTGCACCTGCCGCCCGGCCTCGACCGCGCGAGCTGGGAACGGGCCGGCGGCCGTCTCCTGGCGAAGATGCTCGGCGAGTTCGCCTACGAGGAGATCATCGAGCCGATGATCGTGGAATCGCCTGCCGACCCGGGCAGCCACGACGACGCTCGTCCCGCCGCCTCCGGCCGCCCCGCGCCGCGCCGTCGCTATGTCCTCACCGTCGGGGACGCGGGAGACCTGACTTTCCTGGCGCGGCGCGGCGCCTACGGAAGCTGGCGCGTGGATGCCGCCTCCGTCGAATGGGACGGGCAGCCCTTTTCGGACCCGCTCACCTTCCTCGCCCGAGCGAAGGAGACCCTCGCCCTCGACGGAGCCACCCTCGGCCACTTGCTGCGCGAACTCTCCCTGACGCTCACCGCCGACACCGCGCTCGACCACACCACTGTCACCGCCGCCGAGCTGGCCGACCTCGGCTACGCCGAACTCGAAGGGCACCAGACCGGACATCCGTGGCTCGTCCTGAACAAGGGCCGCATCGGCTTCTCCGCGGCCGACGCCGCCCGCTGGGCCCCCGAGGCACGCCGCCCCACCGCGCTGCCCTGGATCGCCGTCAGCTCGGCGCTCGCCCGTTACCGGGGCGTCGCCCACCTCGCCTCCCCGGACGACCTCTACCGCCACGAGCTCGACGACTCCGTGCGGGCGGCTTTCGAAGCCGTTCTGCGCGCCAGAGGGCTGGACCCCGCGGCGTACCTCCTCCTCCCCGTACACCCGTGGCAGTGGGACGAGGTGCTGCTGCCCCTGTACGCGCCGGCCATCGCGCGCCAGGAGATCGTGCCGCTGCCGGAGGACGGCGACCTCCGGTTGCCCCAGCAGTCCATCCGCACCTTCGTGAACGTCGACCGCCCCGACCGGCACATGGTCAAACTGCCGCTGTCCGTTCTCAACACTCTGGTGTGGCGCGGTCTGCCCACCGAACGGACTCTGGCGGCGCCGGCCGTCACCACCTGGGTGCACGGCCTGCGCGACGGCGACCCGTTCCTCCGCGACGAGTGCCGGGTGATCCTCCTCGGCGAGGTCGCCTCGGTCACCGTCGAGCATCCTCTGTACGACCGCCTCGACGATGTGCCCTATCAGTACAAGGAACTTCTGGGCGCGATCTGGCGCGAGCCGCTCCAGCCCCGCCTCGACGCCGGCGAACGGGCCCGCACCCTGGCAGCGCTGCTCCACACCGACCCGCGGGGCCGCGCATTCGCCGCCGAGCTCGTCGAGCGGTCGGGGCTCGCTCCGGAGGTCTGGCTCCAGCGGCTGTTCGCCGCGCTCCTGCCTCCGCTGCTGCATTTCCTCTACCGTTACGGCACCGTCTTCTCCCCTCACGGCGAGAACGCGATCGTCGTCTACGACGAGCACGACGTCCCGGTGCGGTTGGCGATCAAGGACTTCGTCGACGACGTCAACATCAGCGCCCGGCCGCTGCCGGAGCACGCCTCGATGCCCGACGACGTCCGCCGGATCCTGCTGACCGAGGAGCCCGGCTTCCTCACCCAGTTCATCCACGCGGGCCTGTTCGTGGGTGTCTTCCGCTACCTCGCGCCGCTTTTCGGGGAGCAACTGGGAATCGCCGAGGACCGATTCTTCTCACTCGTACGGGCAGAGATCCTGAGGTATCAGGCCCGCTTTCCCGAGCTCAAGGAGCGTTACGAGCTGTTCGATCTGCTCACGGAGCGTATCGACCGGCTGTGCCTGAACCGCAACAGGCTCCATCTCGACGGGTACCGTGACCGGCCCGAACGCCCCCACGCGGCAGTGCACGGCACCGTACCGAACCCTCTGGCATGGCCTGATGGGCCCGATGCGTGATCCCGTTGTCAGTGGTGCCCCGTAGGCTGGTCGAGCTATGACGAAGTCATCCCTCCCCGAGCTCCTCCACGCCGCCGTCACCGCCGTCGGCGGAGTGGAACGGCCAGGCCAGGTCACCATGGCCGAGGCCGTGGCCGAGGCCATCGACGACAATTCACACCTTCTGGTGCAGGCCGGCACCGGCACCGGAAAGTCGCTGGGCTATCTCGTGCCGGCGCTTGCGCACGGGGAGCGGGTGGTCGTTGCCACGGCCACCCTCGCGCTGCAGCGCCAGCTGGTGGAGCGGGATCTTCCGCGCACGGTCGACGCGCTGCATCCCCTGCTGCGCAGGCGGCCCGAGTTCGCCATGCTCAAGGGCCGCTCCAATTACCTCTGTCTGCACCGACTGCACGAGGGCGCTCCGCAGGACGAGGAGGAGGGTCTCTTCGACCAGTTCGAGGCCGCCGCGCCGACGAGCAAGCTGGGACAGGACCTCCTGCGCATGCGGGACTGGGCGGACGAGACCGAGACCGGTGACCGCGACGATCTCACGCCCGGTGTCTCCGACCGTGCCTGGAGCCAGGTCTCCGTCTCGTCCCGTGAATGCCTCGGGGCTTCCAAGTGCGCGTACGGTGCGGAGTGCTTCGCCGAGATGGCCAGGGAGCGGGCGAAGCTCGCCGACGTGGTGGTCACCAATCATGCGCTGCTCGCGATCGACGCCATCGAGGGGGCGCCGGTCCTGCCGCAGCACGAGGTCCTGATCGTCGACGAGGCTCATGAACTGGTCTCGCGCGTGACCGGAGTCGCCACCGGCGAGCTCACTCCCGGCCAGGTCGACCGAGCTGTGCGCCGCGCGGCGAAACTGGTCAACGAGAAGGCGGCGGACGCGCTCCAGACCGCTTCCGAGACGTTCGAGCGTGTGATGGAGCTGGCGCTGCCGGGCCGCCTCGAGGAGATCCCCGAGGATCTGGGCTACGCACTCCTGGCTCTGCGGGACGCCTCGCGGACGGTGATCAGCGCGCTGGGCTCCACCCGGGACAAGTCGGTCCAGGACGAGGACGCGGTGCGCAAGCAGGCGCTTGCCTCCGTCGAGAACATCCACGCTGTTGCCGAGCGCATCACGCTCGGTTCGGAGTACGACGTCGTCTGGTATGAGCGGCACGACCGCTTCGGCGCGTCGCTGCGGGTGGCTCCACTGTCGGTCTCGGGACTGCTGCGCGAGAAGCTGTTCGCGGAGCGGTCGGTCGTACTCACGTCCGCGACGCTCAAGCTCGGCGGCGACTTCAACGGCGTGGGGGCATCCCTGGGGCTCGCCCCGGAGGGCACCGGAGGAGAGGAGGTGCTGCAGTGGAAGGGGCTCGATGTCGGCTCGCCCTTCGACTATCCCAAGCAGGGCATCCTCTACGTCGCCCGGCACCTGGCGACGCCCGGCCGTGAAGGCTCGCGCGGCGACATGATGGACGAGCTGGCCGAGCTGGTGGAGGCAGCGGGCGGGCGCACTTTGGGCCTGTTCTCCTCCATGCGGGCCGCCAAGACGGCCGCGGAGGAGCTGCGAGGGCGGCTCGACAAGCCGATTCTGCTGCAGGGCGAGGAGACGCTCGGCGAGCTGATCAAAACCTTCGCCGGAGATCCCGAGACGTGCCTGTTCGGCACGCTCTCCTTGTGGCAGGGCGTCGATGTCCCGGGTCCCGGTTGCCAGCTGGTGGTCATGGACCGGATTCCGTTCCCGCGCCCGGACGACCCGTTGATGAGCGCGCGGCAGAAGGCGGTGGAGGAGGCCGGAGGCAATGGCTTCATGGCCGTCGCCGCCACGCATGCCGCCCTCCTGATGGCGCAGGGCGCCGGCCGTCTGGTGCGTGCCACGGGGGATCGCGGAGTCGTGGCCGTCCTGGATCCCAGGCTGTCCAACGCCCGGTACGGCAGCTACCTGCGGGCCTCCCTGCCCGACTTCTGGTACACGACGGACCGCAATCAGGTGCGCCGGTCGCTGGCTGCCATCGATGCGGCGGCCAAGGCCGACGGCAAGTAGCGCGACGACCCCCGCCCGACCGGGGAGAGGCACAGAGGCCCCCGGGGCAGACCACACCGGAGGACCGTTCTGCTTCGGAGGAGACACAGCAGGGCCCCGGGACCGGCGCAGTGGGTCCCGGGGCCCGGTCCGAGCCGGCGAGTCCGTCAGACTCGCCGAAGCACTGCCACCACCTTGCCGAGGATGGTCGCCTCGTCGCCGGGGATGGGCTGGTACGCAGCGTTGTGGGGAAGCAGCCAGACATGGCCGTTCTCCCGCTTGAAGCGCTTGACGGTGGCCTCGCCCTCCAGCATGGCGGCGACGATGTCCCCGTTCTCCGCGACGGGCTGGCGGCGCACCGTCACCCAGTCGCCGTCGCAGATGGCGGCCTCGATCATCGAGTCACCGACGACCTTGAGCACGAACAGCTCGCCGTCGCCGACCAGCTGGCGGGGAAGGGGGAAGACGTCCTCGACGGACTCCTCGGCGAGGATCGGGCCACCGGCGGCGATCCGGCCGACCAGCGGCACGTAGGAGGCGGCGGGCTTGCCCGTGGTGTCCGTCGGCTGGGTGCTGGGCTGGTCGGAACCGCGGACCTCGTAGGCGCGGGGGCGGTGCGGGTCCCGCCGCAGGAAGCCCTTGCGCTCCAGTGCCATGAGCTGGTGGGCGACGGAGGAGGTGCTGGACAGGCCGACGGCCTGGCCGATCTCGCGCATGGACGGCGGGTAACCCCGCCGCTGCACGGAGTCGCGGATCACCTCGATGACACGCCGCTGCCGGTCCGTGAGGCCGGAGCTGTCCGCACGGATCCCTGGAGGTCGGCCGGGCAGCGAGCGGGTGGGCTTGGGCCCCTCCGGGGTCGTGGCTGCGTCATTCATGGCATGCACCGGCTCGAATCGGTTCTGGGAGCGGTCCTGGGCAGTGATGGCGGCACTGTCAGCGGTGGTGGTCACGTCGGCCCCTCTCGAATGGTCTCCCTAGCTGGACAACGGTAGTTGGTTTCGAAAGGTTGCGCCAAACACACGTTCGAGTGAAAAATTGCGGATTGCCTGACGTGGCCGCTCAGCTGGGTGTATGTGCGAATGCCGGAAGGTGGGCCGGCGAGAGGTCCTACGGTAGCCTCCGCCGCCGGAGGCGAGGGGACCGGGCCCGCCCCAGTCTGGCACTCGCTCGTGCGTGACGCCCGCCGCCGCACCCGCGACGGCGGCGCTCGATGCCTCGTGTGCGCTCCGTGAACGGCCGCCATACGCCCCGTGCGCGGCGGCTTCCTCCAGGGGGCGCGCGACACGCTCTACGGGCCGAGAAGGCGGTCAGACCCCAGATCTAGTGGTTGGATTGTGACCACCACCCAGAAGTTGTGGTCCCCGGTCCGTCGGAGCTCGGGGCATCGCCTATGCTTGGGGCTGCTTCGGGGGGCTCAGCGAGCCAGTTGGGGCTATTCGGTCGTGCTGTGAAGGAGGGGTTGGGAGCCATGCACTGTCCCTTCTGCAGGCACCCTGACAGCCGCGTCGTCGACAGTCGGACCACCGACGACGGAACGTCGATCCGACGCCGCCGGCAGTGCCCCGACTGCTCCCGCCGCTTCACGACGGTGGAGACCGCGTCGCTGATGGTGATCAAGCGCAGCGGTGTGACGGAACCCTTCAGCCGTACCAAGGTCATCTCCGGCGTGCGCAAGGCGTGCCAGGGGCGGCCGGTCACCGAGGACGCCCTCGCTCAGCTCGGCCAGCGGGTCGAGGAAGCGGTGCGCGCCACCGGCAGTGCCGAGCTGACCACCCATGACGTGGGTCTGGCCATACTCGGCCCCCTGCAGGAACTCGACCTCGTCGCCTACCTGCGGTTCGCGTCCGTCTACCGGGCGTTCGACTCACTCGAGGACTTCGAGGCCGCCATCGCCGAGCTGCGCGACGAACGGCCACCCGCACAGGAGCGGGGCGACGGGGCTGTCGAGGTCCCCGTTCCCGCCACCGCCGCCGACTGAGCGGCACCCGCCGAGCGGGCGGAGCCGTGCGTCACGGATCTCCACCCGCTTCCGGGCGGCACATGACCTGTCACGGACGCTGCGCAGCGCTCCGGGACAACACACACAAGCAGTGCCACGGGAAGATCTGGGCACTTCAGGACGTTTTTGCCCGTATATGGGAGGCGGCATGACCGAGACGACGAGCGGCCCGGCACGAGGGTCCCGCACCAAGGGAGCCAAGGCGAGCAAGGGACTGCGTATCGAGCGGATCCACACCACCCCCGGCGTGCACCCGTACGACGAGGTGGTCTGGGAGCGCCGTGACGTCGTCATGACCAACTGGCGTGACGGCTCGGTGAACTTCGAGCAGCGTGGCGTCGAGTTCCCCGACTTCTGGTCGGTGAACGCGGTCAACATCGTCACCAGCAAGTACTTCCGCGGGGCGGTCGGCACCCCCCAGCGCGAGACCGGTCTCAAGCAGCTCATCGACCGGATCGTGAAGACGTACCGCAAGGCCGGCGAGGACTACAACTACTTCGCCTCGCCCGCCGACGCCGAGATCTTCGAGCACGAGCTCGCGTACGCCCTGCTGCACCAGATCTTCAGCTTCAACTCGCCGGTGTGGTTCAACGTCGGCACGCCCCAGCCGCAGCAGGTCTCCGCCTGCTTCATCCTGTCCGTCGACGACTCCATGGAGTCGATCCTCGACTGGTACAAGGAAGAGGGCATGATCTTCAAGGGCGGCTCCGGCGCCGGCCTGAACCTCTCCCGTATCCGCTCCTCCAAGGAGCTGCTGTCCTCGGGCGGCAACGCCTCCGGCCCGGTCTCGTTCATGCGGGGTGCCGACGCCTCTGCAGGAACGATCAAGTCCGGCGGCGCCACCCGCCGCGCGGCCAAGATGGTCATTCTCGACGTCGACCACCCCGACATCGAGAACTTCATCGAGACCAAGGTCAAGGAAGAGGAGAAGATCCGCGCGCTGCGTGACGCGGGCTTCGACATGGACCTGGGCGGCGATGACATCACGTCGGTCCAGTACCAGAACGCCAACAACTCGGTGCGCGTGAACGACGAGTTCATGAGGGCCGTGGAGTCCGGCGGCAAGTTCGGTCTGCGTGCCCGGATGACCGGTGAGGTCATCGAGGAGGTCGACGCCAAGGCGCTCTTCCGCAAGATGGCCGAGGCCGCCTGGGCCTGCGCCGACCCGGGCATCCAGTACGACGACACGATCAACCACTGGCACACCTGCCCCGAGTCCGGCCGCATCAACGGCTCGAACCCGTGCAGCGAGTACATGCACCTGGACAACACCTCGTGCAACCTCGCCTCGCTGAACCTCATGAAGTTCCTCAAGGACAACGGCGAGGGCCGCCAGTCCTTCGACGTCGAGCGCTTCTCCAAGGTCGTCGAGCTGGTGATCACCGCGATGGACATCTCGATCTGCTTCGCGGACTTCCCGACGCAGAAGATCGGTGAGAACACCCGCGCCTTCCGCCAGCTCGGCATCGGTTACGCCAACCTCGGCGCCCTGCTCATGGCGACCGGCCACGCGTACGACTCGGACGGCGGCCGCGCCCTCGCCGGCGCCATCACGTCCCTGATGACCGGCACGTCCTACAAGCGCTCCGCCGAACTCGCCGCGGTCGTCGGTCCCTACGACGGCTACGCCCGCAACGCCGAGCCGCACAAGCGCGTGATGGTGCAGCACGCCGACGCCAACGCCAAGGCCGTCCGCATGGACGACCTCGACACGCCGATCTGGGCCGCGGCCACCGAGGCCTGGCAGGACGTGATCCGTCTCGGCGAGAAGAACGGCTTCCGCAACTCCCAGGCGTCCGTGATCGCCCCGACCGGCACCATCGGTCTCGCGATGTCCTGCGACACGACCGGCCTCGAGCCGGACCTGGCGCTGGTCAAGTTCAAGAAGCTGGTCGGCGGCGGCTCGATGCAGATCGTCAACGGCACCGTGCCGCAGGCACTGCGCCGCCTCGGCTACCAGCCGGAGCAGATCGAGGCGATCGTCGCCCACATCGCCGAGCACGGCAACGTGATCGATGCGCCCGGTCTGAAGGCCGAGCACTACGAGGTCTTCGACTGCGCGATGGGCGAGCGCTCCATCTCCGCGATGGGTCACGTCCGCATGATGGCGGCCATCCAGCCGTGGATCTCCGGCGCGCTCTCCAAGACGGTCAACATGCCGGAGTCGGCGACCGTCGAGGAGGTCGAGGAGATCTACTTCGAGGCGTGGAAGATGGGCGTCAAGGCGCTCGCCATCTACCGCGACAACTGCAAGGTCGGCCAGCCCCTCTCCGCGAAGAAGAAGGAGAAGGCCGAGGTCACCGAGAAGGCCGAGGAGACGATCCGCGCCGCGGTCGAGAAGGTCGTCGAGTACCGTCCGGTCCGCAAGCGCCTCCCCAAGGGCCGTCCCGGCATCACCACCTCCTTCACCGTCGGTGGCGCCGAGGGCTACATGACGGCAAACTCCTACCCGGACGACGGTCTCGGCGAGGTCTTCCTGAAGATGTCGAAGCAGGGCTCCACCCTCGCGGGCATGATGGACGCCTTCTCGATCGCCGTCTCGGTGGGTCTGCAGTACGGCGTTCCGCTGGAGACGTACGTCTCGAAGTTCACCAACATGCGCTTCGAGCCGGCCGGCATGACGGACGACCCGGATGTGCGGATGGCGCAGTCGATCGTCGACTACATCTTCCGCCGCCTGGCGCTGGACTTCCTGCCCTTCGAGACGCGCTCGGCGCTCGGCATCCACTCGGCGGAGGAGCGCCAGCGTCACCTGGAGACCGGCTCCTACGAGCCGGCCGACGACGAGGTCGATGTCGAGGGGCTCGCGCAGTCCGCTCCGCGTCAGCAGGAACTGAAGGCCGTTGCCGCCCCTCAGGCGGAGGTTCCGGCTCCGAAGCAGGCGCACACCTCGGCCGAGCTGGTCGAGATGCAGCTCGGCATCAGCGCCGACGCACCGCTCTGCTTCTCGTGCGGAACGAAGATGCAGCGGGCGGGCTCCTGCTACATCTGCGAGGGCTGCGGCTCCACCAGCGGCTGCAGCTGAGAATGAGCGGAATTGCGTTGCCTGCAACATTCGACGCAATCCGCTAAGCACGGACGACACGAGGGGCGGCAGCCGTGCGGCTGGCGCCCCTCGCTGTGTCGCAACCAGAGTCCTAACGACTTGATCGACATCAAGGTCCTGAATGCCGAGATCCGCAAAGCGGGTGGGGGCGACGCCTCAGTCGTTCCGCGTGTCCGGCGCAGTACGATCCGCCGCCCCGACTTGACATGAAAGAGGCCAAGGCGGAGGCGGCACGCGCCATCGTGCTCGCACACCTGACAGAGGGGGTCGGCGAGCTGACGCCAGAGAGCGCGATCCAGGTCACCGATGCAGCGCGGATTCCCAGCGACTTTTACAGCGCCCGGCCTCGGGCCGAAAGCCGGGGCATCATGACGGTCGGCACCCAACGACACCGAGGAGGTGCAGCGCAGTGGCGGAAGGCTTGAAGTGGATCGGGCAGCACACATTCGACAAGCCGGCGGCTGATGGGATGCTCGGCGGGATCTCCATGACCGCGATGCGCGGGGTCCCTGTCCGGGATCTGCTGCTCCGGCTGGGCGCGGACGATGAGGAGATATCGAGCGCTACGCCGTACCGGGGCTTCCACCCGACAGGGGACGCACCCTGCATGTACGGCACGTCTGGTGAGTGGGCATACGTTCTGGAAGACCGAGGGTCGTGCACCTGGTGCGAATGGTTCTTCGAGGACGAGGACAAGATGACCCCCGCGGCCGGGGAGGAGCTGATCTGCCTCAACGCGAATGTAGCGGTCAACCCGAGCTATCTCGTCTACGCGCCCGGCGACGGCAACGTGTACCTGAACAACTTCGGCGACGATCTGACGGACCGCCCGCATGCGGTAGAAGGCAGCAAGCTGGCCGCCCTGGGCGAGGGCCTGAAAGCCGCCGGGGCGACCTGCCCGGAGGGCTACACCGTCCCGCAGTGGCATGACCTTCTCGACGCGCAGGAGGGTGGTTTGCGCGGCGTGGTGTGGCAGGCCGTCGGCGACATCCTGGATATCCGCATCCCAGGGCGGACGTGGAGCAGGGCCGCTTGCCCGCAGCCAGGCTGACCGGCCCCTAATACACGACAGCACCGACCCCGACCGGCGCGGACTGCACATCTTCACCGGCATCGCCGACCCCCCCGCCGCGGCACTGCGCCGCGCTCACGAGGCGTACCACGCCGCGCTCGCCGCGCACACGGTCGGACTCGAGATCCCCGGCAAGCAGCCGGACAGCTGTTTGGTGTCATCGGCAGCCTCGTCCTTCTCATGGGATTGCAGCTCACGCGCATCCTCGAACTGACCACCAATGACGTTGCCGTTCAAGAAGCAACGGTCCTGCTGAAGCTCGATGGAACCCACTTGCAGCTGCCTCCGCGGCTGGCTCAACTGGTCCTGAAGCACCTTGAGCACGCCCAGTCCGCCTGGGACCAACCATGCCGCCGGCACCACCCCATGGCTGTTCGCCGGTCTGAACGCAGCCGCGCGATCCAGTCGCGGTACATCTACCTGAAGATCAGGCGACTTGGACTGGGCAGCCTTGCCGGCCGCAACGCCACCCGTCTCGCGCTGGCGGCCGACGTTCCGGCCTCAATCCTCGCCGTCCTCACAGGGACCATCATCGACAACGCGACGGACTGGGCGAACTTCGTCAAGCGCAACTGGACCGGCTACATCGCCAGCCGTCGCAACGACAGCTGATCCCCCGCAGACAGGCCCCGTCAGTCGGCGGCGGCCAATGTGGCCGTGTGGGAGCTCCAGTGGAGCGCTCCTACTGCGGTCGCATCAGGACCAAGTCCTCACCCCATGAGTCCAGCACCGTGCCGTGCCCGGCCCGCCGGGCCACTGCTTCGACCTGGGCGAAGAGACGACGCTGTGTGGACACGTCGCCCGTTCCTGAGATGCGTTCCGCAGCATCGAGCAGCAAGGCGGTGTCCCAGCCGGGCAGCGGGAATCGGGCAAGCTCCCATTCCAGATACTTGTTGTAGGGGCGGGGACGACGGTCTAGGGCGAAGAGGAACTCGAGCAGGAATCGGATGCTGTCGGCGGCGTCGAGTCGGGCCGCGAGCGCATGTCCGTCGCGGTAGTTCTTGACTGAGCGGTAGAGGGAATTGGCGTAGGCATCGAGCCATTCGCCCGCCTGCCGGAGGGCTTCATCGGCGTCGAGCTCTGCCTTGCTGGCCAGGATCTGCGTGATGACTCCGTCGAGCCGGTCGCACACGACCCGGGCACGGGCGAGGGCGTACCGCTCGAAGCCGGGCATTCCGGCGGCGCTGAACTCGTCGAGGGAGAGGATGACGAGGTCGAGTTCTGCGGTGCGGTGACCTGCGAACCGCGTGAGGCCTGTCGTCGCGCCATCGTCGAGAACGACGTACAGGTCGTGGTCGGAGTGCTCGGTGGCCATGCCCTCGTGCGCTCGGGATCCCTCGAGGACAAGGCCGACGACAGATGAATCAGCGGCGGCGAGTTCGACAAACGCGTGGTAGGTGAGGGGGTTCTGAGCAGTCATTGATGATCTCCGGTGTCGTGATGACGGGTACGCCAGCAAGGCAGCCCCGAACGCATCAGGCCGCCCGCACCGTCTGCGGCGGCGCTTGGCCGCTGCCCGGAAGATCAACGCACCTGCGGTGCCCTACCGTCCGGCCGGCCAGTGGGTAGGTCTCGTATGCGGCCGCGTCAAGCACGACCGGCACGCAGGCCGTCAGCCTTGAGCTTCCGAAAACAACGCGCAGCCCAAGTGCGGAGGGGTAAGCGCAGCCGCTGTCGCAGCAACACGACAGCCATGGAATCAGTGTTTTGCGCCAGTACGCGGCCGGTACGACACGCGCCGTGATACGGCCGGTGTGACACGACGGGCAGTCGGATCAGCCGATCCGCTGAGGGCGGGGAGATCTCCCAGGAGGTCTCCCCGCCTCCGTATGTCCGCGGCTTGACCCGGCTCGGGCGGCGACGGGACCCGCCGTCAGCCGCTCATCAGGCCGATGAAGGACTGCGGGTCCGTGTCGAAACCGCGCACCGAGTTGTGGAACTGCCAGCTCCCGGCCGCACCGCGGGTGAACTCGCAGACGACGGCCGCCGTGGACTGCGCGACCGCGGCGAAGTCGCACGCCGCCAGCTCCTCATGGCCTTCAAGGACCCGCACCCGGGTGTTGGCGACGTCGCCGAACACCTTCCGGCCTGCGCGCTGCTGGATGACGACCCCCACGACGACACGCTCGTACACCGGCGCCAGCCGGTCGAACTCCAGCGTCATCACCTCGTCGGAGCCGAACCCCTGGCCCGTCTTGCTGTCCCTGGCCAGGATGATCGTCCCGTCCGGTGACCTGCTGTCGAAATGGACGACGTACGCCGGCTCACCTGTGGCATCGGCCCGGTACGTCGCGGCCACCAGGTCGAGGTCGTGGGGCGGCTCGCCCATCGGACTCGGATCCCACTTGAGTGCCACCTCGGCCTTCCGGACCCCCTTGCTGATGCTGCTCACCGGATCTCTCCTCCCCGTAACGTCCGTCGCTCCTACGGGTGTTGACCGTAGTCGCTCAGTGGGGGATGCGGCGAGGCGGCACTGACGAACAGCTCGCTGCCGCGGGTCCCGAGGTGAACTGCACGTCCCCGAAGGAGCCCCGGACGGCGGCGGCTGTCATGGTGATCATTGTGTCGGGGCGGTGCGGGCGCACGGTACGGAATATGGCGGCCTGGTGCATGACCAGCGCACTGTCGCACGGGCGGACGTACTCCTGTCGACAGGGAACGGCCTCCTGATCCGGGCCGTACGATGGCGCGGTGCTGGTCAAGTGGATTCGCTGCACCGTGGTGGACCGTCGAGGGTTCGAGCGGGGACAGCGGAAATGGGCGGGGCTGCTGGGTGAGCCGGGATTCCGGGGGCAGGGCGGCGGTTGGAGCCGGATACGGCCCAACGTTGCCCATGTGTTCGCCTTCTGGGAGAGCCGCCCCTTCTACGACTCGTTCATGGCGCGGTCCCACGACCGGCTGGCGGCCGGGCAGTCGGGCACGTACAAGGACATCCAGGCCAAGCTGTTCGACTACCGCTTCGACGTGAAGACAGGCTTCGAGCCGCGCTTCACGGACGCGGACGTGGTACGGGTCGCGCACTGCCGTGTCCGCGAGGACCGGGTCGAGCACTTCTCGCTCATGCAGGAGAAGGTGTGGAATCCCGCGATGGCCGGGTCACCGGGGATGGTGCGGGGGCTGTTCGGCGAGGCGCCGAAGAACGAATTTCTGGTGCTGTCCATGTGGTTGGCCGCAGCGGAGCACGGCAAGTACCGCAGGGAGCGCATCGAGCGGCTGCTCCTGCGCGCACAGACCGAGGCCGACGTCTCCGCACTGGCCGGGGACGTCGTGGACCTGGAGCGGTCCTGGACCGTCTGATCAGGCTCCGGCATCTGTCGGCGCTTCGGTGGATGCCGATGCCTGCGTCGATCGGCGTGCCGAGAAGACACCGGCGCGAAGTGCCGCGATCGCCGCTGCGGCCGACCGGTCGGCGAGAGCCCGGTCGACCGGCTCGCGAGTGATGAAGAGCCGGAAGAACAGCGGTGCGGACACGGCGCGCACGACCTCGCCCGCATCTGTGTCCGCAGGTGCCTCACCCCGGGCGACCGCTCTCTCGACGACGGCCGCCGAACGTCTGAATCGCTCCGTGTAGAAAGCGCGCAGGGCGTCGGCCGCGCGCCGGGACTGGAAGGCCGCCGCTATGAACGCGGCAGGCGCTGCCCCCGCTGCGGGGTCGTCGAAGGATTCGGCGACCTCCCGTGCCAGCGCATTCAGATCTCCTTCCAGGCTGCCCGTGTCGGGCGGGGTCCAACTGTCCTCCCCGGCGAGGTCGAGCGCATCGGCCACCAGCCCTTCGACGCCTCCCCACCGGCGATAGAGCGTCGTCTTGTGCACTCCCGAATGCTCGGCGACGTATTCGACGGTGAGGCCCGGGTAGCCGTGCTCGCCGAGACCGGTCAGGACGGCATCCCGGACGGCCGCCCTGGTCCTGGCAGTGCGGCCGCCGGGACGCTGGGTGCCCGGGGCCGGTGTCTTGTCCTTCAATTGCTACTCCTGTTGCGTTAGCTGTCTCCATCGTGGCACAATCTCCGTAATGCGACAAGGGTTGCATTAGTCGATGCGGCGTCCTGCCGCTTCTTCACGGGGGTTCTCTTGCCGACTCAGATTTCCTTGCGCGACGTGACCGTGGCCCGCGGCGACCGGTTGTCACTGGACGGTGCATCGCTGACCGTTCGCCTTCTACTGCTCGACGAGTCGGCCAGCCATCTGGCCCTCGGCCTGGTCGAAAAGCTGGAAGAGGCGCCGGCCCAGTGGTCCGGGCGCTGGTCGTGGTGTCCCAACGACCGGCAGCTGCGGCGCTTCGACGGGCGGATACGCCGGACGGACTCGGGCCGGCTCCTCGGCCGCTGACGGGCGGGCCTAGGGTCGTCCCATGGCACGACCGCGACGCATCGTCCTTGTCCGGCACGGAGAATCGGTGGGCAACGCCGACGACACGGTCTATGAGCGCGAGCCCGATCATGCGCTCCCCCTCACGGCGCTCGGGCTGGCGCAGGCGGAGGAGACCGGGGCGCGGCTTCTGGAGCTCTTCGGTCGCGAGCGGGTCAGCGTCTACGTCTCTCCCTACCGCCGGACCCACGAGACCTTCCAGGCGTTCGGACTCGACCCGGAGCTTGTGCGGGTCCGGGAGGAGCCGAGACTCAGGGAGCAGGACTGGGGCAACTGGCAGGACAGGGAGGACGTCCGGCTGCAGAAGGCGTACCGCGACGCGTACGGCCACTTCTTCTACCGCTTCGCGCAAGGCGAGTCCGGTGCCGATGTGTACGACCGTGTCGGGGCGTTCCTGGAGAGCCTGCACCGCAGCTTCGAAGCGCCCGACCATCCGCCCAACGTCCTGCTGGTCACCCACGGGCTGACCATGCGGCTGTTCTGCATGCGCTGGTTCCACTGGTCGGTGGCGGAATTCGAGTCACTCTCCAATCCGGGCAACGGGGAGACCCGGATACTGCAGCTGCGCGAGGACGGGCGCTACGCGCTGGACCGCCCGTTCGAGCGCTGGCGGACTCCGGAGCCGTACGGGGCCACCGGATAGAGTGGCAGGAAGATGACCGCTGATTCCTCTCGCGACCGGCGCTTCGCACGCGCCCTGGACAGCCTGCGCGGACTGTCTGTGGGAGACGCCCTGGGCTCCCAGTTCTTCGTACCTTCCAACTATCCCCTGCTGAAGCGGTGCGAGCTGCCGCCCGCCGTCTGGCAGTGGACCGACGACACCGAAATGGCCTGCTCCGTGCTGGCGGTGCTCGCCGAGCACCATCGCGTGGACCAGGACGCACTGGCCCGCTCGTTCGCGGAACACCACGACTTCGACCGCGGTTACGGCCCGGCCGTCAACCGGATGCTCCGGCTGATCAGGGAGGGAGGGGACTGGCGGGAGCTCGCCGCCGCTCTCTTCAAGGGCCAGGGGTCATGGGGCAACGGCTCGGCGATGCGGATCGCTCCGCTCGGAGCCTGGTACGCGGACGATCCCGAGCAGGCGACCCATCAGGCCGAGATCTCCTCCTACACCACCCATCAGCACCGCGAGGCGGTCGTCGGCGCCATGGCGGTCGCGGCAGCCGCCGCGCTGGCCGCTCATCCGGGCGGACCGCCGGAGCCGACGGAGCTGCTGGACGGTGTGATCGCTCTGGTTCCCCGCAGTGCTGTCGGCGCGGGGCTGCGGCGGGCGCGGGACATGCTCGACTACGACGACGCAGGCACCGTGGCGGCCGTGCTCGGCAGCGGTCGGCGTACCAGCGCCCATGACACCGTGCCGTTCGCGCTCTGGTCCGCTGCCAGGTCCCTCGGTGACTTCGAGCAGACCTTCTGGACGACCGCCCAGGTCGGCGGGGACGTCGACACCACCTGCGCGATCGCCTGCGGAGTGGTCGCGGCGGGCAAGGCGGGTCGGCCGCCCGCGCACTGGCTGGAGCGGACGGAAGCGCTTCCGGACTGGTTGCCCCAAGGGCCGGGCTGACCGGACCCGGTCGCACCTGTCGGTACCGGCCGTCCACACGGCCCGTACCTGGCGACCAGGACCGGTGCGGGTGGCCGGGTCTAGCCCGCGTGCGCGCCCGGGCCGGCCGCGCCGCTCAGGGCTTCGAGGTCGCTCTTGCGGACCCGGATGACGACGACCGCGGCGAGTACCGCGAGCCCGACCAGTCCCACCCCGGCCCAGAAGGCAGTGGAGATTCCCTCGGCGAGCACCTGGGGCCCCCACGGCGGCGGAAGCTCGTGCGTCTTGGCGAACGCCTCCTTCTGGGCGGGAGTCGACTCGGCGAGGAACGACGGAAGCTGCCGCTCGCCCTCAGCCCGGCCGGCTGTCCCGAAGACGGTCATGAGGATCGACAGCCCGAGGGAACCACCGACCATCTGCGTCGCGTTGAGCAGACTTGAGGCAGCGCCCGACTCGTGCTGCGCCACGCCCGACACGGCCGTCAGTGTCGCGGTGACGAAGACGAGACCCATGCCGAAGCCGAACAGCAGCATGGGGCCCAGGATCCCTCCGAGGTAGGAGGTGTCCGGGCTGATGGCGGTCAGCCACGCCATACCGCCGCCGGTGAGGACGGCGCCCACGACGAGGAAGGGCTTGGGGCCGAGGACGGGCAGCAGCTTCGAGGAGATCCCGGCGGCAGTAACGATCATCACGGTGACCGGCAGGAAGGCCAGTCCGGAGGTGATGGGGCTGTATCCGAGGACGTTCTGGACGAAGAGCACGATGAAGAAGAACATCCCGAACATGGCAGCCGAGAGGCTCATCATGATCAGGTAGGTGCCCGAGCGGTTGCGGTCGGCGAACATGCGCAGGGGCGTGATCGGCTCCTTGGCCCTGCGCTCGATCAGGACGAACGCGGTGAGCAGGGCGGCGGCCACGCCGAACGCGCCCAGGGTCAGCCCGTCGCGCCAGCCGTCCTCGGACGCCCGGATGAAGCCGTAGACCAGGGACGCCATGCCCACCGTCGAGGTGAGCGCGCCGGAGACGTCGAACCGGCCGGAATGGCGTTCGGACTCATTGATGAAGACGGGAGCGAGGAGCGCGATCAGGACACCGATGGGCAGGTTCACGTAGAACACCCAGCGCCAGTCGAGCCACTCGGTGAGCATGCCGCCCGCCAGCAGGCCGATGGCGGCGCCGCTGGCCGACACGGCCGCGAAGATGCCGAACGCGCGGTTGCGTTCCGGGCCTTCCCGGAAGGTGGTGGTGATGAGGGCGAGCGCGGTCGGCGAGGCGATGGCGCCACCCACACCCTGAAGGGCGCGTGCGGCCAGCATCTGCCACGGCTCCTGGGCGATTCCGCACAACAGCGAGGCGACGGTGAACAGCAGTACGCCGGAGACGAAGACACGGCGACGGCCGAGGATGTCACCTGCCCTGCCACCGAGCAGCAGCAGGCCGCCGAAGGTGAGCGTGTAGGCGTTCACCACCCATGAGAGCTGGGTCGTGGTGAACTCGAGCGCTCCTTGGATGTGCGGGAGCGCGATGTTCACAATCGTGGTGTCGAGGACCACCATGAGCTGGAGAGCCGCGATCACCGCGAGAGCGATCCCGGGGCGACCCTGCCGTCGGGCCGCCCCCGGTATGTCTGGAGCCGTCAACTGAGAGGTTGTCACTTCAAGTCCCCCACACATGAGTTAGTGAACGAAGTCGTTCACTTTGCCGTCAACCGTAGAGAGTCCCCGTCAGTGAACGCAAGCGTTCACTAGACCTCCAGTCCCCAACGGAGAGAAAAACATGGCAA
Organism: Streptomyces sp. PKU-EA00015; assembly: GCF_013387495.1. Taxonomy (GTDB): domain Bacteria; phylum Actinomycetota; class Actinomycetes; order Streptomycetales; family Streptomycetaceae; genus Streptomyces. The sequence continues at coordinate 77,349 of NZ_JABZEE010000038.1, read as the reverse complement.
CTTCGCGCTGCTCCCCTGGTGCGCAGGCTCCGCCGGTCCCGCTGCGCCGGCGTGGGCTCGTGCTGGAACGAGCGATCCTGGAAGCCGCGCTGGAGCAGCTCAGCACAGTCGGCTGGGGCGGGCTCACGATGGAAGGCGTCGCCGCAGGCGCCCAGACCGGCAAGGCTGCCGTCTACCGTCGGTGGCCGTCGAAGGAGGACCTGGTCGCGGACGCGCTGGAAGCGGGGCTGCCGACGCTGGACGAGGCCGCTGATCACGGCGGTATTCGCGAGGATCTCTACCAGCTCTGCCGCCGGGTTCGGGATGCCATGTTCTCCCGCTCGGGCATCGCGCTGCGATCAGTGCTTCACGAATGCGACACCGCTTCCGCCGAACGCTTCCACGGAGTGATCGTGAACCGCGTCGTCGAACCGTCCAACCGCCTCTTCCGGGAGGTGGTCCGCCGCGGGGTCGCCCGGGGCGACGTGCGAGCCGACGCCACGTGTGACCTGGTGTTCGACGTCATCCCCGGCTTGCTGATGTACCGCTCAAAAGTGTGCGGGAGCGAATGGCCGGACGAGGACATCGCCCAGATGATCGACCAGGTCATGGTGCCGCTGCTGCGGCCGGCCACCCGCTGACGAAGGGTGCGGAGACTCCGACGGGAATCCGGGTGTCGCAGGGCCCCTCCGGCGGCGTACCCTTGCTGGCGCCATGCCGTACGAACCACCTACTCACTCAGTCGAGCGCTCGATCCGGGCGACCACAGGCGCCAAGATCGTCGCCGGCATCGACGAGGTCGGCCGTGGGGCATGGGCAGGGCCGGTGACCGTCTGTGCGGCGATCACCGGACTGCGCAGACCGCCCGCCGGGCTGACCGACTCCAAGCTCATCACCCCGAAGCGCCGCACGCAGCTGGCGGGCGAGCTGGAGTCCTGGGTCACGGCCCACGCTCTCGGCCATGCGTCGCCGGAGGAGATCGACGACCTCGGGATGACCGCTGCTCTGCGGCTCGCCGCGGTCCGGGCTCTCGACGGTCTGCCGGTGCGCCCCGACGCCGTCATCCTCGACGGCAAGCACGACTACCTGGGAGTGCCCTGGCGAGTGCGTACGGTGATCAAGGGTGATCAGTCGTGCGTCTCCGTGGCCGCGGCATCGGTGATAGCCAAGGTGCGCAGGGACGCCATGATGGCTGCACTGCAGGAGCAGTTCGCCGTTTTCGGCTTCGCCGAGAACGCCGGATATCCCTCGCCCGTGCACAAGGCGGCTCTGAGGGAGCTGGGGCCCACCCCGTACCACCGGCTCTCCTGGGCCTACCTGGACGCGCTGCCCAAGTGGCGGCACCTCAAAAAGGTCCGTCTCTCCCCGGATGCGGCCGCACTGGAAGACGGGGGCCAGCTCGGCTTCGACTTCTGACCCCGCCCTGCCAACATCCGGGTCGCACTTTTGTGCCCACCCGCCGATGCCGTCGACACCGGCATTTGATAGACATCCACCCATGCCTCTCATTCCCGAGGAGCCTCAGATTCACGAGAGCGCCCAGGGTCCCCGCGTGACACCGGCCGCAGGCCGCCCCGCGCCGACCCCTCGTCCCGTACCCGGTCCGCGTTCCGCGGCCTCGCCGCGTCCCGGACACCCGGGACCTGGTCCGGCCAGGCCCGCGCCCCCCGCCCAGCGCCCGTCGGCGGCTGCGGGGGAGCCCCAGCCGCCCCGGAAGGAGAATCGTTCCGGACCGCAGATCCAGCTCATCCCCGCTCCGGCGGACGGCGCCCTGGACGCAGCCGGCGAGGCGGTCGACCTGCTGCTCGACTCCGGCCGTGTGCCCGGCGACATCCTGGTCCTCACCACGGGCGACCTGCACCCATGGGCGGCTCACGAGCTGTCCTTCGGCGAGCCCGCCTACTGGGCCCAGCACGACGCCCGTGACGACGTGTTCTACGCGGCCGCGGCCTCCGTGGACCGGGCATCCGCCCGCCCCGTCGTGGTCGTCGCGGTGAACGGGGGCGACGACTCCGCCGCCCGGGCGCTGCCCGCGGCCATGGCCAAGGCCTCCGCACTCCTGATCGTGTGCGGTGACCCGAAGAGGATCAACAGCGCCCTCGGCGCAGGCGTTTGACACCGCTCAGCGGTCGCGGACCGAAGGTCCGGTCGTGACCCGGCTGCCCTGACCACGGGCAGCCGGTGGATGACCCGGTCAGCGGGCAGCGGTGCGCCGCAGCGCGTCCACTGCTCCGCCGGCCGTGCGCAGCGGAACGGGGTCGGCCTCGACCCCGGCATCGGTCAGACGGCCCGGCGTCGAAGTCGAGTTGGGCTGTCGGCCGCCACGTCCTTCGCCCAGCACCTGCCAGCCGCCGCGCGTCAGAGTGATGTACGCGCCGCAGCGCAGCCCGTGCAGCGTGCAGGCGTCACGCAGCCCCCACATCCATGCCCCGTCCTCCTCGGTCCAGCGCTCGTCGCCCTCACGGCAGTAGAGCAGGACGGCGGTGCGCACCGGGGTGCGGCGGCGCAGGTCGTGCGGGATGACCCGACGCAGATGGGCGAGCAGCGCATTGCGGAACTCCCAGCCGTCCACCGGAACCGAACACCGGGAGAACGACGCGCTCGCGGCCAGCCGCTCCTCGTGATCGAGCACGGCGACGACAGCGGTCGCAGGCGCCGGGCGGTGCCGGGCATGCAGCCCGCTGACCACTTCACGCGGATTGCGCAGCAGCGGGATTCCTGCCGCCGCCCACTCGGCGGGCTCCAGCAGCCGCGCGAGGCGGCTGGCCGAGGTGGCCGAAGCGGTGATCGAGGTGGCTGCGGACGAAGCGAATCCGAAGGTCACGGTCCTCCCTTCGCATACGCGCCCACAGTGCGGGCAGGGTCGGGTGAGGGCGCACCGCAACAGGGCCCTCAGAGCCGAACAGGCCTGCGCGGGGAGCAGTTCAATTCTTCCTGGCGCGTGAGGATGCGGCAACGAGCAATTTGGCGTGACCGACGGGAATCGACGGGTATGAGGCTCATATCCTTCCCTTCTTCCTGACTTCCACGCGCCCCTGCCCCGGCCTCGTCAGGACTGAACGGCAAGGACCAGCGGAAACACACCCTTTGCTCCCGCACGGCGCAGCAGCCGCGTGGCCACCGCCAGAGTCCAGCCGCTGTCCGAGTAGTCGTCGATCAGCAGCACGGGGCCGTCGACGCCTGACACGGCCTGCGCGAGCTCCGGTGGCACCACGAACGCCTCATGCAGGGCGCGGACCCTCTGGGCACTGTTCGTGCGGGAGAAGCGCGACTCCAGAGCTTCCGGCGCGTACTCGACGGAACCGAGCAGGGGCATCCGCCCGACCTCGGCGATGCGGCTGCCGAGCGAGCCGATCAGCCTGGGTCGTGAACGGGAGGCGACGGTCACGACACCCGCCGGCCGCGCAGGCGCGTCGTCGGCACCGGAAGCCCAGCCGGCCGGCCCCTTGGACCAGTCGGCGAGCACGGTCACCACCGCGCCCACCATGTCGTCGGGGACCGGAGAGTCCAGCGCCTGGGGCGAGACCATGGGACGCAGGCGATTGCCCCAGCCGATGTCCGAGAGGCGCCCGAGCGCCCGTCCCGTGAAGGCCTGTTCGCCTTCGGGGATACGGCCCTTGAGGCTCACGCCCACAGCCGCCAGACCCGTGGGCCACATCTTCCGCGGCTCCAGATCGACGCCGGGCCGGCCCAGCTCCCCGCGCGCCGTGTCCAGCGCCGCCGCGGACACCTTGTCGCTGAACCGCGCGCCGGAGCAGTTGTCGCAGCGGCCGCACCGCGAGGCTTCCTCGTCGTCCAACGTCGTCCTCAGGAACTCCATCCGGCAGCCGGTGGAACGGACGTAGTCCCGCATCGCCTGCTGCTCGGCCTCACGCTGCCGGGCCACCCAGGCGTACCTCTCCGCATCGTAGGACCACGGCTGACCGGTCGTCGTCCAACCGCCCTTGACCCGGCGCACGGCACCGTCCACGTCCAGCACCTTCAGCATCGTCTCCAGCCGCGTGCGCCGGAGCTCGACCAGCGGTTCCAGGGCGGGCAGCGAGAGCGGCCGGTCGGCCCGGGCGAGCACATCCAGCGTGCGCCGCACCAGCTCCTCGGGCGGGAACGCGACCGAGGCGAAGTACTGCCAGATCGCCTCGTCCTCCTTGCCGGGCAGCAGCAGCACCTCTGCGTGGTCCACCCCCCGGCCTGCCCGGCCCACCTGCTGGTAGTAGGCGATGGGGGAGGAGGGGGAACCCAGGTGCACGACGAACCCGAGGTCGGGCTTGTCGAAGCCCATACCCAGCGCCGACGTCGCGACGAGCGCCTTCACGCGGTTGGTGAGGAGGTCGTCCTCGGCCTGCTGGCGATCGGCGTTCTCCGTGCGGCCGGTGTAGGAGGCCACCGTGTGACCGCACTGGCGCAGATACGCCGTCACTTCCTCGGCCGCCGCCACCGTCAGCGTGTAGATGATCCCGGATCCTGGCAGCTCACCGAGGTGATCGGCGAGCCAGCCGAGACGGTGGGCGGCGTCAGGAAGCTGCAGCACGCTCAGGCTGAGGCTCTCCCGGTCGAGAGGGCCCCGCAGCACCAGAGCGTCCGTGCCCGCGCCGGTGCCCAACTGCTCGGCGACGTCCGCCGTCACGCGGGCATTGGCCGTGGCGGTCGTCGCGAGCACCGGAACGCCCGTCGGCAGGTCCGCGAGCATCGTGCGCAGGCGGCGGTAGTCCGGCCGGAAGTCGTGGCCCCAGTCGGAGATGCAGTGCGCCTCGTCCACCACCAGCAGACCGGTCGCCGCCGCGAGCCGGGGCAGGACCTGATCACGGAAGTCCGGATTGTTCAGCCGCTCAGGACTCACCAGCAGCACGTCCACCTCGCCCGCCGCGATCTCGGCCTGGACGGACTCCCACTCCTCCGTGTTGGAGGAATTGATCGTGCGGGCCCGGATGCCTGCCCGGGCCGCGGCCTCGACCTGGTTGCGCATGAGCGCCAGCAGCGGTGAGACGATCACGGTGGGTCCGCTCCCGGCCGCCCTCAGCAGTGACGTGGCGACGAAGTAGACCGCGGACTTGCCCCAGCCGGTGCGCTGGACGACCAGGGCCCGGCGCTTGTCGGCAACGAGCGCCTCGATCGCCCGCCACTGGTCCTCGCGCAGGCGAGCGGAGCCCGAGGGGTCACTGACGAGTCGTGCGAGTACGGCATCGGCGGCGGCCCTGAGCTCCGCACGGTCTGCGTTGGTCATGCCCCCATGCAACCCGATGGCACCGACAAAGCGCGAACGAGCCCGGCATCCTGTGGATAACGTTATCCACAGGGGTCGCGGCCGGTAGCCCGTCCGCGAGACCTTCCTGCCATGAACAAGCACCACGACTTCGCCGCCGGATCCGCCGACCACCAGCAGATCACCCTGCGCAGCCCGGCCGAACTGGCCGATGCCCTCCCGTACATGATGGGCTTCCACCCGAGTGACTCGATCGTGCTGGTCGCCCTGCACGGAGGGCGGGGACGGTTCGGCGGCCGGCTCAGGCTCGGCATTCCCCCCTCGGCCCGCGAATGGGAGCCGGTGGCGCAGCAGCTCGCCGAATGTCTGATCCATGGCAGCGAGCGCCGCGGGCCCCGCCCCGACGGGATCGTCGTCTTCCTCTGCCAGGAACCGGCCCACGACGAGAGCGGACTGCGGGTGATGGAGCGGCTCCGCCCGCTCGCCCATCGGCTGCGCACCGCCTGCGGGGCACTCGACGTGCCCGTGTACGAGGCGCTGTGCATCTCCGACGGCCGCTTCTGGTCCTATTGCTGTCCCGACGCGCGCTGTTGCCCGCCCGACGGGACACCGCTCGCACTCCCCGGCACCTCGGTGATGGCCGCGGCCGCCGCTTACGCAGGCATCCAAGTGCGGGGCAGTCTGCGCGAGATGGAGGCTCGGCTGATGCCCTGGACCGACGGGGAGGCAGCGGAGCAGCAGCGGGCCCTCGACCAGGCCGGCACAGCCCTCGTGCCCCGGATTCTGGACGAGCGGGGACGGCGGGGCCTGGCGGCGGACACCCTGGAGCTGGCCCGGCGCGTGCTGGACCGGCTGGCACAGACTCCCCGGACACCGCAGGCTGCCGCCTCGGGCGAGGCTGACGTGGTGGACGACAGGCTCGTCTCCCACCAGGAGGCGGCCGAGCTCATCCTCGGCCTTCAGGACCGCCGGACCCGGGACCGCGCGGCTCAGTGGATGGAGGGCCCCGACGCCGCTCCCGCGCTTCGGCTGTGGCGCGCTCTGTCCCGGCGGTGCGTCGGCAGCTACGACAGCCATGCCGCCGCGCCTCTGACTCTCGCCGGGTGGGTGGCGTGGTCCCTCGGCGACGAGCCAGCGGCCAGGGTCGCCCTCGGCCTCGCGCTCCGCGCAGACCCCGAGTACGTCTTCGCACGCCTGCTCCACCAGGCCTGCAACGAGGGTCTCGACCCCGAGACGTTGCGGCACTGTTTGCGTCAGGAACAGGACTGGCCGACGCAGAGCGGTGCTCCGGCGGCCATCGCCGGAGCAGAGGGAGACCGTCCAGGCGGTGATCGGCGTGACGTCTGCGACGAGCAGTCATCGGCCGATCGCCCGACGGGGGCGGCGTCCGCCGGCCTCGAGCGGCCCCGTCACCGTCGGCGCCGCGCCCAGGTTCGTTCTGCCGCCCGTGCCGCCCGTGCCGCCCGTGCCGCCCGTGCCGCCCGTGCCGCCCGTGCCGCCCGTGCCGCCCGTGCCGCCCGTGCCGCCCGTGCCGCCCGTGCCGCCCGTGCCGCCCGTGCCGCCCGTGCCGCCCGTGCCGCCCGTGCCGCCCGTGCCGCCCGTGCCGCCCGTGCCGCCCGTGCCGCCCGTGCCGCCCGTGCCGCCCGTGCCGCCCGTGCCGCCCGTGCCGCCCGTGCCGCCCGTGCCGCCCGTGCCGCCCGTGCCGCCCGTGCCGCCCGTGCCGCCCGTGCCGCCCGTGCCGCCCGTGCCGCCCGTGCCGCCCGTGCCGCCCGTGCCGCCCGTGCCGCCCGTGCCGCCCGTGCCGCCCGTGCCGCCCGTGCCGCCCGTGCCGCCCGTGCCGCCCGTGCCGCCCGTGCCGCCCGTGCCGCCCGTGCCGCCCGTGCCGCCCGTGCCGCCCGTGCCGCCCGCGGGCCGGGTGCCGTCTCCCGCCACCGCCCCGACTCCGAAGGTGCCCGCGTGCGCGTCGGCAGGCGTAGCGGGCAGCGCGGCAGCAGGAGCGGGCGATGACGCCGTGAACGAGGGCGTCCGGCACACCAGGGCGCCGAGCCCGCCCCCGTATCTCCCGCCCGTCCCGGCCGGGATCCGGCCCGATGCACCAAGGGGGACCGTCGCACTGCGCCGATGCCGAGTGTGATGCTCGGAGCGCTGCGAATCTCCGGTCCGAGCGTGGCGGGCGCACCGTTCGCCGGCCGCGTCAACAGGCGGTTCGGCATGGTCGAGGAGGCCGCGCAGGATCTTCGGTCGGCGGTGTGACCAGCCTTGGGCAGCCACCCGGGACGGGGGTGAAGAAACCGGTGCCGCACCTTGGGAAGGGTGTGTTTATCGTCAGGCAGACGACTATGATCGCGGCATGTCTCCCTACGACCCGTCGGCCTTTCCGCCCTTTGCCGTCACCGTCGATCTGGTCGTGCTCACCGTGCGTCGTCACGCCCTCTGCGCGCTGGTCGTGCGTCGAGGTGAGCCGCCGTTCCAGGGGCGATGGGCGCTGCCCGGAGGATTCGTACGGGCGGACGAGGACCTGGCGGCCGCGGCGGCGCGTGAGCTCTCCGAGGAGACAGGGCTGTGCGCCCATGACCCCGCGTCCCCGGCGCCGGCCAACGGGGCCCACCTGGAGCAGCTCGCCACCTACGGAGACCCCAAGCGCGACCCGCGGATGCGTGTGGTCAGCGTCGCGCACCTCGTTCTCGCACCCGACCTGCCGGCTCCCCGCGCCGGCGGCGACGCGAACAGCGCCCGCTGGGCCCCCGTGGAGGAGTTGCTCGGCCAGGAGAACGGTTTCGCGCGCGAGGACGAGCAGCAGGGCCCCCTCGCCTTCGATCACGCGCTGATCCTGGCGGACGGTGTGGAGCGCGCCCGTTCCAAGATCGAGTACTCCTCGCTGGCCACGGCCTTCTGCCCGCCGGAGTTCACGGTCGGGGAGCTGCGCCGGGTGTACGAGGCGGTGTGGGGTGTTGCCCTCGACCCGCGCAACTTCCACCGCAAGGTGACCGGTACGCCGGGCTTCCTGGTCCCCGCGGGCGGCACGACGACCCGGCAGGGAGGCCGTCCCGCCCAGCTGTTCCGGGCCGGCGGGGCCACTCTGCTCAACCCGCCCATGCTGCGCCCCGAGGTCTGATCCCTGGACGCCGCCCGCCGTCGACGATCTCTCCTTCGAGGCGCGGCCGGGCGGCGTCACGGTCCTCCTCGGGCCGTCCGGTTCCGGGAAGACAACGGCGTTGAGGCTGATGCCCGGGCTGGAGAGCGGCCGTGGCGTCACCTGCTTCCGGGGCAACCTCCTGCACCGCATCGCGGATCCCGCACGCGAGGTCGGCGTGCTGTTCGGGGACATGCCCGGGCATCCCGCGCGGACCGCGCGCAGCCAGCAGCAGCTGGGCCTGCTCTCCCTGGGTATGGACCGCAGACTCGGGCTCGCCGCCGCTCTGTTGGGAGCCCGCAGCCCTCTGGTCCTCGACGACCCCTGCCGCGACCTCTCTGGCTGGGGGCACCGGGTCCCCGGGGGCGGGACTGCTGTAGGCGAAGCTCGCGGTGACCGCGGCCGCTGCCCTGGTGAGCGCGGCGCGACGGTAGTGGTGGCGGCCGACATACAGGCCCTGCGTCTCGTCTACGGAGGCGCACTTGGGAGTCCAGCCGAGGAAACTGCCGTCCTTCGTGGCGTGTTGCGTGGGCTGCGCCTGGGCCAGGCTGCTCGCAGCGGGCCTCTTCCGCGTCACGGCCGCCGGCGTCACGGCCGTTCTCGCGGTACCGGTGCTGATCGCGCCGCTCGTCGAGCACGCGTTGCCCGCTCCGCCCGCCCGTTCGATCGCCGGACTTCCCGGCAAGTTCCACGACCTGGCCTGCTGCGGCTGCCTCGCGAGGCGGATTGGTGGCCGGCAGCGGCCCTTCAGGTGATCGGGCAACCTGTCGGAGCGGCACTGGCGTTGTCGTTGTCGGCCCTGATCTGCGCGTATCTGTTCATGACGGTCCGACGCAGTGCGTCTTGGTGATCAAGGCCGATCGCTCGGGCGCCAACTGCCCGCAACTCCCTTAAGGCTGCCCGATTCCTTACGATAAGGCGTCAATTGCGGCGTGAGCGCCGATCACCCTTTCGTGTGCTTTTCACCAAAGACCTCAAGGGGCTCGGAAGCGGAGCCGACAAAGGATGCGTGAGTACCCTTGCGCACACCATGATGACCGCCGCCCGCCCCTCCGAGACCGGCCTCGCAGGCCCGGGCGAACTCGACCGATACCCCTACGCGGAGTCGCCGGGCGTCGACCGCGTCGGCCCTCCCTCCTGGGAAGGCGCGGACGCGGAGCTGGGTCGAGTCGCCCGCCGCGCGGCAGGTAGCCGCGGCCGTGGGCTGCACGGTCAACTCGTCCAGCAGCTCGGCCAGATGATCGTCTCCGGCGACCTCGGTGCCGATCGTCCGCTCGTCCCCGAGGAGATCGGCCAGCGTTTCGAGGTCTCCCGCACCGTCGTCCGCGAGTCCCTGCGCGTCCTCGAGGCCAAGGGTCTGGTCAGTGCCCGCCCCAATGTCGGCACTCGTGTGCGCCCCGTGAGCGACTGGAATCTGCTCGACCCCGACATCATCGAGTGGCGCGCCTTCGGCCCCCAGCGCGACGACCAGCGCCGGGAGCTGAACGAGCTGCGCTGGACCATCGAGCCGCTCGCCGCCCGCCTCGCCGCCGGGCACGGTCGTGACGACGCTCAGCAGCGGCTCGCCGACATGGTCGAGATCATGGGGCACGCCCTGGCCCAGGGTGACGGGCTCACCTTTTCGCGGGCCGATGCCGAGTTCCACTCCCTGCTCATCCAGCTCGCCGGCAACCGCATGCTGGAGCACCTGTCGGGGATCGTGTCCGCCGCACTCCAGGTGTCCGGCGGGCCGGTCACAGGCTGTGACCGCCCGAACGAAGCCGCCGTGGCCCAGCACGCCCGTATCGCCGAAGCGCTCGCCTCGGGCGACCCGCAGGCCGCCGAATCGGCCATGCGGCAACTGCTCATGGTTCACCCGGAAGCGGAACGAGTGGTGCCCGCCCCGCGCGAGCACTGACCACCGGGGCGGTCGGGAGTGTGGAGGTGTACGCACAGCGTGTCGCCGGATTCCGCCGGGATCCGGCGACACGCTGTGCGGCGAATGCCCCCATCTGGTCGTTTCATGGCATATGCGGTGTGACTCGGGCCACGCGGATTGGGCGTAACGCTCCTCGAAACCGTGCGATGACCTAAGAGGTGACAGCCGAGGAGGGAATACAGCTGCCGTGGACGGCGCTGTGACAGCTCCGAGGTTCCGCCCGCGCCACCGGTACATCCGCAGCCCGGTGGTCGTCGGCTCCGGCCCGATCATGGGCGGGGCCGGAAGCCGTTTTCCATCGTTCCGAGAGGTTGTTCGTGTCGGCCAGCACATCCCGTACGCTCCCGCCGGAGATCGCCGAGTCCGAGTCTGTGATGGCGCTCATCGAGCGGGGAAAGGCTGATGGGCAGATCGCCGGCGATGACGTGCGTCGGGCCTTCGAGGCTGACCAGATTCCGCCAACCCAGTGGAAGAATGTTCTGCGCAGCCTCAACCAGATCCTCGAGGAAGAGGGTGTGACGCTGATGGTCAGTGCAGCGGAGTCGCCGAAGCGCGCCCGCAAGAGCGTCGCAGCGAAGAGCCCGGCAAAGCGCACCGCCACCAAGACCGTCGCCGCCAAGACGGCTCCGGCGAAGACCGTCGCCGCCACCGCGGCGCCGTCGCCCGAGACCGTCGACGTCACGGCGGACGAGTCGGCGGCCGCCGAGCCCGCCAAGAAGACCGCCGCCAAGAAGGCGGCGACGAAGAAGACCGCGGCGAAGAAGACGGTCGCCAAGAAGACCGCGGCGAAGAAGACCACGGGCAAGAAGGACGACGAGATCGTCGAGGGCGAAGAGCTGCTCGACGAGGTCCAGCCCGGTGCCAAGGGCGACGAGGAGGAGCCCGAAGGCGAGAGCAAGGGCTTTGTCCTCTCCGACGACGACGAGGACGACGCGCCCGCACAGCAGGTCGCCGTCGCCGGCGCCACCGCCGACCCGGTCAAGGACTACCTCAAGCAGATCGGCAAGGTCCCGCTCCTCAACGCCGAGCAGGAGGTCGAGCTCGCCAAGCGCATCGAGGCGGGCCTGTTCGCCGAGGACAAGCTGGCGAACTCGGACAAGCTCGCCCCCAAGCTCAAGCGCGAGCTGGAGATCATCGCCGAGGACGGCCGCCGCGCCAAGAACCACCTGCTGGAGGCCAACCTCCGACTGGTCGTCTCGCTGGCCAAGCGCTACACCGGCCGCGGCATGCTCTTCCTGGACCTGATCCAGGAGGGCAACCTCGGTCTGATCCGTGCCGTCGAGAAGTTCGACTACACCAAGGGCTACAAGTTCTCCACGTACGCCACCTGGTGGATCCGTCAGGCGATCACCCGCGCCATGGCCGACCAGGCCCGCACCATCCGTATCCCGGTGCACATGGTCGAGGTCATCAACAAGCTCGCGCGGGTGCAGCGCCAGATGCTCCAGGACCTGGGCCGCGAGCCCACCCCGGAGGAGCTGGCCAAGGAGCTCGACATGACCCCCGAGAAGGTCATCGAGGTCCAGAAGTACGGCCGCGAGCCCATTTCGCTGCACACGCCGCTCGGCGAGGACGGTGACAGCGAGTTCGGTGACCTCATCGAGGACTCCGAGGCGGTCGTGCCGGCCGACGCGGTCAGCTTCACGCTCCTCCAGGAGCAGCTGCACTCGGTCCTGGACACGCTGTCCGAGCGTGAGGCGGGCGTCGTCTCGATGCGCTTCGGTCTCACCGACGGTCAGCCGAAGACCCTCGACGAGATCGGCAAGGTCTACGGCGTGACGCGTGAGCGCATCCGTCAGATCGAGTCCAAGACGATGTCGAAGCTGCGTCACCCGTCGCGCTCCCAGGTGCTGCGGGACTACCTCGACTAGGTCGTCGGGGCGCCTGCGGCCCATGCCGCGAAAGGGCCCGGTCCCTCATGGGGGACCGGGCCCTTCGCCGTGTCCAGGTTCTCTCGCGGGTGCGGTCGGGGGCACCCTGCACCACTCTGGGTGCACAGCCATTCACGCAGAGTCAGGAGGCCGTATGCGTCGTCCCACAGCCCGAGGACTGGCCGGGGTTCCGGCCCTCATCGCCGCCGCAGTCCTGGTGCCACTGGCGATGCCCTCGCCCGCAGTCGCCGACCGCGTGGTCGTCGGCGGCTTCGAGGTGAAGGCCGAAGAGAGTCCCTGGGTCGTCGCCCTGTCCAGCCGTGACCGGTTCGGCCCAAAGCGGGCCGGGCAGTTCTGCGGGGGCGTCGTCGTGGCGCCCACGAAGGTGATGACAGCCGCGCACTGCCTCAGCCGGGCCGTGCTGGGCAAGGAAGTGAGCGCCCTGCGGGATCTGCGCGTCATCTCCGGCCGGTCCGCACTGGACGGGCAGGGCGGACGGGAGATCGCCGTCCGCTCGAGTCAGGTCTCGTCGGCGTACGACCCCGCCACGAACACGGCCGACATGGCGGTCCTGACGCTCTCAGAGGCCCTGCCGGGTGCCAATGTGCTCCCGGTCGCGAAGGCGGGTGAGGACGTGTACGCGCCCGGCACCGAGGCCACCGTGTACGGCTGGGGCGACACCACGGGCGGCGGGGGCAGCTACGCGCCCACGCTGCGTGCGGCGCGCGTCTCGGTCCTGCCGGACGCGACCTGTGAGCGGGCCTACCCGGGCGGACTGGGCAGCCGGTACACGAAGACCACCATGCTCTGCGCCGGGGCTCCGCAGGGCGGCCGGGACGCCTGTCAGGGGGACAGCGGGGGTCCGCTGATCGCACGCGGGCGGCTCATCGGCCTCGTCTCGTGGGGCAGCGGCTGCGGCCGCCCCGAAGCACCTGGGGTCTACACCCGGGTGTCGACCCTCGCCCCCTTGGTCACCGGGGGGAACGTCCTGGCCGGCCACTGACCGCTGCCGCGTTCATCCCCGCGGTCCCTGTATGAGAGCGGGCGGCTGCTCCCTGTGTCCAGGGTGCAGCCGCCCGACGCCGGTCCTCGACCGGCTCATGGCTCGTCGTGGATGCGAGGTCTCAGTGGTCCTCTTCGCCGGCTCCGGCCGGAACGGCCGTCAGTCGGTCCGTCTCATCCTGTATCTCCGCGGCGATCTTCTTGAGTTCCGGCTCGAACTTGCGTCCGTGGTGGGCGCAGAAGAGCAGTTCACCACCGCTGATCAGGACGACGCGCAGATACGCCTGAGCGCCGCAGCGGTCGCAGCGGTCAGCGGCCGTCAGCGGGCTCGCGGGGGTCAGAACAGTAGTCACGTCGCCTCTTCTCTAGCTCGACGAGCTGTCGTACCAGGTGCAACATCCAACCAGCCCGAAAACGTTCCCGCTCGGGGCTTTCCCTCGAATTTTTTTCCGAGGCGGCTGACTGCTGCCGGTTGGCGGCGAATGAGCCGTATTGCTTCGCTCTACGGATTTCGCGTTGCTTGTCTCGTTTGGCCCTCCCGGCTGGGTTGCCGGTTGTTCTTGAGGACGTGCCCGGAGCCTAAATGGTTCATGCCTCGAAGGGAACGTGATGTGCACGTCACCCCATCGAGGGATCGAACACGTATGCGATGCTGGACTAGCGTAAGAAATCAAGAGGGTGGCGCTACATCGGCTCTACCAGGCCTCTGTAGGCTCTGAGCGGCGACCGACGCCCGGGCCTTTACCCCACTTGGCCACATCTGAAATTCAGCGAGGAGCGAACCGCGTGACCGCCGAAACGTCCGTGCCGTCCACAGCGCTGCTGACCGCAGACCGTGACGGTTCCAACTACACCGCGCGGCACCTGCTCGTCCTGGAGGGTCTCGAAGCGGTCCGCAAGCGGCCCGGCATGTACATCGGGTCCACCGACAGCCGCGGCCTGATGCACTGCCTGTGGGAGATCATCGACAACGCCGTGGACGAGGCCCTCGGCGGCCACTGCGACCACATCGAGGTCATCCTTCACGAGGACGGGTCCGTCGAGGTCCGGGACAACGGCCGCGGCATCCCGGTCGACGTCGAGCCCAAGACCGGCCTGTCGGGCGTCGAGGTCGTGATGACCAAACTGCACGCCGGCGGCAAGTTCGGCGGCGGGTCGTACGCGGCCTCCGGCGGTCTGCACGGCGTCGGCGCCTCTGTCGTGAACGCGCTCTCCGCGCGTCTCGACGTCGAGGTGGACCGCGGCGGCGCCACCCACATGATCAGCTTCCGGCGCGGCGTGCCCGGCATCTTCACCGAGTCCGGCCCCGACGCCCCCTTCGACCCGGCCAACGGGCTCCTGAAGGGCAAGCGCGTGCCGAAGGCCCGCACCGGCACCCGCGTGCGGTACTGGGCGGACCGCCAGATCTTCCTCAAGGACGCCAGGCTCTCCCTGGAGACGCTCCACCAGCGCGCCCGGCAGACCGCCTTCCTCGTCCCCGGGCTCACCATCGTCGTGCACGACGAGCGCGGACCGGCGGGTGGCGACGGCGAAGGCAAGAGCGTGGAGACGTTCCGCTTCGACGGCGGGATCAGCGAGTTCTGCGAGTATCTGGCGCAGGACAAGGCGGTCTGCGACGTGCTGCGGCTGAGCGGCCAGGGCACCTTCAAGGAGACCGTCCCCGTCCTCGACGACCGCGGTCACATGACCCCGACCGAGGTCACCCGCGAACTCGGCGTCGACGTCGCCCTGCGCTGGGGCACGGGCTACGACACCACGGTCAGGTCGTTCGTCAACATCATCGCCACCCCCAAGGGCGGCACCCATGTCACCGGCTTCGAGCGCTCGGTGACCAGGACGGTCAACGAGGTCCTGCGCTCCGCCAAGCTGCTGCGCGTCGCCGAGGACGACATCGTCAAGGACGACGCCCTGGAGGGCCTCACAGCCGTCGTGACCGTCCGGCTCGCCGAGCCCCAGTTCGAGGGCCAGACCAAGGAGGTCCTCGGCACCTCGGCCGCCAACCGGATCGTCGCGAACGTGATCGCCAAGGAGCTCAAGGCCTTCCTGACCTCCACCAAGCGGGACGCGAAGGCGCAGGCCCGCGCCGTCCTGGAGAAGGCGGTCGCCGCCGCCCGTACGCGCATCGCGGCCCGCCAGCACAAGGAGGCGCAGCGCCGCAAGACGGCCCTGGAGTCCTCGTCGCTGCCGGCCAAGCTCGCCGACTGCCGCAGTGACGACGTGGAGCGCAGCGAGCTCTTCATCGTCGAGGGAGACTCCGCGCTCGGCACGGCCAAGCTGGCGCGCAACAGCGAGTTCCAGGCGCTCCTGCCGATCCGCGGCAAGATCCTCAACGTCCAGAAGTCGTCCGTCTCGGACATGCTGAAGAACGCCGAGTGCGGCGCGATCATCCAGGTCATAGGGGCGGGCTCCGGCCGCACCTTCGACATCGACGCGGCGCGCTACGGCAAGGTCATCATGATGACGGACGCCGACGTCGACGGTTCCCACATCCGGACCCTGCTGCTCACGCTCTTCCAGCGGTACATGCGGCCGATGGTGGAGGCCGGCCGGGTGTTCGCCGCTGTTCCGCCGCTGCACCGGATCGAGCTGATCCAGCCGAAGAAGGGCCAGGACAAGTACGTCTACACGTACTCGGACAACGAGCTGCGGCAGACGCTGCTCGAGTTCCAGCGCAAGGGCGTCCGCTTCAAGGACTCCATCCAGCGCTACAAGGGCCTCGGGGAGATGGACGCGGACCAGCTCGCGGAGACCACGATGGACCCGCGTCACCGTACCCTGCGCCGGATCAACATCGGCGACCTGGAGGCCTCCGAGCAGATCTTCGACCTGCTGATGGGCAATGAGGTCGCGCCCCGCAAGGAGTTCATCACCAGCTCGGCGGCCACCCTCGACCGCTCCCGCATCGACGCCTGACACCCACCCGGGGGTGGAGACGGGCTCCACCCCCGCTTCCTCCCCCGGCCCGATCCGGCGCGGGTCCTCGCCTCCGTAGCATCGGCGCGGACGGAGGAGGACATGGGTGCCCGGCAGCAGATGGACCGAGTGGCCGACGCGCGAGGCGCTGTCCCGGATCGGGATCCCGAAGGCGCGTATCGCGCTGGACATGGCCATGCTCCTCGGCCTGGCCGGCTGGGCCGTGTACAGCTCCTACGCATCCGGTGCGTTCCACGGCTGGAGTGCTGTGCTGCCGCCGCTCGGGCTCGCCGGCTGCGCAGCGGCTGTCATGCGCTTCCACCTGACCACGCTGGCCAACCGGCTGCTTCCCTCGCTGGGGCTGCTGGCGGTCCTGTGCGCGGTGGGGGCCGGATCCTTCGCCGCCGGGGCCGACGTTCCCGCGGTGGTGCTGTGGATCAGTTGCTGCGTGATGGCCATGGCGCGAATGCCGCTCGCCGCGGCGCTGGGCACGGTCGCCGTGCAGTTCGTCGGGTTCGTCCTCACCGACGACAGCCGGTGGGGCGCATGGGTCACCACCGCGGCGGTGATGCTCGCCGGTTACTCCCTGCGGCTCGACGCCCACGCCAAGGGCACCGGGTACCGGCTTCTCGCGCAGGAGCGGGCGGCTCGCGAGGCCGAAGCGACGTCGGCGGCCCTCGCCGAGCGGGCCCGTATCGCCCGGGAGATCCACGACGTGCTCGCGCACAGCCTCTCCGCGCAGCTCGTGCACCTGGAGGCGGCCAGGCTGCAGATCGAGCGAGGCCCCGAAGGCCCCTTCCGGGACAAGATCCTTGAGCGGGTGGTCGCGGCGCGCGCCATGGCCCGGGAGGGGCTGGCCGAGACCCGGCAGGCACTGTCGGCGCTGCGGGGCGAGATGGCGCCGGTGGAGGACTACCTTCGCGAGCTGGCTGCCGCCGACGGGGCACGGACCGAGGTCACGGGGGAGCGGCGGCGGCTGCCCGCCGAGGCATCGCAGGCCGTACGGAGAGTCGCCCAGGAGGCCCTGACCAACGTGCGCAAGCACGCGCCCGGAGCCGAGGTGCGCATCGTGCTGGCCTATCTGGAGGGGGAAATCGCCTTGGAGGTGCGCGACTTCGGGGCGCGGCAGAAGACCGGTGATCTCATGGCATCAGGCGCCGGATACGGTCTGCTGGGGATGCGCGAGCGGGCGGAACTGGCCGGCGGCACCCTGGACGCGGGACCGGAGGGGGAGGGGTTCGTGGTGCGGCTGCGGGTGCCGGTATGAGCGAGCGGATCGCCAGAGTGGTCGTTGCCGACGACCAGGCAGTGGTGCGCGAGGGCATCGTGATGCTGCTGGGGCTGCTGCCCGGCATCGAGGTCGTCGGCTCGGCCAGGGACGGGGAGGAAGCGGTCCGGCTCGTCGCCGAACTGGCCCCCGACATCGTGCTCATGGACCTGAGGATGCCGCGCTGCGACGGCGTGGAGGCGACCCGCCGGATCCGCGCCGAGCACCCCGCGACACAGGTCGTGGTGCTCACCACCTACGCGGACGACGACTCGCTCTTCCCGGCACTGCGGTCAGGGGCGCGCGGCTATCTCACCAAGGACGCGGACGGGGACGAGATCGTCCGGGCCGTCCAGGACGTCATGGCGGGCGGAGCGGGCCTCTCACCGGTCGTGCAGCAGCGGCTGCTGGAACAGGTCACCGCCGAGCCGCCGGCGGTCGGGCCCCGCCTGCCCGACGGCCTGACGACCCGTGAGGGCGAGGTGCTCACCCTGATCGCCGAAGGCCTGGCAAACGCGGAGATCGCGGGTCGGCTGGGCATCTCCACGGCGACGGTGAAGACGCACATCAACAATCTCTTCGCGAAGGCCGGTCTGCACGACCGCGCGCAGGCGGTTCGGTACGCCTATCGGGAAGGGCTTGCTCAGCCACCGAGGACGGGCATCACCTGATGGAGTGAAGAGCCCGGGGAGAAGAGTCCGAGATCTTCTCGCTTTGTCCATTCTTGTGCATGCGGGCCGAAACGGTTCGCTGACAAGGAGAGTTGAGCGTGGACGAGAAGGAAGGGCAAGGCGCGTCGGCGGTTCGGGTCGAGGACCCGTGGTACGACACGCCGGCCTCCGGCTGGGGCGATGTGGACGGTACCGGCGGGCGGGTCCCCGTGACCCCGCCGGCGTCCGCGCAGCAGGGCGAGAGCGGTCCGAGCACTGCCGAGATCTATCTGGAGGTGCAGCGCAGCGCCGCTTTCCAGGAAGTACGCCGCCGCTACCGGCGGTTCGTCGTGCCTGCATCCCTCGCCTTCTTCCTGTGGTACCTCGCCTACGTGGTGGCCGCGACCACCGCACCGGACCTCATGGCCCGCCCGGTCGCCGGCGCGGTCAACGTGGCGATGGTGGCAGGACTCGCCCAGTTCCTCACCACGTTTCTGCTGACCTGGGCGTATGCCCGCCATGCCTGTCGGCGGCGCGACGATGCGGCGCTCGAACTGCGGTGGGAAACCCAGGAGATGACCCGGGGGGCCGGGCGATGAGCGGCGACCACCAGGCACTGGCGCTGCTGCTGTTCAGCGCGTTCGTCGCCGTCACCCTCGGCATCACGACATGGGTGAGCCGCCACAGGCACGGGTCGGCCGAGGAGTTCTACGCGGGCGGGCGGCTCTTCTCCCCGATGGAGAACGGTTTCGCCATCGCGGGCGACTACATGTCGGCCGCTTCCTTCCTCGGCATCTCCGGACTCATCGCCCTGTTCGGCTACGACGGAATGCTCTACTCCGTCGGGTTCCTGGTCGCCTGGCTCGTCGTTCTCTTCCTCGTCGCGGAACTGGTGCGCAACTGCGGCCGGTTCACTCTCGCCGATGTCGTCGCCTCCCGGCTGAAGGAGCGACGCGTGCGCATCGCGTCGGGAACTTCCTCGGTCACCGTGTCCGTTCTCTATCTGGTGGCGCAGATGGTGGGAGCCGGGTCCCTCGTCGCGCTGCTGCTGGGCGGGACGAGCGAAGCCGCGCGCTCGTGGACCGTCGTCGGCGTGGGTGCCCTGATGGTGATCTATGTGTCGATGGGAGGGATGCGAGCCACCACCTGGATCCAGATCGTGAAGGCCGTGCTGCTGATGGCGGGCGCCATCGCGATGACCGTGCTCGTGCTGATGCGGTTCGGCGGTGACATCGGCCAGTTGCTCGACTCCGCTGCCGAGCGCAGCGGACACGGCAAGGAGTTCCTCTCACCCGGGCTCCGGTACGGGGGCGACTGGACCGCGCGTCTGGACTTCATCAGCCTCGGCCTGGCATTGGTGCTGGGCACGGCAGGACTGCCGCACATCCTGTCGCGCTTCTACACCGTGCCGACCGCGCGGGCCGCCCGCCGCTCGGTCGTCTGGGCCATCGGCCTCATCGGCAGCTTCTATCTGATGACGATCGTTCTCGGCTTCGGCGCCGCGGCCG
The DNA here is from genome assembly GCF_013387495.1 of Streptomyces sp. PKU-EA00015. GTDB lineage: Bacteria > Actinomycetota > Actinomycetes > Streptomycetales > Streptomycetaceae > Streptomyces. Next base: position 57,908 of record NZ_JABZEE010000038.1, on the reverse strand, counting down.
TGGTGGGCGCGGACGAGGTACGGGCGTCGAGCGCCGCCGGGAACACCGCCGTGCCGCTGCTCGCCCTCGACCTCGGCGGGGGAGCGGGCTCGACCGGGGGCACCGTGCTCTTCGCGGTGGTCGCCGCCGTGGCCTTCGCGACGATCCTCGCGGTCGTCGCGGGCATCACACTGGCGTCCTCTGCCTCGGTCGCGCACGACCTGTACGCAACCCTGCGTCGCCCGGCCGGCCAGGAGGGCGGAGGGTACAGCGAGGTGGCGGTCGCCAGGATCGCGGCGGTCGGGATCGGCGCCGTCGCCATCGGGCTCGGACTGCTGGCCCGCGACCTGAACGTGGCCTTCCTGGTGGGGCTGGCGTTCGCGGTCGCCGCGTCGGCGAACCTGCCCGTCCTGCTCTACTCGCTGTTCTGGCGGAAGTTCACCACCCGCGGGGCGGTGTGGTCGGTCTACGGAGGTCTCATCCCTTCGGTGCTGCTCGTGGTGCTGTCACCGGTGGTGTCCGGGAGCCCGCAGGCGCTCTTCCCGGGCATGGACTTCCACGTCTTTCCGCTGGAGAACCCAGGTCTCGTCTCGATCCCCCTCGGCTTCCTCGCGGGCTGGATCGGTACTGTCACGTCGTCGGAGCCGCCGGACTCGGCCCGGCATGCCGAGACCGAGGTGCGGGCGCTGACCGGGGCGGGTGCCGTGTAGCGGGCTGCCGGTGCGGCCCGCCGACGGTCCCTCCGGCAGCCGAGCCGTCGATCAACCGGCTCCGGTCAGAAGCATGTGACGTGGCGTCCGAGCCTGCCCGTACCGCACACCGGAGGCGGTTCAGCTGCTGGTCGTCCAGGAGTAGCGGTGTTCGGGACGGCCGGTCTCGCCGTACTTGAGGCTCAGCCGCACGCGGTCCGCCCGTTCCAGCAGCTTCAGGTAGCGCTGTGCGGTCTGCCGGCTCATCCCCGCCCGTTCCGCGATCTCCTGGGCCGAGAGCGGGCCCTCGGCGGCCAGCAGGACCTGGCGCACCACTTCGGCCGTCGTCGGTGAGTGCCCCTTGGGAAGTTCGGGCGCGACCGACCGTGCCGACAGGGTGCCGAAAATGCGGTCCACCTCGGCCTGCTCCGCCTCGCCGCCCTCGTCGAGGGTGCGCCGCAGCGTCGCGTACGCCTCCAGCTTGGTGCGCAGCCCGGCGAAGTTGAACGGCTTCACCAGGTACTGGAGGGCGCCATGACGCATCGCGGCCTGGACCGTCGCCACGTCACGGGCCGCAGTCACCATGATCACATCGGTCTGATGGCCGAGACGACGCAGCTCCCGGACCACGGCGAGGCCGTTCTCGTCCGGCAGATAGTGGTCGAGCAGGATCAGATCCACGGGCGTCTCGGCGATACGGGTCAGTGCCTCGGCGGCCGAGTGGGCGATCGCGGCGACCCGGAAGCCCGGCACCTTGGCGACGTAGGCCGCGTTGATCTCCGCGACCCGGACGTCGTCGTCCACGACCAGTACGTCGATCATCGTGTCTCTCGCAACGCCTCGGCGGCGGCCGTCGGCATCTCCGCCGCTCCCATTGCCGCGAGCGGCTGCTCGGTCAGTGCCTCCGGCAGGACGACGGTGAACTCGGCGCCGCCCGCGGCGGCTTCGCTCACCACCGCCGCGCCGCCCTGCCGCTCGGCGAACCTGCGCACCAGCGCCAGCCCCAGCCCGCGCTTGCCGTGCGCGGGCAGCTCCTTGGTCGACCAGCCCTCGGTGAAGATCAGCTCACGCCGCTCGTGCGGGACTCCGGGTCCGCTGTCCGCGATGCGCAGGACGACGGTGCGGTCCTCCGCGTGCAGCTCCACCTCGACCGAAGCGTCCGGCGTGCCCGCTGCCGCGTCCAGCGCGTTGTCGACGAGATTGCCGACGACGGTCACGAGTCCGCGCGGATCGACCAGCCGGTCGGGCAGCAGCGTCGCGGGCGCGATGCGCAGCGACACCCCGCGTTCGGCCGCCACGGTCGCCTTGCCCACGAGCAACGCCGCCAGCAGCGGATCGTGGATCTTCTCCGTGACCTGCTCCGCGGTCGCCCGGTGCACGCCGACGACCTCAGTGACGAACTCCACGGCCTCCTCGTGCATCTCCAGTTCGAGCAGACCGAGGAGGGTGTGCATCCGGTTCGCGTGCTCGTGGTCCTGGGCGCGCAGAGCGTCGATCAGGCCTCGGGTCGAGTCGAGTTCCCGGCCCAGCTGTTCCAGTTCGGTGCGGTCGCGCAGCGTGACGACGGCGCCTGCGTCGTCGGTCGGCATCCGGTTCGCGATCAGTACCCGGCTGCCCCGTACGGTCAACAGGTCCTCGCCGCTGACGCGGCCCGCGAGCACCTCGGTCGTACGGCCTTCGCCCAGCACCTCGTCCAGCGGCCGGCCGGTGACGTCGGGGCCGACCCCCAGCAGGCGCTGTGCCTCGTCGTTGAGCAGCCGGATCCTGCCGGTCCGGTCGAGGGCCACGACGCCTTCGCGGATGCCGTGGAGCATGGCCTCGCGTTCGGCGAGCAGGGCGGAGATGTCGGAGAAGGCGAGGTCGTGGGTCTGCCGCTGGAGCCTGCGGGAGATCAGGTAGGCCGCCAGCGCGCCGACGGCCAGCGCACCGCCCGCGTACGCGATGAGTCCCGGGATGGCGGCGAGCAGCCTGGCGCGGACGCTGTCGTACTCGATGCCGACCGACACGGCCCCGACGATCCGGCCCTCGTCGTCCTTGAGCGGCACCTTGCCCCGCGCGGAGCGTCCCAGGGTGCCGCTGTCGATCTCCATCACCTCACGGCCGGCGAGAGCCTCGCTCGGGTCGGTCGAGACGATGCGCCCGATCTCGGAGGGTGACGTGTGCGACCAGCGCACGCCGTTGTCGTCCATGACGACGATGTACTCGGCGCCGGTGGAGACCCGGATCCGCTCGGCCTCCTTCTGCACCGGGCCGTCGGCGGACGGGCGGGTGCCGGTCACCTCGTCGGCGAGCTCGGGGGAGGCGGTGGTCTGCGCGATGGCCAGGGCGCGCCGCATCGCCTGGTCGTCGAGCTGGGAGCTGAGCGGCGCGAGGAAAAGGCCGGTGGCCAGCGCGGTGACGCCGGTGGCGATGGCCAGCTGCATGAGCAGGACCTGGGAGAAGACCCGCTGCGGCCAGCCGAACCGCCGTCGCCGGGCGGGGGTGGTCGGTACGGGGCTCATGCCTACGAACGGTAAACGGCGCGGCCCGCTTTTCGAAATGGACGATTCCGTACCCGGCCCGCACACGACGACGCCGCACGAGGCGATCCGCGCACGGCCCCTCCGCGCCCCGGGGACTCGGGAGGCTCGGAACGCCGAGGCGGTTCACGGGGCCGGAACGACGACGTGCTCGGCACCGGTCGGCGCCGAGCACGTGCGGTCCCCGCCGGCCGTTACGCGTCGGGGATGTCGGCCTTGGCTCTGATGAGCGTTTCGCGACTGATGATCACGATGCGCTCGTAGTCCGCGCGGGCGGCGTCGGCGGGAAGCTCCTTGTCGAGGTCTTCCGTGGCCTCGGTGCCGATCACGGCGAAGCGGCCGTCGCTGAGCTCGAAAATGTCCGGGCAGGTCTGCCCGGACAGGCTTCCGCGCTCGCGAGGGGACGCTCCGATCCTACGAACGATCTTCACTGGCGCCGATCCTTGTGTGTGGGAGAGGGGTTGACACGGCTGGGGCGCAGTGTGCCACGACCGGGCCACTGCGGCCTCCGTTTACACACAGGCGAAACGACGGCTTTGCTCCTCGGTCACCCCGCCGGGCGTTCGTCGATCACCCGGTCGACCATCCGCCCCAGTTTCGCCTCGACCGACTCGTACGGCAGCTCGGCGCGATGCTGCCTTGTCTCTCGCCAGTACTCCCGGAAGAGAGGGCTGCGGCAGATCACCTTCACATGGCCGTTCAGGTCCCGCTCGCTGGTCGAGCCGATCCGGTAGGCGTGCAGCAGGTTGCCGTAGAGAGCGTTGGCGTACAGATACTGACGCCGGCGCACCGGCGGGACATGGTCACCGTACGCGTTGAGCACCTCGGCGAGATCCGGATCGTCCATGGCTTTGGACAGCAGCTCGAACTGGAGCCGGTGCTGGCTCGTGATGTCGGCGCGCCGCTGGTAGCCGTTGGCGGCCTCCATGTGCTGAAGCTGGGTGGCCAGGCTGGAGTTCTGCCGGCGGAGCTGGCCGTGCTGAACGATCATGGCGACGAGGACGGCGCCGAAGGCGAGGCCGGAGAAGACGGCGTTCGCGGCGGAGACGTCGGTGTCGGGCGCAAGCGCCTCCATCGTCGAACTGATGGCGAGGCTGAGCGCGGCGACCAGTCCCACCACGCCGGTCGCCGAGGCGATGACCAGCGCGATACCCGCCGCCACCCCCCGCTGGTGCCCATTTCCCTGTGTGCTCATGTCAACCCCCGAGACAGGCGACCGGGCACCGGACCGGGCGGAGTGCGGGCGCAGCGCACCGGTGAGCGGTCGTCGACTGCATGACTGCCGACTCCCAGAGTGCCGAGCGGCTCTGACCGGCGGGGAGGCGGAGACGACGGCGCACGGAGGGAACGCCGAGGCGTTCCTTCCGGGACCGTGTCGAATGTGTGCCCGGTACGCGCTGCTAACAATCGTTCACTTCGCGTGCGCCCTTATCCTGGGCCGCCGGAGCAGTCCAACCGTCCGAGGTGCAGCAGTGAGCCCGAGCAGGTCCCAGATCCCCGTGGTCGTCCTCGCGGGCTTCCTCGGATCAGGAAAGACCACGCTGCTCAACCACCTGCTGCGCCGCAACGGCGGCAACCGCATCGGTGTCGTCGTCAACGACTTCGGGTCGATCGAGATCGACGCCATGACTGTCGCCGGGCAGGTCGGTTCCACGATCTCCCTCGGCAACGGCTGCCTGTGCTGCGCCGTCGACGCGAGCGAGCTGGACGACTATCTGGACAAGCTCACCCGCCCCTCGGCGCGGATCGACGTCATCGTCGTCGAGGCCTCCGGGCTGGCCGAGCCGCAGGAGCTCGTGCGGATGATTCTCGCCAGCGACAACCCGCGGATCGTGTACGGAGGGCTCGTCGAGGTCGTCGACGCCGCCGAGTTCGACGACACCAGGGCCCGGCATCCCGAACTCGACCGGCACCTCGCCGTCGCCGACCTCGTCGTCCTCAACAAGACCGACCGCGTGGACGAAGCCGGACAGGAGCGGCTGCGGGACACGCTCGCCGAGCTCACCGGGGCCACACCCGTCGTCTCCGCGCAGTACGGACGGGTCGACCCCGCCCTGCTCCTGGACCCTGCCGTACGGCCCGAACGGGAGGAGAAGGTCCGTCAGCTCTCCTTCGAGGACCTGTACGCGGAGGCGTACGACCGCGAGCACGGCCACGGGCACGAAGGGCATCTGCACGCCGCGTACGACAGTGTCTCCGTCGCCCTCGACGTACCGGTGCACCCGCGACGGCTCATGGCGTTCCTCGACTCCAGGCCCGCCGGCCTGTACCGGATCAAGGGCTTCGTCGACTTCGGCGCGGCGGATCCGCGCAACCGGTACGCCGTCCACGCGGTCGGGCGCTTCCTGCGCTTCTCCCCGCAGCCCTGGCCGGCCGGTGAGCCGCCCATGACGCAGCTCGTGCTCATCGGCTTCGGCATCGACACCGCGGGGCTCCGCAAGGAGATCGAGGCCTGCGCGCTGAGCGGACCCGAGGACCGCCCCGACGAGCGCAGCATGTGGGGCGTCCTGCGCTACGTGCCCACGGAGCCGGACGGGGTGGACGAGCCGGGGGAGCCGGACGGGACCGGCACCCCCGACCGGGAGCTCTAGCTCGCGGGACCCGCCAGGACCGCGACCGGTGACGTCAGCGGCGTGCCCGAGCCGTCACGGCGCGGGTCGAGCTCCGGCAACTGCGCCGGTGCGCCGTTCTTCTGCGCCGCGCGCGCCGGGGCTGCGCCGGCCCAGGCCAGGACCAGCATGTCCTCGCCCTTCAGGAAGCGCTGGCAGCGCACACCTCCGGTGGCGCGCCCCTTGCGCGGGTACTGGTCGAACGGCGTGAGCTTCGCCGTCGTCGGAGCCTCGTCCAGCGTGCCCTGTGAGCCGGCCACCGTGAACACCACCGCGTCCCCGGCCGGGTCGACCGCGGTGAACGAGATCACCTCGGCACCCTCCGCCAGCTTGATACCGGCCATACCGCCGGCCGCCCGGCCCTGCGGCCGCACCTGCGCGGCGGGGAAGCGCAGCAACTGCGCGTCGGAGGTGATGAAGACCAGGTCCTCCTCGCCCGTACGCAGCTCCGTGCCGCCCACGATCCGGTCCCCGCCCCTGAGCGCGAAGACCTCCAACTCGTCCTTGTTGGCCGGATAGTCGGGGACCACCCTCTTGACCACGCCGTGCGCGGTGCCGAGCGCGAGGCCCGGCGAGGACTCGTCCAGCGTGGTGAGACAGACGACCTGCTCGTCCGCCTCCAGCGTCAGGAACTCCGCGACCGGCGCACCGCCCGCCAGGTTGGGATCGGACGCCGTGTCCGGCAGCTGCGGGAGCTCGATCACGGACAGGCGCAGCAGCCGTCCGGCCGACGTCACCGCACCCACCTCGCCGCGCTGCGTCGTGAGCACCCCCGAGACGATCACGTCGTGCTTGGTGCGCTTGGTGCCGTGGTCCACCAGCGGCTCACCGGTGGCGGTGCGTGCCAGCAGGCCCGTCGAGGACAGCAGCACGCGGCACGGGTCGTCCGCGACCTGGAGCGACGCGGCGGGCGCGGGCGCGCCCGCGGACTCCAGCAGCACCGTGCGCCGCGGGGTCCCGAACTTCTTGGCCACCGCAGCGAGTTCGGAGGAGACCAGCTTGCGCAGCTCGGCGTCCGACTCCAGGATCCGGGTGAGCTCCTCGATCTCGCTGTTGAGCCGGTCGCGCTCGCTCTCGAGCTCGATCCGGTCGAACCTGGTCAGGCGCCGCAGCGGAGTGTCGAGGATGTACTGCGTCTGGATCTCGCTCAGCGAGAAGTGCTCGATCAGGCGTTCCTTGGCCTGGGCGGAGTTGTCGCTGGAGCGGATCAGGCGGATGACCTCGTCGATGTCGAGCAGGGCGACGAGAAGTCCCTCGACCAGGTGGAGCCGGTCGCGGCGCTTGGTGCGGCGGAACTCGCTGCGCCGGCGCACCACGTCGAACCGGTGGTCCAGGTAGACCTCCAGCAGTTCCTTCAGTCCCAGCGTGAGCGGCTGGCCGTCCACCAGCGCCACGTTGTTGATGCCGAAGGACTCCTCCATGGGTGTCAGCTTGTACAGCTGCTCCAGGACGGCCTCGGGGATGAAGCCGTTCTTGATCTCGATGACCAGGCGCAGGCCGTGCTGCCGGTCCGTGAGGTCCTTGACGTCGGCGATGCCCTGCAGCTTCTTCGCCGAGACCAGGTCCTTGATCTTGGAGATCACCTTCTCGGGACCGACCGAGAAGGGCAGTTCGGTGACGACCAGGCCCTTGCGGCGGGCGGTGACCGTCTCGACGGACACGGTGGCGCGAATCTTGAACGTGCCGCGGCCGGTCTCGTAGGCGTCCTTGATCCCGCCGAGGCCGACGATCCGGCCGCCGGTCGGCAGGTCGGGGCCGGGCACATGGCGCATCAGCGCTTCGAGGTCGGCGTGGGGATATCTGATCAGGTGCCGGGCCGCGGCGATGACCTCGCCCAGATTGTGCGGGGGCATGTTGGTCGCCATGCCGACCGCGATGCCGGAGGCCCCGTTGACCAGGAGGTTCGGGTAGGCGGCGGGGAGGGCGACCGGCTCCCGCTCCTGGCCGTCGTAGTTCGACTGGAAGTCGACCGTGTCCTCGTCGATCGACTCCGTCATCAGACTCGTGGCGTCCGCCATGCGGCACTCGGTGTACCGCATGGCGGCCGGCGGGTCGTCGTTGCCCAGCGAGCCGAAGTTCCCGTGGCCGTCGACGAGCGGCAGGCGCATCGAGAACGGCTGCGCCATGCGCACCAGGGCGTCGTAGATCGACGCGTCGCCGTGCGGGTGCAGCTTGCCCATCACCTCGCCGACGACGCGGGCGCACTTCACGTAGCCGCGGTCGGGGCGCAGGCCCATCTCGTTCATCTGGTAGACGATGCGGCGGTGCACCGGCTTCATGCCGTCGCGGGCGTCGGGCAGGGCGCGGGAGTAGATCACCGAGTACGCGTACTCGAGGAAGGAGCCCTGCATTTCGTCCACGACGTCGATGTCGAGGATCCTCTCCTCGAAATCGTCCGGCGGTGGGGTCTTCGTGCTGCGGCGGGCCATCGCGGCTGCTGCTCCTTCACGTACCAGGCTGGATCTGACGCCGACCATTGTGGACCGTCCCGCTGACAACGTGGACCGCGACCCGGGCACGGGGCTCGCCGCGGCCCCGCGGCCGCGTCCCCCACGAGCGGGCGAACAACGCCGACCGGCGGCCGGGAACTTCGCCAGGTGGCAGCACGCTTGCATACAGTGGCAGGTCTGGCAGCACATTCAGCATCGCGATCGAAGGGACGTACATGCCCATGGGTCACACGGCCACAGCTCAGGCCGACTCCGGCGGCCTGACAGCGACCGAGCACCGCCTGGCCAACGGCCTGCGCGTCGTGCTCTCGGAGGACCACCTGACCCCGGTCGCCGCGGTCTGCCTCTGGTACGACGTCGGCTCCCGTCACGAGGTCAAGGGCCGTACAGGACTCGCCCACCTCTTCGAGCACCTCATGTTCCAGGGCTCGGGCCAGGTGAAGGGGAACGGCCACTTCGAGCTCGTCCAGGGCGCCGGCGGCTCGCTGAACGGCACGACCAGCTTCGAGCGCACCAACTACTTCGAGACCATGCCCGCCCACCAGCTGGAGCTGGCGCTCTGGCTGGAGGCCGACCGCATGGGCTCGCTGCTGGCCGCGCTCGACGACGAGTCGATGGAGAACCAGCGCGACGTCGTCAAGAACGAGCGCCGTCAGCGCTACGACAACGTGCCGTACGGCACGGCGTTCGAGAGGCTGACCGGCCTCGCCTACCCCGAGGGCCACCCGTACCACCACACGCCGATCGGCTCGATGGCCGACCTCGACGCGGCGACCCTCGAGGACGCCCGCACCTTCTTCCGCACCTACTACGCGCCGAACAACGCGGTGCTGTCGGTCGTCGGTGACATCGATCCGCAGCAGACGCTCGCATGGATCGAGAAGTACTTCGGCTCCATCCCGTCCCACGACGGCAAGCAGCCCCCGCGCGACGGCTCCCTGCCGGACGTCATCGGCGAGCAGCTGCGCGAGGAGATCGTCGAGGAGGTCCCCGCCCGCGCCCTGATGGCCGCCTACCGCCTCCCGCACGACGGCACCCGCGAGTGCGACGCCGCCGACCTGGCGCTCACCGTCCTCGGCGGCGGCGAGTCCTCGCGGCTGCACAACCGCCTGGTGCGCCGCGACCAGACGGCCGTCGCCGCCGGGTTCGGGCTGCTGCGCCTGGCCGGTGCCCCGTCGCTCGGCTGGCTGGACGTCAAGACGTCCGGCGGCGTCGAGGTCCCGCAGATCGAGGCCGCCGTCGACGAGGAGCTCGCGCGGTTCGCGGCCGAGGGCCCGACGCCCGAGGAGATGGAGCGCGCCCAGGCCCAGCTCGAGCGCGAATGGCTCGACCGGCTCGGCACCGTTGCCGGCCGTGCCGACGAACTGTGCCGTTTCGCCGTCCTGTTCGGCGACCCGCAGCTGGCGCTGACCGCCGTGCAGCGCGTCCTCGACGTCACCGCCGAGGAGGTGCAGGCGGTCGCCGAGGCCAGGCTGCACCCGCGCAACAGGGCCGTCCTGGTCTACGAGCCCATCTCCGCCGACGACAGCGACATCAGCGACGAGGCCGCGGCGGCCGACGAGAACGACGAGCACAAGGGGGCGGACCAGTGAGCGACGCTGCCGTGACCATGGACTTCCACCCGCAGCCCACCCCCGGCACCGCCCGGCCCTGGGCCTTCCCGGCCCCCGAGCGCGGCACCCTGGACAACGGGCTGACCGTGCTGCGCTGCGACCGCCCCGGCCAGAAGGTCGTCGCCGTGGAGATCCTCCTCGGCGCGCCCCTGGAGGCGGAGCCCGAGGGCCTCGACGGCGTCGCCACGATCATGGCCCGTGCCTTCTCGGAGGGCACCGACAAGCACAGCGCCGAGGACTTCGCCGCCGAGCTGGAGCGCTGCGGCGCCACGCTCGACTCGCTCGCCGACCACCCCGGTGTCCGCGTCTCGCTGGAGGTCCCCGCCTCCCGGCTGCCCAAGGGGCTCGGTCTGCTCGCCGACGCCCTGCGCGCCCCCGCCTTCGCGGCGGGCGAGGTCGACCGGCTCGTCCGCAACCGCCTCGACGAGATCCCGCACGAGATGGCCAACCCGGCCCGCCGCGCGGCCAAGCAGCTCTCCAAGGAGCTCTTCCCGTCGTCCCTGCGCGTGTCCCGGCCGCGCCAGGGCACCGAGGAGACGGTGGCGAGGATCGACTCCGCGGCCGTACGGGCCTTCTACGAGGCGCACGTTCGGCCGTCCACGTCGACCGTCGTGATCGTCGGCGACCTCTCCGGGATCGATGTGGACGCCGTCCTCGCCGAGACCCTCGGGGCCTGGACGGGCGACAAGGCGGCCACCCGGCCCGTGCCGGCCATCACGGCCGACGACACCGGCCGGGTGTTCATCGTCGACCGCCCCGGCGCCGTGCAGACGCAGTTGCTGATCGGCCGTACCGGCCCCGACCGCCACGACAGCGTCTGGCCCGCCCAGGTGCTCGGCACGTACTGCCTGGGCGGCACGCTGACCTCCCGGCTCGACCGCGTCCTGCGCGAGGAGAAGGGCTACACCTACGGCGTACGGGCCTTCGGCCAGGTGCTGTTGTCCGCCCCGGACGGCTCGGGCGCCTCGATGCTGGCCATCAGCGGCTCCGTGGACACGCCGAACACCGGCCCCGCGCTGGAGGACCTGTGGACGGTGCTGCGCACGCTGGCGGCGGAGGGGCTCACCGACGCCGAGCGCGACGTCGCCGTGCAGAACCTGGTCGGCGTCGCCCCCCTGAAGTACGAGACCGCGGCGTCGGTCGCGGCCACGCTCGCCGACCAGGTCGAGCAGCACCTCCCGGACGACTACCAGGCGCAGTTGTACGCCCGCCTGGCCGAGACGGGCACGGTGGAGGCGACCGCGGCGGCGGTCAGCGCGTTCCCCGTGGACCGTCTGGTCACGGTGCTGGTCGGCGACGCGGCGCAGATCGAGGCCCCGGTCAGGGCGCTCGGGATCGGTGAAGTGACCGTCGTCACGGGCTGATCGAAGGCCGCGCATCAGGAGAAGACGCGCAGAACGGGTGCGATGCATCCAAACGGAACCCCGGCTTCGAGTTGTATGCCGGGGTTCCGTGCTATGCCCGGTTTGTTGGGGAGGTGGCCTGTCTGCCCTGTGGCATGCGCTACAAAAGGGGCTGTCTGTTTGGTGATCGGCGGATGAACTGCCTAGCGTCGGTCCGGCTGTCCGCCTGGATCACGCCGCACCCGCGGCATCGGACAGTCATCGCCGAGTCCCCTTCAGGCGCGAGCCCGGGGAGCCGGGGACCCAGTCCCCTGGGGTGAATCGGACGCCTTCGCCCGCGCGGAGGGGCCCGTAGGAGACCTTCCTGCTCCGAACCCGTCAGCTAACCCGGTAGGCGAGAAGGAAGGAAAGGACCAGCCTTTTCATGGCGTTCACCCGTGCCACCGGGAAGCACCGTGCCCCGAGCCGTCTGACGCGCAGGAGCCGGAACATCGCCGGCGTCGCGACTCTGGCCACCACCGGCGTCATCGGAAGCCTCGCCTCCCCGGCGCTCGCCGCCGACGCGGAGCCCTCGGTCGAGGACACCGGCCTCACCCAGATCGTCTCCATGGGGTCCATCGCCGACGAGATCGCCGACCAGGCCGCCGCCCAGAAGCAGGAGGCCGCCGAGGCGGCCGCCAAGGCCCGGGCGAAGGCGAAGGCCGAGGCCGAGGCGAAGCGCAAGGCCGAGGCGCGCGCGAAGGAGGCCCGCGAGGCCAAGGAGCGCGCCGCCCGTGAGGCCGAGCGCCGCCGCCTGAACTCCTTCCGGCTGCCGGTCGCCGGCTCGTTCGTGACCACCGGTTACCAGGCCGGCGGGTCCCTGTGGTCCTCCGGCAGCCACTCCGGCGTCGACTTCCGCGCCGCCTCCGGCACGTCGGTCGTGGCCGTGGGCGCCGGCACCGTCGTCGAAGCCGGCTGGGGCGGCGCGTACGGCAACAACATCGTCCTGCGCATGAACGACGGCACGTACACCCAGTACGGCCACCTGTCGTCGATCAACGTCTCGGTCGGCCAGCGGGTGATGCCCGGCCAGCAGATCGGCCTCTCGGGCTCGACCGGCAACTCGACCGGCCCGCACCTCCACTTCGAGGCCCGGACCTCGCCGGAGTACGGCTCCGACATGAACCCGGTCGCGTATCTGCGCGCCCGCGGCGTCAGCGTCTGACCCGACGTCCTCGCGAAGACCCCCGGCGTACGCCGGGGGTCTTCGCGCTTCCGTGACAGAGCCTCGGGCGCCCGGCAGCCTCCCCGTCCGCCGCCGGTGCGTTCGGCTGTACGCGGCGTACCGCTCGGCGGACGCCCCTGCCGCCGACTGCGCTCGGCGTCCGGCACCGCTCGTCCCGACCGCGAGGCCAGTCCCGCCGGCCCGGTCGGCCCTGGTGGCCCCGGTTGTGTACGACGGCCGGTTTCCGGCGCTGCCGGGGCGGCTGTACCGCGGTCGTCCGTCGGCCCCGTGGCCGGATGCGAGCCGTGGGGCCCCGGTTGTATGCGACGGCCGGCGTCTCGCACCGCGGGCGGCCGGCCGGATGCTACCTCCGGTAGCCGCAGCGCGATCCGCGGTGGGGCGCGGTCCGCGGGACCGCCGGAGACGGCCCGAGGTCCGGCGGACCCTGCCGCAGCCGTCGTGGGGAGCCTGCCGCCTCCCCGGTCCGGCGACGCGAGAGGCGGCGATCCAATACGTCGTTTCCGGCCAAAAGATATCCATGGATTCCGGTCGGCCATCGGAAAATCCCGTGGACTGGAATAGAGTCACCGGACACGAGTCAATCGGCTGCGTTTCGCGCGGATCAAGGCGGAGGTTCGGACATGCGCATTCCCGCGCACTCTGTATGCACAGCGATCCGCGACGACATCGTCTCCGGTGTATTCGAGCGGGGCAGCCGGCTCACCGAGGAGAACCTCGCGCGCCGCTACGGGGTCTCCCGCGTCCCGGTCCGCGAGGCCCTGCGGACCCTGGAGTCGGAGGGCTTCGTCGTCACCCGCCGCCACGCCGGCGCGCACGTCGCCGAGCCCACCGAGCAGGAGGCGGCCGACCTGCTGGAGATCCGCATGCTGCTGGAGCCGCTCGGTGCCGCGCGTGCCGCCCAGCGGCGCACCGAGGCCCATCTCAAGGTGCTGCGCGGCCTGGTGAGGCTGGGTCAGGAGAGAGCACGCCGCGGGCAGGGCGAGGACCTGCGCTCCCTGGGCGCCTGGTTCCACGAGACGCTCGCGCAGGCCTGCGGCAGCCCGGGGCTGACGGCCCTGCTGACCCAGCTGCGGCACAAGATCGCCTGGATGTACGCCGTCGACCAGCCGGCCGTGCCCGTCGAGTCCTGGGCCGAGCACGGCGCGATCGTTGACGCGGTGGCGCGCGGAGACGTGGAAAGGGCCCGGGCGCTCACGGCCCTCCACGTGGAAAGGGCGGCGGCCGCGCACCGGCTGCGACGCCCGGACCGGGTGAGGACTTCGCAACATTCCGTAAACATTGCGAGCGTCCGAAATTAACAATCGAGCCGTATACAAGAAGGGTTTATTCGAGAGTCTTCTCGGGGCCCTGTTTTTGGCCCGCCAGAATTCATTTGTGCCGGGACGGAACGGGAACGGATAAAGCCGCGGGTTCCTCAGTCGTGGAACGCCGCGGCTTCGCCGTGGTTCTCGCGCGCTCGGCCGGACGGGCCGGAGAGCCGGAATCGCGTCGGAGGGTCAGACCGTCTCGGGCAGCTCGTCGAGGCCCTCGGCCACAAGCTTGGCCAGACGGTCCAGCGCGGCGTCGGCGCCGTCCGCGTCGGAAGCCAGCACGATCTCCTCGCCGCCCTGCGCGCCGAGGCCCAGCACGGCCAGCATGGAGGCGGCGTTGACGGGGTTGCCATCGGCCTTGGCGATCGTCACCGGAACGCCGGCGGCCGTCGCGGCACGAACGAAGATGGAAGCGGGGCGGGCGTGAAGGCCCTCGGCCCAGCCGACATTGACGCGACGCTCAGCCATGGTGTTGCCCTTCAAGTCTCAACGGGTTGTCTAGACCAGTCTCTCATGCGCTCCGACGTGCTTCCGTCGGCGTCCGGATGGTGGTCACGGGCCCCGCGGAGCCCTCTCAGCGTGCCCGTCCACAACCACCCACGCGACCCGTGACTGGGCCGTACGCTTGGCCCATGCAGACCTCGTCGGAGCACGCCTACCCCGATCACTGGGAAGCAGACGTGGTGCTGCGCGACGGTGGCACCGCGCGCATCAGGCCCATCACCACCGAGGACGCCGACCGGCTCGTCAGCTTCTACGAGCAGGTCTCCGACGAGTCGAAGTACTACCGCTTCTTCGCGCCCTACCCCCGCCTGTCCGACAAGGACGTCCATCGTTTCACCCACCACGACTACGTGGACCGGGTGGGGCTCGCGATGACGGTCGGGGGCGAGTTCGTCGCGACCGTCCGCTACGACCGGATCAACGCACAGGGCCGCCCGGCCAGCGCTCCCGCCGACGAGGCCGAGGTCGCCTTCCTCGTCCAGGACGCCCACCAGGGGCGCGGGATCGCCTCCGCCCTGCTGGAGCACATCGCCGCCGTGGCGCGGGAGCGCGGCATCCGGCGGTTCGCGGCCGAGGTCCTGCCCGCCAACAACAAGATGATCAAGGTGTTCCGGGACGCCGGGTACACCCAGAAGCGCAGCTTCGAGGACGGCTCCGTCCACCTCACCCTCGAGCTCGAGCCGACCGAGGAGTCGCTCGCCGTGCAGCGCGGTCGCGAGCAGCGGGCCGAGGCCCGTTCCGTGCAGCGCCTCCTCGCGCCGGGCTCGATCGCGGTGATCGGCGTGGGCCGCCGGCCCGGCGGCGTCGGCCGCACCACCCTGCGCAACCTCCTGGGCGCCGGCTTCACCGGGCGGGTGTACGCGGTGAACCGCGCCTTCCCCGAGGGGCGCAGCGAGGTGGAGGGCGTTCCGGCCGTCCGCTCGGTCGGCGAGGCCGGGGAGCCCGTCGACCTCGCGATCGTCGCCGTCCCCGCCGAGCGGGTGACCGAGGTGGTCGCCGACTGCGGCGAGCACGGCGTCCAGGGCCTGGTGGTCCTGAGCGCCGGATACGCTGAGAGCGGCGCGGCGGGCCGGGAGCGCCAGCGCGAACTGGTGCGCCAGGCCCGCTCGTACGGCATGCGGATCATCGGGCCGAACGCCTTCGGCATCATCAACACCGCGGACACCGTCCGGCTCAACGCCTCCCTCGCCCCCGAGTCCCCCGCGCCCGGGCGCATCGGTCTGTTCACCCAGTCCGGGGCGATCGGCATCGCGCTGCTCTCGGGTCTGCACCGGCGCGGCGCGGGGCTGTCGTCGTTCATCTCGTCCGGCAACCGCGCGGACGTCTCGGGCAACGACTTCCTCCAGTACTGGTACGAGGACCCGGGCACCGACGTCGCCCTGCTCTACCTCGAGTCCCTCGGCAATCCGCGCAAGTTCACCCGGCTCGCCCGGCGCACGGCGGCGGTCAAGCCGGTCGTCGTCGTCAAGGGCGCGCGACACAGCGGCAGTGCGCCGCCCGGGCACGCGGTGCCGGTGACGCGGATGCCGGACGCGACGGTCGGCGCGCTGATGCGCCAGGCGGGCGTGATCCGCGTCGACACCGTGACCGAGCTGATCGACGCGGGGCTGCTCCTCGCGGGCCAGCCCCTGCCGGCGGGGCCGAGAGTCGCGATCCTCGGCAACTCGGAGTCTCTCGGGCTCCTCGCGTACGACGCCTGCCTCACCGAGGGGCTGCGCCCGCTGCCGCCGCTCGACCTCACGACCGAGGCCACGCCGGCGGACTTCCGGACGGCGCTGGCCCGGGCGCTGGAGGACGAGGCGTGCGACGCCGTCGTCGTCACGGCGATCCCGTGGGTCGGTGAGAACGGCGTCACGGAGTCGGGCGACGGCGAGGTGCTGGCCGCCGCCCTGCGCGACGCGGCGGCCACGAGCCCCGCGAAGCCGGTGGCGGTGGTCCACGTCGAGATGGGCGCGCTGGCGGACGCGCTCTCGGCGGCGTCGAGCACGGCCCCCCGCGCCCGCGCGTACGCGCCGCCGCCGTCCGCCGCCGCCGAGACGGGCGCAGGTGGCCCGACGGTGCGGGCGGACCGCCGCGTCGAGGACGCGTCGGTGCCGGACGATCGGCAGCCCGATCCGGGAGCCGCATCGGCTGCCGCTGCCGCCGGGGGGCCGGGGGGCCAGCAGGCCCGGAGCGTCGAGAGCACCCCGGGTGACGAGGGCGACGAGGGCGCCTCGCAGTCGGCGGAGGCCGGCACGACCGGCGCCGGCGGTGGCTCCGTACCGGCCTCGGAGCAGCGGCGAGCGGGGGTTTCCGTCCCGGTGGACGCGGACGGGGACGGGGGCGCATCCCCGTCCGAAGGCGGACGTGCGGCCGACGAGAGGTCCCGCTCCGGCGGCTCCCGGTCATGGTTCGGTCTGCGGGGCCGCGTGTCGGGCAGGCCGTCCGGCTCCTCCGGGCCCGGCTCCGCCGACGCGCACGCGTCCCCAGGCGAACCGGGAACGCGATCGGCGGACGCACCACACGGGTCGGGCAGCCGCCCGGCCGGTGGCCAGGGCGCGCCCGCCCCCAGTGACACCCCCTCCCGCGCTCCCGGTCCGGGCAGCCACCCGGCAGATGCTGCGGCCGGCGGAACCGCCCCCGGCACGCGGGGGCCCGCAGCCGACCCGGCGGGCCCCCCCGCCCCGGCCGCGCACGGCCCCGCAGGTACATCCGCCCCCGGCGACGACACGCGGCGCATCCCCGCCTATCCCGCCGCGGAGCGTGCCGTGCGGGCGCTGGCGGAGGCCGTCAGGTACGCCCAGTGGCGGCGGCAGGCCGCCGAGCCGGGCAGGGTGCCCGAGTACGACGACATCGACGAGACGGGTGCCGCCGCCCAGATCGAGCGGTTGCTCGGCGACGACAGCGACGCCCGCGGCTTCACCCTCGGCCAGGCCGACACCCACGAGCTGCTCGCCCGCTACGGCATCCCCGTCCGGCCCGCGCTGCCCGCCTCGGACACGGATTCCGCCGTCGAGGCCGCCCGGCGCCTCGGCTACCCCGTCGCCCTCAAGACCACCGCCCCCCATCTGCGCCACCGCGCCGACCTCGGCGGCGTACGCCTGGATCTCGCCGACGAGACGCAACTGCGCCAGGCGTACGAGGAGTTGACCGGCTCCCTCGGCAAGCCCGCCGAGCTCCAGCCCGTCGTCCAGGCGATGGTCCCGCGCGGGGTCGACACCGTCGTGCGCGCCGCCATCGACCCCGCCGCCGGCGCCGTGCTGTCCTTCGGACTCGCGGGCCCGCCCTCCGAGCTGCTCGGCGACACCGCGCACCGCCTGGTCCCCGCCACCGACCGCGACGCCGCCGAGCTGGTCCGCAGCATCCGCACCGCCCCTCTCCTGTTCGGCTGGCGCGGCTCCGCGCCCGTCGACACCGCCGCGCTCGAGGAGCTGCTGCTGCGGGTCTCCCGGCTGGTCGACGACCACCCCGAAGTGGTGTCGATCGGACTCGAACCGGTCGTCGTCGCACCACAGGGCCTCTCCGTGCTCGACGCGTCCGTACGCCTCGCACCCCCGCCCCCGCGCACCGACCTGGGCCCCCGCCGACTCCCCAGCTACTGAGCGCTCAGGGCCCCCGGGGCCCCGTAGGATGGACGGCATGGCGAAGACCGGTACGACGACCCAGGGGCTGCGCGCGGCGATCGAGCGCAGCGGCTACTACCCGGCCCTCGTGGCCGAGGCGGTGGAGGCCGCTGTCGGTGGCGAGCCGATCTCGTCGTACGTCGTGCACCAGGAGACCACGTTCGACGCCAACGAGGTCCGCCGCCATGTCACGGTCCTCGTCCTGACGGCGAACCGGTTCATCGTCAGCCACACCGACGAGCAGGCCGCCGACGACAGCTCCCCGACGCCGTACGCCACCACGTCCACCGAGTCGGTCAAGCTGGACCGCATCTCGTCCGTCGTGGTCAGCCGGGTCGTCGCCAACCCGGAGTCGTACACCCCCGGCACCCTGCCCCGTGAGGTCGTGCTCACCATCGGCTGGGGCGCCGTCTCCCGCATCGACCTGGAGCCCGCCGCCTGCGGCGACCCGAACTGCGACGCCGACCACGGCTACACCGGCAACTCCACCGCCGACGACCTCAGCCTGCGGGTGAGCGAGGCGGGGGACGGCCCCGACACCGTGCGCCAGACGCTCGCCTTCGCCCAGGCGCTCTCCGAAGCCACGGCGGCCACCCGCTGATGGCCCAGCCCGCACAGAGTGCTGTCTGGCCGGACGAACCCACTCCGCTCGCACTCGACACCGCGCCCGTTCCCGAGTACGGCAGCGGCTCGCTCGCGGATCTGCTGCCCACTCTGGCGGCAGGCCAGGGCGTCCCCGGGCTCGGCCGGGGCATCCCGGAACTGACCCCCGCCGACCGCAACTGCGTGTTCCTCATCGACGGTCTCGGCTGGGAGCAGATCCTGGCGCACCCGGACGAGGCCCCGTACCTGACCTCCCTGCTGGGCACCTCGCGCGGCGGCACGGGGCGTCCGATCACCGCCGGGTTCCCCGCGACGACCGCGACCTCGCTCGCCTCCGTCGGCACCGGCCTGCCGCCCGGTGTGCACGGTCTGCCCGGCTACACCGCGCGCAATCCGGAGACCGGCGAGCTGATGAACCAGCTGCGCTGGAAGCCGTGGACCCCGCCGCGCGTCTGGCAGCCGTACCCGACCGTCTTCCAGCTCGCCGACGAGGCGGGCGTGCACACGGCCCAGGTGTCCTCGCCGACGTTCGAGCAGACGCCCCTCACCAAGATCGCGCTCAGCGGCGGAACGTTTCACGGGCGCCTCTCCGGCGAGGAGCGCATGGACCTGGCGGCCGAGCAGCTCGCCGCCGCCGACCGCTCCCTCGTCTACACGTACTACAGCGAGGTCGACGGCAAGGGCCACCGATTCGGCGTCGACTCCGACGCCTGGCGCGGCCAGTTGATGTACGTGGACCGGCTGGTGCAGCGCCTCGCCGAGCAACTGCCGCCGCGTGCCGCCCTGTACGTCACCGCCGATCACGGCATGATCGACATTCCCTTCGGCGAGCAGTCCCGTATCGACTTCGACGAGGACTGGGAACTGCGCGCCGGTGTCGCCCTGCTGGGCGGCGAGGGCCGGGCCCGCCATGTCTACGCCGTGCCGGGCGCCGAGTCCGATGTGCTCGCGGTCTGGCGGGAGGTGCTCGGCGAGCAGTTCTGGGTGGCCGGGCGCGACGAGGCGATCGCCGCGGGCTGGTTCGGCGACCGCATCGACGAGCGGGTGTACCGGCGGATCGGCGACGTCGTGGCCGCCGCCCACGACGACGTGGTGATCATCGCGTCGGTCAACGAGCCGAACGAGTCGGCCATGGTCGGCATGCACGGGTCCATGACCCCCGTCGAGCAGCTCGTCCCTCTCCTCGAAGTACGCTCGTAACCCCCGTACGCCGACCGCTTCCCACGACCCGAAAGGTCCTCGACCTCTCATGCCCGAGCTGGTGTTCTTCTCCGGAACGATGGACTGCGGAAAGAGCACCCTCGCTCTTCAGATCGAGCACAACCGGTCGGCGCGCGGCCTGCAGGGCATGATCTTCACGCGGGACGACCGTGCGGGCGAGGGCAAGCTGTCCTCGCGTCTCGGGCTGGTCACGGACGCCGTCGAGGCGGCCGTGGGCTTCGACTTCTACGCGTACCTCGTCGACCGGCTCTCCAAGGGCGGCCGTTGCGACTACGTGATCGCCGACGAGGCGCAGTTCCTCGCGCCCGAGCAGGTCGACCAACTGGCGCGCATCGTCGATGACCTGGAGCTGGACGTCTTCGCCTTCGGCATCACCACCGACTTCCGCTCCAAGCTCTTCCCCGGCTCGCAGCGGCTCGTCGAACTGGCCGACCGCGTCGAGGTGTTGCAGGTCGAGGCCCTGTGCTGGTGCGGTGCGCGCGCCACGCACAACGCCCGTACCGTCGGCGGCGAGATGGTCGTCGAGGGCGCGCAGGTCGTGGTCGGCGACGTCAACCAGTCGCCGGACGAGATCGGTTACGAGGTGCTGTGCCGGCGCCACCACCGGCGCCGGATGACGGCGGCCACGGCCCGCGCGGCCGCCCTGTCCCCGGACGTCCTGCCCGTGGGGAGCGCCTGACCACGAGCCGCCGGCGCGCCCGCGCCTGAGTCCGCCTCGGTCGCCTCAGTCCCGTTCCGTCCGGACGACCGTGAACACCGCGCCCTCGGGGTCCGCGACGGTCGCCTCGCGCCCGGCGGTCCCCGGACCCGGCGGCCGGATCACCCGCCCGCCCAGCTCGACGACCCGCCGCGCCGCCGCGTCGGGATCCTCGACCTCGAAGTACGTCATCCAGTGCGGGCCGCGGTCACGCGGCAGCGCGTTGCCGACACCGTGCACCGACGCCACCGGCCGGCCGCCGACGAGCAGCGTCAGACGGTCCTCCTCCGCGGAGTCGTCCGCGCCGGAGGGGACGCTCGCCTGCGCCTCGTGGCCGAAGACCACCTGGTAGAACTTGCTCACCGAGGTGTCCCGGGCGACCAGCTCGTTCCACACCGGGGTGCCGTGCGCGCCGTGGACGGCGGTGCCGGTGTGCGCCGCCGCCTGCCAGACGCCGAAGACCGTACCGACCGGGTCGGAGGCGATGGCCAGCCGTCCCTCGTCCCCGGCGACCAGCGGGCCCACGCCCACGGTGCCGCAGGCGCTCCTGATCGCCTCGGCCGTCGCGTCAGCGTCGTCCGTCGCCAGATACGGCGTCCAGGCCACCGGCAGGTGACGGTCGGCGGGCAGGCGGCCGATCCCCGCCACCACCTTGCCGTCGAGCAGCCCTCGGACGTACGGGCCCAACTGCTGCGGGCCGGGCGCGAACTCCCATCCGAACAGCGACGCGTAGAACTCCTGCGTCGCGTCAAGGTCGTGCACCATCAGGCTCACCCAGCAGGGTGTGCCGGGCGCGCGCCGAGTCGCCTCGGTCATCGTCACTCTCTCCTCGGACCATCGTGGTGGCCGTGCGGGGACGGGCGCGCCGTTGTGCGGAAGGACTGTGCGCCCGAGCAGATGCTTTCACCACGAGGCGCCCACTGTGTCCCGGCCGCGCCGGATGTGGCGGGTTCCCGCCGGAGCATGCCCGTTCTGCCGCCGGTCATCCACGTCGCAGGGCGTTGACGGTCCGGCGATCGGTGCGGTCCGGCGATCCGGTGCGCGAGGATGGCCTGTATGACACCCATCATCTCCGCGGCCGATCTCGCGGCCGAACTCGCCGGCCCGACGCCGCCGGTGCTGCTCGACGTCCGCTACCAGCTCGGCGGACCGCACGGCCGGCCCGCGTACGAGGCCGGGCACATCCCCGGCGCCGTCTTCGTCGACCTCGACGCGGAACTGGCGGCGCCGCCCGGAGCGGGCGGACGCCACCCGCTGCCCGACGTCGGCGCCTTCGGCGCGGCGATGCGCCGCGCGGGCGTCGGCGCCGGCACGCCGGTCGTGACGTACGACGGGGACAAGGGCTGGGGCGCGGCTCGCGCCTGGTGGCTGCTGCGCTGGGCAGGGCATTTCGATGTGCGGGTCCTCGACGGCGGACTCGCCGCCTGGACGGGGCCGCTGGAGACGAAGGTGCCCGAGCCCGCGGAGGGCGACTTCGTCCCCGCGCCGGGAGCGCTGCCGCTCCTGGACGCAGACGGCGCCGCGCAGATCGCCCGCCAGGGGCTGCTGCTGGACGCGAGGGCGGGGGAGCGGTACCGGGGCGAGGTGGAGCCCATCGACGCCGTGGCGGGTCACATCCCGGGCGCGGTCTCGGCTCCCACCACGGAGAACGTGGACGAGGCGGGCCGCTTCCTGCCGCGCGAGCAGCTGGTCGCGCGCTTCGTCGGCCTCGGTGCGGGCGAGGAGGCGAAGACTGTCGGTGTCTACTGCGGCTCGGGCGTCTCCGCGGCGCAGCAGGCGGTCGCGCTGGAGCTGGCGGGCTTCGTCCCGGCGCTGTACGCGGGCTCCTGGTCGGAGTGGTCCCGCGACCCGTCCCGCCCGGTCGCCACGGGCCCGAACCCGTCCTGACACCCGCCGCGGTACGGCGGCGCGAGCCCCGGCACCGCTCGGAACGGGCGGCTCTTCGCACGGGAGCGCTCGGTGGCATGGGCCGGCCCAGACCTGAACTCCCGCTCGTCACGAGACCGGGCCCGCCGCAAGCGGCCGCGCCGGGCTGGTCGCCGCCGCTGCGCGGCCGTCCGCGCGCCGAAGGGCCGGCACCGGTACGGTGCCGGCCCTTCGGCGAACAGCTGTTCTACTCCTGCTTCTTGCGGCGCGTACCGAAGACGATCTCGTCCCAGCTCGGCACCGCCGCCCGGCGGCCGGGGCGGACGCCGTCCGCCTCGGCCTGACGGTCCGTCGTGCCGGTCAGCCGGTCGCGGTGGCCCGCCACCGAGCGCGGCATGAGCACGTCCGCGTACGCGGACCCCGCGCCGGCCGACGCCGCGGGAGCCACCGGCTCCTCCTCGGCCTCGGGCTCCTGCACCGGGTCGAGCGCGGCGGGCTCCGGCTGTGCCGTGCGCTCCGGGACGATCATGTCGCCGCGGAAGTTCGGCACGGCCTCCAACAGGCTGGTCAGGGAGTCCCGTTCGCTGTTTTCCTCCGGATCGGCGACGGGGCCCACGGCAGGCCGGTCGATCTGACGGTCCAGGGCACGGTCCAGCGGCCGGTCCCTCGGCAGCCGTGCGATGCGCGGGACGAACGGGAAGCTCGGCTCCTGCGCGATCGTGTCGTCCGTCTCGCCGATGAGCGCGCGCGCCTCGTCGTCGACGGCCTGCACGAGCCGCCGCGGCGGGTCGTAGGTCCAGCTCGCCGAGTGCGGTTCGCCCGCCACGCGGTAGACCAGGAGGACCTCCCAGGTGCCGTCGTCACGGCGCCACGAGTCCCACTGCACGGTGTCCTTCTCGGCGCCGCGCAACAGCAGGCGCTCCTGCACCGCTTCACCGAGCTGCGGGCCGGTGTTCTCGCCGGGGCGGCGTACGGGCGTCTTCCGGGCCCGTTCCGCCATGAACGCGCGCTCGGCCAGCACAGGGCCCTCGAAGCGGCGCACCCGGTCGACGGGGATGCCGGCGAGCTGCGCGACCTCTTCGGCCGAGGCGCCCGCGCGTATGCGCGCCTGGATGTCGCGGGGGCGGAGATGGCTCTCCACCTCGATCTCGATCTGACCGAGACGGGCGCGGTCGTTGCGTACGGCGGCGCGCAGCCGCTCATCGATCGGAAGCGTGTATTCCGTGCTGTCCGCAGCTTTGAGCACCAGTCGTGTGCCGTCGTTGGAGACGGCCACGACACGCAGTTCGGGCATGGGGACCTCCCGGGTGGTGCCTGCCGACGTCACCTGCGTCGCTGCTTCCGCTAGTCGAGTGTGGCCTGCCCGGGTGCAGCCTGCCACAACCTTGCCGAGTTGCCCGGCGTGTCGGGCACAGGCCCTTGATCGCCGTTATGGCACGGTTATCTATTTGCCACTCAGAGTGATCGGAGCTCACTCTGAGCAATAGATTCCCGTGCGGTGCCGCGGCGCCGCCGGATCGAGCGCCGCTTTCGGCCCCCTACCTGGGGTCCGAACACCGTGAAGGTGCTTGGGCCCAGGGCTCGCCACAGTACTCCATTCGGGCCATCGGGGTGGACTGCCGCGCCGCCGAACTTCTCGCCGGGGGTGGGAGTTGGGTCACCGAACCGGGGGTGACCAGGTGTTGTGCTTCACAGGAAGGGCGGAAACGGAACTATCCGCTTCGCCCATCTGTCACTCCTTGGTGCACGTCGGGCAGATGGGTGGACAGAGGCGGGAGATGCGGCAGAAGCGGAACAGAGGGACGAACGGGCGGGAGCACGCCGCCCGGGAGGCGACGGGCTCGCCGATCGAGCCGGCCGCGACAGGCTCGCGAATCGACCTGAGCGTGCCTCAGGCCGAGGGCAGCGCGCTCGCCGCGGGGTGCCCGCGTCCCAACTGGGCGTCTACGGACTGTCATCCGCGCCGGAGTCGTCAGTGTGGTGGTCACCTGCGGCGGTCCGCTGATCCAGCACGTGTTCAGCAGAACCGGCGAGCAGCTGCGCGAAGTCACCGTCCAGGCAAGGCCGAAGGACGGCCGGGCCCCTGCCGCCGATGCCACCCGGACGTTCACCGGCTGCCCGTCGGAGGGGCGGAACGCCCCTGCCGAGGGCCAGTTCGGGGAAGCGAGCACGTACGGCACCCGCCTACGGGCCCCGCGCCCGCCGTCGCAGTCCGCCGCCCCGGGCACCGGGGGTCACCGCACCGACGCCCGCGGCACCGTCGCCGTCCACGTCCGACGCCGGCACGGAGAACGACGACCCGGACCTCGGAACCGCACCCGCAGAGGGCACCGGAACGGCTCCGGCCGGACCGTGACCCGGGCGGCCCGTCGTCTGCGGACGGCGACCGGGCGGCCAGGCGCCTGCTCCGGTCAGTCGCCCAGGACCCGCCGCAGATAGGGGTTCTGGAACATCCGGCCCGGATCCAGCCGGTCCCTGAGTGCCGTGAACTCGCCGAATCCGGGGTACACCTCGGCGAGGTACGCGGCGTCCCGCGTGTGGATCTTGCCCCAGTGCGGGCGTCCGGCGTGCGCGGTCATGATCCGCTCGACGGCGGTGAAGTAGGAGCGGTACGGCGTCCCCCGGTACATGTGGACGGCGACGTACGCGCTCTCCCGGCCCGACGCCGTCGAGAGCGTGATGTCGTCCGCCGGGGCGGTGCGGACCTCCACGGGGAAGCTGATGCGCAGCGGCGAGCGGTCCACCATGGCCCGCAACTCGCGCAGCACGTCGACCACCGCCTCGCGCGGCACGGCGTACTCCATCTCCACGAACCGCACCCGGCGCGGAGATGTGAAGACCTTGTAGGGAATGTCCGTGTACGTGCGGGCGGACAGGGCTCTGCTGGAGACACGGGCGATGGCCGGGACCGCCGCCGGGAAGGCGCGGCCGACCGAACAGGCGACCTGGAACACCCCGTTGGACAGCAGCTCGTCGTCGATCCAGCCGCGCACGGCACCGGCCGGGGCGGCGGGTCCGGCACTGCGGTTGTTGCGCTTGGTGTTGCAGTTGCCGGTGTGCGGGAACCAGTAGAACTCGAAGTGCTCGTTCTCCGCGTGGAGCGCGTCGAAGTCCGCGAGCACCCGGTCGAGGGGCATCGGTTCCTCGCGGGCGGTCAGCAGGAAGACCGGTTCCACGGCGAACGTGATCGCGGTGACCACGCCCAGGGCGCCGAGCCCGATGCGGGCCGCCGCGAAGACCGCTCGTTCTTCGGCGGTGCCCTTCTCGGAGCACGTGAGCAGCGAGCCGTCCGCCGTCACCAGCTCGAGGCCCTTGATCTGCGCGGCGAGCGACGCCGATTCCCGGCCGGTGCCGTGGGTGCCGGTCGAGGTGGCGCCGGCGACGGTCTGCTCCATGATGTCGCCCATGTTGGTGAGCGACAGGCCCTCCCGTGCCAGAGCCGCGTTCAGCCGCTTGAGCGGAGTGCCCGACTCCACCGTCACGGTCATCTCCGACCGGTCGATCCGCCGGATCCCGGTCAGCAGGTCGGGACGGATCAGCAGCCCGTCGGTGGCGGCGATGGCGGTGAACGAGTGGCCGCTGCCCACCGTCTTGACCCGCAGCCCGTCCTCGGCCGCGCGGCGCACCGCGTCGGCCAGCTCGTCCGCCGATGCCGGACGGGCCTCGCGCTGCGGTGTCGAGGCGACGGTCCCCGCCCAGTTACGCCACGTGCTCTTCACGCTCTTCGGACTGTTGCGAGTCCCGCTCACGCTGTCCCTCCCGCGTCGGCACCGGCCTGCGCAGCCGGCGGTACCCCAGGAACGCCACCACGGCCGCGAGCGCTCCCGCGATGCCGGGCACCCCGTATCCCGCGGCAGCGCCGTGCGCGTCGACCACCCAGCCGGCGGCCGACGAACCGAGTGCCACACCGACCGCGAGCCCCGTACTGGTCCAGGACATGCCCTCGGTCAGTTTGCTGCGCGGTACGTGGGCTTCGACGAGGGCCATGGTCGTCACCATCGTCGGTGCGATGGCAAGGCCCGCGACAAAGAGCGCCACGGCCAGGAACGGCAGGTTCCCGGCCAGTTGGAGGGGGATCATACTCACGGCCATCGCACACACGCCGAGCACCCACCTGCGCGACGGCTCGCCCTTGAGGTGCAGCAGTCCGAACACGGCGCCGGCGAGGCAGGAGCCCAGCGCGTACACGGCCAGCACCAGGCTGGCGGCCGCCTTGTGGCCCTCCTCCTCGGCGAACGCCACGGTCACCACGTCCACCGCGCCGAAGATCGCACCCGTGGCGACGAACGCGGCCACCAGCACCTGCAGCCCGGGCGAGCGCAGGGCGCTGCCGCCCGTGTACTGCTCGACGGGATGCGGCTTCGGCTCGGTGGCGCGCTGGGCGGTGAGCCACCAGACGCCGACGAGCAGGAAGAGTGCGGCGAGCAGCGGACCGGCCTCCGGGAACCATACGGTCGACAGACCGATCGAGACGATCGGCCCGAAGATGAAGCAGACCTCGTCGACGATCGACTCGAAGGAGTACGCGGTGTGCAGCCGGCGCGCCGAGCCCTGGTAGATCTCGGCCCAGCGCGCCCTCGTCATGGCGCCGACGCTCGGCACGCAGCCCGCCGCGGCGGAGAAGACGAACAGCGTCCAGTCCGGCATGCCCTGCTGGGCGCAGACCAGCAGACCCGCGACGGCCGCGACGGCGGCCAGCGTGGCCGGGCGCAGCACCCGCCGCTGGCCGTGCCGGTCGACGAGGCGCGAGATCTGCGGCCCGAGCACGGCGGCGGACATCGCGAGCGTCGCCGAAAGGGCACCGGCCAGTCCGTAACGGCCGGTGATCTGCGAGATCATCGTGACGATGCCGATGCCCATCATGGACAGCGGCATCCGGCCGAGGAGGCCGGCCGTGGAGAACCCCAGGGTGCCGGGGGCGGCGAAGATCGCGCGGTAGGGACTGGGCAAGGAGCACTCCGGTAAGGCGTATGGGCAGCCTTCACAGATTACGGCCGAACGGGTGTCCGCGCACCGCGGTTTGTCCCCGCCCGGTGCCGGGGGTCTCCCGGCCGGAGCCGGGCAGAGGGTGGCAGGATCGATCCCATGTCCGATCTGCGTGATCCAGCTCCTTACGACGCCCTTCTGCTGCTCTCCTTCGGTGGCCCCGAAGGCCCGGACGACGTGGTCCCGTTCCTCGAGAACGTCACCCGCGGCCGGGGCATCCCCAAAGAGCGGCTCAAGGAGGTGGGACAGCACTACTTCCTGTTCGGCGGCGTCAGCCCCATCAACGACCAGAACCGCGCCCTGCTCGACGCCCTGCGCAAGGACTTCGCCGAACACGGCCTCGACCTGCCGGTGTACTGGGGCAACCGCAACTGGGCGCCGTACCTCACCGACACCCTGCGCGAGATGACGGCTGCCGGGCACCGCCGTGTCGCGGTGCTCGCGACCAGCGCGTACGCCTCCTACTCCGGCTGCCGCCAGTACCGGGAGAACCTGGCCGACGCGCTGGACACCCTCCGCGCCGAGGGCCTGGAGGCGCCCCGGGTGGACAAGCTGCGCCACTACTTCAACCACCCGGGCTTCGTCCGTCCCATGATCGACGGCGTCCTCGCCTCGCTGGCCGACCTGCCCGAGGACGTCAGGGCCGGCGCCCACCTCGCCTTCACCACCCACTCCATCCCCACGTCCGCCGCGGACACCTCGGGCCCCGAGCCGGAGCACGGGGAGGGCGGCGCCTACGTGGCCCAGCACCTGGACGTGGCGGCCCTGATCGCCGCCGCCGTACGGGACGAGACGGGCATCGAGCATCCCTGGCAGCTCGTCTACCAGTCCCGCAGTGGCGCCCCGCACATCCCGTGGCTCGAGCCGGACATCTGCGACCACCTCGAAGCGCTGCACGCGTCCGGGGCGCCCGCGGCCGTCATGGTCCCCATCGGCTTCGTCTCCGACCACATGGAGGTCCTCTACGACCTCGACACCGAGGCCACCGCCAAGGCCGCCGAGCTGGGACTGCCCGTGCGCCGGTCCGCCACCGTGGGCGCCGACCCGCGGTTCGCCGCCGCCGTACGCGACCTCGTGCTGGAGCGCGCCGCGACCGAGCGCGGCATCGCCGCCGAGCGCTGCGCCCTCGGCGCGCTCGGCGCGAGCCATGACCTCTGCCCGGTCGGCTGCTGCCCGGCGCGGACGCCGAAGCCCGCGGCCGCCGGCGCCGACAGCCCCTACGCGTAAGGAGACCCCTGTGACCGACCTGCTGACGTCCGAACTGCTCACCCTCGCCCTCGAAGCCGCCCGCAGGGCGGGCGCGCTGCTGCGGGACGGCAGGCCGGACGACCTGGCGGTCGCCCGGACCAAGTCCAGCCCCATCGACGTGGTCACCGAGATGGACATCGCCGCGGAGAAGCTGATCACCGGCTATCTGTCGGAGCACCGGCCCGACGACGGCTTCCTCGGCGAGGAGGGCGCGTCGAGCAGCGGCACCAGCGGCGTGCGCTGGGTGATCGACCCGCTCGACGGCACCGTCAACTACCTGTACGGGCTGCCCACATGGGCCGTGTCGATCGCCGCCGAACGCGAGGGCGAAACGGTCGTGGGAGTCGTCGAGGCGCCGATGCGCGGGGAGACGTTCCAGGCGGTCCTGGGGAACGGGGCGTACCTGGGCGAGCGGCGGCTGAGCTGCCGGCCGGCGCCGCCGCTGGACCAGGCGCTGGTGTCCACGGGCTTCAACTACGTCCAGACCGTCCGCACGCACCAGGCGGAGGTGGCGCACCGGCTGATCCCCCAGCTGCGTGACATCCGTCGCAGCGGCTCGGCGGCCATCGACCTGTGCGACGTGGCCGCGGGCCGTCTCGACGGCTACTACGAGCGCGGGCTCAGCCCCTGGGACCTGGCCGCGGGCGATCTGATCGCCCGTGAGGCGGGCGCGCGCACGGGCGGTCGCCCCGGCGAGCTCCCCTCCGGCGACCTGACGGTCGCGGCGCCCCCGGGGGTCTTCGAGCCGCTCCAGACCCTCCTGGAGGACCTGGGCGCCTGGCACGACTGAACTATTTGTGGCTCGGTTCGCCCGCCTCGTGGCGGCCTCGTGAGGCGAGTGAGCCGAAGGGGCGCGGCGGCGTCGAAAGGGAGAACGCGCGGAGGTCCGAGGAACGAGGACCGAGCACGATCGACCGTCGACGCCGTCTTAGGCGCCCCGGAGGTGAGTCGAGCCACGAAAAAATCAGAACCCCGGCGCCGTCCCGCGGTGCCGGGGTTCTCTGTGCTGCTCGGAGCGGGTGCTACGCCGCGCTGACCTCGACGCCGTGCTCGGCGGCGAGCCGGCGCAGGTCCTCCAGCTCGGCCTGCTCGACATCGGCGAGGAAGTCGTCGCCCGTCTCGCGCGCCATCGTCAGGTCGGTCTCCGCAGCCTTTATGCGCTGCAGAAGTCCCGCGGTGAAAGCGTCCATGATGCGCCCCCTCGGCTAGGTCGGTGGCACGGGGGTGTGCCTGGCTGGGGTCCCCCTCGCCGGGGCGAGAGGCGGGTGATCAACCCTGGAACAGGTCGTGCTGCGCCACTACAAGGCGTGATCGTGGGTGTGCAGACGTCTTCCCCAGCCGTTCCCTCAGGGAAACCTCAACTGTCCCGGGAATCGGGTTCATTCCCGATGCTCTTGCAACGGGATTCCGCCTTACAGCCGGTTTACGCGCGTAACGGGCAGGATGTATGCGCACAGCCAGTGCAAAGGCCTGCCCGTCGCCGGACGGGCTCGGAGGAAGGAACAGCGACGTGCGCGTACTCGTCGTCGAGGACGAGCAGCTGCTCGCCGATGCGGTGGCCACCGGACTGCGCCGGGAGGCCATGGCCGTCGACGTCGTGTACGACGGTGCGGCGGCCCTGGAGCGCATCGAGGTCAACGACTACGACGTGGTGGTCCTCGACCGTGACCTCCCGCTCGTGCACGGCGACGACGTCTGCCGCAAGATCGTCGAGCTCGGCATGCCGACCCGTGTGCTGATGCTCACCGCGTCGGGGGACGTCAGCGACCGCGTGGAGGGCCTGGAGCTGGGCGCCGACGACTACCTGCCCAAGCCGTTCGCGTTCACCGAGCTCACGGCCCGCGTCCGCGCGCTCGGCCGGCGTACGACCGTGCCGCTGCCCCCGGTGCTGGAGCGCGCCGGGATCAAGCTCGACCCGAACCGCCGCGAGGTGTTCCGGGACGGGAAGGAGATCCAGCTCGCGCCGAAGGAGTTCGCCGTGCTCGAGGTCCTGATGCGCAGCGAGGGCGCCGTGGTCTCGGCCGAGCAGCTGCTGGAGAAGGCCTGGGACGAGAACACCGACCCGTTCACCAACGTCGTGCGCGTGACCGTGATGACGTTGCGCCGCAAGCTCGGCGAGCCGCCGGTGATCGTCACGGTGCCCGGCTCCGGCTACCGGATCTGATCCGCATGGCCTCCGTCCCCGCGCCCCCCGAGGCGCCACCGAAACCGACCTGGGACCCCAGGGAGCCGGTGCGGCCGTGGCTGCGCCCGACGATCCGGATACGGCTCACCCTGCTGTACGGCGGGATGTTCCTGATCGCGGGCATCCTGCTGCTGTCGATCATCTATCTGTTCACCGCGCAGGCGCTGCACGACGGGAGCGGGCTTCCGTTCAAGCTGCTGCCGGAGAGCAAGATCCAGCTGACCGACAACTCGTGCGAGGCGCTGACCACGGGCCTGTCGGCCGACGAGGCCAACGCCGCCCTGAAGTCGTGCTTCGCGCACCAGCGCGAGCTGGCCCTGGACGACCTGCTGCGCCGCTCGCTGTTCGCCCTGCTCGGGCTGAGCATCATCGCCTTCGCCTTCGGCTACGCGATGGCGGGGAGGGTCCTGTCGCCGCTCGGCCGCATCACCCGTACCGCCCGCCAGGTGGCCGGCTCGGACCTGACCCGCCGGATCGAGCTGGACGGCCCGGACGACGAGCTGAAGGAGCTCGCCGACACCTTCGACGAGATGCTGGACCGTCTGGAGCGGGCCTTCACCGCCCAGCAGCGGTTCGTCGCCAACGCCTCGCACGAACTGCGCACCCCGCTGGCGATCAACCGCACCCTCCTGGAGGTCCACCTCTCGGATCCGCGAGCGCCCGTGGAGCTCCAGCAGCTCGGCAAGACGCTGCTGGCCACCAACGAGCGCAGCGAGCAGCTCGTGGAGGGCCTGCTGCTGCTCGCCCGCAGCGACAACCAGATCGTCGAGCGCAAGCCGGTCGACCTGGCCGAGGTCGCCGCGCGCGCCATCGACCAGGTGCGGGCCGAGGCCGACGCGCAGGGCGTGGAGATCCGAGGGGAGCGGGCCCCCGCGGTCGTGCAGGGCAACGGCGTGCTGCTGGAGCGGATCGCGCTGAACCTCGTGCAGAACGGCGTTCGCTACAACGTGGGGGACGGCGGCTGGGTGGAGGTCTCGACGGAGGTCCAGCAGGGCCAGGCCGTCCTGGTCGTGTCGAACACGGGCCCGGTGGTTCCCGCGTACGAGATCGACAACCTCTTCGAGCCGTTCAGAAGGCTGCGGCAGGAGCGGACGGGCAGTGACAAGGGCGTCGGCCTCGGCCTTTCCATCGCCCGGTCCGTCGCGCGCGCCCACGGGGGCCGTATCATCGCGGAGCCCCGGGAGGGCGGTGGGCTTGTGATGCGCGTCACCCTGCCGGTCTGACGTGCTGATGGGTGTTCGCTTTAAGCGGAATTTTCGGGACCCGCTCCCGAAGGCGCCGATGTGCGATCGATCACAGAAGCGATTTTCAGGCCATATACTCTCCGTGATCGCACATCCTCCCGGAAAGCCGGACAAAGTCCGAGTTTCCGGGGGGTGGGATCACGGGAAGTACACGGGGTGGCGCCTGTGCAGCGCGCCCCGCGGACCGTGTACGGTCCCCATCGCCGTCCAACCCGATCACTCTTGAGGGGTCCGGTTGGGTGTCGATTGAGTAACAGACCTTGATGTGAGGCAAAATCTCCGCCTCAGGTCGGGCACAAGTCCGGCCTCTCACGCGTTACGTGCGCTGGAGACACCGCAGACACCCAGAGGGGGAGAGCGACATGGCAACGGATTACGACACCCCACGCAAGACCGATGACGACGTCGATTCGGACAGCCTTGAGGAACTGAAGGCCCGGCGGAACGACAAGTCCACCTCCACCGTCGACGTCGACGAGTTCGACGCCGCGGAGGGCATGGAGCTCCCCGGAGCCGACCTGTCCAACGAGGA
This sequence comes from Streptomyces sp. PKU-EA00015, assembly GCF_013387495.1. Taxonomy (GTDB): domain Bacteria; phylum Actinomycetota; class Actinomycetes; order Streptomycetales; family Streptomycetaceae; genus Streptomyces. The sequence continues at coordinate 25,483 of NZ_JABZEE010000038.1, read as the reverse complement.
GCTGGCCGTACGGGTCCTGCCGAAGCAGGCCGACGAGTTCACCTGCATGAGCTGCTTCCTCGTGCACCACCGCAGCCAGCTGGCGCGTGAGAAGAACGGCCAGCCGATCTGCCGCGACTGCGACTGAGGGCAGGTCGCCAGTGGCAGGCGAGACACCGTCCAGGAAGCGGCGCTTTCGGCGTCAGAAGCCACCGGAGGCGCACCAGGGCGGTTCGGGCCCGGCGCAGGACGCGACGGCGTCCACCGAGCACGATGCCGCCCTGCTGCCGCACGGCGCAGGTCACGACGTGGAGCGAGGCCGCTCGGCCTCGCTCGAAGCGGCGGGGCGACGCCTGGCCGCGGTGCGGCACGGCGTCGCCAGGGGCGGTGCGACCGCCCGGGTCTCGCTGGTGAAGACACGGCAGGGCGCCAAGGCGGCCCTGGCCCACCTCGCCGACCGCCTCATCGAGACCGCGCCGCGCGTCCCGGTCCGTGACCTCGACACGCTGCGCAGGCAGTTCCCGGGGCTCGGCCCCGAGCAGCTCGCCGACAAGCTCGTCGCGGGCGCGGCCAACGCGACATCCACCGTCGGCGCGGGGATCGGCGCTGCCGCGATGCTGCCCGTGCCGCCCGCCATGCCGACCGAGCTGGCCACGGAAGTCCTGAGCGTCGGGGCGATCGAGCTCAAGCTCGTCGCCGAGCTCCACGAGGTCTACGGGCTGCGCCCGCCGGGCGGCCTGAAGGACCGCAGCGCCGCGTATCTGAACTCCTGGTCGTCCGAGCGCGGGATCGACGTGACCAAGCCCTCGACGTACAACGCGTCGATGGGCGGCCAGCTCAAACGCCAGCTGCGCCAGCAGATCACGAAGCGCATGGTGCGCAACCTGCCCAACCTGATTCCGTTCATGGTCGGAGCGGCCGTCGGCGCGGTGATGAACCGCCGCGACACCCGCAGGCTCGCCGACCACATCCGCGCGGACCTGCGCAGACGGCAGGTGCCCTGGGATGCCCTGCCGCAGCTCCCGCCGCTCGAGCGGCCGAAGGACGCCCTGCCCGGAGAGGTGCTGGGGGAGACCCGGCAGAGCCCGCCCCCGGAGGAGCGCTGAGCGAGCCGCTCGGCAGGGCCCCGATCAGGCCGTGCGGACGGCTGTCACAGCCGCCGCCAGCTCCTGCGGGTGCCGCGTCGACAGGTAGACGTACGGCGTCGGGTCCGCCGGGTCGGTGACCTCGATGCGCACCGCCGTCGGCACATAGCTGCGCAGCAGCATGAACGCCCGCGGATCCGCCTTGTGCGACCGCCAGGCACGCGCCTCCTGCGGATCCAGCACTTCGGGCGTGCCGAGCGCCGACACCGGGATCCGCGCGTCACCGGCGACCAGCGAGCCGGCCACCACGCGAATGCGGGCCGAGCCGTACGAGCTGACCAGAGCCCCGGCGAGTGCCGCCGCCCCGATCAGGCCGCCGAGCATCGGCAGCGTCCCCAGCGGCAGCGCGACCAGACCGCCGCTGACGCCGGCGAGCGCGGTGACGACCCACCACGAACGGGGCGCGGTCAGGCGTTCTGAGTACTGCGGGGCGGAAGGCTGCATGAATCCAAGCTTGGCACGGCGCGACCGGCGGGTATGCGCGCGGGTAAGGTCTGCGCCTGTGAGTAACGCGAACCCCCAGGCGGCGACGTCCGGCCCCCCGGCCGGCTCCACGGCGCTGACCCCGCCCGCCGACGCCACGGCACCGGTCCGGCACCCCGACGCCCCGGCCCCCGGCGAGCTCCTCGGCGCGCACTACGACCACTGCTTCGGCTGCGGCGGTTCCCAGCCCCACGGGCTGCACCTGGCCGCCCGGGCCCAGGAGGGCGTACGCGTCACCGCCGAGTTCACCGTCAGGCCCGCACACCAGGGCGCGCCGGGCCTCGCCCACGGCGGGGTCCTCGCCACCGCGCTGGACGAGACGCTGGGCTCGCTGAACTGGCTGCTGCGCGTGATCGCCGTGACCGGCAAGCTGGAGACCGACTTCGTGCGCCCCGTGCCCGTCGGCACCGTGCTGCACCTCGACGCCGAGGTCACCGCCGTCGCCGGGCGCAAGATCTACTCGCGTGCCACCGGCCGGATCGGCGGCCCGGACGGACCGGTGGCCGTCCGTGCGGGTGCGCTGTTCATCGAGGTCAAGGTCGACCACTTCATCGACAACGGCCGTGCCGAGGAGATCCGGGCCGCCATGGCCGACCCCGACCAGATCAGGCGCGCCCGCGCCTTCGAGGTGAACCCCTGATGCGTGAACCCGTCGACGTACTGATCCGCCGTGTGGACCCCGAGGTCCCGCTCCCGGCGTACGGACACCCCGGCGACGCCGGCGCCGATCTCGTGACCTGCGAGGCAGTAGAGCTGGCGCCCGGCGAACGCGCCGTCCTGCCCACGGGAGTGTCCATCGCGCTGCCCGACGGCTACGCGGCCTTCGTGCATCCGCGCTCGGGTCTCGCCGCGCGCTGCGGAGTGGCCCTCGTGAATGCCCCGGGGACGGTGGATGCCGGGTACCGTGGGGAGATCAAGGTGATCGTGGTCAATCTGGACCCGCGTGAGAGCGTGCGGTTCGAAAGGTTCGACCGGATTGCCCAACTGGTCGTCCAGCAGGTCGAGAAGGTGCGCTTCCACGAGGTGGCGGAGCTTCCCGGCTCGGCGCGGGCCGAGGGGGGCTTCGGGTCCACCGGCGGTCACGCCGCCGTGGACGGCACTACGGGTGGGAATCGATACGCTTCGGTCGTATCCGACCGGGAAGGACAGTGACGTGTTCGGACGTCGCAAGAAGAGTGGTTCCGCCGGGGACACGGCGGCGGGCGAGGCCGAGCGAGTCGCCGACCAGTCGGACGAGCTCGGCACCGATGCCGAGGAGAGCGCGCCCCGCAGGGTGAACCTTCCCCCGGCGCCCCGGCCCGACGGCCCCTGGGACGTCTCCGAGGTCTCCAGGCCCGGCGACGGCAGGGTCGACCTGGGCGGACTTTTCGTGCCCGGGGTGGAGGGCATGGAGCTGCGCGTCGAGGTCGCCGGCGACGCGATCGTCGCCGCCACGGTCGTGCTGCGCGACAGCGCCATCCAGCTGCAGGCCTTCGCGGCGCCCAAGAAGGAAGGCATCTGGGGCGAGGTCCGCGAGGAGATCGCCTCCGGCATCACGCAGCAGGGCGGGATCATCGACGAGGTCGAGGGTCCGCTCGGCTGGGAGCTGCGGGCACAGGTGCCCGTGCAGCTGCCCGACGGCACGGGCGGCGTACAGCTCGTCCGCTTCGTCGGTGTCGACGGCCCCCGCTGGTTCCTGCGCGGCGTGATCTCCGGGCAGGCCGCGGTGCAGCCGCAGGCCGCCGGTCTGCTGGAGCAGATCTTCCGGGACACCGTCGTCGTGCGCGGCGACGGCCCGATGGCGCCCCGCGACCCGATCGTCCTCAAGCTGCCGGACGATGCCCAGATGGTGCCCGAGGGCGTCCAGCAGGAGGAGCAGGAGGGATCCCGCTTCTCCGGAGGCATGGGCCAGCTCCAGCGCGGACCCGAGATCACCGAGGTCCGCTGACACGACGTACAAGGGCGCGTGGGCCGCGATTCCCCTCCGAGGGAGCCGCGGCCCACGCGCCTTTGCGCGCACGGCCGTTGCCCGTGCGCATGGCCCCTGCACATACTGTGGCCCGGACGATCAGGACGTACGGGGGAACGCATGACCGAGAGCAGCAGCGCGCACGGCGGCACCGCCGTCATCGGTGACCGGGCCGGCGCACCGATGGTGCGGGTGGAGAACCTGCGCCGGTCGTACGGCACCGGCGCCGCGGCCGTGCACGCGCTCCGCGGCGTCTCCTTCGAGATCCCCCGCGGCGAACTCGTCGCCCTCAAGGGCCGCTCGGGCTCCGGCAAGACAACGCTCCTCAACCTCGTCGGCGGACTCGACTCCCCGGACGAGGGCCGGATCACCGTCGACGGCATCGACCTGTCGGGGCTCGGTGAGAACGGTCTCCTGGAGCTGCGCCGGGACCGGATCGGCTTCATCTTCCAGTCCTTCGGCCTGATCCCGATTCTGAGCGCGGCCGAGAACGTGGGCGTGCCCCTGCGCCTGCGCAAGGCGGATCCGCGCGAGCGGGAGGAGCGGGTTCAGCTGATGCTCGCCCTCGTCGGCCTCGCCGACCACGCGGCGCAGCGCCCCGGCGAGCTCTCCGGCGGGCAGCAGCAGCGCGTCGCCATCGCGAGGGCCCTCGCCAACCGCCCCGCCCTGCTCATCGCCGACGAACCGACGGGCCAGCTGGACGCCGAGACCGGGCTCTCGGTGATGGAGCTCCTGCGCGCCGTCGTGCGCAGCGAGGGGGTCACCGCCCTGGTCGCCACGCACGACGCCCAGCTGCTCGACCTCGCGGACCGGGTGCTGGAACTGCGCGACGGCGAGATCGTCGAGCACTGACGGGCCGCGGCCGGCACAGGCCGGGGCGCGTCAGAATCACGTCAATACGCTCCGGGGAGTCCTCCGGCGTCCCTTTCACCCCCTCGGTTCGACGTAGGGTCGACGCTGCGCGGGCAGCGGCCGACGCCGCCGCTTGATGCGGCACAGAGAAGACAATGGGGCCATGGGACGCGGCAAGCTTCGGATCTACCTGGGTGCGGCGCCCGGAGTCGGCAAGACGTACGCGATGCTCTCCGAGGCGCACCGCCGCGTGGAACGCGGCACGGACTGCGTCGTCGCGTTCGTGGAGCCCTACGACCGGCCGCGCACCGAGGCGCTGCTCCACGGACTGGAGCAGGTGCGGCGCCGCGAGATCACCCACCGCGGCGCCGTCTTCGCCGAGATGGACGTCGACGCCGTGCTGGAGCGCCGCCCCGCTGTCGCCCTCGTCGACGAACTCGCCCACACCAACGTGCCGGGCTCCCGCAACGCCAAGCGCTGGCAGGACGTCGAGGAGCTGCTCGCCGCCGGCATAGACGTCATATCGACCGTCAACATCCAGCACCTCGAATCCCTCGGGGATGTCGTCGACTCGATCACCGGTGTACCGCAGCGGGAGACGGTCCCCGACGAGGTGGTCCGCAGAGCCGAACAGATCGAACTCGTCGACATGGCACCTCAGGCGCTGCGCCGCAGGATGGCGCACGGCAACATCTACAAGCCGGACCGGGTGGACGCCGCCCTGTCCAACTACTTTCGCCCCGGCAACCTCACCGCACTGCGCGAGCTGGCCCTGCTCTGGCTCGCCGACCGGGTCGACGAATACCTCCAGCAGTACCGGGGCGAGCACAACATCCGCTCCACCTGGCAGGCACGCGAACGCATCGTCGTCGGTCTCACCGGCGGACCCGAGGGCCGCACCCTGATCCGGCGCGCGTCCCGGATGGCGGCCAAGGGCTCGGGCAGCGAGATCCTCGCCGTCTACATCGCCCGCAGCGACGGGCTGACCTCCGCGTCCCCCAAGGAACTCGCCGTCCAGCGCACGCTGGTCGAGGACCTCGGCGGCTCCTTCCACCACGTGATCGGCGACGACGTGCCGTCCGCGCTGCTGGAGTTCGCGCGCGGGGTCAACGCCACCCAGATCGTCCTCGGCTCCAGCCGCCGCAAGTCCTGGCAGTACCTCTTCGGCCCCGGCGTCGGGGCTACTGTGGCCCGCGACTCCTGGCCCGACCTCGACGTCCACATCGTCACCCACGACGAGGCCGGCAAGGGGCGCGGCCTGCCCGGGGCCCGCGGCGCCCGGCTCGGCCGCTCCCGGATCGCGGCGGGCTGGGCCGCCGGCGTCGTCGCGCCCGTGCTGCTCGCCTTGGTGCTGACGGGCATGGAGAACGGCCCCGGCCTCGCCAACGACGTCCTGCTGTTCCTCTTCCTCACGGTCACGGCGGCACTGATCGGCGGGCTGCTGCCCGCGCTCGCCTCCGCCGCCGTCGGATCACTGCTGCTCAACTACTACTTCACGCAGCCCACCCACACCCTCGACATCGCCGAGCCGCACAACCTCGTCGCCATCGTGGTCTTCTTCGCGGTGGCCGTGGCGGTCGCCTCCGTCGTGGACCTCGCCGCCCGCCGCACCCATCAGGCTGCCCGGCTGCGGGCGGAGTCGGAGATCCTCTCCTTCCTCGCCGGCAGCGTGCTGCGCGGCGAGACCGCGCTCGACGCGCTCCTCGAACGGGTCCGGGAGACCTTCGCGATGGAGTCCGTGGCCCTCCTGGAACGCGCCGGCGGCATCGAGCCGTGGACGTGCACGGCGAGCGCCGGACCCGATCCCGCGGCCCGCCCCGAAGACGCGGACGTGGACATGCCCGTCGGCGACCACATGGCGCTGGCCCTCTCCGGCCGCGTACTGCCCGCCGAGGACCGCCGGGTGCTCGCCGCGTTCGCCACCCAGGCCGCGGTCGTCGTCGACCGCCGGCGCCTGGTGGGAGAGGCGGAGGCGGCCCGGGCGCTCGCCGAGGGCAACCGCATCCGCACCGCACTGCTCGCCGCCGTCAGCCACGACCTGCGCACCCCGCTCGCGGGGATCAAGGCGGCGGTCTCCTCGCTCCGGTCCGACGACGTTGCTTGGTCCAAGGAGGACGAGGCCGAGCTGCTCGCCGGCATCGAGGACGGCGCGGACCGGCTCGACCACCTGGTCGGCAACCTGCTCGACATGTCGCGCCTGCAGACCGGCACCGTCACCCCGCTGATCCGCGAGACGAGTCTCGACGAGGTGATCCCGCTCGCCCTGGCCGGCGTACCGCCGGAGAGCGTGGTCCTCGACATCCCCGAGTCGCTGCCCATGGTGGCCGTCGACCGCGGGCTGCTGGAGCGGGCGGTGGCCAACATCGTCGAGAACGCCGTCAAGTACAGCCCCGCCGGCACCCCCGTCACCGTCGCGGCCAGCGCTCTCGGGGAACGGGTCGAACTGCGGGTCGCCGACCGCGGCAGCGGAGTGCCCGACGAGGAGAAGGACCGCATCTTCGAGCCGTTCCAGCGCTACGGCGACGCCCCGCGCGGCGCCGGCGTCGGCCTCGGCCTCGCCGTCGCCCGGGGCTTCGTCGAGTCCATGGGCGGCACGCTCACCGCCGAGGACACCCCCGGCGGCGGCATGACCATGGTGCTCACCCTGTGCGCCGCTCCGGGACACGGCAGCAAGGGCACCGCCGGACTGCCCGCGCGGGCGGCGACATGACGCCGCGCGGCGCGCCCGGCGCCCGCCTGCCCGGCCAGGCCCCTCGGCCCGCGCAGCAGACCCAGCCCTCCCAGCCCACTCAGCAGAAAGGCGGACCGGTATGACCCGGGTGCTCGTGGTCGACGACGAGCCGCAGATCGTCCGCGCCCTCGTCATCAACCTGAAGGCGCGCAAGTACGAGGTGGACTCGGCCCCCGACGGCGCGACCGCGCTCGACATCGCCGCCGCCCGTCACCCCGACGTCGTCGTTCTCGACCTCGGCCTTCCCGACATGGACGGCGTCGAGGTCATCAAGGGTCTGCGCGGCTGGACCAGGGTGCCGATCCTGGTGCTCTCCGCGCGCCACTCCTCGGACGAGAAGGTCGAGGCGCTCGACGCCGGCGCCGACGACTACGTCACCAAACCTTTCGGCATGGACGAACTACTGGCCCGGCTGCGTGCCGCCGTCCGCAGGGCCGAGCCCGTCGGCAGCGGCGAGGAGGTGGTCACCGTCGAGACCGCGACCTTCGCCGTCGACCTCGCGGCGAAGAAGGTGAACCGCGACGGACGCGACGTACGTCTCACGCCCACCGAGTGGCATCTGCTGGAGGTCCTCGTCCGCAACACCGGCCGCCTGGTCAGCCAGAAGCAGCTGCTCCAGGAGGTATGGGGCCCTTCGTACGGGACGGAGACCAACTACCTCCGGGTCTACATGGCGCAGCTGCGCCGCAAGCTGGAGGCCGACCCCTCGCACCCGAAGCACTTCGTCACCGAGCCCGGCATGGGGTACCGCTTCGAACGTTGATCCGGCCCCTGCGGGGGCCGGTAGGCTTTCTGTATGAGTGCTGTACCCCGTCCGGAGAACGCGGCGAAGGACAACAGGGCGTCGAAACCCGCCGGCCGCTTCCGCCGCATGCTCGACCGGCTCTCCAGCTCGCAGCAGGATCTCGAGTCGGAGGAGCTCCAGGAGGACGCCCAGGCGTCGGGGTGCACCCGTATCAGCGACTGCGGTGACCGCCAGATAGTCCGGGTCACTGGTACCTTGCGCACCGTCACCCTTCGTCCGCGGGCCGGTGTGCCCGCGCTGGAGGCGGAGCTCTTCGACGGCACGGCCCCGCTCGACGTCGTCTGGCTCGGCCGCCGGTCCATCGTGGGCATCGAGCCGGGGCGCAGGCTGATCGCGTCCGGCCGGATCTCGATGAGCCACGGCCGCCGGGTGCTGTTCAATCCCAAATACGAACTCCGACCGCTCGGACAGGAGTAGCCGGTGACGTCTGTCGACAAGCCGACCCCCACGACGAACGACCAGCAGAAGGACAGCGCGCAGGGCCCCGCCGATGCGAAGGCGGTCACCGAGGCGGCGCTGTTCGAGGCGTTCGGCGGCGTGCGCGGCATGGTGGAGACGGTCCTGCCGGGCCTGCTCTTCGTCACGATCTACACGATCAACAAGGACCTGCACATCTCGGCGATCGCCGCGCTCGCGGTCTCGCTGGTGCTGGTGGCCGTGCGGCTGGTGCGCAAGGACACCGTGAAGCACGCCTTCAGCGGCGTCTTCGGCGTGGCCTTCGGTGTCGTCTTCGCGATGATGACCGGCAACGCGAAGGACTTCTACCTGCCGGGCATGCTCTACACGCTCGGGCTCGCGCTGGCGTACATCATCACGACACTGGCGGGCGTGCCGCTGATCGGTCTGATTCTCGGCCCGGTGTTCAAGGAGAACCTCTCCTGGCGCACCCGCAACCCCGGCCGCAAGAAGGCGTACGCGAAGGCCAGCTGGGCCTGGGGCCTGATCCTGCTCGCCAAGTGCGCGATCCTGTTCCCGCTGTACTGGTGGGCGGACACGACGCAGCTGGGCTGGGTCCTGGTCACTCTCAAGATCCCGCCGTTCCTGCTGGCCGTGTACCTGACCTGGCTGTTCCTGGCGAAGGCGCCGCCGCCGATCGACGTCTTCGCGGAGATGGAGGCGGAGGAACGGGCGGAGAAGGCCCGCAAGGCGGCGGCACAGACCCACGGCGGCGACGCGTAGCCTCAACGGCTCGCGCATACGGGACGGCCCGGAACCGATCGGTTCCGGGCCGTCCCGTATGCGCGAGGGTGCCGCCGGGTCGTCAGGACTCGCGGCGGACGGAGAGCAGGTCCTCCAGTTGCTCCTCGCGCGCCTGGGCCGCCACGAACAGCAGTTCGTCGCCCGCCTCCAGCGTCTCCTCCGTGCTCGGGGTCAGGACCCGGGGGCCGCGGATGATCGTGACCAGGGAGGTGTCCTCCGGCCATGCCACGTCGCCCACCTGCGTACCCGCCAGCGCCGACTCCGGCGGCAGCGTCAGCTCGACCAGGTTCGCGTCGCCGTGGCTGAAGCGCAGCAGACGCACCAGGTCGCCCACGCTCACCGCCTCCTCCACCAGCGCCGACATCAGACGCGGGGTGGACACGGCCACGTCCACGCCCCAGGACTCGTTGAAGAGCCACTCGTTCTTGGGGTTGTTCACCCGCGCGACGACCCGCGGCACCCCGTACTCCGTCTTCGCGAGCAGCGACACGACCAGGTTCACCTTGTCGTCGCCCGTCGCCGCGATCACCACGTTGCAGCGCTGCAGCGCCGCCTCGTCCAGCGACGTGATCTCGCACGCGTCGGCCAGCAGCCACTCTGCCTGCGGCACCCGCTCCACCGAGATGGCGGTCGGGGCCTTGTCGACCAGGAGGACCTCGTGCCCGTTCTCCAGCAACTCGCCCGCGATGGAACGCCCCACCGCGCCGGCGCCCGCAATAGCCACCCGCATCAGTGACCGCCCTCCTCAGGACCCTCCGCGAAGGCCGCCTCGACCTTCGCGATCTCGTCCGTACGCATCATCACGTGCACGAGGTCGCCCTCCTGCAAGACGGTCTGCGACGTCGGCAGCACTGCTTCGCCCAGCCGGGTGAGGAACGCGACACGTACGCCCGTCTCCTCCTGCAGCCTGCTGACCTTGTGGCCGATCCATGCCGGCGACGTGTGGACCTCCGCCAGCTGCACCCCGCCACTCGGATCACGCCACAGCGGCTCCGCGCCGGACGGCAGCAGCCGCCGCAGCATCTGGTCGGCGGTCCAGCGGACCGTCGCGACCGTCGGAATGCCCAGGCGCTGGTAGACCTCCGCGCGGCGCGGGTCGTAGATGCGCGCGGCCACGTTCTCGATGCCGAACATCTCCCGCGCCACCCGGGCCGCGATGATGTTCGAGTTGTCGCCGCTGCTGACCGCGGCGAACGCGCCCGCTTCCTCGATCCCCGCCTCGCGCAGGGTGTCCTGGTCGAAGCCGACTCCGGTGACGCGGCGGCCGCCGAATCCCGATCCCAGGCGACGGAAGGCCGTGGGGTCCTGGTCGACGACGGCGACCGTGTGCCCCTGCTGCTCCAGGGTCTGCGCGAGGGCGGCTCCCACTCGCCCGCACCCCATGATGACGATGTGCACGACCGTCCTTCCGGCTGTCACTGATCCTGTCTCGCTGTCAGGGCCCTCCAGGGTCTCAGACCGCTGCCCTAGCTAAACACGCGCGGTCGCCCCTTGGTCCCGGGTGTCACGGGGAGACAGGATTCCGTTAAGGCCCGGGTGGGAAGTGGGCATGACTCATTTCGAACGCTTACGATCCTCCCCGTGTCCAAACTGACCGACGTGCCCAAACGGATCCTGATCGGCCGGGCGCTGCGCAGCGACAGGCTGGGGGAGACACTCCTCCCCAAGCGCGTTGCACTCCCCGTCTTCGCCTCCGACCCGCTCTCCTCTGTGGCGTACGCCCCTGGCGAAGTCCTGCTGGTCCTGTCCATCGCGGGTGTGTCGGCGTACCACTTCAGTCCCTGGATCGCCGCGGCGGTCGTGGTGCTGATGTTCACGGTCGTCGCCTCCTACCGGCAGAACGTCCACGCCTACCCGAGCGGCGGCGGCGACTACGAGGTCGCCAACACCAACCTCGGCCCGAAGGCCGGCCTCACCGTCGCCAGCGCGCTGCTCGTCGACTACGTCCTGACCGTCGCCGTCTCCATCTCCTCCGGCGTGGAGAATCTCGGCTCGGCCGTCCCGTTCGTCGTCGAGCACAAGGTGCTCAGCGCCATCGTCATCATCGTGCTGCTGACGCTGATGAACCTGCGCGGCGTGAAGGAGTCGGGCAAGCTCTTCGCGATCCCGACGTACGTCTTCGTCGCCGGCGTCTTCATCATGATCCTCTGGGGCGCCTTCAAGGGCATCGTCCTCGACGACACCATGCGCGCACCGACCGCCGACTACGAGATCAAGCCCGAACACCAGGGCCTCGCCGGCTTCGCGCTCGTCTTCCTCCTGCTGCGCGCCTTCTCCTCCGGCTGTGCGGCGCTCACCGGCGTCGAGGCGATCAGCAACGGCGTCCCCGCCTTCCGCAAGCCCAAGAGCAGGAACGCCGCGACCACGCTGCTGCTCATGGGCGGCCTGGCCGTCACCATGTTCTGCGGCATCATCGGCCTCGCCATGGCCACCGACGTCAAGATGGCCGAGCACCCCGCCACGGACCTGGTCGTCGACGGAGCCCCGGTCGGCGCCGACTACGTCCAGCACCCGGTGATCTCACAGGTCGCCGCCGCCGTCTTCGGCGACGGGACGTTCTTCTTCGTGCTGCTCGCCGCCGCCACCGCCCTCGTGCTGTTCCTGGCCGCGAACACCGCGTACAACGGCTTCCCGCTCCTCGGCTCGATCCTCGCGCAGGACCGCTACCTGCCGCGTCAGCTGCACACCCGCGGTGACCGGCTCGCCTTCTCCAACGGCATCGTGCTGCTCGCCGGCGCGGCCATACTTCTCGTCTGGATCTACGGGGCCGACTCCACCAAGCTGATCCAGCTCTACATCGTCGGCGTCTTCGTCTCCTTCACGCTCAGCCAGACCGGCATGGTCCGGCACTGGAACCGGCACCTGAGGACGGAGCGGAACAAGGCCAAGCGCCGCCACATGATCCGCTCCCGCGCGATCAACACCTTCGGCGCCTTCTTCACGGGCCTGGTGCTGGTGGTCGTCCTCGCCACCAAATTCACGCACGGCGCCTGGGTCGCCCTGCTCGGCATGGTGATCTTCTACGGAACGATGACCGCGATCCGCAAGCACTACGACCGGGTCGCCGAGGAGATCGCCGCACCCGACGAGCCGAGCGACGACAGCGTGCGCCCCTCCCGTGTCCACTCGATCGTCCTGGTGTCCAAGGTCCACCGGCCGACGCTGCGCGCCGTCGCGTACGCCAAGCTGATGCGCTCCGACAAGCTGGAGGCGCTGAGCATCAACGTCGACCCGGCCGAGACCAAGGCGCTGCAGGCCGAGTGGGAGCGGCGCGGCATCAACGTCCCGCTGAAGATCCTCGACTCCCCGTACCGCGAGGTCACCCGCCCGGTCATCGAATACGTCAAGAGCCTCCGCCGCGAGAGCCCGCGGGACGCGGTCAGCGTGATCATCCCCGAGTACGTCGTCGGCCACTGGTACGAGCACCTGCTGCACAACCAGAGCGCCCTGCGTCTCAAGGGCCGGCTGCTGTTCACGCCCGGCGTGATGGTGACCTCGGTGCCGTACCAGCTCCAGTCCTCCGAGGTCGCGAAGAAGCGGGCCAGGAAGCGCCAGGAGTGGAACGCGCCCGGCTCGGTGCGCCGCGGTCCGGTCGACGAGCGCCCCAAGCAGCCGGCCGCCAAGAGCTGAGCTGCGGGCCACGTAGACTGGTGGGCTGCCGCTCCGGCAGCCCCCGTCTCACCTCTGGAGTCACCTCGTCATGCAGAACGCACCTGATTCTTCGCTGATCGGGGAGGAGTACGAGGTCGAGGTCGGTCCCGTGGCGCACGGCGGCCACTGCATCGCCCGCACCGACGAGGGTCGCGTGCTGTTCGTCCGGCACGCGCTCCCCGGCGAGAAGGTCGTCGCCCGGGTCACGGAGGGCGAGGAGGACTCCCGCTTCCTGCGCGCCGACGCGGTGCGCGTCCTGGAGGCGTCCAAGGACCGCGTCGAGGCCCCGTGCCCCTACGCCGGACCCGGCAAGTGCGGCGGTTGCGACTGGCAGCACGCCAAGCCGGGTGCGCAGCGGCGCCTCAAGGGCGAGGTCGTCGCCGAACAGCTGAAGCGCCTCGCGGGCCTGACGCCCGAGGAGGCCGGCTGGGACGGCACCGTGATGCCGGCGCCGGGCGACAAGGTCCCGGCCGGCGAGGTGCCCGCATGGCGCACGCGCGTTCAGTACGCGATCGACGCCGAAGGCCGGGCCGGACTGCGCAAGCACCGCTCGCACGACGTCCAGCCCATCGAGCACTGCATGATCGCGGCGCCGGGCGTCAGCGAACTGGGCGTCGAGAAGCGGGAGTGGCCGCAGATGGCCACGGTCGAGGCGATCGCGGCGACCGGCTCGAACGACCGCCAGGTCATTCTCACCCCGCGCCCCGGCGGGCGGCTGCCCCTGGTCGAACTGGACAAGCCCGTCTCCGTGCTGCGCGTGGACGAGAAGGACGGGGGAGTGCACCGCGTCCACGGCCGCGCCTTCGTCCGCGAGCGCGCGGACGAGCGCACGTACCGCGTCGGCATGGGCGGCTTCTGGCAGGTGCACCCGCAGGCAGCGGACGTGCTGGTGAAGGCCGTGATGCAGGGTCTGCTGCCTCGCAAGGGCGACATGGCACTCGACCTGTACTGCGGCGTGGGCCTGTTCGCCGGGGCCCTCGCGGACCGGGTGGGCGAGAAGGGCGCGGTGCTCGGCATCGAGTCGGGCAAGCGCGCGGTGGAGGACGCCCGCCACAACCTCCAGGACTTCGACCGCGTCCGCATCGAACAGGGCAAGGTGGAGCAGGTCCTGCCGCGTACCCGGATCACCGAGGTGGACCTGATCGTCCTCGACCCGCCGCGCGCGGGCGCCGGCAAGCAGACGGTCAGGCACCTCGCGTCCCTGGGCGCCCGCCGCATCGCGTACGTGGCCTGCGATCCGGCGGCGCTGGCGCGGGACCTGGCGTACTTCCGCGAGAGCGGCTACAAGCCGCGCACACTGCGGGCGTTCGACCTGTTTCCGATGACCCACCATGTCGAGTGTGTCGCGATCCTTGAGCCTGCCGAGAAGGGCAGCTGACCTGCTGTTTCTCCGAGCGTGCATGATGGGCGTTACGTGCGTTGGATGCGAGATCTTGACGCATGTTCGACGTGGAGGACTGGGCTGAGATCTATCGGCTACAGCAGTCTGAGGGGCTGTCGGCCTGGGCGGTGGGCCGGCAACTGGGGACTTCCAGGAACACCCTGCTGAGGGCGCTGGCACCGGACCGGCCGCCGCACTACCGGCGGGCTGGGGAGGGTTCGGCGGTGGACGCGGTGGAGTCCGTGATTTGGGAATTGTTGAAACGGACTCGGATGATGCCGATCGCTGTGATCGCGGAGAGGACCGGCTGGGAGCGTGGGCTGACGGTCGTGCGTGGGCGGGGCGCGAGCTGCGGCCGGCCCATCTTGCCGATGGCTCCCGTTCGCGGGCCTTCTGCCAGCCCTGCGGGCTCGCCCACTGGTCAACCGGAGCCGGCGGCGAGGCCCCTACACCTGCTCCACGGCCACGGCTGTGAGCACATGGCCGCTGTCGGCGGCCCAACGTCCGTGCACACAGGCGAGTTCGGGCGGGGCGGGGACGAGGACGCGGGCGGTGAACGTGCCGTCTGGGGCGAGTTCGAGGAACGCCTGCTGGAAGTCCAGCCAGCGGCGGGTCACCGGGTACCACGCCTTGTATACGGACTCCTTGGCGCTGAACAGGAGACGGTCCCATGCGGGCCCGGCCGCCGCGGCGGGTAGGGCGGCAAGTGAGGCCAGGGCGGAGCGTTCCTCGGGGCGGGTTATGGCCTCCAGTATCCCTTCCGGAAGCGGGGAGTTGGGCTCGGCGTCGATGCCGAGCGCGGTAATCTCATGGGCGTGGGTCACCGCGGCGGCACCGTAGCCTGCGCAGTGCGTCATACTGCCGACGACCCCGGGCGGCCAGCCCGGGGCGCCCCGCTCGTCCGGGAGCAACGGAACCGGAGCCAGGCCGAGCGCGGCCAGCGCCTCGTGGGCGCAGGCGCGGACGGTGGTGAACTCGTTGCGCCGTTTCGGGACGGCTCTGGCGATGAGCGCCTCTTCCTGAGGGGACAGAGTGATGTCCAGCCGATGGGTGAAGGACTGAACGGCGCGGGCGGCGGGGGGCAAGAGGGAGTCGATCATGCGACGGTTTCCGTGTTCGCGTACGTGGTGGTGTCGGGCCGGTGCAGGACCTGCTGAGCCAGGTCGAGGCACGGCCCGAAGCGGCGCCACTCCCGCGGGTGGCTGAGGGGTACTTCTTCGAACGGCACGCCGTCGTAGACGGTGTTGCGGGAGAGGTGTAGAAGCCCGTAACGCAGGTCCGTACATCGAAGTGGGTGTGCCAGTGTGCGGTGCGCACCATGCCGAATTGCCGCATCAAGCTCCTGATGGGGCAGCGTGTCAGCGGCCAGTGATTGACCAGGGCCAGGAATGTGTAGTCGTACAGACTCACCGACGTCGCTGGCGACGATCAGCCAGTCGTCGGGGGCGCCGACTTCAACTCGCCCGCGAGATCCGGCATTTCGGCGTGGGAGATGCGCAGGATGCTGAATGCCCGTAAGGCTCGCCCCCCATGTGATGGGCATAGGCGGCCGCGTGCACACGGACCGTCCCCTGCCGTGGCCATCCGGACCGAGCTTCCGATGACGATGCGGCGGGGGTTGTTCATGTCGTGGTCCTTCCTCGGTTTCAGTACGGGCTGGAGGGGATGCTTGTGCCTCCGCAGTCAGGTCCGGTTCCGGTGACGGGACTTCGCACGCGGAAGGCTCCGGGGAACTCCTAGCGGGGCGCGCGGGGTGGCCGTCCGGCACGGCGGTCACGAGATCGACATGCCTCCGTCGATGGACAGCACCTGACCGGTCATGTAGTCGGCGTCCAGCAGCAGTTCGATGCCACGGGCCACCTCGTCGGGCGTGCCCATGCGGCCGAACGCGGTCCGCGCCACGAGCGTGGCGCTGACCTCGGCCGGCAGCTCCTCAGTGAGCGCGGTGGCCATGAGGCCGGGTGACAGCGCGTTGACCGTCACATTGAACCGCCCGCACTCCAGGGCCAGGCTCCGGGTCATCCCCAGCACACCGGCCTTGGCCGCCGAGTACGCCGTCTGGCCCCGGCTGCCGAGGAGGCCGGCGGGCGAGACGACGTTGATGATGCGTCCCCAGCGGCCCCGCAGCATGTCCGGGAGTGCCGCCCGGCAGGTATGGAAGGTGCCGATCAGATTGACGGCGAGGACGCTGATGCCTCCCAGCTCAGCGCGTACCCGGTCGACCATGTCCCGGGTGGCAGCCCAGTCGGCGACGTCCGCCCGCACGAGGGTGCTCGGCCCGCTGAGCTCGGCCGCTGCCTTGCGGGCCCGGTCCTCACCGCTGGTGTAGTGCAACGCCAGCCGGTAGCCACGGTGGTCGAGGACCCGTGCCACGGCGGCGCCGAGCGCTCCCGAAGCGCCGGTGACGAGAGCGACACGGCCGTCGGTACCCGGCGTCGCCATCAGACCGGCGCTCCCGTACGCGCGCCGGCCGGCCGGCGCGGCGCGGTCAGGGAGGCCGCCGGTGCGAGGCTTCCCACCGCGGTCTTGCGTTGACGTGCCCTCCGTAAGCGCCGAAGGCCGAAGATCCGCGTCCGGTCGAAAGCCATCACACCACTCTCCGCATGTACGGGGTCGGGAAAGGGAGACGGGATCCGATCCTCCGCGGGAGGTCCGGCCGCCATCGCACCCGGGTAGGCGGTTCACAGCGCACAGGGCGCGACGGGCCGCGTCCGGCAGGGGGTCGGCGCGGGGCGCGAGGACATCCGGGTGGGGTGTCACCTTTGACAGGCTCCACCTCGCCCGGAGCTCCCGTTCCGTAACCGTTCGGTTCCCGTGCCGTTCCCATTCCGGGAGTCCGCCGCTGTCAGCCGACGTCCGCGGACGGACGCGGTCGGTTTCCGCTACGAGGCGACGGACGATTCGTCGGCGGCTTCCGCCACGAAACGCTCGGCCGCCGCCGTGTCGACGCCCAGCGAGGCCAGGACCCCGGCGCCGTCCTCCTCCTCCAGCAGCCCCAGCAGCACGTGGCCGGTGCTGACGTTGTCCTGGTCGAGGCGGAGGGCCACTCGCGACGCCAGTTCCAGCGCCTTCTTCGCGCGGGCGTCGTACGGGATCAGCACCGGATCGGCGTCACTGCGCGGCGGCAGGGCGGCCACCGCCGTGTCCCGCGCCTGGTCGAGGTCGATGCCCTGCGCCAGCAGGGCGCCGACCGCACTGCCCTCGGTGCCGAGCAGGCCGAGGAGGACATGCGCCGGGACGATCTCGGCGTTGCCGGCCGCCTTGGCCTCGTTCATGCCGGCGATGATCGCGCTGCGGGCGGGCTGGGAGAACTTCTCGAAGGCATTCGACGGCTTGGCGTCGGGCTTGCCGACGAACCGCTTCTGGGCTGCCTGCCGGGTGACGCCCATGCTGCGGCCGATGTCGGTCCAGGACGCGCCGGAGCGACGGGCCTGGTCGACGAAGTGGCCGATGAGATGGTCGGCGACCTCGCCGATGTGGTCGGCCAGCAGGATGGCGCCGCTGAGCTGGTCGAGGGCGGTGGTGTGGTTCTCGGTGATCGCCGTGATGAGCTCGTCGAGCTTGACCGGCGGAGTGATCTGCGTCATGGTGTCAACCATAGGTTGTCAGTCGGGTGGTGTCAACCCGAGGTTGTCATTTCTCTCGGTCGGTCCTGGGCCGGCGTGGCCGCCGCGCTCCGCGGCGGCCACGCCCCTTGCAGACGATCGCGCGGCGGCCCGCACTCCTACCAGGTGACCGGCATCTCGGCCGCACAACCGGCAGCGGCACAACTCCGAGCACCACCGGCAGGTCACCGGCACGTACTACGACGCCAACGTCCGCACCGGGCGGATCAACTCGATCTACACGCCCAGCACCCAGGTCGTCGGTGTCGCGGGACAGCTCGCGCTGCTGGCCATCGGTGCCGGCATGGTCGCCGACGGGGAGCTGACCATCGGCGAGCTGGTGGCGTTCCTGCTCTCCCTGGGCGCCTTCTTCCAGCCCATCCAGCAACTGGTGCAGCTCTACAACACGTACCAGCAGGGGCAGTCGTCGATCGTGAAGCTGAGGCAGCTCCTGAGCACCCGGGCGGAGGTCGAGGAGGCCCCCGGAGCCGTCGACCTGCCGAAGGTCGAGGGTGAGATCGTCTTCGAGGACGTCACGTTCGGCTATGTTCCCGACCGGCCGGTGATCTCCGATGTGTCGCTGGACATCCGGGCCGGTGAGACCGTGGCGTTCGTCGGTCCGACCGGTGCCGGCAAGTCCACCCTCGCCAAGCTGGTCACCCGGTTCTACGACCCGGGCTCCGGCCGGATCCTCATCGACGGGCGCGACCTCCGGGACGTGCGGATAGAGTCCCTCCGCCGGCAGATCGGCGTCGTTCCGCAGGAACCCTTCCTGTTCGCCGGGCCGCTCCGGGACAACATCCGTTTCGCCGTCCCGGACGCCTCCGACGACCGGGTCCGGGAGGCGCTGCGGGTGGTCGGCCTGGTCGACGTGGTCGAGCGGCTGCCCGACGGCCTCGACACCGTCGTCCAGGAGCGGGGCCAGTCGCTGTCCTCCGGCGAACGGCAACTCGTCGCCCTGGCACGGGCCTTCCTGGCCCGGCCCCGGGTGCTGGTCCTGGACGAGGCCACGTCCAACCTGGACCTCCAGTCCGAGACCAAGCTCGAGCAGGCCCTGGACGTGCTGCTGGAGGGCCGCACCGCGATCCTGATCGCACACCGGCTCTCCACCGCGATGAAGGCCGACCGCATCGTCGTCGTCGACGAGGGCCGCATCGTCGAGGTCGGTGCGCACGACCAGCTCCTCGCCGCCGACGGCAAGTACACCCAGATGTACGCCACCTGGACCAGTCAGGCCGCCGAGGTCCACTGAGGAACCTCGCGAGTCCCGCTCCCGGCCGCGGAGCGGGCCGCGAGCGTCCGGGCTACGGGCACGAAGACATGGTCCGGCCGGTGACGAAGGCGGTCTTCCCCGCGAGTCCGAGATCTATGGCGGCAGCCCGGCAGCCTCCGGGCGACCGTACAACCTCGGCATCCGTCAGCCCGGAACGCCCGGCAGGCCCGGGGCGATGTGGGCGGCGAAGACGGCGCAGTGCAGGGCCGCGAAGGCCCAGGGGACCAGGCGTTCGGTCCGGCCGAGTTCGAGGAACCGGGATGGCAGGGCCGCCTGTTCGTCGGTGTAGGGGGCCGCCGGGAGGCGGGTCTCCAGGGCCAGGACGGTGCGGAACTTCGCCCGGTTGAGGTCGCGGTACGAGCACAGCTGCAGCCACCAGACGGTGGACAGCAGCAGGGCGAGGGCGAGTTCGGCGGCCGCGGTGAGCGGCGTGGCCGGGAGCGCGGCGGCGACCGTCGCCAGGGTGGTCTGCACGGCGAGGAAGTAGGCGTTCGCCTTGCCGCGGCGCACCGAGATGCGGTCGGCCATCTCGGCCACCAGCTTGTACAGATCCAGCAGGGTCTCGTCGGTGGATGCGCCGGGGGATGCGTTGATCGACATGTCGGGTTCTCCTTCGGGGTGGGTGTGCCTTGTGGGGCCGGGCGCCCCCGGGGCGCCGTGGTGTCACGGCGCCCCCGGGGAGGGGAGAGAGGGGTCAGGCGGCCTGAGGAAGGTCCTCCGGCCCGCCCTTGGCCTCGTCGGGCGAGACCTCGGCCTCGTTCCTGGCCTCGTCCTCGGGCTCGACGTCCCGGACGCAGACCTTGTCCTGGTGGAGGTTGATGCTGCTCACCTCGAGGTCGAGGATCTCGCCGAGCTCGATCCCGCCGTGGTTGAGGTCATGCCGCAGCTGTCCGCTCATCGCGGAGCAGTGCAGGAACACCGGGCGCTCACGGCAGGCGACCCGCAGCAGCACATAGCCGCCCTGGCCCTCCGGGACGACCTTCACCACCTCGCCCTCCAGCCGCTCTTGCAGCGCCACCCCGGGCGACGCCGTCCCGGCCGACGTCGCCCCGGAGGACGGAAAGGGCACCACAGGCCGGCCCCGGCCCTGCGCCCTGCGCTGCGCCAGAGCCAGGGTGGCCCGGCGCCGGCGGCTCTCCACCGACAGCACCGTCACCTCCACCTGGCTCCCCGGGGTGAACTCCGTCCCGGCCGGCAGCGAGCTGCGCGGCACCAGGCCGTTGACGGGCCCGGAGATCCGGACGAACACCCCCGCCTGCCGCACGCTGTGCACCGTGCCGGTGAAGGTGTGTCCCACCGGGTGGGTGGCCTCCAGCTGGCGCCAGGGGTTCTGCTGGCCGCTGAGCAGCGTGTACTTTGTGCCGCCCGCCGGGAGCATCTCGAAGGCGCCGTCCAGCCACTCGCCCACCGTGCAGAACCGGGTCATGTCGGTGACGATCCGCGACCAGTCGACATCCTCGCCGCTGAGCACCCCCAAGGTGCCGTCGGCGGCCCGTACCACCGCGAAGTCCGCGGAGACGCTGACGACCTGGGCGCGGGCCGGGGTGACCCCGCCGGTCGCCAGCGGGATCAGCGCCATCTCCTGGACGGGCTCCAGGCGCACCGCCTCCAGCTGCTGCCGCAGTTCCGCCCGCATCCGGGCCATGTCCGCGTACAGCGGGGTGTACGGGATGTGGCGCAGTCCGCGGACGTCGCTGGGGATGTCGTCCGCGTGCTGCGCGAGGTAGATCATGCGCTTGCCGATCAGCTTGGCGGCCATGTACTCCATGGCCACGTTGGGCGTCCGGCAGGAGAAGTCGACGATGCAGACCTCGGCCTGCTGGATGCCGCGCCACACCACGTCCAGCACGTTGGCCGGGCCGTAGACGCTGTCGGCGCGGACCGGCGTCATGCCGGCCTCCGTGACGACCGGGCTGATGACTTCCTGGAAGTGCCAGTCGAAGTCGAACGTGTCGTCGTTGCGGAGGGTCTTGTTGCCCATGGGCGTGATGACGAGAGCATTGCCGGGAACGGTCTGCTCGTCGCGGGTGAGTCGGATGTCATGCACGGCGGTTGCCTTCCGGGAGGAGGCGCCTGCTGCGCCCCGTTGATACGAGACTCCCGGGCACAGCCGGTTTTTCCCCGCTTCGTCCGCTGAGCTTCCGCGGCCCCTCTCCGCCAGCCCCGGGCGCGGGCTCAAAGCGACCTCAACGTACGACCAGCACGCGCGCGTTGACCGCGGCACAATTGACGTATGACAGACATGGGGGAGCAGTGGCGCATCCGGGTCCTGGGAGACCTCGCCGTCGAGCGGGACGGGACACCGCTGGAGACGCCCGCCGGGCTCACCGGTGCGGTGCTGGTGGTACTGGCGCTGCGGTTACGGTACGGCGTGCGGGAGCAGGACGTGATGGCGTGGGTCCGTGACGGTGCCGGGCGCCCCGCGATCGCCTCCGAGGCGGCGCTGGCCCAGCACTTCAGCAGTCTGCGCCGGACCACGCTGCCGGTGCCCAAGCGGGCCAAGGGCCGGCCGTACACCCTCGACCGGCAGGCGGTCCGGGTCGACGCCGAAGAATTCATCTCGGGCGTGGGGAAGTTGCGCGATCTGCCCGGGCCACCGGGCCCGGCGGAACTCGCCCCGCTGATCGGCCTGTGGCACGGTGACCCGCGCGTCTGTCACCCGCAGGTCGAACCCGACCGCTGGAACGCGGTGTTCACGTCCCGCGACCGGCTGCTGGAGGTGCTCGGCGGTTCGGACCCCGAGGTCCTGCGCCAACTCGACGGCCTGGAAGGGTTCCTGGACTTCTTCCCCGGTGACCGTCTCTGCGACCCGGTCCGGGAGCGGCTGCGGGCCGGCGAGCGGCGGCGCGTTCTGGTGGTGGAGGACCAGATGGCCGACCTGATCGAGGGCGCGCTCGAGGGCTTCGGGTTCTCCTGTCTCACCGTCCGCTCGCTGAACGAGTGGTGGCAGTTGCAACGCGATCGGGAGGCCGAGGTGAGGCAGCTCGCCGGGGCGCTGGTGGACCTGCATCTGACCCCGGGGCTGGACGACCGGTGGGGCCTGGAGGTCGTGGCGTGGCTGGCCCGCCACACCGAGGTGCCGGCCTCGCTGATGACCATGGCACCGCCGTCAGGCGACCTCTACGACAGCACCCTGGTGCAGCGGGCCCGTTACCGCCTGGTCGGCATCATCCACAAGGGCACGCCCCAGGTCGACCTGACGGTCATCAGGACGGCCGCCGATGCCCTGGTGTCCCAGGACCCGAAGTACCGCAGAAGGCGGGCCGAGACCTGGCTGGAGTGGGCGGCCCTGCGCGCCGACGAGAAACTGGACGCCGGGGGCAGCGGCCGGAACGCGGCGCTGCAACGATGCCGCCAGGCTGCCGACCGGGTGCGCGGGACCCTCCGGAACGGCACGGTGGAGGAGGCGGAACGTGAGATGCGCGCCTTCCTCCAGCAGTACCCGGGCTGAGGGCCGAGCAGCCGCCGTCAGCGCGCGACGGGCAGCCGGACCCGCAGATGGGCGCCGCCGAGCGGGGAGCGGTCCAGGATGTCGAGCCGCCCGCCGGCCTCCCGTAGCAGCCCCCGCGTGGCCGACAGCCCGGTGCCGCCGGTGCCGTGCCGGGACAGGTGCTCGCCTGTGCGCAGCAACTCCCGTTCCTCCTCGGTGAGCCCGGGCCCCGTGTCCTCTATGTCCACCTGGAACCACCTGCCGGTCCCGGCCGGGCCGCCGTCCTCGTCGGGCCGCCGGAGCCGCACCACGACGTCCGGGCCGCCGCGGACCGCGTCCGCGGATCCGCCCGCCCGCAGTGAGCGCACCGCCTGGGCCGCGTTGCGGATCAGGTTCTCGAACGCGGTCTCCAGGCCGATGCGTACGGCCAGCACCGGCGCCCCGCCGGTCGGCTCGCTGCGGAAGGTGATCCGTACGCCCTCGTTGAACTCGACATCCCGGGTGACCTTGAGCAGCAGCTCGCCCAGGTCGTGCAGGGTCGGCGGCGCCTGGTGGCCGGAGACCGCAGTGCGGATCTGCTCCCCGCCGAGTCGGGGCAGCATCTGCATGACCCGGTTCACCTCGGCAGCCGCGGAGCCGTCGAGTTTCTCGCCGAGCGCACCGAGACTCGCCAAGATGAGCGCCAAGTCGTTGTCGGCCTGGTGCGCGTGGTGCCGCACCGCCTTCTCGGTGCCCGCGGCACGGGTGAAGGCCCTGGCCTCCTCCAGACGCTGCAGCAGGACTTCCACAGCCGCGGCGGCCTGCTCGCTCGCGCCCTCGGAGAGCAGGGCGCCCAGGCCGGCCCGCAGGGTGCGGTAGCCGCTGGTGCCGTCGGGGAGCGCCACGCGCCGCAGGAGACCCTGTCCGCACAGCCGGTCCAGGACCTCCTCGGCGTCGAAGAGCTGCCCGGAGCGCCGGGGGAAGTCGTCCGGCAGGCCGGCCAGCGGGAGATCGGTCAGGATGTCGGCGGCCCAGAACGGCTCCTCCGGGTGCAGGGCGTACGCCAGGCCCAGCGCGGCCCGTTCCTCGGCGGGGAGCCCATCGATCACCTCGGAACGCACCCGGGCCCGGAATTCGGGGGTGCGGACCAGGGCCAGTCCGGTGTGGCCGAGCCGGCCGTCGGCGGACCGCTGCGGCAGCACCTCGTCCAGCAGCATCCGCATGACCAGCGGATGGCCCTCGGACTCGTAGTCCAGGGCGTGCACGCCGGCCGCGTCGGGGACCACGGCGTGCAGGTCGAGGAGCCAGGCCAGCGCCTCGCGCGGGGTGCCGCCGTTGAGGGCGATGCCCGCGCCGGGGAAAGCCAGGGCGCACGGGCCCAGCCGGGGGACCAGCAGGCGCAGCAGGTTGATCCGCCGGTGGGCGGGCGCCGACAGCAGACCGGCCGGCGGCGGGGCGAGGACGCGCAGCAGCTCCACGGCGGTCAGCGCCGCGACACCGGCTGGTGTGGCCGGGGCCGGACCGGCCGTGGGCACGAACCAGACCAGCGGCCGCGACAGTTCGTCGGGTGGCGGCGCGTCGGTGGCGGAGACCCACAGGCCGACCCCGGCGGGGTCGGTGATCGGTAGGTGGGGCAGTCGGGCGTCGTCGAGCCCGGTCAGCAGGGTGTGGTAGCCGTTGTCCCGGAAGGTCACGGGTTTGCGTACGTCCTCGCCGAGCACCGCGCTCAGGCAGGAGGCGAAGTCGGCGACGGAGGTCTCGTGGCGGTCCGTGGCGAGGGCGCGCAGCGACTGCAGCAGCGGGACGTCGGACTCGCCGAGGCGGACGTAGCGGGTCAGATAGTCGTGCCGCGGCGGCACGGATTCGGGCGGGTAGTGGCTGAGGATCTCCGTGAGGCCGCGGCCGAGCGCGGGGTCCCAGCGGGGCGGGCGGGGCACCCAGGCGGGGCTGCTGCCGTTCATGTCGATGTCCTCTGCCGTCAGCAGCCTGCGGGCCGCCTCGAACTCGTTGGCGTCCAGGCAGGCCAGGACCGCCGCGGCGTGGGCCTCGGACAGCTCCGCAGCGCCGAGTTCCGCGCGCAGTTCCTGCTGCTGCCGCTGCTCGGTGCGGTGTACGGCGGCCTCGGCCTCATCGAGCAGGGCCGTCGCCTCGGCGCGCCGGCGCAGCGCGGCCTCCTCGGCCCGCCGTGCCAGGTCCGCCGGGAGGGCGGTCGAGCTGCGGGAGGCGCGCCGGCGCAGCAGGGTGACCCGGGACCGTACGGTGGCGAGGGCCTCCTGCTGGGCGGCGTCGAGTCGGACGTCGAGGCCGGCGCGTACGTCCCGCAGGAGGGCGGTGCCGGCTGGGCCGGCGGGGGAGTCGGCGGTGTCCAGGAGGTCGGCCACGACGGTGAACTCGCCTCCGTCGACCAGGCGGTGCACTCCCTGCGCATCGGTCATCGGTTCTGCCAGGCCCCGCAGCACCAAGGCGGCCGCCTCGCCCGGGGCGAGCGTCCGGCCGTCGGCCAGGGCGATGGCGAGTCCGGGGTGCCGACTGCGGCCCGCCCAGTCCCGCAGCACCGTGTCGAGCAGCGGCCCGGCCTGGTCGACGGGGTCCGCGGGGCCGGCAGAGTCTGCGGGTACGGTCATGAGGCCCTCCAGCGGGCGAGCAGTTCCAGGTCGCCGAGGAAGTGCCGGGCCAGCATGCCCTCCGGCCCGTCCGGCTCCTCCAGCGTGGCCGCGGCGTTGGTGAGTTCCGTCCAGTGCCTGGCCAGCCAGGTGCCCAGCTCCTCGGCGCCCGGTGGGGCGGCACCCGTCGCGGCGGCCGATCCCGCCGTCCCGAGGAGGTCGTCCACCGCGGCCACCACCGGGTTCAGCCGCTGCAGGTAGCGCTTGAGGTGGCCGCCGAACATCAGGGTCCCGTGCTGGGAGGCGCCCCGCCCGGCGGCCAGCACCAGTTGCTCGGCCGGAAAGGCCCCGGGCCCCTCGCGCCACTCCCGGAGTTCGCCGTCGCCGCGGCCGGCGACGATCCGGCCCAGCTCGGCGA
>NZ_JABZEE010000037.1 GCF_013387495.1 Streptomyces sp. PKU-EA00015 | reverse complement strand
GCTGGTTGTCCTCGGCCGTCGTGAAGACCTCCGAGCGCTTGGTCGGGATCGTGGTGTTGCGCTCGATGAGCTTGGTCATGATGCCGCCCTTGGTCTCGATACCGAGGGACAGCGGGGTCACGTCGAGGAGCAGGACGTCCTTGACCTCACCCTTGAGGACACCGGCCTGGAGCGAGGCGCCGATCGCGACGACCTCGTCCGGGTTCACACCCTTGTTGGCGTCCTTGCCCGTCAGCTCCTTCACCAGCTCCGTCACCGCCGGCATACGGGTCGAACCTCCGACCAGGATCACATGGTCGATGTCGGAGACCTTGATCTTCGCGTCCTTGACGGCGTTGTGGAACGGAGCCTTGCAGCGCTCCAGCAGATCCGCCGTCAGCTGCTCGAACTGGGCGCGGGTGAGCTTCTCGTCCAGGTGCAGCGGCCCCTCGGCGGACGCCGTGATGTACGGCAGGTTGATCGCCGTCTCGGTCGACGACGACAGCTCGATCTTCGCCCGCTCGGCCGCCTCGCGCAGACGCTGCAACGCCATCTTGTCCTTGGACAGGTCGACGCCGTAGCCGTTCTTGAACTGCTTCACCAGGTGGTCGACGATCCGCTCGTCCCAGTCGTCACCGCCCAGGTGCGTATCACCGTTGGTCGCCTTCACCTCCACCAGGCCCTCGCCGATCTCCAGCAGCGACACGTCGAACGTGCCGCCGCCGAGGTCGAAGACGAGGATCGTCTGGTCGTTGCCCTTGTCCAGGCCGTAGGCGAGAGCGGCGGACGTCGGTTCATTGATGATCCGCAGGACGTTCAGACCCGCGATCTGCCCTGCCTCCTTCGTGGAGGTGCGCTGCGCGTCGTTGAAGTACGCCGGGACGGTGATCACCGCGTCCGTGACGTCCTCGCCGAGATACGCCTCGGCGTCCCTCTTCAGCTTCTGCAGCACGCGGGCCGAGATCTCCTGGGCGGTGTACCGCTTGCCGTCGATGTCTCCGGACGCCGGGAAGTGCCAGTCGCCCTCGCCCATGTGCCGCTTGACGGACCGGGCGGTGCGCTCCACGTTCGTCACGGCCTGCCGCTTGGCGAGCTCCCCGACGAGCACCTCGCCGTTCTTGGCGAACGCCACGACCGACGGCGTGGTCCTCGCGCCCTCGGTGTTCGTGACGACCGTCGGCTCGCCGCCTTCCAGGACACAGACCACGGAATTCGTCGTTCCCAAATCGATGCCCACTGCTCGTGTCATCGCAGCCTCCTCGGAGACAGGAACTGCCGGTATGTCCTGCGTAAATCCTGTCTCCGATCAAGTCAAGACCGGCCCGGGACGGAGACCGGGCTGCGACGGCCGCTCCGGCGCCCGGGACCGGGCGCTGTGCCCGGGAGCACCCTGGCGCGGGGCGTGGTCTCATCGAAGTGTGGGCGGAACACGCTGACGAGACCGGGAGGAAACATGGCCGGACAGCTGAGAGCCCGAGACATCATGACGAGCGGAGTGCACTGCGTAGGGGCGCACGACTCGCTGCACAACGCGGCGAGGATGATGCGGGATCTGAACGTCGGATGCCTGCCCATCTGCGGTGACAACAACAGGCTCATCGGCCTGGTGACCGACCGCGACATCGTCGTCACATGCTGCGCGGAGGGGATCGACCCGGCGACCGTTCAGGCCGGTTCGCTGGGCGGGACCCTGCACTGGATCGACGCCGAGGCGGAAGCCTCCGAGGTCCTGGAGGTCATGGAGAGCAATCACATCAAGCGCCTGCCGGTGATCGATGTCGCGGGCGGCCACCGTCTGGTCGGGATGATCACCGAGGCCAACGTCGCGAAGAACCTCAGCGACGAACAGATCGCGGAGTTCGCGACCCACGTCTACGCGACCACGTAGAGAGTCGCCCGACAGCCCGTCACGTTGCGGACCCGTAGGGCCGGGCAAGGCCGGTGGCCGGGCCCTCCTGCTGTGCAGGTCGGCCGCCGGTGCACCGTTGCGCAGGCCGGGGAAGGAGGCGCCCGCCTGCGCAACGGTGCCGTCGCCCGGAACCCCGCGTGGCCCTCACATGGTGCCGGGGCTCTGCCCGCGGGCCTCGTCCGCGACCTGCTTCCCGGAATCCCGGGCCTGTTCGCCGACCTGTGCGGCCCGGTCACGTGCCTCTTCCCCAGTCGTGCGCGCCGCCTCGGCTGCCGTCTCCTTGACCTGCTCGCCTGCCTGTTGTGCGGCCTGTGTGGCGTCCTCCTTCAGCCGCTGCGCGGATTCCACGGCGGCCTGCTTGACCGGTTCGATCGCGTCCCCGGCCTGCTCGGACAGCTGGGCGGCGGACTGCTGCCCGCCTCTGAGGCGGGCAGCAGCGATGCTGCCAGCAGCCCTGCGCCGAAAGCGATCAGTCCGGCCGCCAGCGGGTTGCCCTGTGTCTGCCTCATGGCCTGCTCGGGGGCCCTCTTCGCCGCGTCGCCCGCCTGTCCGGCCGCGTCGCGCACGGTGTCCGCCGCCTGGCCCGCGCTTTCCTGTGCCGACTGGGCGGTCTCGTGCAAACCGCCCTGAGCGCGGCTCGTGGCGTGCGATGCGGTGCCCATCACGCGGTCGCGTGCTCCGGACAGCGCGCCCCGCAAGCGGCGACTGCGGCGTCGTGCCATCCGGCGCGGGCTGGTGCGGTCGGCCAGTTCGTCGACGTCGTACGACAGCTGCCGCCGGGTCGATTCGATCTCGGCCCTCATTCGGTCGGGTGACGTGCCCATTGCGCATCCTCCTTCAGTGTCTCCACGGTCCGCTCCGGCTTCGGCGACACCTGCCGCATGCGCGCGCGGCCCTTCACGAACAGCACAGCACCGACGACCGTCCACACGCCGGTGACGATCAGTGCCGCCCAGCCGGCGTCCATCACGTTGGCCAGTCCGAACACCGCCGCCAGCGAAGCGAACAACGCCACCATGGAGCCGGCGAACCCGGCTCCTCCGTACATCCCGGCGGCCTTGCCCGCCTTGGCCGCCTCCTCACGGACCTCCGCCTTGGCCAGCGCGGCCTCCTGCCGGAACAACTGCTGCACGTCCGAGGTCACGGCCGTGAGAAGTTCGCCCACCGACCGGTCCTGTGTACCCGGCCGCGCCGAGTGCGATGAGATCGAGGACATGGGTCACACCCCCGGAGGGCCCGGCAGCCCGACACGTGGTGCGGCTGCCGGCGGCAGCGGCGCCTCGTCGCGGGCCGGTGCCGCAGGCTGCCGGTCGGGGGACCGGCCCTGCTGGGTCCCCGCCTTCGCGAGGCGGCCCACCACCAGTCCCGCGAGCACCGCTCCGCCGAGGAACGCTCCCGGCCGCCTTCGCGCGAAGCTCTGAAGGTCGCCCAACAGTCCTTCAAGGCCCTGCTTGTCCAGGTAGTCCGCCGCGCGGTGGCCGCCGTCCGCCGCCTGCGCCGCCATGCTGCGGGCCGGGGAGTCCCCCGGCGCGTTCTCGGCCAGCCCCGCGAGGTCGTCGGCCCACTGACGCATGGTCCCGGCGAACCGCTCGGTCTGCCCGCGTGCCTCCTCCCGCAGTCGCCCCTGGAGGTCACGGACCGCCGTACCGGCCTGTTCACGGGCCTGGCCGGCCACATTCCTGGCCTTCTCGGCGGCGACCCCGCCCACCTGGCCGGCCGCCTGGCCGGCCTGACCGGCGGTGGCCGACGCCTGTTCCCTGGCGGCCTGTCCCGTTTGTTGTGCACGCCCGACATCGCTCATGGATCATTCCTCCTTCAGGTCTCGGATTCCGCGCCGTACCCCGCCTCTCGCGGGCCGTCACCCGGGCCGCAAGCCCGGCCGGGCGACGGGACGGCGCCTCCGGATTCCCTGGGGCCGTGGGTACCACCCCGTATGCCCGTGAAACACCTGCAGACCGAAACGCGGACCAGGTGGATCGGCCTCCGTGGGCTGACCTGCGGCGACCTGGCCCGGTGCAGCCCCGTCGGCGGCCGCCCCACGGGGGCATCACCTGCGCCGAGGCCGAAGCGGCGGGGACAACAGGCCGACTGAACGACAACAGGAACCGCGAACGCGAGAGGGGCAACGAATGTTCGCAGGCGCGGTCTTCGCCCAGGCCCGCGACCACTCGGCGAACTGCCATGGAAGCAGACGTCGTTGGGATCGTGACTTCCTGCTCCGTCGTGCGTTGTGCGAAAGGGGATGTTGCGGAAAGGTGACCGCCGCGCAACATCGGCCGTACCCTGCAACACAACAACCCGAACGCCACACCCCCCAACTCACCAGGAGGGCGTCATGCCGACGACACCCAGCACAGACACCATCGAAACAACAACCGCACTGCTGCAGGCTGAACTTCCCCGCCTCGAAGAGCATCAGGTGGCGCTCCAGAAGGAACTCGCCGTGGTCTCCGAGCGGCTCGAATCCGTGCGCAGCGCCCTGTCGGCGCTCAGCGCGCTGGCTGCCACGACCGTGCCGCGGCCCCGTGCTTCGGAGCAGCAGGCCGAAGCCGCGGCGACCGTGGCCGACGAACCGCCGGCCCCCACCGCAACGGACGAGCCCGCGCCGGAGCCCGCCCAGGAATCCGCACCGCTGCCCGAACCGGCCCAGGAGCCCGCTCCGGCTGCGGAGTCCGCCGACGTCGGCCCTGACAGCGACACCACCGACACCACAACACCCGCGGACGGAGCCGAGACCGCTTCTCCCACGCCCCGCAAGGCCGCGAGCCGGACCAAGAGGAAGGCCGCGCCCAAGGCCGCTGCTCCGCAGGCGGCCACGCGCCGGCCGGCGAAGAAGCGCACCACCGCGAAGGCCGCCAAGACCGCAAAGCCCGCAGCGAAGCCCACGAAGACAACGAGGGCCGCGCTGGACAAGCAGGCCACGAAGGGCAAGCAGGACGCACCGAGCAAGGCGGCTGCCACGGTCGCACAGGACACCAGTGGGCTCACCGAGCAGGTCATCGCCATCCTGTCCGGGAAGGCCGGCACCCCGCTGCGGGCGCGGGACGTCGCTCAGGCTCTCGGCCGTGACGAGAGCGCGGGCGCCATCAACACCGTGCGCAGCACCCTGGACCGCCTCGTCGCCACCTCCCGCGCCCACCGCGCCGGCCGCGGCCTCTACCAGGCGCCCACCGGCTGACATCGGCCTGCGCAACGGCCGGGCGGTGGCCCGGCCGTTGCGGGCGGACGCGTACACCGTGGTCAGCCGCCGGACGCGGCGGCGGCCGTCCCCTCCCCCGCGTCCGGCACGACGAGCAGGGAACCACTGAGCGGGTGCGGGCGGGCAGGACCGTGCGCGCGGTGGTGATGTACAGGCCGCGCAGGCCCGCGCCGCCGAAGGCGCAGGCGGTGGGACGGCGCACGGGCAGGTGAAGAGTGCGGTCCAGACGCCCGTTCGGGTTGTGCCTGCGCACCTGGGCGCCGTCCCAAAGAGCGCCCCAGACGCGCGAGGTATTCGGACTCGTTGAGCGTGTCGGTGTGCAGGGCGACGGGCAGGTCGCGGTGTTCCGCGACGCCCAGGCAGGTGTCGACGATCCGGGGCGCCGCGCCCCAGTCCTCGTGGATCTTGAACCCGCCGGCTCCGGCCAGGACGGCGCGCTCCAGCAGTTCCTGCGAGGACGACGAGCCACGGGCGAGGAACGCCACGTTGACCGGCGTGTCACGCCACGCCTCGATGAGGCTGTGCAGGTTGTACGCGGGTTGGCGCCCACGTCCCACACGCCGCCGATGCCCATGCCCATGCCCACCAGGGACGTGACGCCCGCGGAGAGCGATGCGGGGACGACCTCGGGGCTGGAGAGGTGGACGTGCTGCCGACGCGATGATCTCGCATGACGATCGGCAGCGACGTCGGCCGGGCGGTCTGTGTCCACTGCGGCACAGCGCACATGCCCACCCAGCCGGACGGGGGGTTCACCGAACCCGGCCCGACTGGGCGGCACCGTTGATGCGTCGTCAACTCCTAGGCATCAGTGGCTGTCACTGCCCCTGTCGCCATTGTCGTGGCCGTTGTCGTCCTGGCCATTCCCGTTGCCTCCACGGCCGTCGTCGTCGCTGTCGTCGTGGTTCCCGTTGCCTCCGCGGCCGTCGCCGTTGTCGTCGTGGTTCCCGTTGCCTCCGCGGCCGTCGCCGTCATCGCAGTTGTCGCCGTGACGGTCCCAGTAGTCGTATGCGCAGTCCTCGTACGAAGTCGAGTGCGACGAATCGGTGGCACTCGCAACGCCGGCTCCGCCGAAGGCGAGAGCCACAGCTGCGAACAGGCCGGCGAAGAGCTGGAGAATCCTGGTCGTCTTTGCCCTCATTATGTGCTTCCTTCCGGGGCGTAGACGGGGCCGATGGCCCGCAGGGGCGAAGCAGCGCAAGAAGCAGCACAAGAGGTGCAGCAAGATGATGCGTTCGCGATAGGGGACCCGGTACGTCGGTGCCGGGTGGCTGGAAGCGCCACCACCGGCTCACGCGCTGAACGCGCGGCATCGGGCAACCCTGCGGCGGGGAATCCGCCCCTCGGAATCGTTCAATCTGCTCCTAAACTAGGCATACCGCTAGATGAAAGTCAAACGGCACAAATCACTTTGCGCACAAGGGGATGGGACCGCACCGATACTGCTCGGAGCCGCAGTGGGCCCGGGTGGCGCGTTCGGGCAGCGGGGCGTACGGTCCGTCAGGCGGGCCCGCCGCGCGCAGAGCGAAGAGCGCGGTCGCCGCGTCGACGGGGTCGGTGGGCTGGTAGCCCGTGAGTTCCGAGAACCGGCTCAGCCGGTTGAGCACCGTGTTCCGGTGTGGCAGTACAGCTCGTGCGTGGTCGCCGAGACGGACCCCGTCCGGCAGTAGGCGACCACTGTCTCCAGGAGGCGGTCGCGTTCCTGCGGCGGCAGCGGGCCCAGTCCCGCGAGCACGGAGTCGGCGAGCATCCCGGCCATGGCGCCCAGACGTGCCGCAGCGACGGCCATCCACGCGTCGCTGAGTGTCACGGGACCGGCCGCCGAGGAGGCGCATTGTGCATGTGCCCATCATCGGCGACGCCGGAACGTCGCGCCGGGATCAGCGGCCCACCGCGTACCCCTGCATCCCCCTCGGGTTGGCTCCCGCCGACAGGATGCCGGTCTCCGGGTCGCGGGACACCGCGCACAGACGGCCCTCGGACCACGCCTCACCGGTCGAGACGTCGTGTCCGCGGCGGCGCAGCTCCTCCGTCACCTCCGGTCCGATCCGGGACTCGACCGTGACGCCGCCCGGTCGCATCTGCCGCGGGTAGAAGGAGCCGGGGAAGCTGTCGGTGTGCCAGTTGGGCGCGTCGATCGCTCCCTGGAGGTCGAGTCCGCCGCGTACCGGGTCCCGCAGCGCGACCGCGAGGAAAAAGTGCAGTTGCCACTGGTCCTGCTGGTCGCCGCCGGGGGTGCCGAAGGCCATGACGGGTACGCCGCCCCGCAGGGCGAGCGAGGGGGTGAGGGTGGTGCGCGGGCGACGGCCGGGGGTGAGAGAGTTGGGCAGGCCGGGATCCAGCCAGGTCATCTGCAGCCGCGTGCCGAGCGGGAAGCCGAGGGACGGCACGACGGGGTTGGACTGGAGCCAGCCGCCGCTGGGGGTGGCGGCGACCATGTTGCCCCACCGGTCCACGATGTCGAGGTGGCAGGTGTCGCCGCTCGTTGCGCCGTTCCCGGCGACGGTCGGCTCGCCCGCGCCCGGGACGCCCGTGGCGTCGGGGCCGGGCCCGCCCGCCGCGACGGCGAGCGCGTGCCGGCTCAGCCGGGGCGTGCGCCCGTCGGGGCTGCCGGGGCGCAGCTCGTACGACGCCGTGTCGCCGATCAGTGCGCGGCGCTCGGTGTTGTACGCGTCGGACAGCAAGGCCTCGACGGGCACGGTTCCGGGGCCGTCGGCGTCGCCGTACCAGGCCTCGCGGTCGGCCATGGCGAGTTTGGCGCCCTCGACGAGGGTGTGGACGTACTCGGCGCTGCCGTACGCGGGGAGCCGGCCGGGGAGCAGGGCCAGCTGTTGCAGGAGCGCCGGGCCCTGGGACCAGCCGCCGGCCTTGCAGACCGTCCAGCCGTTCCAGTCGTAGGTGACCGGGTCCTCGTAGGTGGCGCGGTGGGCGGCGAGGTCGTCGCCGGTGAGGGCGCCGGCGTGGCGGGTGCCGGAGGTGTCGAGGGTGGGGCGGGCGGCTGCTTCGGCGAGCGCCTCGGCGACGAACCCTTCCCGCCAGACCCGCCTGGCGGCGTCGATCTGCGTCTCGCGGCCGCTCCCGGCGGCCTGTGCCTCGGCGAGCAGCCGGCGCCATGTGGCGGCGAGGGCCGGGTTCTTGAGGAGCCGTCCGGGCGCCGGAGGCCGCCCGCCGGGCAGATAGACCTCGGCGGAGGACGTCCATTCCGTCGTGAACAGCTGGCGCACGGTCTCGACCGTCTGCCCGACGCGCTCGACGGGCGGGTGGCCCGCCTCGGCGTACCCGATGGCGTACGTCAGCACCGAGGCGAGGGACTTCGTGCCGTGGTCGCGCAGCAGGATCATCCACGCGTCGAACGCGCCGGGAACGGCGGCGGCGAGGGGCCCGGTCCCCGGCACGAGGTGCAGGCCGAGTGCGGTGTAGTGGCCGATGGTCGCCGCGGCGGGCGCAGGGCCCTGGCCGCACAGGACCCGTACCGGCCCGCCTGCGGGCGCGAGGACGATCGGGACCTCGCCGGCGGGGCCGTTGAGGTGCGGTTCGACGACGTGCAGGACGAAGCCGGCGGCGACGGCCGCGTCGTAGGCGTTGCCGCCGTCCTCCAGGACGGCCATGGCGCACTGCGAGGCCAGCCAGTGGGTGGACGACACCATGCCGAAGGTGCCCTGGAGGGTGGGTCGGGTGGTGAACACGTTCGGCGGCTCCCTCTGATCGCGGTGCGGTGCAGCGGCCTGTGGGGGCCCGGAGCCGGCGGGACCCCACAGGCCACTGCCCCGCAGCCGCTCCGATCAGACGACGGCTCCCCGGCCGAGCTGCCCGCACGGTACCCGGCAGGCCGACAACACATGCTCCTCGGCGGCCTGTTGCAACGTCACGACGTCCCGTTCCCCTGATCAGCCGCACCAGCTCGCGATGCTCCTCGACGACCACCGCGCGGTAGTTGTCGTACCCGAGCCGGACGCGGGTCGGCTGGAACAGGTGGACCTGCGAGCGCACCGCCGCCCAGCCGTCGTACAGTCGGCGGATGCGGGCCAGGCGGTAGATCCGGTCGTGGAAGTCGAGGTCGAGGGCGAGCAGGCGGGGTCCGTCGGGCGCCGCGGTCGAGTTCCGCCGCCATGGTGTCGACGATGCTGTCCAGCTCGGCGACCTCCTCCTCGGTGGCGCGTTCGGCGGCGAGGCGCGCGGCCAGCCGTTCGAGAGCGGCCCGGACGGCGTAGACCTCCTCCGCCTCGTCCGGTGTCACGTCGATGATCTTCGTGCCGCAGTGCCACTCGCTCCGGATGAGCCCCTCCCGGGCGAGCACGGACAGGCCCTCGCGGACCGAGCCCCTGCTGGCGGCCACACACTGGTCCAGGGCGACCTCACCGATGCGGCGCGCGTCGAAGCCCTGGTCGCCGAGGCCGACGAGGCGCTCGGCGGTGTGGACGTCCTGGTGAACAACGCCGCCGTGATGATCCGTCACCCGCTGCCCACTACGTCGTACACGGACTGGCAGGAGGCGTGGCAGCGCACCGCCGCCGTGAACCTGTTCGGCGCGGTCAACGTCAGCTACTGCGCCGCCCGCCGCATGATCGACGGCGGCCGGGCCGGGCGCATCGTGAACGTCGGCTCGCGCGGCGCGTTCCGGGGCGAGCCCGACCATCCGGCGTACGGCGCCACCAAGGCGGCGCTGGCACGCGTTCGGCCAGTCGCTGGCCGTCTCGCTCGCGCCGCACGGCATCGCGGTCGCCTCGGTGGCGCCCGGTTTCGTCGCCACCGAGCGGGTCGCCGACAGGCTCAGCGGCGCGGAGGGCGAGCAGATCCGGTCGCAGAGTCCCTTCGGCCGTGTCGCGGCCCCGGAGGAGATCGCCTCCGCCGTGCTCCATCTCGCCTCGCCCGAAGCCACGTGGTGCTCGGGCACGGTCCTGGACGTCAACGGAGCCTCGCACCTGCGCACCTGCGCACCTGAGCGGCCGACGCGAGGGGGCCGGCGTCCCTGTGGACGCCGGCCCCCTGTCGGCCCGGTGTGCGGGCCGGCCCGCGGCGGAAAGAGTTGCACGTCCTTCGCTCGGTTTTCTCCTTTTCTCCACACACCCGAACGGGCCGTGAATACATCGGGAATTCGGTCAGAGGCGGCGGACTCGCGAGGAGACACCGTGACCGACCAGGAGATAGATCACTGCGGGCAGTCCGTAATTGAGGAGAACGCGGAGACCGTCCGTGTCCATCGTGAAAATGTCCTGTGACCACCATGCCAGCCAGTCGGCCATCCCCTCGACGAACTCGACGAAGATGTTCGAACGGTTGGCCTCGAGCAGGTAGAGCAGGATCCACAGCCCCAGGAACACGGCGGCGATGTCGGCGATCGTGTGGATGACCAGGGCGGCCCGGCGTGCGGCGGACCCGTCCCCGTCACGGGAGCGGCGCGGGTCGCCGCCCTGGTTGAAGTCGTACTGCCGCTGGTCCGGCAGGGGTTCGGTGTTACTCACTGGAGTCCCAATCTGACGCGTACACCGCCTCGACGGCACGGAAGTTCGGTCACTGCGCAAAAGGGAATTCCCGCAGCGGGAGAAATCCCGGCCGTGACCGCATACAGGGCGCTCCTCGCACCCCTGCCCGAAACTGCGCCGCACGCGGACGAAGCGTTACACGGAGGCCGGACAGGCCCTATACCGACGACTACGAGAATTCCCGTCGCCCGAGACCGAACGGCCCGCAACGCCGCCCGGCCACGCGACGGCTCCGCTCTTCCTCGAGGCAGTGGCCCTCTACGACGCGACCGACGGGAGCGCGGCGGCGCGGGCCCTCGACGCCGACACGAACGCGGACGCGGACGCGGCGTACTGCACCCCCGTCCTCCAGGGCATGGCCGTACGGGCGCGCGACGGCGCCTCGCAGACGGAGCCGGACCGTGCCCCCGACCTCGCGACGGCGTCGTGGGACGTGGTGACCGGGACCGGCTGACGCCTCAGCGGCCGGCTCCCCGGCCCGGCCGCCGGGTCCCGCCCGCGTGCCCCGGCACCCCCGCGAGGTCACGGTCGGCGGCCGATCTTTGCAGAAGCATCACAAGTAATGCGCAGCGCCTGCCGAGATCGTGGCTAGCGTTGCTGGCCGACCGAACCCATGCGCGAGAGCGCACAAGGCGCCGATGTCTCTGGCAGCTCCGGCAGCACAGAAAGTTTGCAGATGGACTACTGCTCGTCATGTCGTCGGCACCTCAACGGAGCTCTGGTGTGCCCGGGTTGCGGCGCGTACGCACCGGACATCGCCCCGCCCTCTCACAGCGGTGACCCGGCGACGACGGCCACGGCGGAGTGGGGTCCGTTCCGCGCGGAGCGGTCGCCCGCTCCCAAGTCGCCGTCCGGCCCCGGTTCCCGAACCGTCACCGGCGCACGGGCGGGGACGGCCATATCGGACGGCTCCGCGGGCGACGCAGCAGTCACGGCCTCCGGATCCACCGCTTCCGGCGCGCCGGGCCGTGCGGCCCGGCGGCGACAGCTCGCCCGCTGGAAGAAGAGCCGGCGGCGCGCCGTGGCCGGGACTGCCATCGCCCTCGTCGGCGGCGGCCTCACCATCGCGGCGCTGCCCTCCGGGTCCTCCAAGGGCAAGATGAACGCGGTCTCGGCACCCGAGACCGTCACCCCCAACGCGGCCCGGATGAGCGAGCCCGTCTCGCCGTCCGCGGAGCCGACCAAGCCGGCGACGCGGAAGCCGGACACCCGTCCCTCCCCGACGGCCGTCCCTCGTCAGCGGACGGCGACGATCACCGTGGCCCGCCCCGCGGCCACGCCTCCGCCGCAGCGCCCTGTCACCGAGACGGCCGCACGGCCCGACGCACAGCGCTCCGAGGCCCCGGCCCCGCAGCCCACCGCCGACGACTCCGCCGCGCAGAAGCCGAGCACCTCGGGCAGCACGGGCGATTCGGGTACATCGGGCGAGGACCGTCCTGAGGCGACGCCGTCGCAGACGGCGACCACGTCGCCGAGCGAGGTGTGCCTGCTCGTCCTCTGCCTCGGCTGACGGCAGGACGGGCGTCACTGCGACTCGGGACGCCGGAACCGGCGTCCCCGACGACCGCGCAGTCTCTGCGCGGTCGTCGGCGTTCCCCGCGCGGCACCGTTTCGTCCGGAGCGCAGAGGGCACACGGCCTGCATCGCACCGGAGGTGAACCATGCCAGGACGCGAAGAGCTCCCTTCGACGCTGGAGCGCTCGTCCAAGGACGCACAGCGCACATGGATCAAGGCTCACGATTCCGCCGTGGAGCAGTACGGCGAGGGCGAGCGGGCCCATCGGGTCGCCTTCAGCGCGCTCAAGCACACGCACGAGAAGGTCGCCGACCACTGGGAGCGGAAGGAACACGGCCGCAAGGGACCGTCGGACCCGCGCGCTCGGACGCCGCGGCAGCGGCCCGCCCGCAGTGGTGAGGGCGTCGACGAGAACGCCACCAAGCAGCATTTGTACGACCTGGCCCAGCGCCTGGACATCACGGGCCGGTCCCGGATGAGCAGGTCCGAGCTGCTGGAGGCCATTCGCAAGGAGAACCGCTCGAAGACCCGCCAGGCTCGTTCACGGTGAGACGGGTGGGACGGGGCCGTCCCCGGTCGGCGTCACCGGTCAGCCGATGCCGTGGTCGGCGAGCCGTCCCACCGTCAGTCCGCGGGACCGGCACGCCTCCACCACCAAGGGCAGCGCGGCCAGCGTGATCCGCCACGATCCGGCCGCGCTGTACGCGTCGGTGTCGTGGAGCAGCACCGTCGCACCCCCGCGCAGGGTGCTCGTGACCTCCGCGAGGACCCTGCCGGGGGTGGCGGATGCGGTCCAGTCGCGTCCCCAGGCCGACCAGAGCACCGGCGTGAGCCCGGCACGGCGCGCCGCTGCCCAGCGTCCGCCGGTGAGGACACCGTAGGCGGGCCGGTACCAGCTGGGGTACACGCCCGAGACTCCGTGGACGGCGTCCGCGGCTCGGGCCACGTCGTGCGCTTCGCGGACCGGGCGGGGCGCCCAGCCGCGTTCGTGGCGCCAGCCGTGCACGGCCAGTTCATGGCCCTCGGCGGCCATGCGGCGCCCCAGCTCCGGATGCCGCGCGAGCCTGCTGCCGAGCACGAAGAACGTGGCGCGCACGGAGAGCCGGTCGAGGGCGCGGAGGAAGTCGGGGGTACTGCGGGGGTCGGGGCCGTCGTCGAAGGTGAGGGCCACCCGGCGGGGATCCCCACGACCGTCGAGGGTCGCTGCGAGCGCCGCCCGGACGGACGGGATCCAGGTGGCCGCCGGCCCGATGTGCCATGCCGTCACCGCCAGAGCCGCAGCGGCGGCGGCCGGGACTGCGGGCCTGCGCCCGTCGGCCGCGGCCGTGTGTGGGGTGGTCACCACGCTGCCTCCTTGTCTTCCTCGCCCCCGAGCAGGGGCGACCTGGCCAGCTGCGCCGTGCCGGCGACGAGTACGGCCAGTGCGGCCGCCTCGGGCAGGATCCGCAGTCCGAGTTCCACGTGTTCGCCGAACAGCACCGAGCCGAGGACCACGCTGAGCAGGGCGTCTCCCAGGATCAGCGCGGGCTGCGAGGCGACGAGCGTGCCCGCCCGCAGGGTCACCTGGAGCAGCAGGAAACTGCCGAGTCCGACGGCGAACGCGGTGTACAACTGCCACGCGGCGAACAGGGCGGCGACGCCTTCGTCCAGCCGTCCCGTCGCGTCCTTGATCAGCGCGGCGGTGCAGGCGAAGCCGAGGGCTGTCGCCGTGCCGAGGACGGCCGCCCGCGGCGCGGACGACAGGCGCGGTGACACGGCGACGAGCGCGACGACCACCGTCGCGACGGCGACGGCCGCCCACAGCCACCGGACTCCCGGTACGGTCGTCGGCTCGCCGGACGGTTCGAGGAGTGCGAGGAAGGCGGCGAGGCCCGTGGCCATGGCGAGCAAGGCCCACCATGTGCGGCCGTCGGGGCGGCGGCGGAACACGATGCCGCCGATGGCCAGGGTGAAGAGCAGTTCCGTGGTCATGACGGGCTGCACGACCGACAGCGGGCCGGTGGCGAGGGCGGCCGCCTGGCACAGCCCCGAGACGGCGAGCAGGACCGCTCCCCAGATCCAGATCGGCCGCCGGACCAGCCGGACCGCCCAGGACCAGGGGCGGGCGGGCTCGGAGGACGGGTCCGCCTCCTCGGCGGCGGCACGCCGCTGGAGCACGGAGCGCAGACTCATGGAGCTGGTGGAGCTGTGGTGGCCGGACGCGGTCGTCTCCACGTTCCACCTGGCCGCCGAGATCACGGGACGGCTGCGTGCCCGGGGAACGCTGGCGGTACCCGCGGCCGTCTTCCTCACGGACTTCGCGGTGCACCGAGGGTGGCTGCACCCGGGCAACGACCTGTACGTGTGTGTCACCGAGGAGGCCGCGGCGGCGGTCCGCTCGGACACCGGGCGGCCCGCGCTGGTGTCGGGACCGGTCGTCGCGCCCCCGTTCCGTACAAGGGCCCGCGTGCCCTCCCACTGGGAGTCCGACTTCGCGCGGCTGGCGCCCGGCCGGGCACCCGTGCTGCTGTCCACGGGCGCGTGGGGTGTGGGCTCGGCGGTCCCGGACACCGCGCGGTCGCTCGCGGACCACGGATGGCTGCCCGTCGTGCTGTGCGGGCGCGACCGTGCCTTGATGCGACGCACGGCCCAGCTGCCGGGCGTACTGGGGCAGGGGTGGGTCCCCGACATGCCCAAGCTCCTCGCGTCGGTGCGGGTCCTGATCGACAATGCGGCCGGGCAGACCGCGGTGCAGGCGCTCGCCTCGGGCGTTCCCGTCATCGGCTACCGGCCCCTCCCGGGCCACGGCGCCGAAGGCGTGCGGAGCATGGCGGCGGCCGGCCTCTGCGTCCACGCCCGGG
Organism: Streptomyces sp. PKU-EA00015; assembly: GCF_013387495.1. GTDB lineage: Bacteria > Actinomycetota > Actinomycetes > Streptomycetales > Streptomycetaceae > Streptomyces. Next base: position 151,898 of record NZ_JABZEE010000037.1, on the reverse strand, counting down.
ATCTGCCGGACCTGCTGCGGGCCGTGGACCGGCTGGCGTCCGCCGGAGCCGCACGGGACCGGCAGTGCGCCCGCGGCGCGGCGGCGTTCACCGCCGACGCCGCCGCACTGATCAGTGACTTCTGCCTCCCCGGGCCCGCGGACCACGGCCCTTCATGACCCGGCCCGCCGAGTGGGGGCGGGCCGGGCCGGCGACGTACGCGGCCGTTCAGCGGGGCTGCGCCGGATTCTGCGGCGTGCCGTGGGACGGCGGATTGACCGGCGGGCCGGCCGTCTGCGGGGACACCCCGGTTCCCCCGCTCGGCCCGGGGGCCTGTTCCGGTGTGAGCCCGGCCGGGGAGCCGCCGGACGGCGCGGCCCCCGACTCCAGTTCCTCCAGCCGGACCTGCAGCGCCTGGACCACGGGGAGCCGGTTGGCGTGGGCCTCCTCGTACGCGAGCAGCTGCCGCACCCCGTCCTGCGACAGGGTCCGGACGCGCTGCTTCACCGCCTCCAGGCCGAGGTGGTCGTAGTCGGGAAGCGGCAGTGCGCCGTGCTTCGGTGCCCCCGACGTCCTGTCGTCGGCCATCGTTCACTCCTTCGGTCGTGGTCCTTCTCGTGGTTCCTCAGGTGGTGGGCCGGTGACCGAGCGCCCTGACGATCTCGTCCGCGTTGTGGAAAGTGCCGTCCTCCGGGAGCCGGCGCGCCTCTTCCAGCACCGGTTCGGGCGCGTGGCTCTCCTCCAGGGCGCGCAGCACGGCACGGCGGTCCGCCGGGAAAACCGTCCGGTCGAGGTGCCGGGCGATCTCCAGGCGCAGGGCGTCGGCGCCGGCCTGCGCCTCGGCCTGCTCGCGGGCCTCTCCGGGGGGCGGGACCGGACCGCCCGGGTGCACCACGACGTCGTCGTCGGCGGTGGGCTCGGGGTCGTGGGCCTCCTCCGCGTGCGTGTGCTGGCCGGACCGGAGGTAGCCCTCCAGTTCGTGCTTCCGCTCGTCGTCCTCGCGCGGGCTCACCGGGTTGCTGCCTCGCTCCATCCTGTTCATGTCCTGGGCGCCTCCTTCGTTCCTGCGCGTGCTTGGGCTGCCCTGCCGCAGGGCCGGGTACCCGGGTACGGCAAACCCATACGAACCGGTCGACCGGTGCCGGAGCGCGCTGTGCGGCGGTCAGGGCCAGGACGGTTCCTTGCGCGGCACGACGACCAGTTCGGAGACCGCGCTGCCGGGCGGCACCGAAAGGGCGTACAGCAGTGTGTCGGCCACGATGTCGGGGCTCTGCAGCATCGAGACGTCGGCGTCCGGGAACCGCTCCAGGATGAACGGCGTCTCCATGCCGCCGGCGATGATGCCCGTGACGCCGATCCCCGGGCAGTCCCGCTGCGCCTCCTTGAAGAGGGTGTGCGTGAACGCGCGCAGGCCCGACTTGCCCGCCGAGTACGGTCCGGCCTCGGTCCAGGTGCGGTTCGCCGCTGTCGAGAGGATGTTGACGATGTGTCCGCCGCCGCGCGCGATCATGCGGCGATACGTCTCCAGGCACAGGTACATGGGGCCCAGGAGATTGGTGGTGACGACGCGGGTCACCTCCTCCGCCGTCAGGTGCTCGATCGGCTTGGAGACGTCGACGGCGGCGTTGTTGACCAGAATGTCCACCGCCTGCCCTTCCGCGTCCAGATCGCGGAAGACGTCCGCGACCATCGCGGAGTCGCAGACGTCCAGCTCCACGAAGCGGGCGTCGTGACCGGCCCGGGTCAGGTCCTCGCACAGCTCCCGTGCGGTCTCTTTCCGTACGTCCGCCGCGAGGACCGACGCCCCCGCCCCGGCGAGCCTGCGCGAGATGGCGGCTCCCAGTCCCCGGGCGCCCCCGGTCACCAGTGCCTGCTTTCCCCGAAGATCGACCTGCACTGCGCTGCCCATGTCCCTGCCTCTCCTTGACTGCACCGTCACCGGTACCACCGTGTGCGCCGGGAAACCGCTCCGTCTCTCACTGTGACTCCGCCGGGTGCCCGCGGCACGCCGTACTAGGCCGCCTCCCGGGGCCCGTGGGAGTGGCCGCCGTCACCTTCACCGGCCCCGCGCTCACCGGCCCTGCCGTCCCGGCCGGCCCTGTGAGCAAGCACACGAGAAGTACGGATTCCCAGGCGGCACAAGGGCTGTGCGGACCGGCCGCCGTCACCGCGCCGCCCCGCGGCGGCTCTTGTCCGTTCCGGTCTGCCACGATGGTCGACGCCGTCTCCCGGGGTGAACCGCCCCCGGGCGCCACGGCACCAGACAGATCCGGTGGATCAGCCGCGCAGAGCAGCCGGCCGTCCGACGTCCGCCGTATGCCGCACCTGCCTCCCGGTACTTCACTGTGTCTTCTTCCTCCGCCGTCCGCTCCGGCACGTCCGCGTCCGCCACCGACCGCTCGCCCTGGCGTTCCCTCAGGTACCGCAGCATGCGCTGGTGGTCCGTCGCGAACTTCGTCTCCAACGCCGGTACATGGATGCAGCTGACCGTGCAGAACCTGCTGGTCCTGCAGATCACGGGCTCCGCTGCGGCGACGGGTCTGTCCATGTCCGTGCAGGCGGCGCCTGGCCTGCTGATGAGTGTCGCGGGCGGCGCCGCCGTCGACCGCTGGCCCCGCAAACTGACCGCGGCCGCCAGCCAGGCGCTGCTCGGTGCCGTGGCGTTCCTGACGGCGTTCCTGGTGGCCTTCGACCAGCTCAACCTCGGCATCCTGATGGCGCTCGCCGCCGTCACCGGTGTGATCGCCACGGTCGACGGGCCGGCGTGTGCGCTGCTGGGCAACGACCTGGTCCGCACCGAGGACGTGCCCTCCGCCATCGGCGTGGGTTCCTTGGTGCACAACGCCGGGCGGCTCGCGGGCGCGGCGCTCGCGGGTGCGACGGTCGGCTTCCTGGGCACCGGCGCCGCCTATGCCGCCAACGGGCTCTCGTTCGTGTTCGTCGCCTGCGTCATCCCCTTCCTGCGTCCCGTGCACAAGACGGTCCCGCGGGCGGAACGCGGAGCAGTGCCCGCGCCGCGGCGCGGGGACGGGGGCGCGGCGCCCCAGGACGATATGACGGTGCGTCAGGGCCTGGCGTTCTTCATGCGCCGCCCGCGCCTGGTCGCGCTCGCCGGCATCAGCGGCATCAGTGCCATGTTCGGACGCAACTACGGCCTCACCCTGGCGGTCCTCGTCACGGGTCCGCTCGCCGGAGGCGCCGGGGCGTTCGGCACGGTGTCCACCGTTCTCGCGGTGGGCGGCATCGTCGGCGCCGTGCTCGGCGCCCGGCTGCGCAAGCCCTCCGTACGCCTGGTCGGCACGCTGGCCGCCGCGGGCGCCCTGCTCCAGGTGGTGGCGGGACTGTCGCCGTCGCTGGCCGTGCTGCTGGTCCTCGTTCTGCCCATGGCCGTGGTCGAATCCGTGTCGGACACCGCCGGGACGACGGTCCTCCAGACGGACCCGCCCGCGCACCTGCGCGGCCGTGTCCTCGGCGTCTGGGGCAGCATCCGCACCCTGTGGGGTCTGGCCGGACCGCCGGCGCTCGGCCTGCTCATGGAGCTCGCCGGGGCGCGGGGCGCCCTCGTCACCGGTGGACTGCTCATCGCGGGCGCGATCGGCGCGGGCTGCCTCCTGCACCGTCGCCGTACGGCCCCGCCCGTGGTGCTGCGCACGGAGGAGACCGTCGCGGCCGAACAGCGCCCGGCCCTGATCACCGCCGCCTGACCACCACGGCCTGATCACCGCTCGCCGACGCGCCGGCCGCCCTTGCCGCCGGCGAGGTCGGGGCGGCCGCCGCCGAGGCGGCGGGCTCATGCCTGCGCCACCGCGGTCCTTCCGGGCCCCGCCGCCGGCCCGCGCGAGCGAGCCGGCTCCGGCTCCGGCAGGGCGCGGACCGCGTCGACGACCTCGTCGACACCGATCCTCAGCAGCCGTTCGTCCGGGAGCCGTCCGTGGGCGTCCCCCGGGCGGGGCGAGTCGTCCCCGCCGGGGTGCCACAGCACGCGGTGCCGTGCGCCGGCGGGCGGCCCCCACAGCCGCGGTGCGACCGGGCCGAACAGGACGACGGACGGCGTGCCCAGTGCCGTCGCGAGGTGGGCGAGCCCGGTGTCCCCCACCACCACGCAGCGCGCCTGCCCGACCAGCGCGGCGAGCCGCTCGAAGGGGACGTCGTCCCCGCCTCCCAGCACCGCCCCGGGCGGCAGGCCCGCCGCGCACGCCACCCGGTGTGCGAGCGGCCCCTCTCCCGCACCGGCGGTCACCACGACATCCTGGCCCGAGCGGTGCAGCTCTCCCGCCACGGCCGCGAACCGCTCGGGCGGCCAGCGGCGGGCGCCCGCGTCGGCGCCGGGGTGGATCACGACGGCGCCCGGGGCCGGGGAGGGGACGGGCGCGGGCGGGATCCACACCTCGCCGGGGTCCGCGGCGATGCCGTACCAGGCGAGCAGCCGGCACCAGCGGTCCCGCTCGTGCTCGTCCTCCCGCCACACCGGCCCGGCGATCCTGGGCGTGCCGGGGTGCGCATAGGCGAGCAGGCGTCGGGGGCCGAGCCGCTGGAGGAGCAGGTGGCTGGGCGGGCCGTTGCCGTGCAGGTCCACGGCGACGTCGGGTTCCGGTCCGCTCCAGGCCAGCTCGGCGGGCACGTCCCGTCCGGTCGCCGTGGTGGGCAGCAGCCGGTCCACCAGGCCGGTGGCAGCGGCCGCCGCCGCCAGCCTGCGGGGTCCGGCGAGCACGAGGTCGTGGCCGGGCAGGTGCCGGCGCAGCGCACACAGCGCGGGCACCGCCGTCAACAGGTCGCCCAGGCCGAGTGCGCGCAGCACCAGCACGCGCGGGCTCGCTGCCACCGCCCGGTCGCCGTCGTCCCGGGGGGCCGCATGGCGGGGCGTGCTCACGTCACGTACACCTCTCTCGCGTGAAGGCGGCCCGGACCGGCAGTGCCGGGGCGGTCAGGCCGGGGACGGGCCGGACCGTACGGCGGCCTGCGCCGCGCGGCGGGCCAGCAGGGTCGTCGAGCGGCCGTCGAGGTAGGGCAGGACGACCGCCTGGCCGCCCCACGCCCGCAGGACCTCCGCCTCGGGCAGGTCCTCGACCGCGTAGTCGCCGCCCTTCACCCACACGTCCGGGCGCAGTCTGCTCAGCAGCGCCTCCGGGGTGTCCTCGTCGAACACCGCGACCGCGTCCACGCTGCCGAGCGCCGCGAGGACGCGTACGCGGTCCGCCAGGTGGTTGAGCGGCCGGCCCGGACCCTTGCGGCGGGCGAGGGACGCGTCGGAGTTGACGCACACGATCAGGCAGTCGCCGATCCGCCGCGCGCTCTCCAGCAGCCCCACATGGCCCGCGTGCAGCAGGTCGAAGCAGCCGCCGGTGGCGACGACCGTGCCGCCGCGGGCGCGGACCTCGCCGGCCAGGGCGAACGGGTCGGTCTCGCGGGTCCGCGGGGGCGCGGCCGGAGCCGCCGTCCGCCACAGGGCCGAGTTCCCGGCACCCCCCGCCGCGACGAACGCGGCCGCTTCGGCCACGGCCCGCTGCACGGCCTCCTCGGGGAGCGCGCCGTCGGCCAGTGCCGCGGCGGTCGTGGCGGCGAAGCAGTCGCCGGCGCCGCACGGGTCGCCCTCGGCCCGGTAGGGGACGGGCACCAGCATCGGCGTCCCGCCGCCCGGCAGTGTCAGCATCACGCCCCGCTCGCCGAGCGTCACGGCGACGGCAGCGGCCCGCCAGCGGTCCGCGAGGTCCGAGCCCCGACGGGCGTGCGCGCGCAGCGAGTCACCCGTGTCGGCGTTGCACAGGGCACGGGTCTCCGCCGCGTTGGGCGTGACGATCCGGGCCCCGGGCACCGGCGCGTCCCCCCGCGGATGCGGGTCCCACACCAGCGGTACGCGACGGGCCGCGGCGGCGAGTTCGTCGCGTACGGCTCGCGCCGTGTGCCGCCCGTAGTCGGCGACGAGGACGGCACGGGCCCGCTCCAGGGCGTCGCGGACGGCACCGTCCGGCGTGCCGGGGATGCCGCCGCCGCGGTCGATCCGTACGAGGGGCCGGCCGCCCGCCAGGACCCGGGTCTTCACGGGGAGCGAGCCTTCGAGCGGCAGTTCCACGAGCCGTACGCGGCCTTGCAGAGCGGTCCGCACGACCTCGCTGGCCGGATCGTCGCCGAGCGCGGTCACCAGGGTCACGTCCCGGCCGGCGCGGGCTGCCAGCGCGGCGGCCAGTCCGGCTCCGCCGGGCCGTCGCCGGTCGCCGGTGACGTCGACGACCGGGGCGGGCGCATCGGGCGACAGGCGGGTGGCGACGCCGTCGACGTCCTCGTCCAGGAGCACGTCGCCGACGACCACGAGCGGCGCGAGCCCGGTCACGAGGTCCTCCGGTGCACGGCCACGGGCCGGTTCACGACCGTCCCGGCGACCGGTGACGCCGCGTCGAAGCATTCGCAGAGCAGGTGCACGGCGACGAGATGGGCCTCCTGCACGGTCGCCGTGGACGGGGCGTCGATGCACAGCGCGTCGTCGGCCGCCTCGGCCAGCGGGTTGGGGCCCGGCCCGGTCATGGCCCAGACGCGCAGTCCGGCCGCCCGGCCGGTCACGGCGGCGGAGATCAGGTTGGCACTGCGCCCCGACGTCGACAGCAGGACGAGGACGTCGCCGCGGCGGCCGTGCGCGGACACCTGCCGGGAGTACACCTGGTCGAACCCGTAGTCGTTGCCGATGGCGGTGACGCTGGACGTCTCCGCGTGCAGGGAGATGGCAGAGAAGGCGGGACGTTCCTGCCGGTACCGTCCCACGAGCTCCGCGGTGAGGTGCTGGGCCTGGGCGGCGCTGCCGCCGTTGCCCGCGGCCAGCAGGCGGCCGCCGGCGGGGAGTACCGCGGCGAGGTGTGCGGCCCAGTCCGCGATCCGGCCGATGCCGTGCCGGCGGAACCGGCCGAGCGCGTCCTGCAGCGACTGGCAGTGCTGGTGCGCGTCCTGGAGTGCAAGGTGTTCGCTCATCGTCGTCGGGGGCGGCGCGTCGTACGGGACGACGGCCTGACCCGCACCTCCTTCGGGCGTCGGTGCTGCGCGAGGGTTCGCACGGCGGCGTGCGTCTCAGGTCGCTCCTGTCATGGCGTAGCGGGCGGCGAGCACCGTGGCGTACACCGTCTCGGTGGCCGCCGCGACCCTGGGCCAGCCGTAGCGGCTGAGGACGCGGCGGCGGCCTGCCGCCCCGCATGTCTCCCGCAGGGCGGGGTCCGCGAGGAGTTCGGCCGTGGCGCGGGCGAGGGCATCGGGAGAGCCGGGCGGCACGAGACGGCCGGTGGCCGGGTCGGCGACGGTGTCGAGCTGGCCGCCCACCGCGCTGGCGACGACCGGCTTGCCGCAGGCCATCGCCTCCAGGGGCACGATTCCGAACGGTTCGTAGTCCGCGGGGCAGAGCACCACGTCGGCGCTCCGCAGCAGCGGTGCGACCTTCTCCGAGGGGACGCCGCCGGTGAACGTGACCCGGTCGGCGACTCCCTCCGACTGCGCGATGTGGCGCAGCCGGCGGACCTCCGGGTCGTCGTCGAGCCGGTCCGCCGGAGGGCCACCGACCACGACGAGTTCGGCCTCGGGCAGCCGGCTGAGGGCGGCGATGGAGACCGCCGCGCCCTTGCGCGGCACGAGGCGGCCGAGATGCAGCAGCCGGTGGCGGTACGGACCCCGGTCGGCGACCGGCCCGTGCGGCGTGAAGTGATCGGTGTCGACGCCGCACGGAACGACGCTGATCCGGTGGGCCGGGATGCCCATCCTGCCGAGTTCGACGACCTCGTCGCGGCAGGTGGCGATCACCCGGTCGCACGCCAGACCCACTTCCTTCTCGCAGGCGATGCGCGCCGGCGGGCTGGTGTCGAGCTGCCTCTGGTGACGCAGCTTCACCGTGCCGAGCGCGTGGTACGTCTGCAGCAGCGGGAGCCGCAGGTCGGCGACCGCCTCCAGGGAGGCGAGACCCGACATCCAGAAGTGCGAGTGCACGAGGTCGGGCGGGCGCGCCTGCCACTCGCGGACGAGGTGGCGGCTGAAGGCCAGCATGTGCGGCAGGAGTTCGTCCTTGGGGATCTTCTCCTGAGGTCCCGCGTGCACGTGGTGCACCTCGACGCCGTCGCGCAGCCGTACGCGCTGCGGGAGGTCGGGGGCGTCCCGGCGGGTGTAGACGGTGACGCTGTGGCCCCGGTCGGCGAGTGCGCAGGCGAGGCGCGCGACGTGCACGTTCTGTCCGCCCGCGTCGACGCCGCCCAGGGTGGCGAGCGGGCTCGCGTGTTCGGAGACGAGCGCGATGGACAGTGTGCCGACGGGGAGAGGGCCGAGGGATGTCATGAGCGCACCTCCGTGATCAGACGCTCCCAGTCGTTCAGGAAGCGTTTGAGCCCGTACCGTTCGAGAGCTGCGTGGCGGGCGCGCGCGCCGTCCTCGGCCGCGGCTTCCGGTTCGGCCAGGTAGCGGCGGGCGGCCCGCGCCAGCACCTCGGGCCGGGTGGACAGCGTGCCCGCGCCGGGCGGGATCGCCTCCACCGCTTCGGTGGTGGCGAGGGCCACGACGGGCATGCCCAGGTGCATGGCCTCCAGCAGGGACAGTCCCAGGGAGGTCCAGCGCACCGGGTGCAGATACAGCCGGCGCTCCGCGAGGGCGGTGTGCAGTTCCTGCTGCGGCAGATCGGCCGTGCGGCACCGGTCGGCGGGGAGGCCGAGGTGTGCGGCGAGGCCCTCGGTACGCATGCCGAAGACGTCGAGGGGGGCCGCCTCCGACAGGGCCGGCAGCAGGTCCGTACCGGTGTACCGGCCGCGCCGGACCGGCTCGTTGACGACGACGGCCGCGCGGGCCAGGTTCCCGGTGTACTGGTGCCCAGGGTCGACGATGCCGTGTTCGACGACGTGGGTGCGGGTGGAGCCGTTGTCCCAGAACAGCCGGTTGAAGTGGGTGACATGGACGAGCGTCAGGTCGTCGCGGTCGGCGAAGGGGTGCCGCGTGTCGGGGACACTCCCGTCGGGCGCGTTGTGCTCCAGGTAGACGGCGGGCACATCGCGGCCGGGGCGGCGTCCGCCGAGCCAGCGTTCGGCGAGGTCCATCTCGTGCGGGCGCTGGAGGAGGACGAGGTCGACCTGTGTCCGGCCCAGCTCCTGCGGCGTCACCTCCCGGACCGCGTCGGGCCAGGAGAAGGTGCGGGCGCGGCCGAGACCGTCCGGGTCACGGCGTGGTGTGACGGGAACGAGGTACGTGTGGGGGCCCTGGACGAAGGCGGTCGTCCAGGATCCGTGAACGTGCCACAGCAGGATGTTCATACGCTCGCTCCTCGTTCTGTTCCGGATGCCCGGCCCGGGACGACCGCTCCGGCCGGAGCGGTTGCGGTGTCCGGGCCGCCGCCGAGCGCGGTGACGGCATGGAGCACCGCGCTGTCGGTGACGGCGTCGAGGCAGGGGTGGCCGGGGACCGGGCAGCGACGGGCTCTGCTGCCCGCGCACGGCGCGTGCTGGTCGCCGAGCAGCACGTGCGGAACGCCGTAAGGACGCCAGCGCTCGGCCGGGACCACCGGCGCGAACAAGCAGGCGACCGGCGTCCCCACGGCGGCGGCGAGGTGCGCGGGCCCGGTGTTGCCGACCACGGCGACGCTCGCCCGCGCGAGGACACCCGCGAGGTGAGGGAGGTCGGTGGCACCGCCGAGGTCGAGGGCGTGGTCGTCGGCGACGCGGGCGGTGAGGTCCTTCTCCCCGGTGCCGCCGGTGACGACGACGCGGTGTCCTGCGGCGGTGAGCGCGGCCACGGCACGGGCCGCCCGCCCGGCGCTCCACGACCGGGCCGGGACCGCCGCCCCGGGGTGGAGCACGACGTACGGCTCCGGTCCCGTGAGGTGGGTGGTGTCGGGCGGGTCGCACACGCGCAGCGCCCCGGAGTCCGAAGGGGGCAGCGGGAACCCGGCGTCCCGGGCCAGGTCGAGGGCGGCCTCGGCCTCGTGACGGCGGGGCAGCCGGTGGTGGCGCAGGTCCAGCAGGGCGCCGGGGTAGTCCTCGCTGTCGGCAGCGGTCCAGCGGACGCCGCCGAGCTTCAGCAGGAGGGCGACGGGCAGCGGGCTCTGGTGGTAGGAGACGAGTACGAGGGCGCGGTCGTAGCGGCCGTCGGACAGAGCCGTCAGCAGGGCGCGGGTCTCCTCGTGCGAGACGGGCGCCGGTTCCAGGCCGACCCAGGGCGCGTCGTACACGAGGACCTCGTCCACGCCGGGCAGGAGCCGCGCGGCCTGCTCGCCGTGCGGCCCGCACAGCAGGGCGGTGTGCGAGGAGCCCGCCGCCACCGCGCGCACGGCGGGTCCGGCGAGGAGGACGTCGCCGGCGCTGTCCAGGCGGACGACGAGGGTCCGGGGGGCCGTCATCGGCGGCCACCCGGTGAACGGGCCAACACCAGGCGGACGGCTTCGATCAGGTCGGTGGCCGTCTCCTCGGCGGCGGTGATCTCCTCGGGGCGCGTCGCCGGGGTCGGCACCAGCACACCGCGCGCGCCTGCCGCGCGGGCGGCCGCGATGTCCGAGCCGATGTCCCCGATGACGACGGTGCGTTCGGGGGTCGCGCCGAGCCGTTCGCAGGCGGCGAGCACGAGGCCGGGCGCCGGTTTGCGGCAGCCGCAGCCGTCGTCCGGTCCGTGGGGGCAGACGGCCCAGACCGCGAAGGGTCCGAACAGCGCGTCGACCCGCTGCCGCACCGATTCGACCTGACGTCGTGTCAGCACACCGCGGGCGACGCCCGACTGGTTGCTGACGACGCCCACCGGGATTCCCAGCGAGCGCAGGGCGGCGACGGCTTCCGGCGCGGACGGCATGGGTGTGACCCGGGCGGGATCGCCGTTGTAGGGGACGTCGGCGACGAGCGTGCCGTCCCGGTCGAACAGGACCGCCTGCGGAAGAACGGCGTGTGCACCCGTGCCCCGCCGGGACGCGGCGGCGTGCGGGCGCGCGCCCCTGGGTCCGTAGAAGAGCCAGGGACCGGTCGCGGGCCGCCGGGGGCGCACCGTGGAGGGCGAGGTCATGGCAGCACCCGCTGCCGGAACGCCTCGCGCGGAGCGCGCGGCGGCCTCGTCGTGGCCACCGGGTCGAACGGCGGTGTGGCGCGGTGCCTCACCTGGCCGCGCAGCCAGTGCCAGGTCGCTGCGGGGGGAATGAGGACGCTGGTCAGCGCCATGGTGACGATCTCGTGCCGGGTCCGCGGGCCGGGCGCGATGCGTGCCGCGGCCAGTTCGGCGGTGCCGGCCAGCCAGGCGGCGGCGCAGCCGGCGGCCGCCGCGGGCCGCCGCAGTGCCGCGCACGACAGGGCGGCCACGGCGGCGGCCGTGACGGCGAGGTGGCGGGGCAGGCGTCCGCGCGGGGCGTCCGCGCGGATCCACCAGTCGGGACCGTGCAGCCGGTTCATCAGCGCGTCGTCCGCGTTGCCCGCCTGGAGGCGTACGGACACCCACCGGTCGGCCGGGCGGACGGGGTGCGTGGTGCTGCGGGTGCCGGTGTTCAGCGTCCAGCCCGCGGCGAGGAGCCGCAGGGCCAAATCCGCGTCCTCGCGGAAGGCGCGGCGGAACCGTTCGTCGAATCCGCCGACGGCGTCCAGGGCTTCCCTGCGGTACGCCATGTCGGCGGTGATCCACCGGGCGGTGGCCAGACCCGCGGTGTTGCGCTCCCAGTCCGTGGGGCGGCGGTCCGAGGGGAGCGGCACGGTGATGCGGGCCGCGACCCCCGCGGTCCGGTACGTCGTGGCCGCGAGGTCGCGCGTGAGGTCCTCGCCCCAGGTGGGGCCGGGCACCACGTCGTCGTCGAGGAAGACGATCCAGGGCACGGGACCGGCCGACTGGCGCCCCGTGTTGCGGGCAGCGGCGGGCCCGCGCGCGCGGCCGGGGACGACGGTGGTCACGGGCTGCAGGGCGGCGGGTATCTCGACCGGGAGAGGCGTGGCGCCGGCGGCCGGCCGGTCGTCGACGAGGACCACCCGTGCCGGTTTCGGTCCTGAGGCGTCCGCCAGCGCGCGCAGGCAGACGTTCAGGCTGGGGCGTCCGATGGTGGGGACGACCACGGCGTAGGCGGTCTCGGGCGACCACGGTCCGAAGGCGGTCATCGCATGGCTCCCTCGTCGGTGCTCTGGAAGAGACCGGCGCGCCGGATCGCGTACGGCCCGATGGCCAGCAGGTCGACCGGTGCGGAGCCGAAGCACTCCAGGGCGTCGCGCGGGTCGTCCACCATGGGACGGCCGGCCGTGTTCAGGCTGGTGTTGACCACGACGGGAAGGCCGGTGAGCCGCTCGAACTCGCCGAGCATGCGGGCGACCAGCGGTTCGCTCTCGGGATCGACGGTCTGGATGCGGGCGGTGCCGTCGACGTGCACGACGGCCGGGATCCGTTCCCTCCAGGCGTCCGCCACGTCGTGGACGAACAGCATGTAGGGGCTGGGCAGCGGGCCGTCGAAGATGCCGGCTGCGCGGTCGGCGAGCACCATGGGCGCGACCGGCCGGAACTGCTCCCTGCCCTTGACGTCGTTGAGCCGTTCCAGGTTCCCCGCGTGACCGGGGTGGGCCAGCAGCGAGCGGTGGCCCAGAGCCCTGGGGCCGTACTCCGAACGCCCTTGGAACCAGGCCACGATCGCGTTGTCGGCGAGCGCCCGGGCGACGGTCGCGGCGATGTCCGCGGGCCGCTCGAAGGGCACGGCCGCCGTCTTGAGCCAGGCGCCCAGTTCCGCGTCCGACCAGTCCCTGCCGAGGTCCGCGCCGGTCATGGGCTGCGGGTCGTCGCCCTGGCCGGCCGCGAGGAGCAGGGCGCCCCCGAGCGCGGTGCCCGCGTCGCCGGCGGCGGGCTGCACCCATACGCGGGAGAAGGGGCCCTCGCGGGCGATACGGGAGTTCGCCACGCAGTTGAGCGCGACGCCGCCGGCGAGGGTGAGGACGCTGTCGTGCGTGCGTCCGTGCAGCCAGCGCACGAGGTCGAGGAGGGTCTCCTCCAGGACGGCCTGGGCGCCGGCCGCGACGTCGGCGTGGTCCTGGGTCCAGGGCTCGTCCGGGCCTCGCGGCGCGCACAGTTCGGACCAGGGGACGGCCGTGGCCCGAAAGCCTCCGTCACCGGTGGGGTGCACGTACCGGCGCAGTTCGGGCAGCATGCGGGGGGAGCCGTGCGAGGCAAGTGCCATCACCTTGAACTCGTCGGAGGAACGCAGGAATCCGAGGTGTTCGGTGAGTTCCTCGTAGACCAGGCCCAGGGAGTGCGGCAACTCCTGTGCGTGCAGGGCCTCGAGGCGGTCGCCCACGCGGTGCGCTGCCAGGTGCGAGGCCCGCTCGCCGCGGCCGTCGAGGACCAGCACCGAGGACGTCTCGGCACCGGGCGCGGCGAAGGCGCTCGACGCGGCGTGCGCCATGTGGTGCGGGACGAATCGCACTGCCTGCGGCTCGAGTCCGGGCAGCGCCTCCGCGAGGAATCCCGGTGCCTGGCGGGCGTAGGTCAGCCTGAGGTGGTCCCAGGGGTCGTCCAGGCCCATGGCGTCCGCGGGCCGGGCGAGGGCGGGGTCGAAGGAGTACGCCACGGCGTCGAGGTCCTGGGGGCGCAGTCCGGCCCTCTTGAGGCACCAGGCGGCGGCCTTCTCCGGAAGTTCCCAGGCCGAGAACGGCACCGGTCGCTTGCCGTGCTTGCGCCGGGAGAAACGTTCCTCCTCCGCGGCTGCCACGCATCGGCCGTCGATGACGAGGGCGGCGGCGGGGTCGTGGAAGAGAGCGTTGATTCCAAGAATGCGCATGGAGTGCCAGGCCTTTCGGCGGATCGGGGCGGAGCCGGCCGCGCCATGGGGAGGCGGCCGGAGGGGCTCGGCCGGATCAACTGTCCGTGTGGGCGCGGAACCAGGCGATGGTGCGCCGCAGACCCTCCTCGGCGGCGACGCGCGGCTCCCACTGGAGCTTGTCGCGGGCGAGGGTGATGTCCGGGCAGCGCACGGCGGGATCGTCCGTCGGCCGTTCGATGAAGCGGATCTCCGAGGTCGAGTCCGCCAGCTCGATGACCAGGCGGGCCAGTTCGAGCATGGTGATCTCGGCGGGGTTGCCGATGTTGACGGGTCCGCGCATCCCGTGGGCGGCCGCCGCCAGGATGCCGCGCACGGTGTCGTCGATGTAGCACAGCGAGCGGGTCTGGAGCCCGTCACCGGTCACGGTCAGGGGCTGACCCGTGAGTGCCTGCCGGACGAAGGTCGGCACCGCGCGCCCGTCGTAGCCGCGCATGCGGGGACCGTAGGTGTTGAAGAGCCGCACGATCGCGGTGTCGACGCCGTGAGCGTCGTACTCGGCGGTGGTGAGCGCCTCGCCGAAGCGTTTGGCCTCGTCGTACACGCTGCGCGGGCCCACGGGGTTGACGTTGCCCCAGTACCGCTCGTTCTGCGGGTGCTGCTGGGGGTCGCCGTAGACCTCGGAGGTGGAGGCGAGGACGAACCGTGCGCCGCTGCCGCGGGCGAGAGCTAGGGCGTTGCGGGTACCGAGGCTGCCGGCCTCCAGGGTGTGCAGGGGCAGACGCAGGTAGTCCGCTGGGGACGCCGGCGACGCGAAGTGCAGTACGAGGTCGGGCGGCCGGTCGACGGTGAGCGGCTCCGAGACGTTGGCCTCCACCAGGGTGAATCCGGGGCGGTCTCGGAGCTCGGATATGTTCTCGGGCCGTCCGGTGCTGAAGTCGTCCACGCATGTGACGTCAGTGCCTGCCTCCAGCAGCGCCGTGCACAGGTGCGAACCGACGAACCCCGCGCCGCCGGTGACGACGGCGTGCTCCCAGGTGGGCGAGAAAGCGTTGGTCATGTCCGTCTCCTCTGGCATGGGCGGCGATCGCCTGGGCCGTCGTCGGCGCCGACCGGCGCGGGGCCCTGACCGGCAGGTGGCCGGTCGCGAGACCTGCGATCACCCTGCCGGGCGACGCCGCAGACGGCACGGCGACGTGGCATTCGGATGAATTACGGTGCGTGAAGGCATGCGGGACGAAGAGTTGGTTTCCGCAGGTCCCTCCCTGTGTCAAGGCCGGTCACAGGCTTGGTCACGGCCTGCTGATCATGCGCTACTGCCTCCAGGTATCCACGAAACGTGGATACAGCCGCCCGCCTGGCAGAAGTCCGGCCGGGGCAGGCCGGCGCGCGTGAGGCGCTGACGCCGTCCGGCCGGCGCCGTCTGCGGCGCGTGACTGTGGGCTCAGCCTGATCAGGCTCACGACCGGCTCGGGCGCAGGGCAGCCGCCTCCGGCATGGATGCCGTGGTCGCGCGACGGCGCCCCGCGGCGCACAGCGCCAGGAGCGGCCTCGCCGCAACGAGGCGGGACTCGGGGCCACGCACGTCGGCATCGGCCACGAGCCCGCGCTCGGGCCCGCAGCGAGCGCAGCCCCTGCCCTCAGCGCCAAGAGCCGCCTCGCCGCACGAGCCGGGCCTGGCGGCGCGCGCCCGTCGGCGTCGGCACGATCCCCGCGCTCGGGACGCCCGCCCAGCAGGCGGCGACCGGCCCCGCGGCGCACAGCGCCAGGAGCGGCCTCGCCGCAACGAGCAGGAACCCACGCGGGGCGACTTCAGCCGTCGGCGTCGGCTCCGCGATCCGGCGGCGGGGACGCGCCCGGCCACTGGGCACGGTCGTCCTGGGGGTGGTCGCAGCGGCCCGGGTGCGGCCAGCGCGTGAAGCGGCCGTCCCCGCGTTCCACCAGGAGCCGCCCGTCGTGGGCCAGCACTCCTCGGGGGCGGAGCCCGGTCAGGCTCGCGGTCGTGTACGCGGCGCTCAGGCTGCCCAGGTCGTGGACGATGCCGATCTTGAACAGTGAACGGGTCTCCGCGATCGCCTCGTGGTCGCCCGCGCGCATCACGACCCGCAACTCCGGCGCGACTGCCAACGCCGCCACGCTCACCGCGATGTTGTCCAGGTCGTCCGACGCCACCGCCGCCATCGCCTGCGCCTTGTGCAGGCCGAGCCTGCGCAGGACGAACCTGTCCTTCGCGTCGGCGACGACGACGGGCAGGCCCATCGCCCTGGCCAGACGCAGGTTGGGGGCCGCCGGGTCCCGCTCGACCGCGATCACACCGATGCCGAGGGCCTGCAGCCGGGTGCACAGGCGCAGCCCCACCTGCCCGAGGCCCACGACGACGACGTGGCCCGCACGCGGCAGCGCCCGCGGCCCGACGATGCCGACGGAGCGCGGGGCGAGCAGGCGGTCGATCATGCCCGCGGTGAAGACGGCGGTGAACACCATGGTGACGAGCATCGCGACGATCGCGAACGCCGGGTACGCGACGTCCTCGCCGTGCACCGACACGGGCCCGACGGTGGACACGGTGCGCGTCGCCTCGAAGAGCGCCTCGACGGGCGGGCGGTGGTGCAGAGCCATCAACCAGGCCCAGTCCGACAGCAGGACGGCGAGCAGGCCGGCGAGGCCGGTCAGCATGATGCGTGAACTGCCGTCGTGGGGCCGCAGTTGCCCCCGGATCTTGCCCAGCCGCGCCCGGTACCTCAGCGACCGCGGCGGCCGGTACGGCTCGAGCCGTACGCCCTCCCCCGCCCAGCGTGCACCGGCATGGCCGGAGGGCGTGCGGTTGAGCGCGAGGAGGTCGGGCTGGAGGCAGGCGGCCAGCAGGACCGGCGCCGCGACATCGGCCGGTGAGGTCACCTCGCAGTTGGGGACCACGCGCACGAGTTGCTCGGCGACGGTCCGGTCGAAGACGGTGACCACCAACGTGACGTGGGGACGGATGTGTTCGACGGCGAGTGCGTAGCGCAGGGACTCGACGTCGTCGTCGAGCAGGATCGCCACACCCGCCACTTCCTCCTTCAGGGCTCGGCGGAGATCCTCGTCCGTGGGCTGGGTGAGATGGTGCACGTCGTGTCCGGCCGCTTGCAGGGAGCCGCACACCTTGCGCGCCACGTCGCTGCCGATCACGACGAAACGCCGACCCGGCCCACCGCTCTCGGGAAGCGGGGATCCGGCCGTGTGGTGTGTGCGCCGCTCCGTGAAGTCACCGGTGCGCAAGGGTTCGGAGGCGGTGGTTGCAGTCATCGGTCCGGTCGAGGTCGCAGGGACAGCCGCACGGACCAGCGGATCGCGTTGCGGCAGTACGCCCAGGGCCGGCCCCGGTACAGGGCGGGGAGCGACCTCCGATAGAGGCGCCGCAAGGCGGAGGACGAGCGCGGGGATCGCCCTGACGCGTCGTTCGATGTGTCTCCCGAAGGTAGGAGCGGCCCGCAGGCGGCACCACAGACAAATGTCACACGCTCACCCGCCCTGGTCAGACAGATGCTCAAAGGCCGGGGCCGTTTCGCGTCAGGAACGGGAAATCTCTCCCGTGCCCTGGCCGTCCGGCCGGACCTGTGCCTACGATCCGGACCGCCGAACCGGCAGTTCCGGCTGTGAGTGCAGAAGCGCCGTGACAGCCCGCCGCAGAGCCTCGGGAGCCTGCGGCCCCTCCGTGTGGTGTGCGTGTGCCGTCCTCTTCTCCGTGCCGGCCCGCGAATCCGCCTGCTTCACGCACCTCCTTCAGTCCTGCGAAAGTCGAGGAACCCCATGAGCGCGCAACCGACGACCACCACCGCCACCGCGGCAGGCGGCGATCCCGGGGACGGACGGCACCATGCGTCCGCCGACGGTCTGAAGGCCGGTCTCAAGAACCGCCACCTGTCCATGATCGCCATCGGCGGGGTGATCGGAGCGGGCCTGTTCGCCGGCTCGGGCAAGGGCATAGCCGCCGCCGGACCGGCCATCCTCGTGTCGTACGCCCTCGTGGGCCTGATGGTCGTCCTCGTGATGCGGATGCTGGGCGAGATGGCCGCGGCCGATCCCAGCTCGGGATCCTTCTCCGCCTACGCGGACCGGGCGCTCGGCCGCTGGGCGGGCTTCTCGATCGGGTGGCTGTACTGGTTCTTCTGGGTCGTGGTCCTCGCCGTCGAGGCAACCATCGCCGCCGAGATCCTCGAAGGCTGGGTGCCCGCCGTCCCGCAATGGGGCTGGGCACTGATCGTCATGGTCGTCCTGACGGCCACCAACCTCGTCTCCGTCGGCTCCTACGGCGAGTTCGAGTTCTGGTTCGCGGGCATCAAGGTCGTCGCGATCGGGGCGTTCGTGGTCGTCGGCGGTCTCGCCGTGTTCGGACTGCTGCCCGGTTCGGACAACCCGGGCGCCGGTCTGGCCCATCTCACCGACGCCGGGGGCTTCTTCCCCAACGGCTACGGCGCGATCCTCACCGGCATCCTGATGGTCGTCTTCTCGTTCATGGGCAGCGAGATCGTGACTCTGGCCGCGGGCGAGTCCGCCGACCCCCAGCGCGCTGTCTCCAAGGCCACCAACAGCGTGATCTGGCGTGTCGCCGTCTTCTACCTCGGCTCGATCTTCGTCGTGGTCACACTGCTGCCGTGGAACGACAAGTCGATCGTGGAGGACGGCTCGTACGTCGCTGCCCTCGACTCCATCGGCATCCCGCACGCCGGCCAGATCATGAACGTGATCATCCTGACCGCCGTGCTGTCCTGTCTCAACTCCGGCCTCTACACCGCCTCCCGCATGGCCTTCTCCCTCGGACAGCGAGGTGACGCGCCCGCGACCTTCGCCCGCACCAACGCGCGCGGCGTCCCGATGGCCGCCATCGTCTCCTCGGTCGCCTTCGGCTTCCTCGCCGTGTTCTTCAACTACAAGTGGCCGGACACCGTCTTCGAGTTCCTGCTCAACGCCTCGGGTGCCGTCGCCCTGTTCGTCTGGCTGGTCATCTGTTTCACCCAGCTGCGGATGCGCGGCATCATCCTGCGAGAGGCCCCGGACAGGCTCGTCGTCCGGATGTGGCTCTTCCCCTACCTGACCTGGGCCACCATCGCCATGATCTCGTTCGTGCTCGTCTACATGCTGTTCGACGACTCCGGTCGCCGGCAGGTCGTGCTGTCCCTCCTGGCCGCCGCGTTCGTCGTGAGCATCGGTGTGGTCCGGGACAGGACCCGGCTGCGGTAGCGGGCGGTCAGGGGGCGCGGGCCGGCACGCCGGCCCGCGCCCCCGCGTCCGGGGCGGGAGCTCAGGTCCAGCGGACGTTCGCGCGTTCGAGCAGAGCGGACTGGCCGGCCGGCGTCCGGAGGCAACCGCGGTTGCCGCATGTGCAGCGGGCCCCGGGGTCTCCTCGACACGGCCGGCGTCGACGGCTACATCGGCGACACCAAGGCGGACGGCCTCGGGGGCCGGGCGTGCGCCCGGCGGCTCACCGTCGTGACTCGGCCCGCGTGGCCCCGATGCCCGCGGCGACCACGAGGACCGTGCCGGCGATCTGCGGCACGGCGGGGGTCTGGGAGATCAGGACCATGGCGGCCAGCAGGCTGACGGCCGGTTCCAGACCGGCCAGCGTGCCGTACGTGGTCTTGCCGATGCGCTGCAGTGCCTTCATCTCCAGCAGGAAGGGCAGGAGGGGCATCAGGACGGCGATGCCCGCCGCGGCGGCGGCCGTCTGCCAGGTCAGCGCGCCGAGGGCGCCCGGCGCTCCGAAGGGTGCGGCGGCGACGGCGGCGACGGCGAGGGAGACGGCCAGCGCGTGGGGCGCGGACAGGCGGCTGCCGACGTGCGCGGTGCCGACGACGTACAGCGCCCAGCAGGCGGCCGACCCCAGGCCGAACAGGACACCGGTCAGGCTGGTGGAGCCGGTCCAGGGCGAGGTGAGCAGGACGACGCCGGCCGCCGCGAGCGCCAGCCACGCCAGCTCCCTGACCCGGTGGGACGCGAACACGGCGACGGTCAGCGGGCCGAGGAACTCCAGCGCCGTGGCGGTGCCGAGCGGCAGGCGGGCAGCGGCTTCGGAGAACAGCAGCATCATTCCGGCGCTCACGACGCCGAGGAACCCGGTGGCCAGCAGGTCGCGCCGCGGAACCGTGCGCAGTGTCCGCCACAGGGACCCGCCGGTGACCAGGAGCAGGAGCACGGCCGCGAAGGTCAGGCGCAGCCATGTGGTGCCCGCCGGGCCGAGGGAGTGGAACAGCTCGGTCGCCAGCGCACTGCCGGTGTGGAGCAGGAGCATGGCGACGAGGACGAGAACCGGTCCGGGCATCATGCGGCGGCCGGGAGCCGGGGCCGTGACCGTCGGGGAGGAGGCGGTCGGCAGGGCGGCGGCGGACGTGTCGGAGGTGGCGGTCACCGGCCCATTGCAGCGGCAACCGTCTGTTTCTGTCCACTGGCCGAAAGTGGACCGACCGGCCACCTTTCGTGGACAATCAGCGGATGGCCACGGACGACATGGAACGACTGCCCGACCTGGGCCGGCTGAAGCTGCTGGTCGAGCTGCACCGCCTCGGCACCATGGCCGCCGTCGCCGCCAGTACCGGCTACGGGACCTCGGCCGTCTCCAAGCACCTGGCGGTGCTGGAGCAGGAGGTCGGTGTGCGCCTGCTGACACCGGACGGCCGCCGCGTCCAGCTCACGCCCGCCGGTGAGCGACTGGTCGAGCACGCGGTGGGCATTCTCGCGGCGGTGGAGGCGGCGCAGTCCGAACTGCGCGGCACGGCGGATCCAGTGGGGCGGGTGCGCCTGGCGAGCTTCTTCACGGCGGTCGAACCGGTGGTCCTGCCCGCGCTGGCCCGTCTGCGGGAGCGGTATCCGAGGGTCGCGGTGGAGGTGCATGAGCACGAGCCGGAACACACGGCGCGGCTGCTGCGCTCGGGCGGCGCCGACCTGGGCGTGGTGTACGACTACAGCCTGGTGCCGCGGACGGTGCCGCCGGAGCTGAGCGCCCGGCAGTTCGAGGAGCAGCCGCTGTACCTCGCCGTCCCGGCCGGCCACGCCGACGCGGGCCGGCCGGTCGCCGTGTCGGACCTGGCGGAGTTCGCGGACACCGGCTGGATCGCCAACTCGCGCGGCACGGACGACGACGAGCTGGTGCAGCGCGTCTGCGCGATCGCCGGCTTCGTCCCCCGCATCGCGCACCGGGTGGACAGTCTCAGCCTGGTCAACAGCCTTGTGGGGGCCGGTCTCGGTGTGGCGCTCCTCGCGAGTTCGGGCATCGAGCGGCACCGTACGGACGTGGCCTTCCGGCCGCTGGACCCGGTCGCCGGCCTGCGCCGCAGTTTCCTGCTCGCGCGCGCAGGCCAGTGGTCGTGGCCGCCCATCGCGGCCCTGGCGTCGACGATCACCGACGGCCGTACGTGACCGCCCGGGCGGCCCGGCAGCCGCCCTCTGCCGACAGCGGATTTCCGGGACCCGCTGCCGCCGCACGTGCTTGGGTGGCGGAATGGAGATCTTGATTCTGGGCGGTACGGCGTGGCTGGGGCGAGAGGTCTCGCGGCAGGCCGTGACGCGGGGCCACCGGGTGACGTGCCTGGCCCGAGGGGAGAGCGGCCACGTGACCGAGGGGGCGGAGCTGGTGACGGCCGACCGGGAGGACTCCGGCGCGTACGCATCGCTGTGCGACCGTACGTGGGACGCGGTCGTCGAGGTGTCGTGGCAGCCGGGGTTCGTACGCGAGGCGCTGGCGGCGCTGGCGGACCGGGCGGGTCACTGGACGTACGTCTCGTCCGTCAGCGCCTACGCGTCCCATGCCGTGCGCGACGCCGACGAGTCCACAGAGCTGCTGGACCCGGCGGAAGGGGACCGGGCCGGCCGTGAGCGGTACGGGCAGGCGAAGGTCGCCTGCGAGCGGGCTTCCCTGGCCGCCGTGGGAGACCGGCTGCTGATCGCGCGCGCCGGCCTGATCGGCGGGCCCGGTGACCCCA
This sequence comes from Streptomyces sp. PKU-EA00015, assembly GCF_013387495.1. Lineage (GTDB taxonomy): Bacteria > Actinomycetota > Actinomycetes > Streptomycetales > Streptomycetaceae > Streptomyces. Next base: position 130,262 of record NZ_JABZEE010000037.1, on the reverse strand, counting down.
GCGGCCGCTCCGGCTACTGGGTGGCCCGCGCCGCACGCGACCCGTTCGGGGCCATGCTCGTTCCCGACGACCCGGCGTCGCCGACCCAGGTGATCGACGTCAGGGACCTGGCCTCGTGGCTGCTGGACGCCGCGGAGGCGCGGACGACGGGGACGTACGACGCTGTGGGTCCGGTGGTGCCGTTCGCGCGGTGGCTGGAGCTGTCCCGTGCCGTCGGCGGGCACACCGGGCCAGTGGTCGCGGCCGCGCCGGCGTGGCTGCGGGAGCGGGAGGTGGCGCAGTTCATGGGTCCCGACTCGCTGGCGATGTGGCTGGACGAACCGGGCTGGGAGGGCTTCTCGGCGCGCAGCGGCTCCGCCGCGCGCGCCGCGGGGCTGCGGCATCGCGACCGCCAGGACCTGATCTGCGACACCCTGGTCTGGGAGCGGGCGCAGGGCCTGGACCGGACCAGGCGCGCCGGTCTGAGCGCCGCGCGTGAACGCGAACTGCTGGACGCCCTGGAGCGGGTGGGAGCCCCGGGCCAGGACTGAGGCGCGTCGGGGAACGGGGGCCGCGGGTGCGCGGGCCGGCCGCCCAGGGTCTTTCGTTTGGATCAGGCCGGATCGTCAGTGAGTGGGGGTCCCCCCACGCCCGCAGGGCGTAGGGGGAGGGTCTGGTGCGTGCGATCGCAAGGCGGAGGAGGGAGACAATGGCGGAGCCATGGCGACCGACGACAACGCGGCGAGCGTGCGTGCCAGGGCCCGCGAGCCCGGCATGATCCAAACGAGAGGCCCTAGCCGGCCATGCGCGCGGCGGCCTCCTCCAGGCAGCGCACGACCTCGCTGTCGTCGGTCTGCGCGAAGTCGGCGTAGAACTGGCCGATCGCGAAGAACTCGCGCGGCGTGCCCAGGCAGATCAGATCGTCCGCCTCGTCACCGAGCCGCATCGTCCAGTCCTCGGGTGCCACCGGGACCGCCAGCACGATCCGGGCTGCTCCCCTGGCGCGGGCGATCCGGCAGGCGGCCCGGGCGGTGGATCCCGTGGCGACCCCGTCGTCGACCAGCACGACCGTGCGGCCCTCGACCGGCAGCGGCGGCCGGTGCCCGCGGTAGCGCCGGGCGCGTTCCTCGAGCACCGCCCGCTCGCGCGCCTCGACCTGCTCCAGTTCCTCCGGGGTGACGCGGGCGCCCCGCACGATGTCGTCGTTGACGACGCGGACGCCGCCCTCCCCGAGCGCGCCCATGCCGAGCTCCGGCTGGTAGGGCACTCCCAGCTTGCGCACGAGGCACACGTCCAGCGGCGCGTCCAGTGTCCGGGCGACCTCCGCCGCGACCGGTATCCCTCCCCTGGGCAGCCCCAGCACCACCGGCTTGTCCTGCTCGAAGCCCCGCATCCGGGCGGCCAGTCGGCGTCCCGCGTCGAGGCGATCCACGAAGAACACGATCGGCCTCCTCTATCCCTGGCAGCGGCCGACCCCCTTGCCATTCTCGTCCCCGTCGAGGCTCCCCGCCGCCGGAGGGCCGCCCGGCCCCGGATGACGCCGTGGCGAGCGGGCTACCGTGGAGGTCATGGACGGTGACCTCGTCACCCTGTTCCTCAGCGGCGACGTCATGCTCGGCCGCGGCGTCGACCAGATCCTTCCGCATCCCGGTGATCCGGCGCTGTCCGAGCCGTACGTGCGGGACGCGCGCGGCTACGTCGAGCTGGCCGAGGCGGTGAACGGTGCGATTCCCCGCCCGGTCCCGTTCTCCTGGCCCTGGGGCGAGGCGCTGCCGCTGCTCGACGCCGCCGCGCCCGACGTGCGGCTGGTGAACCTCGAGAGCTCCGTCACCCGCAGCGGCGACGCCGCGTACGGCAAGGAGGTCCTCTACCGGATGCATCCGGCCAATCTGCCCTGCCTGTCGGCCGCCCGTCCCGATGTGTGCACCCTCGCCAACAACCACGTCCTGGACTACGGCCGCCTCGGGCTGGAGGAGACGCTCGCGAGCCTGGCGGCCGCGGGCCTGCGCACGGCCGGCGCCGGCCGGGACCTCGACGCCGCCCGGCGGTGCGCAGCTGTCCCCGTGCCCGGCGGCGGTCGGGTGGTCGTCGCCTCCCTCGGCCTGGAGTGCAGCGGTGTCCCGCCGAGCTGGGCCGCCACCGCCCGGCGCAGCGGGGTCCATTTCGCGGCCGGTCCTTCGCCTGCCGTCGCGGCGGATGTGACGGCCCTGCTGCGCCGGGCGAAACGGCCGGGCGACGTGACGGTCGTCTCCGTCCACATGGGCTCCAACTGGGGCTACCGCGTGCCCCGCGAGCAGGTCCGCTTCGCCCACGCGCTCGTCGACGCCGGCGCGGACGTCGTCCACGGGCACTCCTCGCACCATCCCCGGCCCGTCGAGGTCTACCGCGGCAGGCTGGTCCTCTACGGCTGCGGCGATCTGATCAACGACTACGAGGGCATCACCGGCTACGAGCGGTACCGGGACGACCTGCGGCTGCTCCTCGTCGCCTCCGTCGAGTCCGGCACCGGCCGCTTCCACGAGCTGCGCATCACGCCACTGCAGGCGCGGCGCATGCGGCTGACGCACGCCTCGGACTCCGACTGCCGCGCTGTGCACGAGGTCCTGAGCCGGATCGGCGACGGCCTCGGCACCCGTATGCGGGCCGAGCCGGACGGCTCGATCACGGTCCGGCCGTCCTGAGCACGCTGCGTCGCGCCGCGGTCCCGCATGGCGATCACCCCGTGCGACGCGTGATGATGGAGCTGCCTGCCCACGGGCACCGGTCGCGCCAGGACGCCCGAAGCGACGCGAGTCCCGCGTTCCGGGGACGGAGAGGGGAAGGGCCCAGATGTGCCGATGGCTTGCCTACTCGGGAACCCCGGTGCTCCTCGACTCCCTTCTGTACCGCCCCGCCCACTCCCTGATCGACCAGAGCCTGCACTCCAAGATGGGCGTCGAGACGACGAACGGCGACGGCTTCGGCATCGGCTGGTACACCCCGGGCATCGACACCCCGGCCGTGGTCCGTGACACCGGCCCCGCGTGGAACAACCGCAATCTGCGCGAGATCTCCGCCCATGTCCGCTCGCACCTGTTCTTCGCGCACATCCGGGCGTCCACCGGTTCGGCGATCCAGCAGACGAACTGCCACCCCTTCCGGCACGGGCGCTGGCTGTGGATGCACAACGGCGCGATCACCGACTTCCACTTGCTGCGTCGGGACCTGTGCCTCCTCATCGACCCGTCGTTGTTCGCCGACATCGAAGGGTCGACCGACTCCGAGGTCATGTTCTTCCTGGCGCTCAGCCTCGGCCTCGACCAGGACCCCCCGGGCGCCGTCGCGCGCATGGCGGGGCACGTGGAGAGCCTCGGCCACCTGCACGGTGTGGAATTCCCTCTCCAGATGACCGTGGCCGTCACGGACGGAGGGGACCTGTGGGTCTTCCGCTACTCCAGCGAGCGCCGCTCGCGGTCCCTGTACTTCAGCGCCGAGGTCGAGACCCTGCGGGCGCAGCACCCGGATCTGGAGTTCCTGGAGGGCCTGTCCGACGAGACGCGCCTGGTGGTGTCCGAGCCGCTCAGCGGCCTGCCCGGTGCTTGGAACGAGATCCCCGAGTCCAGTTACGGCCTGGTGCGCGCCGGCCCGGACTTCATGCAGCCGTTCGTGCCGGTTCCGAACGGGGGCACACCGGCGGAACGCGCCCTGCGGTGACCGCACGGCGCGTCACGGACAGGTCCGCCGTACGCATTCGGTGACCGTCTTCCGCAGATTCCCGGTGCGGGCCAGTAGCTCCCGCTGGGCCTGTGCCCCGGTGCCGTTCTGGAGCACGGCCGCCAGGGTGTCCTGCGCGTGCAGCAGGTCGCCGGTGTCCTCCAGGGCGTCCCGCACATGGTCGAACAGCGCGTGGACCACCGTTTCGGCGGGCGCCGGGCGCATGGTGGCCGGGTGGACCAGCTGCTCCTCCAGGCCGGAGCGGCCGGCGCGCCACGAGGCCAGCCGGAGCATACCCACGCTGTGGCGGGCGGGCGGCACACCGGCCTGCCACTCGCGTGCCGCGGTCTCCACCAGGCCACGCACGAGCGTGGCCACCAGCACCGTCGCGGCGGGGTCGAGGCACACGTCCGCGACGCGGACCTCGACGGTGGGGTAGTTGCGCGAGAGCCGCGCGTCGAAGTAGATCATTCCCAGGTCGCGCAGCACCCCGGTGCCGACCATGGACCCCACCTGCTCGTGGTACCGGTCGGCGGATCCGAAGATCTCCACGGGCCCGGCCGACGGCCACCGGCCCCACACGCGGCTGCGGTAACTGCTGTACCCGCTGTCCCGGCCCTGCCAGAACGGGGAGTTGGCGCTCAGAGCGAGCAGGACGGACAGCCACGGCCGGATCCGGTCCAGGACGGCGACGCCTTCCTCGTCGGAGGCCACCGACACGTGCACGTGGCAGCCGCAGGTGAGCTGCTCCTGGGCGGTCAGCCCGTACTGCTCCCGCATCCACCGGTACCGCTCCCCCGCCGCGATGACAGGATCGACGGGGAGCGGGGAGGTCGCCAGGGCGGCGACGCCCGCCCCCAGCTTCTCCGCCCGGCGCATGGCCTCGGCGCGCCACAGGATGATCTCGTGCGCCAGAGCGCCCATGTCCGTCTGGGGTCGCGTGGCGAATTCGAGCTGCTGGCGCTGCAGCTCCGCCTCGAAGCCGTCCTCCTGGCCGGCCGCCGAGCGGGCGCCGGCCGCCAGCACGGCTTGCGAGAGCGCCCGTGGTTCACCGGAGGCGGCATCCACGAGCAGGAGTTCCTCCTCGACTCCGACACTGCGCACGATCACTGCCCTTCTGGCAGGCGGCACTCGACCCGCCGCCCGGAGCGGCACGGGGCCACGCCGCCTTCACCGCGGTGTGTCCGGTGTAATCCCTTTGCCCTCAAAATCGCGCCTGATACCCATGGCGCGGGTGCCGGTACGGACGCGTCGGCGGTCCGCCGCCAGGATGCCGGTCCGGCCCCGTGATGCCGGTCGAGCGCCGAGGACGGCCCGTCACCCGTGCCTGCCACCGTGCCCGGCGACGGTCCGTCGTCGGGCCCCCGGTGCGCACGGACGCGACAGAGGCGTCCGCCCAGCCGATGGCGCCGTGGGCCGAGGACGTCCGGCAGGGACGCATGGCGGACGATGCCCGACAGAGCAGGTCCGCAGGACGTCGCCGTGTCCGGGCCCCGCGGCCGGCTGAGCGACACTGACGCCCTGACGGACGACTCCCGTGTCGGGAAGACGTCGCCGTGGCCGGGCCCCGTGGCCGGCTGAGCGACACGGACGCTCACTCCTCGTCCATGTCGTCGAACCCCTCCGCGCGCAGCGCGAGCTCCCGCAGGACGTCGGCGGAGCTGATCTCCTGCCGGCCCGAGTCGTGCACCTCGGCCAACGTCACGAAGGCGACGGTGAACGCTCCGGCGAGCTGCTGGACCGCCTCCCCGAGTTCCCGGCCGACGATGGCGGCGATCTCCTCGACGGTCGCGTCGGCGGGCACCTGGACGCTCGGCAGCGTCTCGTTCAGGAGGGCAGTGACGACATCCGCCTCGTCGTTGATGTCGTCACGTTCCACGTCCTCCTCCAGGAGGCGCTGCCACTCGGAGGCCTGGGTGAGGATGCCGATCACATGCCTGAGTACCTCGCTCTGCCGCATGGCCGGAGCATAGGCGCCTCTCCGGGCCGTTGCCTCGGCGGAGCGGGGCCCGGCCGCAGGCAGGCGGGACGCAGCGCGGGTAATCTCGGGAACTGGAGCACGATCCGCGGTCGCGGCCCGCACATCGAGCCGACGACCCCCCTGCCGGCCTTCCCGCTACCGCTCCGAAGAACCAGGTGGTCGGAATGAATCCTCCGATGGACGACCGCCGCGCCCTCGCGGAGATCGAACGCTTCCTCGTCCGGGACGACCCCGAGCTCGCCTCGCGCATGGACGCGCTGAACGGGCAGTTCGCCGAGGTGCGGAGCGAGCCCCGCGAGAGGTCCCACCCGCACGACTGGCGGTGGGTGGTGGCGCTCGTCGTCGCTGTGGTGGCCCTGCTGGGCATGATCCTCACCGCGGTTCTCATGGCGCCGCCGGCATCCCGGAACAGTGAGACCCCGCCACCGATCGGTCGCGCGCCGGCCGTCTCCGTGCCCGCGCGATAAGGGGGCCGCGGCGGCCGCTCGGCGCACGGCCCGTGCGGCTGCTCGGTCATCGTGCCGAGGCGCCGGTCCGTGGTCCGTCTGCCGGGCCATCGCGCCGAGCGCGGCGGACACGGTGCGCTTCGGGGCGGCTGGGTCGGGGCCTGCCTAGGAGCGCACGTTCACCCCGCAGGCGAGCAGGGCGGACCTGGTCGCACAGGGCCCGGTCGTCCTCACCTCCTACCGCAGTGCCTGGTTCCCGTACTGCAACATCGTCTGAGCCGGCCGCGTCGGCCCGTGCGGTCCCCTGCGAGGGACCGCACGGGCCGACAGCGCGTGACACCCCGCATACACGGACGTTCCGGACAGGGCACCGGCGCTAGGGTGAGCAGCCGGTGCCCCGGCGTCGTGCTGCCGGCGCGGGGGCCGTCCGGTGACATGTGCGGCGGAAGGGCCGGGAGATGTCGGTACGCGCGCCACACGTGTTGCGCTCCCTGTTCGTGGTCCACCCGGCCCGCGTGGTGGTGCTGGGGTTCGCCGTCGTCGTGGTACTGGGCACGCTGCTGCTGATGCTGCCCGCCGCCGCCGAGGACGGTCGCTCGACCAGCGTGCTGACCGCCCTGTTCATGTCGACCTCCGCCGTCTGCGTGACCGGCCTCGCTGTGGTCGACACGGGGACGTACTGGAGCGGGTTCGGCGAGGGGGTGATCCTCGGGCTGTTCCAGGTCGGCGGCTTCGGCATCATGACCATGGCCTCCCTCCTCGCCCTGCTGGTCTCGGGGCGGCTGAGGCTGCGCATGCAGCTGACGGCGCAGGCCGAGACGAAGAGCCTGGGCATCGGTGACGTGCGGCGTGTCCTCGTCGGCGTCGCGGGCACCACCCTCGCCGTCGAGCTCGCGGTGAGCGTGGTCCTCACGCTGCGCTTCCGCCACACATACGGCTCGGGTTACGGCGAGGCGGCGTACCTCGGCTACTTCCACGCGGTGTCCGCCTTCAACAACGCCGGGTTCGGGCTGCACGCCGACAGCCTGACCCGCTACGCGCAGGACCCCTGGGTGACGCTGCCCATCGCGGTCGCCGTGATCCTCGGCGGCATCGGGTTCCCCGTCCTGCTGGAGATGCTGCGGTACCGGAACCGGGCACGGACGACCGGCCGCCGGAACTGGACCCTGCACACAAGGCTCACCGTCATCACCACGGTTCTCCTGCTGATCGCCGGGACGGTGCTGACCTGCCTGATGGAATGGACCAACAGCCGGACGCTGGGCCCGCACGACACCGCGGGCAAGCTCCTGAACGCCTTCTTCTACTCGGCGATGAGCCGGACCGCCGGGTTCAACTCGATCGACATGGGCGCCCTGCACTCCTCGACTCTCGTGATGACCTGTGTGCTGATGTTCATCGGCGGCGGCAGCGCGGGCACCGCGGGCGGCATCAAGGTGACCACGTTCGCGGTCCTGGCCGCCGCGATGCTCGCCGAGGTGCGCGGTGAGCCGCACTCGGTGATCCTGGGGCGCCGCCTGGGACCGCATGTGCTGCGCCAGGCCCTGACGGTGGCCCTGCTCGGGGTGGGACTGGTCATGGCGGCGACGCTCGCGCTGCTCTCGGTCAGCCGGGCGTCCCTCGACGCGGTGCTCTTCGAGGTCGTCTCCGCCTTCGCCACGGTCGGGCTCTCGACGGGCATCACCCCGGACCTGCCCGCCGTGGGCCAACTGATCCTGATCGGGCTGATGTTCGTGGGCAGGATCGGCCCCATCACTCTTGTCTCGGCGCTCGCGCTGCGCGAGCGGACACGTCGGTACCAACTGCCGGAGGAGCGACCCGTCATTGGCTGACCACCTGCACCCCCTGAGGAAGCGCCGCCGCAGGCGCGCGGCCGACCAGCAAGGCCAGGCGGGCGATCAACGGGTCGCCGTCATCGGCCTCGGCCGCTTCGGCAGCTCGCTGGCCAACGAACTCATGCGGCGGGGCTGGGACGTCCTGGGCATCGACAACGACGCCCGCCTCGTCCAGAGGTACAGCGACACCCTCACCCATGCCGCGGTCGCCGACTCGACCGACCCGGAGGCGCTGCGTCAGCTGGGAGTGGACGAGTTCACCAGCGCCGTCGTCGCCATCGGCAACGACATCGAGGCGAGCATCCTGGTGAGCTCCAACCTCCTGGAGGCCGGCGTGCCCAACATCTGGGCCAAGGCCGTCAGCCGACAGCACGGCCAGATCCTGGAACGCCTCGGCGTCCCCCATGTGGTGCTGCCCGAGCACGACATGGGCGAGCGGGTGGCCCACCTGGTCACCGGGCGGATGCTCGACTTCATCCAGTTCGACGACGACTACGCGCTCGTCAAGACCGTCGCTCCCGGCGTCGCCACCGGCATGCCGCTCGGCAGGTCGCGGGTGCGCAGCCAGTACGGCGTCACGGTCGTCGGCATCAAACGTGCGGGGCAGGACTTCACGTACGCCACCGCGGAGACGGTCGTCGAGGCGGGCGACATCCTCGTCGTCACCGGCAGAACCCATGCGGTGGAGGCCTTCACGGAACTCGCCTGACGCGCGGCCTCCCGGACGCGACGCGCGGACGGCGCGGTGGTGCCCGCACCGTCCGCCGATCAACCTCCGTTGTCCAGTTCGTCGCCGCGCCTGCCTCCTGCGGGCGCTCAGGTGGTCTGGGGCCGGCCGAAGAGCAGGTCGTAGCCGGGCGGGAGCTGGATCAGCACCCGACGCATGAGCTCGTCACCGGCCGCGTCGGCCACCACGCTGAGGACAGCGCTCGTGTCCCACGTGGCCGTCTCCTCGGTGGCTCCGTCGATCCACGCCGCCGTGGCCCGGACGAACCGGTCGGGGCCCAGCGGTTCGGCGGCACGCAGGGGATTGAGGAGGATCAGGGCGTACGTCTCCGGCAGGCGGGCGGCGAGTTCGTTCCTCTCCTCGCCCACCAGGTGCGCGCCCAGCAGCGCGAGGACCACACGGGCCGCCCGTTCCGCCTCGGACCTCGTGGGGTACTCACCGCGCTCCTGGACCGCTTCCAGAAACGCTTCCCATCGCATGTGCACCACCGCTGTCCCCCTTTCCGGCGCGGCACGGCGTGGAGCGGAGGCCGGGACGAGGAGGGGGAGACAGGCGCCCCGTCCTCCGCCGCTCTGCCGAGGAGGTGCCTCAGTGGCCGATCTGCTTGCGCGTGGTGTCCGCGCCGCCGATCGCGATCTTGCGGGGCTTGGCCCGCTCGGCGATCGGGATGCGCAGTGTCAGCACACCGGCGTCGTAGTCGGCCCTGATGTTCTCGGTGTCCAGGGTATCCGCGAGCATGACCTGCCGGGAGAAGACGCCCAGTGGACGCTCCGAGAGCTCCATCTGCACGTCGTCCGCCTTCTGGACCGGTCGCCGCTCCGCCTTGACCGTCAGCATGTGCCGCTCGACGTCGATGTCGATCGCGTCGGAGGAGACACCGGGCAGGTCGAATGCGATGACGTATTCGTCGCCCTCCCGGTAGGCGTCCATCGGCATGGCCGACGGCCTGGACCAGGTGCCGGACGTCCCCAGAAGCTGCTGGGTGAGCCGGTCCAGCTCACGGAAGGGGTCAGTGCGCATCAACATCGTGAAACACCTCCAGTCGAACCAGGCAAATGTGCCAATGCGCTTCACCTAAGTCCTGTTGTAGCATGTCATCCAAAGGATGACAAGAAAGAAGTCATCGAAAGGGTGACACCCCGGAGGAGAGCACCGTGTCCGAAGCCGACCGGCCGAACAGGCCCGCCCCCGCTTCCTTCCTCGCCGCCGCCTCCGCGCTCGGCGTCATCGACCAGGCCGTTCGCGCCGCCCACGACTCACCGGACGGCGGCAGCGGCGACGCCGACGCGACCAGCGCGGAGCAGGCCCTCGCCGCGCTCCTGCTCCTTCGCGAGGTGCGCAGCCGGCTCGCAGGCTGGGAGCCGTCGCTCATCGAGGCGGCCCGGGACGCGGGAGCCAGCTGGGCCGACCTCGCCCAGCCTCTGGGCGTCACGAGCCGCCAGGCGGCGGAGCGGCGCTATCTGCGTCTGCGGCCCGGCGCCGACGGCGCCACCGGCGAGCAGCGTGTGAAGGCCACCCGTGACCGCCGCGCCGCGAACCGCTCGGTGACCGCCTGGGCCCGGGACAACGCGGCGGACCTGCGTCAGCTCGCGGGGCAGATCACGGCCCTCCCCGACCTTCCCGGCAAGGCACGGACTCCGGTCGCCCTGCTCGCCCGCGCGCTCGCGGACAACGACGCCGCCAACCTGGTCGGCCCGCTGGCCGACACCCGCCCGCATCTGGGACAGGGCCACCGCGACCTCGCCGCCCGGATCGACGGCATCACCCGCCAGGCCGACCGGCTCCGCCGGGACAGCGACGAGCAGCGCCGCACCACCTCCTGACGGACCGGTGCATCCGCCGGCGCGGGCCAAGGAACTCCTCGGGCACGCACCCTTGCCCGCGTACGCGGCACCGCGCGGGGACGAGGAGTTCCTGGAGTACGTGGACGAGTCCATACACCTGGCGACGCACGAGGGGACGTACGCGCGGTACGGGTCGCAGTGGATGGACTGAGCGCCGCGTGAGCACGGGGACCGTGCGCGCCGGCAGCCACACCGGTGTCCCCGGTGTCACTGCCACGCGTCCTCCGATCCGTAGCCGCCAGGCCTGAGGAACCAGTCGCACGAGACCTCGGCCACCTCCTCCAGCGCGCCGGCCTCCTCGAAGAGGTGCGTGGCGCCCGCCACCACATGCAGCCGGTTCGGCGTGCGCAGTTGCCCGGCCGCGTCCCGATTCATGCGCAGCACCTCCCTGTCGTCACCGCCGACGATCAGCAGGACCGGTGCCTGCACCCGGCCCAGGGCGTCGCCGGCCAGGTCGGGGCGGCCGCCGCGGGAGACCACCGACTGCACGCGGCCGGGGCGCTCCGCCGCCGCGACGAGGGCCGCCGCCGCACCCGTGCTCGCACCGAACAGGCCCACGGGCAGGTCGGCGGCGTCGGGCTGCGTCCCCAGCCAGTCGACCGCGGCGACCAGACGCCGGGCCAGCAGGCCGATGTCGAAGCGGTGCTCGGCGGTCACCGCGTCCACCCGCTCCTCCTCCTCGGTGAGCAGGTCCATCAGCAAGGTCCCCAGGCCGGCGTTCCGCAGGGCCGCCGCCACCGCTCTGTTGCGCGGGCTGTGCCGGGAGCTTCCGCTGCCGTGCGCGAAGAGCACCATGCCCCGGGCCTGCGGAGGAATTACCAGGTCACCGGCGATCGCCGAACCGCCGGCAGGAACAGTAACCGCTTTGGAGATCACCGCCACCGTCTCCCTCCAGCTGTCCTTCGGGGTACGGGTAGCCCTCGGGCCGCACGGTATGCGGCCCGCTCGGACGGAGTGTGCGGGCCCTGGTGGCGGGGCGCCGGGGCTGCGCGACGCGGTCACCGCACAGGGGCCGTCACTCCGCCGCCTCCCAGCGCAGCACCGTACCGTCGACGAGCCGGATGACGACGGTGCCGTCAGCGGCCTCGACCGAGGCGGACGCGCGCAGGGCCTCGGGATGGACGGTGTCCCGGGACAGGGCGATGAGCGAGACGTAGCAGCCCGGAGCGTGAAAGGACGTGGTCAGGCAGGGTGTCGCCGAGTGGGGGCCGTACGCGTTCGCCTCGACCTGGCGCGAGACGCCGGTGTCGCCCTCCTCCCAGCCGTGCAGGCCGATCACGGCGCTGGTCAGTCCGTCCGCGGTACGGGCCAGGGCCCAGCCGGGGCCGGTGCGGGCCTGCGGGGGCAGCTCGTGGGCGACCGCGTAGCCGCCCTCGCGTACGCTCACGCCCTGCGGCAGCGGACCGGACGGGGCCTGGACGTGGTGGACGCGGAACTCCCACGGGCCGTGCGGCAGTGAGGCGGTGGTGACCCTGAACGGCGCCTCGCATCCGGGGACGTCGGCCTGGTGCCAGGACGACGCCCGGCGGGTCTCGCACACCAGCGGGTGAATGCGGCGACGGCGTGACGGCGTACCGTCCGGTGCCGCGAGGAGAGCGAGGTGACCGTCGGTGTTCCGGGTCCAGGCGTGGGGTGCGCTGTCGGGGGCCGTGGCGGTCGAGTAGGCGAACTTGGCGTAGTGCGGGTCGTCCTCGCCGCGCCCGTTGGGGCCGTTGTGGTCGCTGCCGTGGTTGACGAGCCGGACGATGCCGTCGTGGCGGGTGCCGTGCAGCAGCCAGCCCGGTGCCGGAAGCGCGGTGTACTGGTCCGACTCCTCGACCGGCAGGGGAAGTTCACGTGCGGTCCACACGGGGTGGTCGGCGGGCAGCAGCAGGCCGAGGAAGCCCTTGCTCGCCCAGTACGGCGACGCGGGACCGGAGTACGGCTGCGTCGCGGGCAGGAACGTGCCGTACCAGCCGAGCGGCAGCAGTCCCCGCTCGTCCGGCACACCGCGCTCGGCGAAGTGCCGGACCGCGCCCGAGGCCAGACGGCGGGTCAGGCCCGGTGCCAGCGGGGTGCAGTCGGCCAGGGCGCCCGTCCACAGCGGGGCGACGGCCGCGAACCGGTAGGTCAGGGAGCGCCCCTGGTGCACCGGAGCCCCGTCGGCGCCGAAGAAGTGCGGGTAGGGGGCGAGGAAGGCGGCGAGCCGCTCCCGGTAGACCTCGGCGCGTCCCCCGTCCGCGCCGTCGGTGGAGGCGGCGATCCGGGCCCACAGCAGCGGGTACAGGTGCATCGCCCAGCCCGCGTAGTAGTCGAAGTTGCGGCCGTCGCCGTCCGTGTACCAGCCGTCGCCGACGTACCAGTCCTCGATCCGGTCGAGGCCGCCCTCGATGTCCTCCTTGCGGTACGGCGCGCCCACCGACGCGAGGAACTGCTCGGACACCACCTGGAACAGACGCCAGTTGTTGTCCCAGGTGCGGGCCCCGGCGAAACCGGAGAACCAGTCGACGACCCGCTCCCGGACCGCGGTGTCCAGCCGGTCCCAGATCCAGGGGCGGGTCTCGTGCAGGGCGACCGCGATCGAGGCCGCCTCCACCATCTGCTGGGAGCAGTCCGTCAGTTCCGGCCAGGACTCCCCGCTCGTGCGGTCCGTTCCGGACGCGAGACCGGTCGCGTACCGCTCGATCAGGGCCACGGCCCCCACTCCGCCGGCGCCGGCGATCCGGCACGCGGCGAGGAGGAAGGTCCGGGCGTACCCCTCCAGCCCGTCCGACACCACACCCGACCAGCCGGCCCGGCCGGGCAGCCGGTACTGGGCCAGACCGGGTGTGGCGTACGGGGCGACCCCTTCGAGCAGCCGGTCGGCGACGGCCTCCCAGTGGGCGCGCGTCCACCCCGTGCGCGGGGACAGGACGCGGTCGGTCGGGGGCAGCTGCACATGCGGGGCGGCGGGCATGAAGGGGATCTCCTGGGTGTCCGGGCGTGTCAGACCAGTTCGGCGTGGTGGGTGTGGCCGCGCGAGCCGCCGACGGCGACGGTGAGGCGGGGGCTGCGCCCCGGAACGACCGTCACCGTGTCGTCGGCCCGGACCACGAAGGTCACCGGGAACGGCAGTCCGATCGTGACACGGGCCGCGGAGCGGCCGGGGTCGGCGACCGCGACCGAGATGCCGTCGTCCCTGCGCCGCACGAGCACGGACGCCGGCCCGTCGCTGGTGATCCCGGCGGCCGACCCGGCCTCCCAGAAGTGCGCCGCCGTCAGCCCGTCCCGCCGGACCTCGACGGCCTGGACCGCCGCGGAGTTGGCCGCGATCCGGACCGGACGGGACGCCGACCACGCGGCGGTCGCGGCGGGCGAGGCGCCGGGCAGCAGGACGTATGCGTATCCGGCTCCGGCGGGCGAGGTCCCGTGGTCGAGCCACAGGGTCAGGTAGCGGCGGGTGACCGGCGTGGTGCTGCCGCCGGTGTCCGCACCGGTGTTGATGTCCCGCCAGGTTCCGGTGCGCTCCTCCCGCAGGGCGTTCAGGGCTGTGCCGCCGGGGAAGACGTAGCCGCCGACGCCGTCGAGGTGGGCCCAGTCCGCCCGGTCGAAGCGCCGGTGCCAGTCCTGCGCGCGGGACTGCTCGACTCCGTCGACCAGCAGCCCGTTGACGCCGTCCGCGTGCAGGTTGCGGTTCTCGACGACGGTCTCGACCGTGCGGCCGTCGCTCGCGGTGATTTCGGAGCCGAGCGCGATCACCGCGTTGTCCAGGAAGACCCACGCCTTCCTGGCGCGCAGGCTGCTTCCCGGCGCCGAGATCAGCTCCATGGCCGAGACGCCGAAGCGGTCCTGCAGCGCGGCTCCGCCCGCGACCAGGTTGGTGGGCCGGTACAGGCTCGTGCCCGCTCCGGTGCCGGCGTCGGTGCGCGGCCGGGTGTCCACCGTGATGCCGGGCAGCCGGTACGGGTCCACGGTCGGCCAGAAGGCGTCGCCGAACTGGCCGAGGTCGTCGTCGCCGTACAGGTACGTCATGCCGTCGCCGGTGTACCAGCCGTGCAGGTTCTCGCCGTTGCCCGCCTCGTAGCCCGCGATGCGCCGGGACGAGAGCGAGAGCGCGTACGCCCAGCGGGGGCGGCGGTGCACCACGCGGTCCATGTCGGCGAAGACCAGGTGTCCGGTGGCCCGGTCGGCGGGACGTACGCCGTCGTCGGCGAGCAGGGCCTTGGCGCGGGCGAGCTGCGCGACACCGGCGGTGGCCGTGTAGGGGGTGGTGCGGTTGCGCCCGAGCCATCCCTTCACCGTGGCACGCCAGCTGTTCGCGTACGCGGCGGGCGCTCCCTCCGCCAGCAGCAGGACGGCGGAGACGATGGCCGCGCCGTCGTTGTGGTCGGCCGCCCGTTCGCGCGAAATCGCGCGCCCGCGCAGGGCGTCCATCATCAGTCCGTCGAACATCACGGGGGTGAAGGTCCGGTGCACCGCCTCGTACATCACCGAGACCTTCGGGTCGGTGACGGCCCATGGCGAGCCGGCGAGCAGGGCGATCATGCCGGCGGCGCCGCTGAGCAGGACTCCCCCGTACGTGCCCGTGTAGGCGACCGCGCCGTGCTGGACGAACGAGCCGTCCTCGTAGAACCCGTCGCCCGACGTCACATAGGTGAAGAGGCTGTTGCGGCCAAAGTCCCTGGTGTCGGAGAGGCCGTCGCGGGCGAGGGCCACTTTGGCGGAGTCCCTGCCGAGCAGCCCGCGCAGGGCGACGATGACGCACTTGTCGGCGCGGTTGGCGCCGGTCTCCGAGAGGGAGGGGCTGTTGGTGCGGCGGTCCGGGTTCGGGACGAAGCGGTCGACCGTCCCCAGATAGAGCGCCAGGTCGGCTGCCGGCAGCACCGACCGCAGCAGTACGCAGCAGTCCATGAGGGCGCGCGGTGAGCCGATCTCCCAGAACCACCAGTTCCCGGTTTCCCTCGCCGTCGCGTTGTAGGCGCGGTCGTGCAGGAGGCGCAGGGCGGCGACGAGTGCGGCGGAGACGTCGGCCGAACCGGCGAGCGAGGTGCCGGGCGTGGCCCACGCGGTGGCGAGGGTGCGAAGGCGGGTGTAGCTCTGGCCGAAGTTGCCGGGCGCGGTGACGGGGGAAAGGTCCGCCCACAGCGCGGTCCGGTCCGCTGAGCGGTCCAGCCGTGTCCACAGGTCCTTGGCCAGGGTGTCCAGGCGGGCGATCGCGGCGGCGAAGTCGGCGTCGGCGACATCCACCTGACTACCCGTCAGGAATTCGGTGGCGCGGCCGGTGAGTGTGTCGTAGGGGTCGGCGGCGGCAGCGGTGCCCGCGGCGTGGGCGGCACCGGCTCCGCTGACGACAGGGACGAGGGCGGCGGCCGCGCCGGCCGTGAGGAGGGCGCGTCTGCCCAGGTGCGTGTGTGTCGGGTTCACTGTGGTGGTCGTCCTTCGAACGGTATCGGCCGGTGCTGTCAGTCGGTGAGGGTGCCGGGGTCCACGGGCGGCTGCGGCAGGCCGAGGGCCGCCAGTTCCGCCTGTCCGAGCCGGAGCCGCTCGTCCTCGGCCGAGGGGCGGGCGGTCACGGTGACGGTGCGCGCAGGCTGCGGACGGGCCGTGGCCCGGCCGGCACCGGTGCCGAGCAGGGTGGCGGCACCGGCGCCGGCGAGGGCGGCGAGCGCGGTGCGGCGGCCGATCCCGTGCGGGGCTTTCGGACTTCACATCGTGGGACTCCCTTGGGCCGGGCGACAGGCGGAGAAGCGGGGCTTGCGGTCCCTCCCACGGCCGCCGGGCCGTAGGGAAGACTCGCAGCGCATCATGTAAGCGCTTGCTATCGAGCGCAAGAGGCTGGGCCATGTTTCTGCCTGTCACTTGTGTGTGCTGGGCCTGAGACCCCCTACGAGTCGCAGCAAGCGCTCACTCGCCGACAGTCGGCCGCCGTGCGGGGGCGACGGAGTCGCGGACCACGATGTGCGTGCCGAGGCGCACGGTTCCCGTCGTCGGTGCACGCCAGTCGTCGTCGCCACCGTCGCCGAGTGCCACGTCGTCGCCCAGCCGGGGCCTGCCGCACAGCACCAGTTTGGAGTCGTCGCTGTCCAGCTCCCTGGCCCGCCGGGCGAGTTCCGCCGTGTACGCGCGGTCGGCGACGCTGCCGCCCACCACGATCACCGCGTCGGCCCGCCGCTCGTGCATCAGCTCGACGAAGGCGAGCTCGCGCTGCGGGTCGCCCTGGGTGCAGCAGACCAGGGAGAGCCGGTCCCCCCTGGTCGCCTCGCGCTCCACGCCGCGCGCGATGTACGCATAGAACGGGTCGACGACATCATTGACGATGATGCCGACCGTCCGGCCGGACACCCCCGCCAGCGCTCGGTCGCGGGCCGCTTCTACAAGCCCGCCGCCGCCCTGACCGTGCGCGGCGGCCGCCATCTCGTCGTCGACCGGGCCGAGTTCACCCGTCTCGGCGGCGCGGGCGCGATCCTGGAGGCCGGCACGAAGGACTCCTCGGTCGTCCGTTCCGCGGCGCGCGCCGTCGACGGCGACACCACCACCGACACCCGTACGCTGTCCGAGCCTGGCGCCTGGTGGCAGGTGGACCTCGGCAGCACCCGGCAGGTAGAACAGGTCGAGGTCTGGAACAACTCCTCGATGACGACCGCCGGTTTCGACGTCGTGACGGACACCGGAACGGTGCACGTCCCGGGCAAGGCCCTGCGGCCGACGCTGATCGACCTCGACACCGAGACGCGGTTCGTGAGGATCCGGCTCACCGGCACCGGCCCGGTGGCGCTCTCCCACGTCCTCGTCCACCCGTAGCCCCTCGGAAGGAAGACCATGACCGACCTCCGCATCGGCGTTCTCGGCTACGGTCTGCGCGGCAGCCTCGCCCGCACCGCCCACCGCCCGGGAGCCGGCTCCCGTGTCACCGCGATCGCGGACCCGGACGCGCGGGCCCGTGCGGAGGCGGCCACGGTCTTCCCCGACGCCGCCACCACCGAGGACCACCGCAAGGTGATCGCCGACCGCGACATCGACGCCGTGCTGGTCCTCACCCCCGACCACACCCACGCCGACATCGCGTGTGAGGCCCTGCGCGCGGGCAAGCCCGTCTTCGTCGAGAAGCCGCTCGACATCACCGTGGAGCGCTGCGACGAGATCCTGCGCACCGCGTACGCGACGGGCACCCGCCTCTACGTCGGCCACAACATGCGCCACATGCCCGTGGTCCGGCTGATGCGGGACCTCATCTGCCGGGGCGCGATCGGTCGCGTGAAGACCGTCTGGATCCGCCACTTCGTGGGTTACGGCGGTGACTGGTACTTCAAGGACTGGCACGCTCAACGCCGTTTCACGACCGGCCTGCTGCTGCAGAAGGCAGCGCACGACATCGACGTGCTGCACTGGCTCGCCGGAGGCTGGGCGAGGGACGTCCAGGCCCTCGGCGACCTGATGGTCTACGGGGACAACCCCCACCGCCGCGCCCCGGGGGAACCCAAGGCGGACGACTGGTACACGAAGGACGGCCACTGGCCGCCGCACACCCAGCGCGCCCTCAACCCGGTCATCGACGTCGAGGACGTCTCGCTGCTCAACATGCGCCTGGACAACGGTGTGCTCGCCGCGTACCAGCAGTGCCACTTCACCCCCGACTACTGGCGCAACTACACCGTCATCGGGGACGCCGGCCGGCTGGAGAACTTCGGCGACGGCCCGGGCGGCTGCGTCAAGGTGTGGAACACGCGCCGCTCCGGCCACCGCCCCGAGGCGGACGAGACCCATGCCATCCCCGCCGCCGAGGACGACGCCGGGCACGGTGGCGCCGACCCGCTGCTCGTCGACGAGTTCGTCCGCTTCGTGCGCGAGGGCGGCCGGACCGACACCTCACCGGTCGCCGCCCGGATGGCCGTCGCCGCCGGCGTCCAGGCGACGGCCTCGCTCCGGGACGGCGGAACGCCGCGCCGGGTCGACGCCGTGGATCCTGAGCTGGCCGCCTACTTCGAGCGGGGCCAGACCCCGCGCTGAGCCCCGGGGCCTCTCGACGGATCCGCGTCAGACCCGGATCACGATCCTGCCCGTGTGCCGGTTCGCCTCCATGAGGCGGTGGCCGCGCCGCCGGTCGCCGGCGCGTCGCCGGGGGCGCGGAAAGCCGGGGCCGCCGACCGCGTCGAAGGCCGGCCGGGAGCCCCGTCCGCCGGTGATCCGGCGGACCTCCCCCACGGTCGTCCTCGTCCGTGGCGACGACGTGCGCCGCTCCCAGTTCGAGCCTGGCGCCCGCGCGGAGTTGTCCCGTGCCGCGTTCGCCCGCCGCTTCACCGCGCCGGTCGTTCGGCCGCCGCCGGCTCACCTGACGTGGTGGCGCATGACGACGGCGGGAGCGCTGCTGCGCGCGGACGACTCGCTTTGCGTACGGTCGCCCAACACACGTGACAGGGCTCGGAGTTCGCGTTCGCCAAAGCGTTCAAACTCGAGTACGGAATGGCTCCGGGGGCAGTACCGCACCCGAGCGTCGAGGCCGGTCACAGGTCAACAACGCGTAAACGCACACCTGTTCATCGAACGGAAGTCTTCCCTCCACAACAAGAGTCTGAGATCTTGCGTCCACCCCACACAACACTCGGCCCGGGGCAGGCGCCACCAGCGCCTCCGGGCCTTCGGAGGACGCATTGTTTTCCCACATATCCACCCGGCTGAGACTCTCGGCCATGGCCGCCGCTGGCACCGTCGCAACGGCCGTGGCGCTCGCGGGACCCCTCCAGCCGGCCCATGCCGCACCGGCGGCGCCCGAGGCGGCCCCGGCCCAGGCGGCCGCCTGGGCCGCGGGCACCCGCGCCTACCTGGTGATCACAGCGCCCGGTGACACCACGGCCGCGCGCAACGCGGTGACGGCCAACGGCGGCACGGTCTTCGCGTCCTACGACGCGATCGGCGTGATCGTGGCGCACTCGGCATCCGCCTCCTTCGCCCCGGCGATGCGCGCCGTGAGCGGCGTCGAGCAGGTCGGCGCGACGCGCACGTCGGACGTGCCGGCCGACGCGTACAACCCCAAGCTGCCCGCGAATCCGGCGCAGTCGCCGACGACGCTGACGGAGTCCAACCGCTGGGACATGACACAGATCAAGGCCGATCAGGCGTGGGCGGTGACCACCGGCTCGGCCTCGGTCAAGGTCGGTGTCCTCGACACCGGCGTGGACGACCAGCACCAGGACATCGCGCCCAACTTCAACGCGGCCGACTCGGTCTCCTGCGCCTACGGCAAGGCGGACACCCGGGCGGGTGCGTGGCGGGACATCGACACCCACGGCACGCACGTCGCGGGAACGATCGCGGCGGCCAGGAACGGCAAGGGCGTCATCGGCGTCGCGCCCGGCGTGAAGATCTCGTCGGTCCGCATCGCGGAGCAGCCGAGCGGCCTGTTCTTCGCGGAGAACACCATCTGCGGCTTCGTCTGGGCCGGTGACCACGGCTTCAAGGTCACCAACAACAGCTTCTACACCGACCCGTGGCAGTTCAACTGCCCGGACGACGCCGACCAGGCCGCCATCATCGAAGGTGTGCGGCGCGCGCAGGCGTACGCCGAGAGCAAGGGCTCCCTCCAGGTCGCCGCCGCGGGCAACTCGAACTACGACCTGGCGAACAAGACGACCGACAGCGAGAGCCCCAACGACTCGACTCCGGTCACCCGCACGATCACGAACGACTGCGTCGACATCCCGACCGAACTGCCGGGCGTCGTCACCGTCGCGGCCATGGGCAGGGGCAACGTCAAGGCGTCGTACTCCAACTTCGGCAACGGCGTCATCGACGTCGCCGCCCCCGGCGGCGACGGAGCCTACGGGGTCTACTCGACGCTGCCGGGCGGCAAGTACGGCAACAAGAACGGCACGTCGATGGCCTCCCCGCACGTCGCGGGCGTCGCCGCGCTGCTCGCGAGCGTCAACCCCGCCTACACGCCCGCGGACATCAGGGCCCGGCTGGACTCGCAGGCCACCGACACCGCCTGTCCGTCCGACAGCCGGTGCACGGGCACGACGGCCGACAACGGGTTCTTCGGCGAGGGTCAGGTCGACGCGCTGAAGGCCGTCGGCGGCAGCACGCCGCCGACCGGGACGTTCTTCGAGAACACGGCCGATGTCGCGATCGCCGACAACGCCACGGCCGAGAGTCCGATCACCGTCTCCGGTGTCACCGGCAACGCGCCCGCCACGCTCAAGGTCGGTGTGGACATCCAGCACACCTACCGCGGCGACCTCGTCGTCTCGCTCGTCGCACCGGACGGCACGGTGTACCTGCTGGAGGACTTCGCCAACAACGACGGCACGGACGACGTGGGCAAGACGTACAGCGTCAACGCCTCGAGCGAGGTCGCGAACGGTACGTGGAAGCTGCGGGTGCGTGACACCGCCGCACAGGACACGGGCAGGATCAACGCCTGGAACCTGACCTTCTAGGCAGTCCACGCGCACGGCGGCCGGGCCGGGTCGGCATCCCGGCCCGGCCGCCTGTCGTTCAGTAGACGCTCACGTTGTACTTGGCGAGCGCTTCGGGGACCGGCTGGTAGAAGGTGGTGCCACCGGTGCGGCAGTTGCCGCTGCCGCCCGAGGTGATGCCGAGTGCCTTGCCGCCGTCGTAGAGCGGGCCGCCGGAGTCGCCCGGCTCGGCGCAGACGTTGGTCTGGATCATGCCCCTGACCGTGCCGCCGCCGCTGTAGTGGACGGTGACGTCGAGCGCGGTGACGGTGCCGCTGTGCGTGCCGGTGGTGGATCCGGTGCGCTTGACGGGCTCGCCGACGTACGCGTCGGCCGCGGAGAAGCCGCCGGGGTGGCTGAGCGAGGCGTTGTCGTAGCGGACCAGGGCGTAGTCGTTGCCCGGGAAGCTGGATCCGACCGTCGGGCCGATGAGCGTGGTCTGCGAGGAGTTGGTGTACCAGTTCCTGGCCACGTCGCCGCAGTGCCCCGCCGTCAGGAAGTAGTAGGTGTTGCCGCTGACGACGTTGAATCCGAGCGAGCAGCGGTAGCCGCTGCCGTAGATGGCGTCGCCGGCCGAGCCGAGCGGTGTGAAGACGCCGCTGTCGCGCTCGATCCTGAGGGCACCCGCGTCGGCGCCCGCCGCCTTCTTCAGCTTGGCGATCCCGGCACGGGAGACGGTGCTGTCCGCGGTCACGACGACCCGGCCGGACGCCTCGTCGACGTGCCACGCGGTGCCGCCGACGCCGGCCTCCAGCACGGCGTCGCTCACCCGGGACAACTGGGTGGCGCTGTAGACCTCCGGGGACGCCGCGCCCGCGGTGGGCAGGCCGGCCGAGGTGACGGCCACGATGCCTGCGGCGACGGCGAGCAGGCGGACGCGTCTCGAAGTACCGGGGTTGGTGCGCTTGTTCCTCACTCGATCTCCTCCTGTGGAGTTCAGGGGCCCGATGGGTGGCGGACCCGTGAGGTGCAGCCAGGCGGGACACCGGCGGGGATTCCCCTGCCTGATGTGCCCCTGTCAATCACCGGTGTGAGTATGGGACAGCATCACCAGCGCGACAAGGGAACCCGCAGCAGGTCAGTCCTTGCGGGCACGTGTTATTGCGCTCGAGCGTATTTGCGCACAGCTAGATTGCAGGTCATGAAAGCTGTGACGATGAGCCGGTACGGCCAGGCCGACGACCTGGAACTCTCGGACCACCCCGATCCCAAGGTGGCCCCTGGCGAAGTGCTCGTACGGGTGAAGGCCGCCGGCGTGAACCCGGTCGACTGGAAGCTCGCGCAGGGCGGGCTCGACGCCCTCATGGAGGTGCGCTTCCCGCTGATCCCCGGCTGGGACGTGGCCGGAGTCGTCGAGCGCGTCGGCCTCGACGCGGACGAGTTCCAGGTCGGCGACGAGGTGTACGGATACGTCCGCAAGGACACCGCCCAGCTCGGCTCCTACGCCGAGTTCGTCTCCGCCCATGTGCGGATGCTCGCCCGCAAGCCCGCCTCCATGAGCTGGGAGGAGGCGGCGGGAACGCCACTGGCCGGGCTGACGGCCCATCAGGCGATCGAGCGCGTCGGCGTCCGCGCGGGCGACACGGTCCTCGTCCACGCCGCCGCCGGCGGCGTGGGGTCGATCGGCACGCAGATCGCCGTGGCGCTCGGCGCCCGGGTGATCGGCACGGCGAGCGAGCACAACCACGCCTTCCTCCGTGAGCTGGGCGCCGAACCCGTCGCCTACGGGCCGGGGCTCGAGGACCGGATCAGGGCACTGGCCCCGCAAGGCGTCGACGCGGCCCTGGACTTCGTGGGCGGCGACGCGGTCGACGTCTCGCTCGCGCTCGTCGACCGGCCGGACCGGGTGGCGTCCGTCGCCGACCCGCAGGCGCCCGCGAAGGGCGCCCGGTACGTATGGGTCCGGCCCGACACCGCGGGACTGACCTCGCTCGCCGCTCTGGCCGACGCGGGCAGACTCACGGTGCACGTCGACCGGGTGCTCCCGCTCGCCGAGGCGGCCGAGGCATGGCGCATCAGCCAGAGCGGCCACACCCGCGGAAAGCTCGTCCTGCGGGTGGACTGACGCTGCCGGCACCGCCGCGTCCCGCCCCGAACGCGCGCCGGACCGCCACCGAGAAGGCGGCGGTCCGGCACACATGCCGTCGAGGCGGATCAGTTGCGGACGATGTTCTCCGCCTGCGGGCCCTTCTGCCCCTGCGTGACGTCGAAGGTCACGGCTTCGCCCTCATGGAGTTCCCGGTAGCCGGTTCCCGAGATGTTCGAGTAGTGGGCGAAGACATCGGGGCCTCCGCCGTCCTGTGAGATGAAGCCGAAGCCCTTTTCCGCGTTGAACCACTTCACCGTACCGCTGGCCATACCCGTCCTTCTGTCCATCTGAGGAACAGCCCGCATAACGAGCGGCTCCGGGCGCCGTGCCTCAGCGCCCGGCACCGTTCTACCCCGTCACCCCCGCGGGTATCCGCAGGCGCGCGTGTGGTGTCTCGCGGACGGGTGTCTGCGTGCCCTTTCGGGTCGTAGGCGGTCGGCGCCTCGAAGGAGGTCGGGCGGCTCGAAGGCGGTCAGGCGGCCGGTGCGGGCTGGGCCGCGCGGGCGAGGTCCCGGCGGGCGCGCAGGAAGGGCCGGGACCGGTCGACGGCGAGCACCGACGTCGTACGGCCGTCGCGCTCGTACAGGGCCAGGAAGCTCCCCTCGTCAATGGAGCCGTCGACGACACGGACCGCGTCCCCGTCACGCCGCCGTCCCGCGAACTGGATGCGTGCCCCGTACTGGTCCGACCAGAAGTAAGGCAGCGGGCGCACGTGCTCCACGGTGCGTCCGGCCAGCAGGTTGCGCACGGCGACGGCGGGCTGCTCCGTCGCGCTGGTCCAGTGCTCCGTGCGCACCGCGCCCACCCGGGCGACGTCTCCCACGGCCACGACCTGAGGCAGCGCCGTCGCGCAGCCGTCGTCGCAGAGCACGCCGTCGCTCACCAGCAGGGCGGAACCCGCGAGCCAGCGCGTATTGGGGACGGCCCCGATGCCGACGACGACCACGTCCGCCGGGAGCACGCGGCCGTCGGCCAGTTCGACAGCGCTGACGGCGTTGCCGCCGTGCAGGCGGGCCACCCCCGACCCCGTGATCAGTTCAGTGCCGCCGCGCCGGTGCAGGGTTGCGCACACGCCGGCCATGTCGGGCCCGAGCTGGGGCACGAGCGGGAGCGGAGCGGCCTCCACCACGGTCACCTCGTGTCCCAGCGAGGCGCACGAGGAGGCGGTCTCGGCGCCGATGAAACCGCCGCCGATCACGACGACGCGCCGTGACGTGCCGCTCAGCGCCTCCCTCAGGGCGTACGCGTCGTCGAGGGTGCGCAGGGTGTGCACGCCGGCGAGGCCGTCGGCGCCGGGCAGCGGGCGGGCTGAGGCACCGGTGGCGATCACGACGCCGTCGGTGGCGACGGTGCGCCCGTCCTCCAGTAGTAGGGTGCGGCCACGTGCGTCGAGCCCACGGGCGCGCGTGGCGAGCAGCCACTCGGCGGCGAGCTCCGTCTCCTCCTCGGCGTCGGCGAGGGCGAGGCGGCCCTCGTCCGCCGAGCCGGTGAGGAAGTCCTTGGACAGCGGCGGGCGGTCGTACGGGCGGTGGCGTTCTTCGCCCACGATCACCAGCCGCCCGTCGAACCCCTGGGCGCGCAGCTCGCGGGCTGCGTACAGCCCGGCGAGCGAGGCGCCGACGACGGTGACGGTTCTCATGCTGCGGTGTCCTCCTGTACGGCCGGACGGACGTGGACGAAACCGTCGGTCACGACCACCTGGTGGGTGCGGACGGGACGGCGTGCCGGCAGACAGGTCGGCTGCCCGGTACGGAGATCGAATGAGGCGGCGTGGAGCGGGCATTCGACCAGACAGCCTTCGAGCCATCCCTCGGACAGGGACGCGTCCTGGTGGCTGCATGTGTCGTCGATGGCGTACAGCTCGCCATCGGCGTTGAACACCGCGATGGGCGGCGTGGTGTCGATGCGGACGGATTCGCCCGCAGGGAGGTCTTCAAGGCGGCAGACGGGAATCACGGGCCCCCCTCGGTCCAGGACTCTTCGGTAACATAGGTTTCGCATGGCGCATGAGGGAGCGCTATGCGCAACAGAATCCGGTCGGGATGCCCGCCGCGTCAAGGGCTTCCGGAAGATGCGCGCCCAATGGACCGCAAGATGGTGAGAGTTGAGCTATGACCCGCGACCAGACAGTGGCTGACCACATCGACGAAACACAGGAGCGGACACCCAAGGGCGGAGCCGGAGCGATCCAGTCGGTCGACCGCGCCGTGAGCGTGCTGGAGATCCTGGCGCGGCACGGCGAGGCCGGCGTCACCGACATCGCCGACGAGCTGGACGTGCACAAGTCGACGGCGTTCCGGCTGCTCGGCGTGCTGGAGAACCGCGGCCTCGTCTCACAGGCCCAGGACCGCGGCAAGTACTACCTGGGAGCCGGCGTACTGCGTCTCGCGGGGGCCGCCGCAGTGCGTCTGGACATCTCGCAGGAGGGCGCGCCGGTCTGCCGGGAACTCGCCGACGAGCTGGGCGAGACGGCCAACATCGCGGTACTGGACGACGACGCCGCGGTCAACATCATGCAGGCGCGCGGCCCGTCCTCCGTCACCGCGCAGAACTGGCTCGGCAGGCGCACCCCCCTGCACGCCACGTCCAGCGGCAAGGTGCTCCTGGCACACCTTCCGGTCACCTTGCGGGAGGGCTTGCTGGCCCGGTCGCTGCCGCGGTTCACCGAGCACACGGTGACCAGTACGGGCATGCTGCGCAGCGAGCTGGAGGCGGTCGTCTCGCAGGGGTTCGCGCTGGCCGCCGAGGAGCTCGAGCTCGGCCTGCACGCCGCCGCCGCGCCGGTACGGGCGCACGACGGCAAGGTCATCGGCGCGATCAGCGTGTCGGGTCCGTCCTACCGGCTGGAGCGGGAGCGGCTGCCGGAGGTCGCGGCGCGCACGGTCGAGGCGGCGAACGAGCTGTCCCGGCGCATGGGTTACGGCTTCTGACACGGGGCCGGAACGCCACTCACCGTTCGACGCGGGGCCAGGGGAACCTGGCCCCGCGTCGTCGTGTGTCCGGAGCGTTTCCGTTGCCTCGCCGGGTTTTGCCTCTCGTTAACTCACGACTCTTGACGGCGACTTCCCCGCCTCCCCACGATGTTCCTCATAGTGCAACCCATCGTGTATTGCGCAACAGCAGAGGAGTCTCGTCGTGCCACATGAGGTCCGTGCCGTCGTCGCCGCCAAGAAGGGCGCACCCGTCGAGGTGCAGACGATCGTCGTGCCCGATCCCGGCCCTGGTGAGGTACTTGTCTCCGTACAGGCGTGCGGGGTGTGCCACACGGATCTGCACTACCGGGAGGGAGCTATCAACGACGACTTCCCGTTCCTGCTCGGCCATGAGGCGGCCGGCACCGTCGAGTCCGTCGGCGACGGCGTCACGGACCTGGCCCCCGGCGACTACGTCGTCATCGCCTGGCGCGCCCCCTGCGGCGCCTGCCGGTCCTGCCGCCGGGGCCGCCCCTGGTACTGCTTCGACTCGCGCAACGCGACCCGGCCGATGACCCTGCTGGACGGCACGCCGCTGTCGCCCGCGCTCGGCATCGGCGCGTTCGCCGAGAAGACGCTCGTCGCCGCGGGCCAGGCGGTGAAGATCGACCCGGCCGCCCGGCCGGAAGCTGCGGGGCTCATCGGATGCGGCGTGATGGCCGGATACGGTGCCGCGGTGAACACCGGCAAGGTCGGCAACGGGGACACGGTCGCCGTCATCGGCTGCGGCGGCGTCGGCAACGCGGCCATCGCGGGCGCCTGCCTGAACGGGGCCCGCAAGGTCATCGCCGTCGACATCGACGACAGGAAACTGAACCAGGCCGAGAAGTTCGGGGCCACGCACACGGTCAACTCCCGTGGCACGGACCCTGTCGAGGCCGTGCGCGCGCTCACCGACGGATTCGGGGTGGACATCGCCATCGACGCGGTCGGCCGCCCGGAGACGTACAAGCAGGCCTTCTACATGCGCGACCACGCCGGTGTACTCGTCCAGGTGGGAGTCCCCGACCCCGAGATGCGGATCGACCTCCCGCTGATCGACCTGTTCTCGCGCGGCGGCGCCCTGAAGTCCTCCTGGTACGGCGACTGCCTGCCGAGCCGCGACTTCCCGATCCTCATCGACCAGTACCTCTACGGCCTCCTGGACCTCAACTCCTTCGTGACCGAGACGATCTCCCTGGACCAGGTAGAGGCCGCCTTCGCGAAGATGCACCGCGGCGAGGTACTGCGCTCGGTGGTGGTCCTGTGACGGACAGCGGGGTCCGCGCCGAACGGGTCGTCACCTCGGGCACGTTCAGCCTCGACGGCGAGACGTTCGACGTCGACAACAACGTGTGGCTCATCGGCGACGACGCGGAGGTGCTGGTCGTCGACGCCGCCCACGACGCCGCCGCGATCACCGCCGCCGTCGCCGGCCGCCGGGTCACCGCGGTCGTGTGCACCCACGGCCACGACGACCACATCGGCGCCGCCGCCGAACTCGGCGACGCCACAGGCGCGCCCGTACTGCTGCACCCCGCCGACCGCGAGCTGTGGGACCACGTCCACCCGCGGCGCAAGCCGGACGGCGACCTCACCGACGGGCAGCGACTCGAGGTCGCCGGCACCGAGGTACGGATCCTGCACACTCCCGGGCACACCTGGGGCAGCTGCAGTCTCCACGCACCCTTCCTGGACGCCGTGTTCACCGGCGACACCCTCTTCCACGGCGGCCCCGGCGCGACCGGCCGCTCCTGCTCGGACCGTCCGACGATCGTGGCGTCGATCCGACAGCGGCTGCTGACCCTGCCCGGAGGCACGGTCGTGCACACCGGGCACGGCCAGGACACGACGATCGCCGCGGAGCGGGCCCACGTGCCCGCCGCCGAGTAGCACCGGGCCGTCCGCCGCACCGGCGCGACCCCAGGCCCGCTCCACCCGTCATCCCCACCCGACTCAAGGAGGGGCATGTCCCACACGCCCGCATCCAGTCCCCGTGTCGTGGTCATCGGCGCCGGCATCGTCGGCTGCTCGCTCGCGGACGAACTGACCGCCCGAGGCTGGACAGACGTCACGGTCCTCGAACAGGGGCCGCTGCCCGCCCCGGGCGGTTCCACCTCGCACGCCCCGGGCCTCGTCTTCCGGACCAGCCCGTCCAAGACGCTCAGCGAATTCGCCGCGTACACCGTGGAGAAGTTCGGCGCCCTCGAAGTCGACGGCCTGCCCTGCTTCAACCCCGTCGGCGGTCTGGAGCTCGCCACCACCGAAGAACGCTGGGCCGACCTGCACCGCAGGGCCGGGTACGCCGCCTCGTGGGGCATCCGGGGGGAACTGATCTCCCCCGCGCGCTGCAAGGAGCTGTGGCCGCTGCTCGACGAGAGCAAGGTACTCGGCGGCTTCTTCACCCCCGGGGACGGGCTCGCCCGAGCCGTCCTCGCCTGCCGCGCCCAGATGGCACGCGCCGAGGAGCGCGGCGCCCGCTTCCTGGAGCGGCACACCGTCACCGACATCGAGCAGACCGGCGGCCGCGTCACCGCCGTCGTCACCGACCGCGGCGTCTTCCCCGCCGACCACGTCGTCTCGGCGGCGGGGTTCTGGGGCCCGGTCATCGGCCGGATGGCGGGCGTCGAGGTCCCGCTGCTCCCGCTCGCGCACCAGTACGCGAAGACCCGTCCGCTGCCGGAACTCGCCGGCGTGAACGACCCCCGCACGGAGGCGTCCCGCCCGATCCTGCGGTTCCAGGACCGTGACCTGTACTTCCGCGAGCACACCGACCGGATCGGCATCGGCAGCTACGCGCACAGGCCGCTGCCCGTCGACCCGTTCACGGTCCCGGCCTACGACGACGCACCGGTCATGCCGTCCTCCTACCCCTTCACCGAGGAGGACTTCGCGCCGAGCTGGGAGGACTGCCGGTGGCTGCTCCCGGCGCTCGCCGGCAGTGAGGTGGACGAAGGCTTCAACGGCGTCTTCTCCTTCACCCCCGACGGCATGCCGGTGCTCGGCGAGTCCCGTGCGCTGCGCGGCTTCTGGCTCGCCGAGGCGGTCTGGGTCACGCACTCGGCGGGTGTCGCCAAGGCCGTCGCCGAGTGGATGGTCGACGGGCGTCCGCAGACGGACGTCCACGAGTGCGACCTGACCCGGTTCGAGGACGCCCAGCGCTCCCCCGCCTACGTCGCCGACCGCGGCGCCCAGCAGTTCGTCGAGGTCTACGACGTGCTGCACCCGCTCCAGCCCATGGACCGGCCGCGCCCGCTGCGGGTCAGCCCCTTCCACGCCCGGCAGCAGGAACTCGGGGCGTACTTCCTGGAGGGCGGCGGCTGGGAGCGCCCGCACTGGTACGAGGCGAACGCAGCGCTCGCCGAAGGAATCGAGCTGCCGGAGAGGGACGCCTGGTCGGCCCGCTACTGGTCGCCGATCGCCGCCGCCGAGGCGAGGGCGACGCGCGAGAAGGTCGCCCTGTACGACATGACGCCGCTGCGCAGGCTGGAGGTCACCGGCCCCGGCGCCCTCGCCTTCCTCCAGCGCATGACCAGCAACAACCTGGCCAAGAAGCCCGGCGCGGTGACCTACACCCTCCTCCTCGACGAGAGGGGCGGCATCCGCTCCGACCTGACCGTGGCGCGGCTCGCCGACGACCGGTTCCAGATCGGCGCCAACTCGCGGGCCGACGAGGACTGGCTGCTGCGGCACGCTCCGGACGACGTGCAGATCCGCGACATCACCTCCGGCACCTGCTGCATCGGCGTCTGGGGGCCGCTCGCCCGTGACCTCGTGCAGCCGCTCACCCCGGACGACTTCTCCCACAAGGGGTTCGGCTACTTCCGGGCCAGGCAGACCCACCTCGGCCACGTGCCGGTCACGGCGATGCGGCTGAGCTACGTCGGTGAGCTCGGCTGGGAGCTGTACACCAGCGCCGATCTGGGACTGCGGCTCTGGGACACCCTGTGGGAGGCCGGGCAGGAGATCGGCGTGATCGCCGCGGGCCGGTCGGCCTTCAACAGCCTGCGGCTGGAGAAGGGTTACCGCTCCTGGGGCCACGACATGACGGCAGAGCACACCCCGTACGAGGCGGGCGTCGGCTTCGCCGTCCGGATGGACAAGGGCGACTTCACGGGCCGCGACGCGCTGGAGAAGGCGGGCGAGCCGCGGCGCAGGCTGACGGCGCTGCTGCTCGACGACCCTGCGGCCGTCGTCCTCGGCCAGGAGCCGGTGTACCTCGACGGGGCGCCGGCCGGGTACGTCACCAGCGCGTCCTACGGCTACACGCTGGGCCGCTGCGTCGCGTACGCCTGGCTGCCGCCGCTGCCCTCGGGCACGTCCGTGCACGTGGAGTACTTCGGCGAGAAGGTCTCCGCGACCGTCGCCGACGAGCCCCTGTTCGACCCCGGCATGACCCGTATCCGCCGCTAGGAAGGTCAAGAGGATGTCACCCACCTATGACGTCGTCGTCGTCGGCCTGGGCGGAATGGGCAGCGCCGCCGCCCACCACCTGTCCGCGCGCGGGGCGCGCGTGCTGGGGCTGGAGAAGTTCGGCCCGGTGCACAACCGCGGTTCCAGCCACGGCGGTTCGCGCATCACCCGCCAATGCTACTTCGAGGACCCCGCCTACGTGCCGCTGCTGCTGCGCTCGTACGAGCTCTACGAGGCCCTGGAGCGCGCCACCGGCCGCGAGATCGCGACGCTGTGCGGCGGTGTGATGGTCGGCCGCCCCGACTCGCGCACCGTCTCCGGCTCCCTGCTGTCGGCACGCCAGTGGGACCTGCCGCACGAGATGCTGGACGCCAAGGAGATCCGCCGCCGCTTCCCCACCCTCACCCCCGCGGACGACGAGGTGGCGCTGTACGAGGCGCGGGCCGGACTGGTCCGTCCCGAGAACACGGTCGCCGCCCACCTCCAGCTCGCCACGCAGGCCGGAGCGGACCTGCACTTCGAGGAACCGATGCTGCGCTGGGAGCCGTACCGCGACGGCGTGCGCGTCCACACCGCGGAGAACACCTACACCGCCGGGCAGTTGGTGATCTGCCCGGGGGCGTGGGCGCCGCAGCTGCTCACCGACCTGGGCGTGCCGTTCAGCATCGAGCGGCAGGTCATGTACTGGTTCCAGCCGGAAGGCGGCACGGAGCCGTTCCTCCCCGAGAACCACCCCGTCTACATCTGGGAGGACGCGAACGACGTCCAGTTCTACGGCTTCCCGTCGATCGACGGACCGGACCTGGGCGCGAAGGCCGCCTTCTTCCGCAGGGGCGCCGTCTGCACTCCGGAGACCATCGACCGCACCGTGCGCGACGACGAGGTCGCGGCCATGGCGGACCAGCTGTCCCGGTGCATCCCGTCGCTGCCCGGCCGTTTCCTGAAGGCCGCCACCTGCATGTACTCCAACACGCCCGACGAGCACTTCGTGATCGCACGCCATCCCGAGCACCCGGATGCGGTCACCGTGGCCTGCGGGTTCTCAGGGCACGGCTTCAAGTTCGTCCCCGTCGTCGGCGAGATCGTCGCCGACCTGTCGCTGAACGGCACCACCGAGCACCCCATCGAGCTTTTCGACCCTCGCCGGCTGTCCGCCGCGTCCGCCTGAGGAGCACGCCGTGACGACGACCCCCGTCTCCCCCGAGTCCTCTCTCTCCCCGAGCCTGGTCGCCACACTGCCCGGTCACTTCTACACCGATCCGGAGATCTTCCGGCAGGAGCAGGAGCGGCTGTTCGAATCGATGTGGTTCTGCGCCGTGCGCAGCGCCGACCTAGACAAGCCCGGCGCCTTCCGCACCGTCCAGGTGGGCCGCGAGAGCGTCATCGTCAGCCGCAACCGCAAGGGTGAGCTGCGCGCCTTCCTCAACATCTGCCGCCACCGCGGCGCCCGGCTCTGCACGCAGGACTCCGGCGAGGTCAAGCGCTCCCTCCAGTGCCCGTACCACGCCTGGACCTACGACCTCGACGGCAAGCTGATCGCCGCGCCGAACCTGGTGAAGATGCCCGACGTCGACCGCACCGCATACGGCCTGGTGACCGTGGCGCTGCGGGAATGGCTGGGCTATGCCTGGGTGTGCCTGGCCGACGAGCCGCCGTCCTTCGAGGAGACCGTCATCGGCGCGGCCGTGGAGCGCCTCGGCGACGCCGCGTCCATCGAGCGCTACCGGACCGAGGACCTGGCGCTCGGCCGGCGCATCACCTACGACGTGAAGGCCAACTGGAAGCTGATCGTCGAGAACTTCATGGAGTGCTACCACTGCGCGACGATCCACCCCGAACTCACCGAGGTGCTCCCGGAGTTCGCGGACGGCTACGCGGCGCAGTACTACGTCGGCCACGGCGCCGTGTTCGGTGACGAGGTCAAGGGCTTCACCGTCGACGGCAGCGAGGGCTTCGCCAAGCTGCCCGAGGTGGCGGACGACCAGGACCGCCGCTACTACGCGATCACCGTCAAGCCCACCGTCTTCATCAACCTCGTGCCCGACCACGTGATCCTGCACCGGATGTTCCCGCTCGCCGAGGACCGCACGGTCGTCGAGTGCGACTGGCTGTACGCGCCCGAGGTGGTGGAGTCCGGGGCGGACGTGTCGAAGTCCGTGGAACTGTTCCACCGGGTCAACGCCCAGGACTTCGAGGCGTGCGAGCGCACCCAGCCGGCGATGGCGTCCCGCGCCTACCGGGACGGCGGTGTCCTGGTGCCCACCGAGCACCACATCGGCATCTTCCACTCCTGGCTGACCGAGCACGTCGGAGGCATCGGTGCCTGATCTGTTCATCGGCGGCGCGTGGACCACCGCCCGCGACAAGCACACCCGGGAGATCCGCTGTCCCGCCGACGGCTCCCTCGTCGGCGAGGTCGACGAGGCGGGCGGCAAGGACACGGTGGACGCGATCGCCGCGGCCCGCCGGGCGTTCGACGAGGGTCCGTGGCCGCACACGCCGGCGGCCGAGCGCGGTGATCTGCTGCTGCGGGTGGCCGACCTGCTGGTCCGCGACAAGGACGCGCTGGCCCGCGCCGAGTCACTCGACACCGGCAAGCGCCTGGTGGAGAGCGCGTACGACATCGACGACATCGTCGCGTGCTTCCGGTACTTCGGGCGGCTCGCCGCCACCGAGACGGGCCGGGTGATCGACACGGGCACGGCCGGGGCCGACAGCCGGATCGTGTACGAGCCGGTCGGTGTGTGCGGGCTGATCACGCCGTGGAACTACCCGCTGCTCCAGACGGCGTGGAAGGTCGCCCCCGCGCTCGCCGCCGGGAACACCTTCGTCCTCAAGCCGAGCGAGCTCACCCCGCACACCGCGATCCATCTGGTGCGGCTCCTCGCGGAGGCGGGCCTGCCGGACGGCGTCGCCAACCTGGTGCTGGGCGCGGGACCGGAGGCGGGCGCGCCGCTCGCCGACCACCCCGATGTGGACCTGCTGTCCTTCACCGGCGGCGTGCAGACGGGCCGCCGGCTGATGGCGGCCGCGGCGGGAACGGTGAAGAAGGTCGCGCTCGAACTGGGCGGCAAGAACCCCAACGTCGTGTTCGCGGACGCCGACTTCGAGACGGCCGTGGACATGGCCCTGACCGCGGTGTTCCTGCACTCGGGGCAGGTGTGTTCGGCAGGCGCGCGACTGCTGGTGGAGGACTCGCTGCACGACCGGTTCGTCGACGAGGTCGTGCGCAGGGCGCAGCTGATCCGGCTCGGCGGTCCCTTCGACGAAGAGGCGCGGACGGGTCCGCTGATCTCGGCGGCCCATCGCGCGAAGGTCGAGGCGTATGTCGCGGCGGGTCTCGCGGAGGGCGCGGTGCTGCGCTGCGGGGGTGCCCGGCCCGAGGGCCCCGCGTACGACGGCGGTTTCTACTATCTGCCGACCGTTCTCGACGCGTGCCACGCCGGCATGTCGGTCGTGCGGGAGGAGTCCTTCGGACCGGTCCTGACGGTGGAGCGGTTCCGCGACGGGGACGAGGACGAGGCCGTGCGGCTCGCCAACGACACCGTCTACGGCCTCGCGGGCGCCGTGTGGACGGGCGACGAGGGCAGGGCGCAGCGGATCGCGTCCCGGCTGCGGCTCGGCACCGTGTGGATCAACGACTACCACCCCTATGTGCCGCAGGCCGAGTGGGGCGGGTTCAAGCAGTCCGGCACGGGACGTGAGCTGGGTCCTGCCGGCCTCGCCGAGTACTGCGAGGCGAAGCACATCTGGCGCAACACCTCCCCCGAGCCGCAGGGCTGGTTCGACTGACACTGTCCTCCACTCGTCCAGGAGTTGCTCATGACCTCGGCCCCACCCGGCCCCATCGCGGCCGGTGACGACGCGGAACTCGCCGAATTCGGCTACCGCCCCGAACTCAAGCGCACCCTCGGCAACTTCCACACCTTCGCCGCGGGCATCTCGTACATCTCGATCCTCACCGGCACCTTCCAGCTGTTCTACTTCGGCTACGCCACCGGCGGCGCCGCGTACTGGTGGTCGTGGCCGATGGTCTTCGCCGGGCAGTTCATGGTGGCACTGTGCTTCGCCGAGCTGGCCGCCCGCTACCCGGTCGCCGGGTGCATCTACAACTGGTCGAAGAAGGTGGGCAATCCGCACGTCGGCTGGCTCGCCGGCTGGATGATGCTCCTCGCCTCCGTCGTCTCCATCGCGGCCGTCGCCCTGGCCTACCAGCTGACGCTGCCGCAGATCTCGTCGTTCTTCCAGTTCGTCGGGGACGGCACGGGGAAGTACGACGTGGCGACGAACGCGGTCCTGCTGGCGGCCGGGCTGATCCTGTTCACCACGGTCGTCAACGCCTTCGGCGTGAAGCTGATGGCGAGGATCAACACCGCCGGCGTCTTCATCGAACTGATCGCCACCGTCGTGCTGATCGTGCTGCTCGCCGTGAACGTCGTGCGCGGTCCGCAGGTCGTCACGGACACGGCGGGCACCGGATCCGGCCAGTCCTTCGGCTATCTCGGCGCGTTCCTGGTCGCCTCGCTCGCCTCCGCCTACGTCATGTACGGCTTCGACACGGCCGCCTCGCTCGGCGAGGAGTCGCTGGACCCGTCGCGCAACGCGCCGCGCGCCATCATCCGGGCCATCGTCGCCTCCTTCGTGCTCGGCGGACTCATCCTGCTGCTGGCGCTGATGAGCGTGTCGAGTCTGCGTGGCGAGAGGCTGTCCACGGACGGGCTGCAGTACGTCGTGCTGGACGTGCTCGGTCCGACGGCCGGCAAGGCGATGCTGTGGTGCGTGCTGATCGCGGTGACGGTGTGCGCGCTCGCGGTGCACACGGCCGCGGTCCGGCTCGCGTTCGCCATGGCCCGCGACAACAATCTGCCGGCCTCGTCGCGGCTGGCGAAGGTCAGTCCCCGGTTCGGCACGCCGGTCCTTCCGACCGTCGTCATCGGGGTGCTGGCGCTGGCGATCCTCGTGGTCAACATCCGCCAGCCGCAGATCTTCACGGTGGTCACCAGCATCGGCATCATCATGATCTACCTGGCGTACCTGCTGGTCACCGGACCGATGCTGGTGGCGCGGCTGCGCGGCAGGTGGCAGCCGGCCGAGGGCAGGTTCTCGCTGGGCCGGTGGGGACTGCCCGTCAACATCCTCGCCGTCCTGTGGGGCGGCGCCATGACCCTCAACCTCATCTGGCCGCGGTCCGCCGTCTACAACGCCGCAGCCCCCTACCACTGGTACCTGCGCTGGGGCGCGGTCCTGTTCGTCGGCGCGATCGCGGCGGGCGGCTTCGCCTACTACTGGTTCGTCCAGCGGCACCGTACGGGCGTACTCGCCGAACACGCGGCCGTCGCGTCCCCGGAGCCCGCCCGACCGAAGGAGGTCACCGCCTCATGACCGAAGAGTTCGACTACGTCGTCGTCGGCGGCGGAACCGCGGGGAACGTCGTCGCCGCGCGGCTCAGCGAGGACCCGTCCGTCACGGTGTGCGTCCTGGAGGCGGGGCCGAGCGACGTCGGGGACGACAACGTCCTGAGGCTGGAACGCTGGATGGGCCTGCTGGAGTCGGGCTACGACTGGGACTACCCGGTCGAGCCGCAGGCGAGCGGCAACAGCTTCATGCGGCACGCCCGCGCCAAGGTGCTCGGCGGCTGCTCGTCGCACAACTCGTGCATCGCGTTCTGGGCGCCGGCGGAGGACCTGGACGACTGGGCCGCGGCCGGGTGTACGGGCTGGAGCGCGGCGGACCTGTTCCCGCTGTACCGCCGGCTCGAGAACAACGACGCGCCGGGCGACCACCACGGCCGCACCGGCCCGGTGAAGCTGCGCACGCTCAAGGGCGGCGATCCGTGCGGGGCGGCGGTGCTGGAGGCGTGCGCGCAGGAGGGCATACCGACGACGGCGTTCAACACCGGGACGACGGTGGTGCGGGGCGCCAACTGGTTCCAGATCAACTCGGACGAGAACAACATCCGCCAGTCGTCATCGGTCGCCTATCTCCACCCGGTGATGGGCAAGCGGCCGAACCTGGAGATACGCACCGGGGTACGCGCCAAGAAGCTGGTGTTCGACGGCCGCCGCTGTACCGGCGCCGAGTACCTGGACCCCGATCTGATCCGCACCCGCACGGTCCGCGCCCGCCGTGAGGTGGTCGTCTCCTGCGGCTCGATCGACACCCCGAAGCTGCTGATGCTCTCCGGGATCGGCCCGGCGGCGCATCTGCGGGACTTGGGCGTGGACGTGCTCGTCGACTCGGCCGGGGTCGGCGAGAACCTCCAGGACCACCCCGAGGGCGTGATCATGTGGGAGGCGAAGCAGCCGATGACCACGACGTCCAGCCAGTGGTGGGAGGCGGGCGTCTTCTACGACACCGAGCCGGGCCTGGACCGGCCCGACCTGATGTTCCACTACGGCTCGGTTCCCTTCGACATGAACACCGCCCGCCACGGCTATCCGACGTCCGAGAACGCCTTCTGCCTCACGCCCAACGTGACGCGCGCGAAGTCGCGCGGCACGGTGCGGCTGCGGACGCGCGACTACCGCGACAAGCCGATGGTCGACCCGCGGTACTTCACCCACGAACACGACGTACGGGTGATGACCTACGGCCTGAAGCTCGCGCGCCGCATCGCCGCGCAGCCCGCGCTCGCCCGCTGGGCCGGGGCGGAACTCGCGCCGGGGCCCGATGTCCGCACGGACGACGAACTGCTCGACTACATCCACAAGACGCACAACACCGTGTACCACCCCGCCTGCACGGTGAAGATGGGCGCGGACGACGATCCGACGGCTCCCCTCGACGCCCGGCTGCGCGTGAAAAGCGTGGAGGGGCTGCGGGTGGCGGACGGGTCGGTCATGCCGGACCTCGTCACGGTCAATCCGTGCATCACCACGATGATGATCGGCGAGAAGTGCGCCGACCTGCTCCGCGAGGACCGCTGAACTGTCCGCGACACGCGGGCGGGACCGTCCCGGGACGCCCGGCGCGGCCCCGCCCGCGCAGCGTTGTCCGGTCAGGGCAGCGGCTCGCCGCGCGCGGTGAGCCAGAGCTCGTACCACTCCTCGTGGCTCAGCTCCGGGTCCTGCTGCACGGCGTCGCGGCAGGCACGGATCCGTTCGGGGCGCGCGCTGCCGACGACCGGTGCGATCCGCGCGGGGTGACGCCGCAGCCACCACAGCAGGATGGTCTCCGGCGTCGTGCCCTTCGCCTTCGCCATGGCGGCGACCAACTGCGCGGTCGCCTCCTCTTCGGCCGTCTCCTGCAGGCCCGTGTAGCGCCCCTGTGCGAGGGCGCCCCACGCCTGAAGCCGCACCCCGTTGTCCCGGCAGAACTCGACGGTCCCGAACGGGAAGCCGTTGGCCGCGGCCGCCGGGGTGTTCACCAGGACTCCGGCTTCGAGCCAGTCGCGCCGGTGGAGGCTCATCTCCAACTGGTTGGCGACCAGCGGGACGTCGAGCCTGGCCTGTAGCTGCGCGATCTGGGCCGCCCCCATGTTCGACACGCCGAAACGGCGCACCAGACCCTGCCGGTGCAGTGCGGTCAGCGCCTCGGCGAGGTCGTCGGGGTCCGCCAGCGGGTCCGGACGGTGCAGCAGCAGGACGTCGATGACGTCGGTCCGCAGCCGGGTCAGGCTCTCCTCGACCCGGCGGCGGACCGTCCGGCCCCGCAGGTCGTAGATGCCGGGCCGGTCACCGTCCGCGAGCCGGATGCCGCACTTGGTCTGCACGACGATACGCTCGCGCAGCCCGGGCGTCCTCGCCAGCACCTCGCCGAAGACCGCCTCGGCCTTGCCGTGCCGGTAGATGTCGGCGTGGTCGAAGGTGGTGATGCCGCACTCCAGCGCCGCCTCGACCACCGCCTCGGCCTGGGCGATCTCCTGCGCGCCATAGGGCTCGGTGTCCCAGCTCCCGCCGAGCCCCATGCACCCGTAGAGCACCGTTTCCTGGTGTGCGTCGTCCAGTGTCGTCACGCCCGTCACCCTACGACGGCCTGCCTTCGGTCAGCCGCCGCATTCCACCCGGCCGCCGACCACGACAGTCTCCGCGACGGTGCCGGGGATGTCCTTCGGGGCCGAGCGCAGGATGTCGCGGGAGAGGAACGGACCTGACGGCCGCGGCCGGTGCCTGTCCGGCGGACCCCGGCCGCAGCCCGGGCCCGCCGGACCCTGCTAGCTCAGCGCGTCGACGACCTCCAGCGCGGCGCGCTCACCCTCCGTCGCGCCGCCTTCCATGAACCCCTGGAAGTCGTAGCTGCAGTGCTCGCCGCCGATGTGGACGTTGCCCTGCGCGGTCCCCTCGTAGCCCGCGTACCGGTGCAGGTAGCCGATCGGCCAGCAGGAGTAGGCGCCGAGGGAGTACGGGTTGCGGTGCCATGCGGAGAGCTGGGCACGGCCCGTGTAGGCCCGGGAGGTGCCGGGGAAGAAGGCGTCGATGCCCGCGAGCCGGCGGGCGACCAGGTCGCGCACGTACGGGTCGGACTCGGTGGAGAAGGGCCCGGCGGGCGTGAGTTCCCGAGCGAGGCTTCCACCGCCGTACTGGATGAGGATGCCGCCCGTGCCCGGCTGGATCTTGGTGGTGTCCCAGGTCTGCTGGACGTCCGTGTCGGTGAAGCAGTCGCCCGCCGACACACCGGGCCACGCGCCGGTGCCGCGCCAGGGCCGGGTGCCGAACTGCATGTTGAGCTTGGTGCAGTGCCCCATCCGCGCGTCCCGCAGCAGGTTCTGCATCAGCGGATCGAACCCGGCCCGGCTGAGGTCGAGTTGCTGCAGGACGGGCAGCGGGACGCACAGTACGGTGTGGTCCGCGGTGACGGTCCGCAGGCTGCCCGCCTCGTCGAAGGTGAGGGTCTGCGTGCCGTCCGCGTTGGCGCGTACGGCGGTCAGCGACCAGCCCGGGCGCAGGGTTCCGGGGGCGAGCGCGTCCGCGATGGCGTGAGGGAGCCGGTCGTTGCCGCCGGTGATGTGGTAGCGCTCGTTGGACAGACCCCAGACGTTGAAGTGGCCCGGATTGGTCTGGTAGCCCATCAGCAGGACCAGGGCCAGGGAGGACTGCTCGGTGGTGTCGGCGCCGTACTCCAGGTTGTAGGCGACGTCGATGAACCGGCCCAGCGGCGAGGAGTGACCGCCCGGGACGCGCGACTCGATCCATTCGTATATCGACATGGTGTCGAGTGCGGTGCCGGCGGGTGTGGTCCGGTTCCACATGACCTCGCCCGCCTCGGACAGGTCGTGACGCAGCGACTGGTAGACCGCCTTGAAGTCCTCGTCGGCCTGGTGGCGCGGGTAGTAGGCGCCGTGGAACCAGAGCACTTCCTCCGCGCCGGTGGGCCCGCCGCCGAGGAAGTCCTCCACAGGCAGGTCGAAGCGGCGGCAGAGCCCCAGCATCTTCTTGTGGCCGGTGTCGATCAGCTCTCCGCCGATCTCGGAGGTCTGCCCGTACGCCCAGTGGTCGCGCTGAGTCCACATCCGGCCGCCGACGCGGGAGGGGTTCGCCTCGTAGAGCACCGGGGCGAGGCCCGCGTCCTGGAGGGTGAGGGCCGCGGTGAGCCCGGAGATCCCGGCGCCGACGACCGCGATCCGCGCACCGCTGCCGGCCAGGGACCGCGGTGTCGCCGCGGCGGCGGGCACGGGCCGGGAGACGGCTGCCGCAGTGGTGGCCACGCCGGCCGCGGCGGCGTACTTGAGCAGGGACCTGCGGCCGACCGGCTCGGACCTCTCCCGGCCTCCGGCCGGAGGGAGACCCGTCTCGCTTCGCTCGCCGCGCAGTTCGGCGACGGGTATCCGCAGGCGTCGGGCGGCTGCGTGGTCGGCGGCGAGTCGCTTCAGGAGGTGCATCGGGGTGGTGCGTGCCATGGGGCGCTCCTGGGAGGAAGAGGGGGTCAGCTCTGGGTGACGGCGGCGGTGCCGGGCGCGGGCCGCTCGTCGTCCTCGGTGCGTTCGGTCGCGTCCTCCAGGACGATCCGGCCGATGATCTCGTACCGGTCGGGCCGCTTGGCCTTCAGGTAGAGGCCGAGTCCGAGCCCGCCGAGGAAGACGGCGCCGACGATCCAGGGGATCGCCGCGAAGAAGACCGAGTCGGCGGCGAGGCCTGCCGCGGTCTCCATGTTCAGCACCAGCAGGACGACGACGGCGATCATGCCCACGCCGCCGAGCAGCGGTGCGGTGAGGGTCCTGAACCAGTGACGGTCCTCGGGGTGGTTCCGGCGGAAGTAGCCGACGACGGCGAAAGAGCACAGCGTCTGGACGATGAGGATCGCCATCGTGCCGAGGATGGCGAGCAGGGTGTAGAGGTGGATGTACGGGTCCTGCCCGGTGAGCCAGAAGGCGCCGACGAGCACGACGGCGATGGCGCTCTGGACATAGGAGGCGATGTACGGGGAGCCGTGCGAGCGGTGCGTTCTGCCGAGGGCCGGATGCAGGAAGCCCTCGCGCCCGATCGCGTACAGGTAGCGCGAGGCGCACTGGTGGAAGGCCATGCCGCAGGCGAACGAGCCGGTGAGCAGCAGCCATTGGAAGGCGTCGACGGCCCAGGCGCCGATGAAGGCGGTGGTGGGGTCGAAGAAGAGGTCGAGCGGGCTGGTGGAGGAGGAGACCTCGACGGCGCCGCTCAGGCCGTTTCCGGCGATCGTCATCCACGAGACGTAGATGTAGAAGAGCCCGACGCCGATGACGGACACGAGGGTCGCCCGGGGAATGACGCGCTTGGGATCGCGGGACTCCTCGCCGTACATGGCGGTCGACTCGAAGCCGACCCATGACCAGAAGGCGAAGAAGAGGCCGAGACCGGCCGAGGCGCCGGTCAAGGCGTTCTTCGGGTTGACCGGTTCGAGCGGGATGCCGTCCGGGCCGCCGCCGGCGAGGAGGACGGCGGTGGCGACGGCGAAGAGGACCGCGATCTCGGCGACGAGCATCACGCCGAGCGCCTTGGCGGTGAGGTTGATGTCGAAGTACGCGAGGGCGGCGGTCACCGCGAGCATCGCCGCCGCGTAGACGATCCACGGCAGGTTCACACCGAGTTGGTCGGCGACGGTCGTCCGTGCGAAGTAGGCGAAGACGCCGACGATCGAGGCCTCGAAGACGATGTACGCGAGGACGGCGAGCATGCCCGAGGCCATGCCCGTGATCCGGCCCAGGCCGTGGGAGATGTAGCCGTAGAAGGCGCCGGCCGCGGTGATCCGTCTCGCCATGGCGACATAGCCGACGGAGAAGACGGTCAGGACGAGTGTCGCGAAGAGATAACCGGCGGGCGCGCCGGTGCCGTTGCCGAATCCGACGGCGATGGGGAGGTTGCCGGTCATCGCCGTGATGGGTGCGGCCGTGGCGACCGCCATGAAGACCACGCCGACGAGACCGACCGAGTTCGCCTTGAGCCGTTGCACCTCAGGGGTGCCGTTGTCTGCCATGGCGTGAGAGCTTCCTCCGGAGTGACCCACGCCACAATCGACAGGTGGTCGAACAATTGCCCGGCGCGGCAGACGAGTTGTCGTCCCGATCAGGGGCCGGGAGGGCGTTCCGTCGTGGGCGTGCACAGGCGGCGCGTCGCCGCGGCACCGGGGCCCGGCGGCGGGCAGCACCCGCCGCCGGCCCCCGGGCGGTGTCACCGCGGGGTCGGGTCCGCTGCCGTCATGCGGAAGCGGGCCGTGTCCGCGTCGCTGCTCCAGCGCCGCAGCCCGGCCTTCTCCAGCACACGGACCGAGGCCGCGTTCGAGAGCTCCACCTGGGCGTGCACGGTGTGGACTCCCGGCGCCGTCAGGGCGAACTGCGCGAGGGCGCGGGTGGCTTCGGAGGCATAGCCCCGGCCGCGCCGGGACGGCACGATGCCGTACCCGATCTCGACGGCCCCGTCGGTGGGCGGCCACAACAGGCCGATGGAGCCGACCACCAGCCCGGTGTCCCGCTCGACGACCAGCCGGTGTCCGTACGCGTGCAGGGCGTCGGGGCTGCCGGTGACGAAGCCCGCGATGACGCGGTCGCCGTCGGCGGGGAAGTCCTCCGCCCAGTGGGCGCGGTGAGTGCCACCGAGGACGGCGGCGAGTTCACCCGCGGACCAGATCCGCAGGACGAGGCGGTCGGTGGTCAGATCCGTACCGGCCGATGAGAAAGAAGACACGCGACTCTCCTGGTCGTGTTGACGACCGGGCCGCTCACACTGCGCGCGCGGCCCGGACAAGGGCATGCTGAGGGCGGGCCTCGCAGGCCATATTCATCAACCTCCCTCGTCGCAGGGGCAGTCGCGGCTCTCGCACGCCGGGGAATCGTAACAGCGGGCATCACCGCGCCGACGGGAATCCCTTGCGGGCCCGGCGGATACACCGGGCCCGCCGCCGGGCTACGCCGCCGACCGGTGGGTGATGCGGCCTCCGTTCATGGTCAGCAGGACCGGCGCCTCGGCGACCTCGTTCGCCGGGGCGTCCACGGGATCGAGGCCGAAGGCGGTGAGATCCGCCCGGCGGCCGGGAGTGATCCGGCCGGACACGTCCTGTTCACCGCCGGCCACGGCCGCGTGGGTGGTGCAGCCCTCCAGGGCCATCAGGCCGGTCAGTCCGGCACGGGAGGACGCCGCACCCTTCGGGGCGGCATGCACCAGGGAGCGAGGCGCAGGCGCAGCGGCAGGTCGCCCTCCTCCTCGACGGCGGTGAGGAGTTCGGGGACGTCGCCGTCGCCGAGGTCCATGACATGGGCGCCGGTCAGCCCGGTCGCCGCCATCGCGGACAGCAGTTCGACGAGCCGGGACCGGCGCTCGGCGACCGACGGCTTGGGCACGAGTCCCCTGACCAGGTCCATGGCGGCGTGCTCGATCAGGTGCCCGGTGGGACGGCCCGTGCTGTCGCACACCACGGTGGCCCGCTGCTCGAAGGACCGGGGCCGTCGATGCCCGCGGCCCGCAGTGCGGCGCCACTGACGAGGGCGGAGTGGCCGTCGTAGAGCCGGATGAAGGCGGGCGCGCCGCCGAGGACGTCCTCGATCAGGTCGCGGTCGACGGGCTTGCCGCCGAAGACGTTGTGGTCGAGACCGTATGCGGTGATCCATCCGTCGTTGGGGACCGCCGCCCGCAGGGCGGTGCGCAGTCGGCCGAGGTCGCGTAC
Source organism: Streptomyces sp. PKU-EA00015 (assembly GCF_013387495.1). GTDB lineage: Bacteria > Actinomycetota > Actinomycetes > Streptomycetales > Streptomycetaceae > Streptomyces. The sequence goes on along the minus strand of NZ_JABZEE010000037.1, from coordinate 86,827 downwards.
GGAGGAGAGGTCGGTGCCGGTGGCCATCTCCAGTCCCCACACGGGGTGGCTGTGGCTGTCGGTGAGGCCGGGGACGACGGTGGCACCGGGCAGGTCGATGCTCACGGTGTCCGGTCCGCGCCACGGGTGTACGTCGTGCTCGTCCCCGACGGCGGCGATCGTGCCGTCCTTGACGGCCACGGCGGTGGCGTGCGGACGGCCGGGGTCGAGGGTGCGGACGCCTGCTGCGGTGAGGACGATGTCTGCGGTGGGCACGGGCTGTTGTTCCCTACTCGTTCGGTTCGGTGGCGAATCCGGCGTACACCTCGGGCCGGCTGCGACGCAGCCACAGGGCCAGCGCGACGCCGAGGAGGAAGACGGCGGGGACGAGCGCGACGAGGACGGTGTTGACCACCGGCGAGGCGCCGGTGAAGAGGGCGACCTTGGCAGTACGAGCGGGCCGTCGGCCTGCTGCTCGGCGCGGGATTCCCGCGCGACGAGGTGATGAACGTGATCATCGCCCTGGAGAACCTGGTGCTGGGCTCGGCCCTCGACATGGCGGCGCCGCAGGCGATGTGGGAGCTCGCCGACGAGGCGGCCACACCACAGCTCGCGAGCGCGCTGACCGCGCTGTCGCCCCGGCGCGCGGACGCCGCGTTCGAACTCGCCCTCCAGGCATGCGTCGCACACTTCCGTACTCTCCTGCCGGCCCCGGCCCCGGCGTCCGGCCCCGCACCGCAGCCGTAGGGCCGTGCGGCGACCCGGTCCCGGGTCGCCCGTTTGCTCCCGCGGAGAGTGGAAAGCCGTACAGCATAGGGCCGCTCCGACAACGGAGGGAAAAAATGATCATCCTCGGGCTGATACTTCTGATCGTCGGCGCTGTGGCGAATATCGGCATTCTGTGGACCATCGGCATCATTCTGGTCGCGGTCGGAGCGATCCTCTGGCTGCTCGGCGCGGTCGGTCACGCAGTCGGCGGCCGTCGCCACTACTGGTGACCGTCCCGGTCGCAACGCCGCCCCGCAGGCAGCACCACCTGGTACGCAGCACCGTCCCGAACAGCCCACCGCCTCGTCGGCCGCCGGCCGGCGGGGCGGTGGTGCGCGAGGAAGGGTCCGTCACGGGGACGGCCGCACACCGATCCCGGCGAGGATGCGCCCCCACCGGGCGTCGTCGTCGACCGCCGTCCCGACCAGGGCGTAGAAGCTGCGTTCGCACAGCTCGATGAGGGCCGTCCGGTCCGTCGACGGCTCCTCCAGCCACGCCAGGACGACCTCCTCCATGTACGCGAGCCACCCCGCCACGGCGAACGCGACGGCGGGTGTGTCCGGCGTGCCCGCGGCCCTCAGGGCGTCCGAGAGCCATCCCGCGAGCGTGGAACGGGCCGAGCGGTGCAGCGTACGCATCCCGCTGCCCGTGTTCAGCCTGGTGACGGCCTGGTAGACGGTCGGGTGCCGGGACACGTAGTCGACGAAGGTCTCCATGCCGGAGCGCAGTTGCTCGGCGGGGCTCAGGGCCGGATCGGGCCGGACGTGCGTCAGTAGTTCCTCGGCAGCGGCCTGCAGGATCGCCTGCCGGAAGGTGCGCTGCGACCCGAAGTAGTGGAAGAGCAGCCCCGGCGAGACGCCGGCCTCGGTGGCGACGGCCTCGACGGAGATCTCGTCGATGGTGCGGACCTCGAGCACGCGGCGGGCCGCGGCCAGGATCTGGGTCCGCCGGTCGGTCGGAGGCATCCGGGACGCGCGGGCGGAAGAGCTGTGCCGAGTCATGCGCCCATTCTATTGACAAGAAGTCAATAACTCCTACTGTTGAGTAACCCTCAATAAGGGGGCGGCCGGGGCGCCGCCCCTTTCCCGGGTCCTGCCCATCCCCTCTCCACGCGTCGGAGGAGTGTGCCCGTATGAGCACCACGGAAGAGCATGACGATCTTGTCCTGCAGCCACGGGACGTCAGCTTCGACTGGGCGAGCCTGCCGCTGCACTGGATCCCCGGCCGGCCGATGGCCACCCACGTGATCAACGTCCTCCACCTGCTCCTGCCGGAGGGGGAGCGCTGGTTCGTGCGTACCTTCCAGGAGGCGCTGCCCCTGATCACCGACGAGAAGCTGCGCGAGGAGGTCCTCGGCTTCGTGGGACAGGAGGCGGTCCACGCCGAAGCTCACCAGGGCGTCCTCGACCACTTCCTGGCCCGGGGCCTCGACCCCCGTCCCTACGTCGAGCAGGTCGAGTTCGTCTTCGGCCGGGTCCTCGGCACGCGACCGGGCCTCTCCGAGGCGCGGCGGCGGGAGCAGGTGATCGAGCGCGTCGCGATCATCGCGGCCGTCGAGCACTTCACCGCCTTCCTCGGCGACTGGGTGCTCAACGCGGAGGAGCTGGATCGGGCCGGTGCCGACCCGACGATGCTCGATCTGCTCCGCTGGCACGGCGCCGAGGAGGTCGAGCACCGCAGCGTGGCCTACGACCTGCTGCGCCATCTGGACCCCGGATACCTGCGGCGCATCCGCACCATGGCCGTCGGCGGCCCGGTGCTCCTCCACCTGTGGATCCGCGGGGCCCGGTTCCTGATGGCCGCCGATCCGACGCTCCGGCCGGGCGCGCGGCCCACATGGCGCGCGTACGGGGAGGCCGCCCGGCGCGGGCTGCTGCCACGGCTCGGCAGGCTGACGCGCTCCGCCTCCCGCTACCTCAGCCCCCGCTACCACCCCTCACAGGAGGGTTCGACCCGGCAGGCGGTCGCCTACCTCGGCTCCTCTGCGGCTGCCCGCGCCGCCGCGCACTGAACGGACGCGCGCCCGCACCTGCTTGCGCCGCACGCGGCGGGCAACCGATCCACTGCCCGCCGCGTGCGCACCCGCCCGAGCCCACGCCGTACGCACCCGCTCCGCCGTACGCCAGACAAGGACCATCCGATGAGCCGCCACCGCGTCCCCGCGCCACCCGACCTGTACGGAAGAGGCCGCAGCGACCGCCTCATGCGTTTCCTCGCCGCGTTCTCCGACGTCTACCTCCCCGTCGTCAGCATGGCCGACCGCTACGGACGGCGTCCGCCCCGGCCCGCCGCCACCTCCCTCGAACTCGTCGTCGCCGCCCGCGAGACCGAGGCCGATGACGTCGTCTCGCTGCGGCTGACCGCACCTGACCGCTCCCCGCTGCCCCGCTGGCAGGCCGGTGCCCACATCGACCTGTGCCTGCCGTCCGGCCGCGTACGGCAGTACTCCCTGTGCGGCACGGCGGACGACCGGTACGCGTACCGGATCGCGGTCCGCCGCATCGCCGGCGGAGGCGGCGGATCCGTAGAGGTGCACGACGCCTTGCCGGTGGGCTCGCGGGTCATCGTCAAGGGGCCGCGCAACGCGTTCCCCTTCGCCGCCGAGCCGGCCGTGCTGTTCCTCGCGGGAGGCATCGGCATCACGCCGGTCCTGCCGATGGCCCGCGAGGCAGTCCGGCTCGGCCTCGACTGGCGTCTGATCCACACCGGCCGCTCACGCGCCTCCTTGCCGTTCGCCGCGGAACTCGGCGAACTCGCGGCGCTCGGCGGCGACCGGGTGGAGATCCTGCCCGACGACGAGCACGGCGTGCCCGACGGCGCGCACCTCCTCGGCCGCGCGCCCACCGGAGCCGCCGTCTACTGCTGCGGCCCGGGTCCCCTGCTGGACTCCGTACGCGGCGCCTTCGACAGCAGCGGCGCGTCCGCCCTGCACTTCGAACGGTTCACCGCCGCTCCGGTCCTCGACGGCCGGCCGTTCGAGCTGAGGCTGCGGCGCGGCGGTGAGGTACTGCCCGTGCCCGCCGACCGGTCCGTGCTCGACGTGCTGCTGGAACGGGACCCGGCGACCCCGTACTCCTGCCGCCAGGGGTTCTGCGGCGTGTGCACCCAGCGGGTCACCGCCGGCACCGCCGACCACCGTGACGGCAGACTCACCGAGCGGGAGCGGGCCGACGGCCGGATCCGCGTCTGCGTCTCCCGGGCGCCCGAGGGCTCCCGCCTCGAACTGGACATGTAGCCCCCTGCCCTCCTGGGACGCGCAGGCCCCTCTCCCCCGACACACGAAGGCGAGACCATGAGCACCCCCGCGACACACCGCACAACACGCTCCTCCCGCATGCCCTCGTTCCCGTTCGACGACCACGACCTCGACCGTTTCCGCGAACTCCAGCAGCTCGCCTACGGCTGTGCGCAGCGGGTCGGCGACTGGCTGGAACCGGGCGTCACCGAACGCCAGGCCGCCGCGCGACTGCGCCGCGAACTGGTCGCCGAGGGCGTCCAGGACTTCTTCCACGTGCCCTTCGCCTGGTTCGGCGACCGCACCGCGTTCCGGCACTTCCGCACACCGCTGCAGTTCTTCGCCAGCGGCCGCCGCCTCGAAGAGGGCATGTCCTACGTCCTGGACTGCGCTCCCGTCGTCGACGGCTACACGGCCGACATCGGCTACGCCGGCAGGATCGGTGACAATCCGGTCTGGGACCGGATGGCCCAGGACCTGCGCGAGTACCGCGAACTGATCGTGCGGGAGGTGCGACTGCGCAAGCCGCTCGACGAGGTGTACGCGGCCGTGGACGCACTGATCGCCAAGCACGGTTACGACAACCGCCACAAGGTCTACCCCGGCCGGGTCATCGGCCACCAGGTCACCCGGACGAAGGTCCTCGGGCCCGCGGGGGTCACCGTGTTCGGCTTCGGCGTGCGCACCCTGCAGACCCTGGGCCGCGAACTCATCGGCGAGCGACTGCACGGCCGGTCCCCGCTGTGGGCCGACGGCCGCTCCTCGCGCCACGCCCCGACGCCGGGGCTGTGGGCCGTCGAACCGCACATCGGATTCCGGGACGTGGGGCTGAAGTTCGAGGAACTGCTCGTGGTCACCGAGGACGACGCCTACTGGCTCGACGACGACCTGCCCCACGTCCGCCGCTGGCAGCAGGCCGCAGCCTGATGGCCGCCGCAGACGCGCTCGGCGCCCCGGGTGAGCCGCGCCGCCGCACGGTGCGCTCCGGCGGCGTCCCGCTCGCCGTGTACGAACAGGGCGACCCCACCCGCCCCACCGTGCTGCTGGTGCACGGCTACCCCGACACCCACCGCGTGTGGGACGACGTCGCCGCCGCGCTCGCCGCCGAACACCACGTCGTGCGCTACGACGTGCGCGGCGCCGGTGACTCGGGCCGCCCCGCCCGCCGGCGCGACTACCGCCTGGAACTGCTCGCAGGCGACCTGTTCGCCGTGGCCGGGGCCGTCAGCCCGGACCGCCCGGTCCACGTGGTCGCTCACGACTGGGGCTCCATCCAGTCCTGGGAGGCCGTCGCCCACCCCGACGCGGCCGGCCGCATCGCCTCGTACACCTCGATCTCCGGTCCGTGCCTCGACCACGTCGGACACTGGATCCGCCACCGCCTGGCGAGGCCCACGCCACGGCATGTCGCCCAGCTCCTGGGGCAGTTGGCGCACTCCTGGTACATCGCCGCGTTCCACCTGCCCGTTCTCGCGCCCGCCGCCTGGCGGCGCGGGCTGGCCGACCGCTGGGGAACGGTCCTGCGCCTCGCCGAGGCCGTGACCCCGCGGCCCGGCCACCCACAGCCCACCCTCGCCGGTGACGCGGTACGCGGCATCAACCTGTACCGCGCCAACATGCTGCCCCGGCTGCTGCGCCCGAGGGCACGGCCGACCACCGTTCCGGTGCAGCTCATCGGCCTCACCCGGGACCACTACGTCAGTCCGGCACTCGCCGAGGGCCTCGAACGCTGGGTCCCGCACCTGTGGCGGCGCACCGTGCCCGCCACCCACTGGTCCGCACTGCTGGAGAAGGGAACCACCGTGGCCCGTATGGTCGAGGAGTTCGTCGCCCGTCCCGAGGGGCGGACCGCACCCGCGGCCGGCCGGTCACCGAAGGACCGCAAGCCGTTCGCCGGCCGGCTGGCCGTCGTCACCGGCGCCGGCAGCGGCATCGGCCGGGCCACCGCCCTGGCCTTCGCCGAGCAGGGCGCCGACGTCGCGCTGTGCGACCTCGACCCGGAGGCCGCCGAGCGCACCGCCGAACTGGCCCGCCTGCTCGGAGCCTCGGCCCGCGCCTGGCGGGTCGACGTCTCGGACGGCACGGCGGTCGACACGTTCGCCGCCGACGTCACCGCGGAGTTCCGCGTGCCGGACATCGTCGTGAACAACGCGGGGATCGGCCACTCCGGCACCTTCCTGGAGACGACGGAGCAGGAGTGGCGGCGCGTCCTGGACGTCAACTTGTGGGGTGTCATCCACGGCTGCCGCGCCTTCGGCAGCCTCATGGCCGAACGCGGTGAGGGCGGGCACATCGTCAACCTCGCGTCGGCCGCCGCCTATCTGCCGTCCAAATTGCTGGCCGCCTACGCCACCAGCAAGGCCGCCGTCTTCATGCTCTCCGACTGCCTGCGTGCCGAGATGGCCGGTTTCGGCGTGGGCGTGTCCGCGATCTGTCCCGGCATCGTCAACACCAACATCACGAGGACGACGACCTTCTCCGGTCTCGACGCCGCGCAGGAGGCCGCACGGCAGAAGCGGGTCTCCGGCATGTACGCCAGGCGGAACTTCCCGCCGGAGAAGGTGGCCGACGAGATCCTGCGCGCGGTCACCGGCGACCGTGCGGTCGTGCCCGTCACCTTCGAGGCCAAGGCGGCCCGCCTGATCGGCCGGCTCTCCCCCGGCCTGCTGCGCACCGCTGCCCGCTTCGACATCGGCTGAGGCGGGGACCCGTGTCAGCGCAAGGGCCGGCAGAGCAGGGCGTCCGGCCTGCCCGGGGCCCCTGCGCGGCGGGTGGAGGCGATGCCCGCGGCGTACTCGCCGTCGGTGCACTGGCCCTTGTAGTGGCCGTGGGCGAAGTCGCCGCCCGGGGCCGCCGGCGGCCGGTTGTCGTGGCGGTCGAACCAGACCGTCCGGTCCGCCGTGCCCAGCGGCGTCCGGGCCGGGACGCACAGGGCGGCGGAGACGGCGGCGCCGCGGACGCTGTACCCGATCAGGAAGTGGCCGGGCGCGCACTGGAGTTTGGTGTAGCCGCTCGCCCAGTCACGGCCGGGGGTCACATGCCGCTCGTCGCGCACCACCTCGTGGACGCGGTCCGACGCCCAGAGGTCGCGGGCCGCGGTGTCGGTGCACAGGCCCCGGTTTCCGGTGTGGCTCAGCCCGGCGAGACGCTGCCCGTCGGGACAGGCCGCCTTGCGCGCGCCGGCGTCCCAGTCCCCCGCGGCCCGCATCCGCGCGGACTGGACGAAGTCGCCGTGGTCGGGGCTGAGCATCGACCACCGGTCCATGGCGGGGACCTGGCCGGTCCTGCCGTCGGCTGCCGTCAGACGGGACCACGCGCCCGCCCGCCAGTCGTCGCCGTCGTACACCCCGATCCGCCGGCCGGCGCCGTCCCAGTGGAGCAGCGCCCAGCCGTTGCCCTTCCTGTCCTCGTGCCAGCCGACCAGCGGCCAGTACGCGAAGTCGGCGTCGGTACTGATCAGCTGGTCGACGAAGTTCTCGAACCAGGCACGCTGCTTCTCGCCGTGCTCGTTTCTCCCGCCGATCCCGAACTCGCTGATCCACACGGGTGCGGTGAAGTGCTGGTCCTTCCGGGCCGTGACGTAGAAGGCCTGCTGGTGCAGGACCTCCTCGAGAGCGGCGGGCGCGAGGTCCCGGTAGCGGGGGTCGGAGGTCTCGCCCGTCCCGGTCGCGCCGGTGTGGTGGGGGCCGGTGTAGTCGTAGAAGTGAGCGGAGTACACGAGTTTGCCCGACGTGACCAGGGTGTGCGACAGCCGCTGCACGGGCTCCAGGGTGGGCCGCCCGTGCGGGAGGCCGTCGACGGGGACGCCGGTCCAGTTGATGCCCTCGACGATCACGAGGAGGTCCGGATCCGCCTCCTGGAGGATGCGGTCGCCGAGCCTCTGGGAGGCCGCGAACCAGTCGTGCCCGTCGCCGAGACCCCAGTTGGGGTCGTCCCACAGTGAGCGGCGCACCTCGTTGTAGAGGTCGGCGCCGACGACGCGCGGGTTGTGCCGGTAGCGCTTCGCCATGAAGAGCCAGTCGTCCTCCCAGGCACGGTCGCTCTGGCTCGCGTTCCACCGCTCGTTCCCGTCCAGGCCGCAGCACCAGCGGGTGGTGTTGGTGTGGTTGTTGAGGATCACCGCGAGCCCGGCTCCGGTGAGAGCGGCGACGGCGGCGTCGTAGACCTCCAGGGGTGTCCTGCCGCGCAGTCGGGGGTTGGCCGCCACGGCGGCGTCGGTCACGGGGTGCGTGGCGTGCACCATCTCGTTGGAGAAGGGCAGGCGGACACTGTTGAGCCCGAGTTCACGGAAGCCGGCGACGATCTCGGCCAGGGGCGCGCGGTCCAGGCCGAGCGGCACACGCCCGGACATCTCGCCCGCGTGGTGGTTCGCGGGGTCGTCGGGGCTGCCGGAACCGGTCCAGGTGCCGGAGGCGCCGTGCCAGTTGCCGGACTTGAGTTTGAACCGGTTGCCGTGGGCGTCGACGATGTACCGGCCGCGAGTGCTGAGCGGGGGCGTCCAGGCGGTGGCGGAGGCGGCGGCAGAGGCGGTGGCAGAGGCGGGCGCCGGGCTGGGTCCGCCCACGGGCGCGGTGGTCCCCGCCACGCTCGCTCCCCCGCCGGGCGGCGACGCCGTCGCCGCGCTCGGCGGGCCGGCCGGGAACAGGGCCAGCACGAGCACGGCCACGGCAGGCCGGAAGAAGGTTCTGTTCACGGCTCTCCGTTCCGGCGTGCGCCGGGACCGCGCCCCGGTTTTGACATGGCACCGCCATAATGACGGCCCGGCGCACTGGTGAACAGAGGTGTGGAGCAGGGCCTGGACGACGCCCCGTCGGCCCGGACGCGGGTGTACGCGGCGCGTTGTTCACGAGACCCCCTTCTGGATGCCGAACGGCTTCGTCTCCCGCCCCTAGGGCCTCTCGTTTGGATCATGCCGGGCTCGCGGGCCCTGGCACGCACGCTCGCCGCGTTGTCGTCGGTCGCCATGGCTCCGCCATTGTCTCCCTCCTCCGCCTTGCGATCGCACGCACCAGACCCTCCCCCTACGCCCTGCGGGCGTGGGGGGACCCCCACTCACTGATCCGGCCTGATCCAAACGAAAGACCCTAGCCCTTCAGCACGGGACGGAAAGACCCCCGTACACGGGAGTTCGATCCGGTCGCCGTACCGGGCGAGCTGAGCCCAGGGGCGGTAGATGCCCGCGGAGCCGTGGGTGCGCACGCGGGTGACGGTCTCGAGGTCGAGGACGTCGACGAGGACCTCCTGTCCGGTGGCGGCCTGTTGGCGCACGCTCCCCTCGGGGTCGACGATCGCGCTGCCGCCGACGCCGGAGGGGTCGGCGGCGGGGCCCGGAGGGCCCAGGGGCCGAACCCGGCGGAAGCGGGAGGCACTTGCCGACGACGGCCGACGGTCCGCACCCGACGGACGCGGGCGCGGGCGCGGCGCTATTCGTCCGCAGCCCTCGGCTCCGCGACGCCCTTCCGTCCGTCGACCAGCGGCCACAGGTGCGCCGTCTCGCCGGGGGCGAGCTGGTCCACTACCTCCGCGAGGACCCAGCACGCCTGTTCGATCCTGCGCCGGATGCCGATCTGCTCGGCGACGATGGCGGCGAGCAGCAGGGCCGTGAGCGCGGCGCAGCCGTTGAGCGCCTGGAGGATCACCATGACCTCCAGCAGCGTGCGGCCCGCGAACGGCCCGACCCCTGCCGTCGCGGCTGCGATCGCCAGCACCGAGATCAGCACGGCACACGGGGCCGATCCGGGCAGCTGGAAGCGCAGCGCCGCCCAGATCAGCACCGGGAAGGCCAGGAAAAGCAGGCTCAGTTCGATGCGTGTGACGAGCACGGCCACGGCTGCCGACGTCAGGCACAGTGCCGTTGCCTCGGTCCACCAGTACGGCCGCGTGTCGCGGGGCAGCCGGGCGCGGCGCAGCACCAGCAGGAGCGGCGTGATCACCAGGACGCCCATCGCGTCACCGGCCCACCACGCCGACCACACCGGCCAGAACTCGCCGAGCGGCAGCGACCCGCTCCACACCACCGTCATCACGCCGAAGGTCGCGCTGATCAGCATGCCGCCCGCCCCGAGGAACACCAGCGCGAGCCCGTCCCGCAACCGGTCCAGCTCCGTGCGGAAGTCGACGCGCCGGAGCATCAGGTAGGCAACGACCGGCCCGAGGGTGTTCCCCGCCAGCACGCCGCTCGTGGCGAAACTCAGGGTGTCGATCGTGGCGATGGTGGCGAGCACCCCCACGGCGATGCCCGGCCACACCCCGACGCCCATCCAGAGCAGACAGCTCAGGGCGATCCCGGTGGGCGGCCACAGCGGTGTCACGACCGCGCCCTCGACCACCACCTGCTGGAGGAGGCCGATCTGTCCGCCGACCCAGTAGGCGGCGGCGACGGCGAGCATCCGCAGCAGCGCTGCGGCCGGGCGTCGGAGGTGTTCGCTACGGGGCACGTCTGTCATCAGACAACGTTCCCGGCTCCGCGTGCTGCCCTGACACGCCCCGCCCGCACGGGCATCCCCGGCCGTCCGGAGGTCACGGGCGTGGCGGGCGGGTCTCCTCGGGATCGTGGACAAGCACCAGGACGGCGGCGTCGTCGGTGTGGTCCGTCTGCGCCGCGACCCCCATCACCTGCGACGCCAGCTCGGACGCCTCGACACCGGTCGTGACCGCGGAGCGGACCAGGCGGGCCACGGCGTCGAGGCCCGCCTCGATCGGATACGACGGCCCCTCCACGACGCCGTCGGTGAGCAGGACGAAGGCACCCCCGCTGGACAGCCGGCGCCGCGCCACGGGATACGCCTCGCCGGGCAGGATGCCCAGCGGCACACCCGCCTCGTCCTCCACGACCCCGCCCTGCCCTCCCGCCGTCGCCCATATGGCGGGCACGTGGCCGGCCCGGGCGCTCTCCAGCTCGCCGGTGACGGGGTCGAAGCGGAGGAAGCTGCAGGTCGCGAAGAGGCCGTGGTCCATGGAGAGCAGCAGTTCGTTGGCCCGGCCCAGGACCTCCCCGGGGTCGGTGGTGGCGGTGGCCACCGCGCGCAGCCCCATGCGGACCTGTCCCATGAAGGCGGCGGCCTCCACGTCGTGGCCCTGGACGTCGCCGATCGAGAAGCCGAGCGAGCCGTCGGGCAGGACGAAGCCGTCGTACCAGTCGCCGCCGATGTCGAGGCCGTTGCGCGCCGGCGCGTACTCGGCCGCGACCTGCAGTCCGGGGAGGTCGGGAAGCCCGGTGGGCAGCATGGAACGCTGGAGGGCCTCGGCGAGTTCGACGCGGGCGCGCTGGCGCTCGGCGCCCTGCCGCACCCGGTCGGTCAGCCGCCCCAGGGTCGTCAGGAGATCGTCGGCCGTCGCCGATCGCGAAGGGCGACGCCGGGTCATGGACCTCTCCGAGGAACGTCCGAAGGCCGACTGGCCCGGCCACTCCCTCACGCGGTGGCCCAGGCTCAGCTGGGCTCGTGCAGCCCGCACTCATTATATTTCCGGCGAACGCGCCGCCGCGCGGCGCGGCCGGCGGGGAGGAGCGGTCGGCGGCGAGGAGCGGTCGGCGGCGGTGGCTAGACGGTGTCCGACACGAGTTCCATCAGGTCGGACAGGCGGCGCCGCCACAGATGCGTCCGGCGGCAGTAGAGCCGCAGGCGGCCCCGTCTTCCGGCATGCCGGAAGGGCCGGCCGCACCATCGGCACGGGCGGAGCGCGCGTGCATCGGCGCCGAAGTCGGACATCCGTTCCCCCATGGCGCGAGGCTAGCGGGCCCGGACTGCGGTCCGGTCGGCCGGGAGGCCGCTCGGTGTGCCGGTGAGGTCCAGCTCGCCGACGACCTGGTCCCCGCTCATCTCACCGGTCAGCCGGAAACCGAGCCTCAGGTAGAAGTCCTCCGGCCCGTTCTCCCCCTGCTTCCAGGTCACGGTCACCCGTGTGCCGCCCCGTCCGCGGATCTCCTCGCACACGGACCGCACGGCGAAGCGGCCGTATCCACGACCCTGTTCTCCCGCGGCGACGGCAAGCCGCCACAGCCCTGAACGCGGCCGGTCGTCCGGGTCGCCGGGGCTGAACCGTACGTCGAAGAAGGCCATCACGAAGCCGACTGGCCGGTCCCCGTCGACGATCAGCCGCGGCCAGGCGACGTCGGGCTGCGCGTACGCCTCGGCGAGGGAGCGCGCGACGGGGGCCACGAAGTCCCGCTGGTCGGGTCGGACAGCGAGGTCGCACGCGGCGAGCACGTTGTCGGCGGTGATCTTCTCCAGGCGGAGCGACGCTGTCATGCCGCGCACCCTATCGGCGGCGCCCGGCGGTCCTCGAACGCATTTTCAGGCGCGGTCCCGGCCATCCTGCGGCGCCGGGGTGTTACTGGACCGCGGGTGGTGCTTCAGGGTTTCCAGGAGCCGATGCGGTCCAGGCGGCGGCGCTGCTGGAGCGCGGTGGGGACATCGAGGCCCTGGCCGCGTTCGGCGAGGTGGTCGGCGACGGCGGTGCGGTGCTCGACGGGCTTGTGGTCGTCGTACTTGAACTTGCCCCGCACGTCGGTGACTTCCAGGCGCAGCCCGCGGATGCCGGGCAGCATCCGGCCGTACGGGGGCTGGTCGACTGCGACCGGGGCGTGGTCGCCGTCGGGCTGGAAATGGGCGAGCTGACGGCGCAGCAGCTCGGCCTTGGCCTCGGGGTCGTCGACGATGTGGGCGCGGCAGGTGAACTGGACGGCCGTGTAGTAGCTGGTGGGGACGCCCTCGGTGGGCGGGGTGCCGGCCTTGGCGCGCCAGGGGCCGGGGATGAAGGCGTAGTCGCCGAAGACGGTGAACAGGACGTTCGGGTCGTTCTCGATCGCCTTCCAGACCGGGTTGGGACGGGCGAGGTGGATCAGGAGGTGGTTGCCGTCGTCGGTGAAGTGGGTGGGGACGGCGACGGGCGCATGGCCGGGCAGGCCGTTGACGCTCAGGAGGCCGAAGTCGTGGCCCTCGGCGATCCAGGTCTGCCATTCGGCCTCGTCCAGGCCGGCGTCCCAGGGCTGGATGAACATGCTGGTCTCCTTGTGAGGCGGTGGTGCGGTGGGAGGGGTCAGGTGAGAGCGAGAAGGCCGACGGCGACCGCTGCGGCGCCCAGACCGACGAGCTGTCCGCGGTGGATGCGTTCGGCGAGCACACTGCGGGCGAGCAGGACGGTGCCGGCCGGATAGAGGGCGGTGATCACGGCGACGACGGCAAGGTCCCCACTGCGGGCAGCGAGCAGGAACAGCAGGTTCGCCAGCGAATCCAGCACACCCGCCGCGGCCGACATCGCGTACGCGGGCCGCTCGGGACCGAGCCTGCGGTACATCAGCCCGGCGGCGGTCAGGGTGACGGCCGAAGCGACCGCGCGACCCACGATCAGCGGGGCCACCCCGCTGTCGGACGGTGCCTGGTGCAGGAAGATCAGCTGAAGGGCGATGGCGGCGCCCGCGCCGAAGGCCAGGAGCAGCGCGGTGCGCGAGGGACGGGCCGACCCGGCGCCGTGTCCGGCGCTCACCAGGACGACCGAGACCAGCGCGAGCGGCAGCCCCACCAGGCCGACCGCACCCAGGTGTTCGCCCTGCAAGAGGCCCACGCCGACCGGCAGCATGGCGGAGACCAGCGCGGTGACGGGCGAGAGCACGTTCATCGGGCCGATCGCCAGGGTCCGGTAGAGCAGGGCGAAGGCGGCTGCCGACGCGACACCGGACGCCGCGCCCCAGACGAGAGCGCCGGTGCTGAACGAGGCGCCGAGGAACGGCCACAGCAGCAGCTCGATCGCGAGCGAGGCCGGGGCGGCGATCACGACGGTGCGCAGCACGTGCGCCTTTCTGGCGCCGAGGCCGCCGAGGAAGTCGGCGCACCCGTAGGCGAGCGAGCTGCCCAGGGCCAGCAGCAGAGCGATCACGGTACGTACATCCCTTACTATGCCAACGGAACGACTGAACCGTACTGCGAAACGACCGGCATCTGTCAACCAAACGACCGGACGGTGCAGCGAAGTGGCCTACTTGCGAGGAGGACGATCGGATGGCCGAGGCGGAGGAAGCCCTGCGGACACTCGCACACAACGTCAGGACGGCCCGTAACCGCGCCGGCCTGTCCCTGGACGAACTCGGCCGGCGCGCGAAGGTCAGCAAGGGCGCCCTGGTCGGCCTGGAGAAGGCCCAGGGCAACCCCAACTTCGCCACCCTGGTCCGGCTCGCCGACACCCTCGGCGTCTCCGTCTCCGCCCTGATGGAAGGCCCGTCAGAAGGCCGCGTCCGCATCGTGACCGCCGACGCCACGACGCCCCTGTGGACCGGCGGCAAGGGCAGCGAGGCACGGCTCATGCTGACGACCTCGGGCCCGGCCCCGGTCGAGGTCTGGCGCTGGAAACTCGAACCCGGTGAGGAGTACCCCAGCCACCCGCACCAGCCCGGAGTCGTCGAAACCGTCTCCGTCACCTCCGGCCGGATGACCCTGGTGGTCGACGGCATCGAGCACCCTGTCGAAGCCGGACAGACCGCAGCCTTCGACGGCGACGCGCCCCACACCTACCGCGGCTCAGGCGACGAGACGTGCCACCTGATCATGACCGTGCACTTGCCGCCCGGCCCCGCAGGCACTGCCTGAAGGGCAGACCGGCCCCCTGAGTGATCAGCGCGCAAGCAGGTCCTCGTGCATGAGCGTCTCGAGCGGCGTACGGCGCAGGGCCGCGGACGGCCCACGTCGGAACAGGCGGTCGTCGGGCACGCTCGGGCCGGGGGCCCGGTGCCGGGATGAGTAGGAGAGGCACCCTTCCTGAGTACCTCGTCCGATCACCGCCGCTCGCGCCGCTGGTCGAATGGTGTCCATGACTTCTGACGCGTCCCCCCGACCCCGTCTGCGGCACGTCACCGCGACCGGGACCGCCCTGGCCGGTGTGCTGCTGCCCCTGGTGGCCGGAATGCTGCTCGCCAGGTCGGTCGGCTCGGACCCCATGACACCGGTCAACACCCTCATCACGCACGGCGGGCAGCGCGTCGGCGCCGTGCCGGGCCAGTGGCGCGGGTGCCGCCGGTACGCGCTGCATCGCCGGACGGGGCGCGTCACGGGGCCGAGGGCGCTGCGGGCGCGGAGCAGGGGACAACTCGCGGATCGTGTGCGGAACTTCGGGCACCGTTCCCCGGAAGGGTCGTCATCGAGCCGCCTCGGTGATCTTCGTGCCGCGGGCCCCGATACTGGTCGGACGAGTCGGGCTCGCTGACCACGAGAGGCAGCTACATGGTGGACACCACGCAGGGGCAGGGCAGTTGGCGGCAGGCTGCGGGAGGGCGGCACGCCGTCGTCGTCGGGGGCAGCCTCGCGGGGCTGCTCGCGGCGCATGTCCTCGCCGAGCACGCCGACAGGGTGACGATCGTCGAGCGGGACCGTTTCCCCGACGGACCGGACGCCCGCCCCGGCGTTCCGCAGGGTCGGCACGCCCATGTGCTCCTCGAAGGCGGACAGCTCGCGCTCGATGCGCTGCTGCCAGGGTTCACGCCCGAGTTGAGGGCGTCGGGCGCACCTCGGATCGGCATGCCGTCGGACATGGTGCAGTGGCAGAGCGGCCGTTGGTTCCGGCGCACGCACGCGACCACGTACATCTACACCGGCTCGCGCGGCCAGATCGAGCACCTGGTCCGGGCGCGCGTGCTGGCCAATCCGGTGATCAGGACGGTCACGTCGACCGAGGCCGTCGGCCTGCTCGGTGACGCCTCGCGCGTACGGGGCGTGCTGCTGCGCGAGCGGGGTGAGGGCGCGAAGGACGGCGGACAGGAGCCGCGCACGCTGGCTGCGGACGTGGTCGTGGACGCCTCGGGCCGTGGATCGCGCGCCTCGCAGTGGCTGTCGGCGATCGGCGCCGAGCCGCCCGAGGAGGAGACCATCGACACGGGCCTCGCGTACGCCTCCCGCATCTACCGCAACAAGAGCGACAATCTCGGATCCGATTCTCTCGGTTACTACGTCTACCCGAGTCCCGCGCAGGTCTGCAGCGGCGGGGTGCTGCCCCTGGAGGACGGGCGCTACCTGGTCATCCTCTCGGGGCTGCGCGGCGACGAACCGCCCACGGACGAGGAGGGGTTCACCGCCTACGCGGCCCGCTTCCCGCATCCCTTCATCCACGACTGGCTGCGGGAAGCCGAGCCGGACACGCCGCCGTTCGGCTTCCGCCAGACGTCGAATCTGCGCCGCCGCTACGACCGGCCGGGCCGACGACCGGCCGGTTTCCTCGCGACGGGCGACGCGCTGTGCACGTTCAACCCGATCTACGGGCAGGGCATGGCCGTCGCGGCGATGAGCGCGGTGGCGCTGCGCGACGCGCTCGCCGATCCGCGGCGGACGCCGACGACCGCGCGCGTGCAGCAGGCGCTGTTCGAGGCGTCGCGGCAGGCGTGGGACATCTCGGCGGGCGCGGACAAGAAGATGCCGGGGGCTGTGGGGAACGCCGTCACCGTCCGGGCCGTGGACCGGCCTGCCGGCTGGTACCTGAGCCGTGTCCAGCAGCGGTATCCGGGCGACCCCGTCGTGGGGCCCGCCTTCCGCTCCGTCCTGACGCTCACGTCGCCGCTGACCGCGCTCTTCGCTCCCAAGGTGGCCCGGGCGGTGCTCCTCGGCCCCGTGGCGCGGACGCCGGGCATGCCTCCCATGACCCGCGAGGCCGCGTCCGGCTGAGCCGCGCGGGCAGGCCGCGGGTGCGAGCCGTTCGGCGGGCCGCGCTTGGGGCGGGACGGCGGCCGGGCGGCGGAGCCCGGGGCGTCGGCGGATGATGGGAAGCAGGAGACCAGGTCCCTCCGGCAGACCGGGGCGCGCCGTCGCCCTGGGAAGGGCCCGCCGGAGGTGGCCGCGCCGGACCCGGCCGTCCCGAGCGGACGCGCAGAAGGCTTGCGAGGAGATCCGTCATGAGCGACGCGAGCGGGGCGGCCTCAGCCGACCGCGCCCTGAAGACCAAGCACAGGAAGATGTGGGCGCTGGGTGACTATCCGGCCGTGGCGTCCGAGCTCATCCCGGACCTGGGGCCCCTTCTGGTGCGGGCCTGCGGGGTGAGCGGCGGGCAGCGCGTGCTCGACGTCGCGGCCGGTGCGGGCAATGCCGCGATCCCCGCGGCGCTCGCCGGCGCCGATGTCGTGGCGTGCGACCTCACCCCGGAGCTGCTGGAAGCCGGGCGGCAGGCGGCGGAGAAGCAGGGCGCGGAGCTGGAGTGGCGCGAGGCGGACGCCGAGGCGCTGCCGTTCGGGGACGGCGAGTTCGACGTCGTGATGTCCTGTGTCGGGGTCATGTTCGCCCCACATCACCAGGCCGCCGCGGACGAGCTGCTGCGGGTGTGCCGGCCGGGCGGCACGATCGGCCTGGTCAACTGGACGCCCGAGGGTTTCGTCGGGCGCATGTTCGCGACGATGAAACCGTATGCGCCACCGCCTCCGCCCGGTGCCCGGCCTCCGCCGCTGTGGGGCCAGGAGCAGCACGTCAGGGCGCTGTTCGCCGACCGGGTGACCGATGTCGACGCCCGCCTGCAGACGGTACGGGTGGACCGGTTCGAGTCGCCGGAGGCCTTCCGCGACTACTTCAAGGCGAACTACGGCCCCACCATCGCCACGTACCGCAACATCGCCGAGGACCCCGATCGCGTCGCCGCGCTCGACCGGGAACTCGCGTCTTTGGCGCGCCGTGCGAGCGACACGGACGAGACCGCGCCGACGGCCATGGACTGGGAGTACCTGCTGATGACCGCGCGCAAGCTCGGCTGAGGCGCCCGGGCCCGGGGAAGCCGGTGCGCCGGTGATACCGCGACACCGGTCCGCGCCGCCCCGCCCGGCGGCGCCGGACCTGGCGGACGCTTACGCGGGCTGGCGCCGGGTACCCCGGGGTCGGGAGCCGTGGCCGGACACGAAGGAGGTCCCCATGCCCTCGACAGACGCGCTGGCGGAGTACCACCGCAAACGCGACTTCCGCAGAACGGCTGAGCCCAAGGGGAGCACCGGGCCCGGCGGACGGCCCGAGCCCTCGTTCGTGGTGCAGATCCACGACGCCACCGCCATGCACTTCGACTTCCGGCTCGAAGTGGACGGGGTTCTCAGGAGCTGGGCCGTGCCGAAGGGCCCGTCCGCCGACCCGCACGACAAGCGCCTGGCGATGCCGACCGAGGACCATCCGCTCGACTACGCGGACTTCGAGGGGGTGATCGCGGAGGGCGAGTACGGCGGTGGCACCGTGATCATCTGGGACGAGGGCACGTATCACGGCCTCGCCACCGACCGGCGCGGGCGCGAGATCCCGTTCGCGGACGCCCTGCGCGACGGTCACGCCTCGTTCTGCCTGCACGGCGGCAAGCTCCGCGGCGGGTACGCGCTGACCCGGACCCGGCCCGGCGGGGACGGGCAGCACGAGACCTGGCTGCTGGTGAAGAAGAACGACCGGCACGCGTCCTCGCACCATGGGGCGCAGCCGCGACGGGCGAGGTCCGCCCGCACCGGCCGCACCCTCAAGGGGGTGGCGGCCGACGCCGCGGCGGACGGACCGTCGGAGCGCTGAGGCGGGCGCGGCGAACACACGGCGCCCGGTCTCCTCGTGAGGAGACCGGGCGTCCGACGTGTACGGGGTGTCCTGGGCGTTCTCAGACCTGGTCGGCCGTGCCGTCCAGGGCCGCCCGGGCGTCGCTGTCGGCGTCGCTGATGAGGGCGTCGGCGCTGCTGAGAGCGTCGGGGGCGGTCAGCGCCCCGTCCAGGGCGTCCGCCTGGGCGGCGGGCGGCGGGCTGACGGCGGCGATCACGGCGCCGGTGGCGAGAGACATGACGGCAAGGATGCTGCGCTTCTTCATGCCCCTTTCAACTGCCGGGACCCACCGGAGGACACGGCCGATCCCGGCTCGCTCGGCCGAGATCTGCCATCGGGCCGGCGGGCCGCAGCCGGCCCGGCGCGCCCGGGGCACCGACGGAAGGGACCGGTCGCACCGCTCGGCCCGGTCGCGCCGGTAAGGACAGGCAGCGGTATCCGGCGGCCACGGAGGGGATCAGGTGCGGGCGCGCAGCGAGGCCGTGTGCTCGCGAATCTGTTCCGGCGTCAGGTAGGCGTCGCTGTACTCGAACTCCCGCAGCGTTCCGGCCTTCTGCGCCTGGAAGCCGGTGCGCACGAAGTCGTCGCCCGCGACGGCGTTGAGCATCCAGTTGGTCATGACACGGATCCTGGCGACGTTGGTCCGCAACGCGGACCAGTGGTAGCCGCGCGCCACGGCCTGTGCGGGCAGGCCGCGCAGTTCGATGCCGAGGGGCTTGGACACGGCGTCCTTGCCGCCCAGGTCGACCACCAGCCCCAGGTCCTTGTGCGCGTACGGCTGCAACTGCCGCCCGCGCAGCGAGGCGATGACATTGCCCGCGACCTTGCGTCCCTGGCGCAGGGCGTGCTGGGCGGTGGGCGGGCATACGGCTCCGTCACCCTTGGCCAGGTCCGGCACCGCCGCGGCGTCGCCGAGGGCGAACACGCCGTCGGCGCCCGGGACGGTCATCTCGGGGGTCACGACCAGACGGCCGCGGACCGTCTCCGCGTCCAGCGTGCCGACCAGTGGGCTCGCCGCGACGCCGGCCGTCCAGATGAGCGTGCGGCTCGGCAGGACGCGGCCGTCGGTGAGGGTCACCTTCTCGGGCCCGGCCTCGGCGACCGACACTCCGAGCGACACCTCGATCCCGCGTTTGCGCAGGATGTCCAGGGCGACGAGGCCGAGGCGGTCGCCGAGTTCGGGCATCAGTTTGGGCGCGATGTCGACGAGGTGCCACTTGATCTGCCGGGGGTCGAGGCGCGGGTACCGCCTCACGGCGTGGTGGGTGAGGCGCTGCAGGCACGCGGCCGTCTCGGTGCCGGCGTATCCGCCGCCGACCACCACGAACTGGAGCCGGGACGTCCGTTCCGCCTCGTCCTGGCTCGCGTCGGCCAGGTCGAGCTGCGCGATGACGTGGTCGCGGATGTAGGCGGCCTCGGCCAGCGTCTTCATGCCGCGCGCGTGCTCGAGGAGGCCGGGGATGTCGAAGGTCCGGGTGATGCTGCCGGGGGCCAGGACGAGCCGGTCGTACCTCTGGACCACCGTTTCGCCCGTGATCTTCCGCAGGACGCACACCTTCGCCGCGGTGTCGACGCCGATCGCTCCGCCGGGGATGATCCGGGTCCGGTGCCTGCGGCTGCGCCGCAGGGAGAGGGCGACCGACTGGGGGGTGAGCACGCCGGCCGCCACCTGGGGCAGCAGGGGCAGGTAGAGCTGGTACGAGAACGGTGTGGCCAGCAGGATCTCCGCCTCGGCGGCGGACAGTTCACGTTCCAGTCGGCGTACGCACTCCACTCCTGCGAATCCGGCGCCCACCACGAGAATCGTCGGTCGTGCCACGGTGTCCGTCCCTTCCGAGTCGGCGGGTCTCCCGCCTTCGGGGCCTGTCCTGCCGCCCAGGCGGTTTGCGCAGTCGCGGGACGAGCCGGCAGCACGGCGTTCTCCCGCCCCGACGCACCCGCCGCCCGCCAAGCCCGGTTACCCGGAGGCCCGGCCTCCATGCACGGGACCGGCCCCGCGTCCGCCGGACGCGTGCGAGGGCGTGTGCGGGGTACGCGCCTGACCTGCCGGGTCGACAGCGGTGAGTGAGGATGGCCGGGATGATGCTCTCGGACGCCGTCTACGCGGCCTTGGGAATCGGCGCGCTGGCCGCCGCCGTGGTGCCGCGGATCGTGTTCAGGCGACCGCTGTCGATGCCCATGGTGTTCCTGGCCGCCGGGGTGCTCGTGGCGGTGCTGCCCTTCCCGCTGCCGACCGTGGACCCGGTGCGCGACCGGCTGTGGGTCGAGCACGTGACCGAGGTGTGCGTGATCGTGTCCCTGATGGGTGCGGGCCTCGCGATCAACCGGCCGGTCCGGCTGCGGGCGTGGGCGGGAACATGGCGTCTGCTGGGGATCACCCTGCCGCTCACCGTGGCGGCGACGGCGGCGACCGCGGCGTGGCTGCTGGGCTGGCCGCCGGCCGCTGCCCTGCTGCTGGCGGCCGTGCTGGCGCCCACCGACCCTGTACTGGCCGCGGAGGTACGGGTCGGGGAGCCGACGGACGCCGAGCAGGACGAGGACGAGGTGCGCTTCACCCTGACCAGCGAGGCGGGACTCAACGACGGGCTGGCGTTCCCCTTCGTCCTCGCCGCTCTGGCCCTCGCCGCGACGGCGGGCTCCGGCTGGTCGGCAAACTGGCTGGGCGGCTGGCTGCTGACGGACGTCCTGGGCCGGGGAGCCGTGGGACTGGCGACCGGTCTGGTGACCGGCCGCCTCCTCGGCCGGATGTTCTTCCGCGCCAAGGCGTCGGCGCTGCGGCTGTCGGAACACATGGAGGGCTTCGTCGCCCTGGGCGCCACGTTCGTGTCCTACGGCATCGCCGAGCTGCTGCAGGGCTACGGGTTCTTCGCCGTGTTCGTCACCGCCTGCACGATCCGTGCGGCCGAGCGCAGCCACGGCTACCACAAGGTCCTCCACGAGTTCACCGAGCAGATCGAGCGGCTGCTGACCGCGGTTCTGCTGTTCCTGCTGGGCGGTTTCCTCGCCACCGGCGGGCTCGCGGCCCTCACCTGGCAAGGGGCGCTCCTGTCGGGTCTGCTCCTCCTGGTCGTCCGCCCCGTCACGGGCTGGGTCGCCCAGATCGGGCACCCGGCCGGCCCCCGGGAGCGGCTGGTCACGTCGCTGTTCGGCATCCGGGGCATCGGCTCGCTGTTCTACCTCGCGTACGCCCTCGGCCACGACGGCTTCGCGGGCCGCGCCGAGCAGTTGTGGGCGGTGGTGGCGTTCACCGTCCTGACGTCCGTGATGGTCCACGGCGCCGCGGCCACCCCGGTCATCACCCGCCTGGACCGCCTGCGCCGCAGGTCCGGGGAACCGCCGTGACCGCCGGCCGCAGGCGCTCGCGGACATCGAGCCGGTTCGCGGGGGTACCCGGCCGTGCGGAGGTGGTGGTCATGCCCGAGCCGGTGTCCGGCGACGGCCGGATGCCGACCGTCGGGGTCGAGGAGGAGTTCTTCGTCGTACGGGCGGACAGCAGGGCGCTGGAACCGGCCGGGTCCCGCGTCGTGGCACGTGCCCGGCCAACGGCCGGTGACCTGGTGGCGGGCGAGTTCCACGAGAGCCAGATCGAGGTGCGCACCCCGCCGTGCGCCGACGCCGGGGCGGTGCACCGGGCGCTGGAGTCCGTACGGGCGGCGGCGGCCGTTGCCGCCCGCGCCGAGGGTCTGGGGCTGTGCGCGAGCGGCACGCCCGTCATCGGCGGTCCCGGGGCCCGGGTGGTGGGCGACCACCCGCGCTACCGGGCCGGAGTGCGGCAGTTCGGCGTCATGCTCGACGACTTCACCGTCTGCTCCGCCCATGTGCACGTCCACGTGCCGGAGCGGGAGACCGCGGTCCTGGCGGGCAACCATGTGCGGCCCTGGCTGCCGCTGCTGGTGGCCATGAGCGCCAACTCGCCGTTCTTCCACGGCCGCGACACGGGCTACGCGAGCTGGCGCACCGTCGTGCGGCTCGGCTTCCCCGCGCTGGGCGCGCCGCCGTACGCCGACTCGCTGGCGCGCTACGAGCGGCTGACGGCAGCCCTGGAGGCGTCCGAGGCGATGCTCGACGCGAACAACCCGTTCTGGGACCTGCGGCCCAACCCCCGCGTGCCGACGCTGGAGGTCCGCGTCATGGACGTTCCGGCCGACGCGGCGGACACCGCGGCTCTCGCCGCACTCGTACGGGCGCTCGTGGTGCGTTCGGTGACTCTCGTCCGGCAGGGCGATCCGGGCCCGCGCACCTGCGGTGAGCTGCTGCGCGCCTCGTACTGGCGGGCGGCGCGGGACGGCTGGGAGGGTGCGGGCCTGGACGGGACCACCGAGGAGGTGGTGCCGTTCGAGGCCCAGGCGGCCCGTCTGGTGGGGCAGGTGCGGGAGGTGCTGGAGGAGTGCGGGGATCTGCAGCGGGTGACGGCGTTCGTCGGGCGGCTGGCCGCGCGCGGGTGCGGGGCGCGCAGGCAGCGTGCCCTGTGGGAACGGCGCTCCCGGCTGACGGATGTCGTGGACGGCCTCCTCGCCGGGTCCGGGTCCGAGGCCGATGCCGATGCCGTCAGGCGGCGGTGAAGGTGGTGACCAGGACGTCGCGGTGCGCCGGGCGCGCGGGGTCGACCGGACGGACGGCGGACACTCCGTGGAGTGTGGCGCGGTCGTCGTTGAGCAGGAGGCTTCCGGGGTCGCGCAGCGTCGTCGACAGCAGCTGACGTCCCTCCGGTGTGAAGACGGTGCTCTCCCCGCCCGAGACGTTGTTCCGTGCCACGAGCAGCGAGGACACCAGGGTGACGCCGTCGCGGTGGCGTCCCTCGGGGGTCGGTTCCCCCGCGCCGTCGGCCGTCGCGACCACGCGGAACGGATGGACCTTGACGCTCCACTCCCCGGCCCCGTCCAGCGCCCGCGCCATGCGCCCCAGCAGGCCGAGAAGGGACCGCAGGACGGGGTCGTCGGCGAACGCGCGGGTCAGGGGCTCGAAGTGGCGGTCGACCGCGTCGTAGAGCGGGTTCGTGTGGTCCGGCTGCACGAACACCTCGTGCGGGAGCATCCGCACGCAGCCGGTGGCGGAATCCCACGCGAAGTGGCCGTAGCGGCGCAGCCTGCGCGTACCGCGCTGTGCCGCGTACGGGTCCTCCGCCAGGTCCTCCCAGTGGGCGGCGAACGCGGCCCACTCGGGCCGGCGGGGCCCGTCGGCGCCGAGCGACGCGAGCACCGTTTCCGGGGGCATGAAGCACACGCCGGTCGACGCCAGCGCGGCACGCGCGTCGTCGACCGCGGGGGTGCTGCCGCCGGTGCGGTCGGTGTCCACCGCGGGGCCTCGGGTGTCGAGGTGGGGTTCCATGGGTCCGACCGCCTTCCTGAGCGCGCTGGGCTTCCCGTCCCCGGGTCCCCCGGGTTCCCCCGTCCCCGTGCTCCAACCAGCCGCCGTGCACGCGGCTCCGGTGGCCGGGGGTTCGCGCGGCTTCCGCGCAAGCGCTTGCCCCGGGACCGCGAAAACCCCTGGTGGTCCAGACCTCTCGGCTGATACATGTCACATCCGTGACGGAAAAGATTCCGGCGGGCCGGCAGGTTCCCGCCTCTCCAGCAACGGCCGGCGCCCACGGTCGGGCAGCGGCGACCGAACCGCCCAGCCTGTGGAACCGCAACTTCCGGCTCTTCTTCGTGGCGCGTTCCGTCGCCGTCTTCGGTGACGGGATGGTGCCCGTGGCGCTCGCCGCGGGCCTGCTCGGCGCGGGTCGTCCCGCGTCCTCCGTCGGGTATGCGCTGGGCTCGTGGATGGGGCCGTTCGCGCTTCTGGTGCTCTTCGGCGGGGTGCTGGCGGACCGGTTCACGGCCCGCCGCATGATGATCATCGCCGATGTGCTCCGGCTCGCCGGCGCCTCGACGCTCGCCGTGCTGTTCGCCGCGGGCAGTCCGCCCCTGTGGTCGGTGTACGCGCTCAGCGCGGTCAGCGGCGTCGGCGCTGCCCTCTTCCAGCCGGGGGTGGCGAGCACGGTCCCGCGGATATCGACGGACGTCCAGCGTGCGAACGCCGTCCTGCGGGTCATTGAGGCGCTGATGACGATGGCCGGGCCCGCGTTCGCCGGGCTGGTCGTCGCGCTGGCGGGCGCGGGGGCCGTCTTCGGGGCGAACGCGGCGACGTTCGGTGTCAGCGCCGTGTGCCTGGCGCTGATGCGGCTGGTTCCTCTGCCGGACGACCAGGTTCGGCGCGGGTCGATGATGGCGGAACTGGCGGACGGATGGCGCGAGTTCAGGGCTCGCAGCTGGCTGTGGCAGGTGATCGCGGTCTGGACGGTGTACGGGCTGACCGTCCTCGGGCCGATGCTGCCGCTCACGGCGGCGCTGGTGACGGACCGGCACGGCTCGGCCTCGTACGGGCTGCTGATGGCGGTGAACGGGGCGGGCAGCGCGGTCGGCGGTCTGCTGGCGCTGCGGTCGCGTCCCGCGCGTCCGCTCGCGGCGGGTGCGGTGGCCCTGGTCGGAGTCCCGGTGAACCTCGCCCTGCTGGCCTCCGACGTGTCCGTGGTCGCGCTGGGCGTCGGCCAGTTCGTGGTCGGAACGGCCTTCGCGTACTGGCTCGTCATGTGGTCGACGTCGGTGCAGACGCATGTGCCCCAGCAGGCGCTGAACCGTCTGCACGCCTATGACGTGGCCGGTTCGCTGCTGATGCTGGCGGCGGGCAGGGCACTCGCCGGTCCCGCCTCCGAAGTCCTCGGCACCCGGCAGGTTTTGCTGGGCGGCGTGGTGCTCGGGGCGCTGGTGGTGGGCGTGCTGCTGGCGATCCCGTCGGTACGGCGACTGCCGAGGGCGTAGAGGCCGTGCGTCCTCGCGCCGGGGTCGGGCAGCATGACGAGGCCGGGATCGTCGGCCACGGCCGTCTCCCACTCCGCCGCCGTGATCTCCGGGCCGCTCTCCTCGGACCAGGGCTCGCGCCGGGTGATGTGGAGGCCGTATCCCATACTCCGCACGCCGGCGGGTGGCGCGGGCGCGGCTCAGGTCGTGTCCGGCGGCGGTGGCGTCACGGACTCCTGGGCCTCGGGGCGGGGGCGGCGGCGGATGCGGGCGGCGAGGACCGCGACGTCGTCCTCGGCGTGCTGGGCGTCGCAGCGGTCGACGACCGTGTCGAGCAGTTCCTCGACACCGGCGCCGGGCCGCAGCCACCGTCCGGAGAGCCGCGCCAGCGAGACGTCGATGTCCTCTCCCCTGCGCTCGACGAGGCCGTCGGTGAACAGCAGCAGGGTCTGCGACGGAGCCATGGTGCGCGTGATGAGTTCGTATCCGCCCAGCCCCGTGCCGAGCGGCGGGCCGACCGGGACGGGCACGACCTCGGCTGCGTTGTCGGCGCCGAACAGGACGGGCGGCAGATGGCCTGCGCTGGCGAACGCGGCCACCCGCCGAGCCGGATCGACGCGAACGAGCAGGCAGGTGGCCGGGCGGCGGCCGGCGTTCGTGGCCACGGTCTCGTCGAGCTGGCGCAGCACCCGGTGCGGTGGCAGGTCCGCGGAGGCGATGTAGCGCAGGGCGGAGCGGTAGGCGTTCATGTCGACGGCCGCGTCGAGACCGTGGCCCATCACGTCCCCGACGACGAGCAGGGTGCGCCCGTAGTGGAGGCGCACGGTCTCGAACCAGTCGCCGCCCACCAGGGTGCTGTTTCCGGACGGCAGGTAGCGGGTGGCGACCTCCAGGTTGGGGTGCGGTCTGCCGGGTTCGGAGAGCAGCGCGCGCTGGAGGTTGAGCGCGGTGCTGCGGACGGAGGCGTGGGCGCGCGCGTGGCCGATGAGGACGGCGGCGAGACGGGCCGCGTAGTGGAGTGTCGCGGTCTCGTCGTCGGTGAAGCCCTCGCCCGGCCGGGCGGCGAGAAGCACGCCGTAGGCGCGGCCGTGGGCGAGGAGCGGTACGTGCAGGTGGGTGACGGGCCGGCCGCCCGTGAGGGTGGTGACCGTGCGGATGGCGTGGCCCTCGTCCAGTGCTGCCACCGACTGCGCGGCGGCGTCGGCCCCGGCGTCCAGGAGGTCGTGGCGGCCGCGTGCGCAGGTGCGGGTCGGCGGGCCGTGCGCGTGCGGCCGGTCCGTGGCGACGTCCTCGGGAAGGAGGTCCACGGCCGCGGCCTCGCACAGGGACGGGCACAGGAACTGGGCGAGCTCCGCGCACACGGTCTGCTCGTCGAGCGTGGTGCCGATGACGTCGAGGGCCCGCTCGATCGCCGCCAGCCGTGCCCGCACCCGTCCCTGCCCCTGCCCTTCGTGCCGTGCCGACAAAGGCCACCTCCGTGCAAGCGCCGCTCGTACGCACGCCATCACATCAGCGACAGGGCCGCGGGCCGGGCAGCGACGCAGTCGAAAGGCGCGATGTCCGCCGCACGGCCCGAGCGGCCGGCGGATGGTGGCGGCACCCACAGCAGTGCGCCCGGCCGGGGTACCCCGGCCGGGCGCACGTGTCCGACGGACATCCGTCAGGTGGTGCCGGGCTCTTCGGTCATCCCGATGCCGAAGGGAACCGAGCGGATGAACGCCGCGGTGTGCGGATCGTCCGCCGCCGCCGCCATCCTCTCCAGGAGCGCCAGGAACTCGGCTCGGTCGTCACCCGTCAGCTGGAGCAGTTCGTAGCCCATGTTCTCCAGGCCGCGCACCGCCGTGTCGGGGTCGATCTCGTCCGGTCCGCAATGCTCCATCAGCATCATCGCGGTGATGATCGCGTTCACAAGAGGTTCCGGATTCACCTAGGGAGCCATTCGGACGGTGATGGTGGTGATGCCAGCGTAGGTCATGAACCGGTTCGCGGCCGCCACCGCGTCGGCGGTGGGCAACTCCCATACGGCCTGCAGGCCGTTGTAGACGGCGGTGGCCGCCTGGCGGCGGGCCTGGTCCACCGCCTTCTCGGTGAATCGGGGATTCAGCTTCCGGTCGATGATCTCGTTGCCGTTGACACCGTCGAACTTCGCCGTCACCGGCATGCCGTCGGCTCCCGGCATCTCCAGCTGCGGTGCCATGCCGCGTCCCGTCGCCGGGTTGGAGCGGCCACCGGCCACGCCGGACTGGTAGTTGTAGGCGTTCGGCGGCATGCCGGGCCTCGGGGGCGTCGCGCGCAGATCGCCGCCCTCGTCGACCCAGTTGGCCACGTCCTCGGCGTCGGGTCCGCAGTTGTGGACCAGGACGGACGTGCCACCGGCCACCACGTAGTACGTGTGGACGCCCTCGACGGTGAGGTTGTGGACGCGTTCCGTGCGGTGGGAGGTGTCGACCGCGGTGATCTGCACCCAGGTACCGGACGCGGTCTGCAGCCACATTCCGGACTCGAGGTCGGCCGCCTCGTCCCAGGTGCCGTAGTCCGGCAGCCAGAACAGGTGCGACGCGGTCGACGTGATCTTGCCCGACTTGGCGGCGCCCTGCTCGCCGTCGGGGTCGACGGTGAGGGTGACGAGGTCCTTTCCACTCCTGTGGTCACGGGTGTCGGTGACCGTACGGGGCCGGGTGTCCCCGGTCTCGGGGTCGGTGGCCACCACCTGGTCGCCGACGTTCAGCGCCTCGATGTCCTTGAGACTGCCGTCCGCGAGGACGACCTTGGTGCCGGGCACGAAGCTGTTCGGGCAGGTGGCCGGTTCCGGCTCGTCCTTGGGCTTCGCCGGTGCCTCGGGTTCGTCGGCCTTGGGCTTCGGCGGCGTCGCGGCGTCGGCCACGTCGTCGACCTTGTCCTCGGTCTTGCGGACGTCGTTGGCGGTGTCGAGCGCTTCGGCGCCCTTGGCGGCGTACTTGCCCGCCTTGACCGCGCTGGCGCCGTAGCCCACCAGCGGGATCGCCGAGCTCAGGGACAGCGCGGCGTCGACGTAGTTGCCCTCGGCCGCGTACCAGATGCCGTTGGCGACGTCCGCGACTTCACCCACGACCGGGATCAGGCCGACCACGTCGAGTGCGGCGTGCCCGATGTCGGAGAGCGAGAGCCCGAAGAGGTGTCCGTCGAGTTCGACGAAGCTGATCGGGTTGCCGCCGGCGAAGGCGTACCTGTTGCCGGTGAACGGGTCGGTGGCCAGGGCCATGTCGGCCAGGGCGCCGCCGTACGAGTCGCGGGTCAGGAAGCGGTTCAGCCCCGGATCGTAGTTGCGGAAGCCCATGTCGTACGTGCCCGACGCCTTGTCCCAGCGGGAGGAGTTGAAGCGGAAGGCGTTGTACGCGTCCTTGTCGGGGTCGGCGGTGTCCGGCTTGTCCGCTCCGGTCATCTGCGACGTGTCGTCCGAACCGTACGCGGTGTAGCCGTACGTGGCGCGGGTGTTGCCGTCCTCCTTCGTGATGGCCTCGACGTCCCCGCGGGGGCTCGTGACGTAGTGGGAGTACTCCTTCGTGCCGCCGTCCTTGTGCTTGATCTGGGTGGCACGCTGGCCGCCCGCCAGGTACTGGTAGTCCGTGTCGGGCTTGCCGTTCAGCTCCTCGCGCAGGACCTGGTTGTCCATGCCGAGGTAGGTGAACGCCGTGGTCTTCGACTCCGCGCCGGAGGTCGTCTGGGAGACGGTCCGGTCGAACGGGTCGAAGACGTACGCGGTCGTCACCGCGGCGGCGCCGGTGCCGGCACGGGTCTTCACCGTGCGGTCGAAGCCGTCGTAGTAGTTCTTCTGTGTGGTCTCGCCGCCGGTGCTGACCGTGTCGAGCCGGCCCAGCGGGTCGTAGTTGTAGGTGGAGGTCACCCCGCCGGCGGACGAGGACAGCAGCCGGTTGCGGTCGTAGCGGTGGGTCGTGGTGAGGTCGCTGACCGTCTGCTCGACGACGTTGCTGTTGCGGTCGTAGGTGTACTTCTCGGTGCCGGGGCTGTCACCGGCCTTGGTGACCTGGGCGATGCGGTCCTGGGGGTCGTAGTCGAAGGTGTAGGTGTTGTTGATGTACGCCGCGTTGTCGTCGGCGTTCATCAGCTTGAGGACGTCCTTGGAGCGGTGCCCGTTGGGCGAGTACTCGAGGTCGTGCTGGGCGACGACCGTGCCGCCGGACTTCTTCTCGACGGACTGCTTGACCGAACCGTCGAGGTAGTAGGTCAGGTCGAGCGTGTTGCCGTTGGGCTTGGTCTGCTTCAGCAGCTGCCCGCGGGCGGTGTAGGTCATCGTGGTGATCTGCTGATTGCCGGCGGTCGGCGAATCGGCGTTGGTGACCTTGGAGACCAGGCCCCTGGTGTCGTAGTCGATCTTCGACCACGTCAGGTCGTGGGTCGAGGTGAGCGGGTTGCCGTTCTCGTCGTAGGTGAGGGCGGTGGTGTTCTTCACCGTGCCGGTGGCCAGCTCCTCGACCTTGGCGATCCGGTTGAGACCGTCGTACGCGATCTTGTAGGTGTCGATCTTCGCGCCCGGCGAGTTGTCCTTCACCTCCACCATGAATCCGTTGGCGTCGTAGGCGTAGGTGAAGTCCTTCTTCTCGTTGTCGCTCTCGCCCGCGTTGGACCGGACGAGCTTCACACTGTCGGCGAGGACCGTGCCGTTCGCCTGGTCGGACAGGCTGACCTTCTGCGGGCCGTCCTCGACGAAGGAGTAGCTGCCCAGTGAGATCCAGGTGCCGGTGTCACGGGTCTGGTCGACGGTCCTGGTGGTGCTGCCGCCGTTGTGGTCGACCGTGAACCTGGCGTCGCTCGCGGCGCCGGTCACCTTGGGGTGCCGTACGAAGACCTCGTAGGTGCCGTTCTGCGGGATGTTGAGCTGCCAGTTGAACCGGTCGGCGCCGGTGCCGGCCGGGTGGGAGTAGGTGTCGTACCCGTACTGCTGCTCCGCCTGGGTGCGGCTCCAGTTGCCCTGGGTCGCCGTGTTGTTGAAGTCGGAGCTGTCGACGAGCACGACGTGCCTGCCGACGGGGACGCCGTCGTCGGACCGCGCCTTCTGGTTGCCCGACGGGTAGTAGTCCCAGGTCATGGTGCGCTGCTGGGAACCGCCCGCGGAGGTGAGGGTGTTCCTGGTCTGCTGGCCGAGCTCGTTGTAGTCGTAGGACGTGGTGATGTCCCACGGGTCCTTCGCCGTCCTGGTCCAGCCGTTGTCGTAGTAGCTGTACTCGGTGACGTTGCGGACCGTCTGGCCGTCCGACGGCGGTGCCGACACGGAGCTGAGGTTGCCGACGGTGTCGTAGAAGTAGAACGTCGAGTCGGGGGTGTTGTACCGGGCGTCGTCCTTGTCGAAGGGCGAGCGCTCCTCCTTCACCCGGTTCAGCTCGTCGTAGACGGTCTCGGAGGTGTGGTCCGTCGCGTCGTCGGTGGTGGCGACACCGCGCGGGGTGATCGTCTTGGTCCGGTTGCCGACCTGGTCGTACTCGTACCTGGTTGTGCGGTACGAGACGGTCCCCGATCCGTCCTTGCTGACCGGCAGCCTGGACTCGACCAGGGCGCCGCGCTCGTCGTACACGGCGAGCGTCTCGTTGCCCTCGGCGTCGGTCTGGCCGACGGTGAGGCCGTCCTTGTCGTAGCGGGCCGTGGTGAACTTCCCGATGGCGTCGGTCGTCTTCACCACGCGGTGGTTCAGGTCGTACGCGAACAGGCTGGTGTAGTCGCTCGTGTCCGCGGTCGCGTTCTTCCGCGGGTCGACCAGCTTGGTCAGGTTGCCGACCTTGTCGTACTCCGACGTGACCGTGCCGCCCGCCGCGTCGGTGACCCGGACCGGCTGGTAGATCGCGTCGTACGCGGTCGTGGTGGTGTAGTCGCCCGCGGTCGCGGTCGCGTTGCCCTTCGGGTCGGTGACCGTGATGACGTTGCCGACCTTGTCGTAGGTCGTGGTGGTTCTGCGGACCGGATCCGTGGCCAGGTCGCCCGGCGCCGTCGCCTCGGTCAGCTGGTCCGCCGCGTCGAAGACGGACGTGGTGGCCGTGCCGTTCGGCCCGGTCGCCCGGGTGATGTTGTCGTTGGCGTCGTAGACGGGCGCCGGAGTCGTGATGAACACGCCGGCGGCCTGGTCCTTGGGCTCCTTCTTCTCGAGCGGCCTGCCGAAGGTGTCGTAGCTCTGGGTGACCTGCGCGCCCTTGGCGTTGATCACCTTGAGCACGTTGCCGCGCGCGTCGTACGCGAACGTCGACGGGTTGGTCAGCGGGTCGGTGATCGTCGACGGGTAGCCGGTGGGACCGAAACCGCTGTAGACGGTGGCGTGCCCGTTGGCGTCGGTCGACCTGGTCACCTGTCCGTACGCGTCGTACTGGGACGTGGAGGTGTAGTCGCCGGCCGTGGGCGTGGCGACGCCCTTGGGGTCGGTCGTCGACGTCAGGTTGCCGAGCGCGTCGTACCCGAACTGCCAGGTGCGGCCCTCGGGTGACTTCTTCTGGAACAGGTCGGCGATGTGACCGTCGAGGCCGGTCGCGTAGACGAAGGTGCGGCCGGCGGTGCCGTTCTTGTTGGCCTCGGCGTCCTTGTGCTCCAGCGGATAGCCGGTCTTCGGGTCGTAGGACCAGGTGGTGACGGCTCCGTTGGCCTCTTCGAGACGTGTGACGTTGTTGTCCGCGTCCCACGCGAACTTCGTCGTCTCCGCCTTGGCGTTGGTGATGCTGTTGACGCGTCCGTAGCCGTCGATCGACTGGGTCGTGGTGTGGTTCTCGGCGTCCGTCACCTTGGTCTCGATGAACGAGCCCGCCGTGCCGTCCGGATCGGTGTAGACGAATCCGGTGGTGCCGCCGAGGCGGTCGGTGATGGTCTGCGTGTTCCAGTGGAACTTCGGGTCGTCGCCCTCGTTCGGGTAGTAGTAGTCGAGCGAGGTGGCGTTGCCGCGGGGATCGGTGACCTTGACGAGCTTGACGTTCTTGTTGCCCTGGGTCGCGTCGTACTCGAAGACGAACACCTTCGGCTGGGCCGAGCCCGCGCCGTCGGTGAGCTTGGTGAGCAGCCCCTTGTCGGAGTAGTCGAAGGTCAGCTTGCGCCCGGAGACGTCGGACATCGACCTGACGTGGTCGATGATCTTCGGGCTGCTGGTGTCGGCCTTCGTCCAGTAGTCGACGGTGAGCGTCTGCCGGCCGGCCGGGTCGGTGATGTACCGGAGGAACTTCACCGGCTTGTTGTTGGACTTGCGCTCTTCGTAGGTGTAGGTCTGCGTGTTGCCGTTCTTGTCCGTGACGGACGTCAGGTAGCCGTCGCAGTCGAAGAAGAACTGGGTGCGGTCCGGGCGCGTGAGGGACCAGGCCTGCGGGTCGCCGTCCTTGTTCGGGGTGCAGTCGGCACCGGCTCCCTGCCGGAGCAGGTAGTGCACACCGGCCGGGGCCTTCCACGTCCCGTCGTCCTGCTTGCGGAAGATGTGCGCGGTGCCGTCGCCGTCGGGCAGCGTCACCTCACGCGGGTCCGGGTTGGGGTGGAAGTCGAGGGCCGCGCCGAGCCGCAGCGGCATCGCCGCCTGTGCGGACCAGCCGTGGCCGAGGACCGTGTCGGAGGTGTCCTGGCTGTTGTACGCGAAGCGCGCGAAGGTGGCGAGGCCGCGGCCGGGGTTGGTGAAGGCGTTGTACTGCCAGACCGTGTTGCCCGCGTACAGGTTGTTCATCAGCGACGAGCCGGCGCCGGTGTTCTTGCCCGTGTAGGCGTAGAACTTCTCCAGGCCCAGCTGGTCGGAGGTCGGGTCCTCCACGCGTACGTTCTGCGTGAGGGCGGGGATGGACTCGGTGGCCGACAGCCAGGTGCCCGCCGCCTGGTTCAGCAGGTCCCATTTGAGCACGTACTCCAGGCGCTTGTTGCCGGAGTCCGAGTTGATCGGGGCCTTCAGGGCGGCCTTGACGGTGATCGTCTCGCCGGGAAGGACGTCCTCGGGCAGAGCCGTCCGGAGCTGGTTGCCGCCCGTGGTTGCGTCGGTGCCGTCGGGCAGGGACCAGGTGTAGGAGAGCACCTGGTCGGCGGCCTTCCAGGTGCCGGTGGTGGTGTTGGTGAGCGTGACGTCGACGGTGTACTCGTCGCCGGGGATCATCCGCGCCGGGGTGTCCGGGGCGAAGTACGTCGAGTCGGTCGACTTGTCGATGTAGGTGACCACGAGCTGCGGGCGCAGCTGCGGTTCCTCCGCCTCCGAGGAGAGGAAGATCGTCCGCTCCTGCGGGCCGGCCGTGGACTCGTCCTTGAGCTTGACGGCGACGCCCTTGTTGGCGGCCGGGGTGGTGACCCAGGACTGGGCGAGCGAGGTCACGTACCAGGACTGGCGGGCCGGGTCGTTGGTGACGGTGGAGATGGTGTCGGCGACGGCCGTGTCGATGTCACCGCCCGGTGCGGTCCACGGTGTGGTGGCCGTCGCGTTGTTCCAGGAGGCCGTGCTCTCGTCGAAGTCCCGGTTCAGGCCGTGGAGTTCGTACACGGCACCGGCGCTGCCGGTCGTGGTCGTGGTGCCCCACAGGTCGAGCTGGGCCTCCAGTACGCGCGAGGTGGTGGGCACCTGGCTGAGCGCCGGGAACTTCAGCAGTGCACGCGTCTTGCCGTAGGTGCCGGAGTTGTTGCCGACGGACAGCCACGGGTGGGCGATGCCGCCGTCCGCGACGGTGTCGTGCCCGGTGGTGGCCTGAGCGGAGGACAGGGTGGTGTCCGCCGCGCTGCCCTGGAGGACCACGGTGGTGCGGCCCGCCTTGGGGAGGCGGACGATCTGGGTGGGCGCCGGGATGATCTCGCCGTCCCGGGTCTTCACCGCGACCATGTAGTAGAAGACGTTGCCGAAGGAGTCGGCCGAGTCGGCGGGGGTCGGGGTCGCCGTGGTGTCGGCGAACGTGGTCGTGCCGGCGGGGACCGGTGCGACGAGCGTCTGGGACGACGGCTTGAACGTCTGGAAGACGCTGCGGTGGACCTGGTACTCGACGATGTCGTCGCCGGCGGCGACCGGGTCCTGGTCCTGGTAGGCGGACCACTTCAGCTCGGCGCCGGTGGCCCGGATGACCTCGGGCGCGTCGAGGGTGACGCCCGGGCGGCCCCAGGTCAGCACGAGCTTGGGATAGTTGGCGACCTCGCCCTTGTAGGCGTACTCCGCCGCCTCGTAACGCGGTCCGCCCCTGGGCCCGTTCGCGCTCTCGTCACCGGCCTTGACGACGAAGCCGTGGTTGGCGTTCGTGCCGTTGATCCAGGACTGGACGGTCTTGGTCACGCTGAAGGAGTGCCAGGTGTTCGAGGTGCCCGGCTTCTTGGTGACCACGCCGCCCTTGGTGAAGCGCAGCGCGTCGGCGAGGACGGCGGTGGACGTGGAGGCGGGGCCGTCGCCGAGGACGACCTTGCCGGCGGTGCCCGCCTTGAACGGGTGGGTGCCGAGCGTCGTCCACCTGCCGCCGCTGCCGGCGCGCTGGTCGACCGCGTAGGTCTTGGCGCCGCCGTTGTAGGTGACGGTGTACGGGGCGTTCGTGGCGCGGTCGGACGCCGGCACGTAGTGCGCCTCGACCTGGTAGTCGCCGTCCTCGGGGAGGTTCGGCTGCCAGGTGTAGGTGTCGCCGGCGACCGCGTCCTTGTTGTAGAGGTAGTCCTTGTTGACCGCGTACTGGGTGTACGCGGTGTTCCCGGAGGCTGGCCATGCGCCCTTGGCCGCCGTGGTGCCCGCGTCGCCGTCGTCGACCAGGACGGAGGTGCCGGACAGCTCTCCGGTGATGCCGGAGGCGTTGTTCCAGGTGGCGGTGGTCTCGTCCCAGGCGGCGGTGGCGCGGTGCGCCTCCAGCTGGACCTCGGTGTCACCCGTGGTGTGGGTCTGGTCGTAGTAGAGCTTGAGGTCCGCGGAGTCCAGCTGCGTACCGGCCGGGACCGCGCCGAGCGGGAACTTCAGCAGGGCCCGCGAGGAGCCGGTGCTGGTGTTGCCGACGGACAGCCGCCAGTTCCCGTCGTAGTTCGACGCCGGCCCGTCCGAGGAGATCATGACGTCCTGGGACTGGGTGGAGGTCGGCGCGATGGAGATCGTGGGGTCGACCACCACCGGATAGCGCCGTTCCGGGGCCTTCAGCCACGCCGCGTCGGGTCGCAGGGTGAGGGTGTAGGAACCGTCGCCGCCGGTGAGCCTCTGCTCGACGCGGTCGCTGCTCGCTGTTCCGTAGGCGGCCTGCGGGTCCTTCTTCGCGTCCGTCATGAAGGGCGCGGGGATGACCAGTTCGGGCCGTGCGGGGCCGGAGCTCTCGCTGTGGAGGGCGATGGAGCCGTTCCCCCGCCGCTCGGCGGTCAGGCCGTGGGTGGTGAGGGTGAACTCGTAGGCGGGCGCCTCCAAGGGGGCGCCGCCGAGGACGATGCCCTCCTTCACGGTGCCGTTGCCGACGGTGTAGGCGAGGTCGGTGCCGCGGCCCAGGGCGTCCTTGTAGGTGACGGTGGACCCGTCGACCTCGGGGGTGAGCCGGCCGGCGGCCGCGCCCTTGACGCCGATGGCGACCCAGTGCCCCTTGTCGAGCTCGAACCGGACGAGTTCGCCGGGACGTTCACCGAAGTAGGTCCGGGCGACGTTGGTGGTGTTGGCGTGCGTGAAGCCCTTGCGGTCCGCGGCCCTGACGGCCGTGTCGACGGCCTTCCAGTCCTCGCCGGCCCGGTAGTGCGTGGGGACGGCGGAGACCTCGGACTGGACCCGGCCGTCGGAGAGCTGCCAGTAGCGGGCGTTGGCGGTGCGCCGGTCCTCGAGTTCCTTGATCCGCTTCGCGGGCGCCGCGTTCCTGCCCTTGGGCAGGTGATCATTGCGCGGCACACCCGTGTCCGGAAGTGCCGGCGGCTCGGCGGCCTCGGTGTCGTCCTCGTCCAGGCCGAGGAAGTTCCTGAACCCCTCGACGAGCCCCGGCCCGTCGCCCGGGGGTGGTGCGGCGAAAGCCGGCTGCGGCACGCCGGTGGCGGCCAGCGCGACGACACTGCTGACGATCAGCCAGCGCCGTGCACGTCTTCCATGCATCGTCTCTCCCTCAACCTGTGGTCTCGGTCGTCAAGGGAGAGTTGTGGGGGAAATGAAATGAGCGTGTCAAGCGATCGGATATTCAAGACATCAGCGCCAGTTGGGATGTGACGGTGCATCATGGACTCGGCTCCTGAGGCGCCGCCGGGCGTCTCACGTCGCGGTGGGCTCGCGGCATGTGTAGCGGCGGGCCGGGCTGGGGATGGTCGCGATCATGACAGAATCCGCCTCCGTCGGGACCGTCGCCCCGCACACCCGGCGCCCGCTCAGGCAACTGCTCGCGGCCTCGGTCGGCAACGCGGTGGAGTGGTACGACTGGTACGCGTACACCTTCCTCGCCGCCTACATCGCCGACCAGGTGTTCCCCAAGAGCTCGGGCAACTCGCTCGTGCCGCTGCTGTCCACCTTCGCGGTCTTCGCCGTGGGCTTCTTCATGCGCCCCGTCGGCGGCCTGATCATGGGCGCCGTCGCGGACCGGCACGGCAGGCGCGCCGCATTCACGGTCACGATCCTGCTGATGGGCGGCAGCAGCCTGCTGGTGGGCCTCACACCGACGTACGCGGCCGCGGGAATCCTGGCGCCGGTGGTCCTGGTCGTGGCCCGGCTGCTCCAGGGCCTGTCCGTGGGCGGCGAGTTCGCCGCGTCGACGACGTTCCTCGTCGAGTCGGCCGGGCCGGGGCGGCGGGGCCTGTTCTCGTCATTCCAGTACGTCTCCACCTCCATCGGCCAGCTCACCGCATCCGGTGTCGCGGCGCTGCTGGTGAGCCGGCTCGGCGAAGGGCAGATGGAGGGCTGGGGCTGGCGGGTGCCCTTCGTGCTGGGCGCGCTGCTCAGCCTCGTCGGCTTCTGGATCAGGCGCAGCGCCCACGAGACCCGCAGCGCCGCACAGCAGCACGCCGCGCGGCCGGGGCTGTTCGACGCCCTGCGCCACCATCCGCGCGAGTCCCTGCTGATCTGCGGCATCACGGCCGGCGGCACCCTGGCGTACTACACCTGGACCTCGTACCTGCCGACGTACGCGGAGCTCAACACGGGGATGGACAAGGCCGACGCGCTGCTCGCGGGCACCCTTTCACTCGCGTTCTTCACACTGTTGCAGCCGGTCGGCGGGCTGCTCTCCGACCGCTTCGGACGCAAGCCGGCGCTGCTGTTCTTCGGGCTGGGGTTCGCGCTGCTGAGCGTGCCGCTGCTGAAGGCGGTGAACGGTTCGTTCGTCTCCCTGCTGCTGGTGCAGTGCGCGGGCATGGTGCTGCTGACCGGCTTCACCGCCGTCTCGGCGGCGGTGAACGCGGAGGTGTTCCCGGCGCGGGTGCGGGCCGCGGGCATCGGGTTCCCCTACTCGCTGACGGTCGCCGTCTTCGGCGGCACGGCCCCCTATGTGGGCACGCTCTTCAAGGAGCTGGACCGTCCGGATCTGTTCCCCTGGTACGTCGCCGTGCTGTGCCTCGTGTCGTCGGCCGTGTACCTGAGGCTGCCGGAGAGCGCCCACAAGGAGCTGGAACGCTGACCGACGCTGGGGTCAGCGGGAGGTGAGGAGGATCCACACCTGGCCGCGGGCGAAGTTCAGCCGCTCCCCCGCGGCGGTCGTGAACACCGTGTCGCCCGCCGCCGAATCGCGCTGCCAGCGGGCGTCGAAGGCACGGCCGTCGCGCAGGACGAGCGCCCGGCCCGAGCCGACCGTCTCGGTGTACGGGGACACGCTGCCCCCGCGGTCACGGAACTTCGAGGGACGGACCTCCGTGTACTGGACGACCACCGTCGCCGGTGCGAGCCGCTTCCCGTCCGTCGTCCGGGCCGCGGTCCCGTCCATGGCCACCAGCCACCTCTTCTGTGCCGCGGACCAGGTGAACGCGTACCGGGCCGACGGGTAGCGCACCGTCTGCTCCGCGGTCGGCCTCCCGTCCGCCGGGGCGGCGCCGAAGCGCAGCCCTATGTCGGAGGCGTCGCTCACGCCACGGGCCGCGGCGAGCACCTTGCCGGGAAGCAGATAGAGATTGTGCGGGGCCGGGCGGTCGCTGCCACGGACGTACGCGTCCGGCGCCCTGCCATGAGGAAGGGCGACGATGGGGGCCGCGTCGATCAGCGGTCCGAGCGCGGACTGCGCGCCGGAGTAGGCGAGCGCCGGCCGGCCGAACTGGCGGAGCAGTTCGAGGTCCGACTCGCGGGCGCTGCGTACGGGGCCGACCTGCGGCGGCAGCCGGGACGAGAACACGGCGAGGATACGGCTGAGGCCCGACTCGACCTGCTCGACGTAGACGAGGTCGGCCGCGTCGAGCCCGGTGTGCGGGCGTGCGGGTCGGACGTTGTCGATCTTGACGGCGAGCACCGGGCCCGGTTCGGCGGGCAGGCCGGTGAAGTAGGAGGTGCGCTGCTGCGCGGAGGTCGGCGGGCGGGTCGGCTCGGGGCGGTCGCCTCCGTCCGAGCAGCCGAAGAGCCCGAGCGCGAGGGAGGCGGCGGCGAGGGCGGCGACGGCCCCGCCGCTCCGTCTGTGGTGCTGTCCTCGTCGTGTCTTCATCGGCCCGGCTCCCGTTCCCTCAAGTGGACCACGAAAGACGGGGTGGCGACAGCCCGGGACGGGGGGCGGCGTCCGGCGGGAGACGGCCGTGGACAGGCGCGCACATCCGGCGCCGTCCCGGCGGTACCGGCCGGGCCGCAGCAGCGTTGTCACCGGAACCGGGCAGCGCCGACGAGTAGGCGGAGCTTGGTGCCGCTCGCCGAGGGTGCCGCATGCCCTCA
Source organism: Streptomyces sp. PKU-EA00015 (assembly GCF_013387495.1). Lineage (GTDB taxonomy): Bacteria > Actinomycetota > Actinomycetes > Streptomycetales > Streptomycetaceae > Streptomyces. Next base: position 47,806 of record NZ_JABZEE010000037.1, on the reverse strand, counting down.
GGCGGGGGCGAAGGGCAGTTTCGAGCCGTCCAGCGAGAGGCAGCCCCTGCCGGCCGATGCCGAGGAGAGGGCCCTGGGCCCGGAGCTGCGGCTCTACTCGTTCGCGGTCGGCGTGAACCGCTGAGGCCCGGCCGTCCGGGACGGCTAGCCGCGTGCCGCGAAGCCCTGCAGCTCGAAGTCGAGCGTGCGGCTCACCTCGCGCAGCGTCTCCTCGGCGGTCTGCCGGACATCCGCGGGAACGTCGCCCCGCTCCTCGACCAGGCTGTCGTAGATCGGTGCGTCAGCCCTGTCTGCGGAGCTCACGATAGGTCCCTTCGTTCGGTTGCCCTGGGCTCGCGCCCTCACGGATCCGCGCAACGGCACGGGCTTCACGCGGTACTGCCGGAAGCAGGGGCCGAGTGTACGGGGTGGGCCCGCGCCACTTCGCCGTCGGCCCCCGCGCCGGCACACCGCGTGACCTCCGGGCACGCCGCCTCACCGGGCTTCGGGCACCCGACCGCGGGTCGATACGCGAGCTGTGCGCCATTCGGGTGTATTTGCACACCGGGGGGAGCCCGGACGGCGCAAGACGGGTGACCCTCACGAGGGCGCGTCGTTGGAGCGGGCGTGAAGAAGCTCACTTACTCTGCCGCCGCCTGTGCGCTCGCCCTCGTCATGCTGTCCACCGCCCCCGCCCACGCCGGTCCCGTGGGCCCGGCCGAGGAGTGCGGCGGGAGCGGCCAGGTCTCCGCCTTCCGTGTCTCCGGTCACGCGGAGACGGACACGGGTCCGGTGACCCTCGACGTGGGACAGACGACCCGGTTCGAACTCGACTTCCGCCCGGCGCGCTCCCACGCGGCCACCGAACTCCATGTGCGGACCGAGGGCACGTTCGGCCGGTTCGCGTACACACGGGGTGCGGTCGGCGCCGTGGCGGCCGGCGAGCTCTACACCGTCGCGTACGAGATGGCCCCGCCCCCGCTGCTCGCAGGTCAGAACGTCGACGTGAGCATCCAGGTGACCGGCGACAACAACACCTTGGAAGCGTGCGTGCAGCTGGACGTCCGCATCGTGGGCTGACCGCCGACCGGCGTCCGGCGTGCCCGGCCCGCTTCCATGCACCTTCGGTGACGTACGCCGTCCCGACGGACCGTGACCGAAACGCGCCGTGCACAGGGCGTCACTTGACGCTTCATCTGTACCGCCGCGCGTGCACTCCCTAGCATGTCCGTCCCACAGCCTGATTTCCACAGACGCGGGTGAGGACTGGATGCGACGCGAGTCGTGGCGCCCGGACGCCATCGACACCAAGGTGCCCAGCGTGGCACGTATGTACGACTACTTCCTGGGGGGCGACGACAACTACCAGTCGGATCGCGACGCCTGTGAAGAGCTGTTGAAGCAGGTCCCCAGCACCAAGGTCCTGGCCGTCAACAACCGCAACTTCCTGCGGCGGGTGGTGCGTCTGCTGGCGAGCGAGTACGGCATCCGCCAGTTCATCGACCACGGTTCCGGTCTGCCCACCCAGGACAACGTCCACCAGGTGGCCCAGGCCGTCGACCCAGAGTCGCGCGTCGTCTACGTCGACAACGACCCGATCGTCCTCGCCCACGGCCGGGCTCTGCTCGACGAGAACGACCGCACGGCCGTCATCCAGGCCGACATGCGCGACACCGACGGCATCTTCGGCCACGCGGAGACGACCCGGCTGATCGATTTCAGTCGGCCTGTGGCCGCGTTGTTCGTCTCGGTGCTGCACTGCATCCCGGACGAGGACGATCCCGGCGCACTGGTGCGGCGCGTGGCCGAACGGCTCGTTCCCGGCAGCTACCTGGTGGTCTGTCAGCTGGTGAGCGACCGTCCGGAGATCCGTACCTTCGTCACCGACTACATGGCCGAGGCGACCGGCGGCAACTGGGGCCGCGTCCGTGAGGAGCACGAGGTCCGGCGGTTCTTCGACGGCATGGAGATTCTGGAGCCCGGCCTGGTGGAGGTCTCCACCTGGCGGCCCGACACCGACCTGGCGCCGGTTCAGCAGACGGACGAATGGATCGAGTGGGGCGGCGTGGGCCGGCTCGCCTGAGCCGGCTCCGGCCGCCGGGCCGGGATCACATCGCTGCCAGACGCTCCTGGAGCGTCCGCAGCGTTTCCTTGGGGGTGAGCGCGCACGCGCAGAGCCGGTCGAGCATGTCGCGGTACTGCTCGACGGTCGCCGGCTTCTGCGTGAAGGTGCTGCCCGTGAGGTGCTCGATGTACACCGCGTCCTTGAGGTCACGGAGCGCGAAGCGCAGACAACTCACGCCCGTGCCCACACCCACCGCGGCCGTCACGTCGAGCGGTGCGATCTGCAGGGTGACGTGGGAGCGCCCCATCATCGTGACGAGGTGCCGCAGCTGCTCGCGCATCACCTGCGGGCCTCCGACGGAGCGCATCAGTACGGACTCGTCGATGACCGCCCACAGACGCGGCGCGTCCGGCTGGTCGAGCTGCCGCTGCCGCTCCTGCCGCAGATCGACGCGGCGCTGGACGTCATGGGCGAGCGGCTGCCCCGGCCCCGACCGGACGACGGCGCGCGCGTACGCGGGCGTCTGGAGCAGACCGGGGACGTAGAAGGGCTCGTAGGTACGGATCGTGGCGGCGGCGCCCTCCAGGGCGACGAGCGGCGTGAAGAAGTCCGAGAGAACGTCGCTGAAGGATCGCCACCAGTCCGAGCGGCGGGACTGCTGCACGAGGCGCATGAACTCGGCTACCTGGTTCTCTTCCTGCACCCCGTAGAGGCTCAGCAGGGCCAGCGCGTCGGAGGGCTTGCAGCCGTGGCGGCCCAGCTCGGTACGACTGGTCTTCGACCGTGAGAAGCCGAGCTTGCCGTCCACATCGGCGGGGTCGAGACCCGCGCTCGTCCGCAGTTCGCGCAACTTGCCGCCCAGAATGAGCTTCAGGGCGGTCGGGTTGCTCTCGACCGCTCCCAGCGGCCGAACGAACAACGACGGGCTCGGATCGGCGGCAGTCATCACACACTCCTGCGGAGACCATGGGAAGGCGCCAGTATCCCAGCACATGTCGGTGCGCACCAATGGACCGGACATTCCGGAAGGTGCGATTTTCAGCCGATCATCCCGTCGAAGTCACCGTCACGGGCGCCTGCCACGAAAGCGGCGATCTCGTCGCGGGTGTAGACGAGCGCGGGCCCCTGCGGGTCACGGGAGTTGCGGACGGCGATCCGGCCTCCCGGCAGGGCGGCCAACTCCACGCAGTTTCCCGTGGCGTTGCTGTGGCTGCTCTTGATCCACGTCACCGCGGCCAGCGCTCCGGCCCCCATGCCGTTGACGAACTCCACTCCCACCAACCCCTCGCCGCTCGCGATCCGGTCACCCCGAACACGCGTGCAATCCCAGCTGCAATTGCATCATCGGGGCCGTGCTCGACAATACTCGTCCTGCGTCATCTGTCGAACAGCGCGTCCTGCAGGAAGACATGACCCGTGGCGACTCACCTGTCGGGCCCTCGGGCACCGGCGTCATGGGGGTCGGGGCGATGCGGCATGACGGGTCCGGTGCCTGGACCCGAGTCCCGAGCAGCCGCGCCCGTCGGCGGCGGGTGTCGGGTCGCCGGCGGGAGGGGGCTCGTTCTGGTCGGCGCTGTCACGACCGCCTGCGGTCTGCTCGACGGCAGTCCGCGACCGCCGAGCCGGTGCCTTGTGCGCTCAGTCTCGGGTGGCGAACTCCTGGACCCACCAGGGGCCGTTGCCCTTGAGGCTGATGCCGACGCCGGTGTACTCGAGCCGGCAGTCCATGACGTTCTCCCGGTGGACCGCGCTGCCCATCCACCCCGCGACGGTCGCGGCGGGCCCGGCGGGGCCGCGGTGGATGTTCTCGGCCCAGCGGCTCCACGCGTACCCCCGGACCTTCAGCCGGTCACCGCCGTCGCGGCCCTCAGGGCTCTCGTGCGCGTAGTAGCCGCGGGCGGCCATGTCGTCGGCGTGTGCCTGGGCCGCGGCCTGCAACCGGTCGTCGATGCGCAGCGGCGCACATCCGGCACGCCTCCGGTGCACGTTCACCAGGGAGACGATCCGCCGCGCGTGTTCCGTGGCCTTCCCGGGCGCGTCGTCGCTGTGAGCGGCCGCCCCCAGCGGCGCGCCGCCGGAGGCGGGCAGCGACTCCTGGGCGACGGCGCGGCCGCCGAGCAGCCCGCTCACGGCGACGGCGAGGGCCACCGCCGCTGTCGCGGTGGTACGCACCGCGGCGGGCCCGCGCGGCCGGTCCTCATCGCCTGCGGGCAGGGCGGAGTCTTCGTGGTGCATGGGCGTCTCGCTTTCGGGCAGAGGAGGAGGGCCGGTGCAGGGTCCGCTTCCCTTCCCTGCCCGCCGTCAGCACGCCCAGTCCTTGTCCAGGTCGAGGTCACCCTTGCGGGCCTGGGTGAAGGAGAACCAGTTGCCGGAGTCGTCCCGGAAGATCGCCTCGGTGCCGTACGGGCGCTCCTGCGGCTCCTGCAGGAACTGCACACCGCGTGCCTTGAGCTTCTCGTAGTCGCCGTGGATGTCGTCGGTCGCCAGCACGCCCGCGCCGAGGATGCCCTTGGAGACCAGCTTCTTCATGGCCTCGGCGGACTCGGGGTCCATGGCGGGCGGGCCGGGGACCATGAGCGTGAGCACCACGTCGGGCTGGTCCGCGGCCCCGACGGTGAGCCAGCGCATGCCGCCCTCGCCCATGGTCATGTCCGTCCGCACCTCGAGGCCCAGCTTCTCGGTGTAGAACTCCTTGGCCCGGTCCTGGTCCAGCACCCAGACGGTGGCGATGGCGAGACCCTTGATCATGACGTGCTCCTGGGGAAGGGGTGTCCGTTGCCCTGCCACGGTAGGCAGTGGCCCGCTCAGCCCGCTTCTTCAGAATTGCGGTCTCCCGCGCCCCTTCGCCCGGGCGGCTCCTTCGCCGGGGAGAAGCCGCCGGCCCACAGCATCGCGTAGCACCCCGGTATGAGCGCGGCGCCGCGGCCGACGTGCCGCGCGCGGTACTCGCTGGGGGACACACCGGTCTGCCGCTTGAAACGGGCCGAGAACGTCCCGAGGCTGGTGAATCCCACGAGGGTGCAGATCTCGGTGACGGAGAGGTTCGCTGTGCGGAGCATCTCCTCGGCCCGCTCTATGCGGCGGCCCGACAGGTATTGGCCGGGCGTCTGCCCGTAGACCGCCTTGAACGCGCGCACGAAGTGATAGCGCGAATACCCCGCGTGGGCGGCGACCGCGTCGAGGTCGAGCGGCTCCATCCAGTCGCGGTCCATCGCGTCCTTGGCAAGCCTCAGCTGCTTCAGGTGGGCCAGGTTCGTCACGTCCTCATGCTGGCATGCGGCACTGACATAGGCGCTGACCTGCACGGATCGAAGGGAGACAGCCCGTCGGCCGGACGGAGGGAACATCCGGTCGGATATCGTCGTTGTGTCCGAAATGAGGCCATTGGCGTGATCGGCGTGCCCACGCCGGAGCGCCGGTCGTTCCGCCCGGCTGACGAACCGGATTCCCATGACTGTTCTCCGAGCTGTTCCCCTTGCTCTCGCCGGCGTGCTCGTGACCGTGCTCGCCGGATGCACCGTGGACGCCAGAGCCTCCGCGGAACCCCGGACGGCAGGCGGGGCGCAGGCCACGGTCGAGCGCCCCGCCACGACACCGACGGAGCCCGCGACGGGGACGGCGTCCGCGACGCCGTCCCCCGAGCCGCCCCGTCCGCGGACGGAGACGGCGCTGCTGTCCATTCCGTCGATCGGACTGAAGGAGCTGAAGGTCGTCCCGTACGAGGGAACGACCGACGACTGGCCCGGCACCCGGATCCAGAACCGCGGCGTCGGCGCCAGCCCGTACGGGGAGAACGGCGGCGTCGGCCCCGGCGAGGTCGGCAACTACCTGGTCACCGCCCACCGCCTCTCCGCGGGAGGCCCGCTGCGTGATCTGCCGTCGCTCGACGAGGGCGAATCGGTATTCGTCCGGGCGGGCGGCCGCGTGTACGAGTACGAGATCACGGAGACCCGGACGACCTCCTTCCGCTCCGAGCGCTCCCTCGCCGAGCAGCGGGCGGCCGTCCCCGGCCGTCCCGGCGAGCGGCCGGTCGAGGCGATGATCACGCTCTCGACCTGTGCGACGCCTGAGGACAATGCCGCCGGGAACTTCTGGCGTGACGACCGCGGCAACCCCGAGCACCGCATCGACAAGGTGGGTGTGCTGCGCAAGGCCGAGCCCGCCCGCTGATGTCGTGGTCGCGAACCGCGCGCGACGGCGTACCTACATGCCGCCGGCCACACGCAGCACGGCGCCCGTGGTGAAGGACGCGTCCTCGGAGAGCAGCCAGGCGACCGATCCGGCGATCTCCTCGGGCCGTCCCGCCCGGCCGAGCGGAATCGTGCCCGCCAGCTTGGCGGGGCGCTGCGGATCCTCATGGAACTCGGTCCAGATGACGCCGGGCGCCACGCAGTTGACGCGTACGCCGTCGGCGGCGACCTCCTTGGCCAGGCCCACCGTCATGGCGTCGACCGCGGCCTTGGTCGCGGCGTAGTGCACGTACTGGCCGGGGCTGCCGAGGGTGGCGGCCGCCGAGGAGATGTTCACGATGGCCCCACCGCCAAACCCGGTCATGTCCCGCACCGCGCGGCGCGCACAGAGCAGATAGCCGAGCACGTTGACGTCCAGGGCGCGGCGCATGCCCTCCGCATCGGCGTCGGAAAGACGGCCGTTGGGGCCGCTGATACCGGCGTTGTTGACGAGGCCGGTGACCGCGCCCAGTTCGGCGGCACGGTCGAACAGCCGGTCCACGGACGTCTCGTCGGCGGTGTCCACGGGGACGGCGAGCGCGCGCCTTCCGGCGTCGTTGACCGCCTTGACGACGGTCAGCGCGGCGTCTTCGCCGGACCGGTAGCCGACAACCACGTCGTGGCCTTCGGCGGCGAGGCGTTCGCAGATCGCGGCGCCGATGCCGCGGCTGCCGCCGGTGACGACGGTGAGGTGCTGGGTCAACGGAGCCTCCGGGATGCGATCGGGCTGCTCCACGACTGTAGTTGGGGATCCGCGGCCCTCTGCCGGGCCCCACGGCCGGGCGGTGACGCGACCCCGGGCGGGCCGACGTGCCGTCCGTCCGCGTGAACCATGCGCTCCGCACGGGCGGAACCGGGCCTCACAGCGGGAACGGTCATGGATGCTCCTTGATCAGGAGCCCCGCCACGGGGCATCTCGATCTCACCCAGGAGTTCTGCATGAGCCTTCGCCGCTCCCTGTCCGCCGTCGTCGGCGCCGTGACCCTCGTGCTCGGCATGTCCGGTGTCCCGGCCGCCGCTTCGCCCTCGGTCGCCGCCATGAATCCGTGCGGGTTCTACGAGACGTCGAGCGACGCCTTCTACAACCACTGCACGGGCGACGGCTCGCGCGTGATCATCGAGGTCGAGGTGTGGGGGCCGAACTACGAGTGGTGCGTGGGGCCCGGCGGCACCTGGCTGGGCGCTTCGAGCACGATCGACGGAGCGTTCTACACGGGCCGCACCTGCTGATCCGGCTGCCCTGTTTTGTACGCGCCGCGGCGCAGGTGAAGGGGCGCACCCCGGACAGGGTGCGCCCCTTCCTGTGACGTGACGGCCCGGATCAGCTCCGGTAGCGGTCCTCGTCCTCGTCCAGCATCTCCTGGCGCGGTTCACGGCCCTGCCGGCCGCGCTCCCGCTCCTGCCGGCCGCGCTCCTCGGACTGCTGCCGGCCGCGCTCCTGGGACTGCCGGCCGCGCGACTTGGCGTCGTCCATGCGCCTCTTCGCCTCGTCCTTGAGCTGTTCGGCCTTGTCCTGGAACTGGTCCTTGATACCCATCAGTCTCTCCTTCGAGGTGGGGAATCTGGGCGCGTTCAGCCTCGCACGACCCGACATCGCTCGCATGTCCACCCAAAAATGAGCAGGTCCGACATGCTGTTCCGGACCCAGCGGTCAGAATCACGCACCCCCGGACCCCCTCCGCCGGAGTCCGGTTGTCACTGCCCTGCGGGCTGGAGGGCCGACTGGCCTTGTGGGCTCCGGAACAGATGGGCAGGAAAGGCTCATGACTGCTCTCGGCGTGGTGTTCCGGCCGCAGTTGCCTCCTGAACGGCTCCGTGGCATGGCCCGTGCGGCCGACGCGGCAGGCCTGGAGGAGCTGTGGCTCTGGGAGGACTGCTTCCTCGAGAGCGGCATCGCCACCGCGGCGGCAGCCCTCGCCTGGACGGAGCGGTTGTGCGTGGGCGTGGGCCTGCTTCCGGTCCCGTTGCGCAACGCGGCGCTGACCTCGATGGAGGCCGCCACGCTTCTGCGCCTCTTCCCCGGGCGCATCAAGCTGGCGCTCGGGCACGGCGTGCAGGACTGGATGGGCCAGGTCGGTGCGCGGGTCGAGTCACCCCTCACGCTGCTGCGCGAGCATCTGCTGGCGACGCGCGCCCTGTTGGGCGGCGAACGGCTGACGGTGGAGGGCCGTTACGTGAAGCTCGACGGCGTCGCCCTGGACTGGCCGCCGCCTGCCGCGCCGCCGGTGCTCGCAGGAGCCCGCGGGCCCAAGTCGCTGCGGTTGTCGGGCGAAGCCGCCGACGGGACGGTCCTGGACGCGAGCGTGCCGGCCGACGGCGTGCGCCGGGCCCGGGAACTCATCGACGAGGGGAGGGCCGAGGGCCAACGCACCGGGCCCCACCCCGTGGTCGTCTACCTCCACACCGCGACCGGCCCCGGGGCCGCCGACCGGCTGCGGGGCGAACTGGCCGGTCCCCGGGGCGAGTCGGTGTCCGAGCTGGGTGTCGCCGGGGACGCTGGGGCGGTGGCCAAGGCCGTTCAGCGGCTCGTGGACGCCGGGGCCGACACAGTGGTGCTGCAGCCGACCGCCGACGAGCCGGACCCGGAGGGCTTCGTACGGTTCGCCGCGGAGGAGGTCCGTCCGCTCGTGCCGTGACGCCGGCCGGGGCCGCCTTCGGGGTCCTGGGGTCAGTGGCTGTGCCGGGCGCCGGGGGGCTGCCTGCTGATCCGCACCAGCCGGTCGAAGTCGACGGCGACCCCGCGCAGCAGCAGGTCCACCAGCGGGCGTGCGGACGTCTCGCCGATCGGCCCGTCACCAAGCAGCGCCCGTTGGTAGACCGTCGACGCGAGCAGGTCGACGAGCAGCTCGGGATCGACGTCGTCGTGCAGATCGCCGCGGTCGACCGCGCGCCGCACGGCGACCGCCGCGGCTCGCCTGCTGGGCTGCACGACGGTCTCGATCAGGCGGCGGTGAAGCGCCGGGTCGCGCGCGCAGTCGGCCAGGAGCGGGGCGAGGACGCCGGGCGGGAGCCGGTCGTGCAGCGCCTCGGCGAGCAGCCTCACGCTCTCGGTGAGATCGCAGCGGGTGCAGCCGTTGTCCGGGACCGGGGGCGTGACGAGGACCGAACCGAGGGCGTCGATGACGAGGTCCTGCCGCACCGGCCACCGGCGCCGGATCGACGGCTTCGTCGTGCCCGCCCTGGCGGCGACCCGCTCCAAGGCGAATCCCGCGTACCCCTGCTCACGCAATACGTCGAGGGTCGCGGAGAGTACGGCGGTGTCGATCGCCGGGTCCCGGGGCCGCCCCCGGCGGGGCTCAGTCCGCGGCATCCTGCGGGTACCAGCGCAGTTCGACCGTGTTGCCGTCCGGGTCCTGCACGTATATCGACTGCGCGCTGCCACGGGCGCCGTAGCGGTCGACCGGGCCTTCGAGAACGGTGAACCGGCCGGAGTCGACGACCTCCTGCCAGTCGAGCGGATCGACGACGAGGCAGATGTGGTCGACGTTGGACTCGCCCCGGGGCCGGCTGACCAGGTCGATGATGGCGGTCGGGCTGATCCGCGCCGAGGGGAAGGGCGCCTTGCCGTCGCGCCACTCCTCGACCCTGACCGGCTCCAGCCCGAGCGGTCCGCAGTAGAACTCCAGCGCGCGCTCGACGTCCTGGACGTTGAGCACGAGGTGGTCGAAATCCTTGACTCGCATCCTGACTCCCCTGTTTTCATTCCGTCCCGCAACGGATCGTAACAGGCTCGGCATCGCACGGAAAGGGCCGCGGTCCCGCCGCTCTGCTGATCAATTCACCCCTTTCATGACTGTTTAGTGGTTTAGCATCCGGCTACCCGCCGCCGGAGGGACGTCGTGGAAAGGGAGGAAGAGAGTGATCACTCGAGAGCAGATCCCCCAAGTGCTGGATCACCCCGTGTACGACGCCGAGGGCCACAAGGTCGGCAACGCGAAAGACGTCTTCGTCGACGACGCCACGGGACAGCCGGACTGGGTCAGCGTGCAGACCGGCCTGTTCGGGACCAGCGAGTCGTTCGTGCCCATCCGGGACGCCACGATGGTCGAGGACCATCTCGAGGTGCCCTACCCCAAGAACAAGATCAAGGAAGCCCCCGACGTCGACGTGGACGCCCGTGGGCACCTTTCCCGCCAGGAGGAGGAGCGCCTGTACCGGCACTACAGCATCGGCTGAGACGCCGCCTGGCAGCGAACCGTCCCGACAAGGGCAGGCCGGGGACCGGTACGACACGCACCTCCGACAGGACGGCCCGGGCGCGGAGGGGCGGCCGGACGCCGTACGAGGAGCGGGCCCACCATCCTTACTGCAGTTGCTCCAGCCTGCGCTGGAGCAACTGCAGTGCGCCGCGCTGACGGCCCGGTACGCGACGGCGCAACCGCACGAGTTCCGGCGCGAGCCGACGCGCCCGCGCGGCGTCGCGGACCTGTTCCCACTGATGGTGCGCGCGGTCGACGGCCCCCTCGACGTCGGGGTCGTCTGCGGTCTGCTGCCGTCGCAGCCGGGCGTCGGCCACCGCCATCCACAACTCGCAGCTGCGGGCGGGATCACGGGCGAGGCGGGCGAGGTCGGCCCGTACCTCGAGCCAGTGCAGTGCCTGCACCGAACCGGGTCCGTACACCCGCAGGGCCTCGCCCTCACATGCGGCCGCGGCAGCGGCGGCCTCGGTGTGCCGCCCGGCGCGTGCCGCGGCGAGGATCACCGGATGCGGATCCCCGTCGGCGTCGTGGGGCACGCCGGTTGCGGCCGAGGGAGGGGTGGCCGAGGGCGTGGGCGGCTGTGCGGGTGCGAGTGCAGGTGACGGGGTCGTGCGCGTCTCGGCCGCGGGCGTCGCGGGTGGCTGGGCGGCGGGCAGCGGCACCGGGGCGGGCACGGCCGCGGGGGCGGGTGGCTCGCCGGTGGGCGTCGAGTTCGCGCCGGGCGCAGGAGCGGGCCCTGTCGCGCGCAACACGGCCCCGGGCGCTTGAGCGGCCGGCTGGGGGTCACGGAGCCCGGCCGCGGGCGCGGGCGCGGGTGACGGCTCGCGCAACACGGCCTCGGGCGCGGGCGCTTGAGCCGCCGACGGAGGCGCGGCAGCCGGGGCCTCGACGGCCACGGGGCGCTGCGACGTTTCCGTCGCGCCATGAGTCGCCGTCGGCATCAGCAGCGGGAACAGCAGGGCGCCGGCCGGGTGGTCCGACTGTGACGCGGCCTGCTCGTGCAGCTGCGCGAAGGGCGGCCGCGCGCCGCTGCGCCAGATCGTGGCCACCGCCTTCAGGTACGCCGGCGGCACGACGGTGCGGCGGCCCGGAGCCGGTGCGATCCTGCCGTACAGCAACGTGCCCGGTCCGAGCCCGGCGCGACCCTCTCGCACCTGCTGCCATGCCTCGCCGTCCGCGACCAGGTCGACGACCACCGTGGTCGTTCCCGGCCGGCGGGTCCTGAGTTCCCCGGCCAGCCAGTGCCACGGCAGCGCCGTGTACCGCACGGTCGCCGGGGTCGTGCGGGCGAGCGCGAAATGCAGCAGCTGCTGCTTGCGGTCGACGTGCAGCTGCCCCGCGAGGTAGAGGAACAGCGGCCCCGGAGCCGCGGCCGCCGCCCGGATGCGGGTCAGCACGGTCTGCGGATCGAGCGGGTCGGCGAGCTCGATCACGGTCGCCGCCGCGCCCGTCGTACCGGTCAGCACAGAGGCGGGTACGGCGGCGAGCGCGGGCAGCACCGACGCCGCGTCCACAAGTCGGCCTTTGCCGGCCGGGGCCGCTGCCAGCAGCAACGCGGTACCCGGCGCCGAGTTCTCCCCAGTGATCACCACCTCAGCACCGTAGCCGCTGTCCGGACGTTCTGGCCAAGCGGCGCACATCGGGCCGGCCGACCCGGCCGGAACATGGCTGTCCAGTCGAGCACCCGGTACTTGAGGTGCGTCGCGCGCGGCGTGTCGACGACCCTGATCACCTCCAGCTTCCTCTGCTCCGGACCGATGTGGTCGAACAGACGCAGGCCGCCGCCCAACAGCACCGGAATCACGTGCAGTTGGAGCTCGTCGACGAGACCTGCCCGCAGGAACTGCTGAACGGTGCGTGCGCCGCCCGCGATGTCGACGTTGCGGCCGCCGGCCGCCGCCTTCGCCTGCTCCGGCGCGCTGTGGATCCCGTCGGTCACGAACGTGCAGCTGGTGCCTCCCTGCTTGACCAGGGCCGGGGCGGGGCGATGGGTGAGCACGAACACCGGTGCCCGGAAGGGCGGATTGTCGCCCCACGGCTTCTCCCCGGTGTCGTACATGAGGCGGCCCATGACGACGGCGCCGGTGGCGTCGAACCATTCCCGCATGGCATCGTCCCGCAGGAGTCCTCCCGACTCCCGCGCCCCACGCGCGACGACGCCGGTTTGAGATTCCCCCTGACGGCAACCCGTTTCGTGCAGTCGTACCGCCGTACGCCGACGTGAGACCAGGAGCCGCACCATGGACCACTCCCGTGTGCCCGTTCTCGAAGCCCTGGCGGATTTCCACCGGCGCGGGGACACCGTCTACGGACCGCCCGGACACCGCCAGGGCCGAGGCGTCGACCCCCGGGTGCTGGAGGTGATGGGCGAGGGCGTGTTCCGTTCGGACGTCCTGTCCCTCAACGGGCTCGACGACCGCCGCGAGTCCCAGGGCGTTCTGGACCAGGCGCAGGAGTTGATGGCGGACGCGGTGGGCGCCGAGCGGGCGTTCTTCTCCACGTGCGGCAGTTCCCTGTCGGTCAAGTCGTCGATGCTGGCCGTCGCCGGGCCCGGCGAGAAGCTCCTGGTGTCCCGCAACGCCCACAAGTCCGTGATCGCGGCGGTCATCGTCAGCGGCGTCGAACCCGTGTGGGTGCACCCCGCCTTCGACGCCGAGCGGCACCTCGCGCACCCGCCGGAGCCGGACGACGTGCGGCAGGCCCTGGCGGAGCACCCCGAGGCCAAGGGCATGCTGCTGATCACGCCGACCGACTGGGGGTCCTGCGCGGACATCGCGGGCGTGGCCAAGGTCTGCCACGCCCAGGACGTGCCGCTCATCGTCGACGAGGCGTGGGGCGCGCACCTGCCGTTCCACGACGGCCTGCCGGCCTGGGGCATGGACGCCGACGCCGACCTCGTCGTCACGAGCGTGCACAAGATGGGCAGCGCCGTGGAGCAGAGTTCGGTGTTCCACCTCCAGGGCGATCGCGTGTCGGCCGACGCGCTCAAGCAGCGCGAGGACCTTCTCGGCACGACGAGCGCCTCGTCCCTGGTCTACGCGACCCTGGACGGCTGGCGGCGGCAGATGGTGGAACAGGGCCACGAACTCATCGACGGCGCTCTGCGCCGCGCCCGGCGTCTGCGGGAGGCGGTGGCCGCCGTGCCCGGTCTGCGGCTGATGGGCCCCGAGGTCGTGGAGTCGGGCCTCGCGGCCGACCTCGATCTGCTCAAGATCGTGGTGGACGTGCGGGAGCTGGGCATCAGCGGCATGCGCGCCGCCGAGTGGCTGCGCACCAACTGCCGTGTGGACATGGGGTCCTCCGACACCTGCCGGGTCAGCGGCGTGATCACGCATGCCGACGACGACCGGACCGAGGAGCTGTTCCTCGACTCGCTGAAGCGGCTGGCCGAGGCCGCCGGGGCCGGTGCCGTCGACGGCGGGCCCCCGGTGGCTCTGCCGCCGCCGGGTGCTCTGGAGCTGGAGCAGGTCGTGCTGCCGCGCACGGCGTTCTTCGGCCCCGCCGAACAGGTTCCCGCCTCGCAGGCGGTGGGGCGGATCGCGGCGGAGATGATCAGTCCCTACCCGCCCGGTGTCCCGGCCGTGGCTCCGGGTGAGCTCATCACGGCCGAGGTGCTGGACTATCTGCGCAGCGGTGCAGCCGCCGGGCTGCTGGTCCCCGACGCCGCGGACCCGTCGATGGAGAGCCTGCGGGTCGTGGCGGCGTGACGCGGCCCTCTGCCGTGTCCGCAAGCCCCTCGGCTGCGGCGCGTTGCTGTCCGGGATCCGGAAGGGCTTCCCGTGGCCGCGGTCGACGCACGTCGGCACGCTGCTCGGTCCGGCGGCCGGGCCGCCGGCCCGCGCGGGACGAACCGGCGCGGGCCGGACGGCTCAGGACCCGGGCGCGAGACTGTACACGCCGTACGCGAAGCCTTCCGCAGTGATCGTGCCGTCCGTGATGCGGATGCCCTGCGCCTCCAACGGGCGGGCGCCCGCGGTACGGGACTCGTCGACCGTGATCTTCGCCGGGGCCGCGCCGGGGTTGACGATCACGAGGTACCGGCCGCCGCGTACGTGGACGAACGGGTAGCCGGTGTGCAGGATCTCCACCGAACCGGAGGGACCGAGCTCCGGTGAGCCGCGGCGCAGCGCGATCAGGCGGCGGACCAGGTTCAGCAGCGAGGCGTCGTCGGCGCGCTGGGAGGCGACTGAGGGGCGGGCGGGGTCCGGGTCGAGGGGCAGGTAGAGCGCGTCGGCCGGTGCGGTGGAGAAGCCGGCGTTCTCGGTGTCGTCCCACTGCATGGGGGTGCGGGAGCCGGCGCGGTTGTAGCGCGGGCCGAGGACGCTGCCCTCCTTGTCGGGCAGGTCGGGGACGAAGCGCATGCCGATCTCGTCGCCGTAGTAGACGGCGGGGAGGGTGGGCCAGGTGAGCTGGAAGGCGAAGGCCGCCGGGAGCTGCTCGGGAGTGCGCGGGCCGCAGTTGAGGCGGGAGAAGTCGTGGTTGGCCGTGGGCAGGGCGGTGAAGCCGTTGTCGCCGATGGCCTCCACGGCCGACTGCCATGCCTCGACGAAGTGGGCGGGTGTCCCCTTGCCCTCGGGGTCGAAGAAACAGTCGACGGGGTCCCAGTCGTCGTTGTCGGTGCCGGTGCGGTTGTTCCACAGGGAGCGCAGGGGGCGGCCGTTGGTCGGTCCGCCGAACTGGAGGAAGAAGTCCGCGTGGAAGCCCGCCGGTACGGAGACGGCGGGATCGCCCCACTCGGACAGCAGCACGGCCTCGGGATGGGTGCGGTCGAGCCACTGCCGCAGCTCCGTCCAGATCGCGGCGGTCTCCCGCTTGTCCGGGTCGTCCTTGACGAGCGAGGCGGCCATGTCGACGCGGAAACCGGCGAGGCCGAGCCGCAGCCAGTGGTCCATGACGTCGCGCAGCGCCTGCCGGTTGGCGCGCGGCCCTTCGGCGTCGGGGCTCTGCCGCCATGGTTCGGCCGGGTCACGGCGCGCGTAGCCGAAGTTGAGGGCCGGCTGGGAATCGAAGAAGTTGGGCAGGTACACGCCCGGGCGGCGGCCCGGGGAGGCGACGAATCCTTCGGGGCGGTCGCCGTCGGTCCAGATGTAGCGGTGGTCGGCGGGGTCGTCGGCCGACGCGAGGAACCAGGGGTGGCGGTCCGAGGTGTGCCCGGCGACGAGGTCGAGCAGGACCCGGATGCCCCGGCGGGCCGCCTCGGCCACGAGCCGGGCGAGGTCGTCGTCGGTTCCGTAGCGGGGGGCGAGGGCGAGGTAGTCGTCGATGTCGTAGCCCGCGTCGCGGAAGGGCGAGGAGAAGCACGGGTTGAGCCAGACCGTGTTCACGCCCAGCCAGGCGAGGTGGTCGAGACGGTCGGTGATGCCGTTGAAGTCGCCGATGCCGTCGCCGTTCGAGTCGGCGAAGCTCTGCGGGTAGATCTGGTAGAAGACGGCGTCGGCCAGCCAGGCGGGGGCGGGTCGGAACGTGGTCATGGAGAGGGTGCAGCCTTTCGTTGCAGCGGTGTGCCGTGGCCGGGTCAGCCCTTGACGGCGCCGGAGGTCAGGCCGGACACGACGGCCTTGCGGAAGACGAGGACCAACAGGGCGATGGGCAGGACGGATACGGTCGCGGCGGCGAAGATCGTGCCGTAGAGGACGTCGTACTGGTCGCCGAACAGGGCCATGCCGACGGGGATCGTGCGGTAGGCGTCGGCACTGTTCAGCGTGACGGCTATCAGGAACTCCGTCCAGCACGCCGTGAAGGTGAACACGCCGGCCGTGAACACGCCCGGCGTGGCCTGCGGCAGGATCACCGAGACGACGGTACGGACCGGGCGAACGTGGCGAGGGCCAGGACCATCACGGTGGCGATCACGGACACGATCACCGAATTGGCCATGTAGGTGCCGAAGTGGTAGCGGCCGAACGCCTCTTCGTAGTTCTCCCACGTCAGGTCCCGCGGCCACGGCGTCGGCGGGTCGGCGGCGATCTCCGTGCGGGACTTCACCGACCCGGCGAACATCCAGTCCAGCGGGGCCGCCACGAAGGCGGCGATCACCAGGGCCGCGGCATGCGTCCAGGTCGGCCGCGGGCGGCGTCGGATCGTGTTCATGCGGTCTCCTCCGCTTCGCCGACCTGGGTGCGGAAGGCCCGCAGGAAGACGAGGCAGCCGGCGAATACGAGCGCCGCTGTGGAGGCGGCGACGGCGGCTCCGGGGCCGAAACTGAGGTTCTGGAACATGACCTGCCATCCCAGCAGCGCCAGCGACTGCGTGGCGTCGCCCGGTCCGCCGCCGCTCAGGACGAACGGCAGGTCGAAGATGCCGAAGGCCTGGAGGATGCGGAAGAGGACGGCGATCGCGAGGATGGGCCGCAGCAGCGGGAGCCGGACGCGCCAGAAGATCGTCCACGCGTTCGCGCCGTCCATCCGGGCCGCCTCGGTGATGTCGCCCGGCAGCATGACCAGCCCCGCGAGCACGATGATCGCGACGAACGGGGTGGTCTTCCAGATGTCGGCGACGCTCATCGCCGGCACGGCGGACACCGGTGTGCCCAGAATGTCGACCTGGCCGCCGGTGACGGCTTCCACGGCGTACGACAGGACGCCGTACACCCCGTTGTAGACGTACGCCCACAGCTGCGCCGACACGACGGTGATCATCGCCCACGGCAGCAGGAGCAGCGCCATCGTCCAGCCCCGGCCGTCGGTCAGCCGCTCCAGGACGAGCGCGACGACGGTGCCGAGGACGACTTCGGCGAAGACGGTGCCGAGGGTGCAGAGCACGGTGAACAGCAGGGCGTGGCGCCAGCGTTCGGAGGCGAACAGTTCGGCGTAGTTGTCGCCGGTCGGAAAAATGCTGCCGCTCCCTGAGGAGCGGCAGCATGTCCGCCGCCGGTCGGCGGCGCTGTACCGATCAGGCGGTGTGCAGCCTCAGTCCGTAGCGGGCCAGGATCTCGTTGACCGGCTGGTACCAGGTCTGTCCGCCGCCACTGCAGTTGCCCCAGCCGCCGGATGTGACGCCCTGCGCCTGGTCGCCGCTGATGAACGATCCCCCGGAATCGCCCGGTTCGGCGCACACGCTGGTCTTCGTCATCTGATGGACCGCACCCTGGCTGTAGTTGACGGTCTCGTTCTTGGCGAGAACGCTGCCGCAGTGCCAGTGCGTCGTGGAGCCCGAGCGGCAGATCGAGGCGCCGACGGGCGCCTCGGCCGAGCCGCGCACCAACCGGTCGGGCACCGTGCCCCAGCCCAGGACCACGGGCACGGTCCACCAGCCGCTGCCGACGTTCACCCACGCGTAGTCGTTGTCCGGGAACGACGACCCCTGGAACGTGCCGATGTGCGAGCCGTCCCACCCGCGTACGGCCGCGCCCGGCCGCCCGCAGTGGCCGGCCGTCACGAAGCCGCCGTGCACCGAGAACCCGATCGAGCAGCGGACGTTGCCCGTGTAGTAGGGATCGCCGCCGACCGTGCCCGCCGCGAAGGTCCGCGGCGCCTCGGCCACCTCCCTCACCAGGACCGGACCGGCTCGGCGGGCACGGTCGAGGAATGCTTCGACATCGTTGTCCGAGCGCTCGGCGCGGACGACGTTCACCACGATCCGGTTGGCCGCGGGATCGACGTGCCAACTGCCGACTCCGCGGGGAGCGTCCAGCGTGTCGATCGCCTGCTTGGCCGCGTCGAGCCGGCTCGCGCTGTGCTCGACGAGCCGGACGGCCGCGCCCGTGGCCCGTACGGCGGCTGCCCTGCGGGCGTCGGCCACGGCGACGGTCAGGCGTCCGCTGTCCGCGTCGAACCAGGAACCGCCGTACGCGCCCTGAGCGGCACGGCGCGCCTTCGGTTCGATCGCGACGGCGGCCCGCTCGGCCGCGAGTCGCTCCCGCGCCTGGCTCTCGGTGAGCCCCAGGTCCTTCTGCATCCCATGGAGCAGACCCGCCGACGCCGGTGCGTCGGCGGAGGGGACGGGCTCCTGCGCCGTGGCGGACGCGGGGCCCGCACCGGCCGACGCCCATGCTCCGAGGGCGAGGAGTGCGGCGAGGCCGGTGCGTACGACCGTCGTCGCGCACGTACCTCGGCTGCGGCTGGATCCGGCACACATGGCTTTCATGCGTCTCACGGCGTTCGACCTTTCACTGGTTCCGGCAGGGTGGGGAGGAACAGGTCGTGGTGAGAGCGCTCTCAGAGGCGCTCGGGGCGGAGCCTAACCCGAGGCAGTCAGGCAGGTCCATGCCAAGCGCTGACTGAAGCGGTAATTGTCCTGATCCCTGCGGGAACCAGCCGTGAGGGAAATGTGTCTGTGCTGAGGACAGTCCGTGAGCCGGAGCCGACGTCAACGGCCCCGGCGGGACGTCAGCCAGACAGGGGGACGAGATGAGCTGGTCGGTGCCGGGATACACCGAGTCCCGGGAGCTCGGATCGGGGGCCGGCGGACGTGTCGTCCTCGCCGTCCATGACGCCACCGGCGTGCCGGTCGCCGTGAAGTACCTGGGAGAACGGCTGCGCGGCGACGCGGCTTTCGTCCGCGAGTTCCGGGCAGAGGCGCGAGTGCTCGGCGCGCTGGACTCGCCGTATGTCGTGCGGCTCTACGAATACGTCGAGGCGCCGCACGGTGCCGCGATCGTGATGGAGCTGATCGACGGAATCGCCCTGCGGTCGCTGCTCGCCCGCGAGGGAGCGACCGGTCCGGAGGCGGCCCTGGTGGTGCTCAAGGGCTCCCTTCTCGGACTCGCCGCCGCCCACGGCGCCGGTGTCGTGCACCGTGACTACAAGCCGGAGAACGTGCTGGTCTCGGCCGACGGCACGTCCAGGCTGGTGGACTTCGGCATCTCGGCGGGCCGTGGCAGTACCCCCGGCGTGGCGGGTACTCCGGCGTACATGGCGCCGGAGCAGTGGCACGGTGAGCCGGCCTCGCCCGCGGCCGACGTCTACGCGGCGACCGCGACCTTCTACGAGTGCCTGACCGGCCGTAAGCCCTACACCGGCGAGAACTTCGCCGAGCTGGCCCTTCAGCACATCGGCGCGCCGGTCCCCGAGGACGACACGCCCGAGGCAGTCAGGCCGCTGATCCGGCGGGGGCTCGCGAAGGCGCCCGAGGACCGTCCGCAGAACGCGACGGCGTTCGTGGCCGAGCTGGACGAGATCGCCGGGGCTGCGTACGGGCCCGGCTGGGAGGAGCGCGGACGGCGCCGGCTGGCGGCGCTCGCCGCGCTGCTGCCTCTGCTGTTCCCGTCGGCCGGGGGCAGCGGGGCCGGGACCACCGCGGTGGCGACGACCTCCCTCGGCGCCGGGCCGGGCGGGTGGCTGACTCCCGGCCTGCGCCGGGTGCTTGCAGGGATCGTCGCCGTCGTGGTCGCCGCCCTCGTCGTCGTCGCCGCACGGTCGGGCACCGACGCGGGAGGTCGGGCCGCCGCCGAGGCCGTGGCCACCACGAGCGCGCTTCCCAGCGCGATCGATACGCCGGCCCCGGGGCCCGAGGGGTCCGTCGGTCCGGCACCGTCGCCGCCGGCCGCGACGTCCTCGCCGTCCCCCTCGGGGAGCCCCGCGCCCGAGCCCACCGGCTCCCCCACGACGAGTGCCCCGCCGATGACGGCCGGGCCCACCACGTGGCCGACCACCGAACCGTCCACGGAGCCGTCCCCCGAGCCGACGACGCCGACGCCCGCCCCGGTGGCGGTGCGGTCCGTCTCCGTCACGAGCTTCCGCCAGACCGGCACGGCGACCGGAGCCGCCTCCGTCGACGTCGCCACGGACGGCACGGGTCCGGTCACGATCGTCGTGTCCTGGTACACCGGCGACACCAAGGGGCAGCCCGGCGCGCCGGACGGCTCGCAGACGTTCGAGCGCAGCGGCGCCACGCGGTACACCCTCCCGCTCACCCACACCTTCCAGGGCCAGGGCTGCTACTGGGGTGTCCAGGCGTCCACGGACCCGGGTGCCGCGAACGGCACGTCCACCCGGCAGCTCCTGACCGGAAGGGGGTGCCCGGTCGCATGAACGGTCAGCTCGGCCCCTGCTCCGGCGAGGGGCAGGACGGCGCCGGAGCCGACGAGTACAGCGCAACCGTCCTCGGCAGCCACTGGTTCACGCGCCCGGAGAGTCAGGACGCCCCCGGCACACCCACCGCCGTGCTCGGCCGCCGGACGGCGGACGCCGCGCCGGACCGGATCGAGGGCGACGTCCTGCGGTTCGGGCCCGGGGTGACCGCGGCCGTACGGCGCGCCGGCGACGCCGCGACGGCCGTCGACGTGTGGCACGGCACCCTCGCCGGTCGGCCACCGGCCGGTGGCCGTGCGCGCCGCCACGGCCGCCGGCTCCGCGGCTGGGTGCCGTTCGCCGTCGTGCTGCTGGCCGTGCTCGCGTTCCTGGCCTGGCAGTACGGTCCCGGTGTCGGCGTACGCGGTGTCGCCGTCCGGACGCCGGCCGAGGGGCCCGGCTGCGACGGCACCGCCGATGTCGTGGGCGTGGTGAGGACCGACGGCAGGCCCGGCACCCTCACCTACCGCTGGGTGCGCAGCGACGGCACGGCGTCGCAGCCCCTCCACGAGAAGGTGGCGCGAGGTCAGAAGCAGGCGACGCTGCACCTGCTGTGGACCTTCCACGGCCGCGGCGAGTACCGGGCGCGCGCCGAGCTGCGCATCGTCTCGCCGTCACGGCACACGGCGTCGGCGCGGTTCGTGTACGCCTGCCGCTGAGCCGGCGGCGGACCCGGCTCGACGCCTGGCCGGGCCTGGGGTGGCGGCCCGCCGATCTTGCCCGGCGGAAGATGGAACGGTGTACCCGGGATTCACCTCTTGGATGCCGGACCATCAGTTTTCCGAAGGGCAGGGATGATATGGCCGTCGACGCATCCGGCGTCACCGTCGCGCGGGAACCGGGCGGGCTCGGCGCTCCGGAGCGGCGGAACGGCCCTCGGGGTGCGTGGGCGTCCTGGTGGGCCGCCTGGCCGTTCGCCCTGGCCGCGCTGCCGCTCGGTCTGCTCGGGCTGGCATCGTGGTTCGGACGCCATGTGCGGCCCAGCGCCGACGAGTGGTGCTTCCTCCCCGTGGTCCGCGATCACGGCGTCTCGGGCCTGATCGGCAAGTTCTGGTACACCGACAACGGGCGTCTCGGCAACGGCCTGATGGTGGGGCTGTACGCCAAGTTCCCCGTCGCAGGGCACCAGTGGTTCGGCCTGGTCAGCGGCGTCCTGATGCTGGGGCTGCTGTGGGCCCTGATCGCGCAGGTGCTGCGCAGGACGGGCCAGTCCGTGCCGCGCGGGGTGCCGCTGCTCGTGGCCGCCATGGTCATGGCGGTGTTCCTGTTCGCCACGCCGAACACGTACAAGACGTTCTACTGGCCCGCCGCGTCCGTCTCGCACACCGTGGCGCCGGTCCTGGCGTGCGCCGCCGCGCTGCCGCTGCTGCGGGCCCGGAGCCGCGCCGGGCGTGTCTCCGCCGTGGTGACGGTGGCGGTCGCCGGCGTGTTCATGGGAACGCTGTCGGAGGAGGCGTCCGTCGTCGCCCTGGTCGTGCTGTCCGGCGCCGTTCTGCTCGCCCCGCGCCTCTTCACGCCCGGCGCACGGCGGTTCGCCCGCCTCTGGTCGCTCGCGGGCATCGCCGGTGTCGGCGTCGGCACGCTGCTGCTGGTGACGTCGCCGGGGTCCCGCAACCGGCGTGAGCGGTACGGCGCCGAGAGCACGTCCATGCTGGCCCCCGAATCGCTGCTGGGCTCCCTGCGCGGCTTCGCGCACATCCTGGCCACGGTGTTCTCGACCTGGCAGTACGTGGGCGCGGTGGCCGCGGGCGTACTGCTGGGACTCGTGGCACGCAGCCACCGGTCCGACCGGCCGTCGTTCCTCCTCCCCCGGCGGCCGCTGCCGCTCCTCGCGCTGGGCGCGCTCGCGTTCCTGGTCTCGGGATACCTGTGCACCGTCATCACCTATCCGGTGTTCGGAGCGCAGGTCGTGACCACGGAGCGGACCTGGAACGACTATCTGCTGCTGTACATCGTGCTGCTGGTGACCGCGGGCGCAGTCCTCGGCCGCAGGCTGCGGCGCTACCGTCCGGGCGCCGCGAGGGCGACGGCCGCGGCGCTGTGCGCCGCGGCCGTGCTCGGGCTCGTGGCCCCCCTCGTCTCCCTCGGCCACGACATGCAGGTGCGGGCCGAGCGGTGGGACCGCCAGGACCGCTCGCTGCGTGCGGGCGCCGCGCGGGGCGAGACGGAACTCCCGTACACGCCCGTGTCGGTGGCGAGGATGCTGGAACCGTTCAGCAACAACGGGCGCCGGGTGTGGCCCGCGCAGTGCGTCGCCGACTACTACCACCTGGAGAAGGTCACTTACTCGAAACGGCTTCCCTGACGGACGCCTCGGGCTGCGCGGTGACCGTCTCGTCGGTCTCGCGGATCACGTAGTGGGGCCGCCGCTTGGCCTCGTGGTAGATCCGGCCCACGTACTCGCCGATCACCCCGAGCGTGACGAGCTGGATGCCGCCGAGCCCGACGATCGCGGTGATCAGCGTGGCGTAGCCGGGCGTGTCGACGCCGTTGACCAGGGAGTTGCCGACGATCCAGGCCGCGTACGCGAGGGCCGAGAGCAGCAGCCACAGGCCGGTGTGGATCGCGAGGCGCAGCGGGCGGCTGTTGAAGGAGAGCAGGCCGTCGATGCCGTAGTTCAGCAGTCGCCGGCCGCCCCACTTGGACCGGCCGGCGGCGCGCTGCACATTCGTGTAGGTGAAGCTGACGGTGTCGAACCCGATCCAGGAGAAGAGTCCCTTGGAGAAACGGTTGGACTCCGGCAGAGACAGGATCGCGCCGACCGCGCGGCGTGAGAGCAGCCGGAAGTCGCCTGCCCCGTCGACGATTTCGACATCCATGAACCGGCGGACGAGGCGGTAGTACGCCTGGCTGAGCGCGGTGCGGACCACGCCCTCGCCGGTGCGGTCGCGCTGGGCGACGACCTGGTCGTAGCCGTGACGGTGCAGTTCGAGCATCCGCGGGATCAGCTCGGGCGGGTGCTGGAGATCGGCGTCCATGAGGACGACGACATCGCCCTGTGCCATGCGCAGTCCGGCGAGCATCGCGGCTTCCTTGCCGAAGTTCCGGCTGAAGGAGGTGTAGCGCACGCGGGCGTCCGCGGCGGCCAGGTCCTTGAGGTGCACCCGGGTCCGGTCGTCGCTGCCGTCGTCGACGTAGCAGATCTCGAAGGTCGTCCCGGTCGGCTCCAGAGCGACGACGAGGGCCTTGTGGAACTCCTCGATGACCTCGCTCTCGTTGAAGCACGGCACGACGACCGAAGTATGGACCGTTGTCATCTCACTCCATGCGCTGTGGTGCGGGCGGGCTGCGGCATTGCGCCCGTTGCACAGGGAGAAGATGGCCGTCCGCCCGCCGAGGTTGCCTCCATCGTCGTACCGGTGCCGGTTCGTCGCGCGGAGCGGCCCGCCACCGGCAGGTGTCAGCTGCCCCGTTCGGCTGAACGCCTCCTGGCACGGGTTGACGGCCTCTCAGGGCCGGCGCCCGCCCACCGTGGCGCCGCGACAGCTGCAGCGTGGGCAGCCGGCGCGCAGGATCTTCACGGCGGTACGGCGCGGCCGGGGGCGGCATCCCGGGATCGGGGCGTTCCGGCGAGGCGCTGCGGCAGGCCGCGACAAGCCGACCCGCGCGCCGACATTCCGATCTACGGAATACACTTTCCATCAAGCGACATAGTGTGGGGAGAAGGATCGTGACTGCACAGGCGGCGCTGCCGCGCCGGGCGGTGGCCGAACTGGTCGGCACCGCCGCACTCGTGACCGTCGTCGTCGGCTCCGGGATCCGGGCCGCGGGGCTCAGCCCGGATCCGGGGACCGCACTGCTGGCCAACTCGCTGGCGTCCGCGATCGGACTCGGTCTGCTGATCGCCCTCCTGTCCCCCGTCTCCGGGGCCCATCTCAACCCGGTGGTCACCCTGTGCACCTGGTGGTACGAGGGACGGCGGGGCCGCACGCCCGGCCGGGAGGCGCTGGCCTATCTCGCGGCGCAGCTGACGGGCGCGGCAGCGGGCGCCGTGCTGGCGGACGTCATGTTCGGCCGGCGGCCCGGGGTGTGGTCCGCGCACACGCGATCGGAGTGGCACCTGCTCCTCGGCGAGACGGTCGCCACGGCGGGGCTCGTGCTGCTGATCACGGGACTGCGGCGGACCGGCCGTGCCCGGTTCGCGCCCGTCGGGGTCGCCGCCTACATCGCCGCGGCGATCTGGTTCACCTCGTCCGGCTCGTTCGCCAACCCGGCCGCCACCGTGGGCAGATCCCTCTCGGACTCCTTCACGGGCATCGCACCGTCGTCGCTGGGCGGATTCGTCGCCGCGCAGCTCGTCGGCGGCGCGCTGGGGGCCGGTCTGTCCATGCTGCTGTACGGACGGCCCAGGAGGAGGACTGCCGCGTCCGTGCGGCCCGCGGAACGCGCCTGCCGTTGCGGCACGCTCGATCTGGCGTCCTGAACGGCGCGCCGCCTCGGCTCCGGAACGGGGTCAGCTGTAGTCGATCTCGACGTGGTCGATGTCGGGTGATCCGTGGGGTCGACACAGCGGCCGCTGCGGGTGCGGTCCGGTCCGGTGTCGGCCGGGCCCGGGCGGCGCAGGCCGGGACGGCGGCGCCCTCGGGTCACGGCCCGGCGGCGGAGCGGATCCCCGGTCGGGACCGCCGGCCGCCCCGACGCGGTGCCGGTGCCGGCGGCTGGGTCAGCGGCGGACAGGTCGGGTGCGGACCTGTGGTCAAAGGCGGCGGCACGGTCGGGTGCCGGCAGGCCCGGGGCAGCGGCTCGGTCGGGCGCGGACAGGTCAGGTGCGAAAGCGCTTCCGGCGTGGGCGGGGGCGAGTGTTGGGCGGCGAGGCCCTCCAGGAGGCGGGTCACGTCCCCTGACCCGCGTGCTCCGCGGCCGCGACTGCGAGGGCTCGTACGACCGGGTGCGGGCGCGTGCCGTCGCCCGCGAGTTCGGGCTGGAAGAGCGTGGCGAGGAAGAAGGGGTGGCCCGGAAGTTCCGCGATGCGGACGTCGCCGGTCTCGTCCCATCCGCTGAAGCGCAGGCCGTGGTCCCGCAGCACGTCGAGATACGCCGGGCTCGTGCCGTAAGAGCAGTGGTAGCGCTCCACGGTCCGCTCGGCGCCGAGGACGCGTTCGGCCAGCGAGCCGCGCTCCACCTCGACCGCGCCCTCGTGTCCGACCAGCGAGCAGGCGAGCGGGACGATCAACGGGTCCTCGGCGCCGGGGCGGTTCTCCGCGTGGGCGGCGTCCTTCAGGGAGCACACGGACCGGGCGTACTCGAGGACCGCGTGCTGGAATCCCCCGCACGTCCCCAGGAACGGGATGCCCCGCTCCCTCGCGGTGCGCACCGCGGCGATCGCGCCCGCCTCGCTCGCGTACGGGCTGCCCGGCACGAGCCAGACAGCGTCGAAACCGTCGAGGGCGCCGGGCTGTTCGGCGTCCGGGGTCGGGATCCAGTAGGCGTCCAGGACGCGTTGGTCCCTCTCTGCGAGGGCCTGCAGCAGCGCGGGGACACGGGCATGGGCGCGGACGCCGGGCGAGCGGTCGCCGACGAGGGCGAGACGGGCCGATGAGGTGCGGTACGAAGCGGACATGAGAACATCCTGGCCCGCCCGGCATGTTCAGTACCAACGATGATTCATGACCCTTCCATCAGCGATACTGATGGGCCATGGATCCGCATCTGCTGCGCACGTTCGTCACCGTGGCCCGTCTCGGCTCGTTCTCGGCCGCAGCGCGCGAACTGGGTTACACCCAGTCCGCCGTGTCGCAGCACATCTCCGCCCTGGAGCACGATCTGGGCGGCTTGCTGTTGCTGCGCCGACCCGTCGTCCCCACCGAGGCGGGGACGCGTCTGCTGGAGCACGCGGGGCCACTGCTCCTGCGGCTCGACGCCGCACGCGCCGACATCGCCCGACTGCTGTCCGCGCCGGCCGGCCGGCTCACGCTCGGCGTCACGCCGCTGGCCATGTCGTCGCGCCTGAGCCGGGCGCTCGCCGAAGTGCGGTGCGAGCAGCCGCGGCTGGAGGTCGCCGTGCGGGTCACGGGTCATGCCGCGGCTGTGCGGGAGGCCGCCACCGGAGAGCTGGAACTCGCGCTGGTCGACGGCATGGCCGCACCGAGCGATCCCCTGTACCTGCCGGAGGCGGGACCGCTCACGGCCACGGGTGTCGCCGAGGAACCGTCGGCCGTCGCGCTGCCCGCCGGGCATCCGCTGGCCGGCCGGGACGGCGTCCGGCTCGTCGATCTCGGCGACGCTCGGTGGATCGACGCCCCGGAGATCGCGGTGGGGCGCGACCGGTTGAGCACCCTGTGCGGGTACGACGGGTTCCCCGTGTCGCTGCGGTACGAGGGGACCGACGTGCGCGGGCTGGTCGCTCTGGTCGCCGCCGGGCACGGCCTCGCGCTCCTGCCGCGCTCCGTGCTGGAAGGGGCGTGCGGCGTGGTGGGGGTCGCGGTGACGATGCCGCGCACGGTGCACCGGATCGAGGCGCTGCACGGCGGGACGGGGCCGGCGGCTCTTCTGGCAGCCCGGCTCGCGTCCCTGCCGGGCGGGGCGGCGGACGCCGTCAGAGCCTGATGCGGGCGACGAGGGGCAGGTGGTCGCTGCCGGTCGCGGGCAGCGACCTGACGTCGACGACGGTCGCGGACCGGGCCATGACCTGGTCGATCCTTGCGACGGGGAACGCCGCCGGCCAGCTGAACGCCATGCCCGGCCCCGCCACGCGCAGCCGGGAGCCGAGCGGATCGAGGCCGCGGTCGTCGACGGTGGCGTTGAGGTCACCGAGCAGGATCACGCGGTCCACCTCCTCGGCGGCGATCGCCTCGGCCAGCAGGGCCGCGCTCTCGTCCCGCCGGGCGGAGCCCAGCCCGTGCACCCCGAGGCGCACCGAGGGCAGGTGGGCCACGTAGACCGCGACGTCGCCCTCGGGGGTCCGCACGGTGGCGCGCATCCCTCTGTTCCAGTCCGGCCCGATGCCATGGGGCCTGATGTCCACCGGCCGTACGTCGCGGATGGGATGGGCGGACCACAGGCCCACGGTGCCGACCACCGCGCGGTGGGGACAGCGGGCCGCGAGCGACTCGGCGTACACGGGCAGCGCCTCGGGGGTCACCTCCTCCAGGGCGACGATGTCGGGTCGCTCCCGCAGCAGCGCCCTCGCGGTGCCTGCCGGGTCGGCGTTCACATCACTGACGTTGTGCTGCACCGCGACGATGTCGTGGGGCTCGTCGCCGGCGGGCAGCAGCAACGGGCCGAAGTGGCCGAGCCATGCGGCCGTGGGCAGCAGGAGGGCGACGAGGGCCGTGACCGACCTCCGCAGCGCAGCGGCAACGAGCAGTACCGGCACGGCGAGGCCGAGCCAGGGCAGGAAGGTCTCCAGCAGACTGCCGATCCGGCCGGGCGTGTTCGGTACGGCCCGGTGGAAGGTGAGGAGGAACGCCGTGACGACGGCGCACGCGGCGACCACGCGTCCGCGGCGCGGCAGCCGGATGCGCCGCCGGGAGCGCGCTGCCGATCCGGGCTCAGTCATCGAAGGCCTCGAGGGTGACGAGCGCCGTGGTCCCGTTCTCGTGGCGCACGGTCAGCCGGACGACGTCCGCGCCGGTGGGGGCGGCAGTCCCGGTACCGATGGCCGATGCGTCGGGGACGGCGGCCGTGGCGGAAGGCGTCGCGGTGGCAGCCGTCGCGGACGCAGTCGCGGTGGCAGCCGTCGCGGACGGCGTGGGTTCGGCGAACGGGTCCGCCGGGTCGTCGCTCGTGCCGAACTCGATGCAGATGTCCTCGTCGCAGTGCTCCTCCGGCCGGGCATTCGGGTACGCCGACGCCAGCCACTCGTCCACGTCCTCGCGCGGCATCCGGAACGTGCCCCGGACCACGTCGTCCATCCAGTCGTCGACGCTGCAGTCCTCGTCGGTGGTCCTCTCCGGGAGCCTGCCGTGGGCGAACTCCATCGCCGCCGAGCAGCTGATCGTGGAATGCGTGCCGAAGGGATCGTCGCTGACCATGAAGGAGACCATCACCCACGCGAACCACCCGGCCACCAGGCCGCCCACGACGACGGGCAAGGCGACCACCGCCCACAGCAGCCGGCGCGGCCACCTGCTCCGCCGGCCGTCCGGCGGTTGCCCCTCCGCGTTCCGTGTCGTCGTCTCCGCTGCCGCGCCGGCGTCCTCCGTGTCGCCCACGACACCCCCCTGTACCCGTTCGTCCCGCGAGGCCCCTCGCCTCTTCCCGGTGCCCACGATCCTGCCAGGCCGCTGTGACAAGGCCGTTGTCGGTGGTGGCCGAGGGCGTCGAAGCGTCGCCGTCGAGGAGGAGCTGCTGGTGTCGGTGAAGCCGCCGGTGTGACACCGGCAGCCGGGTGCGGTGCACGTACGGGCGTGCGACGCGGCCGATTCCGGTTCGGGCCCTGGGTCGAGAGGATCGCGGCAGGGAGCGGACCGCAGTCGGCCACTACCACCGGTCGGTCCGGCGCGATGCCCGCGCCCTTCATAGAGGCGAGCCCTGGGCCTCTTACGGCACCGGCCAAGGTTTGTCCAAGCAGGCGCAAAGAACTTCACGTGACGAACACCTGACCGGGAAGGCACTCTACGTTCACGTGCGTGACAGTCATTCGACAGACCGACAAGCCGGTGGGCGAGAGCCGCCGGACCCTGCTGCGCGCGGCCGTCGCCGGTGGGGCGCTCGCCACCGGCGGCCTGACCCTCGGAACCGTACCGGCGTCCGCGGCGCCCCGCGCCGTGCCGCCACGCCCGCGACCCACGACGCCGTCCGCCGCCCTGTGCGAACTGGCCGACGGCAACCGCCGCTGGCGGACCTTCCACCAGCAGCACCCGCACGAGAGCGGGGCCGTGCGCGAGACCCTGGTCGGCGGCCAGCACCCGTTCGCCGTGATCCTGGGCTGCATCGACTCCCGGGTCCCCCCTGAGCTGATATTCGACCAGGGTCTCGGCGACCTGATGACGGTGCGCGCCGCGGGCGAGGTGCTGGACGAGGCCGTGCTCGGCAGTGTGGCGTACGGAGTCCTGGAGCTCGGCACACCGCTGGTCGTGGTGCTCGGGCACCAGGCGTGCGGAGCGGTGAGCGCGGCGGTGCGGGCCGAGGAGACGGGCGAGGAGCTGCCCGCCCACATCCAGTACATAGCCGATCGCATACGCCCGGCCATCGATCACAGTCAGCAGGGCCAGGCGCGGATCGACTCCACGATCGACCGCAATGTCGCCATGGTCACCCGCCGGCTGGCCGAGGAGCCCGACCTCGCCGCCCGGATCACCACCGGTGCCCTGGCGGTCGTCGGCGCGCGCTACGAGCTGACCTCGCAGCGGGTGCACACCCTCACCTGACGCGTACAGAGCGTGTACGCCGCGGGCCCGTCAGTGGCGCCGCCGCGCGACCACGAGCCGGGCGCGCGGCGCGCCGCCGGGCAGCCGGCCGAGGTCGGCGAGCGGGATCAACCGGACGTCGAAACCGGCCTGCTCGAGGTCGGCGAGCACCCCCGAGAGCGGGAAGGTGCGGTAGTACATGATGAACCGCGGCCGCCACAGGGCGTTGCGTACCCGCATGACGACGTCGAAGGCGAGCAGCGTCCAGTAGAGCCGGGTCCGGGGGCCCGGCGGTGCGAGCACCGGGAAGGCGAAGAGCCCGCCCGGCCGCAGGGCGGCGTGGGCGCCGGCGAAGAGCAGGGGCCGCTCCTCGGGCAGGAAGTGCCCGAAGGCGCCGAAACTGACGGCCAGGTCGAAGTCCCGCTCGAAGGGCAGCGCACGTGCGTCCGCCCGTACCCAGGAGACGGCCGGCGGACCGCCGGCGGCCGTCGTCGCGCGTGCGGTGTCGAGCATGCCGGCGCTGAAGTCGACACCGGTGACGCGGTCGGTGCACAGCGCGCGCAGCATCCCGGTCCCCGCGCCGGTGCCGCAGCAGATGTCGAGGCCGGCGGCGAACGGGCCGAGCGGCCGCAGGGCCCGCGCGACGGAGTCGAGGATCGGGTCCGGGGTCCGGAAGGGTGTCAGGTCGAACTTCGGCGCGAGCAGGTCGTAGCCCCGCCGGGTCGAGGACAGTGCCTGGACGGCCAGTTCCCTGAGGGTGGGCCCGTGTGCGGTGAACATCGGTGATCAGCCTAACGGCCGGGACCGCAGCGGTCACCGGCCTGTCCGCCTCTCTCACGAACACATCTCGTCTGGTTGACGACAATAACTCCGATCCACTATCGTCATAGTGACGAAAAGAGGGGGATTCTTCCATGGCCGACATCACCGCACGCCTCGGTTGGCGCCACCTGCGCGCCGCGCCCACCGCGCACATCCGTCACCAAAGGCGCGGCCGGCTCATCCATGAGGGGCCGGGACTGAGCTTCTGGTTCCGGGCGCTGACCGCCGCCCTGTCGGAAGTGCCCGTCGACGACCGCGAACTGGCGATGTCCTTCCACGCACGCACCTCGGACTTCCAGGACGTGGGCGTCCAGGCCACGGTGACGTACCGGATCCACGACCCCGCCACGGCTGCCGCCCGCCTCGACTTCTCCGTCGACCCCGACACCGGCGCCTGGCGCGGCACACCGCTCGAGCAGATCGCGAACCTGCTCACCGAGACGGCGCAGCAGCACGCGCTGGACGTGCTGGCCCGCACCTCACTGGCGTCCGCACTCGCGGACGGTGTCGCCGCGGTACGTGATCGCATCGGCGCGGGCTTCGCCGACGAGCCCCGGCTGCCCGCGACCGGCATCGAGGTCGTCGCGGTCCGCGTCGTCGCGATCAGGCCCGAGCCCGAGGTCGAGCGCGCGCTGCGCACTCCCGCCCGCGAACAGATCCAGCAGGAGGCCGACCGCGCGACGTACGAACGCCGGGCCGTGGCCGTGGAGCGCGAGCGCGCCATCGCCGAGAACGAACTGGCCAGCAAGATCGAACTGGCGCGCCGCGAGGAGCAATTGGTCGAGCAGAACGGCACCAACGCACGACGCCGGGCGGAGGAGAGCGCTGCCGCCGACGCGGTGAAGGCGGACGCCGAGGCGTCCCGCACCGTCCGGCTCGCGCGCGCGGAGGCCGAAGCGGCGCAGCAAGTGGGCGCGGCGCGCGCCGAAGCCCAGGCCGCGTGGCTGCGGGTGCACGCCGATGTCGACCCCGTGACGCTGCACGCGCTGGCGGTGACACGCCTCGCCGAGAACCTGCCGCGCATCGAGAGCCTCACCCTCTCCCCCGACGTCGTCA
Organism: Streptomyces sp. PKU-EA00015; assembly: GCF_013387495.1. Lineage (GTDB taxonomy): Bacteria > Actinomycetota > Actinomycetes > Streptomycetales > Streptomycetaceae > Streptomyces. Next base: position 16,156 of record NZ_JABZEE010000037.1, on the reverse strand, counting down.
CCTCCGCGCTCGCCAGGCTCGCCGGGGCACCGGGGGCCGGCGGTACGGCGGCCGGGGCATGAGCCTCGCGCCGCGTGCCGTGCTCGTCCACCGCGCCACCGAGTACGAGGAACTGCTCGCCCGGCACGGCACGCACGGTCAGGCGGACTTCTTCCTCTCCTCGCGCGGCCGGAGCATCCGGGAGGTGGCCGAGCGGCACCGGCGGACGCGGCAGGCGCTGTCGGACGTCGCGGGGGCGGTGCCGCTCCCGTGGCGCCGCGCCCGGGTCGAGCGGTCGGACCTGGACCGCTTCCTGTTCGCGCCCGAGGACGTGGTGGTCGTCGTGGGCCAGGACGGGCTGGTCGCCAATACGGCGAAGTACCTGGCAGGACAGCCCGTCATCGGCATCGACACCGAACCGGGACGCAACCCGGGCGTCCTGGTGCGCCACCGGGCAGCGGACGCCGCCCGGCTGCTGCGCTCCGCGGTCTTGCCGGGCCGCCGGACGGACGACCTGACGATGGTGGAGGCGGTCACCGACGACACCCAGCGCCTGGTGGCCCTCAACGAGATCTACCTCGGGCGGCCCGGCCATCAGACGGCCCGTTACCGGCTCGGCCCGGACGGCGACACGGAGGGCGCCGAGACCCAGGCGTCGTCGGGTGTGCTCGTGGGCACGGGCACGGGCGCCACGGGGTGGCTGCGCTCGGTGTGGCAGGAGCGGGGCAGCACCCTCGCGCTGCCGTCACCGGCGGACCGCCGGCTGATCTGGTTCGTCCGGGAGGCCTGGCCGTCACCGGCCACCGGCACGGCGCGGGTCGCCGGAGCGCTGAGCGCCGCGGAACGGCTGCGGATCACGGTGGAGTCGGACCGGCTCGTCGTGTTCGGCGACGGCATGGAGTCCGACGCGCTGGAGGTGACCTGGGGCCAGTCCGTCCACGTGGGCGTCAGCGACACCGCGTTGTGCCTGCTGGACTGAGGCCGGCCGGGCCGCAGGGGCGGGACCCGGCCACGAACGGGCCGTCCGGCACCCCGTTCAATGGCCGGTCCTCGACTGTTCGCCCCAGTCACTGGTTTGTACCATTCGACCACTCCCGGTCCGCACTGACCGTGCAGAGCACCGGCCCAGACTGTCATGTGCATGACGTTTCAACAGCCCGGCGGTCTCGCCACCGTTCGACGCGTTCCCGGAACCACCGCTCGATCCACCGCACTTGGTCCGTGACGGCCGACGCGCACCACCGCCGGCCGCACCCCCCACCTCGCGCCGGGCGCCTTCGCGCGTGCCCGGCACCCGGCACCGAAAGCAATGGATGGGAGAACCATGAAAGCCGGTCTACTGGTGAGCGGAGCGGTCGCTGCTCTGTTCGCCTCCGCGCTGCCCGCGCAGGCCAGCCCGTCGGGCATCACCGACCCGCCGCCCGACAAGATCGTCATCGACGTCGCGACCGTCAACGGCTCGGGATGCCCCCTGGGCACCGCCGCCGTCGCCGTCTCGGAGGACAACACCGCCTTCACCGTGACGTACAGCGAGTACCTGGCCCAGGTGGGCGGTGACTCCTCGCCGACCGCGTCGCGCAAGAACTGTCAGCTCAACCTCGTCGTCCACGTCCCCCATGGCTTCACCTACGCCGTCGCCAGCGCCGACTACCGCGGCTACGCCTCGCTGCAGGCCGGCGCGAGCGGTACGGAGAAGGCCTCGTACTACTTCCAGGGGTCGCCGAGCACCGCCTCGCGGTCGCACACGTTCCGGGGCCCGTACGAGGACAACTGGCAGGCCACGGACGAGACCGACTGGGCACAGCTGGTGTGGGCGCCCTGCGGGGTGCAGCGGAACTTCAACATCAATACCGAGCTCCGCGTCAGCGCGGGCGCGTCGGCCCCCGCGGCGACGAGCTACATGACCATGGACTCGACGGACGGTGACATCAGCACGATCTACCACCTGGCGTGGAAGGAGTGCCCCGGACGCTGACCGGGAGAACGGACCACCGCGAAGGCCCCGGCCGGGCATCCCCCTCCCGGCCGGGGCCGTCCGGTCCGTCGGACCGGGCGTCAGCGTTCCTTGTCCGGACCGTCCGCCGTTCCCTCGGCGCCGGGCTGTTCGGCCGCCGCCGGATCGAGCAGCCGCATCAGGAAGTTGCGCGTCCGCTCGTGCTGGGGATTCCCCACGACCTGCTCCGCCGGGCCCTGCTCGACAATGACGCCGCCGTCCATGAAGACCACCCGGTCGGCGACCTCCCGGGCGAAGCTCATCTCGTGCGTGACGACCATCATGGTCATCCCCTCGGCGGCCAGCTGGCGCATGACCGCGAGGACGTCGCCCACCAGCTCCGGGTCGAGCGCCGAGGTCGGCTCGTCGAAGAGCATGACCTCGGGGTCCATGACCAGCGCGCGGGCGATCGCCACCCGCTGCTGCTGACCGCCGGACAGCTGCGCGGGATACGCGTCGGCCTTGTCCGCGAGACCGACCCGCTCCAGGTTGCGCCGGGCCACCTCGGCGGCCCTCGCCTTGTCCCGGCGCAGCACGCGCCGCTGGGGCAGCGTCAGGTTCTCCGTCACGTTCACGTGCGGGAAGAGGTTGAACTGCTGGAAGACCATGCCGATCCGGCGGCGTACCGCGTCGATGTCGACATCGAGGTCGGTGACCTCGGTGCCGCCGACGAAGACCTGGCCCTTCGTCGGCTCCTCCAGCAGGTTCACGCAGCGCAGCAGCGTCGACTTCCCGGACCCCGAGGGGCCGATGACGCAGACCACCTCGCCCGCCGCGATGTCGAGGTCGATGCCGCGCAGAACCTCGTTGTCGCCGAAGGACTTGTGGAGCCCCCGGATCTCGATCTCGGGACGGCCCGTGGCGCTCATGCTCCCGCTCCCCGCCTGTGTCGGCTTCTTGGGCATCCGTTCCTCACTTCGCCCTGTCGGCGCGGGCTTCGAGGCGGCGCACCACGAAGCTCAGCGGCACGGTCACCAGCAGATAACACAGGCCGGCGACCAGGATCGGTGTGGAGTTGGCCGTCTGGCTCGCCAGGTCCCGGCCGAACTTGGTCAGTTCGCGTTCCTGCAGCGTGACGCCGAGGAACAGCACGAGCGACGAGTCCTTGAACAGCAGCACCAGCTCGTTGGTCAGCGGCGGGATCACGATGCGGAACGCCTGCGGGATGATCACCGAGACCATGGCCCTGGCGTGCGAGAAGCCCAGCGAACGGGCCGCCTCCATCTGTCCCTTGGGCACCGCCTGGATGCCCGCCCGGATGGTCTCCGCCATGTACGCGGCAGCGACCAGGCCGAGGCCGAGGGCGACCTTTCCGTACGTACCGCCCGGGATCTCCGTGCCGGGGAAGGCGAGCGGGACCGCGACACCGACGAAGATGAAGATCAGCAGCGCCGGCAGTCCGCGGAAGATCTCGATGTAGACACCCGCCACCCACCGGTAGGGGGCGACGGACGACAGCCTCATCAGCGCGATGACCAGTCCGAGGACCAGACCGAAGACGAAGCCGGACACGGTGTAGACCACCGTGTTGCGCAGCGCGATGGTGATGATGTCCGGGAACAGTTCCTCGGCGAGGGCCTTCTGCGCGAACTGGTTCTGCAGGCGGTCCCAGTCGGCGAGCACACCGATGACGACCAGGACCGCCACGAACAGCGCGTACTGAACGCCCTGCGAGACCCTGCGCCGCTGGCGCCGGGTGAGACGTGAGGTCACGAGCCGTCCTTGGGCAGCGGACCGATCCACTGCTCGTACAGCTCGTCGTACGTGCCGTCGGCACGGGCGTCGTTGATCGCCTTGTCGATCGCCGCACGCAGCTTGTCGTTGCCCTTCTTCACCGAGAAGCCGTACTGCTCACCGGTCTCGATGTTCTCCCCGAGGACGAACTGGGCGGCGTTCGCCTTGTCCTTCAGCCAGCCCTGGACGACCGGGTAGTCGATGACGACGGCGTCGACCTGACCGGTGCGCAGGCCGTTGAGGACGGCGTCGGAGCTCTCGAAGGCGACGGGGTCGAAGCCCTCGCTCTTGGCGTAGCTCTCGCCGGTGGTCTCGGCCTGCGCGCCCAGCTTCTTCTTCTGCGACTTGATGTCGGCGAGCGTCTTCACGCCGCTCTTCTTCGTGGCGAGCAGCGCCTGGGTCGCGTCGAAGTAGGGGACGGAGAAGTCCACGTTCTTCTTGCGCTCGTCGGTGATCGTCATACCGGCAGCGGCGAGGTCGCATTCGCCGGAGTTGAGGAAGGCGCCGGTCTTGAAGTTCTCGAACGGGGTGTCGAGAATCTTCTGCTCCACCTTGAGGTTCTTGGCCACGAGGTCGACCAGGGCGACGTCGAAGCCGACGATCTTCCCGTCCTGCTCGAACTGGAACGGCGGGTAGGGCAGGTGCGTGCAGGTGGTCAGCTTGCCCTTCTCGACCACGGGGACGCCCCCCGCCGCCTCACCGGGCCCGTCGTCGGAGGAGGTACAGCCGACGGCGAGGAACATGCCGGCCGCCACGGCACCTGCGGTGACGCGGAAGCGGAAGCTGCTTCGGTGGGTGCGGTGTCCGCGGACCGTCCCGAACACGGTGACCTCCAGGGGTATGGGGCTGGCGACCGCCAGAGCGCGGCCGCCCGCCGTGATCGTAAGCCAACCGGGCCCTGTCGTGTCGCAGCAGTCCACGACGCGTTCGCCGCCCGGGCCGGCGGGCGGTCGCACGTGCCGGTCCCCGTGGCCCGTCCGTGTCGCCTACGCTGAGCCGCGGCAGGCCACATGGCAAGCGGAACGAGCGGCGAGGGGGCGGGGATGCGCGAGCGCACGCACCGGGCCCTCGCGGCGGCCCTGCCGTCCGTGCTCGTCGGCGTCCTGTCGCTGCTCCTGTCACTCGCCGGTACGGCTCCGGGCCTGCAGACCGCGTCGCCCGGCCCCGCCGCCCGCGCGATGCCCGCGGCAGCGCAGCAGTTCCCCGCGGTCGCGCGGGCGGGAGCGGGCGGCGCCGAGACCGTACGGGCGGTCCCGTCGGCACCCCCCGGGCCCGAGAAGGCGGTGCAGCACGACGCGGCCGCCGAGCACTCGGTGCGGCTGTCCGGCGCTCCTCCGCTGCTGACCGGTCCCGTGACCGCCGTGCAGCCCCTCCCGCTGCGCGGGGGTCTGACGGCCGGACCACGTCAGGAGCGCGCTCCGCCGCGCGACGCGTACGACCCGCGGCACACCCGCGGACCTCCCTCCACCCGGCACAGCTGACGTTCCCGCGCCCGCCGTTCCGGGGCGCCGCGGCCTGCCCGCGTCACCCCGGACACGAGGCGCCCTTCCCTGTGTCCCCGTCCGCCGGCGCGGGCGTACGCCACCGAGCGGCGCGCCCCGGCCCCGCGGACCGTATGTGGAGCCTTCATGTCATCTCGCCGTACCACGTTGTGGCGTGCGCTGATCGCGCTCGCCGTCGTCGCCGTCTCCCTCGGCGTCGCACTCACCACCCCCGCCCGCCTCGGACTCGATCTGCGCGGTGGCACCCGGATCGTCCTGGAGACCGAGGACTCCCCCACCGTCCGTGCCGACGCGGCGGCGACCGACCGCGCGCTGGAAGTGCTGCGCCGCCGCGTCGACGGTCTCGGCGTCGCCGAACCGTCCCTCGCCCGCTCCGGGGAGCGGCGTATCGTCGTCGAACTGCCCGGGGTGCGGGACCCCCGCAAGGCAGCCGAGGTCATCGGCCGCACCGCCCAGTTGACCTTCCACGCCGTCACCGGGGCGGCGTCGGGACCGGCGAACCGCCCCGCGGCGGACGGGTCGCGCGTCCTCGCCGACCCCGACACGCCCGGCGGCCATCTGCGGCTCGGCCCCACGGCGCTGACCGGTGACGGCGTCGAGGACGCCGAGGCCGTACTCGACACCCAGACGGGGCGCGGCTGGAGCGTCGATCTGTCGTTCCGCGGCGACGCGGGCGAGACCTGGGCACGCCTGACGGGCGAGGCCGCGTGCGCGGCGCCGGCGGATCCGGCCCGGCGCGTGGCGATCGTGCTGGACGACCGGATCGTGTCCGCGCCGGGCATGCAGAACAGCGTGCCGTGCGGGACGGGCATCACCGGCGGCTCGGCGCAGATCAGCGGCGGCTTCGGCGCCGCCGAGGCGCGCGATCTGGCGGCGCTCGTCAAAGGCGGGGCCCTGCCCGTACCCGTGACGACGGTCGAGCAGAGCACCGTGGGACCGACGCTCGGCGCCGAGGCGATCCGGGCGAGCGCGCTCGCCGCCGTGATCGGCCTGGTCTGCACCGGCCTGTTCATCATCGTCGTGTACCGCCTGCTGGGTCTCCTCGCCACCGTCGCGCTCGCGCTGTACGGGCTCGTCTCGTACGCCGCCGTCGTGGCACTCGGCGCGACCCTCACGCTGCCGGGCCTGGCCGGGTTCGTCCTCGCGATCGGCATCGCCGTGGACGCCAACGTGCTCGTGTTCGAAAGGGCCAGGGAGGAGTACACGCGTCCCGGAGGCCTGCGGGCCAAGGGGTCCCGCGATCTGCGCCCGCCCCTGCGGACCGGGTTCGCCAAGGCGTGGAGCGCGGTTGCCGACTCGAACGTGACGACGCTGCTCGCCGCCGGTCTTCTCTTCGCGTTCGCCACCGGCCCGGTCAAGGGCTTCGGCGTCACCCTCGCGATCGGTGTGCTGGCCTCCATGGTCTCCGCCATGCTGATCACCCGGCTGCTCGCCGAATGGGCGGTGCGCACGTCCTTCGTGCGCCGGCGGCCGGCTCTCACCGGGATGGCGACCACCGGGCGGCTGCGGGCGCGACTCGCGCGGCGTACGCCCCGGCTGATGCGGCACCGGCGGCGCTGGCTCGGCCTGTGCGCGGGTGCGCTGCTGCTCGCCGTCGGCGGGGTCGGTGTGCGCGGGCTGGAGTTCGGGGTCGAGTTCACCGGCGGACGCAGCGTGCAGTACGCGGCCGAGCAGCCGGTGGACGCGGACGCGGCACGCGCGGCCGTGGTCGAGGCCGGTTTCCCGCAGGCGGTGGTGCAGAAGACCGGTGAGCACAGTGTGTCCGTCCGCACCAAGGAGACGGGCGACCGGCAGCAGGAGCGGATCCGCACGGCGCTGGAGGGGCCGGCCGGGCACGTCACGGTGGAACGGGACGATCTGGTCGGCCCCAGCCTCGGCAGCGAGCTGCGCACGCACGCGCTGATCGCCCTGGGCGTCGCGGTCGCGGCCCAACTGATCTACCTGAGCGTGCGGTTCCGGTGGACCTTCGCGACGGCGGCGGTCGTCGCGATGGTTCAGGACGTGCTCCTGGTGGTGGGGCTCTTCGCCTGGCTGGGCAGGCCGGTCGACAGCGTCTTCCTGGCGGCGCTGCTCACCGTGGTCGGCTACTCGGTCAACGACACGGTGGTGGTGCTCGACCGGTTGCGCGAACTGCGCCGTACCGGCACGTCACTTCCCTGGGCGGACCTCGCGGACCGGGCGGTGGCGCAGACCCTGCCGCGTACCGTGAACACGGGTATGGGGGCGCTGTTCGTGCTCGTCGCGCTCGCCGTCCTCGGCGGCGACTCGCTGACCGACTTCTCCGTGGCGCTGCTCGCCGGCGTCGTGGTGGGGATGGCGTCCACGGTGTTCACGGCCATGCCGGTGACCGTGATCCTCCAGTCCCGCCGCCCGGAGCGGTCCCGCTCGGCCGGGCGTCCGCGCGGCGGGCGCCCGGCTCGTTCCGGCGATCGCAGCGGGGCGGTCGTCTGACGATCGGTGATTCGCGGGGAGCGGCCCGGCTCATGGGCCAAACGGACGGATGTCGCGGTGGGACAACCCCGTTGAGCCGGGCGGCCTTCGCGGTCGCGCCCCCGGGGGTCGGCCGGTGCGGACCCGGGCCGCCGGACGGGTCCTACTGGCGCGCCGCCTCGCGCAGGGCACGCAGCAGGCCGTTCAGCGCCGGGCCCGCCGGGTGGGAACGGCGGACCACGGCGTGGACCGCGCGCACCGGCTCGGGACCGCGGACCTTGCGCACCACGACTCCGGGGTGGCGGCCGCCGATGCCCATGACCGGCATCAGACTGATGCCGAGTCCGGCGGCGACGAAGCCCTGAGCCGTGGCGTAGTCCTCGCTGTCCACCACGAAGCCGGGGGTGAACCCGGACCTGGTGCCGGTCGTCTCGGTCGCGCTCGGCGCGCTCGTGCTGGACGAGGAGCTCGGCGCACGGATGGTGGCGGCCTGGCGGTGGTGCTGGTGGGGGTCGCCCTGACCCGCAGGCAGGCCCCTGCGGGTCCGGCCCGGCCGGACGACGTGGCGCAGGGACGTGGCTCCCGGCCCGGTGCGCTGAAGAGCGGTCGTGGGTGAACTCCCGGGCCGTCAGCCGGTGGACATACCCTCGGCCGTGAGCGCGAGGGCGTCGAGGACCGGGCGGATCAGCGGATGGCTCTCCGCGCCGCGGCGCACCGCGGCGAACACACGGCGCGTGGCGGCCGGTCCCGACACGGGCCGGACCACGGTGTCGCTCAGCTCCATCCCGCGCAGTGCCGAGCGCGGCACGAGGGCGACTCCGGCTCCCGCGCCGGCGAGGGCGACGACGGCACGGAAGTCGTCCGACAGGTGTACGAGCCGGGGCTGGAAGCCCGCCAGTTCGCAGGCGAGCAGCACCATGTCGTGGCACGGGTTGCCGGGATAGGGGCCGATCCAGTCGCTGTCACCGAACTCCGCCAGCTCGACCTTGTCGCCGCCCGCCAGCGGATGGTCGGCGCGCAGCACGGCGTCGAACGGCTCGGCGTACAGCGGAACCCTGGCCAGCCGCCGGTCGTCCGCGCCGGGAGCGCCCCGGTACTCGACGGCGACCGCGAGATCCGCCTCGCCGTCGAGGACCAGCGGCAGGCTCTCGTCGCCCTCGGCGTCCCGTACGCGCACGCGGATGCCGGGGTGCTCGGCCGCGAGGCGCCCTATGGCCGGTGCCACCACCTCCGCGATGCCGGTGGCGAACGCGGCGACGGTCACCTCGCCCGCTGCCCCGCCCGCGTACGCGGCGAGCTCCGCCTCGGCACGCTCCAGCTGGGCGAGGACGGCGTGGGTGTGGGCGAGGAGGATCTCTCCCGCGGCCGTGAGAGTCACTCCCTTGCCGCTGCGGATCAGCAGGGTGTGGCCCGTCTCCTGCTCCAGCGCGTTGAGCTGCTGGGAGACGGCGGAGGGGGTGAGGTACAGCGCGGAGGCCGCGGCGGTCACCGTACGGTGGTCCGCCACGGCCCGCAGGATGCGCAGCCGTCGGGGGTCGATCACCCAGCCATTTTGCCAGGTCTGCCGGCCCCCTCCGGTGGTCAGCCCTTCAGCGCCCGGCGGGCGTCGGCGAACGCGGCGACGGCGCGCTCGACGTCCTCGGTGGAGTGCGCGGCGGACAGCTGGACACGGATGCGTGCCTGGCCCATCGGCACCACGGGGTACGAGAAGCCGATCACGTACACGCCGCGCTCCAGCAGCAGCTCGGCCATGCGGCCCGCCTCCGCGGCGTCGCCGATCATGACCGGCGCGATGGCGTGGTCGCCGGGCAGGATCTCGAAACCGGCCTCGGTCATCTTCGTGCGGAACAGCTTGGTGTTGGCCGCCAGCCTCTCCCGCAGGTCGCCGGCCGACTCCAGCAGGTCGAGGACCTTGAGGGAGGCGGCGGCGATCACCGGGGCGAGGGAGTTGGAGAACAGGTAGGGCCGGGAGCGCTGGCGCAGCAGCTCGACGATCTCGGCGCGGGCGGCGACGTAGCCGCCGGACGCGCCGCCGAGCGCCTTGCCGAGCGTGCCGGTGACGATGTCGACGCGGTCCATCACGCCGTGCAGTTCGGGGGTGCCGCGGCCGCCGGGGCCCACGAAGCCGACGGCGTGCGAGTCGTCGACCATGACCATGGCGTCGTAGCGGTCGGCGAGGTCGCAGATCTCGGCGAGCGGCGCGACGTAGCCGTCCATGGAGAAGACGCCGTCCGTGACGATGAGACGGCGGCGGGCGCCGCCCTCGACGGCCTTCTTGAGCTGAAGCTCGAGGTCGGCCAGGTCGCGGTTGGCGTAACGGTGGCGGCGGGCCTTGGACAGCCGGATGCCGTCGATGATCGAGGCGTGGTTGAGGGCGTCGGAGATGACGGCGTCCTCGGGGCCGAGCAGGGTCTCGAAGACTCCGCCGTTGGCGTCGAAGCAGGAGGAGTAGAGGATCGTGTCCTCCTGGCCGAGGAACGCCGACAGACACTGCTCGAGCTCCTTGTGGATCTCCTGGGTGCCGCAGATGAAGCGGACCGAGGCCATGCCGTATCCCCAGCGGTCGAGCGCGTCCTTCGCGGCGGCGACGACGTCGGGGTGGTCGGCGAGACCGAGGTAGTTGTTGGCGCAGAAGTTGAGCACGTCGCCGGGGGCGCCGCCGGCCGTGACGGCGACGGACGCGCTCTGGGGGGTGCCGATGACCCGCTCGGGCTTGAAGAGACCGGCGTCGCGGATCTCGTCGAGGGTGGCGCGGAGGTCGTCGCGGACGGACGCGTACATGAGGGTTCTCCTTGAGGCGGTGACTCGGTGCGAGAGCGGGACTCAGACGGTCCAGTCGAGGATGATCTTGCCGCTGCGGGCGGTCGCGGCCTCGTCGAAGGCCGCGTCGAAGTCCTGGTAGCCGTAACTGCCGGTGATCACGGGGGTCAGGTCGAGGCCGCCCTCCAGAAGCACGGTCATGGCGTACCAGGTCTCGAACATCTCGCGGCCGTAGATGCCCTTGATCGTGATCATCGAGGTGACGATCTTCGACCAGTCGACGGCGAACTCCTGCGCCGGCAGCCCGAGCATCGCGATCCGGCCGCCGTGCGTCATGTTGTCGACCATGTCCCGCATCGCCTCGGGCCTGCCGGACATCTCCAGACCGATGTCGAAGCCCTCCTTGAGACCCAGCTGCCGCTGGGCGGCGGCGATGTCGGTTCGGGAGACGTTCACCGCGAGGGTGGCGCCGGCCTTCCGGGCGAGCTCCAGGCGGGACTCGCTGACATCGGTGATCACCACGTTGCGCGCGCCCGCGTGCTTGGCAACGGCGGCGGCCATGATGCCGATCGGGCCCGCGCCCGTGATCAGCACGTCCTCGCCGACGAGCGGGAAGGACAGAGCCGTGTGCACGGCGTTGCCGAACGGGTCGAAGATGGCGGCGACGTGCAGGTCCACCGCCGTGCGGTGCACCCACACGTTGGAGGCGGGCAGCGCGACGTACTCGGCGAAGGCTCCGTCGCGGCCCACGCCGAGACCGATGGTGCTCCGGCACAGATGGCGTCGGCCCGCCAGGCAGTTGCGGCACTTGCCGCACACCAGGTGCCCCTCACCGCTGACCACGTCACCGACGGCGATGTCCGTCACGTCGGCGCCGACCGCCGCGACCTCGCCCACGAACTCGTGGCCCAGGATGCGCGGCGTGGTGACGGCCTGCTGCGCCCATCCGTCCCAGGACCTGATGTGCAGGTCCGTGCCGCAGATGCCGGTGCGCAGCACCTTGATGAGCACGTCGCCGGGGCCGGTCTCGGGCTCCGGCACGTCCATGAGCCACAGTCCGGGCTCGGCGTGCTGCTTGACAAGTGCCTTCATCAGGGCGGCTCCAGGCAGGGTGACGGGACTGGCCGGATACCGAAAATACGGCCCCGCTCAGTGGACGCGCTCCAATCTGCCCAGCTCGGAGCGTCGCGTCCATCGATGTTTTCTTAAGCGGGCCCACAGGCCAGCTTCATGCGCCCGCGATCCGCACACCGAGCCGGTGCGGGGTGGTGAGCACCGCCGGTCGCTGCTCCCGCTACGGCAGCGGCTCACGTCTGCGGCTGCCGCTTTCGGCGGCGGAGGCGGTCGAGGAGGGTGCGGGGGGTGCGTCGCGGCAGGGGCAGTGTCGAGGGTCGCCGGGTCGGGCGGCCGGGGGCCGCGTGCCGCGGCCGGCGCCCGGCCGGGCGCGGCACGCCCGCAGGCACGACGGCGTCGTGGGGCACGTCCGGCGACTGGGCCATCGGCCGTGCGGCCGGCGCGGGCCTGGGCGCGGGGCTCGCCTGGCGTGCCTCGCGCAGTGCCTCGGCCAGGCTCACCCGGTGCCACAGAATCTCGTCGGGGTGGTCCGCGCGCAGCAGGCGGTCCACCAGATCACGGTCTGCCGGGGATTGGGGTCTGCCGCCGGGCAGCAGGTCGGGCCGGAGCACGCGCAGGTGGGACCGCTCGTAGGGGTCGGGGACCACCTCGGCGACCGACACCGGGTCGAGCACCGCCGCGACGGCAGCGGCACGCACCCAGGGGTCCGCTGTGGACCGCAGCAGGAGTCCCAGCTTCCGGCCTCGCCAGTTCCGCGGGCGGCGGTCCTCGCCCGCCTCGAGCGCCGCCCGCACCGCGGGCGGCGTCCGCCCGGTCAGCAGTTCGGCGTGGTCGTGGGCGAAGTCGCGCAGTTCGCAGGCGAGATACAGCCAGACGACGGCCCGGTAGCGGTTGAGGTAGAAGCGCACCGGGACGAAGTGGCCCGTGCGGGCGAGACCGGTGAACCGGTGGCCGGTGATCGCGAGGAGCTCGGCGGCCTCTCGGGTGCCGACCGTCCTGACGCGCTCCCGCAGCACGTCCGGGAAGCCCTCGGCCGCCCGAAGCCGGTCGATCTCGGATCGGGCGATCCTGGGCGGCCCCCCGCTCGCATCCGGTGTCGAGCGCACTTGGCCCAGCTGGACGGCGAGGTCCAACTCGCCGCGTTTCAAGCCCAGCTCTCCTGCCGCCCGGCTCAGCGCGAGGCTCTGCGCCGCCGCCTGTGCCGTGCCGTGTGCCACCGCGTCCCGAACTCCGCACCGTGGCGCGTACGTCGTGTCCGCTGCCGCGTACGACGGCGAGTCCTGTGTGGTCATCTTGGTCTCCCCCGTAGAGCGTGAATACTCCCGGTGATGACCGTAGCCCTCGGCCGCGATCTCCCGCCGAGCCTGTGGATAACCCTGTCTTCGCAGGTCAGACGGGGTTGCCCGGCTGGCGCGCATCGACACCGAGGTGCTCGCCGACCCGGTTGACCATCAGCGTCATCTCATAGGCGACCTGGCCCACGTCGGCCTCGGCGTCGCTGAGCACACACAGGCAACTGCCTTCGCCCGCCGCGGTCACGAACAGCAGTGCCTCGTCGAACTCGACCATGGTCTGACGCGGCTGGCCGGCCCGGAAATGACGCCCGGAACCGCGGGCGAGGGAGTGCAGGCCGGAGGAGACCGCCGCCAGGTGCTCCGCGTCCTCACGCGCCAGGCCCGTGCTCGCGCCGGTTACCAGGCCGTCGTTGGAGAGCACAAGTGCGTGCCTTATGTGGTCGATCCGCTCGGTCAAGTCGTCCAGCAGCCAGTCGAGTCCCTTGTCCAACGCCATGGCCGGCCCCTCCCCGCTCGTACGCCCCGTGGTCTCGTTCGCACGTAAGCCTTTCGCACGCGTGCGCCCACGGCAAGGCTGCGCCCGCGGCGAGGTGCCGTCGCCGGCGACCGCTGCGCGACGGTGCACGGGCGGTCATCCGACGGAGTCCAGCATCCGGGCGGTGTACACCCGGCCCGCGTACTCGACGAGCCGGACCAGGACCTCCTTGCCGGAGTCGCGGTCTCGCGCGTCGCACAGGACGACCGGCGTGCCCTGGTCGAGATCGAGCGCGCGGGAGACCTCGTGGGCTCCGAAGGAGCGCGCCCCGGGGAAGCAGTTGACGGCGACGACAAACGGGATGCGGCGGTGCTCGAAGTAGTCGACGGCCGGGAAGCAGTCGCTGAGCCGCCGGGTGTCGGCGAGGACGACCGCGCCGAGCGCGCCCTGGGACAATTCGTCCCACAGGAACCAGAAACGGTCCTGACCCGGGGTGCCGAACAGGTAGAGGGTCAGCCCCGACCGGATCGTGATGCGGCCGAAGTCCATGGCGACGGTCGTGGTCGTCTTGCGGGCGACACCCTCGGTGTCGTCGACGCTGCTCCCGGCCTCGCTGAGCTGTTCCTCCGTGCGCAGTGGCCGGATCTCGCTGACCGCTCCGACCATTGTGGTCTTGCCGACGCCGAAGCCGCCTGCGACCAGGATCTTCAGCGTGAGGTCGACGGATTCCCCGGCGTTGGTGTCAGTGGTGGTGGAGGACATCGGTCGTTTCTCCCGGGACGGACGGGCAGGGTGGGATCGAGTGGGGTGGCATGAGGACGGGCGGGCGGCGCGTTCCCGGCCCGGGACGGAAGCGGGCGGTGGGTTGCGCGGGACGATCGGCGCGCGCACCGCGTGGGCGGGCGCAGCGGATATTTCGCTGGCGGCCGCGGCGGCGGCCGACGATGATCCCGGCATGCGCGCCTTCCTGGAGACCGGCCGTCTGACGCTGCGACCCTTCCGCGACTCCGACGCGGACGACGTGCTCGCCCTCGACAACGACCCCGAGGTCATGCGCTACATCAACGGCGGTGCGCCCACCACCCGCGCGGAGGTGCTGCGCGAGACGATGCCGGCTCTCCTGCGGCACTACGCCTGCCTGGACGGCCCGGCGGGCGTGGAGGGCCGTGGGTACTGGGCGGCCCAGGACCGGGGCTCGGGCGCCTTCCTCGGCTGGTTCGAGTTCCGCCCGCTGCGCGCCGACAGCTGCGACGAGGTCGAGCTCGGCTACCGCCTCGACCGCCGGGCATGGGGCGGCGGGCTGGCGACCGAGGGCTCCCGGGCGCTGATCCGCCTGGGCTTCACCGAGTTGGGAGTGCTGCGGGTGACCGCCAACACGATGACCGTCAACGAGCGCTCGCGGCGCGTGATGGAGAAGGCGGGGCTCCGCTACGTGAGGACCTTCTTCGAGGAGTGGCCGGACGCGATCGAGGGCTCGGAGCTGGGAGACGTCGAGTACGCCGTCACCAGGGCGCAGTGGCGGGACGGCCGGGGCGGCTCCGAGTGAGCGGCCGTGTCCGTACGCGTACCGGCCGCCGCCCTCACAGGGCACGCAGGCCCTCGATGACCTCACGCAGGATCCTTTCGTCGGGCAGCTGTGCGGGCGGCACGGGGCGGCTGACCCTCACGTGCCCGGCTTCCAGGAGATCGCCGAGGAGCACGCGTACGACACCGACGGGCAGGTCGGCGTCGACCGCGAGCTCCGCGACGGACTGCTTCTCGCTCCGGCACAGCGCCAGCAGCGTGCGGTGCTCGGGGCCGAGGAGCGATTCCTCCGCCGAGCCGGTCGCGTCGTCGTCCACGACGACCAGGGCGATCAGGTCGAAGCGGACGTGGTTCGGTCCCGGTCTGGTCCGCCCGCCGGTCATCGCGTACGGGCGGACGAGCGGTCCCGCTTCCGCGTCGTACCACTGGCTGCCGGTGGGCTCGGCGATGCCGCTCATGGCGTGCTGAGGCGCGCCGGTGTGCGCAGGTGTTCACCGACACGGTTGACGAGGCGGGCCATCTCGTAGGCGATGAGTCCGATGTCCGCGCTGACGGCGGTGAGCAGGGCGAGACAGGATCCGTCACCGGCGGCCGCCACGAAGAGGAAGCCGTCGTCCATCTCGACCATCGTCTGCCGGACGCCGCCGACGTGGAAGTGGCGTCCCGCGCCCTTGGCGAGGCTGTGGAACCCCGAGGCGACGGCGGCCAGATGTTCCGCGTCCTCGCGGCACAGTCCCTCGGACGCGCCGACGGGCAGCCCGTCGTTGGACAGCACCACCGCGTGCCGGACCTCGGCCACGCGCCAGACGAGATCGTCCAGCAGCCAGTCGAGGTCGCCGGATCGGTGATGGGCCACGGCTGACTCGTGCTCGCTCATGCTCGGTCTCCTTCGCTGCCGGGGTGGGGCTGACGGCCCGGGTGGGGATGACGGCCGGGGCGGGGGTCTCCGGCCGGGAAGATCCCGGGGTCTCGGTCCCGCACGAATGCGCGGTCCTGGCCCCGATCCCGCGAGGGCTCGGGTTCCCGGGGCCGGGGCGGCTCGGTGGCGTCCGGGTGCGAGGATCCGGGCGCCGCACCGCCGCCCCTCGCCCAGCCGTTGCGGTACGCGTTCATCCGTTCGCGCACGACGTCGGGACTGCGGTCGGGAGAGCCGTCGGCGGGCGGGCCGGCGGCATGCGGCGGATCCGCCTGCGGCGCCTGCCGCAGCTGGGGTGCCAGGTGGGACTGGCGTACGCGGCGCGGGAGTTCACCCTCGGCGGACGGCGTCGGGACGTCACGCGGGCGCAGCGGGCGGACGGCGGCGGGCGGCGCGGGCCGCTGGTCCCGGACGCCGGCCGACTGCCACCCGGGGGCCGCGGCCCGTGCGCCGGGCCCGGCCGGGGCGTCCGCC